>NZ_JBQEPR010000022.1:0-480 GCF_052045895.1 Ralstonia sp. 22111 | reverse complement strand
TTCGGCCCTGCCGGTTCCGAAGTACCGGTACGCCAACCTGCACAGTTCCGCCCACCCGATTGGCGTCGGGTTGGCGGTTCAAACACCACTACTTCGGAGTCATGCCATGACTGGTACGTCTGTTGGCGCGTCCGCGCTCGCCCCTACCCCCAACACCACCTTCAATTTCGAATCCAATGCGGTCCGCGTTGTCATGCGTGACGACGAGCCATGGTTCGTTGCAGCCGACGTGTGCCGCGCGCTGCAACTCACGAATCCGACCAAGGCGCTTCTTTCTCTCGATGCCGACGAGAAAGCCCTAACTTCAATTCAGGGCTTATCTCGGGGGAACGATCAGGCAAACGTCATCAGCGAATCCGGCATGTACACCCTAGTCCTGCGCTGCCGCGACGCCATCAATCCCGGCACCGTGCCACACCGCTTCCGCAAGTGGGTCACGTCCATCGTCCTGCCCGCCATCCGCAAGACCGGCCAGTTCAC
>NZ_JBQEPR010000021.1:0-942 GCF_052045895.1 Ralstonia sp. 22111 | reverse complement strand
GTGTGAAAGTAGGTCATCGCCAGGCTCTCCCTTCAACACCCCAGCTCCCTTCAAAGAGCTGGGGTGTTTGTCTTTGCGCGGCTCATTCCGATACACCTTTCCAAACGCGCTGTCACTCGTCGAGCTGCGCGCCAGCACGCACGCTCGGCCGTCAATTCATAGCAAAAAGCTCACAACGGAGGCTCTAGCCGTTGCGGGAGGATGCGTTCGCGCAGTCGGCTAGCCCGTGTGCCTGCGCCCCGCCATCGAGTGTCCCGCAGCTTCACGGTGGCAACTCGCTGGGGCTTCTGTCTTTCGATACTCCGCCGGTCGACCCCATTGCCACTTTCGACGAAGGTTCGGCAAGCGCCTCTATCGGCGCCGTGGGGTGCATATCCGCGTGCCGTGGCCACGCTGATCAGTCGAATGTCGTGGCCTATAAGGATGAGAGCATCAATGCTCGAAATCTCGCGATTTCATCAAGCAATGCTTGACAGGGTGGCCTGATGGTCCCATAATCGCAAGTTCTCTTTGGAGAGGTGCCCGAGTGGCTAAAGGGGGCAGACTGTAAATCTGTTGGCTTACGCCTACGTTGGTTCGAATCCAACCCTCTCCACCAGAATTAAGCAGTGAGTTCGGCCGCGAGGCCGGGCGGCAAGGGAAGAAGTAACCCGGGCGGGTGTAGCTCAATGGTAGAGCAGAAGCCTTCCAAGCTTACGACGAGGGTTCGATTCCCTTCACCCGCTCCATTCACTGTTCGCAAGTTTTGCCCATGTGGCTCAGTGGTAGAGCACTCCCTTGGTAAGGGAGAGGTCGGCAGTTCGATCCTGCCCATGGGCACCACGCATCCACCAACGCAAATCGCTACCGAGACAGGAGTCGCGACATGGCAAAGGAAAAGTTCGAGCGGACCAAGCCGCACGTGAACGTTGGTACGATTGGTCACGTTGACCACGGCAAGAC
>NZ_JBQEPR010000020.1:0-1489 GCF_052045895.1 Ralstonia sp. 22111 | reverse complement strand
GACGAAGCCAAAGAACCCGTCGTCATCTCCGCCGGCAGCTATCGGCACAAGCGCGCCCGCGCGCTGACTGACTTTGCGCGCGCGTCGGTGCAGATTTCGGATTTGATTGAGGCGGGGGTGTAGGGAGTGGGATGGGGCGCGCATCGCTGGGCGACGGTGCAGGCCGTTTGGGACCAGCCGTTATTGGCCGAAGCCGTATTGAGCGTTAATCAGTAAGCTGAAACAATTCAGACACTCGCAGTGTGCAGTAACCAACACCGCTCATTTGGAGACAGACCAATCATGGAACGCTCGAAAATTTCGCTACAGTGGCCGAATGCACTGCGCTGGTTCTTGATTCAGGACCTGCACAGCTTTGTTCCGTGGCACTTCATGCGTGAAACAGCCGAGTTGGAATTTGCTGCAAATGCGTTCCGCCGCGAGGCGGGTGGAAAAGACGTGTTTGTGTTCGCGCGTCGGCAGGACTGTGACGATTTCGCGGGCCTTGAGGTGGTGGACGGGCGTATTACCGATCGAGTCATCCACTTCCATCCTGTGTTTGCCAAGGGAAATCAAGCTCCGTCGACCGAGCGAGAGTGGAATATCGTCTGTGGAGTTTTTGACGACGTCTTCAGCTTCATGGCAGAGCGAGTGGTTCCTGATATGAAAGACTGGGCACAGGTTGAAGATGCGAGCGACATAGAGTCTTGATCGGCCCCACATGACGGTCGTCCTTCGGCCATACCGTTGAAGCGATACACCGGCTGTGTGAAGTGACTAGAATGAATATCTCTTTGATAGGGGCCAAGCACAGTCTCAATGGAGCCTTGAGGGAAGCAGCCGGATTCTCTGTCCGCCTGCGTCGGCCCGCCGGTTTGCACGCAACCCCAACCAGCCGTATACTCGGCCGGTTGCCGAAACAGCGGCACACGGGGGTGACAGCCCGGAATACTCAGGCGCACATCAGCCGCGCTTTGTCTTTACGCGCGGCTTTTTGTTTGCGCACGTCTGGCACTCCTATGGGCGGGCCGGATAGGAGGGCTTCGGCCCTGCCGGTTCCTGAGTTCCGGTCTGTCAACCTGTTCGGTTCCGCCCCACCCTCGATTGACAGCGAGCGGGGCGGCCCACTTACCGCAACTCAGGAGTCTGCTATGACTGGAAATCTCAGCAGCGCGTCCGCGCTCGCCCTCACCCCAAACACCTTCAATTTCGAATCGCACGCGGTGCGCGTTGTCATGCGCGACGATGAGCCGTGGTTTGTCGCGACCGACATCTGCGACGCGCTCAACATTCAAAACGCCTCGCAGGTCATTGCCCGGCTTGATCAAGATGAACGGTCTATGTTCAACATAGGTCGTCAGGGCGCAGCGCATATCGTGAGTGAATCCGGCATGTACACCCTAGTCCTGCGCTGCCGCGACGCAATGAAGCCCGGCACCGTGCCACACCGCTTCCGCAAGTGGGTCACGTCCATCGTCCTGCCCGCCATCCGCAAGACCGGCCAGTTCAC
>NZ_JBQEPR010000019.1:0-2731 GCF_052045895.1 Ralstonia sp. 22111 | reverse complement strand
GGCCGGCGCATCACCAAACACGCACAGGCGGTCTACTTCGAGCCCCTCGGCGCTGGCAGCGTCTACATCCACAACGAACGCGCACGGGTGAACAAGGAACTGGGGTGTGGTCTCACGCTCTACGGCTGGGACGGCGACACCCTCGCCTGGGAAGCCCGGCGCGACGCCGACATCATGCGCCAGGGCGCCTACCACCCGTCACCCGGCAGCACCCGCACCACGCACTATCTGTACGAACCCAACAGCTTCGTCCCCATCGCCCAGGGCGTCACGCACGGGACGCTGCCCCTGCACAAGCAGCCTGCCTATGCCGAGGCTGACTACGACATCGATGAGGATCCGCTGTGGCAGTACGAGATTCAGCCCACACCGTTTGATAGTTTGGCGTGGTACCAGTGCGACCACCTGGGCACGCCGCAGGAGCTTACTGACCAAACCGGTGAGATTGCGTGGAGTGCAAATTACAAGGCGTGGGGAGCGGCGCAAGAAGTCATTAGCGATGCAGCCAGGAAGGCGGGCATCCAGAACCCGATTCGGTTCCAGGGGCAGTACTTTGATCATGAGACGGGGCTGCATTACAACCGGCATCGGTACTATGACCCGAGCAGTGGGCGGTTCATATCGAAGGATCCGATTGGGTTGGCAGGTGGGATTAACGGCTATCAGTACGCACCCAATCCAATGGGGTGGGTTGATCCGCTTGGATTATCCGGTTTTGAACCTAAGGTTCTAACTAGCGGAACTGTCTTTAGAAATGCATCGGGGACCCCCGATAGCTTGACTCCGCGCTTGGGAAAAGACACGACCCGAATCGATGGGAAAGAGCCGGGCTTGTCGGCAGCCACTTCGGAAGCGGGATTGGACAGCGGGAAATATGTTGAGCTGGACGTCGGCAAGCTTTGTTCGTGCGGGCTTCAGGCGACGCATGATAAGCCGAATGGTCACGTGACCATTCGACCGATAAACGATCCGACCGATTCCAAATTAACAGACTGGGCGAAGTCCAGAGGAGGCGGCTCGACGCACTCTCTGACAGAAGGTATATTGGGAGCAGTCACTGGTCGGGGGAAAAAGTGATGGCGACCGATATCCAATCCTATTTGTCAGACTATGTAGCAAGGGTAAAATGCGCTCTTGAAAAGAGGGGCAATATTGAGTCATCGAATTCAGGATTTTACCAAAACTCTCTCGGCGGTACGGCATACGTAAGCTTCTACCCAAAGGAAATCGATCTAACACTTGATCTGACAGGTGTTGGGGATAAATATAGGGTAACTGCCGATCTGACGGATCAAGAGGGAAAAGTGATTTCTGGGGATATCTTTAAATTCGAGGGGAATCCAGATTATTTGTGCATGGCGCTTGACGCGTTCTTCCCTGATTTGGTTAAGTTGGTTTCGAATTGCCTTTAAATGAATGAGATGGCCGTGTCAGTGGCCCCTCGTTCCTCTACAGCCGGCATCGGTACTATGATCCAGGCACGGGGAGATTCATCAGCAAGGACCCGATCGGGCTGCGAGGTCGCTTGAACGCGTACCAATATCTGTTTGCGTCACCCCCGCTTTCAGGAAGTGGTAAGGCTAGTTGCGTTGCACTCCTCTGCTCATGTTGTTTTGTCGGACAACGAGCGCTCGGTGCAGGAGTTGCTGAGTAGTGGATGGTTTTACGACTCGCGTAAATTCCCTATCTCCATACTTCGCCAAGTTGAAAAAGCATCAATGTTTTTTCTAGTTCCTCTAGGGGAATTCGATGACGTGGAAGGTGGGGCAGTTGCTATAGCTAGGCCACTTCTAATTGCAAGTTGTTTCAGCATCGGACGTGAGCCAAAATTATAGGATTAGTGATTTGATCGGGACGGCCAAGTGGCGGGTTAGTGGCTCCAGTTGACACGCTGTTCGGCCAACGTGTTCTGCCGGAATCGACGCATGCAGGTTATGGCTAACAGCATGACTACAAAGCCAGAGCTGGCCGCTCATCACAAGACGATGCCAGTCATCTACGCCGGCTGCGCGCGGACGAAACACCTACTAAATCGACCACCGCTTGAGCGCGGCATACCAATACGATGCCCTGGGCCGGCGCATCACCAAACACGCACAGGCGGTCTACTTCGAGCCCCTCGGCGCTGGCAGCGTCTACATCCACAACGAACGCGCACGGGTGAACAAGGAACTGGGGTGTGGTCTCACGCTCTACGGCTGGGACGGCGACACCCTCGCCTGGGAAGCCCGGCGCGACGCCGACATCATGCGCCAGGGCGCCTACCACCCGTCACCCGGCAGCACCCGCACCACGCACTATCTGTACGAACCCAACAGCTTCGTCCCCATCGCCCAGGGCGTCACGCACGGGACGCTGCCCCTGCACAAGCAGCCTGCCTATGCCGAGGCTGACTACGACATCGATGAGGATCCGCTGTGGCAGTACGAGATTCAGCCCACACCGTTTGATAGTTTGGCGTGGTACCAGTGCGACCACCTGGGCACGCCGCAGGAGCTTACTGACCAAACCGGTGAGATTGCGTGGAGTGCAAATTACAAGGCGTGGGGAGCGGCGCAAGAAGTCATTAGCGATGCAGCCAGGAAGGCGGGCATCCAGAACCCGATTCGGTTCCAGGGGCAGTACTTTGATCATGAGACGGGGCTGCATTACAACCGGCATCGGTACTATGACCCGAGCAGTGGGCGGTTCATATCGAAGGATCCGATTGGGTTGGCAGGTGGGATTAACG
>NZ_JBQEPR010000018.1:0-5676 GCF_052045895.1 Ralstonia sp. 22111 | reverse complement strand
CGGCTCGTATGCGCCGAAGTATACCGGGACGCCAATCCCGTGTGCCGGTGTTTCCGGCGACCGGCCGAGTATACGGCGGGTGGGGGGAGGGTGCAATGCTCTGTGACAGTGGTACGCAAATGCGCTGTCTGCGCCCATGGCGCCTTATACATCGCCGAAATTCCGCGACCGGATAGAGAAAACGGCTCAATGGCGTTGGAGCTTGCCGGGGCTATGTTCAACAACGTAGACGTCGGAGCGCCAGATGACCCCCAAGAAGGAACACTACGTGGCGATGGCCGCTTTGCTCCTGGCAATGGGGGCGAGTGGTCTTCTCGGCTACGTCACGCAGTCTCGGTTCTTTATTCTGCCGGCGCTCATTGCTGGGATCGCCTATGCAGTGTGGAACCTTACGTTCGCATGCCGTAAATGCGGCACGCCGTATCTCTACGAGTCCAAGGGGATTTTTGTTGCTCCCACGATCTTCCCGAAGCTATGCAGGAAATGCGGGTGGCCGACCAATCAGAGGTATGACCCCAAGGATTAGCTCTCCAAAGGGGGCGCCTTACCACCTTTCCAGAAGAGCTCTGTTTGCCGCGATCGGTCAACGAGGCCGATAGAGCGCAGCGTCGGTGAGTTCATACGTCGGCATAGGCCCCTTACGGATCAAAGCCGGAACCAGCTGATCGCGCGGTTTTACGTATGCGAAAGCTCGGGTCACATCGTTAGTGCGCTCGCATTGCACGGGCGTGACTTCAATCTCTCTACGTCGATAGCCGATTGTGCTAGTTACCGTTTCTCGGCCCGAAGCTGCCGTCCAGTATCCGTATCGCCACGCCCCAATCAACTCCATAGTCGCGTGCGAGTATGCGCATGCCCGATACCGTGACCTTGTATGGACGTTGGGCAGCAATATCAGTGGGTCCAAATGCCAGCGAGCGCAGAGCCGCTGATTCTCTAATGAACGCTGCCCCCAGAATTTTTGAGAGATTGGTTCTACTCAGATTTAGCGGAGAACGGCCTTCACGCTCATGTACGAGCTCAATATAGAAACATTGATGCGCGCAAAACACCCCCCGCGCATCTCGACATGCATCGGCGAGCGCTTGCTCCAGTTCGGCACAGATGCGCGCTTCACCAACTTTCTCTGTCAGCGGATAGATTCCATGCGTCAAGAGCTCTGCATGGTCTGTAGGCAGCATGTCGTCATTGATTTCTGAGGGCGTACGAAAGACACATTCTTCGCCCCGCAGGACACGCGTCAGGCCTCCAGCTTGTATTGCGTTCAGCACGTCGCTTGCTAAGGGATTCATTGGTGCGCCACGATGCTCGGATTGACGGTGGGAGACGGCAACTGATTCGTTTCCATTTCAGGAAACCCCGCTCCGCCCGTGGTTTTGAAAGTATATCGGTATGTGCCGCGCGAGATTTGACGCAAGCTGGACAATGACCGCTCCGGGCCAAAACCGACGTCCACGTCTGTGGCAGGATAAGGGTTGAAGCGACATCAACTCAGAGGCGCTCACACTTTGACTGAATCGTTTGCATAGAGATGCTAACCAATGAAGCTCAACGTTGAAGGAAAAGCCAGCCTCAGTAATCCGACGGCGGCACAGATAGCTAGGGCGATTCGGTCGCTCAAAAGCTACGGGCGGTCGTCCTACGCCTCTTTGACGAATGAGTCGGGAAGCTTCGTACAGGTCGCCGGTGGCGGGGTAAGTTGTATGGTCGAACTGTTCGACTTGCCAACAAAGGTTCACTCTAGGGCGTTCCATGACAAGCCCAGCACCGTCCGCCCTGATGGAACGATCCTGGTCTTTGGAGGAGGCAACCTTCCGATGCGCTCCGACGAGTGGTTCATCGCGAACCAAGTCGCCGAAATTTTTCTCGCATTCCGCGTCAACGACCCGTTTCCGAGCTACGTCAGCTGGCGCCCGGCGCCGGCGCTCTGACCATCAATGCAACCGACTGCTTCCGGCCAGTAACGGTCGTTCGGCAATCTAATGTAAGTCTCCGACAATTGGACCGGTTGGGCGAGGGCACATGACGAATGAAATCGTAGTCCGCAGGTCGAAATGGGCTTGGGCCAAGCTGCTCATGGGAAGTGCGGTGATGACAGCGATGTTCATCCTGCTTTTTTTCATCCAGTCCCTGCCGTTCAGCATCCGCCTGTCGGCCTGCGTGTTTGGCATCCTGTTGTGCATCCTTCTTGTGGGGGCGGTTGTCAGGCTGGCAAGTGGGCTCCCAGCCTGCATCATTCGCGACAACGGAATCTTGGTGCCACGTTTTGGCTTCTCACGGCAGTTGTCTGAGATACCGTGGGCGATGGTGCAAAGCGCGGATCTGGTTGACATTGCTCCCGCTCGCGCGCCTATTGGGCAAGCGGGTGCGTTCGGTCAGCCCGTGGTGCGCTTGAATCTGACGAGGCGATTCACCTTTGGAAAGCGCTACATGATGTTGATAGGGGAGGCAAACATTCCTCCCGGAGAAATCTACGCCCAAATATTGAAAAGACTGTCGGGTGGAAATCTGCCACCCTATCCGGGCAATAGCGATACAGAGCCATGAACGGAACAGAACCGCTTCCTTACTTTCGGTACCATCCTGCCCCCCTTGCCACGGGGGCTGTCGCTGCTAGTGAAAGGATTTGTGCGTGCTGCAATCAGGCGCGCGGCTATATCTATGTAGGACCGGTCTATTCAGTCAACGATTTGCACGACGCGTTGTGCCCGTGGTGCATCGCCGATGGTTCCGCAGCGAGCAAGCTGGACGCATCTTTCGCAGACTCGCACCCTTTGGCGCGTGCGGGTGTGCGGGCCGAAGTTATGGAAGAGGTAAATCTTCGAACCCCGGGCTATATCTCATGGCAACAGGAGTGGTGGCTTTCACACTGTGGTGACGCTTGTGAGTTTCATGGCGATGCCACTATCCAGGACGTCGAGTCAGCATCCGATAGCACCAAACAAGCTTGGCTGCTTGAGTACAAACAGGACGAGGCGGGGTGGAGATGGGTCACGGAGGGCTACCAACCGGGTGGTGACTCCGCTCTGTACAAATTCGTCTGTAGGCACTGCCGGCAAGTGTTATTTGCTTGGGACTTGTGCTGACCAGAATTGAATAAATGCCTGGGCACCCCCTTACGGCCATGAGCCGCCATTGACATATCGGCGACATGTCATGCAGTCGACTATCAAATTGCGCGAGACCTCTATCGTGAATTTTCCGCCTGTACTGAATTTGTCAAAGGTCGGCGAATATCCTGCCGGGGCCAAGGCCGGCGGTGGATTCGTTTGGGACGCCGTCCTTGAATATCGGGTGTGGTGTCATCCGGAACGTGGTGCGCCAGACGAGGCGGATGGGTCGGATTACTACTACGCTTTCGGTAGTTATGAAGACGCGGAAGCGTTTTTTCGCACAAGCGTCGGCGCGGAAGAGCCGCTGGCCCTCGTTCTGCAACGAGAATATATCGACGAGCCCGAACCTGGAAAGTACGTACATGTTCGTGAGGAGCGCATCACCGAGTGGCCGGTCGCCTTTCTACGGAGACCGAAGCGTGACCCACACACTATTCCTGCTTTCCTTGCGGAGGATGCCCCTGCGAACCGCCTCGATATCATTCGCGGCCTTGCCCCGAGAAGCGGCCGTACTGGATAGCCTCTGGGTGCTGGAGCTGTAACCATCCGCGCTAGTCGAACTGCCTCATAGTCGGCGCGAATGGTTGTTTCGTAGAAGTTTGACTGGCCACTACCGGCCACAACCGGCCATTGATGATTGGTCGCGATAGCGGACGTCCCAGGCGATTTCCCGGCGTCCATCTAATAACTGTTAGCACTCAGTTTCCATTAGAAAAATGGCTCGCTTGCTATTCAAATTGAATTGCGGCACGATGCCCGCCAGATAGAAATTTCCCCACTTCAAAATTCTTCTGCGCCCCAAAGTGATGCCATCGAATCCGAGCGCTTGTCCTCATTGCGGTGAATCTATTCATTACTTTCGCCGCCTCCTCATGCCTGCTCGCATTTGCTGCCCCGCATGCGGCGGCCTATGTTTCGTGAAAATTCCGAGAAGATTTTTAATTGGCGTCACGACACTTTTGATTGCTATTGTTATATTGCTCGCATGGGCCGCGCGCTACAATCATATGGTTTTATTTTCAGCGCTATTTGTTTTATTTTTTTCTGTATGCTTTATTAGTCAGTCCACCGGGAAGCTAATCCCTCGGAAAGCCGTAACTATTTCCACAACGACTCAGGGATTTCGCGGCGCGTGGAGCCTGGGCTTCAAAATAGCCGTAACAATTTTAGTCATCCTCACTGGATTGCTTATCTTCAGTGCAAGATAATGCGCAAAATAGCTCGACGGCAAAATCTGCCCAACAATCCACTTAGGCGAACCTGCCGAACACCCACCTCAGCTTCCTCCGCCGCTTGGGTGTGGCAGTCCACTTACCTAGTTTCTGACTGTCCGCTTTCCATTGCGGCTAGTGCCGCTGCGAGTCGACAGCAACCGGTGGATAGCGAAACCTCCATCGTCCGTTTCCGGCCAGTAGCGGACGCTCGGCGCCCCGATATGAGTCATGGGAGGTGAACGTGACCAACCCAAAAAGGCGCCAGGTAGCGAAGCGCCAGGCCCACAACCACGGCAATGGAATAGCCGAGCGCACCTGCCTGAAGATGTACTGCGACAAGAACGCAGCCAAGCATCGAGAAGAAAATCTGCCAAAGCCGTGGGAATCGAAACAACTTTGGCTCAATTTCTGGCGCGCCGATTGCACCCAGAAAGAATCCGGCGGAGCCGAGAAAGAGCACGTTTCGAAGGGCGTATCCGTACACCAGCCCCCCAAACAGAATGAAGATATTTGCGAACCCAAACGTCAACAACGAGACGAGTATCGCGAAGTGCTTCCAGCCTGCCATATCACCTAAGGCTCCATGTTTGAGTACTGCACCCCACTTCGCAAGTGTGGCATCCGCCACGGTCCGATGCTACGGTGAAGCCGATCGCGCGCGTCTCGGCCGCACTCTCCCACACAGCGCTGCATTGAGGCTTCAGGAGGAGGTCTAGTGTCAACTCACGTTTTGGCTTCCGCCATCAAGTGGCTCGTTTGGGTCGTGGGCATGGCTTTGGTGATGGGCTGGGTATCTCGCAGCCGCTCCCGTGCGCGCCCGCCATATCAAGCAGGCGTTCTCGTTCAACCAACTTCAATCCTTATTATCGGGGTTGTGTCTGCCGTCTTCTTTTTTGGCCTTGCGGTCGTCTCCATTACAGTAGGAAAGAACAGCACAAGCACTCTCGGAACGACGCTGCTCTTTTGCGCATTTGCCATCGCTTCGATGCCCTTGATTTTGGGCTTCTACTTGAGCCGCCACCGTGTTTCCCACTCCGGCATGGACTACGGGGAAATGTTCGGGGCGCGCCGCACCTTTGCTTGGTCTGAAGTGAGGACCGTGCGCTACTCGCGAGACATGGGGTGGTTCAAACTTGAGCTCGGCTCCGGATATGTCGCGCGCATTTCGACCATGTTGATGGGCCTGCCCGAGTTTGCCCGCCTGGTGCTCGTACACGTCCCGCGCGAAAGGTGCTCAGATGAAGCATATGCGCTTCTTCAAGGCGCGCGTGGCGGCAAGCTCCCGAACCTAATCGGCGGCGGGGGGCGGCGTGCTTAGGCTTAAGCGGTCAATCGAAACGGACACCTTA
>NZ_JBQEPR010000017.1:0-13472 GCF_052045895.1 Ralstonia sp. 22111 | reverse complement strand
AGTAGATCAGCCGGGTTGAGGTGTGTGTACCGCTTCAGCATCTGCATGCTCCTGTGGCCCGTAATGCTGGCCACTTCCAGCGGATGGAGTCCCTTCTCGAACAAGCGGCTGGCGGCCTCGTGGCGCAGGTCGTGCCAGCGCAGATCTGCGAAGCCATCCTCGCTCTTGACGGCCCGTTTCCAGACCATCACGACTGCATTGCAGCTTGTGCCGAAGACAGGGCCAGTCAGCCTGGATGGGGTCACATCCACGGGGCCGAATCGGCTCCGTTCGCCATCCATCAGCTGATCGCGCTGCCACAGTGCGGCCAGCGCTCTCAGCACGTCCACTGCGCGGCGTGACAACGGCAGCTTGGCCGGTACCCCCTTGTTGTCCGCGCCACGCGCCTCCGGCGGGAACTCGATCATCCGGGTTTCAAGCTTGATCCACTCCCACTGCAGAGCGAACAGGGTGCCTTGGCGCAGGCTCGTCTCGATGGCCAGCTCAAATGCGAGCGGCGCCCACGGATTGTTGCTGGCGGCCAGCTTGCCGCGCAGGGTCTCGAATTCCCCTGGGCGCAAGCGTCGATCGCGCGCACGGCTGCCAGACGGCTTGCGGATGTTTTTGAGCGGGTTGGTAAGCGTCTCGAAGCCCCATTCCTTGCGGGCAATCTCAAACACGTGACTGACAATCTGCAGTTCAAGTCGGATCGTGTTCTCGGCACGGCCATCGGCCCGGCGGGCGTCGCGGTACTTGGCGAAGTCCGACCCACGCAGGCTCGCCAGCGTGCGCCAAGCGAGCTCATGTTTCTGCCAGCGTGCGATGCGGGTTCTTTCCTGTTCGGGGTAGCGCTTGGCAGGAACGACATCACGTAGGTAGCGCTCAAGTGCATCGTTCAGGGTTGTCCGCTCGGCCTCGGTCCGATCGACGTAGGCGCCGATGGTGATTTCGGCCTCCGTGCGCTCCGCCCATTGCTGGGCTTGCTGTCGTGTGTCGAAGGTGCGGTAGATGGGCTTGTGTCCGCGCTTGCGGACTTCGGCGCGCCAGTAGGCGCCGCGCTGACTGATGTATGCCATTCAGGAAAAATACGTTTCTAGAAATTTGCATAAATATTATTGCCAATCCATAGGTTAGTGGAAATTAATTTCGGGTGACTAAGTTGGTGACGAAATCGACTAAAAAAATATATGGATTTTTATCGGATAAGAGTCAAACAACAAATCTAGCCAAAATGTGGGAAATTGGTTTGATTTGCACGGGAAATTTTGGGTAATTTCTGGTTATCGATTGTGTGAACTGGAGTTGAGTTACATGAAAAAAGACCAGGACTTCCGTGCCGCATTTGCCACAATGGACTCGCGCGCAGTGATCAGCCGAGAAGAGCTAGCGCTCCTTCTGTGCCGCTCGCCAGCTGCTGTTTCTCTCATGGACCATCGCGGAAAGCTGCCGCGCCGAGCCTTTCCTACGGAAAGGAAGGCATGTTGGTTTGTTGGGGATGTGCGCGATTGGCTCGATGAGTTGGCAAGCAGTCAGGCCGCCACAAATCAGAGTGAGCAGGCACCAGAACGCCGTGTTGGCCGTCCACGCAAGTCGGTGGTCTGACTAATCAGAGAAAAGGGCGGAGCATGAATGCGCGCGCACCTATTACTCCCGTCGTATCGATGCCTGACAGACCAGATGCGACACGCTTCGAGTTTGTGAGCGCGGGTTCTCTGGTAGCTGGTGTAAAGCAGATCGACTGGCTGGTGGAGGGGTATGTTGAGAGCGATTCGCTAGCGCTGGTTTTCGGCGAGCCGGGACATGGGAAATCGTTTATCGCGCTCGACATCGCTTGCAGCGTCGCCACCGGCACGGAATGGCACGGCCACGTGGCAAAGTATGGTGCCGTTTTCTACATTGCCGGCGAGGGCGGAAACGGACTGGCACGTCGGTTTCAGGCTTGGAGTGAAGCGCGCGGCGCGAGTTTGGCTAACGCGCCACTGTATGTGTCAACTCGGAGCGCCGCTTTGACGGAAAGCGCCAGCGCGAAGACCGTTTTCTCCACCGTGCGTGAACTTGCCGTCGCGACCGGCGAAACGCCAGCGCTAATCGTGGTCGATACCTTGGCCAGAAATTTCGGTGGCGGAGACGAGAACAGCGCAGCAGATATGGGTATGTTCATCTCGAACCTAGATCTGCTGCGTCGGTCATGGCAAGCCACCGTATTGATTGTGCATCACAGTGGCAAAGACGCGAGAAGGGGCGCCCGCGGATCGACCGCGCTGAGAGGGGCGGTCGATGCGGAATTTGAGGTGACTAAAGGCCAAGACGACGTCATCCGCCTTCTCGCCAGCAAGATGAAAGAGGCCGATATGCCGTCGCCCTTGGCCTTCCGGCTTCGAACTGTGGAATTCCAAGATTCAGAGGGGAACCCCATAACCGGCGCGGCCCCTGTGTTGGCTGACGCTATGCCTGCCAGCAAGGGAGGGCGCGGCAAACATCAAGTTGAAATGCTCCGCGTGCTGAAGCAGATGGAAGGCGAGGGTGCACAGGTCTGGGTAAGCGCCTGGGAAAGCAGGATCAAGGAGTCAGGTATCCCGCGGCAGCGGATACATGATGCCAAGAAGGCCTTGGTGGAGCACGGGTTGATCGAATTGCTGGCAGACGGCTGCATCCGTAGCCTGAAATGATAGGTGTCCGGATCGTGTCCGGTTTATGTCCTATTTTGTTCGGTTTGTCCTGTTCTGGTGTGTCCGGTCCGTCCGGTTGCCTATAGGCACCGGACAGGCCGGACAAAACAGGGCTGAGCGACGGCAGAACCGAATTTCCCCTTCGGGTCGGCGCGCACCCCACCCCTGAGGGTGGGTCCCCAGCACCTAAATTCGGGCGCGACGGCGCGCGCGAGGCGGTGTCAGTCGATCGGGCCGGAGAGCTTGCAGGGAAGGGGTTTTCTTGCTTTTTGGTGCGGTATATCTCAATCGTTGCTGGTTCTTTGGCCTGCAGCCCTGTGCCGCTGTGGGCAAGTGTGGGCAAGCGGTGTGCAACGCTTCGGGCAGCCGTTCAGGCTGTCCGGCGTTGTGCAGGGCTTGTCCACACGGGCCGCCGCCAGGCGGCTGTCCATAGCTTGAGTTTGGTACTCACCCTGAAAGACTACACGGAGACGGTCTAGGGCCATACGTAAGGCGGCTGGGGTCGCGGTAACAGCGCAACGGGAGTATGGGCGAGGTTTGCATAAGCCAGAAGTGATAAAGCCCGCCAGGCGATTGCCTGCGGGCTCAGCAGATACAGCTGAAAGGACTACAGTGGCTGCAGGGGGCTAGCCTCCAGCAACTCAAAGATCTTGAACCGAAGAAGCTTCAAAATGGGCTGACGGAAACGGTGGCCCTCGGGGACGCCTGGTGGCACCGTCGAATGAAGGACCGACGGATCTCCGCGCCAGCCGCAGTTGCCGTGACCATCATGAATGATGCGCAGAAGAACGTCCCCATGGGGACGCCCACGCTCATCGAGCGCCCGAAAGTCAAGCACGCCGCACAGAAAGAAGTTCGAGTCGTCTCGGGCGAATGCATGCGAGAAGTTCCCTCGAACCTTCACATGGCTGACCTCGACGTCGATGGCGAATTCGTTCCCCTCAACAGGAAACACATTTACGCCGACAACATCCTGCAATCCACTGAACTCGCCGCGCTTCAAGAGGCAACTCAAGATGACTTGCGCGTACTCGTCAAGGGTCCCGGCGCCATTGGCAAAGTGTTCCGCATAGGCTTCTTCCATTGCATCCCCTCCGTTATCAAGGAGATATAGGATGCCAAATAGAGGCCCAAACAAAAAAGCCCCCAAAAGGTTGGGAGCTTTGTTTTTTCTGAGGACACGCATCCCTCCAAATGGATGCTGTCGCGGTCAGAGTCGGAAACGCCGCAAGGGCTCTGAAAAGGCGGCGTCGCTTGTCAATAGGTCCGCGCGGCCTCCGCTAGTTGCGCTACTTCTTCATCAAACCGAGAACATATTGACGAAGCGGATCTTTGATGCCGGCGCGGTAATACCCAATAAGCGTGTCATATGGGGCTGGCGGACGATCATCAAATGGCCACTTCTTGGGCCATTTCTTTATTTGTGCAAGGAGGCACCAAACAAGAAACCTGCCCATGTGGCCGTTTCCATTTGCATATGGATGTATGGCCAAGAATTCGGTCATGCGATCCATCGCTACATCAATCATGGAGACGAGCAGGTCCTCACCTTTCAGCGTAGACGCCTGCAGGTTCGTCAAATCCTGAGTGATCCTACCAGCAAGGGCTGCCATCTCACTCGCAACATCAGCAGGTGGAGTAGTCGGGATTTTCCTGGTGCCATCTGAAATGATGACTACAGAGTCGAAGAGGCAGCAATTCGGTGTGCCACGATAGTTGCCCGCGTAGAACGAGCACTCCTTCTGCGTCAATCCTTTGAATAGCTTGGCATGAACCGGCCGGGTATCAGACGCGGAAGAGGGCAGGATCGTTCCTTTCCGGAGCCCCACGAGGATATCAAAGCATCTTTCTGGAAGAATTTCGGTTTTTGGATCGAAGCCCTCGTATTCCCAGACGGCACAGGGGCAGCCACCAACGTGTGCGGGGTGCATTTACCTTTTGTATATGCTTTTGACCACCGACCGAGCCCATGCCTCAATGTCCTCGTCTTGGTCCTCATCTTGCTCGGCAAGTACTTCAACAGCCAATGCCCGGACTGCATCACTCATAATGGGTGGCACGCCTGCCGCGAGTCTTTCGCTGGCGGACAACACAGCGTCCTGATCCGTTATCCTGAAGGGAAAGTTGGCAGGCCACGGACCGACCGTAGCGGTAATGTTCGTAACATTGTCAATACAGGTCGTCGAACCGAGGGCGCTAAGATTTCTGCCCCTGAGAAGGTCTACGGCCGCTTGCACCATGTATGACGTCACAAAACGCGTCTTATGTGCCTCGTCAACCAAAATTAGTCCGTTGGTAATCTGCGTGCCAATCGTGTCGTTTTGATCCTCTACGAGCCTTTGTGCAGGCAGGTAGTTGCAAGCGTAGCCGACCATGAATTCCTTGGTCGTCACTGGGCTAAACGGTTGAATCGCCGACGCGTTGCCGAACATCATGTCTGGCACCATGCTAGCCCCCGAAGAACGGCAGGAATTTGTGGATGTCCTCCGACATACTTGCTTGGATATTGCCCACTAGGTCGAGTACCTTGTGAGCAGCGTCGGCATCCGCTACTTCAAATTCCTGGTTTGCATTCCATATTAAGACATCCCGCCCCCCGGACGCCTCACGTACCATGCGACCCGGTCGCACCTCGATTTGGTAGTGCCCCCCAAGCTCGACTGGCCGCCTCAAAAAGAGGCCCGCAACCGCTCCCTCTGAAGTGAAGTCTCCGGCGAGAGGGTTATTGGCAAGCAGCGCGCCACGCATCACTTCGATAAGGGACCTATGTTCATCGTACAGCGAAAAGACGATCGAAATCCCGATCGTCTTGATCGAGATCCCAGCGGCATCCAGGAGCCTTTTTGCGCGCTCCGAAAGAACATTGAGGTTGCCTTGCTCTGCCGAAAAAAACTGTACCCGATCACCGACGATTAGCAGGTCGAACGGCCCGTCGATCTTCACCATCATCGGCAGTTGCACGGATTGGGGGCCAACCTCTTCTTTGGTAACGACACCGTGCTCCGCCAGCCATAGCTGGTTCAGTGCCGGAACGTTAATCGGCTGCCGCGCAATCATCACAATGGCGGCGGATATGATTTCGACCATTTTTCTCGTGGCTGTTGTCGCGCACTCGCGACCTTCGGACGGGGAGCCTAACACAGGACGCTAGCGCCCTTAAGGGGTCGAACGGATAGGCGGCAGCTCCTTACGTTGCTCAAGTATATGTCGGCCCCGCACGTGGCACCTTTAGATATCGGGGGGGCGTCACTCTTCTAGGTCTGCATGATGTAGGTGTAAACCCTTGGTTTTGCGGCTCGATTCGGTGTGAACTGGGCGCCTCCAACCTTGCGGCGCATCGCGACTGAGAACAGTTGTGGCTTGTGCTCGTCCCTTTCGGATGGCGTGCAGTTGATTGCATCGGGGCGCAGTACATGGGGCAGCCCCTGACTTCGCGCGGCTCAGGCGGTGCGCGACGGAGGCCGTGACGTCCTGTCGCCCCAACAAGCGCTCTGCATGCAGAAAACAGGACGAATGCCGCTGTTAATTTTCTTCGCCCTCGACCAATTTTGCTGTCTTCGCAATATTTGACAAATATTCGCAAATATTTGTTGTGGCAGTAGTTTTGCGTCGGAGGTGGCCGTGTCTCTGTCGAAGGAGGGGCGCGCGCCCGGGGGAAAGCGAGCAGTGGGCCCAGCCCTCAGGGGCATCGTGCAGATAGTGTCCCTTGCTGAACGGAGCAACAGGTACTACTGAGACGGTGGTTACCCTCGCTTCTTCGAGCCGACGGCACGCAGGAAATCGTCGGCGTCATCTTCATCAAAGACATTCCTTATGACGAGCCAGATGATCGCGATCACCATCATGGCTATGGCGCCGTAGCCATAGTAGTTGTCTTCCGTCACGGCAAGTGCGAATGCCGTCGGAATGCCAACAAAGACCGTAACAGCAATCCCACTGACCGCTGTACACGCGGCAATCCCTTCGCCGGTGGTTTTCATCGCGCTTGATAGTGGACTTGGTTTCATTTCTGTCGCCGGAGAGTGGACGGTTAGCCGCGGTCGCTGCAACCGCCGGTTTGAACCAGCGTATTGTTGGGATCGTCCGGATTCCAAACACGTTGCGCGGAACCGTCCGAGTATGTATAGATGGTCCAGCCCGGGCAACCGTAGGTAACCGAGACCACATAGGGCACCGCGGGGGCTGGCGGTGGAGGCGGCGCTGGTGGCTGGCATCCGGGCGCACTCCAAACCGTTCCTATCCAAACGGGAGAATTGGTCTGTGTGTAGCCTGCCGGGCACGCCGGTGGCGGAATCGGCCCGTGTTGAATTGGGAATACGCAGGTCGAGTCCTGATAACCAGGAGAGCAGAGCGCTGGCTCTGCCAATGCACTGCGTGCCGCAAGCAGCGAGATGCCCAGCAACGAAAATTTCAAGGCTCGTATCATTTCAATCTCTCCTTTTACCGCCTGAACGCGGGAAACTCGACAAAGTACGGCGTCGCGTAGCCCTTTGCCGACGCGCCACGATAGAGGCAGACCACCTGCCCGACTGCCAACTGTCCGAGCTCGTGAGGGTGGATAACAGCGACGTTTTCGTGCGTGACTGTCACTTGCCCTGAGTTGGCCTCGGCGTAGCGCTTGCGCTCAGTCACACCCACCAAATCGGATATCAACTTGCGCGTCTCGTGGTCGTTGAGCCGAAAGACCGTCTGGACGTCAGCAGATGCGAAGAAAACCGCAGCCGCTCCCCTTCCAAACCGACGTTCGATTTGCTCGGCTGTCTGGAAGTACATCCAGGTTGGGATATGTCGCGAGCGAATGGTGTTCAGCTTTTCGGCCAAGCCAGGGATGGGCGGCATATTGCCCAGCTCGTCCAAGAAGAGCGCCACAGGCTCACGCTGCCCTGCGGTGTCAATCAAGGCGGTCAACAGACCCGCTGCTGCAAATGCCAGGAGCGGACCGAGTGCGCCGATCTTCGCCTCCTCAAACTGCAGAAACAGAGCGACCTTGCCTCGCTTGCCCAGCTCACGAGCCGAGAAATCAGAGTGCCGGAGGGCCGCCTGTACGCTAGGTAAGCCGAGGTAATCCAGTGTGCGCAGACAACCGGTGAGGCCCTGCAAGATCAGCGGATCTGGTTTTGCGCCTGCGAGGCCGGCCGCCATTCGGCGAGCAAGGCGCGCCGCGGTGGCGCTGCTTGAGCGCTCCAGCAGCGCGAGTAGTTCCAGTGGATTCGACTGGCTCGACAGCAGATTGAACGCCGCAGGAAGGCTGCCGCTCGGCTGCGTCTTGACGTGGAACACTGCCGCACGCAACCAGTCGCGCTGTGCTTCCACAAAGGGGGCTTCCTTTGCATCCCGAATCGGCAACAATGCTCCGCAGAGCTCTGTGATGTCAGTTTCGTCATCAACGTCTGCGAGCGGATTCCAGTGATCCGCATCCATCTCGTCCCGCGCGGGATTGACCCGCAACACCCGGTAGCCAGCGGCCCGAAGTGATGGAGCAAGAATCCTATGCAGCTCGGGCTTGAGATCCACAACCGCGAATGACAACCCGTTGCGGCTCGCCTGCAGGATTTGATTGACCAGAAAGGCGGTTTTGCCGGTACCCGGCGGGCCGATGACTAAGCCGCGATCTTCCACTGAGGCATACAGTGGCTTGCCACCGAATCGACCAGCGAAGATGCGCGGTTTATTCGGCGGCGTGCCACGTACGTGCAGGTCGGCAGCGGCCTCGGCACTATCCAGCGAGCGATGGCGATACGTCCAGCGGACGCTGCGCAGCAACCACCACAGCAACGTGGTCACACCAACGCCCACAGCAAGCGCGAATGCGGCTGCAGCCAGCAGTTCGGCTGGCCACAGGCCGAGCTGTCGGCGCTGCGCCAAGGCAAGCGCGTCACCTAAAGCGACGCCATGCCGACCGGCGGCAAGTTTGAACAGTGCGAGCGCTGTGATGACAGCCGCCATCAGGCCGAGCGCAAGCGCGAGGACCATGCTTTTGACTTTGTCGAGCAGCATGCTGCGAGATGCCTTTTGTTGTCGTGTCACGACGACGGTTTTGTCTTTTAACGCGAAGCGTCTCTACCGCGCCAGAAGGGTGAGGTAGTGACGCTTCGCTCTGATGCCGCTATTTGAGCCGCTGCGGCTAAAAAAATTAGTGATGACGCTTGCAATTTTGCATGCGGCAAATTACCTTTTCAACAAATAAGAAAGCCAAATTGAATTAATTAATCTGTAGAAACGTACAGAAAAGTGGGGAAATTAAATGGGCTTTTTTGGTGATGACAAGAGTGCTCAAATTGCAGCGCTTCAGAGGGAAAAGGACGAGTTGGGAGCCAAAGCCAACAAGATCTATTCCGCCTACGTTGAGGCGCGGGGCCGTATCCAACAGTTGGAAGGAGCACTTGCTGTGGCCAACGCAGAGGTGGCGTCCGCCAAGCGACTCGTGGCCAAGGCGCGTGAACGGCAGAAGGCCAGCGTGGAGCGGGCCAATCGCTTTAAGTCGCAGCTGAATAAGCTGGCTTGCCAGGAATCGGTTTAGTTTTTGTCTTTTTCTCAAAAAGGCCACTCTCCCCGAGTGATTTTGTCTCTAGAGCCGCAAGGTGATTGAGTACGTAGGGGTGAAAGGCAATAAGTCCTGCAAGACCAGAAGTTGAGGTAGGTACCGCGGGCGTGTCGTATTTGGTATCCAACACAGTTCATTGATAAACGTGGAAAAAGGAGAACAGCGCAGCAACCAGTAGTAACACAGTAGAGAATGCAGTCGGTTTCTCGACCGGGTTGAAAACGCCAACAGGCGCACCGGCAACAAGCAGGCAGCAGCATCAACTTCAGTAGCACCTAGTCTCATCCTGCCGGGAAGCTCAGGTTTCCCGGCCCCCTCCATGATCTACGGATCATGCGAGCCTTGTTCAACACTTACCAAAGCAATTTCCGGAATTCTCTAGAAATGAAGCATCTCCTGGTCAAAGAGCTTGCCCAATTATGTGAAAGAAACAAGGACGGCAGCTATTCGACCCAGGCAGCCCGCAAGGACGTCTTGATCCTCGCCAGCAAGCAGTTGCTCGCTGGCGGATTCAGGAATCTGGGAGCCCAAGGCCTCAAGCCGAAGCATGTGGTGCACTTGGTGGAGCGCTGGAAGACAGAAGGTCTTGCGGCCGCCACACTAAAAAACCGCATTGCACATCTGCGCTGGTGGGCTGAGAAGGTCAACAAGGCTAGCGTCATTCCGCGCACAAACGCGGCTCTCGGCATCGATCGTCGGCAGTATGTGACCAACAAGAGCAAGGCGTTCGATGTTGCGCCGGAGGTTTTAGTCAAGATTAAGGACGAGCGGTTGCGCGTCAGCATTGAACTGCAGCGCGCTTTTGGCCTGCGCCGCGAGGAATGCTTGAAGTTCCAGCCGATCTACGCGATGGCCGTTGGCGCCGACGCGATCCGGCTAAAAAGCAGTTGGACGAAAGGAGGGCGGGCGCGCGAGATTCCAATCCGTACCCCGTACCAGCGCGAGGTGCTGGCCAGAGCGGCGGCACTTGCCGGCTCCGGCTCCATGATCCCGGAGCAGTTGAGTTACGTCGAGCGTGTCCGACAGTACGAAAACGCGACGGCTCGCGCCGGTTTGTCAAAGCTGCACGGGTTGCGGCACGAGTACGCCCAGCAGCGCTACCAGGAACTCACCGGTTGGAAGTGCCCAGCGGCGGGCGGACCAAGTAGCAGGCAACTGACGAATGAGCAAAAAGCAGTCGATTTGAGCGCTAGGTTACGGATAAGCCAGGAGCTTGGCCACAACCGTGAAGCGATCACTGGCATTTACCTAGGGCGATGACTTTTTAGGGGGGATGTCGATGCATCCGATAGACGTTTATGGAGCCTGGATTTCCGGTCTGACCGGGGATGGCGCAGGACAGGGCGAGCACGAACAAATTGATGTTCTTGTACAAGTGCTAGACCACTTGTTGTCCCTCCCAGCCGCGCAACAGTTGCAGGAATTCGATCGATATGATTTGGCGCTTAAAAATGCGAGAGCTGGGTACGCCGGAGTCTCTACGCTCAGCGATGCACTGGTCGCAGTTTCCTGGAGACTTCAGCAAGGTGTTGGACCGCAACGGGACGGGGAAAGACACTGGATCAAGCGCGCCCTTCATGCAGTCCTAACCCGAGAGCAGCGACATGACTAAAACACTTTCCTCTGCCGAAGTACACCGGCTTATTGCCGAAGAGTTAGACCGACTGTATCTGCGGCGCGCCAGCGAGTGGGCGCTAGCGAAGCCGCGGCCAATTGAGAGTCCAGCACCGGTTCCCGCATGCACCTTGTACACACAAGTGGCCTGCAGAAAACGCCTAGCGACTCCTCCTCGGAACGGCACCATGACAGCCAGCGAACGAGCCAGATTGCTTGCTCAGATATTTTCCATAGCGCGGCGTGTTGGACGGGCGTAGTTTCCGAGTTCGACACGTCAAATGCAGGAGGGTCTGCGGCCACGCGAAACTAGGGCGTTGCATAGGGCACGCCCGGCATTGAAGCTACGCCCCTGATGTAGGGGCGCGCATCATCGCTATTCACAACCTCGGTGACACGCACAGGCGCGTTTTTTGGTGCCCGTGTGGCCCCGTCTCCCGTCCACGTGTGCCCGAGCGCGTTAAACCCATGTTAAAAACGCTCTGGGGAACATTGAACCGGAGGAGCGACCCGTGACGGATACGATGAAAAGGGATTGGGAGCTGGTTCGGACCGTCCTGACGGACCTTGAAGCCCAAGACCCC
Source organism: Ralstonia sp. 22111 (assembly GCF_052045895.1). Taxonomy (NCBI): domain Bacteria; kingdom Pseudomonadati; phylum Pseudomonadota; class Betaproteobacteria; order Burkholderiales; family Burkholderiaceae; genus Ralstonia; species Ralstonia sp. 22111. The sequence goes on along the minus strand of NZ_JBQEPR010000017.1, from coordinate 2,082 downwards.
AATTCAGGAGACGGCTTGACTACGGAGGGTTTCGAGGGATTTTCGGCTGCGGTGGTTGCGTACCACTTCCGCCTTCTTGATGAGGCCGGCCTGATCGTCTCTCGCGAGCTGCGAACTGGCGTGTTTTCGCCTGGCAGCCATACGGCGATCCGCTTGACTTGGGATGGTCACGAATTCCTTGACAAGATCCGTAACGATCAGTTTTGGAACAAGGTCAAGAAGACGCTTGCCGAAAAAGGTGTCTCTCTGGGCTTTGACGCGATCAAAACCGCCGCCACCTACCTCATCAAGACACAGTTCCCCAGCTGAGCCTGATCGAGCCTATTCAGGGCTTGCGCATATGGCAACGCCCGCAAGGTTGCGGGCGTTGTTGTGTAGATGGCTTTCGCATCAGCAATCGTTTTGCCGGTAATTCCTTCAATTCTCAGATGCGGTGGCGCGGTCAACCCTGATTGGATCAGCGAACCACTTGGATCAAGCCAGCTGCCTCGTAAGCGTCGCAGCGATCTGCCCAGACATCCCGCACTGAGGCGATGTCCAGTACATCGATGGTCTTCCAATCACCTTGAAGCGTCTGAATGGTCACGTCCGCGTAGTACGCGGTCGGCGCAGCCATCCCGCTCTTGAAGTTGTTGCCAACCTTGCTGCCGCGCAATGCTCCCTCAATGCGTGCGCCGTTGTGCAGTGCTACCTCAATGATCCCACTGAGGGGCATAGCTCGGGTGATGTCAGAAAGGTGCCGAATTTCGGCGACCGTGGTTGTGAGTCGACTCATAAAAAATTCCTTAGAAAATGAATCCGCGCACCGTTGCGCGGCCTTGCAAGATGGGGGCTCCCGGTGCGGCCTCAAGAGGGCCCGCACCGATTAGAGGGCTGCGCAACGCGCAGTTCTCCGATGGCGCCAAGGGTGTCGTCAGCGGCGACTTTGCCGACTGGGATAGCGCTGACCAGCGCCAGTCTATGGCGTCGCATGCCCGACTGGGTCATTGGCCGCTTCGGTCTAGACGATGCCGACAGGGTCATCCCCGACTATCCCAGCTTGGCAAGTAGATCAGCCGGGTTGAGGTGTGTGTACCGCTTCAGCATCTGCATGCTCCTGTGGCCCGTAATGCTGGCCACTTCCAGCGGATGGAGTCCCTTCTCGAACAAGCGGCTGGCGGCCTCGTGGCGCAGGTCGTGCCAGCGCAGATCTGCGAAGCCATCCTCGCTCTTGACGGCCCGTTTCCAGACCATCACGACTGCATTGCAGCTTGTGCCGAAGACAGGGCCAGTCAGCCTGGATGGGGTCACATCCACGGGGCCGAATCGGCTCCGTTCGCCATCCATCAGCTGATCGCGCTGCCACAGTGCGGCCAGCGCTCTCAGCACGTCCACTGCGCGGCGTGACAACGGCAGCTTGGCCGGTACCCCCTTGTTGTCCGCGCCACGCGCCTCCGGCGGGAACTCGATCATCCGGGTTTCAAGCTTGATCCACTCCCACTGCAGAGCGAACAGGGTGCCTTGGCGCAGGCTCGTCTCGATGGCCAGCTCAAATGCGAGCGGCGCCCACGGATTGTTGCTGGCGGCCAGCTTGCCGCGCAGGGTCTCGAATTCCCCTGGGCGCAAGCGTCGATCGCGCGCACGGCTGCCAGACGGCTTGCGGATGTTTTTGAGCGGGTTGGTAAGCGTCTCGAAGCCCCATTCCTTGCGGGCAATCTCAAACACGTGACTGACAATCTGCAGTTCAAGTCGGATCGTGTTCTCGGCACGGCCATCGGCCCGGCGGGCGTCGCGGTACTTGGCGAAGTCCGACCCACGCAGGCTCGCCAGCGTGCGCCAAGCGAGCTCATGTTTCTGCCAGCGTGCGATGCGGGTTCTTTCCTGTTCGGGGTAGCGCTTGGCAGGAACGACATCACGTAGGTAGCGCTCAAGTGCATCGTTCAGGGTTGTCCGCTCGGCCTCGGTCCGATCGACGTAGGCGCCGATGGTGATTTCGGCCTCCGTGCGCTCCGCCCATTGCTGGGCTTGCTGTCGTGTGTCGAAGGTGCGGTAGATGGGCTTGTGTCCGCGCTTGCGGACTTCGGCGCGCCAGTAGGCGCCGCG
>NZ_JBQEPR010000016.1:0-33399 GCF_052045895.1 Ralstonia sp. 22111 | reverse complement strand
ACCTGCACGGGCGTGGAAATGTTCCGCAAGCTGCTGGACCAAGGTCAAGCAGGCGACAACGTCGGTATTCTGCTGCGCGGCACGAAGCGCGAAGATGTCGAGCGCGGCCAAGTGCTGTGCAAGCCGGGTTCGATCAAGCCGCACACGCACTTCACGGGCGAGGTCTACATCCTGTCGAAGGACGAAGGCGGCCGTCACACGCCGTTCTTCAACAACTACCGCCCGCAGTTCTACTTCCGTACGACGGACGTGACCGGCTCGATCGCCCTGCCGGAAGGCAAGGAAATGGTCATGCCGGGCGACAACGTGTCGATCACCGTCAAGCTGATCGCCCCGATCGCCATGGAAGAAGGTCTGCGCTTCGCTATCCGTGAAGGCGGCCGTACCGTCGGCGCCGGCGTCGTCGCTAAGATCATCGAGTAAGAGCTGTAATTCTTCCGTGCGGCTGCCAACCGGCCGCACGTGAAGTGCCAGAGTGGGGTTGACCGAATGGCAACCCCAAAGCTGTTTTAGGGGTATAGCTCAACTGGCAGAGCGTCGGTCTCCAAAACCGAAGGTTGGGGGTTCGATTCCCTCTGCCCCTGCCAATTCATCAGCCGCGTCGCGCAGGAAAACGCGCCACGCGGCTTAGTCTCGTTTGGGAAACATGGCCAATCCGAACGTCGAAACCGTCAACACCGCCAGCGGCAAATGGCTGCTGGTCTTGGCGTTCCTGCTGCTGGTTGCTGGGGTGATCGGTTTTTACCTGCTTGCGCAACAGCCGAGCTATGTCCGTGCTGCCTCGCTGATCAGCGGGCTGGTGTTGGGCGCAGGCGTTGCGCTGGTGTCCGCGCCTGGGCAAGGCTTCATCGAGTTTGCGCGCGAGTCGTACCGCGAAGTTCGCAAGGTGGTGTGGCCGACGCGCAAGGAAGCCGGGCAAATGACCGGGCTGGTGTTTGCGTTCGTCGTGATCATGGCCCTGTTCCTGTGGTCTGCGGACAAGCTCATTGAGTGGGTGATCTTCTCGCTCGTGCTGGGCTGGAAATAATCGAGTGAAGCCATGACGGATAACGTAGCGAACGACACGTCCACGGATTCGTCCGCACCGGCCTCGAAGAAGCGCTGGTATGTCGTGCATGCCTATTCGGGCATGGAAAAAAGCGTGCAACGCGCGCTGCAGGAGCGTATTGAGCGCGAAGGCCTGCAACATCTGTTCGGTCAGATTCTGGTGCCGTCGGAAGAGGTGATGGAGAGCAAAAGCGGTCGCAAGACCGTGACTGAGCGCCGCCTGTTCCCCGGCTACGTCTTTGTCGAAATGGAGATGACCGACGAGACCTGGCACTTGGTGAAGAACACTTCCAAGGTGACCGGCTTCATTGGTGGTACAGGCAATCGCCCCTCGCCGATTTCCAAGAGCGAAGTCGACAAGATCATGGCCCAGATCCAGGAAGGGGTCGAGAAGCCACGTCCCAAGACGCTGTTCGAAGTGGGTGAGATGGTGCGCGTGAAGGAAGGCCCGTTTACCGACTTCAATGGCAACGTCGAAGAAGTGAACTACGAGAAATCGCGCCTGCGCGTTTCCGTGACGATCTTCGGACGTGCGACGCCGGTCGAGCTCGAGTTCGGTCAGGTCGAGAAGGTTTAAGAAATTCGGTGTGGTGGCGAAAGCCACTGCGCCAATCGCCCGGTCCGTTGGACTTGGCGGGCAACGGTGGCAATGTCACCTGCGCCAACAGAGGAGCGTCGGCCTTGCGCCGATGCGTTACCACTCAACAGGATTGCCATGGTTGGTTGAGCTAGGCAATCCGGATTGGAGTCAAGATGGCCAAGAAAATTATTGGCTTTATCAAGCTGCAAATTCCGGCTGGTAAAGCAAATCCGTCCCCGCCCGTCGGTCCCGCTCTGGGTCAGCGCGGTCTGAACATCATGGAGTTCTGCAAGGCGTTCAACGCGCAGACTCAAGGTATGGAACCGGGTCTGCCGGTGCCGGTGGTGATCACCGCCTTCGCCGACAAGAGCTTCACCTTCGTGATGAAGTCGCCGCCGGCGACCGTGCTCATCAAGAAGGCCGCCGGTATCCAGAAGGGTTCGGCCAAGCCGCATACCGACAAGGTCGGCAAGATCACCCGTGCCCAGGCAGAAGAAATTGCCAAGGCGAAGAACGCTGACCTTACCGCAGCTGATCTGGACGCCGCCGTGCGTACGATCGCCGGTAGCGCCCGTTCGATGGGTATCACGGTGGAGGGCCTGTAATCATGGCAAAGATTTCGAAGCGTGCGGCCGCGAACAAGGCCAAGGTCGAGCGTACCAAGTTCTACCCGATCGACGAAGCGCTGAGCCTCGTCAAGGAATGCGCCAGCGCCAAGTTCGATGAATCCATCGACGTGGCCGTGCAACTGGGCATCGATGCAAAGAAGTCGGACCAAGTGGTCCGTGGTTCGGTGGTGCTGCCTGCCGGTACCGGCAAGTCGGTGCGCGTGGCTGTGTTTGCTCAAGGCGACAAGGCCGAGCAAGCCAAGGCTGCGGGCGCTGAGATCGTCGGCATGGAAGATCTTGCCGAGCAGATCAAGGCCGGCAAGATGGACTTCGACGTCGTGATCGCTTCGCCGGACACGATGCGCGTGGTCGGTACGCTGGGTCAGATTCTGGGCCCGCGCGGCCTGATGCCGAACCCGAAGGTCGGCACCGTGACGCCGGACGTTGCTACGGCTGTGAAGAACGCCAAGGCTGGTCAGGTGCAATTCCGTGTCGACAAGGCCGGTATCGTCCATGCCACCATTGGCCGCCGATCGTTCGAGCCGGCAGCCCTGAAGAGCAACCTGGCTGCACTGCTGGACGCACTGACCAAGGCCAAGCCGGCGTCGAGCAAGGGTGTGTACCTGCGCAAGGTCGCCGTCTCGTCGACGATGGGCGTGGGCGTGCGTGTTGACCAGGCAACCCTGGCTGCCTGATCGAACTCGATCATTCGCATCGGGTGGCCCGATAACCATCCCGGTGTTAGCTGTTTTCTCTCGCGCGGCCCCGGCCGCGCGGACTCTCGAAGCCTGAGGGACAAGACTTTGGGCAGTGGTAGACGTTTGCGCAAGCAGGCCGACGCCGCTGGTTATCAAAGACCGTTGGCGGTGAAGGGCTCCTTGGAGCCAACACCTTAATCGCAGCCTGCTCCGGAAACGGAGGCGGTGCTTAGCCAACGCAGATGGCGCCCCCGAAGGGAATGAGTGACTTTGGTATTGCCGAAGTGATTTGTGCCAATCGGACGCCGTACTTTTGGACTGACCGAGGTGAACGCAGTGACTGCGGAAACCGAAGTCGTTTTGGAGCTTAACCGTGGCACTCAATCTCGAAGATAAGAAGGCCGTCGTGGCCGAGGTAACGGCGCAAGTCGCCAAGGCCTCGACCATCGTCGTCGCCGAATATCGCGGTATCACGGTTGGCGATCTGACCAAGCTGCGCGCGCAAGCGCGCCAGCAAGGCGTCTACCTGCGCGTTCTGAAGAACACGTTGGCGCGCCGTGCTGTTGAAGGCACGCCGTTTGCCGAACTCGCCGAGCAACTGACCGGCCCGCTGATCTACGGTATTTCCGAAGACGCAGTGGCCCCGGCCAAGGTGCTGAACGATTTCGCCAAGGGCAATGACAAGCTGGTGCTGCGCGCCGGTTCGTACGATGGCAAGGTTCTCGACGTCGACGCCGTGAAGGCGCTGGCAACGATTCCGAGCCGCGAAGAACTGCTCAGCAAGCTGCTGTTCGTCATGCAGGCTCCGGTGTCGGGCTTTGCCCGCGCCCTGGGTGCCCTGGCTGCCAAGCAAGGCGAAGGCGAGGCAGCAGCGGCCTAATAGGCTGCTGCTGCACCGCGCACAGATCGCACGATCGATACCGAATCACATTCTGGAGTTATTCAAATGGCAATCACCAAAGACGACATCCTGGAAGCCGTTGGCGCGATGTCCGTGATGGAACTGAACGACCTGGTCAAGGCGTTCGAAGAGAAGTTTGGCGTGTCGGCTGCTGCCGTGGCCGTGGCCGGTCCGGCTGCTGCTGGTGGCGCTGCTGCTGCTGAAGAGCAAACCGAATTTACCGTGACGCTGAAGAGCGCCGGCGCGAACAAGGTTGGCGTCATCAAGGCCGTGCGTGAAATCACCGGCCTGGGCCTGAAGGAAGCCAAGGACCTGGTCGATGGCGCACCGAAGCCCGTGAAGGAAGGCGTCGACAAGAAGACCGCCGACGAGCTGGTGAAGAAGCTGGTGGAAGCCGGCGCGGAAGCCGAAGCCAAGTAAGTGCAGGTCTCGCGTGCCGTATCGGTACGCGATGGAGGCTGGCAAAGGGAGATTTCCCGGCGCCAGCCTTTTTGCGCTTGTGGGACCGATTGTTGAGCGATCCCGCAATCACGCTGTAAGTATCGTTAAAGTCTCTTTGCCGGGTTTTCCGGCCGCCGGCCAGGACAAGGCCAGCAGAGGCCAAACATCAGTGGCACACTAGGCAGTCCGCAGTCCGCTGATGTTTGTCTTCTGAACCGACTGCAGAAGGCAAGTTTGGTCGGGTACTCCCCCGTCCGTAGCATGGGCTCCATGGGCCCATGTGCGGGTGGCGCGCGCAGTACCGTCAGCCAGAGGTTGGTAGCGGCCAACCGCCAAATCCCGTCACCAGTCGCTGAACACCTCAAGTGTCAGGCGTGCCTTATCGCCTTAAGTCCGTCGCGCGCACTTGCGATGATTCGGAGATCCCATGGCGTACAGCTTTACCGAGAAGAAGCGTATTCGCAAGAGTTTCGCGAAACGCGCAACGGTTCATCAGGTTCCCTTCCTGCTTGCCACCCAGATTCAATCGTATGCCCAGTTCTTGCAGGAGAACGCTCCTGTTGCACAACGCAAGAGCGAAGGTCTGCAAGCGGCGTTCAACGCCATTTTCCCCATCGTGTCGCACAACGGTCTGGCACGCATGGAGTTCGTGTCGTACCACCTGTCCAACCCGCCGTTTGACGTCAAGGAATGTCAGCAGCGTGGTCTGACCTTCCACTCGGCGCTGCGCGCAAAAGTGCGCTTGATCATCAACGACCGCGAGAATCCTACCAAGGTCAAGGAGATCAAGGAGCAGGAAGTCTACATGGGCGAAATTCCGCTCATGACCTCCACCGGTTCGTTCGTGATCAACGGTACGGAACGTGTGATCGTGTCCCAGCTGCACCGTTCGCCGGGCGTGTTCTTCGAACACGACAAGGGCAAGACGCACAGCTCGGGCAAGCTGCTGTTCTCGGCGCGGATCATTCCGTACCGCGGCTCGTGGCTCGATTTCGAATTCGACCCGAAGGACATCCTGTACTTCCGCGTTGACCGCCGCCGCAAGATGCCGGTGACGATCCTGCTGAAGTCGATTGGCCTGACGCCGGAGCAGATCCTGGCGCACTTCTTCGTGTTCGACAACTTCACGCTCAAGACCGAAGGCGCACTGATGGAATTCGTGCCCGAGCGTCTGCGCGGTGAAGTCGCGCGCTTCGACATTTCCGACAAGAACGGCAAGGTCGTGGTTGAGAAGGACAAGCGTATCAACGCCAAGCACATCCGCGACCTGGATTCCGCCGGTACCAAGCTGATCAGCGTGCCGGAAGACTACCTGCTGGGCCGCGTGCTGGCGAAGAACATCGTCGATCCGGATACCGGTGAAGTCCTGGCCAACGCCAACGACGAACTGACCGAAGGCGTGCTCGAGAAGCTGCGCGACGCCGGCGTGAAGGAAATCCAGACGCTGTACACGAACGACCTGGATCAAGGTCCGTACATGTCTGCGACGCTGCGCACGGACGACACGGCCGACCAGACCGCCGCGCGTATCGCCATCTACCGCATGATGCGCCCCGGCGAGCCGCCGACCGAAGACGCTGTCGAAGCGCTGTTCCAGCGTCTGTTCTATAGCGAAGACTCGTACGACCTGTCGCGCGTTGGCCGCATGAAGGTCAACAGCCGCCTGAACCGTTCGACCGGTACCGGCCCGATGGTGCTGACCGACGAGGACATCCTCGACACGATCAAACTGCTGGTGAACCTGCGTAACGGCAAGGGCGAAGTGGACGATATCGACCACCTCGGCAACCGCCGTGTGCGTTGCGTCGGCGAACTGGCGGAAAACCAGTTCCGCGCCGGTCTGTCGCGCGTGGAGCGTGCCGTGAAGGAACGTCTGGGCCAGGCCGAGACGGAAAACCTGATGCCGCACGACTTGATCAACTCGAAGCCGATTTCGTCGGCGATTCGCGAGTTCTTCGGTTCGTCGCAGCTGTCGCAGTTCATGGACCAGACCAACCCGCTGTCGGAAGTCACGCACAAGCGCCGTATTTCGGCACTGGGCCCGGGCGGTCTGACGCGCGAACGCGCGGGCTTTGAAGTCCGTGACGTGCACCCGACCCACTACGGCCGCGTGTGCCCGATCGAAACGCCGGAAGGTCCGAACATTGGTCTGATCAACTCGCTGGCGCTGTACGCACAACTGAACGACTACGGCTTCCTCGAAACGCCGTACCGCAAGGTTGAAAACGGCAAGCTGACCGACCAGGTGGATTACCTGTCGGCCATCGAGGAAGGCAAGTACGTGGTGGCGCAGGCCAACGCGACGCTGGACAAGGACGGCAACCTGATCGACGAGCTGGTCTCCGCGCGTGAAGGCAGCGAGCGTGAAACCCGTATGGTCACGCCGGACCGCGTGCAGTACATCGACGTGGCACCGTCGCAGATCGTGTCGGCTGCAGCCTCGCTGGTGCCGTTCCTCGAGCACGATGATGCAAACCGTGCACTGATGGGCGCAAACATGCAGCGTCAGGCCGTGCCTTGCCTGCGTGCGGACAAGCCGCTGGTGGGTACTGGCGTCGAGCGCACCGTGGCAGTGGACTCGGGTACCGCCGTGCAGGCAACCCGTGGCGGCGTGGTCGACTACGTTGACGCGAACCGCGTGGTGATCCGTGTGAACGATGCCGAAGCCGTCGCTGGTGAAGTCGGCGTGGACATCTACAACCTGATCAAGTACACGCGTTCGAACCAGAACACGAACATCAATCAGCGTCCGATGGTCAAGGTGGGCGATGTCGTTGCCCGCGGCGACGTGATCGCTGACGGCGCCTCGACCGACATGGGCGAGCTGGCGCTCGGCCAGAACATGCTGGTCGCGTTCATGCCCTGGAACGGCTACAACTTCGAGGATTCGATCCTGATCTCGGAGCGTGTGGTTGCTGAAGACCGCTACACCTCGATCCACATCGAGGAGCTGTCGGTCGTTGCTCGCGACACCAAGCTCGGACCGGAAGAAATCACGCGGGACATCTCGAACCTGGCCGAAGCCCAACTGGCTCGCCTGGACGAATCGGGCATCACGTACATCGGCGCAGAAGTGGAAGCCGGCGACGTGATGGTTGGCAAGGTCACGCCCAAGGGCGAGACCCAGCTGACGCCGGAAGAGAAGCTGCTGCGTGCGATCTTCGGTGAGAAGGCGTCCGACGTGAAGGACACCTCGCTGCGCGTGCCTTCGGGCATGAGCGGTACCGTGATCGACGTGCAGGTCTTCACGCGTGAAGGCGTGGTGCGTGACAAGCGCGCCCAGTCGATCATCGACGAAGAACTGAAGCGCTACCGCCTGGACCTGAACGACCAGCTGCGTATCGTGGAAGGCGATGCCTTCCAGCGTCTGGAGCGTCTGCTGGTGGGCAAGGTTGCCAACGGCGGCCCGAAGAAGCTGGCCAAGGGCACCGCGCTCACGAAGGAATACCTGGCCGATCTGGACAAGTGGCACTGGTTCGACATCCGCCCGGCGGAAGACGAAGTCGCGCTGCAACTGGAAGCCGTGAAGGTTGCCATCGAGCAGAAGCGCCATGACTTCGACCTCGCGTTCGAAGAAAAGCGCAAGAAGCTCACGCAAGGCGACGAACTGCCGCCGGGCGTGATCAAGATGGTCAAGGTGTACCTGGCCGTGAAGCGTCGCCTGCAGCCTGGTGACAAGATGGCCGGCCGTCACGGTAACAAGGGTGTTGTGTCGAAGATCACCCCGATCGAAGACATGCCCTACATGGCCGACGGCACACCTGCTGACATCGTGCTGAACCCGCTGGGCGTGCCTTCGCGGATGAACGTGGGTCAGATTCTCGAAACCCACCTGGGTTGGGCTGCCCGCGGTCTGGGCGAGCGCATCGGCAACATGCTCAAGGCGCAAGCCAAGGCTGCCGAGATCCGCAAGCTGCTGGGTCAGATCTACAACGAGAGCGGCAAGGTTGAAGATCTGGACAGCCTGTCCGATGCTGAAATCCTCGAGCTGGCCGAGAACCTGAAGAAGGGCGTGCCGTTCGCGACGCCGGTGTTCGATGGTGCGCATGAGGATGAAATCCGCCGCATGCTGGACCTCGCCTATCCGGAAGACATCGCGAAGGAGAAGGGCCTGACCGCATCCAAGCAACAGGTCACGCTGTTCGACGGCCGCACCGGTGAAGCCTTCGAGCGTCCGGTCACGCTGGGCGTGATGCACATGCTGAAGCTGCACCACTTGGTCGACGACAAGATGCACGCGCGTTCGACCGGTCCGTACTCGCTGGTGACGCAGCAGCCCCTGGGCGGTAAGGCCCAGTTCGGTGGCCAGCGTTTCGGTGAAATGGAAGTGTGGGCACTCGAAGCGTACGGCGCGTCCTACGTGCTGCAGGAAATGCTGACCGTGAAGTCGGATGACGTGAACGGCCGGACCAAGGTGTACGAGAACATCGTCAAGGGCGAGCACTCGATCGATGCCGGCATGCCGGAATCGTTCAACGTGCTGGTGAAGGAAATCCGCTCGCTGGGTATCGACATCGACCTCGAGCGCAACTGAGCGCCGATGCGGTGAGGGCGTGGCGGCAACATCGCCATGCCCTGGTAACAGCAGCCATTGACGAAGATTTAGGGCCGGCGCCTTTGGGTCACACCAAGGCGCCAGCCTCAAACTCAAGGAGTTTGGAATGAAAGCATTGCTCGACCTATTCCGTCAGGTACAGCAAGAAGAGCAGTTTGACGCGATCAAGATCGGCCTCGCGTCGCCTGAGAAAATCCGTTCGTGGTCGTTTGGCGAAGTCAAGAAGCCCGAGACCATCAACTACCGTACGTTCAAGCCCGAGCGTGACGGCCTGTTCTGCGCCAAGATCTTCGGCCCGATCAAGGACTACGAGTGCCTGTGCGGCAAGTACAAGCGCCTGAAGCACCGTGGCGTGATCTGCGAGAAGTGCGGCGTTGAAGTGACGCTGGCCAAGGTGCGCCGTGAGCGCATGGGCCACATTGAACTGGCTGCGCCGACCGCGCACATCTGGTTCCTGAAGTCGCTGCCGTCGCGTCTGGGCATGGTGCTCGACATGACGCTGCGCGACATCGAGCGCGTGCTGTACTTCGAAGCATTCGTCGTGGTTGAGCCGGGCATGACCGCGCTCAAGAAGAGCCAGATCATGTCGGAAGACGACTACCTGGCCAAGTGCGACGAGTACGGCGAAGGCGAGTTCGTTGCCATGATGGGCGCCGAAGGCATTCGCGAGCTGCTGCGCGGCATCGACATCGAGAAGCAGATCGAAACGATCCGCGCCGAGCTGCAGGCCACGGGTTCGGAAGCCAAGATCAAGAAGTTCGCCAAGCGCCTGAAGGTGCTCGAGGCATTCCAGCGTTCGGGCATCAAGCCGGACTGGATGATCCTCGAAGTGCTGCCGGTGCTGCCGCCCGAGCTGCGTCCGCTGGTCCCGCTGGACGGCGGCCGTTTCGCCACGTCGGACCTGAACGACCTGTATCGCCGCGTCATCAACCGGAACAACCGTCTGAAGCGTCTGCTCGAGCTGAAGGCGCCGGAGATCATCGTGCGCAACGAAAAGCGCATGCTGCAGGAAGCCGTGGACTCGCTGCTGGACAACGGCCGTCGCGGCAAGGCGATGACCGGCGCCAACAAGCGTCCGCTGAAGTCGCTGGCTGAAATGATCAAGGGTAAGGGCGGTCGTTTCCGTCAGAACCTGCTGGGCAAGCGCGTGGACTACTCGGGCCGTTCGGTCATCGTGGTGGGCCCGACGCTGAAGCTGCATCAGTGCGGCCTGCCCAAGCTGATGGCGCTCGAGCTGTTCAAGCCGTTCATCTTCCACAAGCTGGAAACGATGGGCATCGCCACCACGATCAAGGCGGCGAAGAAGGAAGTGGAAAGCCAGACGCCGGTGGTGTGGGACATCCTCGAAGAGGTGATCCGCGAACACCCGGTGATGCTGAACCGTGCGCCGACGCTGCACCGTCTGGGTATCCAGGCGTTCGAGCCGGTGCTGATCGAAGGCAAGGCCATCCAGCTGCACCCGCTGGTCTGCGCGGCGTTCAACGCCGACTTCGACGGTGACCAGATGGCTGTTCACGTTCCGCTGTCGCTCGAAGCGCAGATGGAAGCGCGCACGCTGATGCTGGCGTCGAACAACGTGCTGTTCCCGGCCAACGGCGATCCGTCGATCGTGCCGTCGCAAGACGTGGTGCTGGGTCTGTACTACACGACCCGCGACAAGATCAACGGCCGCGGTGAAGGCATGACGTTCGCCGACATCTCGGAAGTGATCCGCGCCTACGAGAACAAGGAAGTCGAACTGGCTTCGCGCGTGAACGTGCGGATCACCGAGTACGACCTGGTGAACCCGGAAGCCGACGGCGATGCCCGCTTCGCGCCGAAGATCACGCTGCAGGCCACCACGGTCGGTCGCGCGATCCTGTCGGAGATCCTGCCGAAGGGTCTGCCGTTCTCGGTGCTGAACAAGCCGCTGAAGAAGAAGGAAATTTCGCGCCTGATCAACACGGCGTTCCGCAAGTGCGGTCTGCGCGAAACCGTGATCTTCGCTGACAAGCTGCTGCAGTCGGGCTTCCGCCTGGCAACGCGCGCCGGTATCTCGATCGCCATCGACGACATGCTGGTGCCGCCGGCCAAGGAGAAAATCATCTCCGAGGCGGCTGCCAAGGTGAAGGAATACGACAAGCAGTACATGTCGGGTCTGGTGACGGATCAGGAGCGTTACAACAACGTCGTGGACATCTGGGGCGCCGCCGGCGACCAGGTGGGCAAGGCGATGATGGAGCAGCTCCAGACCGAAGACGTGGTCGACCGCAACGGCAACACCGTCAAGCAAGAGTCGTTCAACTCCATCTACATGATGGCCGACTCGGGCGCACGGGGTTCCGCAGCGCAGATCCGTCAGCTCGCCGGTATGCGTGGCCTGATGGCCAAGCCGGACGGCTCGATTATCGAGACGCCGATTACCGCGAACTTCCGCGAAGGCCTGAACGTTCTGCAGTACTTCATCTCGACCCACGGTGCACGTAAGGGTCTGGCGGATACGGCACTGAAGACGGCGAACTCGGGTTACCTGACCCGTCGTCTGGTCGACGTGACGCAGGATCTGGTGGTGGTGGAAGACGATTGCGGCACCTCCAACGGCGTGGCCATGAAGGCCTTGGTCGAAGGCGGTGAAGTGATCGAAGCCCTGCGCGACCGTATCCTGGGCCGCGTGGTCGTCAACGACGTGGTGAACCCGGAAACGCAGGAAACCGCGATCGAAGCCGGCACGCTGCTCGACGAAGACATGGTCGACCTGATCGACGCGCTGGGCGTGGACGAAGTGAAGGTTCGCACGCCGCTGTCTTGCGATACGCGCTACGGCCTGTGCGCCAAGTGCTACGGTCGCGACCTCGGCCGCGGTGTGCTGGTGAACTCCGGCGAAGCAGTGGGTGTGATCGCTGCTCAGTCGATCGGTGAGCCGGGCACGCAGCTGACGATGCGTACGTTCCACATCGGTGGTGCGGCATCGCGTGCGGCAGTGGCATCGAGCGTGGAAGCGAAGGCAACCGGTACCGTGCGCTTCACGGCGACCATGCGTTACGTCACCAACGCGAAGGGCGAGCAGATCGTCATCTCGCGTTCGGGCGAAGCGCTGATCACCGACGACCACGGCCGTGAGCGCGAGCGCCACAAGATCGTGTACGGCGCGACGCTGCTGGTCAAGGATGGCCAGTCCATCAAGGCCGGCACGCAGCTCGCCACGTGGGATCCGCTGACGCGACCGATCATTTCGGAGTACTCGGGCACCATCAAGTTCGAGAACGTCGAAGAAGGCGTGACCGTCGCCAAGCAGATGGACGAAGTGACTGGTCTGTCGACGCTGGTGGTGATCGATGCGAAGCGTCGTACCGCTGCCACGAAGGGCATCCGTCCGCAGGTGAAGCTGCTCGACTCGTCGGGTGCTGAAGTGAAGATTCCGGGCACGGACCACTCCGTGACCATCGGCTTCCAGGTGGGCGCGCTGATCACCGTGAAGGACGGTCAGCAAGTGCACGTGGGTGAAGTGCTCGCACGTATCCCGACCGAATCGCAGAAGACGCGTGACATTACCGGTGGTCTGCCGCGTGTGGCCGAGCTGTTCGAAGCCCGTTCGCCGAAGGACGCCGCCGTGCTCGCGGAAGTCACCGGTACGACTTCGTTCGGTAAGGACACCAAGGGCAAGCAGCGCCTGGTGATTACGGATCTCGACGGCAACGCCCACGAGTTCCTGATCGCCAAGGAAAAGCAGGTGCTGGTGCACGACGGCCAAGTGGTCAACAAGGGCGAAATGATCGTCGAAGGCCCGGCCGACCCGCACGACATCCTGCGTCTGAAGGGCGTGGAAGAGCTGGCGACCTACATCGTCGACGAAGTGCAGGACGTGTACCGTCTGCAAGGCGTGAAGATCAACGACAAGCACATCGAAGTGATTGTTCGTCAGATGCTGCGTCGCGTGCAGATCGTCGATACCGGCGACACCCGCTTCATCCCAGGTGAACAGGTGGAGCGTTCGGACCTGCTCGACGAGAACGACAAGGTGATCGCGCTGGGCAAGCGTCCGGCGACCTACGAGAACCTGCTGCTGGGTATTACGAAGGCATCGTTGTCGACCGACAGCTTCATCTCGGCGGCGTCGTTCCAGGAAACCACGCGCGTGCTGACCGAAGCCGCCATCATGGGCAAGGTCGACGACCTGCGTGGTCTGAAGGAAAACGTCATCGTTGGCCGTCTGATCCCGGCCGGTACCGGCTTGGCTTACCACCGCGCCCGCAAGGCGAAGGAAGTGGCCGACCGCGACCGCGCTGCGGCGATTGCCGAAGAAGAAGCCGCTTCGATCTTCGAAACGCCTGCCGTTCAGCAAGAAGGCGACGCGTAAGCGAGCCAAGCAACACCATCAAAGCCCGGCCATGTGCCGGGCTTTTTTTTTGCCGGCTTTTTGCCGAGGCGCCGTGTGCAGACGCCCAGCAACACTGGCGCCGCCCGAGTCGTATTTTCTTGAGACGTTAACCCGCCTTAACATGCCAACCGCTATGATTTCGCGGTTATAGACCGGCACTTTTTACAATCTGCGCGCCCTCCAGCGGAGCAGGTTTCAGCAAGGCGCCGGCCCTTCCAGTCTTGCCGACGATTCCTCCATGAAGCTCACACGCAAGCAGATCGCGGTTGGCGCGGTCGCCCTGGTCGTTGCCGGCGCGGCGGTGGTGCAGATGGTCTGGCACCCGTTTGGCCGCGCGCGCGCGCTGCACGCCCGTCAGGTCCAGCTCGACCTGACCTATCCCGACGCCCTGATCGACAGCCAAAGCCTGTCGCAACTGCCGCGCGACGTGCTGCGTGTGCCGCTGCTGCGCGACGTGCTGACCGAAGATTTCGTCGCCTATTACGAAGGCAACGAAGACCGTCTCTCGGTGGCCGGGGCGCTGCGCCGCCTGGCGTACGAGCAGAAGCTCGACCTGGCCGAGACGGTGCTCAAGCACGTGTTTGACGAGCCCGCCCGCGTGATGCTGTGGCGCGGCCCGGACGACAAGCTGCGCTACTGGGTGCTCTCGATGCAGCGCAACGGCCTGGCCAAGGCGCTGGAAGCCGTCGGCACGGTGGCCACGAGCGATACGCAGCTCACCAAAGTCGCCGATGGGCTGGGCGATTCGGGCGCGCCGGTCTATGCGCTCAGGCTGTCGGCCACGCGTTCGATCCTGATTGCCAGCAAGGGCGATCGGCTGATCGCGCTGTCCGAGCCCGGCATCCTGCTGGACAAGGACGGCAAGCCGATTTCCAAGCAGGCCAGCGCGCTGGCGGCACTGCTGTCGGACGATACCGGCAGGCGCAATGTTCAGGGCACGGCGTACGCGCTGCCCGCGCAGGAGCCGACGGGCCATCACGTTGTGGTGAGCGCCAACTATCTGTCGTTCGGTTATCAGCAATACTTCCCCGGCATTGAAGCGCTGCGTTTCGACTTCGGTGCGGGCAAAGACGGCGCGGGCAACGGCTGGCAGAGTGCCGCGCTCATCGACCCGGCCCGGCTGACGGCCAAGTGGGACAACGCCGGCCTGTGGCGGGCGCTGCCGTCTGACCCTGCAGCATGCGCGACGCTGCCGGTTGATTGGAAGGCCGCAGGCACGCTGCTGAAGTCCGTGGCAGGCGACGCCAAGGAGATCAGCGAAGCCGCCGCGCATGTTGGCGATGCGTTTGCGGGGCCGGCGGCCGCGTGCTGGTACGGCAAGTCGTCGCTGGTGGCGCCGTTGTTCGTGGCGAAGCTGTCGTCGGCGTCGCACGCCGAGGCCGTCAAGCCGGCGCTCGGTGCGCTGTTCGGCCAGATTGTCGGGTCGTACGAAGCCAAGGCGCAGGCTGACGACAAGTCCGGTCCGTACAAGCGCCTGCCGGTGACGACAAAGCAGGGGCCCGCCAACGCCACGCTGTGGCAGCGGCCGGTCAGTGCGCGCTACGGTACCGCGCAGTCGGCGGGGGCACCGTTTGCGGCGCAGCTGTCGTCGGATCGCTACTTCCCGGTCACGCTGGCGATTGCGGGAGACGTGGTCGTGTTTTCGCCTGACGCGCGCCTCGTCGATGACGCCTTGGCGGTGCTCGCCAAGCGCTTCCCCGCAGTGGCCGACAGCCTGCCGAAGGACAAGACCGATCGCATCGTCCTGACCATGACGCCCGCATCGCTCGCCCCGCTTGTCCGCCGCGAAGCGGGTGCAGCGCTGCCGGCCGACCAGGAAGCGGTGTTCCTGAACGCTGCGCAGACGCATCTGTTTCCGAAGCTCAAGGCGCTGTCGCGGTACGCGCCGGTGTCGCTGGCGCTGGATGGCGGCGTGCCGTCGTCGCGCGGCTGGGTGCCGGTGACGTGGCTCTCAAGCGGACGCGGTCTGCCTGCCGGTGGCGATGGCACGCCGCCGCCGGCTGACGCAACGGCAGCACAAGCCCCGGCGGCCGATGCGCCGACCACAGCGGCTGCGGCTTCCGCCTCCGAAGCCAACACCAGCACGCAATGACGTTGCGCGCCCAGGCCGCCGCGTTGAACCGCCGCCGTTGGTTGACGGCGGCGGGCGCCTGCCTGCTCGCTCCGTCTGTGCATGCGTTGTCGGGTTGGGCCGACGCGGCTCCCGCGGATGCCGATGCACTCACGCCGGACCAATCCAGCGTGTTCCGTGCGTGGTTCGTGCGCATCGTCAACGAGCAGCTCCGCCAAGGCCCGACGCCGCGCTGGACGCATCGCGACTGCGCCGGCCTCGTGCGCTTTGCCGCCGGCGAGGCGCTGCGCCCGCACGACGCCCGCTGGCTGCGCGCCAACGGCATGCGCGATGCGGAATCTGCGCGACACCTGCCGCCCGAGCTGAATCTCACACCTGCCCAGCGCACGCTCACGCAGCGTTGGGCACGCTTCGATGGCAGTACCGGTGCATATGTCTCGGCGCTGGGGCTGATCCAGCAGAACAGCCGATTCATCGCCCGCGACGTCAACCAGGCACTCCCGAGCGATCTGCTCTTCTTTGATCAAGGCGACGACCAGCATCTGATGATCTGGATGGATCGCTACATCGCTTACCACACCGGCACCGTCACCCGCACCGACAACGGCCTGCGCGCGGTCCCGGTTTCTGAACTGATGCAATGGAAAGACTCGCGCTGGCAGCCGCAGAGCGGCAACCCCAACTTCATCGGCGTGTTTCGTCTGGCCTTTTTGACACGGTAGAAAAACTCATGCGCAACCGTTGGCTGTCGTTCAATCTCGTCGCCGCCGTCTGCGTGACGGTGCTGGCGTTCGTCGTTTCGGTGCCGGCAGCGCATGCGGCCGATGCGCCGGAAACCCCGAACCCCACGCTGTTCGACGTGCCGGGCAGCGGCTATGAGCCGTTCAAGGGGCAGCCGTTCTTCCTGCTGTCGGATGCGAGCTACGGCACCGATCAGGAAGCGATGGTCCGTCTTGAAGCGCCGGGCCGCGAGTACAAGGACGAACTCTCCCGCTACGGCGGCGCTGACATCCTCGTCTACCGCGTGCCGCAGCCGCTGGAATTTCTGAAGGCGCAGAAGAACCTGCACCGCATCGACGTCAAGGCCAACTACACGGGCGAAGGCCTGGCCAACACGCTCGCCTATCTGTGGGACAACTGGACGCGCCAGGCCCGCCGCGCCTGGCAGCGTGTGTTGTCGTTCGCCACACGCAGCAAGGCCGTGGAGACCGCGCCGCAGTTCAGCATGGGCGACCAGATGACCGCGCCCACGCGCTTCTCGAACAACCCGCAGTACGCGCCGCTCAAGGGCTACGAACTGCTGGGCCGCTTCCGCTACCCCATCTGGGATGCCAAACCGATCGCGCCGCCCAAGGACGTGCAGCTCGAGGGCAGCAGCAGCGAATGGATGCCGCAAAACGCCGGCAACGTGATGATTCCGGTCGGCAAGCTGCCTGCAGGTCTGTACATCGTTGAAGCGGTGATTGGCGCGTACCGTGCGCACACGCTGCTGTTCGTGTCGGACACCGTGGCCGTCACCAAGGGCACCTCGCAGGGGATGATGGTGTGGACGGCTGAGCGCAAGAGCGGCAAGCCCGTCGGCGGCGCGTCGGTGAGCTGGACCGACGGCGTGGGCGTGCTGGCCTCGGGCACCACCGAAGCCGATGGCACAGCCGACCTGCGCCACGTGTCGCCTGAGCGCAGCTACGTGATCGGCAACGATCGCGCGGGCGGCGTGTTCATCTCCGAGAATTTCTATTACGACAGCGAGATCTACAACACCAAGCTGTACGCCTTCACCGATCGCCCGCTGTATCGCCCGGGCGACGAAGTGAACGTCAAGTTCATCGGCCGCAACTTCAAGAACGCGACCGAGTCGACCGTGCCGGCTGCCGGCGACATCAAGCTGCAAGTGCTCGACCCGAATGGTGCACCGGTGGCCACGACGACCACGCGCCTGGCGGGCGAGACCGGGGCGGACGCACGCTTTACGCTGCCGTCCAACGCCCCGGCCGGCGGCTATTCGCTGCGCTTCGACTACAACGGCGGCACCTATGGCGGCGCTTTCCGCGTGGCCGAATACATCAAGCCGCACTTTGACGTGAACCTCTCGCTGGACAAGACCAGCTACGGCACGGGCGAAGCGGTCAAGGGTAAGATCAGCCTGCGCTATCCAGACGGCAAGCCGGTCAAGAACGGCAAGGTGTCGGTCAGCCTGCGCGCGCAGCAGGTGACGATGGTGGAGGGCGAGCTGCGTTACGCGGGGCTGTTCCCCGTCAAGCTGGAGCAGCAGGAGCTGACCACCGACGGCGACGGCAACGCCAAGCTGGAACTGCCCGCCGCCAAGGAACCGAGCCGCTACGTCGTGACCGTGTTTGCCAACGACGGTGCGGCGTACCGTGTGAAGGTGACGCGCGAATTGCTGATCGCACGTGGCGCGACGCCGTACAAGCTGTCTACCACGTCGAACTTCACCACGCCGGGGCAGAACGTGTCGTTCACGCTCACGCCGATGCCGGTTGTGAGCGGCGCAAGCGGTGCCAGCGCGCCGCCCGCCAAGTGGGATCTGGTGCGCCTCGAAACGCGCACGCGCACCGAAGGCACGCTGGCGCCGGATGCCAAGGGCAACGCCACGTTCCCGGTCAAGTTCGACCAGCCGGGTTCGTACACGCTGTCGGTGCGCGATGCGGCCGGCAACCTGCTCGCCGCGTCCAGCCACTGGGTGGCCGGCGATGGCGTGCAGACCGTGCCGGGCAACATCGAAATGGTGTTCGACCGCGATCGCTACCAGATTGGCGACACGGCCGAAGCGCTGATCACGTTCCCGCTGCCGGTGGACGATGCGCTGCTCACGCTGGAGCGCGACAAGGTCGAGCGCCACGCGCTGCTCACGCGCGGCGGCGAATGGCTCAGCCTGCAGAAGGTCACGCCGTCGCAGTACCGCGCGCGCATCAAGATCGGTGCGGAGTTCGCGCCCAACATGACGTTCTCGGTGCTGTACGTGCGCGACGGCGACATGGTGTTCCAGAACGCCGGCATTGTCGTCACCCAACCGACGCTGGACCTGGGCGTGCATGCCGACAAGGCCGTCTACGCCCCGGGCGAAACCGTCACGCTGGACTTGACCAGCGCGCTGGCGGGCAAGCCGGTGCCGGCCAACCTGACCGTGTCGGTGGTCGACGAAATGATCTACGTGCTGCAGCCTGAAGTGGCGCCTAGCATCGTCGACTTCTTCTATCACCCGCGCCGCAACAGCGTGCGCACCACATCGAGCCAGAGTTTCATCAGCTACGACTTGGCGCTGGCCTCGCTGCCGGGCAAGCCGGGCGGCACGTACGGCCGCCATAACGAGCGCGGCGTGAAGGTGCTTGAGCGCCCGCGCCGCGACGAGAAGGACACCGCTGCCTGGGTCGCCAACCTGCAGACCGGCGCCGATGGCCGTGCGCGCATGACCTTCAAGATGCCGGATTCGCTGGCGCGCTGGCGCATCACGGTGCGCGCCGTGTCCACCACCGGCGCATCGGACGGCATCGTTGGCCAGCGCACGGCAAGCATCCGCTCCGACAAGCCGCTGTATCTGAAGTGGACCGGCCCCCAACGCTTCCGCGAAAGCGATCAGCCGCGCCTGGACATGGTCGCCTTCAATCAGACCGACAAGGACATCACCGCTGACTGGATCGTCTCGGGCGCCGGCCTGAACATCAACCAGCGCGTGACGCTCAAGCGCGGTGCCAACTACCTGCGCGCACCCGTCACGGCGCTGCAGGCGGGTGTCGTGAATGCCGAGCTGAAGCAGGACGACAAGGTTTCGGACCGCCTGCAGACCACGCTCAAGCTGGACGCAACGGGCTGGCTGGCGGACCGTGAAAACGTCGTTCCGCTCACGCAGCTGCAAGGCACGCGCCTGCCGCTGGGCCTGCCCGCCGATGCGCGCGACGTGCGTCTGCGCGTGGTCGGCAACACGGCCAGCCAGTTTGCTCGTGTGGCCGATGACCTGATCGAATATCCGTACGGTTGCGCGGAGCAGACCGCCAGCCGCCTGATCCCGCTGGCAATCGCTCAGCAAAGTCTCGCGGCCACCGGCACGCGACTGGGCGACGGCGGCCCGGCCGGCACGCAAGGCGTCGACGCGCTGCTGCGCACGCAACGCCAGCGTCTGGCACTGCTGGCCGGCACCAACGGCACCTTCGGCTGGTGGGGCGAGCTGACCACCAGCAGCGCGCTGATCACGTCGTATGCGTATTACGCGGATTGGCTCGCCAGCCGCTCGGTCGGCATCAGCCTGCCGGCAGACAACTGGAAGCAGGTGCTCGAAGCCTACAAGCGCACCAGCCAGAACGAGCCGCTGCTGCACCGCGCGCTGGCGCTGTGGTTTGCCAACGAGATGGGCCTGCCGGTGGCAACACCGCTGTCGGGCGTGGCGAACGAGCTTGCGCCCAGTGGCGGCAAGGCGGCCAAGGCCCCAGCCGATGCCGATCCTGCAGCGGGTGACAGCCTGATCTTCGTGGCGCCGGATTCGCCGCGCGGCCGCCAGGTGGCGACGGTGCTGACGGCACAACTGATGCGCCAAGTCGGCCAGCCGGTGCCGGAAGCGCTTGTCTCTGCTGACATTGCTGCCCGCAATGCGCTGGCCGCCGACACCTCGCCGCTGGTGCAAAGCCTCCTGCTGATGGGCGGCGGGCGCTCGGCTGCCGATCCGGGCCCGCTGCTGGCCCGCGCCAGCGCTGCCATGCCGACGATGGATCGCGCTGTCGCGCTGGTCTGGCTGCAGAAGGGTCTGGGCGGTCTGCAAGGCGCGAGCGTTGCCGCCATCCAACCGGCTGTTGCGGCTGGTGGCTGGCAGGCGACGCGCTCTCCGGTCGGTGTGCCGACGTGGCGCTGGACTGGCGCGCAAGTGCCCGCCGCGCTGGACCTGACGGCGGCTCCGACCGACGTGACCACGCAATCGGCCATCGTGTCGTACCGCAGCCGCGCGGCAGAGGCCTCCAAGCTGCCGATCACGGTGGAGCGCAAGCTGTACCGTCTGGAGCCGATCGATTCGGCGCCGGCCAAGCCGGACCCGAAAGCGCCCAAGCAGCCGGCGGCCGACAGCAGCAGCGGCATCGCCTTTACCGCCAAGCCGGTCAAGCCGGGCGACACGCTCGACAGCAATGCACTCTACGTCGACGAGGTGGTGCTGACGCCGCGCCAGGGCACGTACCGCTACGGCCTGGTCGAAGTGCCACTGCCGCCGGGCGCCGAAGTGGAAGCCACCACGTGGGGCATCCAGATCGACGGCCTGAAGGGCGAGCCGAACGAAGGCAACGGCGCGCAGGCGTTCGAGCGCAAGGCCGCGTACGAAATGGGCCAGCTCTCGTACAACCAGCCGGTGCCCGCGCTGGAGCGCCCGACCGTGCTGCGCCAGCTGGTGCGCTTCTCGCTACCGGGCCGCTTTGCGTTGCCGCCGGTGCGCTACTTCCGCATGTACCAGCCGGAAGCCAAGGCGTTCCAGGGCGACGGCAAGACGGCCAGCTATCCGTTCAAGGTGGAGTGATCTGGCGATGCCTTCCCGCCTGCTCGCGCGTGGTGTGCTGACCGGCCTGTTCTGGGCTGCCGGCGCCTGCGTGCTTGCCGGGCAGGCTGTGCACGCCATCGCCGCGCCGGTTGGCCAGCCCGTTCCGCAGCTGCGATATGCCGCTTTGCAAGGCGACGAAGCCAAGCTCTGGCAATTCGGCGCTGACCCGGCCGGCGGTATGCCGCAAGCCACCGCCTTGCCGCGCGACGCCGAAACACCGCTCGGCAGCGTCTGGAAACTCTTCGTCTACAGCTACCTCGTCTCGCGCCGCATCAGCACGCCCGACTACACGTGCCACGGCAACGACGCCGAAGAGGTCTACTGCTGCACCGCCGGCAACAGCGTCGACCGCGAGCGCGCGCTCATCCAGTCGTGCGGACGCTATTTCGAACCGGCGCGTCTCGGGCTGGACCGCGCGGACTGGCGCCGCTTTTGGCAGCAAGCCGGATCGCCCACGTGGCTGCGCGACCTGCGTGCCATGCAGCCGACGCATCGCGTGCCGGTCGCGGATCTACTCACCGCGCTGCGCAGCGTTCCGGCCGAGGGGCGCGAAACTGCCGCGCAGACACTCGTCTCCGTGCTGACCATCGGGCGCGGCGAGGGCACGGTGTCGGACTTCGGCGGTCTGCTGCGCGCCAAGACGTGGACGATGCCCGACCCGCAGCGGCCCGGCGCGTCGATCGGCGGGGCCGCGGGCTGGCTGGCCGACGGCACGCCCGTCTGGCTGGGCGGTGCCGGGTCGAGCAAGCAGGTGCTGGCCGCTGCCGCACCGCGCCTGACGCCGCTGATCGAGCAGACGCCCGTGCCCGACGATGATGCCTGCGTCGCGGTGGACTTCTTCGCGCGTTACCCGATTCGCGAGGTGCGCGATGCCAGCGGCAAGCCGGTCGCGGCCGGTCGTCTGGAAGGCCGCTACGCCGTGCGCTTCGTCAACGGCAACACGCTGCCGATCGAGAGCAAGGGCGAGTTGACGCTCGCGCGCCAGAACAACATGCCGGTCATTACGGGCCGCCTGGGCATGAACGACTACGTGGCGCGCGTGGTCGAGCGCGAAGGCGAACTCGCTGGGCCACAGGCCGCGCGTGCGTTGGCCGTGGCGGCACGCAGCTACCTTGTGCAGCACGCCTCGCGCGACAAGGGCTGCTACCGCATCGCCGACAGCTCGCGCACGCAGCGCGTGCTGCCGCGTCCACCGCTGGCCGCCGCGCGCAACGCAGCCGAATTTACCGACACGCTGGTCCTAACCGGCCAGTCCGTGCAGTACCACGGCACCATCAGCGCACGCGGCCAGATGAGCTGGACCGCCGCGCGTGCCGCTGCCCAGCGCGGCCAGGGGTTTGACGCGATTCTCGCGCAGTGGTGGCCGCAGGCGACGCTCACGTCGTTCCAGAGCCCGGTGGCGGGGGATTGTTCACCCGTGGCGGGCGCGCAGCAGTGGCTGCAGGCGCGCGCGCCGGGTTGGTCCGCGCGCCTGAATGCCGAGCCCGGCTACGAGACACCGCCGCTGCCGGCCGTGTGCGTCGTACAAGAGGGCCGCCCGTATGCCGACGCGCGCCGCAACCGGCTCTACGTGCACCGGTTTGCCACCGAGGAAGACCGCATCGCACTGACGCACGAATATCTGCACCTCGCCTTTGCGCGTCACCCGCGCGGGCAGGACGAACAGTTTGTCGAGGCGATGGCGCGTCGCCTGATCCGAGGGGAGGGTTTGCTGTGAAGAGTGGGATGACGCGCTTGGCGCTGGGCGCCGTTGCGCTGCTGCTGGCCGCATCGGCGCTGGCTGAGCCGGTGGCCGATCTGGAGGGGCCGATCGGCGGCTGGCGCAACAGCAAGCTGACCAACGAGCTGGAGCAGTACACCGCGGCGTATCCAAAACCGCCCGTGGACCGTGGCGCGCAAAAGTACCGCACGCTCATTGCCGGGCGCATTCGCGCGGCCGGCAAGCAGCGCCGCCCGCCAGTGCTCGTCGTCAACGGTAACGCGATGCCGCTGTATGGCGATGGCGAAGGCCGCTTCGCGCGCCCGTGGGCGTTCGGCCCGGGCTCGAACAGCGTCGAAATCGTGAGCCCCGACGGCCAGTCGCGCCAACGCCTGCAGTTCTACGAGGCCGACACCACCAAGACGTCGGCCAAGCTGCGCGCCATCCTCACGTGGGACGATCCGCGCGCCGAGGTCGACATGCACGTCATTTCGCCGATTGGCGATCACGCGTTCTGGGCGCAGCCGCTGCTCTCCGACGGCGGTGGGCTCGACGTGGACAGCGTCGACGGCGCCGGCCCTGAGATCTTCTCGACCGCCGCGCCGCGTCCTGGCGTGTGGCTGTTCTACGTGAACTACTGGGGCAACTTCAACGCCGGCGGCTACAACTTCGACGAAAAGGCGCACGATCGCGATCTCATCACCGCGCAACTGACGCTGATCTATAACGAGAACACGCCCAACGAGCGGCGCGAGTTCGTCAGCGTGCCGCTGCGCAAGATCGGCGAGCTGGCGCTGATGAAATCGATCCGCTTCTGACGTGACGCACATGATGCCTTCCACTTTCCGTCTCGCCGCTGCCATCGCGTTTGCCACGTCTGCGGCCGCTGGCGGCGTGCTGGCGCAAACCGACGCCGGGAATATCGAGATCACCGCGCCGCTCAACGGCTGGCGCAATTCGGCGGGCGACGAATCCCGCTATACGCAGGACGTGCATTACCCGGCGGTGTCGGTGTCGACGCCGCAAGGGCAGGGCATCGCGTCGATGATCGCCGGGCGCATCCGCAATCAGCCGAAGACTGCCGCAGCAACGGAAGAAAACAAGCCGCGCCGCCGCCGTGGCGCCGATGGCTCCTCGGTCGGTACGCTGATCGTCAACGGCGTGGCCATGCCGCAGCGCATCGAGGCCGACGGCACGTTCTCGCGCCCGTATGCATTTGGCGCGGGCAGCAACAGCGTCGAGGTGCGCAGCGCGCGCGGCGACGCCAAGCGCGTGCAGTTCTACGACAGCTACTCCGGCAAGCAGCGTCCGCGTTTGCGCGTGGTCCTGTCGTGGGACACCGACGGCACCGATCTCGACCTGCATGTCATTTCGCCCGACGGACAGCACGCCTGGTACGGCAACCGCGTGGTCGAAAACGGCGGCGCGCTCGACGTGGACGTCACCACCGGCTATGGTCCGGAAATCTATTCGAACCCGGCGCCCGTGCCCGGCACGTATCTCGTCTACGTGAATTACTACGGCAGCGGCAATGACCGCAGCGCGATCACGACCGCCACCGTCACCATCATCACCGACGAGAACACGCCGTCCGAACGCCAGCAGACGTTTGTCGTGCCGATGCGCAAGGCCGGCGATCTGACGCTGCTACGCAGTTTCACAATGAAATAGGATCGCCATGGACACGCAGACCGTTGCCGCCTACGACGCGCTCGCAGAAACCTTCGCGCAGGAGTGGCGCGACCAGCCTGCGCCTGAAGATCTGTACGCGCTGCTGCGCCGCGAGTTCAAGGCAGGCGGTGCCACCGCCGACATCGGCTGCGGCGCGGGGCGCGAGGTGGCGTGGCTCAATGCCAACGGTTATCCGGCGGTCGGTTACGACGCGTCTGCCGCGCTGCTGGAAGCGGCACGCGAGCAATATCCGGGGCTGTCGTTCCGGCAGGCGCTCTTGCCCGAATTGGTCGGCATTGCCGAAGGCGCGTTCGACAACGTCATCTGCGAGACCGTCATCATGCATTTGCCGCCCGAGCAGATTGGTGCGTCGGTGGAGCGCCTGGTGTCGCTGCTGCGCCCGGAGGGCACGCTGTACCTGAGCTGGCGGGTCACGCCTGAGGCCGATCAGCGCGATGGACGCGGCCGGCTGTTCACGTCGTTCGATGCGGCACCTGTGCGCCAGGCGCTGGCCGGCACCGAACTCGTCTTTGACGAAGCGGCTGTCAGCCAGTCGTCGGGGCGGACGATCCATCGCATCGTTGCGCGCAAGGTTTGAAGGCGGCGTTGCCGACAATCCGACTGTCCTGATTGACTACCCTGCGGCGGGGTTTGTCACAATAGCGGTTTCGCCCAGCCACGCGTGACACCGCGCGCACCCGCCGCCCCGATGTACGACTCCCCCGCCATAGACCACGCGCTGCAGGCGCTGCCCGAAGACACCGCCGCCGCCACGCATGCGGTGCTGCACGATGTGTTCGGCTACAGCGCCTTCCGCGGCCCGCAGGCGGAGATCGTCACCCATGTGGCGGACGGCGGCGATTGCCTCGTGCTGATGCCCACCGGCGGGGGCAAATCGCTCTGCTATCAGATCCCGGCACTCGTGCGGCACCGGCGCGGGCAGGGCGCCGGCATTGTGGTTTCGCCGCTGATCGCGCTGATGCAGGATCAGGTGGCCGCGCTGGAAGAAGCCGGCGTGCGCGCCGCGTATCTCAACTCCGCGCTGACAGGCGCCGAGGCTGCCCAGGTCGAGCGCGATCTGGCGGCGGGGCGGCTGGATCTCGTCTACGTGGCGCCCGAGCGGCTGATGACGCCGCGCTTCCTCGAGCTGCTTGAGCGATCGCGCATTGGCCTGTTCGCCATCGACGAAGCGCACTGCGTGTCGCAATGGGGGCACGATTTCCGGCCCGAGTACATCCAGCTTTCCGTGCTGCACGAGCGATTCCCGCACGTGCCTCGCATTGCGCTCACCGCCACGGCCGATGCCGTCACCCGCGACGAGATCGTTGAACGGCTGGCGCTGACGGACGCGCGCGTCTTCCTCTCCAGCTTCGATCGCCCGAACATCCGCTACACCATCGTCGAGAAGGACAGCGCGCGCCAGCAGCTGCTGCGCTTCATTCGCGCCGAACACATGGACGGTGACACCTGCGACGCCGGCATCGTCTACTGCCTGTCGCGCAAGAAGGTGGAGGAGACCGCGCAGTGGCTGGCCGAGCAGGGCATCCGCGCGCTGCCGTATCACGCCGGGATGGACTCCGAAGTGCGCGCCCGCCATCAGGCAATCTTCCGCAAGGAGGAGGGCGTCGTCATGGTGGCGACCATCGCCTTTGGCATGGGCATCGACAAGCCCGACGTGCGTTTCGTTGCGCACCTCGATTTGCCCAAGAGCCTCGAAGGTTATTACCAGGAAACCGGCCGCGCAGGCCGCGACGGCATGCCCGCCAACGCGTGGATGGCGTATGGCTTGTCTGACGTGGTGCAGCAGCGCCGCATGATCGATGAGTCCGATGCGGACGATGTGCACAAGCGCGTCTCAACCGCCAAGCTCGAAGCGTTGCTCGGCCTTTGCGAAGCCGCAAGCTGCCGCCGTGTGGCGCTGCTTGCGTACTTTGGTGAAAGCAGCCAGCCGTGCGGCAACTGCGATACGTGCCTGACGCCGCCGCAAACCTGGGACGCCACGCGCGAGGCGCAGATGGCGCTGTCGTGCGCATACCGCGTCCAGCAGGCCAGCCGCGTGAGCTTTGGCGCGGGACAACTCATCGACATCCTGCGGGGCAACGCGACCGAGCGCGTCAAGCAGTGGCATCACGAGACGCTGTCGACCTTCGGCATCGGCAGCGATTTGTCAGAAGCCGCGTGGCGCGGCGTGTTCCGACAGTTGGTCGCGCAGGGCTTGTTTGCGGTGGATCACGGCGGCCACGGCGCACTGATCCTGACCGACGCGGCCCGCCCCGTGCTCAAGGGCGCGCAGTCGGTGATCCTGCGTCGTCAGGTCGAGAAGGTACGTGGTGCGTCTTCGTCGTCGGCGAAGAAGGAGCGTCGCGCCGATCCGGCCGCGGAGCTTTCCGCCGAGGCGCAGGTGCGCTGGCAGGCGTTGCGTGCCTGGCGGACGCAGGCCGCGCGTGAGCACAGTGTGCCGGCATATGTGATCTTCCACGACGCCACGCTCGCGCGCATCGCCGAGACCGATCCGGATTCGCGCGAAGCGCTCGGCGAGCTCCCGGGCATTGGCATGGCCAAGCTGGACCGCTACGGCCAGGCGCTGCTCGACGTGCTGGAGAAATGCCGCGAGCAAGTCTAAGCGGACAGCGGCAATGGTCCCATTACGCCGGTGCGGCTCAGGTGATCGCCCAGAAAATCGACAAACGCCCGCACCTTCGGCAGCAGGTGCACACGTTGTGTGAACACGGCGTGCAGCGGCACCTCCCGCGCCGTGTAGTCCGTCAGCACCGCCTGCAGCCGGCCGGCCGCAATATCGTCGCGCACCAGATACGCCGGCCCCAGCGAAACGCCCAGCCCTGAACGCGCCGCCTCGCGCAGCACGAGGCTGTTGTTGGCCAGCATCGAACCATTCACGTGGGCGATGTGGCGCTGGCCCGCGGCGTCCGTCAGCACCCAGTCGTGCGGCCCGTCGTAATTGGCGTAGACGAGGCAGTTGTGGTTGCGCAAATCCTCCGGCGACTGCGGAATGCCCCGCTCGCGAAAATACGACGGCGCCCCGTAGATGGCGTGCGCGCAACTCGCCAGCCGCCGCGCCACCAGCGATGAGTCCTCCAG
This sequence comes from Ralstonia sp. 22111, assembly GCF_052045895.1. Lineage (NCBI taxonomy): Bacteria > Pseudomonadati > Pseudomonadota > Betaproteobacteria > Burkholderiales > Burkholderiaceae > Ralstonia > Ralstonia sp. 22111. The sequence continues at coordinate 6,139 of NZ_JBQEPR010000016.1, read as the reverse complement.
CATGCCAATGCGGATCGCCACGTCGATGCGCCCGGCGACAAGATCGGCGTAGCGGTCGTTCATGTCCAGATCGATCTGCACGGCAGGGTAGCGCGCCTGGAATGCGCCCAACAGCGGCGCCAGCAATGTCACTGCAAACGAGGCCGGCGCTGACACCCGCAGCGTGCCGCGCGCCTCGTCGCGTAACGCGGTCACGGCCTGCTCTGCCGCATCGACGAGCGCCAGTCCTTCGCGGCTTTTTTCGAAGAACGCCGCGCCCGCTTCGGTGAGCGACAGGCGCCGCGTTGTCCGTTGCAGCAGACGCGTCTGCAGCCGCGCCTCCAGCCGCGCCAGCGCCTTACTGATCACACCGCGCGACATCCCCATCGCATCCGCCGCCGCCGACAGGCTGCCGCGCTCCACCACCTGCACAAAGATCGCCACGTCAGAAAGCCGGTCCATATTTGCGCGCCTGTGGAAACAATATTGCGCCAGAGGCTACCTTAATCTGCGCGAATCGGCTGGCTACGATGGGCGCTCCGATCCTTCGTCCTGCTCATCATGACTACCGAAGCGCCTGCCGTTGCCGTTTCCAACCCGCCACCCGCCGATCGGCTCCCCGACGGCGCCACGCCCTTGTTTGCCGCCGCTGTCGGGCTCATCGTCATCAACCTGTTCGGCATCCAGCCACTCGTTGCCGAGATCGCCGCGAGCATCGGCTGGACCACGGCCGCCACGGGGCTGCTGGTGACCGCCACCCTTATCGGCTATGGCATCGGCCTGTTGCTCCTGATGCCGCTGACCGACCTGCAGGACAACCGCACGCTCGCCTCGCGCACCCTGTGGGGCGCGGTGGCTTCGCTGGCGCTGACCACTGTCGCGCACAGCGGCCAAGTGCTGATGCTGGCTGCCTTCACCATCGGCCTCACGTCGACGGTCATTCAGATGCTGATTGCGCTGGCGGGGCGCCTCGCCGCAGACCATCGGCGCGGGCGTGTGCTCGGCGACATCATGATCGGCCTGAACCTCGGCATCCTCCTTTCGCGCCCGGCGGCCAGCCTGATCGCGGCGCAGTGGGGCTGGCGGGCGTTCTACGGCACATCGGCGGTGGCGATTGCCGTGTTGGCTGTCTTCCTGCCGCGCGTGATGCCCACCTTCGTGCCGCCGCGCACGCTGTCGTACGGCGCACTGCTGGGCTCGTACGGGCGACTGCTGCGTAGCGAACCGTTGTTGCGCCGCCGCGCCGCCACCCAGGCCTTGCTGATGGCCGCGTTCACGTTGTTCTGGACGGCTGTCGCACTGCGGCTGGCGGCAGCGCCATTCCATCTTTCGCAGAACGGCATCGGCATCTTTGCGCTGTGCGGCGCGGCTGGGGTCGTGGCCGCGCCTATCGCCGGACGGCTGGCCGATCGCGGCTTGGTGCGCGTGGGTACGCTGCTCGCGCACGGCAGTGCGGCGACGGGTTTGCTGTTGGCGCTGGCTTCGGCACTGTTGCCTGGGCTCAGCGTCCCCGCCATGTTGACAATGTTGGTAGCTGCGGCGCTACTGCTCGACTTCGGTGCCATCGGCGACCAGGCGCTCGGTCGCTATATGGTCAACACACTGTCTCCTGAGATTCGCGGGCGCGTAAATGGTCTGTACACCGGTGCGTTCTTCTTTGGTGCAGCCGCAGGCGGTGGCTTGGCTGGCGTGGCATGGGCTGGGGCCGGCTGGATCGGCGTATCCGTCTTGGCGCTTGGGTTTGTGGCGGCGGCTGCGCTCGTTTTTCTGTGGCCGGCGAGTGCGCCGCGTGCCATTGGCGCCACACCCCGCCGTTGCTGACCTGCTCGGGCGTCGCCAGACTGGTGGCGCGCTTGACGCTTGCCAGACAGCCAGCTATAGTGCCAGATTCGAGTTTTTGGCTTCTGGTTTCGCGCGTCCCTGCCCGGCAAAGCGCTGTGCAAGACATCTGAATCAGACGGGCTCGCGCTCTTTGGTCTTGATCTGTTCCCGCAGGTCCTCCCTTCAGAGCGTTCTGCTCGCCACTTCCATAAAACCCGATTGCGCCGTCCGCCTCACAAATGAGGCGTTCACGTTATGTGAACCGGCGATTTTTCAAAAACCAAGCTGGATTGAACAATGCCAACCATCAATCAACTGGTTCGCAAGCCCCGCGTCTCGGAAAAGCTGAAGAGCAAGAGCCCGGCACTTGAGAACTGCCCGCAGCGTCGCGGCGTGTGCACCCGCGTGTACACCACGACGCCGAAGAAGCCGAACTCGGCACTGCGTAAGGTCGCCAAGGTGCGCCTGACCAACGGTTTCGAAGTCATTTCGTACATCGGCGGTGAAGGCCACAACCTGCAAGAACACAGCGTCGTGCTGATCCGCGGCGGCCGTGTGAAGGACTTGCCGGGTGTGCGTTACCACATCGTGCGCGGCTCCCTTGACCTGCAAGGCGTCAAGGACCGTAAGCAAGCGCGTTCGAAGTACGGCGCGAAGCGTCCGAAGGCGGCCTAAGTCGTCAGTGAGATCGCGCCGCTTTTGCGGTCACGGTCTTGTCATGAGCAGGCGGTACAACGGTGCGTTTTTTGACCGCACTGGCACCGTCGAGTAAGTGGTCACCCGGCTCAGATTGTTGGAAGACAAGCTAGTTGGTGGCCGGAGAACCGAAGCGGTTCTCAACTGAACAGAGAAGGAAAGAAGATGCCACGTCGTCGTGAAGTCCCCAAGCGGGAAATTCTGCCGGACCCGAAGTTCGGCAATGTGGAAGTCGCCAAGTTCATGAACGTCCTGATGCTGGACGGCAAGAAGTCGGTGGCTGAACGTATCGTCTACGGTGCGTTCGACCAGATCGAAAAGAAAGCAGGCAAGGCGCCTATCGAGGTGTTCACGCTGGCAATCGGCAACATCAAGCCGGTGGTCGAAGTGAAGAGCCGTCGTGTTGGTGGCGCCAACTATCAGGTGCCGGTCGAAGTCCGGCCGTCGCGTCGTCTGGCATTGGCGATGCGTTGGCTGCGGGAAGCTGCGAAGAAGCGCAGCGAGAAGTCGATGGCCCTGCGTCTGGCTGGTGAGCTGCTCGAAGCCTCGGAAGGCCGTGGCGGCGCCATGAAGAAGCGCGACGAAGTGCACCGCATGGCTGAAGCCAACAAGGCGTTCTCGCACTTCCGCTTCTAAGCGACGCGAGACGTTGTTGGTTGCTGGGCGGGCTGTGTGCGCACATCTCGCCCATTTGTATTAGGGGCGCTTGGCCATGGGCCGGCGCCCCGTTGACGAATCTGAGGATTAACCGTGGCTCGTAAGACCCCCATTGAGCGCTACCGTAACATCGGTATTTCCGCTCACATCGACGCCGGCAAGACCACCACGACCGAGCGGATCCTGTTCTACACCGGTGTGAACCACAAGATCGGTGAAGTGCATGATGGCGCTGCCACCATGGACTGGATGGAGCAGGAGCAAGAGCGCGGCATCACCATCACGTCTGCTGCTACCACCGCCTTCTGGAAGGGCATGGGCGGCAACTATCCCGAGCACCGCTTCAACATCATCGACACCCCGGGCCACGTGGACTTCACCATCGAGGTGGAGCGTTCCATGCGTGTGCTCGACGGCGCGTGCATGGTCTACTGCGCAGTGGGTGGCGTGCAGCCGCAGTCGGAAACCGTCTGGCGCCAGGCCAACAAGTACAAGGTGCCGCGTCTGGCGTTCGTCAACAAGATGGACCGTACCGGCGCGAACTTCTTCAAGGTCTACGACCAGCTGAAGACCCGTCTGAAGGCCAACCCGGTGCCCGTCGTAGTGCCCATCGGCGCTGAAGACGGCTTCCAGGGCGTCGTCGATCTGCTGGAAATGAAGGCGATCATTTGGGACGAAGCCAGCCAAGGCGTGAAGTTCGAATACACCGACATTCCGGCTGAACTCGTTGACACGTGCAACGAGTGGCGCGAGAAGATGGTCGAGTCGGCTGCTGAAGCCAGCGAAGCGCTGATGGAAAAGTACCTGGGCGGCGAAGAGCTGACCCGTGCTGAGATCGTCAAGGCGCTGCGCGACCGTACCATCGCCTGCGAAATTCAGCCGATGCTGTGCGGCACCGCGTTCAAGAACAAGGGCGTGCAGCGTATGCTCGACGCCGTGATCGACTTCCTGCCGTCGCCGGTCGACATTCCGCCGGTTCAAGGCATTGACGAAAACGACGAAGAGAAGAAGCTCGAGCGCAAGGCAGACGACAACGAGAAGTTCTCGGCGCTGGCGTTCAAGATCATGACCGACCCGTTCGTTGGTCAGCTGATCTTCTTCCGCGTCTACTCGGGCAAGATCAACTCGGGCGACACCGTGTACAACCCGGTGAAGCAGAAGAAGGAGCGTCTGGGCCGTATTCTGCAGATGCACGCCAACCAGCGCGAAGAAATCAAGGAAGTGCTGGCAGGCGACATCGCCGCTGCAGTGGGCCTGAAGGACGCCACCACGGGTGACACGCTGTGCGACCCGAGCGCTCCGATCATTCTCGAGCGCATGGTGTTCCCGGAGCCGGTGATCTCGCAGGCTGTCGAGCCGAAGACCAAGGCTGACCAGGAAAAGATGGGTATCGCCCTGAACCGCCTGGCTGCTGAAGATCCGTCGTTCCGCGTGCGTACCGATGAAGAATCGGGCCAGACCATCATTTCGGGTATGGGCGAGCTCCACCTCGAAATTCTGGTCGACCGCATGAAGCGCGAATTCGGTGTGGAAGCCAACATCGGCGCCCCGCAAGTTGCCTACCGCGAAACCATCCGCAAGAAGGTTGAAGACGTCGAAGGCAAGTTCGTCAAGCAGTCCGGCGGTCGCGGTCAGTATGGTCACGCTGTGATCACGCTCGAGCCGGCGGATGACGAGGCGAAGAAGGCTGGCAAGAACTTCGAGTTCGTCGACGCCATCAAGGGCGGTGTGATTCCTCGCGAATACATCCCGGCGGTCGAGAAGGGTATCGTCGACACGCTGCCGGCCGGTATTCTGGCGGGCTTCCCGGTGGTGGACGTGAAGGTCACGCTGACGTTCGGTTCGTACCACGACGTGGACTCGAACGAAAACGCGTTCCGCATGGCCGGTTCGATGGCTTTCAAGGAAGCCATGCGCCGCGCCACCCCGGTTCTGCTCGAGCCGATGATGGCTGTGGAAGTGGAAACGCCGGAAGACTACACGGGTACCGTGATGGGCGACTTGTCGTCCCGCCGCGGCATCGTGCAGGGCATGGACGACATGGTGGGCGGCGGCAAGATCATCAAGGCCGAAGTCCCGCTGTCGGAAATGTTCGGTTATTCGACGTCGCTGCGCTCGCAGACGCAAGGCCGCGCCACGTACACCATGGAATTCAAGCAATACGCTGAGGCACCGAAGAACATCGCCGAAGCTGTGATGGCTGCCAAGGGTACGAAGTAATCAACGTGTTTTGGGCGGCGCGCGTGTGCGTGCTGCCTGCATCCAAATCTAGTAATTAGCCGATTCCGAATTGAGGAGCTGACATGGCAAAGGAAAAGTTCGAGCGGACCAAGCCGCACGTGAACGTTGGTACGATTGGTCACGTTGACCACGGCAAGACGACGCTGACCGCAGCGATCACGACCGTGCTGGCGACCAAGTTTGGTGGTGCCGCCAAGGCATACGACCAGATCGATGCGGCGCCGGAAGAGAAAGCGCGTGGCATCACGATCAACACCGCACACGTCGAGTACGAAACGGCTAACCGACACTACGCGCACGTTGACTGCCCGGGCCACGCCGACTACGTCAAGAACATGATTACCGGTGCTGCCCAGATGGACGGCGCAATCCTGGTGTGCTCGGCCGCTGACGGCCCGATGCCGCAAACGCGTGAGCACATCCTGCTGGCCCGCCAGGTTGGTGTGCCGTACATCATCGTCTTCCTGAACAAGTGCGACATGGTGGACGACGCCGAGCTGCTGGAGCTGGTCGAGATGGAAGTGCGCGAACTTCTGTCGAAGTACGACTTCCCGGGCGACGACACCCCGATCATCAAGGGTTCGGCCAAGCTGGCGCTGGAAGGCGACAAGGGCGAACTGGGCGAAGTGGCCATCATGAACCTGGCCGACGCACTGGACACCTACATCCCGACGCCGGAGCGCGCTGTTGACGGTACGTTCCTGATGCCGGTGGAAGACGTGTTCTCGATTTCGGGTCGCGGCAC
>NZ_JBQEPR010000015.1:0-35068 GCF_052045895.1 Ralstonia sp. 22111 | reverse complement strand
TGCGGACAGATAGAGCTGTAAACAATGCGGCTGGCTGCGTAGATTCTCGACTTTTGCCGGGAAGATGCACAGGGACACACCGGAGCGAGGCGAGCCCAAGGGCACCAGGGAGAGCTCCGCCTTCAAATTCGATTTATGCAACAACGCCAATTTGGAGCATTGCCTCCAAACATAATCAGAAACGCTTGCCGCCAAGCGAACGTTTGCGCCACGGTGGCACTGCGCTTGGCGGCGATTTCCTGCCCGCAAATGGCTTCAGAGCAGGGATCGCCGGCGTTTGACAATGTTTGCAATTGCCATCGACTCGGTTAATAGACTGCATTTGAAAGCGCTATGCGGTGATTCGGATAGCGCGCCGATAAAGATCGAATCAGGCAAAAGTGCGCATTATCAAGCGCATTTTTAAAACGGGAGGCAGACATGAGGACATTGCAACGAGGGACACTGGTTTCGGCGGCCTTGGTGGGCCTGCTTGTGCTGGGCGGTTGCGCCAGCTCCGGCTCGGGCGACATGAGCGGTACCTCCGGCAGCGACGGCAGCTCCGCCAGCAACGGCGGCGGCTCCGGTTCCAACGGTTCTGGCGGCACGACAACGACTGCATCCACCACGCCCACCGGCGACATCGCCTACAAGAGCGGCGGGGTGGTGACGGCCACGGGGGACGCAATCAGCAGCCTGGGGTCGACTGTCGGCGGCAGCAATCTGCCGGGTGCGTCGGCGCTGGGCAACGTGGTCGACAACGTGGGCAATACGGTGTCGGCGCTCGGCACGGGGGTGCAATCGGGCCTGGGTAGCATCGGCACCAGCTCGAACCCGGTCGGCACCACGGTATCGAGCACCGGCAATGTGGTGACACAGGCCGGGAACACCGTCGATGCAACGGGCGCTCTGGTGAGCAGTCTCGGCACCGGACCGCTGCAACCGCTGTCGCCGGTGACGTCACCGGTGGGCGGTGCGGTTTCGCAGGTGGGGCAGGCGGTGGCCGGCGCGGGTGGCACGCTCGGCACGGCCCTGTCGACCGGGCCGGTGGAGCAGGTCACGCAACAGGTCAGTTCCGCGGTGGTGCCGCTCACCTCGCAGGTGACGACGGCCACGCAGACGCTGGGTAACACGACAGGCCTGGGCGCGCCGGCAACCAATCTGCTGCAGACCGTGGGTGACGGGGTGGCGAATGTGGGCACGTCGCTCACGGCGACGAACACGCCGGTCGTGTCGGGCCTTGGTGGCGTGGTGACGGCCACGGGCAACACGGTGGCCGCGTTGGGCGGGGTGACCTCCACACCGGGTGGTGCTACGTCGGCCAACCCGCTGGCACCGATTACCGGCGCACTGGGCGGCAGCAATCCGCTGGGGAGTGTGACGGGCGCATTGGGCGGTCCAGCCGGCGGCGGCACGACGGCGCCGGTTGGCTCGCTGGTCACCAGCGTCGGCACTTCGCTCACATCCACCGGGGCGACCACGCCGCTTGCGCCCGTCACGGGTGCCGTCGGCGGCGCGCTGCTCCACTGAGCGCATGCAGCCACGGCGGGCCGGTCTGTGCGTCTGGCCCGTCATCGAGCCGTTACCGCCGTGTGCGGAACGGCTCGCACGCGTGTTCGTATGACGCGGCCTGCCGGTTTTCGGCATAGAGTAGGCCTGACCGCGCCACCCCCTCTGCGCGCGTATCAGGAGACTTCAATGATTCAGTACGCATTGTTTGCCAGGCTGACTGCCAAACCGGGCAAGGAACAGGCCGTCGCCGATTTTCTGTCGGCGGGTCTGCAAATGGCCAACCAGGAAGCAACCACACCCATCTGGTTTGCACTGCGCATTGCGCCCAACGTCTTCGGCATCTTCGATGCGTTTGCCAGCGAGCAGGATCGCCAGGCACATCTCGACGGCCCGATTGCCAAGGCGCTCATGGCGAATGCGGCCGAGCTGCTGGCCTCACCGCCCGAGATCGCGCCCATCGAGGTGCTCGGCATGAAGAACACCGGCGCAAGCTGAGTTCCGAGAGAAAAAAAGAAACCGCCGCATCCAGCCATCAGCCGGATGCGGCGGTCTTGTTAACGTGCGCCGCTCGCGGGTTCAGCCCGGCACGCGCACCCAGCCTTCCATCAGCACACGTGCGCTGCGGCTCATGATGGCCTTGGTGACCGTCCATTCGCCGTCCACCAGCTTGGCCTCTGCGCCCACGCGCAGCGTGCCCGACGGATGCCCGAAGCGGACCGCGCCACGTTCTCCACCGCCCGCGGCCAGGTTGACCAGCGTGCCCGGAATGGCCGCCGCCGTGCCGATGGCCACCGCCGCCGTGCCCATCATCGCGTGGTGCAGCTTGCCCATCGACAGCGCGCGCACCAGCAAGTCCACATCGCCCGCGCCGACCTGCTTGCCGCTCGACGCCACGTAGTCCTTTGGCGGTGCGACAAACGCCACCTTCGGGGTGTGCTGCCGCGTGGCGGCTTCATCGATGCTCTTGATCAGCCCCATGCGCACCGCGCCGTACGCGCGGATGGTCTCGAACATCGCCAGCGCCTTCGCATCGCCGTTGATGGCGTCCTGCAGCTCGGTGCCCGTGTAGCCGATGGCCTCTGCGTTGATGAAGATCGTCGGAATGCCCGCGTTGATCATCGTCGCCTTGAGCGTGCCCACGCCGGGCACGTCCAGGTCGTCGACGAGGTTGCCGGTGGGGAACATCGCGCCGCCGCCGTCGCCGTCTTCCTCGGCTGCGGGGTCGAGGAATTCGAGCTGCACTTCCGCCGCCGGGAAGGTGACGCCGTCCAGCTCAAAGTCGCCCGTCTCCTGCACCGCGCCGTTGGTGATGGGCACGTGCGCAATGATGGTCTTGCCGATGTTGGCCTGCCAGATGCGAATGACGGCGACGCCGTTTTGCGGCACTCGGCTCGCATCGACCAACCCGTTGCTGATGGCGAACGGGCCGACCGCTGCGGAGAGGTTGCCGCAGTTGCCCGACCAGTCGACAAACGGCTTGTCGATGGAGACCTGGCCAAACAGGTAGTCCACGTCATGGTCCGGGCGCGTGCTTTTGCTGAGGATCACCGTTTTGCTGGTGCTCGACGTGGCGCCACCCATGCCGTCGATCTGCTTGCCGTACGGGTCGGGGCTGCCGATCACGCGCATGAGCAGCGCATCACGCGCCGCGCCGGGCTGCTGTGCGGCCGCCGGCAAGTCCTGCAACCGGAAGAACACGCCCTTGCTGGTGCCGCCACGCATGTACGTGGCGGGAATCTTCACTTGCGCGGGGTGGCTCATGCTGCCTCCTTTGAAGACTCAAGGAAGTCCTGTGCGAAACGCTGCAGCACGCCGCCTGCTTCGTAGATCGACACTTCCTCGTCGCTGTCCAGGCGGCACGTGACGGGCACTTCCACGCGTTCGCCGTTCTTGCGGTGGATGACGAGCGTGAGGTCTGCACGCGGCTTGCGTTCGCCGATCACGTCATACGTTTCGGTGCCGTCAATGCCCAGCGTCAGGCGCGTGGTGCCCGGCTTGAACTCCAGCGGCAGCACGCCCATGCCGATCAGGTTCGTGCGGTGGATGCGCTCGAAGCCCTCGGCCACGATGGCTTCCACGCCAGCCAGGCGCACGCCCTTGGCGGCCCAGTCACGCGAGCTGCCCTGGCCGTAGTCGGCACCGGCAATCACGATCAGCGGCTGCTTGCGGTCCATGTAGGTCTCGATGGCTTCCCACATGCGCGTGACCTTGCCTTCCGGCTCGATGCGCGCCAGCGAACCCTTCTTCACCACGCCATCCACCACGGCCATCTCGTTGATGAGCGTCGGGTTGGCGAAGGTCGCGCGTTGCGCGGTCAGGTGATCACCGCGGTGAGTGGCGTACGAGTTGAAGTCCTCTTCCGGCAGGCCCATCTTGGCGAGGTATTCACCGGCGGCGCTGCTGGCCAGGATGGCGTTGGACGGCGAGAGGTGGTCGGTCGTGATGTTGTCGCCCAGCACGGCCAGCGGGCGCAGGCCCTTGAGCGTGCGTTCACCAGCCAGCGCACCTTCCCAATAGGGCGGGCGGCGGATGTAGGTGCTCTGCGGGCGCCAGTCGTACAGCGGGCTCACGTTGGCAACAGACGCGCTGCGCTGCTCGAACATCGGGATGTACACCTTGCGGAACTGCTCCGGCTTGACGGCCGCACGCACGATGGCGTCGATCTCTTCGTCGGTCGGCCACAGGTCCTTCAGCAGGATCGGCTTGCCGTTGGCATCGGTGCCGAAGCTGTCACGCTCGATGTCGAAACGCACCGTGCCCGCAATCGCATAGGCCACCACCAGCGGCGGGGATGCGAGGAACGCTTGCTTGGCATACGGGTGGATGCGGCCGTCGAAGTTGCGGTTGCCCGACAGCACAGCCGTGGCGTACAGGTCGCGGTCGATGATCTCTTGCTGGATCTTCGGGTCCAGCGCGCCGCTCATGCCGTTGCAGGTGGTGCAGGCAAACGCGACGATGCCGAAGCCGAGCTTTTCGAGTTCGTGCTTGAGGCCGGCTTCTTCCAGATACAGCTCAACGGCCTTGGAGCCCGGCGCCAGCGAACTTTTCACCCACGGCTTACGCGTCAAGCCCAGGCGATTGGCGTTGCGCGCCAGCAGCGCGGCGGCAATCACGTTGCGCGGGTTGCTGGTGTTCGTGCAGCTCGTGATGGCCGCGATGATGACTGCGCCATCGGGCATCTGGCCCGGCGTTTCTTCCCACTTGCCGGCGATGCCCTTGGCGGCCAGGTCGGTCGTCGCCACGCGCGCGTGCGGGTTGGACGGGCCGGCCATGTTGCGCACCACGCTCGACAGATCGAAGCGCAGCACGCGTTCGTATTCGGCGTGCTTGAGCGTGTCGGACCACAGGCCCGCGGTCTTGGCATACGTCTCGACCAGCTTGACCTGCTCGTCGGTGCGGCCGGTCAGCCGCAGGTAGTCGAGCGTGTTGTCGTCGATCGAGAACATTGCCGCGGTGGCGCCGTACTCGGGGGCCATGTTGGAGATGGTGGCGCGGTCGCCCAGCGTGAGCTTGGATGCGCCTTCGCCGTAAAACTCGAGGTAGGCGCCCACCACTTTCTGCTTGCGCAGGAATTCGGTCAGCGCCAGCACGATGTCGGTGGCGGTGATGCCGGGCTGGCGCTGGCCGGTCAGCTCCACGCCAACGATGTCCGGGAGGCGCATCCATGATGCACGGCCGAGCATCACGTTTTCGGCTTCCAGGCCGCCCACGCCGATGGCGATCACGCCCAGTGCGTCGACATGCGGCGTATGGCTGTCGGTGCCGACGCAGGTGTCGGGGTAGGCCACGCCGTCGTGCGCCTGGATGACCGGCGACATCTTCTCCAGGTTGATCTGGTGCATGATGCCGTTGCCCGCCGGGATCACGTCGACGTTCTTGAACGCGAGCTTGGTCCAGTCGATGAAGTGGAAGCGGTCTTCGTTGCGGCGGTCTTCAATGGCGCGGTTCTTGGCGAAGGCATCGGGGTCGAAGCCGCCGCATTCCACCGCCAGCGAGTGGTCGACGATCAACTGCACCGGCACCACCGGATTGACCTTGGCGGGGTCGCCGCCCTGGTCGGCAATGGCGTCGCGCAGGCCGGCCAGATCCACCAGCGCGGTCTGGCCCAGGATGTCGTGGCAGACCACGCGCGCCGGGAACCAAGGGAAATCCAGATCGCGCTTGCGTTCGATGAGTTGCTTGAGTGAATCGGTGAGGGTGGCGGGGTCGCAGCGGCGGACCAGGTTTTCGGCCAGCACGCGTGACGTGTAGGGCAGCTTGTCGTAGGCGCCTTGTTTGATGGCTTCTACAGCTTCGCGAGCATCGAAGTAGTCGAGCTTTGTGCCGGGGAGGGGCTTTCTGTGGGTGGTGTTCATGGTGCTTGTGCCTGCCTGGTGTTCGGTCTGCGGTTGATGCTGTTGTGCATCCACCGGTTTCGTCCCCTGCCGGGGCCGACTCACTTTCTTTGTCTTGCCAAAGAAAGTAAGCAAAGAAAGGCGCGCCCGAGATGGCGAAAGACTCCTTGAATTTATGTCGCAGAGAGGGGAAGGGGAAAACTCGCTTCGCTCAGACAGTTCCCCTTCCTTTTTCCTCTCTGCAACAAAAATTCAAGGCGCCATCTAGGGCCGGAACGTCAACGGCCAAACCGTCTGTGGTTTGTGATTGACGTTCCTTTCTTGCCTTCTTACGGGCGCTTGCCGATCGGTACGAACTTCAGGTCGTCGGGGCCGGTGTAGTTGGCGCTCGGGCGGATGATCTTGTTGTCGATGCGTTGCTCGATGATGTGCGCTGCCCAGCCCGACGTACGCGCGATCACGAACAGCGGGGTGAACATCGCGGTCGGCACGCCCATCATGTGGTACGACACGGCGCTGAACCAGTCCAGGTTCGGGAACATCTTCTTGATGTCCCACATCACGGTTTCCAGGCGCTCGGCAATGTCGAACATCTTGGTGTTGCTGGCTTCCTTCGACAGCTTGCGCGCGACTTCCTTGATGACCTTGTTGCGCGGGTCGGACACGGTGTACACCGGGTGGCCGAAACCGATCACGACTTCCTTGGCTTCCACGCGGCGGCGGATGTCGGCTTCTGCCTCGTCCGGGGTGTCGTAGCGCTTCTGGATTTCGAATGCGACTTCATTGGCGCCACCGTGCTTCGGGCCGCGCAGTGCGCCGATCGCGCCGGTGATGGCCGAGTAGATGTCCGAGCCCGTGCCGGCAATCACGCGGCCGGTAAACGTCGATGCGTTGAACTCGTGCTCGGCATACAGGTTGAGCGACACGTGCATGGCGTCAACCCACGACTTCGGCGGCTCCACGCCGTGCAGCAGGTGCAGGAAGTGGCCGCCGATGGAGTCGTCGTCCGTTTCGACTTCGATGCGCTTGCCGTTGTGGCTGTAGTGGTACCAGTACAGCAGCATCGAGCCGAGCGATGCCATCAGGCGGTCGGCAATGTCACGTGCGCCGGGGGTGTTGTGGTCGTCCTTCTCGGGCAGCACGGTGCCCAGCACCGACACGCCGGTGCGCATCACGTCCATCGGGTGCGCGGAGGCGGGCACCCATTCCAGGGCGGCCTTCACATTGGCGGGCAGGCCGCGCAGCGCCTTCAGCTTGGCCTTGTAGGCAGCCAGCTCGGCCTTGTTCGGCAGCTTGCCGTGCACCAGCAGGTGGGCGACTTCTTCAAACTCGCACGCGCCGGCCAGGTCGAGGATGTCGTACCCGCGGTAGTGCAGGTCATTGCCGGTGCGGCCCACGGTACACAGGGCGGTGTTGCCGGCCGTCACGCCCGACAGGGCCACGGACTTCTTCGGCTTGAAGGCGCCGGTGTTCGGCGTGCTGTTATCGGCTTCGCTCATGGTGTGGTCTCCTTGGATGCGTTGGGTTTGTAGCGTTATTTCTGTGCGGCAAACAGCGCGTCGAGCTTGTCTTCATACGCGTGGTAGCCGAGATATTGGTACAGATCGGCGCGCGACTGCATGGTTTCCACGGCGGCCTTCTGGGTGCCGTCGCGCATCACCGTTTGATAGAAGTTGAGCGCCGCTGCGTTCATTGCACGGTAGGCGCCGCAGCAGTACAGCGCGATATCCACGTTGGCGCTGCGCAGTTCGTCGGTGGTAAAGAGCGGCGTGCTGCCGAATTCGGTCAGGTTGGCGAGGATGGGCACCTTCACGGCGGCCTTGAAGCGGCGGTAGTCGTCCAGCGTCTTCATGGCTTCCGGAAAGATCATGTCGGCGCCTGCTTCCACGTAGGCAACGGCCCGCTCGATGGCCGCGTCGATACCTTCGGAGGCGGCTGCGTCAGTGCGGGCCATGATGACGAAATCGTCATCGGTGCGGGCATCCACGGCGGCCTTCACGCGGTCGACCATTTCGTCGGTGGAAACGACTTCCTTGCCTGGGCGATGACCGCAGCGCTTTTGGCCGACCTGATCTTCCAGGTGCACGGCGGCCACACCGGCCTTGATGAACGAACGAATGGTGCGTGCGATGTTGAAGGCGCCGCCCCAGCCTGTGTCGATATCGACCATCAGCGGGATCTGCACGGCGTCGGTGATGCGGCGCGCGTCGATCAGCACGTCTTCCATCGTGCTGATGCCCAGATCCGGAATGCCCAGCGAGTTGGCAGCCACGCCGCCGCCCGACAGGTACACGGCCTTGAAGCCGGTCTGCTCGGCCATCTTGGCAGCGTAGGCAGTGATGGCGCCCACCACTTGCAGCGGTTGGGATTCAGCCACGGCGGCACGGAATTTGGCGCCGGCGCTGGTGGGGTGTCGTTGCGTTGTGCTCATGTCTGGCTCCAGAAAGATCGGCCTAAGAGAGCAGGAAGCGGGCCACCCAGGCAAGCCGCTGTAACCCCTTGATTTGTATGAATGTGATGTTGACGCCCGGGCGCACACCATTTCAAAAATGAAATTTGCAATTTCAATATGGAAAAGCCCGGCGCATAATGTGTGAACCCTGTTTTTCCGGCCGCATCGCACCATGAGCCCCACTGGAACCGACCTGACCGACCGCCCCCGCATCTGGGCCTGCGGTATCAGCCGCCTGAGCGATCTCTTTCTCGACATTGCCGCCGAATACAACGACCGCGCCGAACTGCGCGTCATCACGCGCGGCTTTGAAGACATCGTGCGCGAGATCGAGGCCGCCGGCACAGAGCGGCCCGACGTGGTGGTGGCGGGCGGTTCCAACGGCGCCTACTTGAAGCCGCGTCTGTCGCTGCCCGTGGTCGTCATCAACCCGACGGGTTTTGACGTGATGCACGCGCTGGCGCGCGCACGGCGGGATGCGGAATCGGTAGCGCTCGTCACCCACGGCGACACGCCCGAAGAGGTGCGCCGCTTTGTCGCCGCCTATGGCATGGACGTGGTGTTTGCCTCGTACACCTCGCGCCAGGGCGCAGAGAGCTGCGTGCTGGACCTGCGCGACCGCGGCGTGGGCGTGGTGGTCGGCCCCGGCTTAGTGACGGACCTGGCAACGCAGGCGGGCATGAACGCCGTGTTCCTGTATTCGCGTGACTCCGTGCGTGCGGCCTTCGATACCGCGCTGGAAGTCGTACAGGCCACACGCCGCGAAACCCTGCGCCGCCAGCGGCTGGACAACCTGCTGCAGCATCTGCGTGACGGTGTGGTCGCGCTGGATGCGCAGGGCCGCGTGGAGGCCATCAACCAGCGGCTGGCCACTGCATTGGGCATCGAGGCCAAGCAGGCAATCGGGCAACCGCTGCTGAGTATTGCGCCCAGCCTGTTCGGCTTGCTGCCCGATGCCGACGGCGACACACTGGGCACGGTGCGGGGCGTGAACTACGTCATCCACCGTGGCCCGCTGACGAGCACCGGCGCCGGCGCCTCTGAAGGCACGGTCTTCACCTTCCAGGAATCCCGTGCGGTCGAGCGACTGGACCGTACATTGCGCTCACGCCAGCGCCCGCAGCAGTTCAGCGCGCGCTACCGGCTCGAAGACCTCGTGGGCGAATCGATGCCGATGGAGCGTGTGCGCACGCTGGTGCGTCGCTATGCCAAATCCGACGCCACCGTGCTCGTGCTGGGCGAATCCGGCACGGGCAAGGAGATGGTCGCGCAGGGCATGCATCAGCTCAGCGCGCGGCGCGATTTTCCATTTGTCGCCATCAACTGCGGCGCATTTCCCGAGGCACTGCTGGAAAGCGAACTGTTCGGCTACGAAGAGGGCGCCTTCACCGGCGCGCGCAAGGGAGGCAAGACCGGGTTGATTGAAGCCGCGCACCGCGGCACGCTGTTTCTCGATGAAATCGGCGAGATGCCGCTGCCGCTGCAAAGCCGCCTGCTGCGCGTGTTGCAGGAGCGCGAAGTGGTGCGGCTGGGTTCCACCGAGCCCACACGCGTTGATATCCGCGTGGTGGCCGCCACACACCGCGCGCTCACAGACGCGGTAGAAGCCGGCACCTTCCGCGCCGACCTTTACTACCGGCTCAACATCCTGAGCATTGCGCTGCCCCCGCTGCGAGAACGGCCCGACGACGTGATGCCCCTGGCCGCTGAACTGCTCGTGCAAGCCGCGCGCCGCGAACCGCGCCTGCTGCTGCGCATTGCCGATACCGAAGAGGCCGCCCGTGTGCTGGCCGGCATTGCCGAGCCCCTGCGGCGCTACGCCTGGGCCGGCAACGTGCGCGAACTGCAGAGCGTGATCGAACGGATTGCCGTGGAGCTGGCTTACACCGAAGACGCCAGCGCCGTCACGCAAGACGTGCTGCGGCTGATTGCACCGGAAGTGTTTGCCCACGCCACGCCCGGCAAAGCGGCGGTATTGACGCTGCGCGAACGCAGCCGTGGCGTGGAAGCCGAAGAGATACGTGCAGCGCTGGCAGCCCACGACGGCGATCGCGACGCCGTCTGTGCGGCATTGGGCATCAGCAAGACGACGTTGTGGCGGCGGTTGCAGGCGGGTTAGATCAAAAATGCCCCGCGTAGGTGGTTGCGGTCGACTGCCGCGATGACTATCGTGCAATCCTCCATCGAGCCTCAATGCGTGCTGGCAGGCGCGCTACCAAGAAGGTCAACACCATGGCACAACAAAGCCGCCCCCACATCATTCTCGCCAGCCTCACGCTTGCTGGCGGGTCGCGCTATCCGTCGGCTCTGGGCCACCTCATCCGGACCGCTGCTGTTGCGGCATACCTGGCAAACCTTTTGGAGCTGGACGACGCCGAGCAGAGGCGCATCTACCTTGTGGCGCCCGTGCACGACATCGGCAAGCTGGGCATTCCGGATGACGTGCTGCTCAAGCCCGCCTCCCTGACCGACTCAGAGCAAGAGGTCATGCAGCGGCACTCGGATATCGGTGCCGACCTGCTGGCCGGAACGCCCGACCCGATCCTGCAGTTGGCAGCCAGCGTCGCGCGCCATCATCACGAGCATTTTGACGGCAGCGGCTATCCGGGCGGCCTCGCGGGTGACGATGTTCCGCTTGCCGCGCGGGTCGTAGCGATTGCCGATGCGTTCGACGCCATGCTTGAGCCACGCGTCTACCGCCAGGGGATGCCGGAAGACGACGCGCTCGATGTGGTGGCCCACCAGAGCGGCCGATATTTTGACCCGACGCTGGCGGAATGCTTCCTGAAGAACGTGGCAGGGGTTCGGCGCGCTCGTGCTGCTGCAGAAAGCCTGGTGCAGCAGTACGGCGACGTGTCGGGCGTCATCCGGTTCTACGGAGCGCGAGGCGAATCCCCTTCATTCTTGAGGTATATCCAGACGCTTGGATAACCGGCGCGCGGCGCAGCACGTCATTGCTGGCGGCACATGCCGGGGCGATGAAACGCCGTGCGCGCCCGTCATGCCAAACGGGATCACGCTCTTGGCGCAGATGTTTGCCTCGACACCAAATTTGGCGAGCTGCAGCCATGCAGCGCGATGCCCACACAACCCTTTGGACGGCTTTTCGGTGGGGCCGGAACCGTGGAGAATCGCGCTCCAACCCTGCTCGCCAACCTGTAGTTCGGAATGACAGAAAACAATCCCTCGGAGACCGCCCGGCACGCCCTCAAGCTGCTGGCCTCACGCAGGTTGGCGCCCACGCCAGACAACTTCGCCTCGATCTATTACGAAATCGCCGGCAGCAAGCCAAACGGAGACGCCCAGGACGCCGAACGGCTGGCCTTGGTACGCGAGTTGTGCGAACAACTCGCGCGCACGGTGGAATGCTGCCTGCCGGTGCTTGGTGAAGACGATGCCAGCATCGGCCCCGCCGCCTGGGCGCTGATCCGGGCCTGCCGCTCCGAATTTGAAAACCTTGCCAATCTGAACGCCAAGCTCTCGACGTTCAACCACCGGTTGTCGCTTGCGGCCGAAGACCAGAACGAGATCCGCCGTGCGCTGCTGGGCCTGCTGCAACTGGTGTTCGAGAACATCGGCGAGCTGTCATTGGACGATCACTGGCTACGCGGCCAGATCGACGCCCTGATGAAAGCCAGCGAAGCCCCCGTGAGCCTGCGCCGGCTGGATGACCTGCGGCGTCGCCTCATGGAGGTGATCCAGAAGCAAAGCTCGTTGAAGTCGAAGTCGATCGAAGCCCAGGAAGAGATGAAGCGGCTGCTGGCTGCCTTCATGGAGCGCCTGTCCGTTGCTGCTGAAACCTCCGGCGAGCATCACCGCCAGATGGAAGCCTGCGCCAAGAAGATCGAATCGGCCAACAGCATCGCAGAGATCGCGCCGGCCATTCAGGACGCGCTGTCAGCCACCCGCTGGATGTCGCTGGAGTCGGCCCGCAATCGCGACGTGCTGTCGGCCATGAAGGTCAAGGCCGAAGAGGCCGCCGCCGAGGTGGCGCAATTGCGCAAAGCGCTCGACATGGCATCGGCGTCGGCGCGCCACGATCTGCTGACCGGCGCACTTAACCGCAAGGGTTTGGAAGAAGCGCTGGAGCGCGAAGTTGCCCGTGCGGCGCGCCAGAACACCGTGCTCTCCATTGCGTTCCTGGACATCGACGACTTCAAGTCGATCAACGACACGCACGGCCACAGCTTTGGCGACGATGCGCTGTCGCACCTGGCCCAGGTGGCCCGCGAATCGATGCGCCCGCAAGATACGCTCGCGCGTTTTGGCGGCGAGGAATTCGTGATCCTGATGCCGGATACGCCGTTGGAAGAAGGTGTGCAGACCATCGTCCGCCTGCAGCGGGCGCTCACGCAGCGCTTCTTTGCAGCGGGCGACACCCGCCTGTTCATCACCTTCTCTGCCGGCGTGGCCGAAGTCGGCAAGGACGAACCGCCCATGGCGGCCATCCATCGCGCCGATCGCGGCATGTATCAGGCCAAGCGCGCCGGCAAGAACAAGGTCGTCAGCGTCTGAAGCGCGCCGACAACTTCTCGCCATTTACTCCAGCATCGATAGCGCATCCGCCAGCGACAGCACCGTCGTGCGCGATTCAAACGCCGTCGCAAAAAGATGGTCGTGCACGATCGGGTCCGGGTCGTAGCAGCAGTCCTTCACGGTGAACAGCCGGTAGTCCGCATCGCTCGCGTGGGCAATGGTCGACAGCATCACGCCCGTCGACGCCACCCCCACCATGATCAAGGTATCGATGCCCTTGGCGGATAACCGCACCTGCAGATCGGTGCCATAGAACACGCTGGCGCGGTGCGCGATGATGATCGGCTCATCAGGCTGCCGACCGAGCTCCGGCGAGATGCGATCTTCAACGAACAGCCCCAGTTGCTTCACGCCTTGCCCGTTCTTGTTCAACGGGCTGACTTCCGGATAGCCGGGGCTGAAGTGGAACTTCGCAAAATAGACGCTCACACCCTTGGCCCGCGCGGCTTCGCACAGCTTGCGGGTGTTGGAGAGCAACGTGGGTGCGACGGCCGGAAACAACGCCATGATGTCGGTCTGGTAGTGCATGACCAACAACGCCGTTTGCTTGGGAACAAGCGCGAATGTCGACATAGGGCTACACGATCCGGGGAGGGGCGGACGACTCTATCACGCGGCATCGCTGCCTGGACTGCCGCGTGCGATCAAGGCCGCACGACTAGGCCGCAAGACTAGGCCGACTCATGTCGGGTCTTATAATCTCCGCTTCCCAGACCCGACACCCCAGCCCCATGTTTTCTCCTCTCCACATCGCAGATCGATCAGTGCGTCGGGCCAGGAGACTCTGGGCAAACTACGGCATCTTCTGGCTCGGTGCCGTTCTCGTGGGTCTGGTATCCGTCGCCTACGCCAAGCTCATCGATTTGGGCTTCGAGCTTTTTCGCGGCATGGTGTCGCACGCGTTCTGGCTGCCGATCGTCATTACACCGCTTGGCGCGGCGCTTGCCATCTGGCTGACGCGCCAGTTTTTTCGCGGTGCCGAGGGCAGCGGCATTCCGCAGGTCATTGCGACGCTGGAGGACGGGCGGCTGTCCAGTGCGCTGCTCTCCCTGCGCATCATGTTCGGCAAGATCGTGGTTTCGTTCCTGGGCATCCTCTGTGGCTTTACGATCGGCCGCGAGGGCCCCACGGTGCAGATTGGCGCATCGCTCATGTACGCAATGCGGCGGGGCTATCGTCGAAGCAGCAAGCACATCGAGCGACAGCTTGCCCTTGCAGGCGCAGCGGCCGGGCTTGCGGCGGCGTTCAACACGCCGCTGGCGGGTGTCGTGTTTGCCATTGAAGAACTCACGCGCAGTTTCGTGGCCCGCAACAGCGGCACGCTCATTACCGCCATCATTTTTTCTGGCGTGGTCGCGCTGGGCTTGCAAGGCAACTACCTGTATTTCGGGCGCATCCAGGCCATTGGGCAGTTTCATCTGGCGCTGGTGCCCGTGGTGATTGCCGCGAGCATCATCTCGGGCGTGGCGGGCGGCGCGTTCTGCTGGCTGCTGCTCAACATACCGCGCTGGATGCCTGCACGGCTGGTTGATATCAAACAAGGGCAACCGGTGTGGTTTGCCTTTTTGTGCGGCATCGCCATCGCGCTGATCGGCCTCGTTTCGGGCGGCACCACGTTCGGCAGCGGTTATGCAGAAGCGCGGGGCCTGCTGGAGACCCATCAGGCGCTCTCGCCGTTCTATGCGGTGCTCAAGTTCGGTGCGCTGATCGCGTCGTACCTGTCCGGCATTCCGGGCGGTATTTTTGCGCCGTCTCTGGCTATTGGGGCGGGGCTGGGCAACGTCATGTCGCTGGTGACATCGGCGATCCCGTTGCCGAGTCTTGCCGCGCTTTGCATGGTCGGCTACCTGGCGGCAGTCACGCAGTCGCCCATCACATCGTTCGTGATCGTGATGGAGATGATCGACGGCCACGAGATGGTCTTGCCGCTCATGGCCGTGGCGTTGTTGTCGAGCCAGGTCTCCAAGGCGCTATCGCCGTCGTTCTATCACACGCTTGCGCACCGGTTCCGGGCGTTGGCGCGACACCCTGTCGCGCAGTGAGCGCGCTCGTTTAACGGAGCAAATGCACAGAACGCACGCTTTCGGCGCAGCGACAGGCCAAATCCCCGAATGTGTGCGCGATTAAAGAGCGGCACGCCCCAATATGAGGCGCGCCGCTCTTTTTTTGTTCTTTGCGCAAAATTTCTTTGAAATAGAATTAGCGATATTAACCACTGCGTGAGCATGGATTTATTAATCAATATCCGGAAAATATTTCAATACGTTAACAATGGATCGTGGCTGGGTATGTCTAAACCAATGAATTCACCGAAATACGCATGATCGGTTGTTCCGATTGTAAAAACCCCGCTCTTCTTAGTACTAAATATCTAGACACAATATTCAAACTCGACTATTTTTCTTCAGTCTTTGAAGATTTTCCCTCTGCGCCTATCTCAGCCCCTGCACACCAAGACGCGTCTGTGCATGAGATAGCGCTCCTTCGTCAATAAGAAAGCCGCACTGCCGGGGGTACGGTAGCAATGAATACGACGAGCTACACGGTCAGGGCAAACGTTTGGGTAATAAACGTAAGACATCGACCAAGTGTCGATCCAAGCCCAACCCACGCCATTCATGTCGCTATCAAGTGGCCCTTTGATCCGCCCTGATTCCCCGCGCCTTCACGGGCCAAGCCGTTGACCACTGAACATTAGGCTCGGCGGACCAGCACCCAACTCGCGCTGTATTGAAGACGCTCCTATCGGAGCGGTGAGTTTCTGCGTCCTTTTAAAGCCGTGTAGTCATCGGCCATTGAATGCTGGCAGTTCCAATCAATCGGGAACCCGTTGTCTTTGCGGGTGCCAAGGGCGCGTTCGTCTTTATGGTTTGCGCTGCGCGATGGCTCACCCGGTTTTTCTGTTTCTTTTCTTGAGCTCACGGCGAGCATGATGGAATCAATATGAACAAATCATATAAAACGATCTGGAACGAGGCGCTGGGCGCTTGGGTGGCCGCATCGGAGGTGGACCGGGCAAAAGGCAAGGGCGGTACGGTCGTGCGGTGCGGTTGCCGGAACACCGCCGGCGGTGCAATGACCTTGATTGCAGCCGCTGTTGCGCTCCTCGGTTCCGTTCTCCCTGGGCAGGCATATGCGCAGGTGAACTGCTCTACGGCGCCGTACAACTTCTACAGCGGCACCACGATGTGCGTCGGTTTCATGTCCACTGCCACGCAAGGCGGGTCCACGGCCGTCGGTTACGGCGCAAGCAGTACGGGCCTTAACGCAGTGGCTGTCGGCTTCCAGTCCATTGCCTCCGGGACCAACTCCATCAATGTGGGCGCGCGCACCGCTCCCGGTACTGGTGCGACTGGCGAGTCGTCGATCGGTATCGGCACGGACGTCACTGCCAGCGGCTCGGCGGGCGTTGGTGTCGGCCTTCAAAGCGTTGCCAGCGGCAACTTGTCGACCGCCGTCGGATCCTTGGCAAAGGCAACCGCAGACAACGCCGTCGCGCTTGGGGCAAACGCCCAGGCGACGAATGCCGCCGCCACCGCTGTTGGCAACGGCGCGAAGGCCAGCGGCAACACGGCACTCGCAATCGGCGGGCAGGCGCTCGCCATCGGCGACGGCACCGTTGCGGCGGGCCAGGGTGCAGGCGCGGGCTCAACCACCGGCAACACCGGCTCGGTCGCCGTCGGTATTGCCACCGGCACGCTCGTGAGCGGTGCGCAAAACACCGCAGTCGGCGGCGGTATCGCGAGTGCGATGCGTGGCGCGGGGTCTGGCGTCACGGGCACGCGCAACGTCGCGTTCGGCACGGGCGACGGCACGGTCACGTATGACGGTACGCTGGCCGCTTCGGCAGGTAGCCTGGTATCCGGCAACGACAACATCGCGATCGGCACGAACGCGGGCATCGGCGTGACTGCAAACGGCACCACTTCGGTTGGGTTGAACGCCAAGGCATCAGCCACCGGCTCGATCGCCATCGGCGTTCTGTCGACGGCCTCAGGCGGCTTTAGCGTGGCGGTGGGCAACGCGTCAGCGGCTTCTCAAAGTGGTGCAACTGCCATGGGCAGCGGTGCAACAGCGTCCGGTGTATCGGGCACGGCCATCGGGAACAACGCGGTGGCATCTGGCACGAACGCTGTTGCGCTGGGTCTGGGCGCGCAGGCTACGGGCGCCAATAGCCTGAGCATTGGCACAAGCAACGTCGTCAGCGGCGCAAATTCCGGGGCGATCGGCGATCCGAGCACCATCACGGGCTCGGGCTCGTATTCGCTCGGTAACAACAACACGATCAATGCGAATAACGCGTTCGTCGTTGGCAACGGCGTGACGATACCCGGCGGCCTGGACGGCGCGGTCGTCCTTGGCAATGCGTCGACCGTGTCGGCCGCCGTGCAGACGCCGAACGCCGTGGTCGCAGGGACGACCCGCACGTTCGCGGGCGGCGCGCCGGCGGCAGGCGACGTCGTCAGTGTCGGCTCGGCCGCTGCGCCGCGACAGATTCAGAACGTCGCAGCCGGACGGATCAGCGGCAGCTCGACCGATGCGGTCAACGGCTCGCAGTTGTTCGCGACCAATCAGGCAGTGGATGGCATCTTCACCACGGTCAACAACATCCAGAGCGGCGCGGGCATCAAGTACTTCCACGCCAATTCCACGGCGGCCGACAGCCAGGCCACGGGCACCGACAGCGTGGCCGTCGGGCCGCTTGCGGCTGCCAGCGGCACGAACAGCGTGGCGACCGGCAACGGTGCTCGGGCGCAAGCCGCGAATGCACTCGCGCTGGGTGCCACCGCAACGGCCAGCAACGCGGGCGATGTTGCACTGGGCTCCGGCTCCGTCACCGCCGCAGCCAACCCGACCGCGAGCGCGGTCATCGCCGGCACCACGCGCAGCTTCGCTGGTACGAGCCCGACCAGCGTCGTGAGCGTTGGTGCGTTTGGCGCCGAGCGGCAGATTACCAACGTAGCGGCCGGGCGCCTGAGCAATTCGAGCACCGATGCGGTCAACGGCTCGCAGCTCTTCGCGACCAACCAAGCCATCGATGGTGTCGCGACCACGGTCAACAACATCCAGAGCGGCGCGGGCATCAAGTACTTCCATGCCAACTCCACGGCGGCGGATAGCCAGGCCACCGGCACGGACAGCGTGGCCGTCGGGCCGCTTGCGGTGGCCAGCGGTGCAAACAGCGTGGCCATGGGTAATGGCGCGCAGGCCACGGCAGCCAACTCCGTCGCACTCGGCGCCAATTCCACCACCACCGCCAACCTGGGCGCCGCCGCCTACAACCCTGGCACGGCACCGCTTGCGGGCACCTCGCCGGTGGGCGAGGTCTCGGTGGGCTCCGCTGGCAACGAGCGCCGCGTCACCAACGTTGCTGCCGGCTCGGCCGCAACCGATGCCGTGAACGTGAGCCAGTTGCAGTCGGTGCAAACCGAGTTGACGCAAACGAAGAACGACGCGTTGCTGTGGGACCCGGCCGCCAATGGCGGCACGGGCGCCTTCAGCGCCAACCACGGCGGCACGGGGCCGAACATCATCACGAACGTTGCACCCGGCGCACTGAACGCCACGAGCACAGACGCGGTGAATGGCTCGCAGCTCTTCGCGACCAACCAGAACGTCACGAACCTCGGCAACACGATCACCAGCATCCAGAACGGCGGTGGCATCAAGTATTTCCACGCCAATTCCACAGCGGCGGACAGCCAGGCCACTGGCACGGACAGCGTGGCCATCGGGCCACTTGCGGTTGCAGCCGGCGCCACCAGCCTTGCAGCCGGCAATGGTGCGCAGGCGCAAACGGCCAACGCGCTTGCGCTCGGCTCACTGTCGACGGTGTCGGTGGCAGGCGGTGTGGCGATCGGCTCGGGTGCCATTTCCGATCGGGCCATTGCCTCCGGTGTCGGGTCGATTCCCGCAGGCAGCCAAGCAGTTCCGTTCAACACGTCTGACGGGACGCTGCTGGGCGCCGTGTCATTCGGCAGTGCTGCGGGCAATACGTATCGCCAGTTGACCAACGTGGCTGACGGCACGGGCCAGCACGATGCGGCAACGATCCGCCAGTTGACCGGCGCGCTGCAATCGTTCGCGGTCACGCCCACGCTGTACTTCCACGCCAACTCGACGGCGGCCGATTCGCTCGCGGTCGGTTCGCAGTCGGTGGCCGTTGGGCCAACGACGGTGGTGAACGGTGACAACGGCGTCGGCGTCGGCAACGGCGCCATCGTCCAGCAAACCGCGCCGGGCGGCATTGCCATCGGCCAGGCATCGACCTCCGGCCAGGCCGATGCAATTGCATTGGGCAGCGGGTCGACTGCAAACGGCGCGCAGTCCATCGCGCAAGGCGCCAACGCAAACGCGGCATTGGCGGGCGGCATCGCCATCGGTTCGGGCGCGAAGAGCAGCGCGGTGGATGCCATGGCCATGGGCTCCGGCGCCACCGCCACGTTTGCCAACAGCGTTGCGCTGGGCGCGGGCTCGCTCACTTCGGTGGGCGCGTTGACAAACTACATGGCCTTTGGGCTGACGGCGCCGCAAACCTCGTCGGGTGAGCTGAACGTCGGCAACCGCCAGATCACGGGCGTGGCTGCCGGCCGCCTGGGTTCGGATGCGGTCAACGTGTCGCAGTTGCAGGCCGTTCAGCAGCAGCTCTCAACGCTCATCAGCAACAACGGTGGCCCGTTCACCTCTACCTCGCCCAACGGCACCACCAACAACACGCCACCGGCCACGCCGGGTCCGAACTCTTCGGCAGGCGGCACGGGTTCGGTAGCGTCGGGCAGCAACAGCACGGCGCTGGGCAACAGCTCGCAAGCCACCGGCAACAACACCACCGCCGTCGGCACCGGCGCAGTCGCCACGGGCAGCGGGTCAACGGCCATTGGTGCCGGCAGCAACGACGGCGGCCGCACGGATGTCGTGTCGGTGGGCTCGTCCACCTTGTCGCGTCAGGTCATCAACGTGGCCGCCGGCACGGCCCCCACCGATGCCGTCAACGTGTCACAGCTGAACAACGCGGTGACGCAAGCCAACAACTACACCGACAACCAGGTCGCGGGCCTGCGCAACAGCATCGATTCGTACCGGCGCGATGCGGAAGGCGGCACCGCCATGGCCATGGCAATGGCCGGCCTGCCGCAGCCGACCGGCCCCGGCAAGAGCATGGTGGCCGTAGCAGGCAGTGTGTACAACGGCCAATCGGGGCAGGCGCTCGGTATCTCGACGGTGTCGGAAAACAACCGCTGGATCTACAAGGCCGCCGTATCCACCAACACGCGCGGCACCTATGGCGCCGTGGTCGGTGCCGGGTATCAGTGGTAAGGCGCCCCGCACAACCGCAACGTGACTCTTTCGGATTCCTGATATGAACAAGCGCTCATTCCCAGCCTGCATCGCAACGCTCTCGTGCATCTTCGCCCTTGCGGCATGTGCGGGCCCCGGCCCCAACGATACCGCGTTCCCCAAACCGGACACGGCGATGACGCCCGAGGGTTCGTTCCCCAACGTTGACCCTCTGCGCATGGTCGAGCCCGGCATGACCAAGGGCCAGGTCTATGACCTGATTGGCGTGCCGCACTTTCATGAAAGCGTGTTTCGCGTGCGCGTGTGGAACTACCTGTTCCACTTCCGCAGCGCAGACAAGCCTGTCACGTGTCAGTACCAGATCCAGTTTGACGACGACAACCGCGTGACCAAGACGCGATGGGCCGACCCGCAGTGCGAGACATTTGCACCGGCAAAGCCCGCAAAGTAACCAGACAGATCGAGATCAGACGGAGAGTGGTTGATGAAACGTCTTAACGGCCCATTCAAGACGGTTGCGGCGTGCGCGCTTGCCGCCGCTTCTGTGTTGGCACACGGTGCGGAAGCGGGCGACTCCGCAGATGAGTTGCTCGGCAACGCCACGCTCGCGCTCAAGCGCATCGACGCGGGCGACTACACCGCGCTCTGGCAGCAGACCGCGCCTTTCGTGCGGGGCTTCTACACGGCTGATCGCTTTGCCAGTGGGCTCACGCAAGCGCGCAAGTCGGTCGGGGCGGTCAGCCAACGCGGCTGGGCATCCGTTACGCGGCTCACCTATACGAAGGTCAAGGATGTTCCCGATGGCCTGTATGCGAACGTCGACTACGCAACGCGGCTGACGGATGGCCGCGTCATCTACGAGAAGGTGAGCTTCCAGCTGGGAGCAGACGGGCATTGGTACTTCACCGGCTATGACCCGCGTCAGAACCAGGAGGCCGAGACGCAGGCAAAGAAGTGACCGCGTGGCGCCACAAACTAGCGCGGTCTGTCTGATCCAGGCATCGGTCTGCATTGCCGAGCCGCTGGCGCCCGGCAATGCAGATGCGGCAACCGATGACCGATGAACTTAGCCCCGCCGTGCCGCCTCAATCGTCGCAATGTCGATCTTGCGCATCGTCATCATCACGTCGAAGGCGCGCTTGGCCGCTGCGCGGTCCGGGTCGGTAAAGGCCGCAGTGAGCGCGCGCGGCGTGATCTGCCACGACAGCCCCCACTTGTCTTTGCACCAGCCGCACGCGCTTTCCTGCCCGCCGTTGCTGACGATGGCGTCCCACAGCCGATCCGTCTCGGCCTGATCGTCGGTCGCAATCTGAAATGAGAATGCTTCGCTGTGCTTGAACTGCGGGCCGCCGTTCAGCCCCAGGCACGGAATGCCCGCCACGGTAAATTCCACCGTTAGCACATCGCCCTCCTGGCCGGCCGGGTACTCGCCCGGTGCGCGGTGCACAGCGGTGACTTTGCTGTCAGGGAAGGTCTTGGCGTAGAAGTTGGCCGCGTCCAGCGCATCGCGGTCGTACCACAGACAGATCGTGTTCTTGCTGACCATGCGTGTCTCCTGAAGAGCGGGCATCGGCGTGTGCGGTCGAGGCATTCCACAGAGTGCGCGTGCCCGTGAGGTGAAGTGGATGCCATTGCCGTGGCTTGCACTCTCGCACATTCCTACGGCAGAGGCGGGTACGGATTCTCGTAGGACTGACGCATCCGTCATGCCGGCTCGTGCAGCTTGGCGATCACCTTGATCTCGAACTGGAAACAGTAAAGCCACGTCCCGCCAATGCCTGTGAGCGTGGGGTGGGGCGCCTCGCCCACTTGTCCAGCGCGAGGTACGCCTACGAGATCATCGCGCTGGACGGAACGACGCGCCCTTTATCGGGCTGGTAGCGCCCCCTCAAGGTCGGGGTCCAGTTCCTCTAACCTCACAGTGCTTCGAGGAAGGGGTCGGGCTTGCTCGCCAGCAAACATCTGGAACACGCGATCGCCAATGCTTTTCAGTCCGTTCAACATGTCCGACGGGCTCATGCTCATGAGTGCCTCGATGCCACGCGCAGCGGCATGCCCGACTGGCCCCGGCATCGTCAAGTTCAGAGCGCTCATCGCGATCGAGCCGACCAACAGTCCACTTACGCCGCGCTCCATGAAGTCATTCGCTGCTTTGTTGGCCGCGAGTACTGCCAGCATGACCAGGCTCAGTCCAACAAACGTCTTGAACTCTTCCAGGGCGTCCTTGCGGCTTACGTTCTTGTCCGCCATCAAGCTGAACATCAATGCGGAGGTAAAGGCAGCGTCGGACGCGAGGTCCACAGTTCCGATCTTGTCAGGCAGCATCAAAACCGTCGTTGCTGTGCAAACCGCGGTCGAGAATAGAGCGAGCGCGAGTTTTGCGGAGCGGTCGCTATTCTCTGCGTGCCCCTCGGCGGCCGGAAGACCGATGCACTCGGCGAGTTCGTCTGCAATGCGCTGATAGGCGTTGACCGCAATCGCCACCTGCTTACTCAAGTGGGGGCTCAGCTCACGGCCGTGCTCCGTAATGAACCTATCCTTGGCGCCATTGAGCATCTGCTGGTCCATCTCGACCGCGGTTTTCACTGCATCCAGCGCGGCTTTCGTTTCGGAAGAGAGCGCCACGCCTGCCTTGCGCAAGTCTGGATGTTTCGACCCGGTGCGCCAGACGTTGTACTTGTCCCGAATTTCTTTCGACAGAAAGCCGCCAAACAGGGCACCGGTCGATACGGCGCCGGCCGCAATGTTGAACGCCGGGCTGTCGTTGAGGAATCGCAGGCCGCTGACAAACGTAGGCAGGGCAAACTCCACCGCTTGCACCGTGTTCGCGTAGTAGCGCGCCATCGCACGGTCTTTCAGGAGATTGTTGTCTGTCGTCGGCGTGCGAATCATGCCGATGGCTTCGACCATCGCTTTGGCCATCAGCGCCACAATTTCCGCTTCAGTCTTCTGTTGCCGTGGCTTCGTCATGAGCGGGATCATCAACGGCAACGGCGCGAGCAGCGCGTTCAGGCCAATAACCTTCGCGGCACGTTCGCCGAGCGGTTTATCCGTTTGCAGTGCTTTGAGCGTGACCCCCACCTCATCAAGGCGCGCTTTGAATCGCGTTGCCAGCGCGCCATCGAGCCCCGCGCTATCCAGGTGGGTCTTCAACTCCGAAACGTGGCCTGCCAGGCGATCCAGCCGGGCGCCATGGCCATCGGCATTGGCCTCGTCCGTGGGGGCCCGCAATGCCGCGATGAATTCATGATCGTCGGCTTGGCTCAGCAGTGTGCGTATGTCGGCCATGTTCCATAGCCGTTGCATGCCGCCGGCTTGTGAAGATGCTGCCAATGGCATCGACGCGTCTTGCGTGCCGCCCGGCGGGACTGGCCCGTGCGCATCACCGATGTCGACGCTGTGTTCGCTCCTGGCGCTAGAGGTGGGTGTCCTGATTTCGCTTACGCCGGGGCTACGAGCGTGCTGTCCCGTCGCGACGGAGCGTTGACTGGCTGTTGCCAGCCTTCGGCCGGACGCTCGGCGTGTTTTCGTCTCTGTTGAGTCATCCGACAAAGCTGCACCGAGCCGCGCCGGAAGGCTACGCGTGCGGCGAAGCCCATGCAACGGGCTACCTTCCGCCACGGAAGACCGTGATGCACCCGCTGATGCGACGTGAACTTCATTCCCGGGAGTGTGGCTCTGCTCAGCAACTGTCGGCATGGCGACGTTGCCGGTTGGATTGATTTTCATCGTTTCGAGACTCCAATTCTGTACACCGTGACTGCGGCAAGCGCTGCCTACGGCGTCGAGGTATGCGCCATATGGCAAGTGAACGTTCCACAGTACGTTGGAGCGTCGATAAAGGTCACGGATAACGCGAAGGGCAGGGGAACGTG
The DNA here is from genome assembly GCF_052045895.1 of Ralstonia sp. 22111. Classification (NCBI taxonomy): domain Bacteria; kingdom Pseudomonadati; phylum Pseudomonadota; class Betaproteobacteria; order Burkholderiales; family Burkholderiaceae; genus Ralstonia; species Ralstonia sp. 22111. Next base: position 11,081 of record NZ_JBQEPR010000015.1, on the reverse strand, counting down.
ACGAAACTCTCCGATCCGGTATGGCGAAACTTCGTATCCGGTCGTGTTCTTCGATGCGCCGCGGGTGAAGTTTCGGGAGGATGCCGTAGTACGCAACCAGGCCGTCGATCTGGCGCTGGCCGCGTCCTGTCCGACGGCACGCGCGGCATCCGGGGCCTGGGGTGGCCGTGACCGCAATCCGTGCCTAAATATTTCAAACAGGTGTCAATTTGATGACAAATGCATCGATTCGCAGAGGAATTGCTGCCACACCGGAATATCACTCTTCGGAGGGATGTGTGAAGGAATTGTGAAAGTTATGCTGGGGTAAAAGAAAACAAGCGGGGCCGACACATTGATTGGCGCCGCATCAGTCGGGGTACGCCATGAAATTCGCCATCCTTACCAGCAATCCTTCCAACTTTGCGTTCGTGACGGCTTGCCTCTCAGCGCAAGACGTGACGTGCGAGCGATTCGACGATGCATTGGCGTTGCTGCGCGCGCGGCGCAGTGAGGTCTTCGATCTGCTGATGATCGATGCACAGCTATTCAGCACGGCCGGCAAACTCGTGCTGTCCTGGCGCGAGTGCAACGCCGACATGTGCTGGCCAACGCTGGTGTTCGGCAATTTTGTCGAACGCGCCGAAATGCGGGCCGTTTTTGACAGCGCTGTCGATGACTTCATCACTGGCCACTTCACCGCCGAGGAGTTGAAGGCGCGTGTACGCCGCATCCTGCGCAGCGCCGAGCACGGCACGCAGCAAACCGAGTCCGCCACGCGTGCGGTGGTCGGGCCGTACCGTTTGTGCCGGCTTACCCGGACGGTGACGTTGCACGGCACGCCCATCCGTTTGACCGCCCGCGAATTTGCCACGGCCTGGCTGTTGTTCTCGTCTTCGGGGGCGTTCCTGTCACGTCAGCAGATCGCTTCCGCAGTGTGGGGGACGGACGCCAGCGTTGCAGAGCGCTCCATCGAACAGCACGTCTACAAGCTGCGCAAGAAGCTGTGCTTCGGAAAGGCCACGGGGGTCGAGCTCAAGACGGTCTATGCGCGTGGCTACCAACTGGCGGTACATGAGGAAGAGAGGCAGGCGACGACTATTGCGTCTGCACTACAGCTGGCCGCCTGAAGGCAAACGCCTGCCCGATGCCGCCACGCGCTCTACAGCAGCGCCGTTGGCCGGCGACCGCGCTGCGTTCTGCGGAATTCCTCGATGGCCCTTTTATATATAGGGAGGGTCGGCGGGTCGGTCGCGCTCAGCTGGCGCCGCCCGTTGTTGCACCAGCCGGTGCGGATGCGGGGGCCGGGCCCGGCGTGGGTGCAGGCGGCGTGGTCACCGCAGGAGCCGATGCCGGTGCAGCATCAACTGGCGCCTTCGATGCCGGTGCAGAAGCCGGCGCAACCACAGGCGCCGCCGCAGGCGTTGAAGCGGGCGCAGACGCCGGCGCAGCAGCCGGAGCCGGAGCCGAAGCCGGCGCCGCCACCGGCACAGGCGGCGCGGCCGGCGTGGGCACCACCGGCGTCGTCATCTTCATCGGCTCGCCCTGCGGCGTGGGGGCGGGCTCGGGCAGCGGGGCCACGTGTTCCTTCTCTGCCGCCTTGGCCACCTTGCGGTCATGGCGGGCGGGGTCGATCTTCAGGAAGTGGTCGACCAGGTTGAAGTAGCGCTCGTAGAACACGCCGGCCGGAATCGTCTCGCTTGCCACCTTCACCATCGAATCGTCACCCGAGCCGATGGGCAGCGACACCGAGCCCAGGATGCTCAACCCCACGCTTGCCGACGTGCTCGTCTTCTTGAGCGTGTAGCGGTCTTGCACCGCGTTCACATAGGCCGTGCTCGACGTGCCCTCGGTATTGGCCTCCGCGCACACCACGTGGAAGGAGATCACCACGTGCGAATCGTTGCTCGGCTGGAAATTCTTGCTGCCGTCGATCGTGTCAGCGCGCGGCGAACTCGACACATACCCCTGGCTCAACAGCGCCCGGCGTGCCGCCTCGCACGTCGCGTCGGACTTGGCGTGGAAGGTGCGCGCATACGGGCTTGCCGCCGCATCGAACTGCTCCTGCTGATAGAGCGGCGTGGGCGCAGAGCTGCACGCAGCCAGAGCGGCAGCGATGCAGGCAGCAGCGCACAAAACGGACAACGGACGGAAGCGGTAGGGCATGGCGTTGGGTAAAAGGGCTTGGCCGGGTGACGTTGCGGCCCGGTGGCCACCGCAGGTGCGGCGCAAGTTTTGTGCGCGGCACGCGGTGGCGGCTTAGGCGGGTGGCCGGGCGACATTATAAGTTTGTCGGGTGACGGAAACAGACTTCGGCAGCCGCAATGCCTGTCTCGGCCGGGTGCGCTATCAGAAGTGTTGTAACAACGACTCAACGGTCGTTCTGCCGTGCAACGCCGCCAGCCAGCGCCGCGGAATGGCGTCTTCCCCGTAGACCAATCCAGCCAATCCGCCGGCAATACATGCCGTGGTGTCCGTGTCGTTGCCCAGCGCAACCGCCCGCTTAACACAGTCCTCATAGCTGTGTGTCGACAGCACGCAGTGCATTGCCGACCAGAAGCTGTCGACCACATAGCCCGACCCTTGCGGGGCGTCGAAGCGCCCATCCAGCGCGATCTTCAGTTCGCTCTCTTCCGGCGTGCCGGTATGGCGGTCGAGCAGCGCGTCCTCGGCGGCGCGTACTGCATCGGCTGCGGACTGGCCTTCCAGAATGCCCATGGCAGTCAGGCAGTGGAGCGCACAACAGAGTTGAGAACGCACATGCCCGTGCGTGGGCAGGCTCTGCTTGCGGGCAAGGTGGATTGCGTCGTCGCGAGTGGCCGCCACCATGACGACGGGCAGGCAACGCATGAGCGATCCGTTGCCGTTGTCGCGTTCGCCGTCCGGCCCGGATGTGGACGCGCTCTTGCCAGCCGCGATGGCGTAGAAAGCCTGCCGGGTTTGCAAGCCGACATCGAAGACATTGCCGTCTGGTGTGAACGCGCCTTGCTGGAACCAGTTCAGCAGGTTTGCCGCAAAGGTGTCGAGGTCCAGCGTTCGGTCACGCAGCAGCGCATCGAGCAGGGCCAGCGCCTGGGCACTGTCGTCGCTCCACGTGCCAGGTGGCACCCCCACGTGTGCGCGGTAAAAGCCCACTGGCGGCGTCATCTCGATCTCAGCAGAGGGCGGGATCGACGCAGCGTCGTGAAATTCGTAAGGCACGCCTAGGGCATCGCCGATCAGGAGGCCAAGCAGGCCACCGCGCAGGCGGGCTTGGCGGGATGGATTTTTCATGTGCGGATTGTGGCTTGTATCTGCTTACCCTCTTGCGGTCTTTTCGTCCGGACGGCTGCTGATCCGACTAATGCCCCATTGCTACGGCGCAGGCGGAGCGACCGGCGTTTGCTCTATGTCTGGTGAAGTCGCACGACCCGCAACCAACGCCCGCCGCCGTAGCAAGAACACAATCGCCCCGACCGGAATGCTGAAGGTCAAGATGAGCGGCGCGTACGGACCAGCCGCAAAGGCGCCGACGCCCGGTATGGCGAAGCTGAGGAGCTGGAAGCGAAGCTCGCCTGTCGTCCAATTGAAAAAGAACCGCGTAATGCCGAGCGCAATGAACACCATCCAAAGCCATTTGCGTTTCGCGATCGGTGTCCGGAAACAGAGCACCAGCACGTAGATCACGAACAACGCGATGCCGATCATCAACCCGAGCACGAAGTAGTGCGTAAAGCCTTTGCCCGCGAACTTGAAGGCATTGGTTTCGCGCAGTGACTGCTTCTCGGGATAGGCATGCATGCCGACAATCCGAAGTTGCCCGTCTTTCCTTTGCAGCATGACGTTAGCGAGCAGCCATGCGTTGGGGTACTCGTATTCGTACGTCAGGTTGTAGGTCGTGACGTCGTTGCGCGTGTTGGTTTCCGTACCCACGAGGGTGATGCTTTTCGGCTGGCCTGACGGAAACGCGTTCGCCATCTTTTCGAATGTGTCTCGCGTGTCCGGCGTCTTGAGGCGTGGATCGAGTTGGCTATCGAGCGCACCGAAGTTCTTGGCAATCAGCTCAGACAGCATCCGTTGAGCGATGGCGGATTCCTCTTTTGGAGCGAACTTCTCAATCATGGCTTGCTGGTTGCAGCCTGCAAGCAGAGCGAGAGCACTGAATACGAGTAGGAGTTTTTGGTAGATGCGCATATCGAGTTTCTTTAGTCTCTTGCCCTGCCAGTGCGCAACGCAACCGCCCAATCCGGCCGGCCCCGCTGCTCCGCAATCGCCGCTGCATCGTCCCACGCGTATTCAACCGCACGGAATTCCGCAGCCCATTCACCTTCCTGTTCAGTCACGATGGCATAGCGCGCATGCGGACTGCCGGTTTCAATCGTGTGGGCAACGGGGTAGGCATCGCTGTAAGCCTGCAGGCCGACACTGCCCGGATTGACGATAAAGCGGCCGTCCACCAGCTTCATTGCGCGTGGCATATGGGTGTGCCCACACAGCACGAGCTTTGCGTTGGCGTCTTCTGCGCGAGAGAGCACTTCATCGTGCGTCGCCGAGCGGCATCCTTTCTCAGAAAGCGATTCCAGAAAGTAAGTCAGGTCGTTCTGAGCAGACCCGTGAACGAGCAGGACATCGTCTTCGATGTACCGAAGCACGGGCAGGCTCGCAAACCACGCGAGCTGGTCCGGCCTCAACTGCGCAAACGCGTACTGATCCGACGCACCCATGCGTGACGGGTCACCAGCAAGAACCTGCCGTTCATGATTGCCGCGAATGGTCGGCAGGTTCAGCGCCATCAACCGATCCACCGTTTCGCGCGGTTGCAGCGGGCCGGATGCGATATCGCCCAGGTTCACGATCAGATCGACGCCCTGGGCTTGGATGTCTTCCAGCACGGCGTCCAGCGCGGCCAGATTGCCGTGAATATCTGACAGGGCGGCGATTCGCATGTGCAAAAGTTAGTAGACCAGCCAGTTTTCGCTGCCGTTGAACGCGTAAGAGCGTTGCTCAGACGCTTGTTCCGTACCCTCCAAGCGCGGCCACCGGAAGCAAAAGTTACCCATATAGAAAGGCAACACGAAATACCGTCCGCCTTCCAGATCGAATACCGCTGTTTTGCGTTCGATGCGCTTTTCCATCCAACTCATCGCCAGCAAGCGCGAATCTGGCGTGCACGCAAAGTCGCATCCCCACGCATAGCCGGGGGCAGGTACACCGTCGATCTGGATCAAGTGATATGAGTCGCCGTGGGGCGGTTCACCCTCGTACGGAAGGCGGACGTGATGACGGCCGTCAGGTGTGACCAGTTCTATATCTGACATCCCCGCCCAGACGGAAGAACCGTCCGCAGGAAGCTGGAGCACGTCCACCCGATATCTCCTTGTCTGGTCGAGCCTATGGCCGGTTGTCATTGAACGGCGCGTTGCGCAATGTCTTGGTGATTTCATCCTGGCGCCGCCGCCCCATTTCCGGATCGATGCTGGTCAGCAACTCTGTTTGCTTGCTGAACATCAATCGCCGGAAGTCCTGTCCGGGAATGCGGTGCGCCAATTCATAGGCGCACGCCATGGAAAACGTCACACCTTCGAATATCCAGTACAGCAGTTCGTCCAGATCTGACGTCGATTTGCGGAATACCTCGGTGCCCCGCTCAACAGCAACGTAGTGATATTGCCCGGTCCCAACCTCGATATGTGGATGGGCAAAATCGGCGGTGTATCCGAACGTGGGATAGGCGTTACCCGGCGCGGCGACTCGTTCAGCCAGGCGCGCGACTTCGGCCTCAATCTCTGCGAGCGTTCTCATAACGGTGGTCTGCGAAGTCGCCAGAGCCAAGTGCGCCATGGCGCTTTGTATGTCAAGCAAGGTGCTGGGCCGAGATGCTAACGCAGCGAAGCGGCGCCTGTCAGCGCGGCCTGTGACATGCCCAATTCTTAATTCAGATTTTCGTCAGATATAAATCAGCCCCGCCGTTTCGATCTTTATCAACCCCCGCTCAAGAAACCACCCAGAACCCCACCAACGGGGGCAGCGCAATCCCGATGCATCGCCTATGCTATTTCCCAATTAAAAACCGGCGCCCTGATTTGAATCGGATTATCAGAGAAAGCGCCTAGTCCTAAATATCTAAAAAGCATGAGGCCGGGGGCGGTAGATGGGGCGGAGGAGAAAACAAGCATCCACCAGCGACATGCTGCTGTCGCTGCCATGGTGGATGCTGGCCATTGGCTCGGCGGCCAGTTACCTGATTTTTCACAACATCCTCCCGGCCGCGTTTGGCGCCAACCCGCTGTTGAGCGCCATCGGCATGCTGGCGCACGGGCTGGCCTGGATGCCCGCGCTGCTGCTCGGCTTCTTTGCCGTGCTGTCGTACCTGCGGGAGCGCAGCCGGCAGGCCGATGCCCGGCTAGGGCCCCCGCGCACGGAACCGACTGGGCGAGCCCGCCCGCCGAAGGCACCGCCCCAGCCCGCCCGCAACGCTGCGGGCAGCAACCCGCCCAACCCGCCTAATCCGCCTAACACCACTCGCAACACCACCACACCCACGCAAGCCCCCACGCCGGCAGAACCCGCCACGCCCCAGGGCTGGACGCTGGAGGCCATTCAGTCGCTTGAGTGGAAGCGGTTCGAGCTGCTGTGCGTGCAGTACTACGAGCAGATGGGGTTTGCCGTGAAGACCGTGCCGCACGGCCCGGACGGCGGCATTGACGCCACGCTGTACAAGGCCGGCCTGGATGCGCCCGTGGCGGTGGTCCAGTGCAAGGCGTGGTCTAAGCCCGTAAAAGTGGAGCAGGTGCGGGCGTTGGGCGGCTCCATGCTGGCGCACAAGGTCAAGCGGGGCGTGTTCTGGTCTTTGTCCGGTTATGTCGGCAACCCGGTGCAGGAGTATTCCGAGCTGGCCGGTATCCAGCTATTGGATGGGCCGGCGGTGCTTGAGCGCATCCGCGCGCTGGCCGAAGACAAGCAGGCCGCGTTGCTGGCGAAGGTGTTTGAGGGGGATTACCGGACGCCATCATGCCCGGCTTGTGGGGTGAAGCTGGTGGCGCGGAATGGGAGGGGTGGGGCGTTTTGGGGGTGCAGCAATTACCGGACGGGGTGTCGGTATACGTTGCAGATGGGACACGTAAGGTCAGCGTGATGTTGAGCGCTTTTCAGTTGTGCTAGTCGCCATATATCTATCGATGAAATATGGATTCGACCATGCCGCAGAATAGGTAATGCGTGACATGAAATTTGCCCAAGGTACACACAAGAAAATCGTGGCAAGCGATTTCGAATGCGATGATGTTGCGCTCTTATTAGGGCGGATCGAAGCGGCACTTCCGCACTTGATATTTGGTAGCTGGAAAGCGGTAACCAGTCAAAAACCGTTCGATGCCGCTCCGTGCGGAGAGGTCCTATGGAAGGAAAGGCAAACAGTTGAAGTGTCACTCTGGCTAGACAAAAAATTGCGCGTCTCGGCAATCGGCTGTCGGCATTCCGGTCCAGTGAGCTCTGACGATTATCAGTTTCTACTCCATCTCGCTTCTGAGGCGTCTCTAATGCTTCATTCCCGGCTCGGAGGTGCGTTATCCCTCATAGACTTTGGCACTCTTGCCGTTGCGGGCGAAATGGAGAGAGTCGGCGGGATCGACAGCAACGCGATAACTCCGATTCTTCGCTTTGTGCGAGCTCTTGCTCATGAGACTTATGAAAACCAGCGTCTTTCATACGGGTTGATATTGACTAATCGGAAGGATGGAGAGCACCCAATTAGCGAGGCATTTGAAAATAAGCGGCTTAAGCGATTGACCGATGGTTTCTCCACAGCACTCCTTGTTGACGGAGCTGGCAATATTTCTGGGTACGCGCCATTGACGACACCGGAGCGAGAGTCGGCGAAATTAACTCGGCGTCCATGGTGGATCGCCGGACTCGCTGATTCTGCAGAAGAACTAAACGGCGTTGGCGTAGCTTTAGTGCGAAGCGGAGAAATGGCTGTTGTGCATCGGGGCAGGCTTTGGTTTAGCCAACGGTCGGGACGGTGGCAGATCTGGAACCATGCAGCAATTCTGTCGAAATTAAAGGATCTGTGGCCTGAAGTTGGTCAGCGCCTCGGGGTCGCAGATAAAGTCCTACGCTACTTGTATCACGTCGCACTTGACTTATCGTTCAGAAGATCAGGTGGGCTACTCGTTGTAGTGACGAATCCCAAAAAGCTGCGTTCCGGCTTGAGTAGCCTAACCGATCATGTCGGTGGGAAAGGGCGTGGAGCGGTCGAGCAAGCGCTAGATAAACGTTTCGCTAAAAAGAAGATTCACACCATTGATCGTCGAATATTTACCGATCTCGCGTCCCTTGATGGCGCAGTCATTGTTGATCGAGTCGGAAAGTTATTGGCCTACGGGGCAATGACAAAGCCGGCAGGAGGTACAAATCAGGGTGCTCGTACCCGAGCTGCCGTTGGTATTAGCCGTCTTGGTGTTGCAATAAAAATTAGTTCAGATGGACAAATATCGTTCTTTGCAAATGGAGAAAAACATCTTGAACTTTGACGCTTTGGGGTCAAGGGATTCTACTTGCAGGATTCTCAGTTTGGACGGCGGAGGTGCAAAAGGATTCTACACACTCGGGGTTCTCAAACAACTTGAAGCCATGATGGGCGGCAAGCCGCTTGCTGAGCAATTTGATGTAATTTTCGGAACCAGTACCGGCGCAATTATCGCATCGTTACTTTCATTGGGTAAAAAAACAGAAGAAGTACATAATTTGTACAAGGCACACGTGCCAGCTTTGATGAGCCTTCGCACCTGCAGTGGCCGTACGAAAGCACTTGAGAAGCTCGCAGGAGACGTGTACGGAGATACAAAATTTGATGCCATGAAGACGCTTGTGGGTATTGTTAGCTCCCGCTGGCGGGAAGAGCGGCCTATGATTTTTAAGAGCGGCGTTCAACAAGCCCATGGTGGAGAAGCGACTTTTGTTCCCGGTTTCGGATGTTCTGTTGGGGAAGCGGTCGTTGCTTCATGCTCCGCGTATCCCTATTTCAAACGTAAAAGTGTTACCACTTATGATGGCAGCCGCGTCGAGCTTATCGATGGGGGTTACTGTGCGAATAATCCGACCCTGTACGCAATCGCCGAAGCGGTCACTGCATTAAAGTACGATCGGTCTCAACTACGAGTTGTCAGTATCGGTGTCGGAAACTATCCAGAACCCGCTAGATATGCACACAAATGGCTAATATTTAAATTCTTTCTGGTTCGCTTGCTGCAAAAGACGCTAGATATAAACGCCACATCAATGGAGACTCTTACGAAAATTCTTTTTCATGATGTGCCTATGGTTCGCGTGAACGATTCGTACACCACTCCAGACATGGCGACTGACCTAATGGAGTGCGATGTGGAGAAGCTAAATATTTTGTACCAACGAGGTTGGGAGTCATTTAGAAATCACGAGCGTCAATTGCGGCAACTTCTTTCTGGAGGATGGGGGAATGGCAATTCCGGAGGATCAGCTTAATACGTGGGCACGAATCGGTGCGCAAACCACTTCGAAAGATACGTATGCGACCGTGAAGTTGGCGCTTGATGCCGCGGAGACCGGTTACCATGAGAAGGATTACACAGTTTTTCTCCAAGGCTCGTATGGAAACGACACGAACATTTGGAGCGAAAGTGATGTCGATGTCGTAATTCGCTTAGATTCGATATTCACATATGACTTGACCTTATTGCCGCAGGAGCAAAAGCAGGAATTTCAAGCAGTTCATCCTGATGCAATATATACACATCGAGATTTTCATAAGGATGTGCTTGCTGCCCTCCGGCGTAGATTTGGTGACCACGTTGTGCCAGGAGCTAAGGCTGTGAAGATCGAGTCATTTCATGACCGCAGGAAGGCCGATGTGCTGATTACGACCCAGCATCGACGGTACAACAGGTACTTATCGGGTTTGGAAAGTTTGTATGAATGCGGAATTAGCTTTCATAAATCGGATGGCACGCGCGTTATAAATTATCCAAAACAACATCGCGAAAATTTGATTGCGAAGAACCAGGAAACAAATGAATGGTTTAAGCATATCGTTCGAATATTAAAAAACGCTAGGCAGAGGATGGTCCAAGATGGTTATTTGGATGAGGGTGCTGCGCCGTCGTATTACATTGAGGGGTTGCTATGGAACGTGCCGGTTGAATGTTTCGGAAATTCTTATCAGGACTCAATGATTAAGTGCGTAAATTGGTTATTACAAGCGGACCGATCAAAGTTTATTTGTGCGAACAAACAGTACATGCTGCTTGACGGAAATCCTGACGTAACATGGACTGCAGCCAAGTGTGATGATTTTCTGCGTGGACTCATCAAATTGTGGAAAGAGTGGTGAGTTAGAGGTGCCGGTTCTTGTATGGGTCTTCGTCGGTCGTTTGCCGGCATATGCCGATGATTAGGAACATTGGTGTGACGAGCCGCATGCAAGACGTTCTTCCAACTTGCCCCAAAACCACCCCACCCGCTAAACTCCTCCCCGCTGCGGCAACAACCGCAGCCGAGACTGCAATCTCGATCGTTCCTGTCCGGAAGAAACTCAAGTTTCTACCGCTGTCGTCGTTCGCCCATTCGGGCGGGCCCGACAGGGAGGGCTTCGGCCCTGCCGTCATGACAGTAACGTCGGTATTGCAGACCTTGTCGTGTGCCCGCCCACCCTCCCAGGTGGGTGGCTCCTCACTCAACCAGAGGCAAGACAATGGATCAACCGACCCAAGCCGTACCCATCCCACGCGGGCATCGCCCTGCAAATTGCTGTTCCACCTGCATCGCGCAACGTCCTCCGTCCGGAGGTGCCCGATGAGCCTTGAGACCAACATCCTGTATGCACAAGGCGCCCTGAGCGCGCGGGATTATCTGCGGCGCACGCAGATGCACATGAAGATGCACCGCCAGTTCGAGCCGCATACGCTGCGCTTTGAGCTTCAGTTCCACGTCAAGGACAAGGCCCTCGATTACCAGGCCGGGTTCATGGACGCGATTGGGGCCTACATGCTGACCACGCTCGATGGTGTGACAGTTGACCTGTACCGGTGGGAAGTGCTGCAAGTGCTGGACCGCGTGAACCGCAAGAAGAAATAACTAAAACAGCAGTA
>NZ_JBQEPR010000014.1:0-94155 GCF_052045895.1 Ralstonia sp. 22111 | reverse complement strand
CTTACACCGCGCGGCGCACCATCAATTCCTTGATCTTGCCGATGGCCTTGGTCGGGTTCAGACCCTTCGGGCACACATCGACGCAGTTCATGATGGTGTGGCAGCGGAAGAGGCGATACGGATCTTCCAGGTTGTCCAGACGCTCGCTGGTCGCCTGATCGCGGCTGTCGGCGATGAAACGATACGCCTGCAGCAGACCGGCGGGGCCAACGAACTTGTCCGGGTTCCACCAGAACGACGGGCACGACGTCGAGCAGCTCGCGCACAGAATGCACTCGTACAGGCCGTCGAGCTCTTCACGCTCCTCCGGCGACTGCAGGCGCTCCTTCTCGGGCGGCGGCTCGTCGTTGATCAGGTACGGCTTGATCGAGTGGTACTGGTTGAAGAACTGCGTCATGTCCACGATCAGGTCGCGCACCACGGGCAGCCCCGGCAGCGGGCGCAGCACGATCTTCTCGGGCAGCTCACGCATGTTGGTCAGGCATGCCAGACCATTCTTGCCGTTGATGTTCATGGCGTCGGAGCCGCACACGCCTTCACGGCACGAGCGACGGAACGCGATCGACTCGTCCAGCTTCTTGAGCTTGACCAGCGCGTCGAGCAGCATGCGCTCGTGACCGTCGAGCTCAACCTCGTAGGTCTGCATGCGGGGCGCTGCGTCCTTGTCCGGATCGTAGCGATAGACTTCAAAAATACGCTTCATTTTTGTGGGCCCTTCTTATCCGTTAGAACGTACGCGCCTTGGGCGGCACCGATTCCACCGACAGCGGCTTCAACTGCACGGGCTTGTAGTCGAGGCGGTTGCCTTCGCTGTACCACAGCGAGTGCTTCATCCAGTTTTCGTCGTCGCGATTCGGGAAGTCGCTGTGTGCGTGTGCGCCGCGCGATTCCTTGCGGGCGGCGGCCGACACCATCGTCGCCTTGGCCACTTCCACCAGGTTGGCCACTTCCAGCGCTTCAACGCGCGCGGTGTTGAACACCTTGGACTTGTCCTTCAGGTGGATGCTGCCAGCACGCTCGGCCACTTCCAGGATGCGCTCGACGCCTTCATCCATCAGCTTCTGCGTACGGAACACGCCGGCGTGCGACTGCATGTTGCGGCGGATGTCGTTGGCAACGTCCTGCGCGTACTCGCCCGAGCTGGACGCATCGAGCTTGGCCAGACGCGACAGTGCGCGGTCCGCTGCATCGGCCGGCAACGGCTTGTGCTCGCGGTTCTTCAGGTTCTGCGCAATGATGTGGTTGCCCGCCGAACGGCCGAACACCACCAGGTCGAGCAGCGAGTTCGTGCCCAGGCGGTTGGCGCCGTGCACCGACACGCACGAGCATTCGCCGATCGCGTAGAAGCCGTTGATGACCTCGTTCGGGTTGCCGTTCTTCGGCACCACGACCTGGCCGTGATAGTTCGTCGGAATGCCACCCATCTGGTAGTGGATGGTCGGCACCACCGGAATCGGTTCCTTGATGGCATCGACGTTGGCGAACTTCAGGCCGATCTCGCGGATCGACGGCAGGCGCTTCATGATGGTCTCGGCACCGACGTGGGTCAGGTCGAGCAGCACGTAGTCGCCGTTCGGGCCGCAGCCACGGCCTTCCTTGATTTCCTGGTCCATCGAGCGCGACACGAAGTCACGCGGCGCCAGATCCTTCAGCGTCGGGGCATAGCGCTCCATGAAGCGCTCGCCATCCTTGTTACGCAGGATGCCGCCTTCGCCACGCACGCCTTCCGTGATCAGCACGCCCGCACCGGCCACGCCGGTCGGGTGGAACTGCCAGAATTCCATGTCTTCCAGCGGGACGCCTGCGCGCGCTGCCATGCCCAGGCCGTCACCGGTGTTGATGAAGGCATTGGTGGACGCTGCGTAGATCCGGCCTGCACCGCCCGTGGCGAACAGCGTCGTCTTCGCTTCGAGGATGTAGACCTCGCCGGTTTCCATTTCCAGCGCCGTCACACCCAGCACGTCGCCGTCCTGGTCGCGGATCAGGTCCAGCGCCATCCATTCGACGAAGAAGTGGGTCTTGGCCCGTACGTTACGCTGATACAGCGTGTGCAGCAGCGCGTGGCCGGTACGGTCAGCCGCGGCGCAGGCACGCTGCACGGGCTTCTCGCCGTAGTTCGACGTGTGGCCGCCGAACGGGCGCTGGTAGATGGTGCCGTCGGCGTTGCGGTCGAACGGCATGCCGAAGTGTTCCAGCTCATACACCACGTTTGGTGCCTGGCGGCACATGAACTCGATCGCGTCCTGGTCGCCGAGCCAGTCGGAGCCCTTGACGGTGTCGTAGAAGTGATAGTGCCAGTTGTCTTCGCTCATGTTGCCCAGCGAAGCACCGATACCACCCTGCGCCGCCACGGTGTGCGAGCGGGTGGGGAAAACCTTGGACAGCACGGCCACGGAGAGGCCGGCTTCTGCCAGCTGCAGCGATGCACGCATGCCCGAACCGCCCGCACCGACGATCACCACGTCGAATTTGCGGCGCGGCAGCCCAGTCTTGACTGCGACCATGTCTTAAACCCTCCAGAGAATCTGAGCTGCGTAGCCCGCGCAACCGACGAGCCACAGAATCGTCAACACTTGCAGCGTCAAACGCACTGCCACGGGCTTCACGTAGTCCATCCAGATGTCACGCACACCGATCCAGGCGTGATACGTGAGCGACACGAATGCCAGGAACGTCAGCATCTTCATCCACTGGTTGGCGAACAGCCCCGCCCAGCTTTGGTAAGACGTGTCTTTCGAGAGCAGGAACGCAGCCAGCAGCACGATGGTGTACACCGCCATGATCACGGCGGTGACGCGCTGCGCGAGGAAGTCCTTCAGGCCGTAGTGCGCGCCGACAACGAGGCGCTTGGGACCAATATTGTTTTGTGCCATTGCGGATTCCTCAGAACAGGCCGAACAGCTTGGCGCCGAACACGACGGTCAGCAGCAGGCTGACGATCAGCACGCTCACAGCCGATTTGGAGGCCGAGGCCTTGTCGATGCCGATATGCAGATCGAGGATCAGGTAACGGATGCCGGCGCAGAAGTGGTGCAGGTATGCCCAGATGAGGGCAAGGACGACAACCTTGGCAAAACCGTTGGACAGAAGCGCCGAAAACTTGGCGAAACTGATTTCCGACGTGAGACTTTGCTCGAACAAGTACAGCACGAACGGAAGAAGAAGGAACATCAGCGCACCGCTGGCACGGTGCAAGATGGACACCTTACCGGCCCAGGGCAAGCGGTAACGGGCGATATCGCCCAAACCGATGTTCCTGTATACCGGCCTGGCTTTCTTGATGGCTTCTGCCATGGTCAGACCCCAATTGGCTAATCAACAAACAAAACAGCTTTGCACAAATCCGCGAGATTTTAGCGCGCTTTTGTTGCGCAGCGCACCATTAATTCCATGCGACGCGCTCCACTTTTGTGCTTCCTGCCCTCGCCTGCCAGTGGCGTGATACGGGGGCCGATTGTCCTCTCTACACTGCCTTCATGCCGCGCAATACGCTGTTGCGCGACGCACAAACCCAGACCCAGTCCAAGTCGCAACGGGCCGCCCGAATCGGGCCTGGCAGCGCGTCGTCAATTCAATTCGTTCTGGTAAAAGTGCCGCGTCGTGACGTACAGGCCACGACGTATCTCCACCGGTTTGTCGCCGAACGTATGCGACACGCGCTCCACCGAGAGCAACGGCGATTGAGCCGCCACCGAGAGCAATTCAGCCGTGGTCGCGTCAGCCGCCACTGCACGGATGCGCTCGGTGGCACGCAACATGCGCACACCGAACTCCGCCTCGAAAAAGGCGTACATCGGGCCCTTCCACTCGGTCAGTTTTTCAGCCGTCAGCCCTTTGAAACTCGCGCCCGGCAGCCAGATTTCTTCCAGCACGGTCGGCTCACCCGAAAAGAACAGGATGCGGCGGATCTGCACGACGCTGTCGCCGGCCTTGAGTTCGAGCAGGCGGGCGATCTCAGCCGGGGCGCGCATGCGCTTGCACTCCAGCACACGGCTGCTCGGATAGTGCTGTTCGCCCTGCTCCGGCATCAGACGCAAAAACCGGAACTGCACGCCCTCTTCGTAATGCGTGGTAACGAAGGTGCCCTTACCCTGGCGCCGCGCGACCAGGTTTTCGGCCGCCAGTTCGTCGATCGCCTTGCGCACGGTACCCTGGCTGACCTTGTAGCGGGCCGCCAATTCCATCTCACTGGGGATCATCTCGCCCGGCTTCCATTCGCCGGCCTGCAGGCTTTGCAGGATCAGCGTCTTGATCTGCTGATACAACGGGCTGAACGTGGGAGAGCCGCCCGCGCCGCCCGAAGAAGCGGGCGATGCGCCGCCTTCGCCGCCCGGGGGCGGCATCGCAGCGGATAGAGGGCTGGGTGTGCTCGACATAACTGCCGATTTCACCACAAAAGCGACAAAGGCGTCCAGCCCGTTTATAGAATGTCTTATGTCTTATATAAGACAGAAGATTCATTGACTTTCCGGCGAGGCCAGACCTACACTCGCGCCTGTTCCGGGCGACGGCCCCCACGACACGCCACAACGGCTCAAAGGTCAATTGCAGTGTGTTTCCACATCGTCATGCGGACGCAGTAAACTGCGAGGCTCTTGCCGTTTCTGAGCCGACCGCCCACGAGGCGCCGACCGTTGCCGGCAATGCCTGCGAGGCTGCACCGACATCCTGCTGGGATGCGCGCCGCGCGCAGTGCGATCCGCTTTCACTACCGTTTGGAGAGTTCTCATGGCAAAAGCACCCATGCGCGTCGCAGTGACCGGCGCTGCTGGACAGATCGGTTACGCCCTGCTGTTCCGCATCGCCGCCGGCGAAATGCTGGGCAAGGATCAACCCGTCATCCTGCAACTGCTGGAAATCCCCGATGAGAAGGCCCAGAAGGCGCTCAAGGGCGTGATGATGGAGATCGAAGACTGCGCATTCCCGCTGCTGGCTGGCATGGAAGCGCACTCCGACCCGATGACCGCATTCAAGGACGCCGACGTGGCTCTGCTGGTGGGCGCCCGCCCCCGTGGCCCGGGCATGGAACGTGCGGACCTGCTGTCGGCCAACGCCCAGATCTTCACGGCACAAGGCAAGGCACTGAACGCCGTTGCTTCGCGCAACGTCAAGGTGCTGGTGGTCGGCAACCCGGCCAACACGAACGCCTACATCGCCATGAAGTCGGCGCCGGACCTGCCGCGTGAGAACTTCACCGCCATGCTGCGCCTGGACCACAACCGTGCCCTGTCGCAAATCGCCGCCAAGACCGGCAAGCCGGTGTCGAGCATCGAAAAGCTGTTCGTGTGGGGCAACCACAGCCCGACGATGTACGCCGACTATCGCTACGCCACGATCGACGGCAAGAGCGTTAAGGACATGATCAACGACCCGGTGTGGAACAACGACGTGTTCCTGCCGACCGTTGGCAAGCGCGGCGCCGCCATCATCGACGCGCGCGGCCTGTCGTCGGCTGCTTCGGCTGCCAACGCCGCCATCGACCACGTGCGTGACTGGGTGCTCGGCACCAACGGGAAGATTGTCACGATGGGCATCCCGTCGAACGGCGAATACGGCATTCCGAAGGACGTGATGTTCGGCTTCCCGGTCACCACCGAAAACGGCAAGTACAAGATCGTCGAAGGCCTGGAAATCGACGAGTACAGCCAAGGCAAGATCAAGATTACGCTCGACGAGCTGGAAGGCGAGCGTGCGGGCGTGCAGCATCTGCTGTAATCCGCATGATCTAAGAAAGAACCGGAGCGGATCGGCAGCGACCCCTCCGGTTTTTTTACACCTGCATTTCGATCAAGACACAGGCGCCACAAGCGCCGCAGAACCGATACCAGCCCGTGCACCCCACCGAGGTTTTGTTCCAGGACGATGCCCTGCCGGCCCAATTGCCGGTCTGCGACCACTACGCGGGCGCAGAAAAACTGATGCGCAAGTCGCTCGCCCTGCAACAAGCCCTTGGCCCCGTTTTCGACATCACGTTTGACTGCGAAGACGGCGCCGCCGTCGGCCAGGAACGCGCACATGCCGAATTGGCCGCCGCGCTCATCAACAGCGACGACAACCGCTTCAACCGCGTTGGCGTGCGCATTCACGATCCGAACCACGACGCGTGGACGCAGGACGTCGACATCCTTGTCGGCCTTGCCGGCCGCCGCCTCGCCTACGTGACCGTGCCAAAGGTCCGTGACGTCGTGGAAGTCGCGCGAGTGACCGATCGCGTCAACCAGGCCGCCAAGGCGGCCGGCATTGCGAGGCACCTGCCGATCCACGTGCTGATCGAAACGCATGGCGCGCTCGCGCAGGTGTTCGATATCGCCGCGCTGGTGCAGGTGGAATGCCTGAGCTTCGGCCTGATGGATTTTGTCTCGGCGCACAACGGCGCGATTCCCGGTGCGGCGATGGGCTCGCCAGAGCAGTTCGAGCATCCTCTGATCCGCCGCGCCCTTGCCGAGATTTCCGCCGCTTGCCACGCGCACGGCAAGGTGCCGTCGCACAACGTCAGCACTGACATCAAGCACCCCGACCGAGCCGGCGCTGATGCCGCCCGTGCCCGCAACGAGTTCGGCTATCTGCGCAAGTGGAGCATCCATCCGGACCAGATCGCGCCAATCGTTTCCGCATTCCGCCCATCGCACGAAGAAGTGACACGCGCGGGCGCCATTCTTGCGGCCGCGCAGGACGCCTCCTGGGGGCCCATCCAGCACGAGGGCCGGCTGCATGACCGCGCAAGCTATCGCTATTGGTGGGCCGTGCTGCAACGGGCGCACACCACCGGCGTGGAGATGCCGGCCGACGCCGTTGCGCGCTTCTTCGCGTGACGTGCAGAGAAAGGAGATTCGCCATGACGTCAAACACCCAAGCCAGCGCAGGAGCGCGCTTCCGCCAGGCGCTGGTCGATGAATCGCCACTGCAGGTGGTGGGCACCATCAATGCAAACCACGCGCTGCTGGCCAAGCGCGCCGGCTATCGCGCGATCTATCTGTCGGGCGGCGGCGTGGCAGCGGGCTCGCTGGGCTTGCCGGATCTCGGCATATCGGGCCTGGATGACGTTTTGACCGACGTCCGCCGCATCACCGATGTCTGCGACGTACCGCTCCTGGTGGATGTCGACACGGGCTTTGGCGCTTCGGCATTCAACGTGGCGCGCACGACCAAATCGCTCATCAAGTTTGGCGCCGCGGCCATGCATATCGAAGACCAGGTCGGCGCCAAGCGCTGCGGCCATCGGCCCAACAAGGAGATCGTCTCGAAGGACGAGATGGTCGATCGCATCAAGGCTGCCGTCGATGCCCGCACCGACGCCAGCTTTGTCGTCATGGCGCGCACCGATGCCCTGGCCGTCGAAGGCTTCGACCGCGCCCTCGAACGTGCCGTGGCCTGCGTGGAAGCCGGCGCGGACGCGATCTTTCCTGAGGCAATGACAGAACTGTCGATGTACCGCAAGTTTGTCGACGCGGTGAAGGTGCCGGTGCTGGCAAACATCACCGAATTTGGGCAGACGCCGCTTTTCACGCGCGATGAGCTGGCCTCCGCAGGCGTATCGATGATCCTGTATCCGCTGTCGGCATTTCGCGCGACGAACAAGGCCGCGGAAAACGTCTACGCTGCCATACGCCGCGATGGCACGCAAAAAAATGTCGTCGACATCATGCAGACGCGCATGGAGTTATACGACAGCATTGGTTACCACGACTACGAAGCCAAGTTGGACGCGCTCTTCGCACAGAACCGCGGTTGAGCCGGGCCAAGATCCACACCAACGCAAACAAGGAGAACGGAAGGCAAACCTGCGGGGGCAAGCTGCCCGGGAACAACCCGAAAAACGGCGCTGGCGCAAGCACGACACCCCCTTTTGGCGGAGCGGTCGGGCAAGCATGTAACAGAACGTTGGGCGCGGCGTCCAAATCGGTCAAAATACCGGCCGGTGTGCGAAATGCCGTGGCATCTCGTGGCCTGGCAGCCGCCTCCCCCACTCTGTCTTACCGAAGGAAACCCTATGAACAAATTCATCGTGGGCGCCTGTGCTGGCGTTCTCTCGCTGGCTGCATCGCAATATGCAGCCGCTCAGGCCCCAGAGAAGTCGGCTACCAAGAAGGCTCCCGCCAAGAAGACTTGGACCAAGAAGCATGCCGCCAAGAAGGCCGCGCCTGTTGCTGCCGTCAAGCCGGAAGGCGTCGAATGGAAGTGCGAGCTTGGCAACGAGATGTACCTCAAGGGCGACATGGCGCGCGACCAGATCATTACGATGTACTGGAAGGGCAAGAACTACCTGCTGCCGCGCCAGATGACCCGCACGGGCGCAGACCGTTACTTCGACCAGAAGACCGGGATGGATCTGGTGGTGATCCCCGCCAAGGCCATGCTGTTCGACCGCAACGAAGGCCACCGCCTGGCCGATGAGTGCCAGACCGCCGAAATGGCTGCCGGCGCACCGGCCCCGACGCAAGCGGGCGCCCTGCGCGCTCCGGCCGGCCTGCCGCTGATGGCGCCGGACAGCCCTGCCCCCGCTCCGGCCCCTGCTCCGGGCGCAGTGCTACCGGCCCAGCAGTAACGCGATATCGCACAAGAGGCCCACAGGAGCCGCTCATGTCCGCACCAGTTGCGAACCTCCGCACGAATCTGGGCAAGGCCATCGTCGACGATGTGACCTCGCCCGGATGCGCCGGGCTCCGTGGGCCTTTTGTGTCTGGGACCGTCCTGTCAGATGGCACGACGGGCACGACGGCTCCAGGCACGCCCCTCTTCGGCCGCAAGCCAATCGAAGATCAACAAGATTCCGTCGCCCGCGGCCAGCGCACCCATGTGCTGCGCATGACCATTGCCCGCGTGGACGATCAGCCTTTCACCACGAATGACCACGACGCCAAGAAGCGTCCGATCGCCCATGGCATCACCGCCCGCATCAGCGGCGGCAAGCCGTTCAGCGGTGTCGTGGCGGATTACCCGACCGGTCAGAAGCCAGGCCGGTCAACGCGTTTGTCGGTTTGTACGTGATTTGATTTTGTCGATTTGATGTATCCGCAAGGGGCGCCCCGGCACCCCGCGCAATCCTCAAGCCTTGGAGTCATGCCATGCCCCACAATCTGAAAAAAACACTCAAGGAATTTAAGATCAACGGCGGCCAGACCGGCAAGTTCCACTCCCTGCCGCAACTGGGCAAGGAACTGGGCGTGGCGATCGAGCGCCTGCCGGTGTCGATCCGCATCGTGCTCGAGTCCGTGCTGCGCAACTGCGACGGCAAGAAGGTGACCGAAGAGCACGTTGCGCAACTGGCCAACTGGAAGCCCAACGCCGAGCGCGTTGATGAAATCCCGTTCGTGGTAGCCCGCGTGGTGCTGCAGGACTTTACCGGTGTGCCGCTGCTGGCTGACCTAGCCGCCATGCGCAACGTGGCCGAGCGCATGGGCAAGAACCCCAAGAAGATCGAGCCGCTGGTGCCGGTCGACCTGGTGGTGGATCACTCGGTGCAGATTGACCACTTCCGTGAGAAGAAGGCGCTGGACCTGAACATGCAGCTGGAATTCTCGCGCAACAACGAGCGCTACCAGTTCATGAAGTGGGGCATGCAGGCATTCGACACGTTTGGCGTGGTGCAGCCTGGCTTCGGCATCGTCCACCAGGTCAACCTGGAGTACCTGGCACGCGGCGTCCATAAGAAAGACGGCGTGTACTACCCGGATACGCTGGTCGGCACCGACAGCCACACCACCATGATCAACGGTATTGGCGTGGTGGGCTGGGGCGTGGGCGGCATCGAGGCGGAAGCCGGCATGCTGGGCCAGCCGGTGTACTTCCTGACGCCGGACGTCGTGGGCGTGGAGCTGAAGGGCCGCCTGCGCGAAGGCTGCACGGCCACCGACCTGGTGCTTACGATCACCGAAATGCTGCGCAAGGAGAAGGTCGTCGGCAAGTTCGTCGAGTTCTTCGGCGAAGGCACCGCCAGCCTGTCGCTGCCGGACCGCGCAACCATCGGCAACATGGCTCCGGAATACGGCGCCACGATGGGCTTCTTCCCGGTGGACGACAAGACCATCGACTACTTCAAGGGCACGGGCCGCACGAAGGAAGAAATCGCCGCGTTCGAAAGCTACTTCAAGGCGCAGAAGCTGTTCGGCGTGCCGAAGGCCGGCGAAATCGACTACACCAAGACGTTGACGCTGGACCTCGGCACGGTGGCCCCGTCGCTGGCTGGCCCGAAGCGCCCGCAGGATCGTATCGAAATCGGCAACGTGAAGTCGACGTTCTCGTCGCTGTTCTCCAAGCCGGTTGCTGAAAACGGCTTCAACAAGAAATCGGAAGACCTCGACAAGACCTTCACGACCACCAACGGCGTCGACGTGAAGAGCGGCGACGTGCTGATCGCGGCCATCACCTCGTGCACGAACACCTCGAATCCGAGCGTGCTGCTGGCGGCGGGCCTGCTGGCCAAGAAGGCTGTCGAAGCCGGCCTGGAGGTCGCGCCGCACATCAAGACCTCGCTCGCCCCGGGAAGCCGCGTGGTGACGAAGTACCTGGAAGCCGCCGGCCTGCTTCCGTATCTGGAAAAGCTCGGCTTTGGCGTGACGGCCTACGGCTGCACGACGTGTATCGGTAACGCCGGTGACCTGACGCCGGAGTTGAACGAAGCCATCGTGAAGAACGACATCGTGGCTGCCGCCGTGCTGTCGGGCAACCGCAACTTTGAAGCGCGCATTCACCCGAACATCCGCGCCAACTTCCTGGCCTCGCCGCCGCTGGTGGTCGCTTATGCAATCGCCGGCAACGTGACGCGCGACCTGATGACCGAGCCGGTCGGCAAGGGCAAGAAGGGCCGCGACGTCTATCTGGGCGACATTTGGCCGACCTCGGACGAGATCGCCAAGCTGATGAAGTTCGCGATGAACGCCGACACGTTCCGCACGAACTACGAACAGGTCAAGAAGCCGTCCAAGCTGTGGGCCAACGTCAAGGGCACGAAGGGTCAGGTCTACGACTGGCCGAAGTCGACGTACATCGCCGAGCCGCCGTTCTTCGAAGGCTTTGGCATGACGCCGGCCGCTGCCTCGGCATCGGTCAAAGGCGCACGCGCGCTCGGCGTGTTCGGCGATTCCGTGACGACCGACCACATCTCCCCGGCCGGCTCGATCAAGGAAACGTCGCCCGCCGGCAAATACCTGCTGGCCAACGGCGTGCTCAAGGCCGACTTCAACAGCTATGGCTCGCGCCGCGGCAACCATGAGGTGATGATGCGCGGCACGTTTGCCAACGTGCGCATCAAGAACCTGATGATCCCGGCCAAGGCCGATGGTTCGCGCGTGGAAGGCGGCGAAACGCTGTTCCAGCCGAGTGGCGAACAAATGTCGATCTACGACGCCGCTATGAAGTACATCGCCGACGGCACGCCGACGGTCGTGTTCGGTGGCGAAGAGTACGGCACGGGCAGCTCGCGCGACTGGGCCGCCAAGGGCACGCAGTTGCTGGGCGTGAAGGCCGTGATCGCACGCAGCTTCGAGCGCATCCACCGCTCGAACCTGGTCGGCATGGGCGTGCTGCCGCTGCAGTTCAAGGGCAATGACTCGGCGCAATCGCTGGGCATCGTGGGCGACGAGACCTTCGACATCGAAGGCCTGGATGGCGAAATCAAGCCGCAACAGGACGTCACCCTGGTCATCCATCGCGCCAATGGCGAGACGACGCGTGCACAAGTGCTGCTGCGCATCGACACGCCGATCGAAGTGGACTACTACAAGCACGGCGGCATCCTGCCGTTCGTGCTGCGTCAGCTGCTGGCGGCTTAAGCTTCACGCCGTTACGCTGCATTGGTGCAGGACGGAAACCGGCTCTTCGGAGCCGGTTTTTTTATTGCCTGCCGAATCAAACAAGGTGACGATGCTCCAATCGGCGAGCAGGCTTTGGTACAGTGTGCCGAATAGGCCGCGTGACGTGCTCGCCCTGTTGATGGCGAAATTGCCGCCCGTCCTCGCCTGATCGTTTCATTGCTGGAGTCCCGCACCCATGGCCCAAGTGGTACTAGCCTTCATCGTCGTGGCGGCTGCCGTGTTCTACATCCTGATCAAGGCACCGCAAACCGACGCCCAGGCCCCAGCCTCGACAGCCCCTGCTGTAACAGCCGCGCCCGTTCCTCCGCCCCCGCCGCTGGCCGCTTCGGAGCCCGTCGCCACGACGCACGTGGCACCAGCCAGCGCGCCAGTTGCATCGGAACCCACACCGGCTTCCGTACCTGCGGCCACGAGCAGTGTCGCAGCGGAAGCGTCGGCTCCTGTGGCCAAGCCTTAACGTTTTCGCCCTATGGGTTTCGTAATAGGCGTCGCGCAGTAGCGTCCAAGGGTAAAATAACGCCCCTTTCATTGTTCCAACGACCGGTACGGCACAGCATGGCAGGATTCCGCTCCAAGGCTCCCCAACGTCTTTCCCCCGATGCAGAACGGCTGGTGGCCGATGCGCTGGCGCTCGACGCGTCAGGCAGCCGCATCGAAGACGTCTATTGGGAACAAAGGCTGTCCGAACGTCTTTCCCGGCTGCTCAAGAACGGCAGCCAGACCGCGCTCGACGCCGCGCTAGACCATCTTTTCAAACACAACGAGGAAGCGTCCGACGTGCTGGCCGAACAGGCCGAGACACTGGCCGAATCGGCCATCCTCAGCTCCGGTGGCGTCGAATATGATGCGTTGCTGATCGCGGCGCCCATCCTGGCACACACGCGCTACATGATCCCGTCGGGCACGATCAAGCCCGAGATGGCGCAAACGCTGCAGGTACACCTGCAGGCGCACGTGATGGCTTCCAACGCCCGCGTGGCGCTGGCTCCTTACCTGTACAGCATCGATCAACTGCCGCGCACGCACTCCGACACCTTTGCGCTCACGCACAAGCTGGCCGCGTATGCGCTGTCGGGCCAGCCGGCCAAGGTCGAACTACGCGACATGCCCGAGACGGCGCCCATCCTGGCCGATCCGCGGTATCTGGTGGCAATCGTCGTGGCGCAGCACGGCCAGGCGCTGTTCCGTTGGCAGGAAGACGCCAAGGAACACCACGCAGAGCGCTCCGCCTGCCTGGAGCAATGGCGCGAGCAGGTCACGCCAACCATCTCCACACTGATGCCCGGCTGCGAGTTCGACCTGCTTCTGCCGGACGCCTTCTTCCTGTCGTGCCGCGAGTCCGACAAGCAGATTCGCCCACTGACCGTACGCGCCGCCGTCAATTACCTGCAGGGCGCGCTCGATATGCCGGCCAACCGCTTCGGCGCCATCATCGGCGCGTTCGGCGAAGAGCAGATCGAGGAATACCGCGTAGCGTTCACGGTGCGTGGCGAGAAAGAACTCATCTACGGCATCGTCTGGCCGGTGTACGGCCGCGATGGCGGCGCCACGGATGTCACCGCGGAAGGCGAACCGGGCAGTCCGCTCGAGCAAATTTGCGATGAATTGCGCGCCTGCGGCATCGAAGACATCTTCCGCCACGGCCAGCTCTTCGAACCCGAGTACTGCGAAGATTGCGGCGCCCCGCTCTACGCAGACCGCGCGGCCGAAATCGTCCACGCAGAAATGCCGGAAGACGCGCCGACCCAACAGCCGCTGTTCCACTGACGGCGACGCGCGTGATCAAAGCCACCTCCGGGTGGCTTTTTTATTGCTCCGCCATCGTTCATATTGATTGTCGGTTTGCGTCGCACGTGCCCGGCCGGGCTGCGGCACAATGACGATCTTCCGCCACATGGCATCACCGCCCGAACCCCAGGAGCCCCCCGATGACAACCCGTCCCCTCTTGTGTGTTCCCATCCGCGCCCTGATCCGCAACCTTGCCGCATGCGCACTGGCTGCGGCCGCCGCGATGCCGTTCGCCGCGCAAGCCGATGACCTGCGCATCGGCCTGTCCGCCGACGTCACGTCGATGGACCCGCAATGGAACAATGCCGGCCCCAACAACGCCATGGCGCTGCACATCTTCGAATCGCTGGTCTTCCTCGACAAGAACGGCCGCTACACGCCCGGCCTTGCCACTTCGTGGAAACCCATTGACGCCAACACGTGGGAGATCAAGCTCCGCCCCAACGTGAAGTGGAGTGATGGCACGCCGTTCACCGGCGAAGACGTGAAGGCATCCATCGAGCGTCCGGCGCGCCTGACCAACAGCCCCGGCCCGTTCACCAGCTATACCAAGTCAATTACCGACGTACAGATCGTCGATCCGCTCACGGTGCGGCTGAAGTTGTCGACGCCCAATTACGCGAGCATCCCGAACGATCTGAACAGCCTGCCCATCATCCCGAAGAAAGTGGCCAACGCGGCGCAGGCGGACTTCGATGCTGGCCGCGCCATGATCGGCACCGGGCCGTTCCTGTTCGACCACTTCACGCGCGGGCAGGAAATCGTGTTGAAGAAGAACCCGCACTACTGGGGCCGCGTGCTGCAGTGGGACAAGGTGACCTTCAAGATCATCACCGACAATGCCGCGCGCACGGCCGCGCTGCTTTCGGGCGATGTGGATGTCGTCGAGGCCGTGCCGGCTGCAGACGTGCCACGCATCAAGCAGGACCCGAGGTTCCACCTCGAACAACAGGTGTCGTGGCGCACGATTTTTTGGCAGATGGACCAGAGCCGCGATGTGTCGCCGTTCGTGACTGACAAGGCCGGCAAGCCGCTCGCCAAGAACCCTCTCAAGGATCATCGCGTGCGAGAGGCCATTGCACTGGCCATCAACCGCGATGCCATCGTCAGCCGCGTGCTGGAAGGCCAGGGCGTGGTCGCATCGAGCATCGTGTCGCCGCAGATCTTCGGACATCCTGGCGGCAAGCCGATTGCCTATGACCCGGCTCGTGCGAAAAAACTGCTTGCCGAGGCGGGCTATCCGGACGGCTTCGGACTCACGCTGCACGCCACCAACAACCGCTATCTGAATGATGCGCAGGTCGCGCAAACCACCGCACAGCTGCTCACGCGCATCGGCATCCAGACAAAGGTGGAAACGCTGCCGGTGGCGGCGTATTTCTCGCGCGCGCGTCAGGGCGAGTTCTCGTTCATGATGCTTGGCTGGGGCTCGGTGGCGGCCGATGTGGCGCTGCGCAGCATTCTCGGCACACCCAACCCGAAAACCGGCTATGGTTCGTGGAACTGGGGCCGCTACAGCAATCCGGAACTGGACAAGCTGGTGCAGACATCGCTGTCGACGGTCTCGAGCGAACAGGCACATGAGCAGGCCGCCAAGGCCGCGGCGCGCTTTGCCCAGACAGACTACGCGATCATCCCGTCGCATCACCAACTGGCCACGTGGGCCATGCGCAAGGGCATCCGCTACGAGGCACGCACCGATGAATGGTCGCTCGCGTGGTTGTTCACCAAGCAATGATGATGACTTGGTAACCAACACCGTGCCGTAACGCGCTGTTACAGCAAATTCGCTCGATGTGCCGCATTGGGGACGCATTGGGGTAACTAGCAGGAACTTTCATCCTTAGCTTTCCTCTATCATGGCGATTTCCACGCCGACACCCTGTAACTCGTGATGTTGCGACCCAAACTACTTTGTCTCGGCGTCGTCGCTTTGCTGGCCGCCTGCTCCAACCTGCAGACTGAACCGACCGATGCGTCGGCCCAGGCCACCAACGCCACGCCGAGCACCCCTGCCGCGCCAGCCAAGCCGGCCACTCAGCCCGTCCCGACCACGCCGCCCATCGTCTTCGACTCGACCAATAGCAGCGGCACAACGACGGTCAATCTGCCCTCCAAGGACAAGATGAGCTTGTCCGAGTACCGCGCACAAACCCGCGACCGCCTGATTCAATCGGAAGGTGCCCGGCCCGACGTGGCAGACTGTGCCGCACATGCGAGCTGGATCATCCCGCGCTCAACCAATTTCGACCAGTTCCGCCTGCCAACCGGCGCGCTCTCCAACGACCAAGCCAAGGTCGAACCGTGGGACTCCCGCTTCTCGTCCAGCAAGCAAGGCGCGATCAAGGTGTCCAGCGTGGTCAGCTTCAATGCCGCCGTGCATAAGCGCGGCACGGGCAATGACCAGTGGGAGCCGGTGCGCGTGCGCTGCGGGTATGACGAAGGGATGATGCTGGCGTATGAGCTGCTCGACGCCAATGGCCAGCCGTTCGCCGCGCCAGCCGCTGCACCTTCGTCGTCGAAAGCGCGCACGCACTGCCGCCGCGGCCATCGCTGCACGACCAGTGCGGCGGCACACGGCAAGAGCGCGGCCAAGGGCAAGGCCTCGACGAAAGCGACGGCCAAGTCCGCCAAGGGCAGCAGCACGGCCAAGACAAAGTCGACGACCGCAAGCAAATCCACCGCCAAGTCGACGGCCAAAAAGACGACGAAGAAGTCGTCCTCCAACTAAGCGCAACGCGCCGCCAACCCAGGCGGCGCGGCGTTTTTCTTCAGCCGAGATACTCCAGGATCGCCTGCAGCATGGCCGCGCCCAACGCGGCGCTGCGGGCGCCGTCCCAGCCCACGCGCGGGTCTGGCAGGTCGGCGTTGTCCTTGAACGGCATTTCGAGCGTCAACGACAGGCAGCCATACGTGTGGCCGATGTACTTGGAAGCGAGCTTGAGCGCGTCTTCGTTGTACTTGCTGGCCTCGTAGCCGTATCGCGTCTGGAAGTCCGGTGACGCGCGAAGGAACGCCGCGACAAAGCGGTCTTGATCAGCGCGCTGTGCATCGGTAAAGCCTGGCAACATTTCACTGCCCGCGACGAACACATAAGGCAGCGCCTCATCGCCATGGATGTCGAAGAACAGGTCGACCCCGGTCTGCTCGATGGCTTGACGCACTGCCAGCACCTCGGGACTGCGCTGTGCGTCGGGCTCCATCCACTCGCGGTTCAGGTTGGCGCCGGCCGCATTGGTGCGCAGGTTGCCCAGCGACGAGCCGTCCGGATTCATGTTCGGCACGATATGGAAGACGGCGCGCTCGGCAAGCACACGGCCGATCGGATCGCCGCCCCAGACACCTTGACGCGTCAGCCGCGCAAGCAGGCCTTCGACGAACCACTCGGCCATCGTCTCGCCCGGATGCTGACGCGCGATGATCCACACGTTCTTCTTGCCGGGGCCGGGTTCGCCGACGGTGATGCTGGTCATGTCGCGGCCCTGCACCGTTTGCCCCAAGCACTGCGTGCGCACACCGGGCTTCGTCTGCGCTGCGGCTACGAGCGAAAGGTGGCGCTCATCCGAGTACGGCTCGAAGTAAGCAAACCAGATGCTGTCATGCTCGGGCGTCACCTCGATGGTCAACGTCTTGCCGTCATAGCGGGTCGGTACACGGAACCAGTGCTCGCGGTCGTACGAGGCGACGGCACGGTAGTCCTTCCAGCCGGAGGCATAGGTGCATTCGCCGGCGTTTTCAAGCGCGAGCTTGCAGGCTTGGCCCCGCACACCCTGTAGCCGGAAGTGGAACCACTGGGTGAAGTCGGCGTGCGAATCGCGGCGAATTCGCAGGCGGACGGCATCGGCGCGGGCGGCATCGACGATTTCGATGGCGCCGCTGTCGAACGCGCTGGAGATGTGCGGTTGAGTGGGGGTCATGTCGGATCCTGTCATCAGGTGAGCTTGCGGCGGAAGACCCAGCGCTCGTCGTCGGAATCGGCAGCGGCGAAGGCGTAGCCATCGACATCGAACGCCTTGAGCTTGCGCGGATCGATGATGCGATGCTCGATCGCATAACGCGCCATCAGACCACGCGCACGCTTTGCGTAGAACGAGATGATCTTGTACTGCCCGTTCTTCCAGTCTTCGAAAACCGGTGTGACGATGCGCGCCTTGAGCACTTTGGGCCGCACCACCTTGAAATACTCTTCCGAGGCAAGATTGACGAGCACGGGATCGTCGTCCTGCTTGAAGAGCTTGTTCAGCGCCAGAGTCACCTCGTCGCCCCAGAAGGCGTACAGGTCTTTGCCGCGCGGATTGGCAAGGCGCGTGCCCATTTCCAGGCGATACGGCTGCATCCAGTCGAGCGGGCGCAGCACGCCGTACAGCCCCGACAGAATCCGCAGATGCTTCTGCGCGAACTGCAGATCGTCCACCGCCAGCGAATTGGCGTCGAGTCCGCCGTAGACGTCGCCGTCGAAGGCGAGCGCCGCTTGCTTGCTGTTCTCGGCCGTGAATTCGGGCGACCAATCGGCATAGCGCGTGGCATTGAGCGCCGCCAGCGGGTCGGAGATGTGCATGAGCGTACCGATCTGGGCCGGCGAAAGCTTGCGAAGCACTTCAATGAGTTCTGCGGAGCGCGCGATGAAATCGGGCAGCGTGTGGGTCTTGGTGCGCGGCGGCGTGTCGTAGTCGAGGGACTTGGCCGGCGAGAGGACGATGATCATGTCAGAATCGCGGTTCACAAGTCTGGAATTGTATCGAATGGCAGACGCTGCCGCCCTCGCCCACTCCACCCAGGCTCCGGCCCCGCGCGTGGTGCTGGACTCCAACATCTGGGTCGACATCCTGATCTTCGACGATGCGGTTGCCCGCCCGATCCGCGCTGCTCTGGAAGCCGGCCGGCTGGACGCCATCATCAGCCCCGCCTGCCGCGAAGAACTGCGCCGCGTGCTGGATTACCCACAATTCGCGCATTACGCCGTCGACGCGCAAGCCGCCCTGGCGTGGGTCGATCGCGTGACACGGTCCGTTGCCGATCCTGAAGAAGCCCCCCGCGTGCAAGGCGAAGCGTTCGTTCCGCGCTGCAAGGATCGCGACGACCAGAAATTTCTCGCGCTGGCCAACGCGGCCGACGTTGCCTATCTCGTTTCCAAAGACCGCGCCGTACTCAAGCTCAAACGCCGCATGGCCAAGTATTGCGACGTGGCGGTGCTGCCGCCCAAACAGTTCGTCGCCCAGGTCCAGTTGGAAAACGCGCCCCTTGCCGCCATCCCGAATCAAGCCTGAAGCCGTCTTGTCATGACCACTGTCGAATCGCTCGCGCCCATCGCCCCGCCGCCGTCGCGGCTGCCGAATGTCGGCACCACCATCTTCACCGTGATGTCGGCGCTTGCCGCGGAAAAGCAGGCCGTCAACCTGGGCCAGGGCTTTCCGGATTTCGATTGCGACCCGCGCATCGTCGATGCGGTCTCCGACGCCATGCGCGCGGGCCTGAACCAGTACCCGCCGATGACAGGCGTGCCCGCGCTGCGCCAGGCCGTTGCCGCGAAGATCGCCAATCTGTACGGCCACGCTTACGATGCCGACCGCGAGATCACCATCACCGCCGGCGCCACGCAGGCGCTGCTGACGACGGTGCTGTGCTGCGTGCATCCCGGCGATGAAGTCATCGTCTTCGAGCCGACGTACGACAGCTACATCCCGTCGATTGAACTGGCTGGCGGCAAGGTCGTGCCGATCACGCTGAACGCGCCGGACTTCCGCATCCCGTTCGACACGCTGGCGGCGGCCATCACACCGCGCACGCGCCTGATCATGCTCAACACGCCGCACAACCCGACCGGCACGGTCTGGCATGCGGACGACATGCGCAAGCTGGCTGAGATCCTGGCACCGACCAACGTGCTGCTGCTCTCCGATGAGGTGTACGAGCACATGGTGTACGACGGCGTGCAACATGCGTCCGTCGCACGCATTCCGGAGCTCGCACGGCGCGCATTCGTGGTGTCGAGCTTCGGCAAGACGTATCACGTGACGGGCTGGAAGGTCGGCTACGTGGCCGCGCCCGCCGCGCTGATGGCGGAGTTCCGCAAGGTGCACCAGTTCAACGTGTTCACCGTCAACACGCCAATGCAGCACGGCTTGGCGAACTACATGGCCGATCAGCGTCCGTATCTGGAACTGCCGGCGTTCTACCAGCGCAAGCGCGACCTGTTCCGCGCGGGGCTGGAGAAAACGCGCTTCAAGCTGCTGCCCTGCCAGGGCACGTACTTCCAGTGCGTGGATTACAGCGCCATCTCCGATCTGCCCGAAGCCGAATTCGCCAAGTGGCTGACGAGCGAGATTGGTGTGGCGGCGATCCCCGTCTCGGCGTTCTATTCGCAGCCGCACGAATCGGGCGTGGTGCGCTTTTGCTTCGCCAAGAAAGACGAAACGCTCCAGGTTGCCCTGGAGCGTTTGTCGAAGGTGTAAGGCTGTAAGCCGGGGGCAGATCAGCGCTTGCTGGCGTAGTGCGCCAGCATCTGCTCCAGATTGGCCTTGCTGTCTGCCCGCACCTTCTGCACGTTGGGGTTCTCGGCCATCTTGGCCAGGTAAGGCTTGACGCACTCGACCTGCGCCAGCAGGTCTTCACCATAGATGATCTTCGTGGCCTGGCTGATCAGCGGGAAATGCACGATGGCCGCGCAGTCCGCAATGGTGAACGTGTCACCCGCCACATAAGGCGAAAACTTGAACAGCTTGGCCGCCGCCGGAATATTCTTCTGCAGTTGCTCGCGCACCTTCACCTTCAGGTTGTCGCTGATCTTGCCGCCGAAGAACGCCTCGGGAAACAGCTGGCGCGCGACCAGCTCCAGGTGCAGCTCCAGGAACGTCACGATCTCCCGCACCTTGGCCGCCTTGAACGGATCAGCCGGAATCAGCGGATGTTGCGGGTAGCGCGCTTCCAGATAATCGAGGATGACCTGCGATTCGCACATTCCACCATCCTCGCCCACCAGATACGGCACCTTGTGCAGCGGCGAAACCTCACCGTCGGTCTGGTCCGGCCAGCGCAGCGATTCCTCAAACGCAATCCCCTTCTCCATCAGCGCGAGCTTGACCTTGTTGTAGTAGTTGCTCGCAGAAAAACCGTATAGCGTCAGCATGAAGCCGTCTCCTTGGTAATTTGGCCGTCCGTTATGGTCGGTGCGGATGCCAGAAATCGCACGCTCGTGCTATTTTAGCCAGACTTCTTTCGATCGCAGCGGATTTCATATGCAGACTATCGGGATTGTGGGCACCGGCGCCATGGGGCGCGGCATTGCGCAGATCGCGGCCCAGGCCGATTTGCGCGTCAAACTGTTCGACGCCAACCCGCAGGCCGTGGAAGCGGCGCGCACTGCACTGGCCGATACGCTCGCCAAGCTGGCCACCAAGGGCAAGATGACGGCGGAGGAA
Source organism: Ralstonia sp. 22111 (assembly GCF_052045895.1). Classification (NCBI taxonomy): domain Bacteria; kingdom Pseudomonadati; phylum Pseudomonadota; class Betaproteobacteria; order Burkholderiales; family Burkholderiaceae; genus Ralstonia; species Ralstonia sp. 22111. The sequence continues at coordinate 73,135 of NZ_JBQEPR010000014.1, read as the reverse complement.
GCCGACGCCACCGTCGCGCGGCTCGTTCCTGCAGGCGCCCTCACCGATCTGGCGGACTGCGATCTCGTGGTCGAGGCCATCGTCGAAAAGCTCGACGTCAAGCGCGACCTCTTCCGCCAGCTCGAAGACATCGTCCGGGCGGATGCCATCCTCGCGTCGAATACCTCATCGCTGTCGATCACGGCGATTGCCGCCACATGCAAGCACCCCGAACGCGTCGCGGGCTTTCACTTCTTCAACCCGGTGCCACTGATGAAGGTGGTCGAGGTGATCGACGGCCTGCGCAGCGCGCCCGCCACCGGCGACGCCCTGGCCGCACTCGCCAAGCGCATGGGGCATACCGCCGTGCGCTGCATCGACATGCCGGGCTTCATCGTCAACCACGCCGGGCGTGGCATGAATACCGAAGGCCTGCGCGTGGCCCAGGAAAGCGTGGCGGCGTATGCGGACATCGACGCCATCATGCGCGAGCAGGCCGGCTTCCGCATGGGGCCGTTCGAGTTGATGGATCTCACGGGGCTAGACGTTTCGCATCCCGTGATGGAATCAGTCTACCGCCAGTTCTACGACGAGCCGCGCTATCGTCCGTCGCAGATCACGGCGGTGCGCTTTGCCGGCGGCATCCTGGGCCGCAAGACGGGCGAAGGTTTCTACCGCTATCCGGAAGGACAGAAGCAGGTGCCCGCTGAGGCGTCTGCACCGACTGCGCGCCCATCTTCGGTGTGGATCAGCCGCGCGCATGACGCCGGCCACGCCGCAGCGCAGCGCCTGTTGCTCGATCTGGGCATCACGCCCGAAGGCGGTTCCAAACCGTCCGCCGATGCACTGATCATCGTCACGCCGCGAGGCCTGGATGCCACGGCCTGCGTGGCCGCCGAGGGACTCGACGCACGCCGTACCGTGGCGCTCGACACGCTCTATCCGTTTGCCGCCACCAAGCGCCGCACGCTGATGACCACGCCCGCCACCGATGCGGCCTACCGCGATGCCGCACACGGCTTGCTGGCCTCCGATGGCGTGCCCGTCACGGTGATCCGCGACTCGGGTGGCTTTGTGGCGCAGCGCATCGTCGCGTGCATCGTCAACATCGCGTGCGACATCGCCCAGCAGCGCATTGCCACGCCCACGGACATCGACCTCGCTGTCACGCTGGGGCTCGGTTATCCCAAAGGGCCGCTGGCACTCGGCGATACGCTCGGCACAAACGCCATCCTTGAAGTCCTGCAGAACCTCTACGCGCTCTATGGCGACCCGCGTTATCGCCCGAGCCCGTGGTTGCTGCGCCGTGCCCGTCTGGGCATGTCGTTGCTTACGCCTGATGCCTGACGCCTGATTGCCGTTTACCCAACGAGGCCGCCATGACCGCGCAATTGCTCTCCAAACGCATCGGCTCGACGCTGGTGCTGACGCTGTCCAACCCTGACGCGCGCAACGCGCTGGACCCGGTGATGTACACCGCGTCGCTGGAAGCGCTCGACCGCGCCGCCAACGACAACGAGATCCGCGCTGTCATCTTCACGGGCGCCGGCAATGCCTTCTGTGCGGGCGGCAACCTGAACCGCCTGCTGGAAAACCGAAGCAAGCCGCGAAGCGTTCAGGAAGAAGGCATCGACGCGCTCAACCACTGGATCGAGACGATCCGCACGTTTCCCAAGCCGGTGATTGCCGCAGTGGAAGGCCCGGCAGCCGGCGCGGGTTTCTCGCTGGTGCTGGCGTGCGACTTTGCGATTGCCGCGTCGGATGCAAAGTTCGTGATGGCGTATGTGAACGTGGCGCTCACGCCCGACGGCGGGGGCTCCTGGCACATCGCGCGCTTCCTGCCGCGCCCGCTGGCGAGCGAAATCATCATGCTCGGCAAGCCCGTTGGCGCGGAGCGGCTGGCGCACTTTGGCCTCATCAATGAGGTGGTCAAACCCGGCGAGGCGCTGGACCAGGCGTTGGCACTGGCGGAAAAACTTGCTGCGCAATCACCGCATGCCGTGGGCCGCATCAAGGGCCTGATCACCCACGCTGAAGACGCCTCGCTGCACGATCACCTCAAGGCCGAGCAGCACAGCTTTGTCGAAGCGCTGCACCACGCCGACGGCAACGAAGGCATCTCGGCGTTCCTGCAAAAGCGCAAACCTCAATACCGCTAGTTTCAGGCTCGCATGGTTCCCTTCCCGACACCCAACCGCCGCCGCGTCTACCTGATGCGTCATGGCGCGGTCACCTACTTCGACGACACCGGCCGCCCCGTTCCCTCACCTGAGGCCGTACCACTGAACGAACTCGGCCGCAGCCAAGCCACCGCAGCCGGCAAGATCTTCGCCGCCGAGAACATCGTCTTCGACCGCGTCATCGTCAGCGGCTTGCCGCGCACGGTCGAAACCGCACAGCGCGTGCTGGCCGAGATGCCCGCGATGCAGGAACGCGGCATCGCGCTTGAAGAATGGCCCGAGCTGCAGGAAATCCGCGGCGGCAAGCTGGCGGAGATTCCCGAGCACGAACTCGCGCAAGCCTTCATCGGCGCGTTTGAAGGCACGGTGGCCGAAGACCGGCGCTTCCTCAATGGCGAGAGCATCGGCGAATTTCTTGACCGCGTGATTCCGCCAATCGCCCAGCTGCGCGCGCAAACCGACTGGGACACCGTGCTGCTGGTGCTGCATGGCGGCACCAACCGCGCGATCCTTTCGCACGCCATCACCGGCGGGGAGCGCGTGTTCTTCGGCAGCCTCGCGCAGACCGCCGGCTGCATCAACGTACTCGATGTGGCCGATACCCCGACCGACTGGGTGGTGCGCATGAGCAATTTCTCGGCGCCCTCGCCCGCGCATGTCGGCTCGCGCCTGACGACGATGGAAGTGCTGCTGCAGCAGTACCTTCGCCATCGCCAACCGACCTGAACTTTCCTCGATACACAACAAGATTCGGAGACACACCCATGGCACAGACGGACCAGCAGGATTTCTCGGCCTTCGAGGGCACGCGCCCGGTAGCGGATCAGCAAAAGTTCGACATCGGCGCGCTCGAGGCGTGGATGCGCGAACACGTTGAAGGCTTTGCAGGCCCGCTCACGGTGGAGCAGTTCAAGGGCGGTCAGTCGAACCCGACGTTCAAGCTGATCACGCCGTCGCGCACCTACGTAATGCGCGCCAAGCCCGGCCCGAAGGCGAAGCTGCTGCCGTCCGCACACGCCATCGAACGCGAATACCGGGTGATGGATGCACTGGCGAAAACCGACGTCCCGGTCGCGAAAATGGTCGCACTGTGCGAAGACGAAGCCGTGATCGGCCGCGCCTTCTACATCATGGAATTCGTGCAGGGCCGCGTGCTGTGGGATCAGGCGCTGCCTGGCATGGAGCCTGCCGAGCGCACTGCCATCTATGACGAAATGAACCGCGTCATCTCTGCATTGCACACGGTCGACTACGCAGCCATCGGCCTGGCCGACTACGGCAAACCCGGCAACTATTTCGCGCGCCAGATCGAGCGCTGGAGCAAGCAGTACAAGCTGTCGGAAACCGAGTCGATTCCGGCCATGGACAACCTGATCGAATGGCTGCCCAAGCACGTGCCGCAGGAAGCCGAAGAAATCACCAGCATCGTTCACGGCGACTACCGGCTCGACAACCTGATCTTCCACCCGACCGAGCCACGTGTGCTCGCCATCCTGGATTGGGAGCTGTCGACGCTCGGCCACCCGCTCGCCGATTTCAGCTACCACTGCATGAGCTGGCACATCGAGCCGGGGCAGTTCCGCGGCGTCGCGGGTCTGGACTTTGCCGCACTCGGCATCCCCACAGAAGCCGAGTACATCCGCCAATACGAAGAACGCACCGGCCGCCGCATCACGGGCGACTGGAACTTCTACCTTGCCTACAACATGTTCCGCATTGCCGGCATCCTGCAGGGGATCATGAAGCGCGTGGTGGATGGCACGGCGTCTTCGGCGCAGGCTCTGGAGGCAGGCAAACGCGCCCGCCCGATGGCCGAACTGGGCTGGAAATACGCCCAGCAGGCAGGCGCCTGACGCTGCGGCATTACTCGTACTCGCGCGCTGCGTCCAGCGGACCGGACATTGGCGCCTCCAGCTCCAGCACCACCCCGCCCGGCAACTGCACGAAGATCTGTGCGGCAGGCCGCGCGGGGTGTTTTCTTACCTGGTGCGGCACGCCGCTTTCGCGCACGGCGGCCAGCACATCGGCCGCGTCCTTCCCGGTGCGAAACGCGATATGCGAGAACACCAGTTCCGGCGTGTCGCCCTCCTGCGTCACGAGGTGGACCAGCGCATCGTCGTTCTGGTACAGCCACGTGCCGGGAAACGGGAACGCCGGACGCGGCCCCGGTTTCCAGCCCAGCACATCGGCGAAGAATTTCAGGATGGGCGCATCTCCTGCCACGTGAAAGTTCACGTGGTCGAAGGTCCAATCGCTGTCAGGTGTCATAGCAAACCGCCTCCTTCAATGTCGATGATGGCGCCGGTCATGAAACCGTTGGTCATGGCCAGCAGGTAGCCTTGGGCGAGGTCTTCCGGCGTGCCGACACGGCCGACCGGCAAGCCGCTGCCGATGCGCGCGAGCATGGCCTGCCGATCGGCTGGCGCGCCCCACACTTCCGTATCGACCACGCCAGGGCTGATCACGTTGACACGGCGCGGTGCGAGTTCCTTCGCCAGATTCTTGGCGGCGGCTTCCACTGCAGCATTGATCGAGCCACGCAGCAAGCCGGTCGCGGTCGCCTTGCGAGAAAGCAGGCCAGAGGTGAGCGTAATCGATGCGCGTTCGGCCAGGTGCGGTAATGCGGCCTGCACCGCCATCAGCGCGGCAAACAACTTGGTGCCGAAGGCCTGCTCAAGGTCGGCACGCTGCAGCGAAGCAAACGGCGGCGGGCTCGTGCGCGAACCGATGGTGATGACAAGGTGATCGATCTTGCCGCTGGGCGACAACTGGGCCGCCTGCGCCAGCGCGCCCGCCAGCGATGCCGTGTCGTTCGCATCAACGGCAATGCCATGCACACCGTCCGCCGCTTTGGCCGAGCGCCCCAGCACCGTCACGCGCGCGCCCTCGGCTGCCGCCGCGCGTGCCACCGCCTGGCCAATACCGGCCGTGCCGCCCAACACCACCACCGACTTGTCCTGCAGAGTTTTTGAAGTCATGCCAATGCTCCTTTGAGAAGAGAAAGAAAAAACCGTCAATCGATTGGGGCCATTCTTTCATCAAACAAAAGCAAGATAATCTGGCTATGCTTTGATGATTCTCCAAATCTGCTTTGACAATGATCGCCCTCGACGACCTCCGCCTGCTGGTGCGCATTGCTGATGCCGGCAACCTTTCCGCCGCTGCGCGCCAGCTCGGCTGGCTGCCCGCCACCGCCAGCGCGGCGCTCAAGCGCGTGGAGACCGAACTCGGCGCACGCCTGTTCGAGCGCACCACGCGCAGCATGCGGCCGACCGAAGCCGGTCAGCGCTATCTGGGGTATGCAAGACAGGCGCTTGAGGCGCTGGACGAAGGTGCAGAAAGCCTGGGGCAGGATCGCACCGAGCTGTCTGGCCCCATCCGCATTGCAGCCACATCAGACCTGGGGCGACACATCTTGCGCCCATGGCTCGACGCGTTCTGCGATGAGCACCCCGGCGTGCGCATCACGCTGGTGCTCGGTGACCGCCTTGCCGATCTGATGCGCGAAGACCTCGACTTCGCGCTGCGCTACGGGCATCTGCAGGATTCGGCGCTCGTGCGGCGGCCGTTGGCGTCGCATCCACGCGTGATCGTGGGTGCGCCGTCGTACTTCAAGCAGCATGGCCGGCCCGCACACCCGAGCGACCTCGCCGACCACCGCTGCCTGATTCTGCTGCGCAACGGCGAGCCCGTCACGCGCTGGCAACTCACGCACGCCAGCGGCCCTGCCCCGATCGACGTGCGCGGTGATTTCCAATGCGACGACGGCGCCGTGGTGCGCGACTGGGCGATCGCCGGGCGCGGCCTGGCCTTCAAGTCGTGGCTGGATGTCGCGCAAGACGTAAGCGCCGGCCGGCTGGAGGTGGCATTGCCGGCATGGAGCCATGCACCCACGCCGCTGCAGCTTGTCGCCCTTGCGCGCCGCCATCGACCAGCACGGCTGACGGCCTGCGCAGACTTTCTTGCCGCGCGCTTCGCGGAGTTCAGCGCGCGTTACCCGTTCTCGTCGGCAACGGCGGCAACGACATCGCCCAAATTGGTCAAGTCGACCAAATCGACCAAAGCCAAATCGGCCGTCGCCGCGAATACGTAGGCGTGCTTGTTGGTTGTAGCGGCGGCGCTGATTGCGTCCGCCTTGGCGTTCGTCACTGCCCGTCGGCGAATGCCGCCACGGCGTCGTCCAGGGCCACCTCTGCCATCGCGGCGAATACGTGGTCCCGCAGCCAGCGGCTGGCGGCATCCTGGTCGCTGTTGGTGTGCCAGTACAGGTACAGCTCAAGCGGCTGCACGTTGAACGGCAGCGGCAACATCACGTTGCCATACGGTTCATTGGCGATGCGCGCATAGCGGATCGGCAACGTGGCGAGCAGGTCCGTGCAGCTCACCACGCGGCAGGCGGCCGGGTAATGCTGGCAACGCAGTCGCACGCGCCGCTCATGGCCGAGCCGGCGCAGTTCCACATCTTCCAGCCCCGCCCCGCGGCGCCGGGACGACACATGCACGTGCTCGCACGCCAGATAGCGCTCCAGCGTCAACGGCGCGTTTGCAATGGGGTGGCCCGGGCGCGCCAGCACCACCATCGGGTCGGTCAGCAGCGGCGCATGCCGAATGGCCGGAGATGCCGGCAGCAGAATGTCCGCAGCCGCATCAATGGTGCCTGCCAGCAACTCGGTTTCGAGCTGGCGGCGGTCTCCGCGCACGGTCGTCACGTCGATGCGCGGCGCTTCCTTGGCGATGGCCGCCATGAGCGGCGGCAGCAACGTGGCTTCCAGCGCATCGCGCATCGACAACGTGAAGCGGCGCTCGCTCGTGGCGGGGTCGAAGCGCGTGCCTTCGCGCAACGTGCGCTCGAAGCCCTGCAGTGCGCTGCGCACCTCGGCGATGAGCGTGCGCGCCAGCGGCGTCGGCACCATGCCTTGCCCACGGCGCTCGAACAGCGGGTCGTCAAACAGCTCGCGCAACCGCCCGAGCGCGTGGCTCACGGCGGGTTGCGTCAGGTTGAGCGTGCGCGCGGCCGCCGTGATCCCACCTTCCGTATAGATGGCGTCGAAGACGACAAACAGGTTCAGGTCGACCCGGGATATATGCATGGTATTGATGGACCGTAATCTACTAAATTCATTTCTCTTATTGTAGGCGAAGGCTTATTCTGCGGACACCACTTGGGAGTTGCGCCACGCGCCATGACCACATCCCCCGATCTCGCCGTTCCCCCGGGCTTTGTTCTGCTGAACAAGCCGAGCCCTTTCCTGACGATGCTGGGGCCGGTGTATGCCAAGGGGATGGGCGCGTCGATGGCGATGGGGTTCCACGTGCAGCATCACCACCTGAATCGACGCGGCATCCTGCACGGTGGCGTGGTGGCATCGCTGGCAGATGCGGCGCTCGGTTATTGCCTGGCCGAGCCCGGCGAAGGCACCGGCGGCGCGCTGGCCATGTCGACCGCCAGCCTGACGGTGGATTTCATCGCCTCTGCCGGAGAAGGCGACTGGATTGAGATCACCCCGGAGGGATTGCGCACGGGCAGCAGGCTGGCCTTTGCGCAGGCGCTCTTCCATCGCGGCGACCGGTTGATTGCGCGCGCGAGTGCCGTATTTGCCGTGCTCGGCGGACGTATTTGACGGATGGCCGAGCCGGTCTGAACTGAGTTGATGGTTGCCCGTTCGAGGCGCTTGTTCGATGTACTGAGGAGACACCATGAATTTCGATTACACGCCCAAGGTCAAGGAAATGCAGGCACGCCTGCTCGAATTCTTCGACCAGCACATCTACCCGAACGAGCACCGCTTCCACGAGGAAATCGAAGCCAACCGCCGTGCCGGCAACGCGTGGATTCCCACCAAGGTCATCGAAGAACTCAAACCGCTGGCGCGCAAGGCCGGGCTGTGGAACCTGTTCCTGCCGCGTTCGCCGCGCGCGCCCGAAGGGCTGTCGAACCTCGAATACGCACCGCTGTGCGAGATCATGGGCCGCGTGCCCTGGGCACCGGAAGTGTTCAACTGCTCCGCGCCCGACACCGGCAACATGGAAACGCTGGAGCGCTACGCTTCTGAAGAGCTGAAAGACCGCTGGCTGGAGCCGCTGCTGCGCGGTGAGATCCGCTCTGCCTTCCTGATGACCGAGCCGGCCGTGGCCTCGTCGGACGCCACCAACATCGAATGCCGCATCGAGCGTCAGGGCGACGAATACGTCATCAACGGCCGCAAGTGGTGGTCGTCGGGCGCTGGCGACCCGCGCTGCGCCGTCTACATCGTCATGGGCAAGACCAACCCCGATGCCGGCCGCCACGAGCAGCAATCGATGATCGTGGTGCCGGCCAATGCGCCGGGCATCACCGTCATGCGTCCGCTGTCGGTGTTCGGTTACGACGATGCGCCGCACGGCCACATGGAAGTCGACCTCAAAAACGTGCGCGTGCCGGTGGGCAACATCCTGCTGGGCGAAGGCCGCGGCTTCGAGATCGCGCAGGGCCGCCTCGGCCCGGGCCGTATCCACCACTGCATGCGCAGCATCGGCGTGGCCGAGCGCGCGCTGGAGCTGATGTGCAAGCGACTGTCGTCGCGCGTTGCGTTCGGCAAGGCCATCGCGCAGCACAGCGTCTGGCACGAGCGCATTGCCGAAGCCCGCTGCATGATCGAGCAGGCCCGCCTGCTGACGCTCAAAGCCGCGTACATGATGGACACCGTCGGCAACAAGGTCGCCAAGGCCGAGATCGCGATGATCAAGGTCGTGGCCCCGAACATCGCCTGCCAGATCGTCGACTGGGCGATCCAGGCACACGGCGGCGGCGGCGTGTCGGGTGATTTCCCGCTGGCGTCGGCCTACGCGCACCAGCGCACGCTGCGCCTGGCCGACGGCCCGGACGAAGTGCACCGCGCGGCCATCGCCAAGCTGGAGCTGGCCAAGCACCTGCACAAGCTCGCCGATGTGGCAGACATGCCAGTCACGCGCGGCGCATGACGCTGGCTACAACGATCACTCCTTGCCCCCGCGTTAAGCGGGGTTTTTTTTGCCCGCGCGGGCCGTCAGCGCGTTTTGACGTTCTGTGCTTGAATGACCGGCTCTCCCCTCTTTCCTGCTCAGGAGCACGCAAGTCATGATCGACGTCTATAGCTGGGCCACGCCCAACGGGCACAAGGTGCACATCATGCTGGAAGAATGCGGGCTGCCCTACCGCGTTCACGCCATCAACATCGGCGCAGGCGACCAGTTCAAACCCGACTTCCTCAAGATCAGCCCTAACAACAAAATCCCGGCCATCGTCGACCCCGACGGCCCGGACGGCAAACCCATCTCGCTGTTCGAATCGGGCGCGATCCTGCTGTACCTCGCCGGCAAGACGGGCAAGTTCATGCCCGACGACGTGCGCGGCAAATACGAAGTACTGCAATGGGTGATGTTCCAGATGGGCGGCGTCGGGCCGATGCTCGGCCAGGCGCACCACTTCCGCATCTACGCGCCCGAGAAGATCGAATACGCCATCAACCGCTACACGAACGAAGCCAAGCGCCTGTACGGCGTGATCGACAAGCGCCTGTCCGAATCGAAGTTCCTCGGTGGCGCGGACTACTCCATCGCTGACATTGCGACGTGGCCGTGGCTGCGCAGCTGGAGGAACCAGGGGATCGAGCTGTCGGATTACCCCAAGCTGCAGCGCTGGTTTGAGGCCATTGAAGAACGCCCGGCGGTGCAGCGCGCGGTGAAGGTGCTGGCCAAGGAACGGCCGGCTGTGCAGGACGACAAGGCGAAGGAAATTCTCTTCGGCGCGACACAGTACGAGCGGCGCTGATTGCGCGTCTTCGCACCGGGGAACAGGCCGCGTGATGCGGCCTTTTTCCTTTGGAAGCCCTCGTTGCCGGATAGCAGCGGATTCCTGCCGCTATGCCGCCCGGGTGCCTGGGCAGCGCAAAGCGTTCAGCCTAGAGCCAAGCGCGATGCATCAGCAGGCGCCTTCCACCACCATCTTTCCGCCGGCCGTACCGGCATCGAGCATGCGATGCGCGCTCTGGATGTCGTCAAAGGCAAACACCTGCGCCGGCCTGGCGCGCAGCACGCCGGCCTCGACCAGATCGACGATGCGTTGGAACGGAATGTCCGTGAGCGGGTACTCCGGCGTGCCATAGACGAACGCGCTGCCGAAGAAACTCAGGTGCCGCCCGCTGGGCAGATGCTGTAGCGGATCAAACTGTTCGATCGGCGCATGCCCACCGAGAAAGCCGGCCACGCAGACGCGCCCGCCGCGACGGGTCAGCCGCAGCGACTCCAGCACGGTGCCGGTGCCGACCAGGTCCAGCACGGCATCGATGCCGGTTGGTGCTAGTTCGCGCAGCGCGTCGCCCACGCCGTCTCCCTCGACCAGGACGACATCCGCACCGTTCTCCTTGGCAACGGATGCCCGGCCCGCGTGGCGCACGGTCGCCACCACGCGAGCCTGTGTGTATGCCGCCAGGTTGAGAGCCGCCAAGCCCAGCGCCGAAGTGGCACCACGCACCATGACCGTGTCGCCGCGCCGCAGGGCCAGGTTATCGAACAGGCAGCTCCACGCCGTGGCGTACGACTCGGGAATGGCAGCCAACTCACTCCAGCCAAGCGCGCTGCGGATGGGCACGACATTGACGGCGGGCACGGCCACCAATTCCGCATAGCTCCCGCTGCGCGAACGCCCCATGCCACCCATCAGGGCGAACACACGCTGTCCGGGCTGCAACTTTCCGCTCGGGTCACGCACCACTTCACCAGCACATTCGATGCCGGAAATCGCTGCCACGTCGCCCCAGTGACCTTGCCGGAAGTACTGCTCCGCGCGGTTGATGCCAAACGCCCTGACGCGCACCAGCACCTCGTCTTTGCCGGCAACCGGGTCTGGCACCTCGGTAACGCAAAGCTGCTCCGGCCCGCCGTATTGCTGCCGCACGATCACTTTCATGCCTGCTCCTTTTTTGTATTGGGAGGTGCTAGGCTAGGTTTTCAGGCAGTCAAAAGAAATTGAATAATTCCGCCATTCTTCGTCAATCGAGCTAACAATGGATTTCTCTCTGCACGAACTCGCCTGTCTTGAAGCGGTGGTTACCGAAGGCAGCTTCCAGGCGGCTGCGGACAAGCTGCATCGCACGCATTCGGCCGTGCATGCTGCCATCAAGCAACTGGAGCAACGGCTGGGCGTGCCCCTGCTTGACCGCAGTGAATACCGTGTGAGGCTCACAGCAGCAGGCGAAGCGTTCCGCCATCAATCGGCCGCCGTGCTCCGCCAAGCCGCGGCGCTGGATACGTTGTGCCGGCAGCTGAGCCAAGGCGAAGAGACAGACTTGCGCGTGATTGTGGGAGACCTCACTCCGACGGCCGAGACGCTCCGGCGTCTGAAGCGCTTCTTCAACGCATGGCCGCAAACGCGGCTGCACCTGCATTTCGAAGTGATCGGCGGCCCCTGGGAGCGCCTGCTTGCCGAAGAGGCCGACCTGATCATTCACCACGTGGACAAAAGCGACCCACGCTTCGAGTGGACAGACCTCACGAAGGTGGTGCTCGTGCCAGTGGCTGCACCCGGCTACGTGACCGCGCCTTCCATGCGCAACCTCACACCCGAGCAGATGCAGGCCTATGTTCAGGTGGTGATTCGTGATACGGCACAACAGCCGCAGCGTGACTACTTTGTCATCAAGGACGCGCCCAACTGGACGGTCGCTGACCAGCACACCAAGAAGGAGTTGATCGTGCAGGGCATGGGTTGGGGCCACATGCCGTTGCACCTGATCGAAAAGGAGCTGCGCAGCGGCAAGCTCGTGTCATTGGAGGGTAGACACTTCAAGCGATCCAAACTCGACATTGTTGCCGCGCGATTGCGTGCGCGCCCCGTCGGGCCGGTGGCGCAGGCGCTCTGGCACACCCTGACAGAAGACGCCTGAACGCCCTACCGAGGCAACGCAAAGCACTGCACATCCGGCGCGGTGTAGACCGTCGGATACGGCGCCCGCGGCCCGGTCTGCAACCGCAGCGGCTGCGTGGCCAGCACCTCGGCTTCGTTACGCTCGCGCACCGTCAGGGGTTCCGGCGGCGGACTGGGCAGATGCACCGGTTGATTCACCGCACACCGCACGGGTTTCCCATCGGCCAGCCGCACATCCATCGTGTAATACGGCCCGACGATGGTGGGCGCGCAGGCAACTGCACCCAAGACCGCCGTCGTCAGCACTGCAGCATGGATCGTCTTCATCACCCGCCTCCGCTCCACACGCGTCAGTATTTTTGACTCAGTGCGGCCCCCGCGAGTGCCGCTCCTTCAGGCAGCCGCCGTCAGCATCCCCTGCTTCTCAATGAAGCGGATCACCTCATCCAACCCACCCTGCGCCCGCAGATTGCACATCACGAACGGTCGGTCGCCGCGCATCTTGCGCGTGTCGCTCTCCATCACCTCCAGCGACGCTCCGACATACGGCGCCAGGTCCGTCTTGTTGATGATGAGCAGGTCCGACTTGGTGATGCCCGGGCCGCCCTTGCGGGGGATCTTCTCGCCGCCCGCCACATCGATCACGTAAATCGTCAGGTCCGACAGCTCGGGGCTGAACGTAGCCGCGAGGTTGTCACCGCCCGACTCGATGAAGACCACATCCGCATCCGGAAATTTGGAGAGCATGCGGTCGACCGCTTCGAGGTTGATCGACGCATCTTCGCGGATGGCGGTGTGCGGGCAGCCCCCCGTCTCGACACCCATGATGCGTTCAGCAGGCAGCGCGCCGGAGATGGTCAGCAGGCGCTGATCTTCCTTCGTGTAGATGTCGTTGGTGATCGCCACGAGGTCGTAACGCTCGCGCATGGCCTTGCAGAGCATTTCGAGCAGCGTGGTCTTGCCGGAGCCCACGGGGCCGCCCACGCCAACGCGCAGGGCAGGAAGTTTCTTGGTTCGCATGATGATCAGGTTCAGGATCGAAAGAGTCGTGAGTATTGCGTTTCATGCCGGGCAGACAACACGCCCAGCCCAGGCGAAAACGTAGACAGTTCAGGTGGATGACAGGCCGCACGGCGCGTAGCCTCTTCCACCGCACGCGCCACCGCGGCGTGCAGGCCAAAGAGAATGCGTTGCCCCGCAGCCTGCCCCAGCGGCACGGCCTTCACTGCCGCCGCCATCTGGTTTTCCACCCACGCAAAGCAGTACGCCGTCACGCCGTCGTGCGGGTCGACACTCAGCGCGGCAGCCGCAGCGGCAAAGGCCGTTGGAAACGTCACTGAAGCGCGCGCGGCCAATGCGCTGCGCAGTGCGTCGTCGCCCCACCCCATCTGCTGGATGAGGCGATTGAGCGACCAGCCCATCTGAGACGTTTCGAGCCGCAGCTCGCGCGTCTCGCGGGTGGCAAGGAACCACGCATCGCGCTCGGCCACGGCATCGAAGCGGCCTGCCTGCCAGTCGGCAAACTGCAGCAGCCACAGGGGCGCCTCGCACGCGGCGAGCACGTCGAGCCCCTCGGCAATCCACGCCGCAGCCGACGCTTCATCCACCACGTGCCGCACGTCTACCGCTGCCTCCAGGCCCTGCGAATAGCTGAACGCGCCCACCGGCAGCGCCGGCGACGCGAGATGCAGCAAGGCAGTGAGCTGCGCGGCGTTAGTCATGGTGATGGTGGTGATGGCCGCAGCCGGGCCCGTGGACATGGCCGTCGTCGTGACCGTGACCGTGGTCGTGCCCATGCGCGTGATCGTGGCTATGCGCGTGCCCATGGTCATGATCATGCGAGTGACCGTGATCTTGCCCGTGATGCTCGTGGTACAGCGCCTGCGCGGCTGCGTAGTCCTCTTCGAACGTCGCATCGTGGCCGTGACGATGGCCGCCACCATAGGCGCCCGCCTCGGGCTCGAACGGTGCTTCCACATGCGCGACGGTCACGCCCAGGCGGACCAGCATGTCTTCGAGCACCGGATCGGCTTCGAGCTGCAGCGCATCGGCACTGACCTGTACGGGCGTGTGGCGATTGCCGAGGTGGTAGGCAGCGCGCATCAGCGCAAGTCGGTTGTCGCTGCTGACGCGCAGGACCTGCTCCGGCGCGGCCAGCACTTCCACCAGCGTGCCGTCTTCAGCGACCAGCACATCGCCACCGCGCATGACGGTACCGCGCGGCAGCACGACGGCCACTTCACGGCCATCGTCGACGGTGGCACGCAGGCGGCTGCGGCTGCGCTGCAGGAATGGCAGCACCAGCTTGGGCGCGCGCTTGACCAGCACGGAGGCCAGGCCATGTGGTGCGGGGAGGTGTTTGTTGATGGAAAGCATCTTTAAGACCTAATTCGTCATCCAACTATGAAGCTCGAAGTTCTGAACTCCACGCGCTGAGTTCTGAACTGCAAGCATCGAGTTCTGAACTCCAAGCGTCGAGTTCTGAACTGCAAGCACCGGGTTCGGAACTTCAAGCGTGGCGTTCGAAACTCCAAATGTCGGGTTCTGAACTTCAAACGTTGAGTTCGGAACCTCAAGCGTCGCGTTCTGAACTCCAAGCGTTGAGTTCTAAGACGCCACGCATCGGGTTCGGAACTTCAAGTGTCGAGTTCTGATCTCCAAGCGTGGAGTTTTGATCTCTGCGCGGCAGCGCATCCCTTATTTCACCCCCTGCCGGGGGCGACTCACTTTCTTTGTCTTGCCAAAGAAAGTAAGCAAAGAAAGGCGCGCCCGAGACGGCGACCCCTTCCTTGAATTTTCGTAACCGGGCGGAGACGGGAAAAACTCGCTTCGCTCAGACAGTTTCCCGTCTTTTTTCCGCCCGCTTACGGAAATTCAAGGCGCCATCTAGGGCAGGGGTAAAGCACACACTCTTCTGCCTGCGCGCTACTTCGTTGTCCGATCAGAACCGTCGCACGCGCTTGCTCTTGCTCTTGCTCTTGCTCTTGCTCTTGCTCTTGCTCTTGCTCTTGCTCTTGCTCTTGCTCTTGCTCTTGCACTCGCCGAGCCCCGGCGCCCACCTCAGTTCCCCGCCGGTGTGGCCGTTGACTTACCTGCCCTAGATGGCGCCTTGAATTTCTGTAAGCGGGCGGAAAAAGGAAGGAGGCCTGTCTGAGCGCAGCGAGTTTGCCTCCTTCCCCGCCCGGTTACAGAAATTCAAGGGGAAGTCGCCATCTCGGGCGCGCCTTTCTTTTGCCTACTTTTCTTTGGCAAGACAAAGAAAAGTAGGTCGTGCCCGGCAGGGTACGAAAAAGGGATGCACCACAAGAGCCCATCCCAAAACTCAAAACAAAAAGTACCTCTGCGCCATCGGCAACACCTCCGCCGGCTCACAAGTCAGCACCGTCCCATCCGCCACCACCTGATACGTCTCCGGGTCAACAGAAATATCCGGCCGCCAGTCGTTATGAATCATGTCCGCCTTGCTCACACTACGCGTGCCCTTGACCACCGCCGTGGTCTTGGCCAACCCATACTGCTCCGCCACGCCGGCAGCAGCAGCGGACTGCGACAGGAACGTCAATGAAGTGCGCCCCAGCGCCCCACCCGCCGATCCAAACATCGGCCGATAGTGCACCGGCTGCGGCGTCGGGATCGACGCATTCGCATCGCCCATCGCCGCAGAAGCAATCATCCCGCCCTTCAGGATCAGGCTCGGCTTCACGCCAAAGAACGCGGGCTTCCACAATACGAGGTCAGCCCACTTGCCGACTTCAACCGAGCCCACTTCGTGCGCAATGCCGTGCGTGAGCGCGGGGTTGATCGTGTACTTGGCCACGTAGCGCTTCACGCGGAAGTTGTCATGCCCGCCGCGCGCGTCGTTCGGGTCACCGGCGAGCTTGCCGCGCTGCACCTTCATCTTGTGTGCGGTCTGCCACGTACGCAGTACGACTTCGCCCACGCGGCCCATGGCTTGCGAATCGCTGGAGATCATCGAGAACGCACCCAGGTCGTGCAGGATGTCTTCGGCGGCAATGGTCTCGCGGCGGATGCGGCTTTCGGCAAAGGCGATGTCTTCGGCAATGGACGCATCCAGGTGATGGCACACCATCAGCATGTCGAGGTGCTCGTCCAGCGTGTTGACGGTGAACGGCCGCGTCGGGTTGGTGGACGAAGGCAGCACGTTTGATTCACCGCACACACGGATGATGTCGGGTGCATGCCCGCCGCCCGCGCCTTCGGTGTGATACGTGTGGATCGTGCGGCCCTTGAATGCGGCGACGGTGGCCTCGACAAAGCCCGATTCGTTCAACGTATCGGTGTGGATGGCGACCTGCGTGTCGGTGTCGTCGGCCACACCCAGGCAGCAATCGATGGCGGCGGGCGTGGAGCCCCAGTCTTCGTGCAGCTTCAGGCCGATGGCGCCTGCGTCGATCTGCTCGCGCAGCGCGCCGGGCAGGCTGCCGTTGCCCTTGCCCAGGAAGCCGATGTTCATCGGATACGCATCAGCGGCCTGCAGCATGCGCTGCATGTACCACGGGCCCGGCGTGCAGGTGGTGGCGTAGGTGCCGGTGGCGGGGCCGGTGCCGCCACCGATCATCGTCGTCACGCCGCTGTTGAGCGCTTCGTCGATCTGCTGCGGGCAGATGAAGTGGATGTGCGAGTCGACTCCGCCGGCGGTGACGATCATGCCCTCGCCCGCGATGATCTCCGTGCCGGGGCCGATGACGATGGTCACGCCGGGCTGGATGTCGGGGTTGCCCGCCTTGCCGATCGCCGAGATGCGGCCGTGCTTCAGGCCGATGTCGGCCTTGACGATGCCCCAGTGGTCGATGATCAGCGCGTTGGTGATGACGGTGTCGGCACAGTCTTTCGACTCGCGCTGGCTCTGGCCCATGCCGTCGCGGATGACCTTGCCGCCGCCGAATTTCACTTCTTCGCCGTAGATGGTGAAGTCGCGTTCGACTTCGACGATGAGGTCGGTGTCGGCCAGGCGGACGCGGTCGCCCGTGGTGGGGCCGAACATTTCCGCGTAGGCGCGGCGATCGATCTTGAGTGTCATGTCCGTTCCTTCTGCGTCAACTTCACAGCTTGCCCATCACGCGGCCTGCAAAGCCGTAGACCACGCGGTCACCGGCCAGCGCCACGAGTTCGACCGTGCGCTCCTGCCCCGGCTCGAAGCGCACGGCGGTGCCGGCGGCGATGTTCAGCCGATAGCCGCGCGCAGCTTCGCGGTCAAAGCGCAGCGCGTCATTCACTTCATAGAAGTGGTAATGCGAGCCGATCTGCACGGGGCGATCACCGGTGTTGGCCACCGTGACCGTGACCGTCGCGCGGCCTGCATTGAGTTCGAGATCGCCGTCTTGCGGCAGGAGTTCTCCGGGGATCATCTCGCGCCCCTTCAGACGGCCGCCGCCAGCAGGCCGGCACCGTACAGCGCCACGCCCACACCCGACAGCCGCGCCAGCCATGCCAGACGCGGCTTCAGCGCAAAGCCCGCGCCGATACCGGCGGTATGCAGCAACGCAGTCGCCACGGCAAAGCCGCCCACGAAGGTCGGGAACATGGCCTGCGCGCCTGCGGGGAATTCCGTGCCGTGTGCATAGCCGTGGAACAGCGCGAACGTGCCGCACAGCAACGCACCACCCCATGCCGGCAGTTGGGCGCGAGCGGCAATCAGCAGGCCGAACACGAGCAGCGACGCAGCGATCATCGGCTCCGCCATCGGCACCGCCACGCCACCCGCGCCGAGCAGCGCGCCCAGGATCATCAGCGCAACAAAGGCGACCGGCGCCCACAGCGCATCACGCACCGAGCGCGAGGCCAGTGCGCTCCACACGCCCACGGCCACCATCGCCAGCAGATGGTCTGCGCCCGTGAGCGGATGCAGGAACCCGGCAAGCAGGCTGCCCTCAGCGGTGTGGCCCGGATGCCCCGGGTGGGCAAACGCGATGGACGCGCCAAACGTGAGCGCAATGGCCGCAGCGGGCCGGACGAAGCGAGACAGGGTAGGCGTCATGGCAGGGCTCGTAGTGGTGGGTGGCGTACGGGCTTCAAATTTCAAAATTCAAAATTCAAACGATCGGGTGGTGGACGGTGACGAGCTTCGTGCCGTCCGGAAACGTGGCTTCGACCTGGATGTCGGGAATCATCTCGGCCACGCCGTCCATCACGTCATTGCGGGTGAGGAGCGTGGTGCCGTAGTGCATCAGCTCGGCGACGGTCTTGCCGTCACGCGCGCCTTCCATGATGGCCGCGCTGATGAAGGCAACGGCTTCCGGGTAGTTGAGCTTGAGGCCGCGGCCCTTGCGGCGCTCGGCCAGCAAGGCGGCGGTGAAGATCAGCAGCTTGTCTTTTTCGCGCGGGGTCAGTTCCACGAGGGGCTCTCTTCGGTGAGGGTCAATTCAATTCAGTTCAGATCGGGCGATGCGAGGTCACGTCGCCATCATGTCGCCGTCATGTGGCCGTCATGTCGCCCATAGGCGCAGCGGACGGCCCGCCACGCCATGCATCGGTTCACGCAGTGCCAGCCACGTTTGGGCCAACAAGGCGCGCGCATCTTCGGGCCGACGTGCGAGCACGCGCAGCAACAAAACGTTTGGCAGGCCAGGCGCATCTTGCGTGAGGCAGGTGACGCCGGCGCGCAGGTCGTCGTTGTACGGCAGGTGCTCGGCCATCGATTCGGCCAGGGCTTCGGTGGCGCCCTCGCCCACGGCCCACAGCGTGCCGACGACGTGGAAGCCGGCCATGCCCGTCGTCGCATTCAGCATGGGTGATTGCGCATCGAACGCAGCCGACTCGATCCATAGCGGCTGGCCGTTGCAACGCAATGCGGTGCGCATGGCGATGCGGCCTTCGTCCCACGATTCGCCAGCGGCATGGCGGCCGAGCATGGTGGTGTCCCAGCCGATGGCGGTGGCACCGGGGGCCAGATCGAGAGTCAGGTCGATGATCGGGCAGGCCTGGTTGAAGACGATGTTCTCTTGCGGCAGCCAGTCGAGCCGCGCGCCGGCCTCCGCCCGGATGGCAACGCGCTGCGTGGCCGTGCGGCCGAGCGACTTGTACCACTTGGTGGCGCCGGGCGTGGTCAGCACGGCATGCGCATCGGCGCCGAGTTCGATGTCGATATCGAGCACGTCGCCGCCTGCAATGCCTGCGGGCGGATGCAGCATGACGGCATGGCAGACACCCTCACCTTCCGGATACAGGGCCTTCTGCACCCGCAGCGGCCCCTGATGCCGGCACGTCGCCAGCACGGAGCGCTCACCGCGCCGCGCAAACGCCAAGTGCAATGAGGCTTCCCAGGATGCAAATGCGGAGGCCTGCGGCGGAACAGGAAAATCGGGATGGCGCATCGGTCATGCAAACGGGAGGCGTCCCACATGAAACGCGGCTGTGCGCTTCAGACCGGACCCCGCCCTAAGCAAACGGAAAGATTTTCCATCATAGCCAGATGCCGCCCATTTGGCACCCGACTTTTTCACACGACACCTGTGCGTCAAACCGCCACCAGATCGCGTACGCCATCGGCCTCCATGTTGGCGCCGTCGCCCTGGGCGATCACCTCGCCACGGCTCATGACGACGTAGCGGTCGGCAATGCTGCGGGCAAAGTCGTAGTACTGCTCGACCAGCAGCACCGACATGCCAAACTCATCCACCAGCCGGCGCAGGGTGCGGCCGATCTCTTGGATGATCGACGGCTGAATGCCTTCGGTCGGCTCGTCCAGGATCAGCAGGCGCGGTTCGCTCATCAGTGCGCGGCCAATGGCAAGTTGCTGCTGCTGACCGCCCGACAGATCACCGCCGCGTCGCCCCTTCATCTCCTTGAGCACCGGAAACAATTCATAGATGGAATCGGGCACCTTGGAGGGCGCACGCTTGGCGGCGGCACCAATCAGCAGGTTCTCTTCCACCGTCAGGCGCGGGAAGATCTCGCGCCCCTGTGGCACATAGGCAAGCCCCTGCGAGACACGCTCGTACGCGGGCAGCTTCTGGATGGTGCGCCCTTCCCAATCGATCGCACCGCTGGCGGCGGGCACCACGCCCATCAGGCATTTGAGCAACGTCGTCTTGCCGACACCGTTGCGGCCAAGCAGCGTGGTCAGCTTGCCCGTGGGGACGTCAAAGCTGACGTTGCGCAGGATGTGGCTGCCGCCGTAGTACTGGTTCAGTTGTTGGACCTGCAACATCGCGTTCTTTCCTTTTGCCTTGAGGAAGCTCTAGCGCCCCAGATAGGATTCGATCACCCGCTCATCGCGCTTGACGGCGTCGAGCGTGCCTTCGGCCAGGACGCTGCCTTCGGCCAGCACGGTCACGCGCCCTTCCGCCCCCGCCAGCGCGGCGACGAACTCCATATCGTGCTCCACAACCATGATCGAACACGTGCCGCGCAGGCCGTTGAGCAACGTTGCGAGCTGCATCGTCTCTTCATCCGTCATGCCGGCAACAGGCTCATCGAGCAGCAGCAGTTGCGGCTGCTGCATCAACAGCATGCCGATCTCAAGCCGCTGTTTCTGCCCGTGCGAGAGCAGCCCAGCGGGCCGATAGGCTTCCGCTTCCAGGTGGATGCGGCCGAGCGTTTCTTCGATGCGCTGGCGGCCGTCGTTGAGCAGACGCGCGCGCAGCGACACCCACCAGCGCTTGTCGGCCTTCATCGCCAGTTCCAGGTTTTCCCACACGGTGTGCTGCTCGAACACGGTCGGTTTCTGGAACTTGCGGCCGATGCCGATCTGCGCGATGCGCGGTTCGGTCAGGCGCAGCAGGTCGATGGTCTGGCCGAGGAACACGCGGCCCGTCACGTCGGCGTTGCGCGGCCCCGTCTTGCCGGTGATCACGTCCATCATCGTGGTCTTGCCCGCGCCGTTGGGGCCGATGATGCAGCGCAGCTCACCATGGTCGATCGACAGCGTGAGCGCGTTCAGCGCACGAAAGCCGCCGAAGCGCACCGTCACGTCTTCGAGATACAGGATGGCGCCGTGCGAGACGTCGATGGTGTCGGGCTCGACCAGGTGGCCCATGCCGGTGGCGGTGCCAGTCTCCGCGCGGTCGGGGAGTTCGGTGAACGTGCTCATGCGTGGTCTCCGGTCACGGTCGCGGCTTCGGGTGCCTTGGCTTGCGTGGGCACCCGCTTCTTTATGCGCAGCTTGCCCATCAGACCCAGCACACCGTTCGGCAGATACAGCGTCACCAGCACGAAGATCGCACCGAGCACGAACAGCCAGTATTCCGGCACCCATGCGGTGAGCAACGTCTTGGCCCCGTTGACGAGGAAGGCGCCGATGATCGGGCCGATCAATGTGCCGCGCCCGCCAACGGCCACCCACACGGCCATCTCGATGGAGTTGCCCGGCGACATCTCGCCCGGGTTGATGATGCCGACCTGCGGCACGTAGAGCGCCCCGGCAATACCGCACAGCACAGCCGAAAACGTCCACACGAACAGCTTGTACCCGAGCGGGTTGTAGCCGGAGAACATCACGCGGGCCTCGGCATCGCGGATGGCCGTGACTACGCGGCCGAACTTGGACGTAACGATGGCGCGGCAGGCGATGAACGCCAGAACCAGCGCCACGAACGTTGCGACGAACAGCACGGTGCGCGTGGGCAATGCGGAGATCGGGAAGCCGAGGATGCGCTTGAAGTCAGTAAAGCCGTTGTTGCCGCCAAAGCCCGTTTCGTTACGGAAAAACAGCAGCATGGCCGCATACGTCATCGCCTGCGTGATGATCGACAGGTACACGCCTTTGACGCGTGAGCGGAAGGCAAAGAAGCCAAACAGCCACGCCAGCACGCCGGGCACCAGGATCACCAGCAGCATCGCCCACGCGAAGTGCTCGGTGCCGTGCCAGAACCACGGCAGCTCTTTCCAGTCGAGGAAGACCATGAAGTCGGGCAGATCGCTCTTGTACACGCCTTCTCGGCCGATGGAGCGCATCAGGTACATGCCCATGGCGTAGCCGCCCAGCGCAAAGAACACGCCGTGGCCGAGGCTGAGGATGCCGCAGTAGCCCCACACCAGATCGAGTGCCAGCGCGGCCAGGGCGTAACACATGATCTTGCCGATGAGCGTGAGCGCATACGCCGACAGATGCAGCAGGCTGCCTTCCGGCACAAGAAGCGCGCACACCGGCGCACCAATGCACACGATGAGCGACACGAGCACCAGCGCAGACCACCCGCGCCGCGACAGCAGCGGCATGCGCGCCGGAATATCGAGAGAGAACTTGGTTGTCGTCATATCAGGCCTCGGCGCTGCGGCCTTTGAGGGCGAACAGGCCCTGCGGACGCTTCTGGATGAACAGCACGATCAGCACCAGCACGATGATCTTCGCCAGCACCGCGCCATAGAACGGCTCGATGAATTTGTTGATGAGGCCCAGCCCGAACGCACCGATGATCGTGCCGGCCAACTGCCCCACCCCGCCCAACACCACGGCCATGAAGGAATCGATGATGTAGCTCTGGCCGAGGTCCGGCCCGACGTTGCCGATCTGCGAGAGTGCGCAACCGCCCAGCCCGGCAATGCCCGCGCCGAATGCAAACGCGTAGCTGTCGACCTTCCACGTGCGCACGCCAACGCAGGCCGCCATCGTGCGGTTCTGCGTGGTGGCACGCACGAACAGTCCCAGGCGCGTGCGGTTGAGCACGGCCCAGGCGATCGCCACCACGGCCAGCGCAAACAGCAGGATGACGAGCCGGTTGTACGGCAGCACAAGGCCCTGCGTCAGGGCAACGCCGCCGCTCATCCAGCTCGGGTTCGCCACCTCCACGTTCTGCGCGCCAAAGATGGAGCGCACCGCCTGCATCAGCAGCAGGCTGATCCCGAAGGTGGCGAGCAGCGTTTCGAGCGGACGGCCATACAGGTGACGCAGCACCAGCCGCTCCAGTGCAAAGCCGACGACGGCCGCCGCCAGGAATGCGGCAGGCAGCGCTGCGGGCAGATACCAGTCGAACGCGTTCGGAAAGTAGTTGCGGAAGATCGTTTGCACCACGTACGTGGCGTACGCACCGATCATCAGGAACTCGCCGTGCGCCATGTTGATGACGCCGATGAGCCCGTAGGTGATGGCCAGCCCGAGCGCCGCGAGCAGCAGCACCGAACCCAGGCTCAGTCCGGCAAACAGGTTGCCGATCAGTTCTGATTTGCGCTCCTGTGCAGCCAGACTGTCGAGCGCTTGCTGTGCGGCGGCGCGCAGTTCATTGTCGGCGCCGCTGTCTTTGGCGAGCAGCGGCGCAATGCGCTGGCGCGTCTGAGGATTGGTGTCGCCCGCCAGCAACTTCAGCGCTTCGAGCTTCTCGGCATGTGTGCCGTCGTCGAGCGCGAGATTGGCCCACAACAGGTGCAGCTTGGTACGCAATTCCGGATCGGTTTCATGCTTGCGTGCCGCGTCGACAATGGGGCGCGACGCCGTTTCGGGATGCGCGAGCAACGTATCGACGGCCTGGGCACGCACGGCACGGTCGGGCGATTGCAGCACGAAGCCGCTCGCCGCGCTGTCCACTTGCGCACGCAGGGCATTGTTCAGTGTGAGGGATTGCAGATCGTCGGCCTTGACGGTGACGGGCTGGCCAGTGATCGCATCCAAGTACTTGTCGCCGTCCTGACGCACCATGCCGGCGGCGGGCGCGAAGAACAGCGCGTCATTCTGCAAGGCTTGCAGGATCGGGCCGGCCTGCTCCGCAGGTGCAGCGGCCAGTGCATTGAGTGTCTTCACCTTGGCATCGAAGTCGTCTTCGGCCAGGGGCTTGAGATCGGCCTGGGTCAAGGGTTGTCCGGCCGCCCACGCAGATACCGCGGGCATCGCAGTCAGACAGAAGGCGCACAGCAGTGCGGCAAGGGAATGAAACAACCAGCGGGACAAGCGCATCATGGCAATCCGATGCGTGGCGGCCGATGCCGAGATCGGTCCGCCACGTCGTACAGCGTCGTTCAAAGGACCGGCCACGTCAGACACGTGACCCGCCCGCCTGACCACATTACTTGCTTGCAACCATGTCAGGCTTGCCCTCGTTGCCCGGGATGTACGGGCTCCACGGCTTGGCACGGATCACCGTCGGCGTCTTCCACACGACGTTGAACTGGCCGTCGCCACGCACCTCGCCAATCATCACGGGCTTGCTCAGGTGATGGTTGTTGTTCATCACCAGCGTGAAGCCAGACGGTGCCTTGAACTGCTGGCCGTACATCGCCTTGCGGACCTTGTCCACGTCGGTCGAGCCAGCCTTCTCGACAGCCTGCTTCCACATCATGATGCCGACGTAGGTGGCTTCCATCGGGTCGTTGGTGACGCGCTTGTCGCCGCCGGGCAGGTTGTTGGCCTTGACCCATGCAGCCCACTTCTTCTTGAAGTCGTCGTTGACGGGGTTCTTGACCGACATGAAGTAGTTCCATGCGGCCAGATGGCCCACCAGCGGCTTGGTGTCGATGCCGCGCAGTTCTTCTTCACCCACCGAGAAGGCCACCACCGGCACGTCCTTGGCCTTCAGGCCCGCGTTGCCGAGTTCCTTGTAGAACGGCACGTTGGAGTCGCCATTGATGGTCGACACCACGGCCGTCTTGCCGCCCTGCGCAAACTTCTTGATGTTGGCGACGATGGTTTGGTAGTCGGAGTGGCCGAACGGGGTGTAGACCTCTTCGATGTCGCTGTCCTTCACGCCCTTGCTGTGCAGGAACGCGCGCAGGATCTTGTTGGTCGTGCGCGGATACACGTAATCGGTACCGAGCAGGAAGAACCGCTTGGCGCCGCCGCCCTCCTTGCTCATCAGGTATTCCACGGCCGGAATGGCCTGCTGGTTGGGCGCCGCGCCGGTGTAAAAGACGTTCTTCGACATCTCTTCGCCTTCGTATTGCACGGGGTAGAACAGCAGGCCGTTCAGCTCTTCATAGACCGGCAGCACCGACTTGCGCGACACCGACGTCCAGCAGCCGAACGTCACGGCCACCTTGTCCTGCGTCAGCAGCCCGCGCGCCTTCTCGGCAAACAGCGGCCAGTTCGACGCCGGGTCCACCACCACCGGCTCCAGCTTGCGGCCCAGCACGCCACCACTCTTGTTGATCTCGTCGATCGTCATCAGCGCGACGTCTTTCAGCGACGTCTCGGAGATGGCCATCGTGCCCGACAGCGAATGCAGGATGCCGACCTTGATCGGTTCTTTGGCCTGGGCAAACGCGAGGCTCGACACGGACAACAGCGTTGCGGCGGCGACGGCAGACAGCTTCAACAGCTCACGACGTTTCATTGCGGCTCCTTGGGTTTATTGGTGGCGAGAACGACTCCCGGGGCCCAAAAGTGCAACTACCGTGCCATCGCATTTGGCTCGTTCAAAGGGAAATACGCGCCAAAACGGTGCTGAAGCCGCGCCAAGTCAGCGCATTTGTTCGTTGGAATGCGCCCGCTTGGGGCGCGTAAAGACAAGCACAAAACAAGCGGAGTGCAAGCGCACGCCAGTGCAAAAAGAAAGGCCGGCATTGCGCCGGCCTGGGGAACATGAGAAAGACGCGACTCAGGAATAGCGGCGAGAGATCGATTCGGCAACGCACACCGGGCGATCCTGCCCTTCGCGTTCGATGGTCACCGCCCAGGTCATCTGGGCGCCCGTCAGCGTGGGGGCATTGGGCAATGGCGGCAGCGCTTCCATTTCCACCAGCTTCACGCGGGCGCGCACACGGCTGCCCACCGGCACGGGTGCGGTGAAGCGGACCTTGTTCAGGCCGTAGTTCACGCCCATCTTCACGTCTGACATCTCGATCGCGTTGGCCATCAGCATGGGCAAAAGCGACAGCGTGAGGAAGCCGTGCGCCACCGGCGCGCCAAACGGCGACTCGCGCTTGGCACGCTCCACATCGACGTGAATCCACTGGTGATCGCCCGTGGCCTCGGCAAAGAGGTTGACCTGCTGCTGCGTGATCTCGGTCCAGTCGCTCACGGCAACTTCCTGGCCGATCAAACCTTTGAGCTCGTCGAGCGATTCGATGATGCGCATCTGGGTTGTCTCCTTGTTGTGATGGAATGGCGAGCGATCAGGCTTGCGGACGGCGACCGAACAGGCCCATGCCCGTGACGGTACAGACGAGTTCGCCGCGCTGGTTGCGAGCCTCCCAGCGGTTGACGGCCACGCCGCGATCCGGCTTCGACTGCGACGGACGCACTTCCATGCAGGTGCTCGACACCGACAGCGTGTCGCCCGGATACACCGGCTTCATCCAGCGGATTTCATCCACGCCGGGCGAGCCCATGCTGGCCGCCTTGCCGAGAAACCCCGTCACCATCAGCCGCATCATGATCGAGCAGGTCATCCAGCCGCTGGAAATAATGCCGCCGTAGATGCTGTGCTTGGCGGCTTCCGCATCGATGTGGAACGGCTGCGGATCGTACTGCCGCGCGAAGGTCAGGATCTCTTCTTCGGTAACCGTGTAGGTGCCCATCTGCAGCGTGCGGCCGACTTCGAAATCGTCGAAGTAGAACTCGTACGAACGCGCTGTTTCTGCCCTTTCGTTCTCTGCCATCTCGTCTCCTCCAAATGACAACGCCCCGCACGAATGCGGGGCGTTCAGGTTTGCCGTTACGCCGCTTGCTGGAAGCCGGGCAGCGATGCGAAGCGTGCCAGGTGATGGTCCACGTCGCCCAGCGTCGTGTTGATCATTGTCAGCCGCTTGAACATGTGCGCGGCCGGCAATTCGTTCGTCACGCCCATGCCGCCGTGCAGTTGCACGGCCTCCTGACCAACGTCACGCGCTGCCTGGCCGACACGCGCCTTGGCCGCCGACACGTAGCGGCGGCGTGCCTCGACATCGCCATCTTCAAAGTGCGCAGCAGCCAGATAGGTAATCGAACGGGCCTGCTCTGCGTGGATGAACATATCGACCATGCGGTGCTGCAATGCCTGGAAGCGCGCGATGGGCACGCCAAACTGCTGGCGGGTCTTGGTGTACTCCAGCGTTGCGGCGTTCAGCGCATCGATCAGGCCGATCGCTTCTGCGCACAGCAGGACACAACCAAGATCGGCCACGGCATCGATGGTTTCCCACGCCTCGCCCGCTGTGCCCAGTAGCGTTGCCGGTGCGTTGTCGAAGCGGATGTCGGCAGCACGCAGGTTGTCGATCGTGCGGTAGTCCTTGACCGTGACGCCGGCGGCGTTGCGGTCGACCACGAAGAGCGACAGGCCCGACGTATCACGCGCTTCGCCGCCCGTGCGTGCCGAAACGATCAGCTTGTCAGCCTGTGCGCCGTGCACCACCACCGCTTTCTCGCCCGTGAGCGTCCAGCCGTTGCCCTGCTGCGCAGCGCGCGTGGTGACGTTGAAAAGCTCATAGCGCGATTGGGGCTCGCCGAAGGCAATGGCCAGCTTCACGGCGCCGCCAGCGACTTCTTCAAGCAAGGCATCCTGACCGCCAGCGAGCTTGAGCGCCTGCGCGCCCAGCACGGTGGCCTGATACGGCTCTACAACCAGACCGCGGCCGAGTTCCTGCATGACGACCAGCAGGTCCATCGCGCGGCCGTCGAAACCGCCTTGTGCTTCGGGCACGGGCAGTGCAGTCAGGCCCAGTTCGGCCAGCGCATCCCAATGACCTTGCGACACACCTTCCGGCGAGTACACCACCTTGTTGCGCGCCTCAAAGCCGTAGTCCTTGTCGATGAAGCGGCGCACTGCATCGGCCAGTTGCTTCTGTTCGTCGGTGAACGAGAAATCCATGTTTGTCTCCGCTATGTGTTCTGTCGCCGTTCTGATCAGACGCCAAGGATCATCTGCGAGATGATGTTGCGCTGGATTTCGTTCGACCCGCCGTAGATCGAGGTCTTGCGATAGTTGAAGTAATAGGGTGCCAGCGGCGCGGCATCGTTGTCGCCCGTGACGGCCTGCGGCACATCGCCCTCGAGGTAGTCCGGGTCGAACGGCTGGGCATACGGCCCCACGGCCTCGACCATCAGTTCGGTCAGCAACTGCTGGATCTGCGTGCCCTTGATCTTCAGCAGCGATGCCTCGGGGCCCGGGCCCTTGCCGGCGTTCTCGCTCGACACCACACGCAGCACTGTCATCTCCAGCGCCAGCAATTCAATTTCGAGCGAGGCGATCTTGGCGGCGAACATCGGATCTTGCAGCAACGGCTTGCCGTTCTTCTGATGCTGCAACGCGACGCGCTTGAGGAATGCGAGTTCGCGCTTCGAATTGCCCACGCGAGCAATGCCGGTCCGCTCATGACCAAGCAGGTACTTGGCATACGTCCAGCCGCGGTTCTCTTCGCCGATGAGGTTTTCGACCGGCACCTTCACGTTGTCGAAGAACACCTCGTTCACCTCGTGCTCTTCGTCGAGCATGATGATCGGGCGAACGGTAATGCCCGGCGTCTTCATGTCGATCAGCAGGAACGAGATACCCTCCTGCTTCTTGGCCTCCGGGTCCGTGCGGACGAGGCAGAAAATCATGTCGGCGTGCTGGCCGAGCGTCGTCCAGGTCTTCTGGCCATTGACGATGTAGTGGTCACCTTCGCGTACCGCGCGCGTCTTCAGCGAGGCGAGGTCGGAGCCCGAGCCGGGCTCCGAATAGCCCTGGCACCACCAGTCGGTACAGTCCAGGATGCGCGGCAAGTAGTAGCGTTTCTGCGCTTCGTTGCCGTACTTCATGATGACGGGCGCGACCATGCTGACGCCGAACGGCAACACGCCGGGCGCACCGACCTGCGCGCACTCTTCATCCCAGATGTGTTTTTGGATGGGGGTCCAGCCGGTGCCGCCCCATTCGACCGGCCAGTGCGGGACCGACCAGCCCTTGCCCGCCAAAGCCTTGTGCCAGCGTACGAAATCGTCGCGGTTCAGGCGGCGGTGGTTCAACACCTTGTCTTGGATGTCCTTGGGCAGATTGGCTTGCAGCCAGCCGCGGACTTCCTGGCGGAACGCATCATCGGCCGCCGAGTAGTTCAGATCCATGCCTGTCTCCTGTGGTTGGCTCTCCACCGCGGCAAATCGATGGAGAACGTTCTGTCGGACCGGCGCGGACCTGAATCGGGCGACTAGTGCACGGGCTGCTTGAGCGCGTCGGGCACCAGCAGCGGCATCACGTCGATGCCTTCCTCCGCCAGTTCCTGCGCTTCTTCCCGAGATGTCGTCCCGCGAATGCCCCGCTCCGGCGCCTCGTTGTAGTGCATGCGGCGCGCCTCTTCTGCAAACCGCTCGCCGACGTCCTCGGTATTGGCAAGGACATGGCGCACGGCTTTCAGGTAGAGCTGTTGCAGGGTCGCGGGCACACCGCTCTCGCTTTCGGCCGCCTTGCCAGCGCCGCTCTTGTGGACGGACTCCGGACGAGACGACGATAGATTCAGGCGGGGCGCACTCGGCAAACGCTCAACCTCGTTGTGACCGCAAACTGGGCACGTCAATAGCCCGCGCTCTTGCTGCGATTGCAGATCGGCATCGGAGCCGAACCAGCCTTCGAAGCGGTGGTCATTGGCACAGCGGAGGTCCAGCACTTTCATGATCGGTCCAGCGCATGGGGACGAGTGTATCCCCGATTCGAAAATTTGTGAACGGTCGTGCTAATTTTTTCGCACGACCGTTCGCTATGGTAACAACGACAGGAAAACGGTGTGATCAAGCGACGGCTGTAAGCGCCTCAGACTGCACCCGGCGTCCACGCGCCTGACAGAATCTTCTCAAGCCAGAACGTGCCGATGATGGTCTTCACGTCGGAAATCTTACCTTCGCGCACCCAATCGATCAGTTGGCCGGCCGGCGTGACGAAGGTCTCGAGAAATTCGCCTTCATCTAGCATTGCCGTACCTTGTTTAAGATCGCGTGCGAGATAGATGTCGATGAACTCGGTGGAATACGAAATGACCGGATGAATGCGCGTGAGGTAGTCCCAGCGCTCGGCCGTGTAGCCGGTTTCCTCGCGCAGTTCGCGCTTGCCGCATGTGAGCGCACCTTCCTCCGGATCGAGCTTGCCTGCCGGGAACTCAATCATCACCTTGCCGACCGGGTAGCGGAACTGACGCTCCATCAATACGGTGCCGTCATCGAACAGCGGGATCATCATCACCGCGCCCGGGTGAATCAGGTATTCGCGGCTCGCATTGCGGCCGTCCGGCAGGCGAACAATGTCGTGCTTGAGCGTAAGAAATTTGCCTTGGTGCATCAACGCAGATGCGACCTGCGTCTCGCGCAGACCGGCGTCGGGGTCCTGCGTCGTCTCAGGAGTGGCGTTCAGCGGGGTGTGATCGGACATGGCGCTCTCTCATGCCGAGACAGCGAGAACCTGCCCGGCGGGAATTAACGGGAATCGCGGGGATGGCGAACCAGGTATTGCCACGTAAAGCCGGGAAACGCGAAAACCAGCATCAAGCAAGCGGTGATCGCGTAAAACTGCCAGCCTTGCGGAAATGCATTGCCCTGGCTCGATTCGATACCAAAGCCGATCAGCCCAACCACAACGTACATGGCAATCAGCTCGGTGCCGCGCAGCCAGAACGGCTTGCGCGGCCAGCGTGCCGGCACCAGTGCCAACACGCGTTGATTGACGAACGGCAGGTTGGCACAGATGAGTGCCAACACGATGACAAACAGACCGCCCGTCGACGTAGTCATGGTGCTCGGCGTCTTACGAAGCCAACGTCAGGCGGATTGCCTGATAGCACACCGCCATCAGGCCGGCCGGGAAGATACCCAGCAACAGCACCAGCAAGCCATTGATCGACAGCAACGAGCGCAGGCCAAAGGTGGCCTCCACGGGGCCCTCGTCCGCCGGCGCATCGAAATACATGACCTTGATGACACGCAGGTAGTAGAACGCCCCCACCAGCGAGAACAGCACGGCCACCACGGCTAACCACGGCATTCCGGCATCAACCACCGCCCCCAGGACCGACAGTTTGGCGTAGAAGCCCACCGTCGGCGGCAGGCCCGCCAGCGACATCATGATGAACAGCATCAGCAGCGCAAACCACGGGCTCTTTTTCGACAAGCCCTTGAGGTCGGCAATCTCTTCCGCTTCGTAGCCCTTACGCGCCAACAGCAAGATGATGCCGAAAGCGCCGAGTGCGGTCAGCACGTAGGTGATCGCGTAGAACATCGACGCGCTGTAGGCCTGTGCCGTCAAATCCGGCTTGCCGGAGCTGACGCCTGACACCAAGCCCAGCAGCAGGAAGCCCATGTGCGAGACCGTCGAATAGCCCAGCAGACGCTTGAAGTTGGTCTGAACAACGCCCGTGATATTGCCGATAGCCAGCGACACAACGGCCAGCACGATCAGCATGTTCTGCCAGTCGAACGCCAGCGGCAGCAAGCCTTCCACCAGAATGCGCAGCGTCATCGCGAACGCAGCCACCTTCGGTGCGCCGGCGATCAGCAGCGTCACGGCCGTCGGCGAGCCTTGGTACACGTCCGGCACCCACATGTGGAACGGCGCCACGCCCAGCTTGAAACCCAGACCGGCAACGATGAACACCACGCCGAACACGAGGATCGTCTTGTTGATCTCGCCGTTCTTGATGGCGTCAAACACCTTGCCCAGCTCCAGCGAGCCGGTTGCGCCGTACAGCATCGACATGCCGTACAGCAGCAGGCCCGATGCCAGTGCTCCCAGGATGAAATACTTCATGGCCGATTCGGACGACACGTTCGAACGGCGGCGCAGCGCCACCAGCGTGTACGACGCCAGCGACAGCAATTCCAGGCCCAGATAAAGCACAAGGAAGTTGTTGCCGGTGATCATCACCACCTGCCCACCCAGCGTGAACAGGGCGAACATGTAGAACTCGCCCGCATACATGTCGCGGTCGGCAAGATAGCGGCGCGTGTAGACGAGCGTGGCAAACAGCGTAAGCGCGCAGAACGACGCCAGCACGTTGGCCATCGGGTCGATCACGGCCATATTGCCGAAGACGTAGTGCGTCTCACCGTTCGCGGCGTTCAGCCCGAACCACACGGCCAGCACCAGCGTGATCACCAACGAAACCGGATACGCCACGCTGCTTCGTTTCTGGCCGCGCGCCAGGTCAATCCAGTTGACTGCACCAATGCCCAGCGCGAGAAAAACGATTGGGGCAACAGCCGCAATAGAGGAGGACGATTGCATAGTTTCTTCTCGCTGCTTACAGCTTCGACTGAGCCACGTGGGTCAGCAGGTTGACCACGGACGCATGCATGACATCGGTGAAAGGTTTCGGATACAGACCCATGTACAGGGTGGCGACCGCCAGCACGCCCAGCATGAAGAACTCGCGGCAGTTCAGGTCCTTCAATTCGGCCACGTGCTTGTGGGTCACATCACCGAAGATCACGCGCTTGACCATCCACAGCGAATACGCTGCACCAAAAATCAGTGCCGTGGCGGCCAGCAGACCAATCCAGAAATTGAATTTGACCGAACCCAGGATCACCATGAATTCGCCAACGAAACCCGAGGTTGCCGGGAGGCCGCAGTTGGCCATCGCAAAGAACACCGACAGCGCCGCGAACTTCGGCATCGTGTTCACCACACCGCCGTAATCGGCGATCTGACGTGAGTGCACCCGGTCGTACAGCACGCCGATGCACAGGAACATCGCGCCGGAGATGAAGCCGTGCGAGATCATCTGGACGATACCGCCCTCCACACCGATCTCGTTGAAGATGAAGAAGCCCAGCGTGACAAAGCCCATGTGGGCGATCGACGAATAAGCGACCAGCTTCTTCATGTCGGCTTGCACCAGCGCGACCAGGCCGATGTAGATCACAGCAACCAGCGAGATCGCAATGATGAACGCGGACAGGCTATGGCTGGCATCCGGCGCGATCGGCAGCGAGAACCGCAGGAAACCGTAAGCGCCCAGCTTCAGCATGATGGCCGCCAGCACCACGGAACCACCAGTCGGCGCCTCCACGTGGGCATCCGGCAGCCAAGTGTGCACCGGCCACATCGGCACCTTCACGGCAAAGGCCATGAAGAACGCGAGGAAGATCAGGATCTGCTCGTTCATCGACAGCTTGACCTGATGCCACTGCAGAATTTCAAACGTGCCGCTGTGAAAGTACAGATACAGCAGCGCGACCAGCGTCAGCAACGAGCCCAGCAACGTGTACAGGAAGAACTTGAATGCCGCATAGACGCGGTTCGGGCCGCCCCACACGCCGATGATGATGTACATCGGGATCAGCGTGGCTTCAAAGAACACGTAGAACAGCAGACCGTCGAGCGACGCAAACACGCCGATCATCAGACCCGACAGGATCAGGAACGCGGCCATGTACTGGGCCACACGCTCGGTGATCACTTCCCAGGCGGCAATGACCACGATGACGGTAATGAATGCAGTCAGCACCACGAACCACATCGAGATGCCGTCGACACCCAGGTAGTAGCTGATGTGGAAGCGCTCGATCCACGACGACTTCTCGACGAACTGCATCGCAGCCGTCGTCTTGTCGAAACGCGTGATCAGCGGCAACGTCATCACGAAGCTGATCAGCGAGCCGATCAGCGACATCCAGCGGACATAACCGGGATTGCGGTCTGAGCCCGAGGCCAGCACCAGCACGCCGAAGAAGATCGGCAGCCAGATCGCAAAAGACAGAACCATTTTTGTAATCCCTTATTTGCCTGCCAGGAACACGAAATACGTCAGCAGCCCAACCGTGCCGATGATCATCGCGAACGCATAGTCATAGATGAAGCCGGACTGGAGCAGGCGCACGACAGTCGCGAACCAGCCCACCAGACGCGCGCTGCCGTTGACGACAACACCGTCGATCACGCCCTGATCGCCGCCCTTCCACAGGCCACGGCCGAACTTGACCGCACCGTTGGCAAAGACGATCTCGTTGATCTTGTCCATGTAGTACTTGTTGTCCAGCAGCTTGTAGACGCCAGAGAAATGCTTGGCAATCGCTGCCGGGATATCCGGGCGCTTCAGGTAGAAGAACCACGACAACACGACGCCCGCCAGCAACAGGATGAACGGTGCCGACGTAAAGCCGTGCAGCGCCATCTCGACCCAGCCGTGGAAGTCTTCAGCCAACACCTTCATTGCCTCGTGGTTGTCAGCATTGAAGATGACTTCCGAGAACACCACACCGTGCTTGAAGAACTCCCCGAACAGCATCGGCTGGATTGCCATTGCACCGATGATGACCGACGGAATCGCCAGCAGGACCAGCGGCACCGTCACCACCCACGGCGACTCGTGCGGCTTTTGGCCCGGGGCCAGACCATGGTGATGATCGTGGTCGCCCTCTTCCTCTTCATGGTGATCGTCGTGATGAGCGTGGGCCTTGCCGAAACGCTCTTCACCGTGGAACACCAGGAAGTACATGCGGAACGAGTAGAACGCGGTCACGAACACGCCGGCCAGCACCGCCCAGTAAGCGAAGCCAGCGCCCGGCAGGTGCGATTCGCGCACCGCTTCGATGATCGAGTCCTTCGAATAGAAGCCCGCGAAGAACGGCGTGCCAATCAACGCCAGCGATCCCACCAGTGACGTCAGCCAAGTGATCGGCATGTACTTGCGCAGGCCGCCCATGTTGCGCATGTCCTGATCGTGGTGCATACCGATGATGACGGAGCCCGCGCCGAGGAACAGCAGCGCTTTGAAAAACGCGTGCGTCATCAAGTGGAACACGGCTACTTGATAAGCCGACGCGCCCAGCGCGACGGTCATGTAGCCCAACTGAGACAGCGTGGAGTACGCCACCACCCGCTTGATGTCCGTCTGGATGATGCCCAGGAAGCCCATGAACAGCGCAGTGATGGCGCCGATGATCAGCACGAACGACAGTGCGGTGTCCGAGAGCTCGAACAGCGGCGACATGCGCGCGACCATGAAGATGCCGGCGGTCACCATGGTGGCCGCGTGAATCAGCGCAGAAATCGGGGTCGGACCTTCCATCGAGTCCGGCAGCCACACGTGCAGCGGGAACTGCGCCGACTTACCCATCGCGCCGATGAACAGGCAGATGCAAGCGACCGTCAGCATGTGCCAATCGGTGCCCGGGAAGCCGATCGTGGCCAGGTTGTCGCGGGCGGCAAACACGTCGGCATAGCTCAGGCTGCCGCTGTATGCCAGCAGCAGACCGATGCCCAGCACGAAACCAAAGTCACCCACGCGGTTCACCAGGAACGCCTTCATGTTGGCGTAGATGGCCGTCGGACGCTTGAACCAGAAGCCGATCAGCAGGTACGACACCAGACCCACAGCTTCCCAGCCGAAGAACAGCTGCAGGAAGTTGTTGCTCATCACGAGCATCAACATCGAAAACGTGAACAGCGAGATGTACGCGAAGAAACGGTTGTAGCCGTCATCTTCCGCCATGTAGCCGATGGTGTAGATGTGCACCATCAGCGAGACGAAGGTCACCACGCACATCATCATCGCCGTGAGCGAATCGATGAGGAAGCCGACTTCCATCTTCAGCGAGCCAACCGTCATCCATTCATAGACGGTGCCGTTGTAGCCGGCACCATTGATGACGTCGGACAGCGTCAGCGCCGACAGAATGAAGGCGATCGCAACACCAAGGATGGTGACGCTGTGGGATGCCGTGCGGCCGATCTTCTCGCCAAAGAACTTGGTGCCGAACAGCCCGGCGATCGCCGCGCCGGCCAGCGGCGCGAGCGGGATCGCCAGCAGCAGGTTGGGATTGAGCGTGGTAGCCATGGAACGCTTCTTATAGGTGGATGCGGAGGTCAGCCTTTCAGGCTGTCCAGATCGTCGACGTTGATGGTGTCCAGATTACGGAACAGCACCACCAGGATGGCGAGACCGATCGCGGATTCCGCCGCGGCCACCGTCAGGATGAAAAACACGAACACCTGCCCTGCCAGATCGCCCAGGTAATGGGAGAACGCAACGAAGTTCAGGTTGACCGCCAGCAGCATCAATTCGATCGCCATCAGCAGCACGATGACGTTCTTGCGGTTCAGGAAGATGCCGACGATGCTGATGGCAAACAGCACCGCGCCGAGCACGAGGTAATGGGCAAGGGATAGCGAAGACATATGGGTTCTCCCGGGGCTCAGCTCTTGGATTCAGCCGAAGCTGCGCCAGCCGACTTTTCAGACGGCATCGAGACCAGACGCACACGGTCCTTGCGCTTCACGCGGATTTGATCAGACACGTTCTGGGCCTTGGTGTCCTTGCGGCGGCGGGCGGTCAGGGCCACGGCCGCGACAATCGCCAGCAGCAGCACTGCGCCAGCGACTTCAAAGGCATAGATGTAATCGGTGTAGATGAGCTTCCCGAGCGCCTGCGTGTTCGGACCAGTAAAGCCCTTGGGCAACTCCTGCACGGGCTGTACGCGCCCCATGAAGGTTTTGGTCAGCACGACGGCCATTTCGAGGATGATGACCACGCCCACGAACGCTGCCATTGGCACGTACGTCCAGAAATCGCGTCGCAAGTGCTCGATGTCGATATCGATCATCATCACCACGAACAGGAACAGCACCATCACTGCCCCAACGTAGACCAGCACCAGCGTGATGGCGAGGAACTCGGCCTTGAGCAGCATCCAGATCGCCGCCGCGGTAAAGAACGAGAGCACGAGGAACAGCGCCGCGTGTACCGGGTTCTTCGCGGTGATGACCTTCAGCGCTGCGAGCACCAGCACGAGCGCGAAACAGTAGAAGATGATCGTCGTGATTTCCATGATCCTGGCACGGGCCGTTTTGCGGCACGCGCTTGTCCAAAGCCGCGATGGCGTAACGCCACCGCAACTGGTTGGCTCTCAAAGAGCCGTTGTCCAACCGGGATGTCAACTGCACCGCCCGCCAACCGCACGGCGGACGTTCTGAATCAGCGGTACTTTGCGTCGGCCGCCTTGTTGGCCGCAATTTCCGGCTCGAAGCGATCACCCACGGCCAGCAGCATGTCTTTGGTGAAATACAGGTCGCCGCGCTTTTCACCGTGGTATTCCAGGATGTGCGTCTCGACGATGGCGTCCACCGGGCAAGCCTCTTCGCAGAAGCCGCAGAAAATACACTTGGTCAGGTCGATGTCGTAGCGCGTGGTGCGGCGAGTGCCGTCGTCGCGCTGGTCTGACTCGATCGTGATGGCCAGAGCCGGGCATACGGCCTCGCACAGCTTGCAAGCGATGCAACGTTCCTCGCCGTTCGGATAGCGACGCAGTGCATGCAAACCGCGGAAGCGCGGCGACAGCGGCGTCTTCTCTTCCGGAAAGAGAACAGTGATCTTGCGCGCAAACAGGTAGCGCCCGGTCAGCGCCAGCCCCTTGAAGAGTTCCTTCAGGAGCAGGCTGTTAAAGAATTCCTTGATGGCAAGCAACATGGTGCCTTCCTATTGTCCCGTTACTTCCAGATGTTCCACGGCGACACCAACCAGATGGCGACGACGACAAGCCAGCCCACAGTGAGCGGAATGAAGATCTTCCAGCCCAGACGCATGATCTGGTCATAGCGATAACGCGGGAACGATGCACGCAGCCAGATGAACACCGACAGCAGCAGGAAAACCTTGATGAGCAGCCAGAAGAAGCCCGGAATCCAGTTGAGAACCGGTGCATCAATCGGCGAGGCCCAGCCGCCCAGGAACAGCGTTGCCGTCAGCGCCGAGATCACGATCATGTTGATGTACTCGGCCAGGAAGAACAGCGCGAACGCCATGCCCGAGTATTCGATCATGTGGCCAGCCACGATTTCCGATTCGCCTTCCACCACGTCGAACGGGTGGCGGTTGGTTTCTGCCACGCCCGAGATGAAGTAGACGCCAAACATCGGCAGCAGCGGCAGCCAGTTCCACGAGAGGATGTTGATGCCGTGGCCAGCAAAGAAACCGCGGTTCTGCGAGTTGACGATGTCCGACAGATTCAGGCTGCCCGTCACCATCAGCACCGTCACGAGCGCGAAGCCCATGGCGATTTCGTACGAAATCATCTGCGCCGAGGCACGCATCGCACCCAGGAATGCGTACTTGGAGTTCGAAGCCCAGCCGGCCAGGATCACGCCGTACACGCCCACCGAGCTGATCGCCATCACGTACAGCAAGCCGGCGTTGATGTTCGACACCATGGCTTCGGCCTGGAACGGGATCACCGCCCAGATCGCCACGGCGGGCATCAGCACCATCAGCGGCGCGATGATGTACATGCCGCGGCTGACCGCGCTCGGCACCATGACTTCCTTGAGCAGCAGCTTGAGCACGTCGGCAATCGGCTGCAGCAGACCCATCGGGCCCACGCGGTTCGGGCCCAGACGCACGTGCATCCAGCCGATGAGCTTGCGCTCCCACAAGATCAGGTAGGCTACGCACAGCAGCAGCGGCAGAATGATGCAGACCGCGCGGACCAGCGTCCAGATCAGCGGCCACCACCCACCGAAGGTGGCGGTACCGAAAGAAGTAATCGACTCGATCATGTTGACCCTTACACCGTAGCCGCCAGCGCGGACGATTCAACCTTCTCAACGCTTACCGCGCCGAACATGGCACCCAGTTGTGCCGAAGCCTCGGTGGCGGCGGACACGCGGATCACACCGGAAGCCAGCGACTTGTCCAGCACGGCCGGCAGCACCACACTGCGCTGCCCCTGCGTCACGCGCACGGCGTCACCATCGACAAGGCCGAGTTGCGCATAGAGGTCAGCCGGCAAGCCAGCGCGCATTGCTGCGCGTGCTGCGGCCGTCAGCTGCAGCGAACCAGCGCGGCGTACGATCGGATCGGCGTGATAAATCGGCACATCGGCCAGACGTTCGATGCCGGCAGCGGAGGCAGCGGGAACGGTGGTCTGCGCGATCGTCGTATTCGACAAACGATCGGTGACCGGCTTGGTCAACACTTCGTCGCGCACCACTTCCGAGCTGTCGTATTCGAAGCCCGACACGTTCAGCAGGTTGCCCAGCACGCGCAGGACCTTCCACGCCGGGCGCGAATCACCCAGGCTGCGCACAACGCCGTTGAAGCTTTGCGGCAGGCCTTCGCAGTTGACGAAGGTGCCCGAGGTTTCCGTGAACGGCGCCGTCGGCAGCAGCACGTCGGCGTATTCGAGTGCAGCGCGAGAGGCAAACGGCGCCAACACGATCACCGTGTCAGCCTGATCCAGTGCCGCACGAGCCTGCACGGGATTCGCGCTATCGAATTCGGGTTCGGCGCCCAGGAGCACGTAAGCACGGCGCGGCTGCGCCAGCATAGCGGCGGCATCGAGGCCATTGCCTTGCGGCAGTGCACCAGCAATGTAGCCACCGACGGTGTTGGCCGCTTCCGTCAGGAAGCCCAGCGTCGCACCGGTTTGCTGCGCAACCCACTGAGCCAGCGCATGCAATTGCGAGAATTGCGGATGCGCTACAGCAGCGTTGCCGAGGAACACCGCCTTGCGTTCGCCCGACGCGAGACTTGCGGCGATGCGCTTAGCAACGTCACCGGCTTCGATGCCATCGGTCCCGCCCGGACGCGCAACGTTGTTGGCAGCAGCCACGGCCACCGCCACTTGCGACAGCAGCGATAGCCATTGCGACGGCGCGCCCAACAGTTGCGTGGCGGGCATCAGAAGGTCTTCGCCGCCGGCGCCGATCACATTCAGCTGACCACCCTTCTTGCCTGCCTGCCGCAGGCGCGCGGCCAGCAGAGGATGATCCTTGCGCAGGAACGCGCCCACCACCAGCGTGCGCTGCAGCAGCGACACGTCGGCGATCGGCATGCCGAGCCACGGAGCGCCCGTCGGCTTGACCGAGAAATCGGATTGACGCAGACGGAAATCGACGTTGTCGCTGCCAATGCCACGCACCAGCTTTTGCAGCAAGAACAGCTCTTCCAGCGTGCTGTGGGGGCTGGCCAATGCACCGATCTGCTCAGCGCCATGGTCACGCTTGATTTCGTTCAGGCCGTTGGCAACGTATTCCAGTGCCGTGGTCCAGTCGACAGCTTTCCACTGACCGCCTTGCTTGAGCATCGGCTGCGTCAGACGATCGTCGCTGTTCACGCCTTCATAGGCGAAGCGGTCCTTGTCGGACAGCCAGCATTCGTTGATGGCTTCGTTGTCCAGCGGCAGAACGCGCATCACGCGCTGGTT
Source organism: Ralstonia sp. 22111 (assembly GCF_052045895.1). Taxonomy (NCBI): domain Bacteria; kingdom Pseudomonadati; phylum Pseudomonadota; class Betaproteobacteria; order Burkholderiales; family Burkholderiaceae; genus Ralstonia; species Ralstonia sp. 22111. The sequence goes on along the minus strand of NZ_JBQEPR010000014.1, from coordinate 33,126 downwards.
CTTGGTCTGGACAATCACGTTGGCGCCGAGGCCATCGTGCGGCGACACCGACTTGCGGCGTGCCAGCTCCCACGTACGGGCCGAATAGCGGAACGGCTTGCTGGTCAGCGCGCCAACGGGGCACAGATCGATCATGTTGCCGGACAGCTCGGAGTCAACAGTCTGACCGACAAACGTCGTGATCTCGGAATGCTCGCCACGATTGAGCATGCCCAGTTCCATCACACCGGCAATTTCCTGACCGAAGCGGACGCAACGCGTGCAGTGAATGCAGCGCGTCATCTCTTCCATGGAGATCAGCGGGCCCACGTTCTTGTGGAACACCACACGCTTTTCTTCCTGGTAGCGCGATTCCGACTTGCCGTAGCCCACGGCCAAGTCCTGCAACTGGCACTCGCCACCCTGGTCGCAGATCGGGCAATCCAGCGGGTGGTTGATCAGCAGGAACTCCATCACGGACTTCTGTGCCTTCACCGCCTTCTCGGAGTTGGTGAAGACCTTCATACCCGCGGTGACGGGCGTGGCGCAGGCCGGCAGCGCCTTGGGCGCCTTCTCGACCTCGACCAGGCACATCCGGCAGTTGGCCGCGACCGACAGTTTGCGGTGATAGCAGAAGTGAGGAATATAGGTGCCCGTCTGGCGAGCAGCCTCCATCACCAGGCTGCCTTCGGCAACCTCAACCTTCTTGCCATCGATTTCGATTTCAACCATGTTCTGCCACGCTTAAATGTAGGTGGGCACCATGCACTGCTTGTGTTCGACGTGATACGCGAACTCATCCCAGTAGTGCTTGAGCATGCCGCGGACCGGCATCGCAGCGGCATCGCCGAGCGCGCAGATGGTCCGGCCCATGATGTTTTCTGCCACGTTGTTCAGCAGGTCCAGGTCTTCCTGGCGGCCCTTGCCGTGCTCGATGCGGTCGACCACGCGATACAGCCAGCCGGTGCCCTCACGGCACGGCGTGCACTGGCCGCACGACTCTTCGAAATAGAAGTACGAAAGGCGCAGCAGCGACTTCACCATGCAGCGCGTTTCGTCCATCACGATCACAGCGCCCGAGCCCAGCATCGAGCCCGCCTTGGCGATCGAGTCGTAGTCCATGTCGGAAGCCATCATCAGGTCGGCCGGCACCACCGGCGCCGACGAGCCACCCGGGATGACCGCCTTGAGTTTCTTGCCGCCGCGCATGCCGCCGGCCAGCTCCAACAGTTTGGAGAACGGCGTGCCGAGCGGAATCTCATAGTTGCCCGGACGCTCCACGTCGCCGGACACCGAGAAGATCTTTGAGCCGCCGTTGTTCGGCTTGCCCATCTTCAGATAATTGTCCGGACCGATGGCCAGCAAGAACGGCACAGCGGCAAAGGTTTCGGTGTTGTTGATGGTGGTCGGCTTGCCGTACAGGCCAAAGCTCGCCGGGAACGGCGGCTTGAAGCGCGGCTGGCCCTTCTTGCCTTCCAGCGACTCGAGCAGCGCGGTCTCTTCGCCGCAGATGTACGCGCCATAGCCATGGTGCGCATGCAGCTGGAAGTTGAAGCCGGAACCCAGGATGTTGTCACCGAGGAAGCCCGCAGCCCGAGCCTCTTCAAGCGCCTGCTCAAAAATCTTGTATTCGTTCCAGATTTCGCCGTGGATGTAGTTGTAGCCCACGGTAATGCCCATCGCATAGCCGCCAATGGCCATGCCTTCGATCAGCGCGTGCGGGTTGTAACGGATGATGTCGCGATCTTTGAACGTACCCGGCTCGCCTTCGTCCGTGTTGCAGACCAGATACTTCTGGCCCGGGAACTGGCGCGGCATGAAGCTCCACTTCAAGCCGGTCGGGAAACCTGCACCGCCACGGCCGCGCAGGCCTGACGCTTTCACGTCAGCAATGACCTGTTCGGGGGTGATCTTCTCGGTGAGGATGCGCTTGAGCTGTTGATAGCCGCCGCGCTTGACGTAATCTTCGAGGTGCCAGTTGTCGCCGTTCAAGCCGGCGAGAATCAACGGCTGGATATGTCGATCGTGCAGAGAGGTCATTTACTTGCCTGCTCCGGTGGTCGGCGCCTTCGACTGGAGGTCAGCGATCAGCGCGTCGAGCTTCTCGTTGCTCATGAAGCTGCACATGTGGGTGTTGTTGACGATCATGACCGGCGCATCACCGCACGCGCCCATGCACTCGCCTTCTTTCAGCGTGAAGTTGCCGTCGGCCGTGGTTTCGTTGAAACCGATGCCGAGCTTCTTTTTCAGGTAATCGGCCGCGCGCTCGCCACCCGACAACGCGCACGGCAAGTTCGTGCACACCGACAGCTTGAAGCGGCCCACCGGCTTGGTGTCGTACATGTTGTAGAACGTCGCCACTTCCTCGACCCACACCGGCGGCATTTCGAGGTACTCGGCCACGAACTGCATGACTTCGGGCGAGACCCAGCCTTTCTCGCTCTGCGCGACCGCCAGCGCCGCCATCACGGCGGACTGCTTCTGGTCGGCGGGATATTTCGCGACCGCCCGGTCGATTTCCTTGAGAGCTTCTGCTGATAGCATGTTCGTTGCGATTGGTGCGGGACGCGGGGCGTGCTACCTAGCAGCCTTACCCCGGCGTGCGTCCTCGTTTCACAGCCGCGCTTGCCTGCGCGTCAAACCGTTGTTTCCTTGGCGTTCAGCGGTCAATCTCGCCAAACACAATGTCTTGCGTACCGATGATCGTTACCGCATCGGCAATCATGTGACCCTTTGCCATTTCGTCGAGCGCGGCCAGATGAACGAAGCCCGGCGCGCGGATCTTCAGACGGTACGGCTTGTTGGCGCCGTCGGAGATTGCATAGATGCCGAACTCGCCCTTCGGGTGCTCAACGGCGGCATACGCTTCGCCTTCGGGCACGTGCATACCTTCCGTGAAGAGCTTGAAGTGGTGAATCAGCTCTTCCATGTTGGTCTTCATGTCCACGCGCGACGGCGGCGCGACCTTGTGGTTATCCGTGATCACCGGACCCGGGTTTTTGCGCAGCCACTCGATGCACTGACGAATGATGCGATTGCTTTGGCGCATTTCTTCCACGCGCACCAGATAACGGTCGTAGCAATCGCCGTTCACGCCAACCGGAATGTCGAAATCGACGCGGTCGTACACTTCGTACGGCTGCTTCTTGCGCACATCCCATTCGATGCCCGAACCGCGCAACATCGCACCGGAGAAGCCTTTGTTAAGGGCACGCTCGGGGGTCACCACGCCGATACCGACCAGGCGCTGCTTCCAAATCCGGTTGTCGGTCAGCAGCGTTTCGTACTCATCAACATACTTCGGGAAGCGGTTGGTGAAGTCTTCAATGAAGTCCAGCAGCGAACCCGAACGCGTTTCGTTCAGGGCGGCCAGGGCCTTCTCGTTGCGCACCTTGGATGCCTTGTATTGCGGCATCGTGTCAGGCAGGTCGCGGTAGACGCCGCCTGGACGGTAGTAGGCTGCGTGCATGCGCGCGCCCGACACCGCCTCGTACATATCGAACAGGTCTTCACGTTCGCGGAAGGCGTACAGGAACACCGCCATGGCGCCCACGTCCAGCGCGTGCGAACCGATCCACATCAGGTGGTTCATGATCCGCGTAATTTCGTCGAACATGACGCGGATGTACTGCGCACGCAGCGGCACTTCCAGACCAAGCAGGCGCTCGATTGCCATCACGTAGGCGTGCTCATTGACCATCATCGACACGTAGTCGAGGCGGTCCATGTACGGCACGCTCTGAATCCAGGTCTTCTGCTCTGCGAGCTTTTCAGTCGCGCGGTGCAGCAGGCCGATGTGCGGGTCGGCACGTTGAATGACTTCGCCGTCCAGCTCGAGCACCAGGCGCAGCACGCCGTGTGCGGCCGGGTGTTGCGGACCGAAGTTCAGGGTGTAGTTTTTGATATCTGCCATAGTCGGGCGCCCTTCAGTGCCGTCAGTGCTTTAAGCCACCGTATTGATCCTCTCGGATCACACGCGGCGTAATCTCGCGCGGCTCGATGGTTACCGGCTGGTAGACCACGCGGCGCTGCACCGGGTCGTAGCGCATTTCAACGTAACCCGACACCGGGAAGTCTTTGCGGAACGGGTGGCCGATGAAGCCGTAGTCGGTCAGAATGCGGCGCAGGTCCGGGTGACCCTCGAACACCAGGCCGAACAGGTCGAATGCTTCGCGCTCGAACCAGTCAGCCGAATTCCAGATGGTCGTCACAGACGAGACCACCGGCAGGTCGTCGTCCGGCGCGAATACGCGGACGCGGACACGCCAGTTGTGCGTAATCGACAGCAGATGCGACACAGCGGCAAAACGCGGGCCGTTCCAGGCACCGTCGCCATAGTCGGCATAGTCGACGCCGCACAAATCGATCAGTTGTTCGAACTTGAGCGACGCGTCGTCGCGCAGCGTGCGCATGACGTCGAGATAATCGGCGGCCTTCACCACGAGGGTGAGCTCACCGACCGATTCGGTCAGGCTTTGAACACGATTGCCCAGCGCCTTCTCCAGCGCGGCCTTCAGGGTGGCAAGCTTGTCGGTCATGTCAGGCCTTGCGCGCGATGGTGTTGGTGCGGCGGATCTTGGCCTGCAGCTGGATGATGCCGTAGATCAGCGCTTCAGCCGTTGGCGGGCAGCCCGGCACGTACACGTCGACCGGCACGATGCGATCACAGCCGCGCACGACAGAATATGAGTAGTGGTAGTAACCGCCACCGTTCGCGCACGAACCCATCGAAATGACCCAGCGAGGCTCGGCCATCTGGTCATACACCTTGCGCAGCGCGGGTGCCATCTTGTTGCACAGCGTGCCAGCGACGATCATCACGTCAGACTGACGCGGCGACGGGCGAAACACCACGCCGAAACGGTCCAGGTCATAACGAGAGGCGCCGGCGTGCATCATTTCGACAGCACAGCAGGCCAAGCCGAATGTCATCGGCCAGAGTGACCCAGTACGGGTCCAGTTGATCAGCTTGTCAGCGGTGGTCGTGACAAAGCCTTCATTGAGTACGCCTTCGATCGCCATTTCACATCACTCCCAATCGAGCGCGCCTTTTTTCCAGATGTAGACGAAGCCCACGAGAAACTCGAGAAGAAACACACCCATCGCGAAGAACCCAGGCCAGCCGATCTCACGCAGCGCCACGCCCCAGGGGAAAAGGAACGCAGTCTCCAGATCGAACAGAATGAACAGGATGGCGATGAGGTAATAGCGCACGTCGAACTTCATGCGCGCGTCTTCGAATGCTTCGAAGCCGCACTCGTACGGCGAGAGCTTGTCAGGATCGGGATTGTTCGGACCGAGGACTCGGCCGATGGTCATCAGAGCAAGGCCAAGGCCAACGCCGACAACGATGAACAACAGTACGGGGAAATAGGCTTCGAGGTTCAAGGGACGCCCGCCTTTTTGAATGGTTGCAACAGCACTGCCCGCAGGCGGCGCCTTGTCGCCCCATCGAAGGCGCCGGGTCCGCAGCCTTACGACGCTTCAACTGCGCGTCGTCTTGCGGAGGGGCCTGCGCGGAACATCCCGTTGAACAGACCCCGAATTTGATTGGTGCCGACGGCGAGACTCGAACTCGCACAGCTTTCGCCACTACCCCCTCAAGATAGCGTGTCTACCAATTTCACCACGTCGGCTGGGGGAAGAAACTTTATCAGGAAGCCGGTTGAGACTTAACGTCCTTGCCGTTCCCCGCGTTGTTTCAAGCCTTGCATTCTACCGCAAAGCAACGCTTTTGTTCAATGCACAAACAAAAATCTTATGCCTCGCGACACGCCGGAAAACCTCAGCGGCACGCCGCGGTCATTACATCAAATTACTTGGGCACAGCCGGGGCCGAAGCAGCGCCCGGAGCGGCAGCAGGAGCCGAAGCGGCCGGGGCCGAGGCCGTGGACGTAACAGGCGCGACCGAACCCATCACACCTGCCGACACGCTGCCCTTGTTGGTGCCGATCAGCGTCAGCGCCAACGTGGCAATAAAGAACACGGTGGCCAGCACGGCCGTCGTGCGCGACAGGAAGTTTGCCGAGCCGGTGGCGCCAAACAGGCTACCCGATGCGCCGGAGCCAAACGCCGCCCCCACGTCCGCACCCTTGCCGTGCTGCAAAAGCACCAGGCCGATCACGCCGAGCGCGCTCAGAATTTGCGCCACCAGCAGCAGAGTCTTCAGAATTGCCATTTCGTTTCTCTCAATAATATGTTGCCGTCGCACATGCGTAACATGGCGACTCGATCCGTCGTTTATGCGCGACCAATCGCCAGGAAATCTTCTGCCTTCAGCGATGCGCCGCCGATCAGGCCGCCATCGATGTCCGCCATTGCAAACAACTCGCCGGCATTGTCCGGCTTGACGCTGCCGCCGTACAGAATCGCTAGGCGCTGCGCCACACCTGCGTCGCGAGCAGCAACACGGGCGCGCAGGAATGCGTGCACAGCCTGCGCCTGCTCGCTGGTTGCCGTCTTGCCCGTGCCGATTGCCCAAACCGGCTCATACGCCACGACGATACGACCCAGTTGCTCAACCGACAGCGCTTCCAGCACCGCATCCAGCTGGCGGGCGACCACGTGCTCGGTCTCACCAGCTTCGCGCTGCGCGAGCGTTTCGCCCACACAGACGATCGGGGTGATGCCATGTTCCAGTGCACGCAGCGCCTTGGTCGCCACTTGCACGTCGGTTTCGCCGTGGTACGAGCGACGCTCTGAGTGACCGACAATCACGTAGCCGCAGCCGAATTCTGACAACATCGACGCCGCCACCTCGCCGGTAAAGGCGCCTCGCGTTTCGGCCGACACATCCTGTGCACCCCAGCCCACCGCTGAACCGGCGAGCAAGGACTGGCACTGCGCCAGGTACGGGAATGGCGCACATACGGCCAGCGTGGCGTTGGTTTTGCCTGCCGCCTTGATCTGTTCAAGCAGCGCGGCGTTCGCGCTCAGGCTGCCATGCAGCTTCCAGTTGCCCACCACCAGCTTCGGTCTTGCGTTCACGTTTTGCCCGGTCGACTGTCAAATAAACCCGGCATTCTACCGTGGCGGCAAAAACAGGGTCAATTTTGACGTCTTGGAATCAATCCCAAACCAACATGATCTTGCCGATATGGGCGCTCGATTCCATCAACGCGTGCGCCTGCGCCGCTTGCGCGGCTGGCATGACCTCGTGGATGACCGGCTTGATGCGCCCCGAGGCCAGCAACGGCCAGACCGTTTCATACAGATTGGCCGCGATGGCCGCTTTGAATGCAACCGGACGCGGGCGCAACGTCGAGCCGGTCAGCGTAATGCGGCGGCGCAGGATATCACCCAAGGGCACCTCGGCTTTGGCGCCCCCGAGCAACGCGATCAATACGATGCGGCCGTCATCGGCGGTGCAGGCAATCTCGCGCCCAACATAGCTGCCGCCGACCATGTCGAGCACCACATCGGCGCCGCGCCCTGTCTCGGCCTTGACGATCTCGACGAAATCTTCAGTCTTGTAGTTGATGGCGCGCGTGGCCCCGAGGTCGATACAGGCCTTGCACTTGTCGGCGCTGCCCGCGGTGGCGAACACGCGGTAACCCAATGCAGAGGCGATCTGAATCGCGGTCGTGCCGATGCCGCTGGAGCCGCCCTGCACGAGCAGCGTTTCATCGGCGCCATGCGCGCCCTTCCCCAGCAAGCCGCGGTCGAACACATTCGACCACACGGTGAAATAGTTTTCGGGCAATGCAGCGGCTTCGACATCGGACAAGCCGGCCGGCACAGGCAGCACTTGGCCCAGCGGCGCTGTGCAGAACTCCGCATAGCCGCCGCCTTGCACCAGCGCGCAGACGCGATCGCCCACCTTCAGGCCGTAGCGATTATCGGCGTGCGCCAGATCGCCACTGACGATCTCGCCAGCAACTTCAAGCCCTGGAATATCGGAGGCACCCGGCGGCACCGGATAGTTTCCCGTGCGCTGGAACACATCGGGCCGGTTCACGCCCGCTGCACGCACACGGATCAGCACCTCGCCGGACTTTGCCTCCGCCATTGGGCGCTCGCCAAGCTTCAGGACTTCAGGGCCACCGTATTGGGTGATTTCAATCGCTTTCATGGGAATCGGATCGATGAGGGTTACGACGCTGCGCGCGCGTTACGAGACGCTACGCTTTGGTTCGACAAAGTGCTGCGGAATGCCGCGCGTGGTTTCGCGCATGATTTCTTGTTTGCCGTGAACGATGCCATCGGCGATCTTGCCGATATGCAACTTCAGCCACATCTCTGTCGGCGAGCCGGCCCGATAGTCGGCCGGGCCCAGCATGTCGACGCGATCATCGGCACGCAAGTTGTCGGCCTGCTCGAACGAGCGAGGGCTCTCGGGGTTGTAGACCGCATAGGTGCGGCCACCGCCCTTGCGCGCGACAGAAAACGCCGGAATATCACTTGGCCCATCAGCCACGTAGATCATGTTGGCGAACGGCACGCGGCGCTCGTCCTCGGCAATTGACGAATTCACACTCACCGCTTCCGGGTGCTTGTTGACACCCTTGTTGATCTCGAACAGCGCGCGCGTCTTGGTGGTGTTGTCGATGGCGTAGATGACTTCCGAGATGACCCGCCGGCCGTCCGCGCTTCTGTCAGGCGCCTCCAGGAATTCGCAGCCCCACACGCCATCGATGTATGGAGCGATGGGCGAGCCCTTGATCATCTCCGTCAGGCCCGTGCTGACGATGTAGTGTTCGAGCTTGATGTCGAACGCCTGGTAGGCAGCGTTGTCGCGCACCCACGCTTTGCTGCGCTCGAAGAAATCGGTCACACCGGGAAAGAATTCGAGTTCGGCGCCCAGTTCGCGCAGCGTGGCGTTGTCGAGACCGCCCATGCGGCCGTCGCGCACATGGCGCAGCAGCACATTGAGGTAGAACGTTTCGTGGTTGACCTTCTGGCCGCGCGATTCGATTTCGCGCGAGCCCGCGGCCACTTCGTCCCAGAAAGCCTGCTCGGCGATGTTGAAGCGATCGAACAGCGGCACTTGCATGTAGCGCGGGATCAGTGTCTTGTCGAAATCCCAGACGATAGCGATGCGGTTTTGCTCGAACAGGCGGCTCATGATGGGGCGCGGAAGGGCAACGGGAGGAACTCGCGACGCAGTGTAAACAAAAAAACGGCTGGACATCGTCCAGCCGTTTTTTCATGGCGAAAACCGCTCGCTTACTGCTGTTGTTGCTGCTGTTGTTGCGAGGCAGCGTCGCCAGCACCCGGGGCTTGCGGTGCCGCGGCAGGCACGTCGCCTTCTTCAGCCTTGGCAGCCTTGATCGACAGACGCATGCGACCCTTCTCGTCGGTGCTCAGCAGCTTCACGCGCACAGCCTGGCCTTCCTTCACATAGTCGGAAACCTGGTTCACGCGCTCGTTGGCGATTTCCGAGATGTGCAGCAGACCGTCCTTGCCCGGCAGGATGTTCACGATCGCGCCAAAGTCCAGCAGCTTGAGCACGGTGCCGTTGTAGATCTTGCCCACTTCGGCTTCTGCCGTGATGCCTTCGATGCGGCGCTTGGCTTCGGCCATGCCTTCCGACGACGTCGACGCGATGGTGATCGTGCCGTCTTCCTGGATGTCGATCGTGCAGCCGGTTTCCTTGGTCAGCGCCTGGATGGTCGAACCACCCTTGCCGATCACGTCGCGGATCTTCTCCGGATTGATCTTGACGGTGATCATGCGCGGAGCGTGCTCCGACAGCTCGGTGCGTGCGCCGCCCATGGCAGCCTGCATCTTGCCCAGGATGTGCAGACGGCCTTCCTTGGCTTGCGCCAGTGCCACCTGCATGATTTCCTTGGTGATGCCCTGCACCTTGATGTCCATCTGCAGCGCGGTGATACCAGCGTCGGTACCAGCAACCTTGAAGTCCATGTCACCCAGGTGATCTTCGTCACCCAGGATGTCGGTCAGCACGGCGAACTTGTTGCCTTCCAGGATCAGGCCCATGGCCACGCCGGCCACGTGCGCCTTGATGGGCACGCCAGCGTCCATCAGCGACAACGAGCCGCCGCACACCGAAGCCATCGACGACGAACCGTTCGACTCGGTGATTTCCGACACCAGACGAATCGTGTAAGCGAATTCATCGTCCTTCGGCAGCACCGGAATCAGCGCACGCTTGGCCAGACGGCCGTGGCCCACTTCGCGGCGCTTCGGGCTGCCCACGCGGCCGGTTTCACCCGTGGCAAACGGCGGCATGTTGTAGTGAAGCATGAAGCGGTCACGATACTCGCCTTGCAGCGCGTCGATGATCTGCTCGTCGCTCTTGGTGCCCAGGGTGGCCACCACCAGCGCTTGCGTTTCACCGCGCGTAAACAGGGCCGAGCCGTGCGCACGCGGCAGCACCGACGAACGGATCTCGATCGGGCGAACCGTGCGGGTGTCGCGGCCGTCGATACGCGGTTCGCCGTTCAGGATCTGGCCGCGCACGATCTTCGCTTCCAACTCAAACAGGATATTGTCGACTTCCACGCCGTCGGCTTCCACGCCGGCTTCTGCCAGCTTGGCGGCAACCGACTTGTAGACTTCCTTCAGCTTCTGGCTGCGGGCCGACTTCTGGCGAAGTTGGTAAGCGGCTTGCAGATCGGCCAGGGCCAGCTCGGAAACCTTGGCGGTCAGCGTTTCGTTCTTCGGAGCCGCTTGCCAATCCCACTCAGGCTTGCCGCCGTCGCGCACCAGCTCGTGGATCGCGTTGATGGCGATCTGCATTTGCTCGTGGCCGTACACGACGGCGCCCAGCATGACTTCTTCCGACAGTTGCTGCGCTTCGGATTCGACCATCAGCACGGCACGCTCGGTACCGGCCACAACCAGGTCCAGATCCGAATGCGCGAGTTGGGCACGATTCGGGTTCAGCAGGTACTGGCCATCCTTGTAACCCACGCGGGCAGCGCCCACCGGGCCGTTGAACGGCAGACCCGACACAGCCAGCGCAGCCGAAGCTGCGACCAGCGCAGGGATATCGGCCGGCACTTCCGGGTTGATCGACAGCACGTGGATGACGACCTGAACTTCGTTGTAGAAGCCTTCCGGGAACAGCGGACGCAGCGGGCGATCGATCAGGCGCGAGGTCAGCGTTTCGTTTTCCGACGGACGGCCTTCACGCTTGAAGAAGCCACCCGGAATCTTGCCGGCAGCGTAGGTCTTCTCAAGGTAATCGACGGTCAGCGGGAAGAAGTCTTGACCCGGCTTCGGGTTCTTGGCACCCACAACGGTAGCGAGCACGACGGTGTCGTCCATGTCGAGCAACACAGCGCCGCTCGCCTGGCGGGCGATCTCACCCGTTTCCATGCGGACCTTATGGCCGCCCCACTGGAATTCTTTGACGATTTTGTTGAACATGTTTTCTCCTGTTCGGTATTCGCGGCACCGACGATTCAAAGTCGATTTCATTACGCCGCGACAAACACGTTCCGGAAGACGGTGCGGTTGCAGAGGTGTGTTTTATGCCATTCCAGCGCAGCGCTGGCACCAACGCCGCGCTGGAATGACACAAGGCCCCGCTCCCTGCCGCCTCCGGTCCATGGCAGCCGCTTCATCTTGAAGTGGCCGGCTGCCATCAGTCGCCGGTTGCCCGGCGCGGCCACAAACGCGGCCGCCAAAAACAAAATGCCTGCATCAGCACGCTGACGCAGGCACTTTTCATCACGCGCAGTGCGTGATACCCACCATTACTTACGCAGACCCAGCTTCGCCACCAGCGCGGTGTAACGGTCAGCGTCCTTGCTCTTGAGGTAGTCCAGCAGACGGCGACGACGGCTCACCATGCGGAGCAGGCCCCGACGGCTGTGGTGATCCTTCATGTGCGCCTTGAAGTGCGGCTGCAGTTCGTTGATGCGGGCGGTCAACAGTGCAACCTGCACTTCCGGGCTACCCGTGTCGTTGGCGCTGCGGCCGTTATCTTTGACGATGTCTTGCTTCTTGATGTCAGCGACGGACATTTTGATTCCTTTGACTTGCGGACACTGCAGCGCCTGAACAGTCGCCGTTGGTGCCGTGTTGAACAATGATCTTGCCGTCCCATCCAAAAGCGGTCTGGACAGCAAGACTGCGATTATAGCCCAGAACGCCGCCCGGACGACAGTTCTGTGTCATCCCGCTCAATAGCGCACCATTTTGCAGGTCGTAGGCAAAGCGGTTTGCGAAGCAGGAATCACTTTAAGCGTACGAAAACCGTAGCCGGAGCCCTCGATATCGAAAGGCACACCAGCCGTCCCCGCTCGTTCCATCTGCGTGACGATAAGCGGTTGGATTGCCTGGTGATCCTCCGCCCGCAGCGTGATGCGATGGAAGCCGTTGTCGAGTGATGCGCCTTCCAGCGCACGTGCCACCGCGGTAGCTTCCGTGGTACCCGCCCGCTCTATCGCCGCGGCCAGCATGTCGACCATCATCTGGTCGCGCAGCAGCGGGTAATCATCGGCAGGCGACGGGTAACGGGCGCGGAAGGCCTTGTAGAACGCATCGGACTTGGCGCCACCCAGGTTCGGGTGCCACTCCGCCACCGCCACTACACGACCGACACCTGCTTCGCCCATCGCGCCGGGTGCGCCGAGCGAGTTGCCGTAGAACGTAAAGAAGCGCGCCTTGAGCCCGGCATCCCGGGCGGCCTTGACCAGCAAGGTCAGATCGTTACCCCAGTTGCCGGTGATGACCGTATCCGCACCCGACGCGGCAATGCGCGCCACATACGGCGCAAAGTCCTTCACCTTGCCGATCGGGTGCAGAACCTCGCCAACGATCGTCACGTCCGGCCGCTTTTCGCTCAACTGCTGACGCGCCGATTGCGCCACTTGGCGACCGAACGTGTAGTCCTGCCCAATCAGGTAGACCTTTTTGATGGCCTTGTCCGTGCGGATCACTTCCGTCAGCGCGTGCATGCGCATGTCGGCCGACGCATCGAAGCGGAAATGCCAGAAGCTGCATGCCTCGTTGGTCAGCGCCGGATCGACGGCGGCGTAGTTCAGAAACAGCACCCGCGCGCCTGGATGACGGTCGTTGTAGCGCGAAATCGACGTCGACAAGGCTGCCGCGGCCGCCGAACTGTTGCCCTGCAGCACGTAACGGATACCCGCATCCGTAGCGGCTTGCAGCTGCAGCAACGATTCGTCGACGGTGTTCTTGCTATCGAATCGCACGAGCGCGAGCGGATGGCGGCCATCGGGCAACTTCACACCGCCGCGCGCATTCACATCCTCAATGGCCATGCGCAGATTGCGATCCACTGCCTCGCCAGCATTGGCAAATGGGCCCGACAACCCTTCAATCAGCGCCAACCGGATCGGTGCGGCTTCAGGCTGGGCAGCCGCCGCGCCACACACCCCCACAGCCGCCAGCGCGGCCACAAACCAACGAAACACCATGGAAAATCTCCGTGAAGCGCGGATGGTAAAGCGCCGCTGCATGTCGACACAAGCCAGCGCCACTCGCTCGGGCTCCTACACTGAAAACCTCGGGAGAACCATTGTGAACATTCGATCGACGTGGCGGAGCGCTGCGCTTCTCGCTGTAACGCTGATATCAATGTGCGCGTGCACCGTGCTGGCGCCCGTGCAAACAGGCGAAGCACTGCTCGGCCAACCCGCTTCTGCCGTGGAGGCACGCTTTGGCAAACCACCCGAGCGATATCCGCATGCGGATGGCGGCATGCGCTGGCTATATCCGACGCAGCCCTATGGTCAGTTCACGTATGCCGCGGACTTCGATGCGAGTGGCAAGCTCGTCTCGTTCCGGCAAATTCTGACCACGATGGACTTTGCGCAGATCCGTGTCGGCACGGCGACGCGGAATGATGTACTGCAAACGTTCGGCAAGCCAGAGGAAACCGCCTATTTCCGGCTGATGGATCGGCAGGTGTGGTCCTACCGCTTCAGGCACGAGGGTGTGTGGCCTTCGTTGATGAACTTCTATTTCGACCGCGACGGTATCGTGCGGCTCACGCAAGTCAGCCCGGACCCGATGTACGACCACGATCACGATTCGAGCCGGTAAGCGAGCGCTCAACGCCAGAACGGCAACATCCACGCGAGGCGCGTCGCCTGGCGTGGACATTCGGGTCGGCCATGTCGTGGATCACACAGACATCGCTCTCAAAGACGGCTGGCATGGCGCACGCTCCTGACGTGTCCGGTGCCGCTGCACCCGCTTCGCGTTCCGGTGGATAACCGGTTGCGCGCTCAGTGGTGATCGTGTTGGGGTCTGGGCTGACTCCTGCGTGTGTTGGTAGTACCCGAGATCAGATCTGCGGGTTGAGTTTTTCGCTGCTCTTGTCCTGCAACTTGTTCAGCGCGGCAAGGTAAGCCTTGGCCGAAGCCGCGACGATGTCCGGATCGGTACCCACACCGTTGACGATGCGGCCCGACTTGGACAGCCGCACCGTCACTTCACCCTGTGCCTGCGTGCCTGTCGTGATGGCGTTAACCGAATACAGCAGCTGCTCAGCGCCGCTAGCGACCTTGCTCTCAATCGCATTCAGCGTGGCGTCAACCGGGCCATTGCCCTCCGCCTCGCCCGTCACTTCCTTGCCGTCCGCAACGAAGACGACGCGTGCGTGCGGACGCTCGCCGGTTTCCGAACGCTGGGCCAGCGACACAAAACGGAAGTGCTCGCCCTCGCTGTGCTGTGCTTCGTTCGAAACGATGGCGACGATGTCCTCGTCGAAGATCTCGGCCTTCTGATCGGCCAGCTCCTTGAAGCGGGTGAAGGCTGCGTTCAGTTCGGCTTCCGAATCCAGCTCGATGCCCAATTCCTGCAGACGCTGCTTGAACGCGTTGCGACCCGAGAGTTTGCCCAGAACGATCTTATTGGCCGTCCAGCCCACGTCTTCGGCGCGCATGATTTCGTACGTGTCGCGCGCCTTGAGCACGCCGTCCTGGTGGATGCCCGAAGCGTGCGCGAACGCATTGGCGCCCACGACAGCCTTGTTCGGCTGAACGACGAAACCGGTGATCTGCGAGACCAGCTTGGACGCCGGCACGATCTGGGTGGTATCAACACCAACGTCGAGGTTGAAGTAGTCGCGACGCGTCTTCACTGCCATCACCACCTCTTCGAGGCTGGTGTTGCCGGCACGCTCTCCCAGGCCGTTGATCGTGCATTCGATCTGGCGTGCGCCGCCCAATTTGACAGCGGCCAGGGAGTTCGCGACCGCCATGCCAAGGTCGTTATGGCAATGCACCGACCAGACCGCCTTGTCGGAATTCGGGATGCGCTCGCGCACCGAGCGGATCAGCGCGGCGTAACCTTCCGGCACCGCGTAGCCCACCGTATCCGGCAGGTTGATGGTGGTTGCACCTTCGGCGATCACGCCTTCCAGCACGCGGCACAGGAAATCCATGTCGGAGCGGCTGCCATCTTCCGGCGAGAACTCAATGTCGTCGGTGAACTGGCGCGCGAAGCGCACCGCCAGGCGTGCCTGCTCGTACACCTGATCCGGCGACATGCGCAGCTTCTTCTCCATGTGCAACGCCGATGTGGCGATGAACGTATGGATACGGAACTGGCCGGCAGGCTTGAGCGCCTCGGCAGCGCGCGAGATATCGCGGTCGTTCGCACGGGCCAGCGAGCAAATACGCGAATCCTTGACCGACTGCGCAATCGCGCGGATTGCCTCGAAGTCACCATTGGAGCTGGCCGCGAAGCCAGCTTCGATTACATCCACCTTGAGCCGCTCAAGCTGCTTGGCAATGCGGATCTTCTCTTCCTTGGTCATCGACGCCCCAGGCGACTGCTCGCCGTCGCGCAACGTGGTATCGAAAATGATGAGTTTGTCGCTCATGGCGGCTCCTTGGTGGGGGTGACGTTTTTGGCGTCGGTCTTAGTGGATGTCTCGGATGGTTTTTTTGCGGCGCAGAATGCAAAGCGCCCCGGCGTGCATGGTTGCAGGCCGGGGCGCTGTGAATTCTGGTTTGCGAAAACTTGGCGGTTTCTGCTTGCCTTGTCTTGCGATTTCCTATGCGCGTGTCCCGACCTGACGACCTAGTAGGCCATCAATCGAGACTAGCGTAATCAGAATGGAAATCGGGTGCGAAAGCATGCGAATGACTATAGACGAATTCAAAAATCGGCGCAAGCGCACATTGGTGCAGCGCATCGGTCACTCATGCGAGTCACCCGATGCCTGTTTCGGCAAGCGCGGGCTGCCCTGTTGCCCGTGCAGCGCACGCCAGCCCCACAGCAGATAGCCCGATACCGCGTAACCAACAAACAGGCCAAACAGCGCGACCGGCGGATCGCTCGATATCACGACAAACAACACAAGCACGAGCACCATCACGCCAAATGGCACGCGGTGACGAACGTCGAGCGCCTTGCCACTGTAGAACGGCGCGTTCGACACCATCGACAGCCCTGCATAAAGCGTCAGCCCGAAGGCCACCCACGGCATCCACAGCTCCTTGACCGGCAGCTTGTTGTCGATCGCCAGCCAGACAAAACCCGCGATGAGCGCTGCGGCTGCCGGGCTCGGCATGCCCTGGAAGAAGCGCTTGTCGACTGACCCGATGTTCGTATTGAAGCGCGCGAGGCGCAATGCCGCGCCAGCGCAATACACGAACGCCGCGAGCCAGCCCCACTTGCCCAGGTCGCGCAGGATCCACTCGTACATGACCAATGCCGGTGCGACGCCGAACGACACCATGTCGGACAGCGAATCGTATTGCTCGCCGAACGCGCTTTGCGTGTTGGTGATGCGAGCGACGCGCCCGTCCATGCCGTCAAGCACCATCGCCGCGAAAATGGCGATGGCAGCCGTCTCAAAGTTCAGGTTCATCGCCTGAACAATGGCGAAGAAGCCTGCGAACAGTGCGGCCGTCGTGAACGCGTTGGGTAGCAGATAGATGCCCCGGCGTCGTGGACGTACGATCTCAAGGTCGTCGTCGTCCGCACGTGGCTGGTTATGCCGCAGCGGACGCAGGTGCGTCACATTACCGGCGGTAAAGCGCTTCTTGCGTCGGTTGAACGCGGGCATGGTGACCTCCGGATCAGTCCAGCTCAGCAAGCACCGTAAGCGTGGCGGACACTTTCTCGCCAATGGTCACGCGCGGGCGTGCCGTCAGCGGCAGGTACACATCAACGCGGGAGCCAAAGCGGATGAAGCCGTAGCGTTGACCACGCGTGAGCGCTTCGCCTGCCTTGGTATAGCAAAGGATGCGCCGCGCGATCAAACCCGCTACCTGCACAGAAGTGACGAGCTGGCCATCAGCACGGCGCAGCACGATGGCGTTGCGCTCGTTCTCGAGCGACGCCTTGTCCAGGTCCGCATTGACGAACTTGCCTGGAAAGTACTGCACCTGTTGCACCGTGCCGTCGACCGGCGCGCGGTTCGAGTGCACGTTGAACACGTTCATGAACACGCTGATCTTCAGCGAGTCGCGATCGGCGTACGGGTCACGCACTTGCTCGACGGCGACGATGCGACCATCGGCCGGCGACAGAATCGCATTGGCCTGCGTGGGCACGGCGCGCGCCGGATCGCGGAAAAACTGCAGCACAAACAGCGTCAGCACCCAGAACGGCCAAGCCCAGCCGAAGCCGGCGGCAGCCTGCACGATGAGCGTGACGATGAAAATCCCGCCCAGGTACGGCCAGCCCTCGCGGGCGATGATGGGATGCGGATACGTGTTGTTCAAATCAGACCTCGACAGCGTCTTGAAGGAAATGCGGCATTCTAGCCGACACGGGGCCGCGCCAGCACTTGAAACAATGGTTGGCACCCCGGATTCAGCATAAAAAAAGCCAGCCCGGAGGCTGGCTTCTTCTCGCACAAGGCGCGAACAATCAGTTCTTCGTCTGGTCAACCAGCTTGTTCTTGGCGATCCACGGCATCATCGCACGCAGCTTGGCGCCCACTTGCTCGATCTGGTGCTCTTCGGTCAAGCGACGACGCGAGATCAGCGTCGGCTGGCCTGCCTTGTACTCCAGCAGGAAGCTCTTGGCGTATTCGCCGGTCTGGATGTCCTTCAGGCATTGCTTCATGGCCTTCTTGGTCTCTTCCGTCACGACGCGCGGGCCAGTGACGTACTCGCCGTATTCGGCGTTGTTCGAGATCGAGTAGTTCATGTTGGCGATGCCGCCTTCATAGATCAGGTCGACGATCAGTTTCAGTTCGTGCAGGCACTCGAAGTAGGCCATTTCCGGAGCGTAACCAGCCTCCACCAGCGTCTCGAAACCTGCCTTGATCAGTTCGACGGTACCGCCGCACAGCACGGCTTGCTCGCCAAACAGGTCGGTTTCGGTTTCTTCGCGGAAATTCGTCTCGATGATGCCGGCACGGCCGCCGCCGTTGGCGGTGGCGTACGACAGGGCGATATCACGCGCGGCGCCCGACTTGTCCTGGTGCACGGCAATCAGGTGCGGCACGCCGCCACCTTGAGTGTACGTGCCACGCACGGTATGGCCCGGAGCCTTCGGGGCAATCATGATGACGTCCAGGTCGGCGCGCGGGATCACGGCACCGTAGTGCACGTTGAAGCCGTGGGCGAATGCCAGTGCAGCGCCTTGCTTGATGTTGCCGTGCACTTCATTCTTGTACACGTCGGCGATCTGCTCGTCCGGCAGCAGGATCATGACGACGTCGGCTTCCTTCACAGCCTCGGCCACTTCCTTGACCTGCAGGCCGGCGTTGACAGCCTTGTTCCACGACGCGCCATTCTTGCGCAGACCGACCGTCACCTTCACGCCCGAGTCGTTCAGGTTGAGGGCGTGGGCGTGGCCTTGCGAGCCATAGCCGATGATGGTGACGTTCTTGCCCTTGATCAGGGAGAGGTCGGCGTCCTTGTCGTAAAACACTTTCATGTTGATGTCCTAATTTTCAAATACTTCAATATCGATGGGGTCCGGCCGCAGTTACACGTTGGTGCAAGCGCCGGTTCAAACCTTCAGAATGCGCTCGCCGCGGCCGATACCCGAGCCGCCCGTACGGACGGTCTCAAGAATGGCAGTGCGATCGATGGCATCGAGAAACGCGTCGAGCTTGCTGCCGTTGCCCGTCAGCTCGATCGTGTAGGTCTTCTCGGTCACGTCGATGATGCGGCCGCGGAAGATGTCCGCGGTACGCTTCATCTCCTCGCGCTCCTTGCCGACCGCGCGCACCTTCACGAGCATCAGCTCGCGCTCGATGTGCGCACCTTCGGTCAGGTCGACGACCTTGACGACTTCCACCAGGCGGTTCAGGTGCTTGGTGATCTGCTCGATGATGTCGTCCGAACCGGTCGTGACGATCGTCATGCGGGACAGCGAGGCATCTTCAGTCGGAGCGACCGTCAGCGTCTCGATGTTGTAGCCACGCGCGGAGAACAGGCCGACCACGCGCGACAACGCACCCGGTTCGTTTTCCAGCAGGACGGAAATGATGTGGCGCATTAGAGGTCCTCCGCGCCGAGCAGCATTTCAGAAATGCCCTTGCCTGCCTGGACCATCGGCCAGACGTTTTCGGTCGGGTCGGTCTGGAAGTCGAGGAACACGGTGCGATCCTTGAGTCGGAAGGCTTCGCGCAGCGCGGGCTCGACGTCAGACGTCTTCTCGATGCGCATGCCAACGTGGCCATACGATTCGGCCAGCTTTACGAAGTCGGGCAATGCCTGCATGTAGGAGTGCGAGTAACGGTTGTCGTACTCGATTTCCTGCCACTGGCGCACCATGCCCAGGTAGCCGTTGTTGAGCGAGCAGATCTTCACCGGCGTGTCGTACTGCAGGCACGTCGACAGTTCCTGGATGCACATCTGGATCGAGCCTTCACCGGTGATGGTGACAACTTCCTTGTCCGGGAATGCCTTCTTGATGCCCATCGCGTACGGCAGGCCCACACCCATCGTGCCCAGGCCGCCGGAGTTGATCCAGCGGCGCGGCTCGTTGAACTTGTAGAACTGCGCGGCCCACATCTGGTGCTGACCGACGTCAGAGCAGACGAAAGCGTCGCCGTTGGTCAGTTCCCAGATCTTCTCGACCACGTACTGCGGCTTGATGATCTCGGAGGTACGGTCGTACTTCAGGCAATCGACGCTGCGCCACTGCTCGATCTGTTCCCACCACTTGGCCAGCGCCGTCTTGTTGGGCTTGGCTTCGCCAGACTGGATCTGGGCGATCATCTCCTGCAACACATCCTTGACGTTGCCGACGATGGGAATGTCGACCTTCACGCGTTTGGAAATGGACGACGGATCGATGTCGATGTGAATGATCTTGCGCGGCTGCGACGAGAAGTGCGCCGGGCTGCCGATCACTCGATCATCGAACCGCGCGCCGATGGCAATCAGAACGTCGCAGTTCTGCATCGCCATGTTGGCTTCGTACGTGCCGTGCATGCCCAGCATGCCCACGAACTGCTTGCTGGTGCCAGGGAACGCGCCCAGGCCCATCAGCGTGTTCGTCACGGGGTACCCCGTCAGCGCAGCCAGTTGGCGCAGCTCTTCGCTGGCCTCGGCAAGCACCACGCCGCCACCCGAATAGATGTACGGACGCTCGGCCTGCAGCAGCAGACTGACCGCCTTGCGGATCTGACCCGAATGGCCCTTGTTGACCGGGCTGTACGAGCGCATCTCGATGGTCTTCGGATACTCGTACTTGCAGAGTTCGCGCGAGACATCCTTCGGGATGTCCACCACCACCGGACCCGGACGGCCCGTTGCGGCGATGTAGAACGCCTTCTTGATGGTCGAGGCGAGGTTGCGCACGTCCTTGACCAGGAAGTTGTGCTTGACGATCGGGCGGGTAATGCCGACGGTGTCGCACTCCTGGAATGCGTCCTGGCCGATGGCGTGCGTCGGCACGTTGCCGGTGATGATCACCATCGGGATCGAATCCAGGTAAGCGGTGGCGATGCCAGTCACGGCATTCGTCACGCCGGGGCCGGACGTCACGAGGGCGACACCGACCTTGCCCGTGGCACGCGCATAGCCGTCAGCCGCATGGACTGCCGCCTGTTCATGGCGCACCAGGATGTGTTCGATCTTGTTTTGCTTGTAGAACGCGTCGTAGATATAGAGCACCGCGCCGCCGGGGTAACCCCAGACGAACTCGACGCCCTCTGCCGCGAGCGCATTGACGAGGATGTCAGCCCCCATCATGTCGGCAGATGAACCGCTATTGGCGTGGGAAAATTCCGCGCTTGGCATATTCATGTCAGTCCTTTGCAATTTTCGGCAAAAAATTGTTTGGATGCTCTCTACCGGGCTTGTGGCGCGGATTTGAGCGGTGCGCGTCTGCATGGATGGTCCGCCTGATGGGCGGCCAGATGAGACAAACCACAGATGTTGTGAACCGAGGATAATACTGCAATGCCGCATGGCGGTCCAGCGCCGGTGCGACTCCCCTCTCCTGGCGGCGCACCCGGCCGCCGGACTGTCCGCGGAGCCGCATTTTTGCTAGCATCGCACCATTTTTCACGGCCAAGGCCGTTGACGCCACGCGGCGTGATCATCACATGCTGTGAATGTGAATTTTCGCGCGGCTGCCTCACAGGATTCGCACCCGCCGTTGTATGGCCTCTGAACAGGAACTGTCGGCCTTTCTTTTAAGCGTCGAAAAACGCGCCTTCAAGCAGGCGGTCTTCGCGGTCCGAGACGACGATTCCGCGCTCGACATCGTGCAGGACGCCATGATCAAGCTGGCCGAGAAATACGGCGACAAGCCGTGCGCCGAACTGCCGCTGCTGTTCCAGCGCATTCTGCAGAACACGATTCACGACTGGTTTCGTCGCTCCAAGGTGCGCAACACCTGGGTGAGTCTGTTCTCGAGCTTCCGCACCGATGCCGAGGGCGATGACACCGACCCGCTTGAACTGATCGAAAGCGAAGCCGGCACCACAGCGGCTGAAAGCAGCGCCGACAAAGTCGAGCGCTCGCAAATGCTGGAAATCCTGGAACGCGAAATCGAGAAGCTGCCCACACGTCAACGGGAGGCCTTCCTGATGCGTTACTGGGAGGACATGGATGTTGCCGAGACAGCCCAGGCGATGGGCTGTTCCGAGGGCAGCGTAAAGACGCACTGCTCGCGGGCAACACACGCCCTGGCCCAAGCGCTGCGGGCGCGAGGGATCCGACTATGAACAAGGTAGAACTCCGAGAACGCCGTTTTGTGCATGCCGTCCGAACCGCTCTGAATGAGTCGGCTGGACAGTTGCCGCCCGACGTACGCGACCGCCTCGCAGCGGCGCGCCGGACGGCGCTTGCGCACAAGAAAGCGGAAGTGCCCAGCACGGTGCACTCGCCTGCCTTGGCGATGCCGGGCGTCGGCTCGATGTCTTTCGAGACGGAAGGCGAAACGCCCTCCCCCCTGCAACGCGCCGCCGCAGTCCTGCGTCGCCTCGGCTTGCTCTGGCCGACCATCGCGCTGGTGGCCGGGCTCGCAGGCATCTATCAGTGGCAACAGCAGCAACGCGTGGACGAACTCGCGGAGGTCGATGCCGCAATGCTGCTCGACGATCTGCCGCTGGCCGCTTACGCCGATCAAGGCTTCCATCAGTATCTGAAGCACGATCAGTGAAAGGCTGATCGATGAGCGACTTCCTGTACACCCACGGCCAAACACCGCGAGGCGCAAAGACCTTCTGTCTGCGCGCGGGCATCGTTACTTTGATCGGTGCCGCCGGTCTGATGGCAGGTCTTGCGATCGCGCAGGTTCCGAGCACTTCGGCGCCTGCGGCGGCATCGGGCGTGACAGTCAATGCGCCGGTTGATCTGCCGACACCGCCCGCGACCAATCCGCTACCCGCCGTCCATCCGAACTGGGCCGAGCTGACCATCGTGCAGCAGCGCATCTTCGCGCCGCTGGCGCCGGAATGGAACGGCCTGCCGGAACTGGCGCGCCAAAAGTGGCTGCAGATCGCCCGGGCATATCCGAAGTACACGCCGGCTCAGCAGCAGCGCTTGCAAACACGCATGGCGGATTGGGTCAAGCTCACGCCGGAGCAACGCCACCGCGCGCGTGAGAATTTCCAGACCACCAAGTCGCTCCCGGTGCAAAAAAAGAGCGAGGCCTGGCAGAGCTACCAGCAACTGACTGAAGAGCAGAAAAAAGCGCTGGCTGCCGCGGCCAAGGCGCAAAAGCATCCGACAGCAGTGACGGCGCTGCCCGGCGGGGCACGCTTGGCGAAGGACGCGGCCAAATCGATCCATCACGGTGCGCGCACCAAACCGGGTACGACCAAGACGGTGCCGACGAGCAAGCCGACTGCCACGGCATCCGCGCCGGCCGCAACCCCTGCGCCCGAACCTGCCGCTGCCGCACCGGCACCTGCAAGTGCGCCGCTCACACCTGTGCACCCTGTTGCACCGCCGACCACCACCGGCGGGGAATCGGGCAATCCGCCGCCCTCCACGGTGCTGGGCGGCTGAGGCCAGCCAACCCTTTGGCATAATCCGAACCACGTGCCGCGCGATCCTGCTCGCCGGCACATGAAGGACTGCGCTGACGGCGCGCTCACACTCTGTTCGATGGCCACTTCCGTTCCCTCGTCTTCCCCCGTTGCGGCGCCTGATCCGCTTGCCGCGCCCACGCTACGCCGCCGTCTTGCCGCGATGCTCTACGAGGGCTTGTTGCTGTTTGGCGTAATGTTTGGCGCCACGGCTGTCTTTCTGCTCCTGCGCCTGATCGTGCCACCACTGGCGCGCACCGGCGATGTGGGGCTGCAGGTGTGGGGCTTTCTGGCGCTGGGTCTGTACTTCGTCTGGTTTTGGCGCAAGCGCGGCCAGACGCTGGCGATGCAGACGTGGCGCATGCGCGTGGTCAACGCCGATGGATCGCGTATTTCGCTGGGCCGCGCCGTTGCACGCTATCTGCTCGCGTGGATGTGGGTGGCCGCGGCAGTGGGCGTGATTCACCTGAGCGGGGCGTCCCGCTGGACCCGCGCCGGCGTCGCTCTGGCGTGCCTGCTGGCCTGGGGTGCGCTGGCGTGGCTCGATCCGCAGCGCCAGTTCCTGCACGATCGCCTGGCCGGCACGCGGCTGGTGCGCGACTGATCGGTTCCACGCTCGGCGGCAACCTCCACCATGACGCGCGCCGATCTGCCAACCTCGCCTGTTCCCCTCGCCTTCCTGACCGCAGCCACCGCGCGCCGCATCGCCGTGGCGCTGCAATGTGCGGCAACGCTGGCGGTTGGCTGGGCGGCGCATTACTGGGGCGGATGGAGCTGGCCGGCGGCGAGCCTGCTCGCGGGCGCCGCGCTGGTGCTGGGCTATCTCCTTTCGGTCGGATGGGCGTTCCTGGTGTCGCTGAAGAGTCTGGGCACCGCGATACCGGACGACCCCGTGTGGGACCGCATGCCCGTGCCGCGCGAACACCGCATCGGCATCAACGCCTTCATCGGGTGCTGGCTGCGCGAATGTGTATCCGTGGCGTGGATGTTCAACGTGCTGCAACCGTTCCGAGCGCGCGCCGCGTTCGATTTACCGGCGGGCGACGGCAAGCGCGTGCCTGTGCTGATGATCCACGGCTATGGCTGCAATCGCGCGGTATGGCTGCCCATGCAGAAGCATGTGGCCGCCGCAGGGCATCCGATCGACGCCATCGATCTCATGCCGCTGCTAGGCGACATCGACGACTACGCCCGCGACATTACTGCCGCTGTCGCACACCTGACGCACATGCATGGCCGTGCGCCCGTTCTGCTCTGCCACAGCATGGGCGGCCTCGCCGCACGAGCGCTGCTGCGCCAATCGGAATCCGGCCCCGTTGCCCACGTCATCACGCTCGGCACGCCACATCGGGGCACGGCAATGGCGCGTAGCGGGCGCGGTCATAATGTTCGCCAGATGGCTTGGGCAAGCCCTTGGCTGCGGCAGCTTGCAGCATCCGAAACGCCGGCCGTGCGAGCCCGCATCACGTCGATTTTCTCGTGGCACGACTCCATCGTCGGCCCGGCTGGTGCTTCCTGGCTGGACGGCGCGCGGCACATCGCATTTGCGGGCATCGGCCATGTGTCGCTGCTATGCGACGCACGCGTGCGCGACGCTGTGCTGGCGGAACTCGCGCGCATCGAAGCCACCTCCGTGAGCCCATCTGGTTGAAACGCGCGCCCGGCGCAGGTCTTGGGCGCACCCAGCCCCCTTCTCGGCAAATACGTCATGTGACGGTCATGTTTCTGACACGGCGCTTTCATGCGGCGATGGCGAAATCCGTCCAACGCAGCCTCTGTTGCCGACATGGTCCTGCCCAAACTGCCATCTCGCCCTGGTTTCCTCCGCCGCCTCGCGCAACGCTTTCGCGCTGCTCCCCTCACCGGTTCCGACTGGAATGCTCCACCGCCTCTGATGCAAATGGCTGCCGGACTAGCCGCTGCCGGTGCGCTGGGCTCGGCTGTGCCGGCGGGCCGCGGCGATGTGCGCGAGCACGAAGCTCCCGTTGCCACGCCGGCTTCCACGTTGGCGCCAGAGCACTCGGCTGACACGGACACCGACCCGCCCGCCGAGAAGATCCAGCGCTACCGCACGATCTGGCTGTCGGATATCCACCTCGGCACGCCGGGCTGCCAGGCCGATTACCTGCTGGACTTTCTCAAACACCACGAGTCCGACACGCTGTACCTGGTGGGCGACATCGTCGACGGCTGGCAACTGCGCAAGGGCTGGTACTGGCCCCAGGCACACAACGATGTGGTGCAGAAGGTGCTGCGCCGGGCGCGTAAAGGCACGCGCGTGGTGTTCATCCCGGGCAACCACGACGAGATGGCGCGCCAGTTCCACGGGCTGAATTTTGGCGATATCGAAGTCGCTGAAGACGCTGTGCACGTCACCGCCACGGGCAAACGCCTGTGGGTCGTGCACGGTGACCTGTTCGACGGCGTGATGCAGCATGCGCGCTGGCTGGCCTACGTCGGCGACTCGCTCTACACCTTCATCCTGGCGATGAACCGGCACTTCAACCGCATCCGCGTGCGGCTGGGTTTTCCGTACTGGTCGCTGTCGCAATACCTGAAGCACCAGGTCAAGAACGCGGTCAACTTCATCAATTCATTCGAGCGTGTGATGACGGATGAAGCGCGCCGCCGCGGCTGCGACGGCGTGGTCTGCGGGCATATCCACAAGGCCGAGATTCGCGAGATCGACGGCCAGCTCTACTGCAACGACGGCGACTGGGTGGAAAGCCTTTCTGCCCTGGTCGAAACCATGGAAGGCGAACTGCAGATCGTCTACTGGACGCATCTGCTCGATGCGCCGCGCACCTCCCGCCGCGCACGCCGTGCCGCTGCGGCCGCCGCCTGATGGGACCCCTATGACCAACACCAGCATCGACCTCGTGCAGCCCACCGCAGCCCAACCTACCCCCCAAGGAGAGCCCGTGAAAGTCATGATCGTCACCGATGCCTGGGAACCGCAGGTCAACGGCGTCGTCCGCACCCTCACCCAGACGCGCCGCGAGCTGGAGGCCATGGGGCACATCGTCGACATGATCACGCCGCTGGAATTCAAGACGGTGCCGTGCCCGACGTATCCGGAAATCCGCCTCTCGATCCTGCCGGCCAAGCGCGTGCGTGCGCGCATCGAGAAGTTCGCCCCGCAGGCCCTGCACATCGCCACCGAAGGCCCGCTCGGCCTGGCCGCACGCGCCTATGCGCTGCGCCACAAGCTGCCCTATACGACGGCGTATCACACGCGTTTTCCGGAATACGTGCAGGCGCGCTTCGGCATTCCGCTGGCCTGGACGTATCGCTTCCTGCGCTGGTTCCACAGCCCCGCCCAGGCCGTGATGGCACCGACGCCCGTGGTGCTGAAAGACCTTGCCGACTACGGCATCACCAACGGCGTGCTGTGGACGCGCGGCGTCGATCTGGACATCTTCACCGCACAGCGCAGCAACGTGCTCAACACGGCGCATCCGATCTTCCTGTACGTCGGCCGTGTGGCCGTGGAGAAGAACGTCGAAGCCTTCCTGGAGCTGGATCTGCCGGGCTCGAAATGGGTTGTGGGTGAAGGCCCGGCACTGGCCGGATTGAAAGCCAAGTACCCGAACGCCAGCTACCTCGGCGTGCTCAAGCAACCGGAGCTGGCCAAGGTGTATGCCTCGGCCGATGTGTTCGTCTTTCCGAGCCGCACCGACACGTTCGGCCTGGTCCTGCTGGAGGCACTGGCCAGTGGCCTGCCGGTTGCCGCATATCCGGTGACAGGCCCCATCGACGTGCTGGGCGATTCACCGGCTGGTGCGTTGCGCGAAGACTTGCGCGAAGCCTGCCTGGAAGCGTTGCGTATCGACCGCGCCACGGCGCGTGCGCACGCCGAGAAGTTCTCGTGGCGCGCGGCCTCGGAACAATTCCTCGCGCACCTGCGCCCGATGCCCGCCGCGCCAGCCGGCAACACCAAGGCCGCCGAACCGTCCACCGCCGCGGGTGCCTGAGCCTTGCGTTCCATGAAACCCACTACCCCGCCGGACCGGCGCCTGGAAAATCCGCCTGCGCCGCCGGCGGCCGGCGCCTATTCGCCGGCCGACAACCCGCATAAGGGCAATCGCGGCATCACGCGGGCATGGTTTGCGCTCAAGAACTCCATCAGCGGCATCCGCTTCGCCATCGACGAGGAAAGCGCCTTCCGCCAGGAGCTGACGCTGTGCGCGATCCTGCTGCCGTGTGCATTCGTTATTCCTGCCACGGTGGTCGAGCGCATTCTGATGCTCGGCACGCTGGTGCTGGTGCTGATTGTCGAGCTGCTCAATTCGAGCGTGGAAGCGGCGGTCGACCGTATCTCGCTGGAGCAGCACGGGCTGTCCAAGCGCGCCAAGGATTTCGGCAGCGCGGCCGTCATGCTGGCCCTGCTGCTGTGTGTGGGGACGTGGGTGGCGATTGCCTGGCCGTGGGTAGCGTCGCTGTTGCATTAGGAACACCAGCGAAAAACCGGTGACAACGTTTGGTAATGCCTGCCCACAGCATGTGGGGGTCGTTGCACGGGCACGATCTCTTATAATCCGGGCACCAATACGCCACGGAGACAGGGCCACCGGCCTTGGCAGTTCAATGGAAACCAAGCAGCATTCCACCGGCCCACGCCGCACGCGTGATCGCATCCTCGAAGTGTCGCTGCGCCTGTTCAACGAACTGGGCGAGCCCAACGTCACCACCACGACGATCGCCGAAGAGCTGGAGATCAGCCCTGGCAATCTGTACTACCACTTCCGCAACAAAGACGACATCATCAACTCGATCTTCGTACAGTTCGAGCAGGAGATCGCGCGTCGCCTGAAGTTGCCGGATGACCACAAGGCCACACTCGACGAGACCTGGGGCTACCTGCAGTACATGTCGGAGTTTCTTTGGAACTACCGCTTCCTGTACCGCGACATCAACGATCTGCTCGCGCGCAACCGCATGCTTGAACTGAACTTCAAGCGCATCGTCGAGCAAAAGCGCCACTTCGCCATGGACATCTGCCACCAGTTCATCGAAGACGGCGAGATGGAAGCCACGGCCGAGCAGGTCGACGTCATCTGCACCAATATCGTCGTGATTGCCACTTACTGGCTGTCGTTCCAGTTCGTGCAGCACCCGCGTCAGTACAACGACCAGAACGCGATCCGCGACCACCTGCACGGCGCGAGCTACCACATCCTGTCGATCCTCGCGCCTTACCTGCGCGGCAAGCCGCGGCGGGCGTTCGATTTGCTGGCGGTGAGCCGCAGCAACGATCCGCCTATCGGCACCGCGGGCACTCCAAGCAACAACATCCCTGCTAAATGAAATCGATCTGCGTTTACTGCGGCTCCAGCCCGGGCGAGCGCCCGGAATACAAAGCCAATGCCATCGCGCTGGGCAACGAGATGGTCAAGCGTGACCTCACGCTCGTCTACGGCGGCGGCAACGTCGGCCTGATGGGCGTGGTGGCCGATGCGGTGCTGCACGGCGGCAGGCCGGTCATTGGCATCATCCCGAAATCGCTGGTGCGCAAGGAGGTCGGGCATAAAGAGCTGACCGAGCTGCACATCGTCGACAGCATGCATCAGCGCAAGCAGATGATGGCTGACCGTGCAGATGCCTTCATCGCCATGCCCGGCGGCGTCGGCACCTACGAAGAGCTGTTCGAGACGTTCACCTGGCTGCAGCTCGGCTATCACAACAAGCCGATCGGCCTGCTGAACGTGGCGGGCTTCTACGACAAGCTGCTGGCCTTCATCGACCACGCCGTGCAGGAAGGCTTCCTCAAGCGCCACCACGCCGATCTGCTGCACGTGAGCGACGACCCTGCCGGGTTGATCGACATGCTGGCGCGTGCGCCTCGCGAGACGGTCGACAAGTGGTCGGAGCGCCGCGAGCGCACGTAAGCACCGCCAGCGCTAAAACGACGACCCCGGCTGCGTCAGAAACGCAACTTCCTCGGGTGTGGAAACGCGCCCGAGGGCTTCGTTGCGATGCGGGAAGCGCCCGAAGCGCGCCACGATCTCGCGGTGTTTCTCAGCCCAGATGAGCGGGTCCGCATCACCTTCCTGGTCACGCAGGCATGTGTAGAGGCGAATCGATTCGTCCTGCGCAGACAGCGCCTCGCTATGCTCGAACGGCAGGTAGCAAAACATGCGGTGATGGCGCGTCGGTAATTGCGCATCCCACCCTGCTGCCACGACGATCTGCGCGGTGTGCAGCGCAGCCGCGTCGCTGGCAAATGCGCGAGCACTGCCGCGAAACATGTTGCGAGGGAACTGGTCCAGCACGACGATGCGCGCGATGGCGTCGAGCGGCGTATCCATCCAGGTGTCGGCGTCTCCCGTGGAAAGCGCTTCCCACAGGGGCAAGAAGCGCGCGCGGATCTCGGCATCAAACGCGTCAGATTTGGTGAACCACTCCGGGCGTGCGTCAATCAGCGGCGCATTGCCGAACCAGAACGCGAGCACGTCGTCTGCGGTGGGCAAACCGATCATCGGGGTCTCCTTGAATCTGTTTTTGTACGGTGCGCTTTAGCGCGGCACCTTAGCGCTGCACGTTCCGCATCCAGTCGGCGGTTTGCCAGAACGCCTGCATCAGTCGCATCTGCAGGGCTTCGTCCAAGCCAATATCTTGCATGGCGAGTGCCATGCAGCGCATCCACTGATCACGCTCCTGCGTGCCGATCTCGAACGGCATATGCCGCGCGCGCAAGCGCGGGTGGCCAAAGCGCTCGATGAAATGATTTGGGCCGCCCAGCCAGCCGCACAGGAACCAAAACAGCTTGTCGCGCGACCCATCCAGGCTTTGCGGATGCAGTGCGCGCAGCACGGCAAATTCGGGCTCCAGATCCATCAGGTCGTAGAAGCGGTCAACGAGTTCGCGCACGCGCGCTTCGCCGCCAATCAGGTCAAAAGCCAGGGCTTCCTGGCCAGAAGTTGCGTCAGTCATACAGCGTCAGTCACATCAGAAATTTCAGGCGTCGTCATGCGTCACGAAGCGTTGCCATGGCCGGGCGACGCAGCACGTCGCGCAACCCCAACCAGCCGCCAACAAAGGCGCACGCCATACCGCTCACGATGCCCACCGGCAGGATCGCAGGGTTGAAACGATACGGAAAATCGAACACGTGCGCCGAGAGCACCCAGCCGATGGCGATTGCGCCTACACCTGCCATCAGCCCGGCCAGGCCGCCCACGATCAGTACTTCTGCATACTGGGTCTGACGTACCACGGCGGAGCCCGCACCCAGCGCGCGCAGCACGCCTGCGTCGCGCAAGCGCTCGTCACGCGAGCCGGAGAGCGCGGCGTACAGCACCAGCACACCCGCCGCCAGCGTGAAGACGAAGAGGAACTCCACCGCCGCCGTCACCTGATCCAGCACGCCCTGCACTTGTTGCAGGATCAGCTCGGTGTCGACGACCGTCAGGTTTGGAAACTCACGCACGAGCTTGGCCGGCAGATCAGCCTGCCCGGTGGGAATGCGGAACGCGGTCACGTACGTCTGCGGCATGTCGTGCAACGCCACGGGCGGCAGGATCACGAAAAAGTTCACGCGCATCGAGCTCCAGTCGAGCTTGCGCAATGACGTGATGGGCGCATCCACCGTCTGCCCGGCGACGTCGAAACGCAGCACGTCACCCAGGTGCAGGTCGAGCGTCTTGGCGATGCCCTCTTCCACCGAGGCCTCGGGCTTCTGCCCGCTGAACCATCGGCCGGCGACGATGCGATTTTCGGGCGGCTGCGCCGTGGCGTACGACAGGTTGAATTCGCGTTCGACCAGATTGCGGGCGCGCGATTCAGCATAGGTCTGGCGGTCGATCACCTGGCCATTCACCTGCGTGAGGCGCCCGCGCACCATGGGGTAGAGCTTTGGGTCGGCCACGCCGGCATGGGCCAGGGCTTGCGCCACGGGCGTCACCTGATCGGGCTGGATATTGATGATGAAACGGTTGGGCGCATCGGCCGGGGTGGCGTTGTGCCACGAACGGATCAGGTCATTGCGCGTCATGGCAAGCAACAGCAGCGCCATCAGGCCGACCGCAAGCGCCACGGTTTGCAGCACGCTCACGCCACGACGGCGCTCCAGTACGGCCAGCGCAAAGCGCCAACCCACGCTGAGCGCGCGACCACGCCCCAGCGACACCGCCAGCGCGCGCAATCCGCCGGCAGCCAGTAGCGCAAACACGACGATTGCGCCGGCAAACCCGGCGGCGGTGAGCGCACCAAGTTTTACGTCGCGCGCAGACACCACAAGCAGCGCAAAGAACGCCGCAGCACCCAGCGCATAACCGATCCATGCAGCAACGGCGCGCTCGGCCACATCGCGCCGCAGTACTCGCAGCGGCGCCACGCGCACGAGGCTCAGCAACGGCGGCACGGCAAAGCCGATCAGCAGCACCAGCCCCGCCGTCACGCCCACGACTGCCGGCCAGACGGATGGCGCGGGCAATGTCACCGTGACCAGGTCGCCGAGCGATGCCAGCAACAACCAATGCGCCCCATAACCCAGTGCCACGCCCACCGCCGAACCGATCACG
Organism: Ralstonia sp. 22111; assembly: GCF_052045895.1. Lineage (NCBI taxonomy): Bacteria > Pseudomonadati > Pseudomonadota > Betaproteobacteria > Burkholderiales > Burkholderiaceae > Ralstonia > Ralstonia sp. 22111. Next base: position 1,284 of record NZ_JBQEPR010000014.1, on the reverse strand, counting down.
CCGATCAGCCAAAACTCCAGCGCAAACGTGCCGAGAATCTGTCCCTGCTTGAGGCCCAGGCATTTGATGACGGCCACCGCATCGGTATGCCGCGTGGTGTAGCGGCGCGCGGCCATGGTGATCGCCACTGCGGCAATCATCGCGGCGAGCAAGGCGACGAGCGAGAGGAAGCGCTCGGCGCGGTCCAACGTTTCGCGCATCTGCGGCTGGCCGTTCTGCAGCGATTCAACGCGCACGCCACGCAACTGGCGCGTTTTCGCTTCGTTCTCGGCCCAGGTGCGGAACGCGCTGGCAGCGGCATCGGGGCCAGCCACCAGCAGGCGATACGTGACCCGGCTGCCGTAGGTGACAAGCCCCGTCGAACCCAGATCCGACATGGGCAGCATCACCCTGGGGGCGAAATTCATGAAGCCGGCGCCGCGATCAAGTTCCTGGGTGATGACATGGGCGACCTTGAACGTGCGCGTACCCAGGCGGATCGCATCGCCCACGCGCATGCCGAGCGCTTCGAGCAGCGGTGCGTCCACCCACACCGTGCCTGCAGCAGGAATGCCCTGGATGGGCGCGCCCACGGTATCGCGCCCGTCATCGCTCACCTTGAGGGTGCCGCGCAGCGGGTAGCCCACGTCGACGGCCTTGATGGCAGCGAGTTGCGATACGGGTTCGCCCGAGGCGCCCTTTGCCAACGTGCTCGCCATGCTGGGGAAGGTGGCGGTGTGCGTGACTTGCAGGCCGCTCGCGCGCACATGCGCCTCGATGTCGGGTGGCAACGGCTGGTCGGACACGATCAGGACATCCGCGCCGATCAGCTGGCGCGCGTCGCGCTCCAGCCCCGCATGCATGCGATCGGCCAGGAAACTGACGGACGCCAGCGCTGCCACGGCCAACACCAGCGCGACGAGCAGGAGGTTCAGCTCACCGGCGCGCCAGTCGCGGCGCAGCATGCGCAGGGCTTGGGTCCAGACGGAGAAACGTGACATGGGCAGAACATTGACGGGGCGCTCGATCGCGCGAACCCCGCCATGTTCGCACGACTTCAGCGGGCCAGCGTGCGAGCCTCGTCAGCGTGCCAGGGCAGCGCCTGCTCTGCGGTCAGCAGCGAAACGTGCTCGGTCGGCCGGTAGCCTGCGAGGTGGCCAAGGCCTTCGCGGAAGGCGGGCTGACCGATGCGCTCGATCAGCTCGCGCACCCAGGGCGACAGCGCATCGTTGCGGCGCACCGCCAGGTAATACGTTTCGCGCGTCAGCGGAACAAAGTGCAGGCCGTGGGCTTCGGCGCCCGGGC
>NZ_JBQEPR010000013.1:0-137885 GCF_052045895.1 Ralstonia sp. 22111 | reverse complement strand
TGGTTCACGTTGACACGGTAGGCCGCGCCGATCAGCGTCAGCGCCGGCGTGACTTCGTAGTTGATGCCCAGCCAGTAGTGGTTGGCCTTGGTCGGGGCGCCCGCAGCAGCATCCGGCGCTGACAGGTTTTCATACGCCGCAAACAGCTTCGCCTTGCCGATGGTGTACGTGCCGCCGATCGTCGCTTCCTTCGAGAAATTGAAGATGTCGCTGAACTTGCCGTTGCCGTCGCGGATCACGTCGTAGATCGCGCGCACTTCCAGCGGGCCCGTCTTGTAGACGGCGGACACGCCATCGCGGCGGCTGTTCGTGAACGAGCCGGGTTGCTCGCCCAGGCCGGTCTGCAGGCCGATCTGGAAGCCGCCCCAGGTCGGGCTCTGGTATTCGACGACGTTGTTGGCGCCCGGCCAGTTGCGCCCGCGCACCAGCGTGGCCGAGCCAATGAACTGCTGGCCGGTCGGGTCGAGGAACCAGACGTCGTTGCTGATGAAGAGGTTCTTGCCGGCCGTCAACGTGCCCCAGGTCGGGCTGGACAGGCCGACGTACGAACGCCGATTAAACAACGCGTCGCCGTTGGTCCGGCCTTGGGCCGCGCCAAAACCGGACTCGAGCCGGAAGAGCGCCTGCAGGCCACCGCCGAGATCCTCCTTGCCCATGAACCCGAACATGCTGGTCCCCCACTGGTTGTCGGCGGCGCGCCAGAGGCTGCCGCCCGGCGAGGTCGCGGTGGGGGCGACGTTGTTCTGGTAGTCGATGCCGCTGGCGACGCGGCCGTACAGCGTGACGTTGGTTTGTGCAAGGGCGGGAGCGGTCCAGCCAGCGAGCGCAAGGCCGCACGCCAGCATCCCGCGAACAGCGGTGGTTCGATTCATGACGTCTCCTGAAATGTTTTTGTAGGCGGGGTCCGGTGCGGCGCGTGGTTTGAGATCGCTGGAGGCACACACCAAGCATCGTCACCGTCCCCAGGCGCATTTGTAGTCGGGGCGGCCTTAACGTGGCAAACTACAAATTCTTCGTTGGACGTTAAATTTTTCTTAACGAGAACGCATGCCCCGGCGCCTCCCTCCCCTTAATGCATTGCGCGTCTTTGAAGTCGCGGGCCGCCACTTGAGTTTCAGCCGGGCTGCGGACGAGCTTTGCGTGACCAACGCTGCTGTCAGCCACCAGATCAAGCAACTCGAAGATCATCTGGGCAAAAAGCTCTTTGCGCGCCGCAACAACCAGCTCACACTGACAGACGCGGGCGACAACTACCTGCCTCGCGTGCGCGACGCGCTGCGTGCGCTCGAACAAGCCACCGACCTGCTGATGGACACCGCCGACGCGCCGCTGCGTGTGGCCGTGCCGCCAACCTTCGGCGCCAAATGGCTCGTGCCCCGGCTATACCGATTCTTCAACCAGCATCCGCACGTGCGCGTCGAGGTCTCCACCGCCGACGTGCAAGACCACGGCCAGTTCGATCTGTGCATCGACGACCGGCAAGTCAACGCGCCCAACCTGCGCGTCGAGTGGTTCACCTCCACCGATTTCTTTCCCGTGTGCAACGCCACGCTGCAGGCGGCCATCCGCATGCCGCAGGACCTCGCCACGCAAACGCTGTTGCACGAGCGCGGCGGGCGCCATCTCGCGCACCATCCGACGTGGCGGCAATGGCTCGACGAGGTCGGTGTGCCCCACATCGATGCCACGCGCGGGCCGGCGTTTTCCGAAGCCCTGATGGCGCTGCAAGCGGCTATCGACGGCCAGGGCGTGGCGCTCGGCCAGGGCATCCTTGTCGAATACGACATCGCTGCCGGACGCCTCATGCGACCGCTGGCGACCGAAGCCTCGCTGCGCCTGTCGTACTACCTGATCCATCCGCACCAGGCAGCAGAGCACCCGGGCTTTGCATTGTTCCGTCAATGGCTCGTCGATGAAGTTGCGCGTAGCGGCGGCCGCGCACGCAACCAGACCCCGGCAAGCGAGGTGTTTTGATTTCTTTTTGATTGTGGCGTGGCGGGCGCTCTACACTACTCGTCCCTGGCTGCATCGCGCCGAAGAAGGAGCCCGCCATGAGCTTCCCCCGCCCCGCCAACACCCCGTGGCTCGTCCCGTACCTGACCGTGCGCGACGCATCGGCCGCCATCGCGTTCTATCGCAATGCGTTCGGTTTCGGTGTGCAGGATGAGGTGCACGACCATGGCCGCCCGATCCACGTCGAGATGACCTACCAGGGCCAGCTCATGCTGATGTTTGCGCCTGAGGGCGTCTTCGGCTCCACCGCCAAAGCCCCGGCTGGTGCCGGCTTTGAATGCCCGCAGAGCTTCCACCTGTATTGCGACGACGTCGACACCGCGTACCAGAACGCGCTCGACCAGGGTGCCACGTCCATCATGGCGCCGCACGACGCCTTCTGGGGCGAGCGCTACGCCGCCGTGCGCGACCCCGACGGCTATCGCTGGGGCCTCGCCTGCCGCCCCGCGGCGGCCTGATCGCTCCATCGCCTGATCGCCTGACCCGATTCACCACAAGGATTGCTGTAATGGGGCTTCCCCGTTTTTTCGTCGATACGCCGCTTGCCCCCAACACCACCGTCACGCTGCCCGAGGCCGTCACGCGCCACATCCACGTGCTGCGGCTGGCCATTGGCGATGACGTCTGCCTGTTCGATGGCTCCGGCAACGAATTTCGTGCTCGGCTCGACGCCATCAACAAGCGCGACGCCGCCGCCAGCCTTGCGGATGCCACACAGCCCGACACGGAGGCCCGCTACGCCATCACCCTCGCGCAAGGCATTGCCGGCGGCGACAAGATGGATTGGCTGATCGAGAAGGCCATCGAACTGGGCGTCAATGCCGTCACGCCGCTGCAGACCGAACGCGGCGTGGTGCGCCTCTCCGGCGAGCGTGCCGCCAAGCGCGTGCAGCATTGGCAGGCACTGGTGCAGGCCGCGTGCGAGCAATGCGGCCGAGCTCGCGTGCCCGTGGTCGCACCGGTCGCCACGCTGCGTGAATGGCTTGCCGCCGCAAAGTCGACCGACGCGCCGCGCGTGTTGCTGTCGCCGCGTGGCACGCAATCGCTCACCCAATGGGCTGTGCAATCGCGCACGCGCATCAAAGGCAGCGGCATCGTCCTGCTGATCGGCCCCGAAGGCGGTCTCTCGGCCGACGAAGAAGCGCTGGCCGAGGCCGCCGGTTTCTTACCGCTGACACTCGGGCGACGTATTCTGAGAACGGAATCGGCGGCGCTTGTTGCCGTGTCCGCGCTGCACGCCGTGCTCGGCGAGTTCTAACTTCTGACGACGAAACACTGACCGTTTGATCCCCCGGCGGGCCTTTCCCCCGTGCCCGCCACTGACCAAAGGAGCTTCATCATGGGTCTACTCGATTCGATTCTCGGCGGCGGCAATGACGCCAGCGGTGCGCAATCGTCCTTGCTGGGCAACAAGAAGGTGCTGCTTGCTGTGGGCGTGCTGGCCTACCTGGCGATGAAGCACAAGTCGCAAGGCGCGGGCGATGCGGCCGCGCCGCAAGGGCAGGAAGATCAGGGCGGCGGCCTGTTCGGTTCGCTGGGTGGCTTGCTAGGTGCAGCAGGCGGCGCCGGCGCGCTGGGCAGCCTGCTCGGCGGCGCTGGCGGAGCGGGTGGCCTTGGCGGTCTGCTCGGCGGTTTGCTCGGCGGCGGCAGCGGCAATGCGGACCAGGCGGCCGTCGGAGGCCTCGGGCCGCTGCAGCAGATCCTGGAGCAAGCCGGCCTGGGCGAACAGGTCAAATCGTGGATCGGCAATGGCCAGAACCTGCCGGTATCGGGCGAACAGATTACGCAGGCACTGAGCGGCACGGGCGCGCTGGAGGAAGTGTCGAAACTGGCCGCCCACTTCGGCATCAACGAAGGCGACCTTGCGAACCAGCTTGCCGAAGGCCTGCCCGAAGCGGTCAACCATCTCACGCCGCAGGGCGCGGTGCCGGCGGCCTGAACGTCATCGCCGCACAGAAAGAAGCCCGCAATTGCGGGCTTTTTTGCGCCGGCAGTCAGCCCGCCCCGTAGGCCGTTCGGCCCGCATCGCGCAGCGCCTGCACCACATGCAGCGCTGCCGGAGACAACAGCCGGTCCGTCCGCGTGATGATGCCGAAGTCATCCATCTGGCACGGCATCGGCAACGGAAGAATCGCCAGCATCTGATACGTCGCGTAATACTGCGCGACGTCGGCGCCAATTACGGCCAGCATGTCGCTCTGCTCCAGGATGCGCGTCAGGAACAGCAGCGCGGAGGTTTCCACCACGCTTGTCGGCGCTGTCAGGCTCTCCCGCTGGAACATCAGATCGAACCGGTGACGCAGCACGCTGCCGATGGGCGGCACCACCCAGGTGGCCGGCTGCACGTCCGCGAGCGTCAGCGACGGTTCCGCCAACAGCGGATGCCCCGGCCGCGCCACCGCCACCACCGGCTCGTCGGCCAGCGGCTCGTAGCGCAGGTGCAGCTTGTCGTGCTCGGCAAACAGGCGGCCGACCACCAGGTCGAGTTTGTCTTGCGCCAGGCGTTCGAGCAGCACGTTGCTGCTTTCGATTTCCAGCGACACCCGCAGCCCGGGATGCTCGCGTGTGATCTGCGCCACCACCGGCGGCAGCAGCCGCACGCCCGGCGACGTGATCGTCCCCACCGCCACATGCCCGAGGTGCCCGGCCTTGAGACCAAGCACTTCCTCCTGGGCCTGGTCCAGGCTGCCGACGACTGCGCGCGCGTGCCGGATCAGCGCATCGCCATAGCGCGTTGGCCGCATGCCGCGCGGCATACGCTCGAACAACTGCACATCGAGCATGGCCTCTAGCTCCCGTAGCAGCTTGGAGGCGGCGGGCTGCGTCATGTTGAGCGCGGCGGCGGCCCGGTGAATGTTGCCCTCCTCGGCCAGGGCAATCAGCAGCAGCAGTTGTCGGGTCTTCAGGCGCGCACGGACATACCAGGGGCTGTTCGACATCGGATCTTCCTCGGGATATCAAATCGGATATCGGTCACGACCAATATTTCATTGGAAGGATATCAGGGCGCTCCGTACACTCGGTCCGATCAAAAAACCACAACCACACCGGAGACAACGGACGTGCCGCGCGGCCCGCAACTGCCACGCGGCCGATCGATGCGCGCGCGCCTCGACAACCACGTCCGTGACACACGCACCCATGTCGGAATCGAAACCCAAGCTGCGCTCGGCCCAATGGTTCGGCACCGCCGATAAGAACGGCTTCATGTATCGAAGCTGGATGAAGAACCAGGGCATTCCCGATCACGAATTCGACGGCCGCCCGATCATCGGCATCTGCAATACCTGGTCGGAACTGACGCCCTGCAACGCGCATTTCCGCAAGCTGGCTGAACACGTCAAGCGCGGCATTTACGAGGCGGGCGGGTTTCCGGTGGAGTTTCCGGTGTTCTCCAACGGCGAATCGAACCTGCGCCCGACCGCCATGCTCACCCGCAACCTCGCGGCCATGGATGTTGAAGAGGCGATTCGCGGCAACCCGATCGACGCGGTGGTGCTGCTCACCGGCTGCGACAAGACCACGCCCGCCCTGCTGATGGGCGCGGCAAGCTGCGACGTGCCTGCCATCGTCGTGACCGGCGGGCCGATGCTCAACGGCAAGCTCGACGGCAAGAACATCGGCTCGGGCACGGCGGTGTGGCAACTGCACGAATCGCTCAAGGCGGGCGAGATCGACCTGCATCATTTCCTGTCGGCGGAAGCGGGGATGTCACGCTCGGCAGGCACGTGCAACACGATGGGCACGGCGTCCACCATGGCATGCATGGCCGAAGCGCTCGGCACATCGCTGCCGCACAACGCGGCCATTCCGGCGGTGGACTCGCGGCGCTACGTGCTCGCGCATATGTCCGGCATCCGCATCGTCGAGATGGCGCTGCAAGGGCTGACGCTGTCCAAGATCCTCACGCGCGCCGCGTTCGAAAACGCCATCCGCGCCAACGCAGCCATTGGTGGTTCGACCAACGCCGTGATCCACCTGAAGGCGATTGCCGGGCGCATTGGCGTGCCGCTTGAGCTGGAAGACTGGTCGCGCATCGGCCGGGACACGCCGACCATCGTTGACCTGATGCCCTCGGGCCGCTTCCTGATGGAGGAGTTCTATTACGCGGGCGGCCTGCCGGCGGTGCTGCGCCGACTCGGCGAGGCGAACTTGCTGCCGCATCCCGATGCGCTGACCGTCAACGGCAGGACGCTGTGGGACAACGTCAAGGACGCGCCCATCACCGACGACGAAGTCATTCGCCCGCTCACCAACCCGCTGATCGACGATGGCGGCATTCGCGTGCTGCGCGGCAATCTGGCGCCGCGTGGCGCGGTGCTCAAGCCGTCTGCGGCGAGCCCGGAGCTGCTCAAGCATCGCGGCCGCGCAGTCGTCTTCGAAAACCTGGAGCACTACAAGGAACGCATCGTCGACGAGTCCCTGGAGGTCGATGCCAGCTCCGTGCTGGTGATGAAAAACTGCGGGCCGAAGGGATATCCGGGCATGGCCGAGGTCGGCAACATGGGCTTGCCGCCCAAGCTGCTGCGCCAGGGTGTGAAGGATATGGTGCGCATTTCCGACGCACGCATGAGCGGCACCGCCTATGGGACGGTGGTGCTGCACGTCGCGCCCGAAGCTGCGGCGGGCGGCCCGCTGGCCGCGGTGCAGGACGGCGACTGGATCGAACTCGACTGTGAAGCCGGCACGCTCCACCTGGACATCGCTCCAGAGGAACTCGCGCGCAGGCTCGCGGCCTACCAGCCCCAGCGTTCGCATGGCGAGGCCGGCGGTTACCAGCGCCTGTACGTCAACCACGTGCTGCAGGCTGACGAAGGCTGCGACCTCGATTTCCTGGTCGGCTGCCGTGGCGCCGCCGTGCCGCGCCACTCGCACTGAGCCAAGGAAAGACCGATGGACATCTCTCAAACCGCAGGCGCCGCTCCGGCTTCGGCCGACGCCTCGCAGGAGCAGCGCATCGTCGGCATGCTCACGCGCAAGCTGATGCCGTTCCTGGCGCTGATCTACGTGGTGGCGTATATCGACCGCTCCGTAGTCGGCTTCGCCAAACTGCACATGAACGCGGCGGTAGGCATCGGTGACGCTGCCTACGGGTTGGGAGCTGGCCTGTTCTTCATCGGCTATTTCCTGTGCGAGGTGCCGAGCAACCTGGCACTCGAACGCTTCGGCGCACGCCGCTGGTTCGCGCGCATTCTGTTCACGTGGGGCGTCATCACCATGGCCATGGCGCTGGTCAGCGGCCCGGTCAGCTTCTATGTGCTGCGCTTCCTGCTCGGTGCGGCGGAGGCCGGCCTGTACCCCGGCATTCTGTATTTCCTGACCAAGTGGTTTCCAATGCGCCATCGCGCGCGCATCGTCGGCTTGCTGGTGCTGGCACAGCCCGTCGCGCTCATCATCACCGGGCCGATGGCGGGGTGGCTGCTGTCGGTGCCGGGGCTCTTCGGCATGTCGAGCTGGCAAACGCTGTTTGTGGTCAGCGGCTTGCCCGCCACGCTGCTGTGCGTGCCGACGCTGCGCATCCTGCCGGAATCCCCTTCGCACGCACGCTGGCTGCCGGCCGCGGACCGCGCGTGGATCGAGCGCGAGCTGGCCGCAGATCAGGCCGCTTATGCGCTGAAGTCGCACGGCAGCCCGCTCAAGGCGCTCAAGGATGTGCGGGTGCTGTTGCTGTCGCTGCTGTTTCTGCCGTTTCCGCTGAGCATCTACGGCCTGTCGCTGTGGCTGCCGACGATCATCAAGCAGTTTGGCGTGAGCGATGTCGCCACCGGTCTGCTGTCCGCCGTGCCCTATCTGTTTGCCGTGGTGGGCTTGTACCTGGTGCCGCGCCATTCGGACCGCACGGGCGAGCGCTACTGGCACATCGCCATTCTCTCGGCGCTGGCCGCGCTCGGCATGGCGGCCAGCGCGTGGGTTCAAGCGCCTGCGCTGCAACTGGGCAGCCTCTGCCTGTTCGCGTTTTCGGCCTATGCAATTCAGGCCGTGTTGTGGACGCTGCCGGGACAGTTCCTGACCGGCACGAGCGCTGCAGTCGGTATCGCAACCATCAACTCGCTGTCCAACCTGGGCGGTTACCTCGGCCCCTATGGCATGGGCATCCTCAAGAACGCCACAGGCAGCCTTTCTGCAGGTCTGTACTTCCTGGCCGCCGCGCTGGCATTTGCGGTGGTGATGACGTTCATCGTCCGCGCTGTGCTGGGCGCACGCCAGCACCTTTCCTGACACCCATTCTCGACTTCACGATTTCATGACCCGCAACAGCAAGCCGCGCTACCAAGGCATCTTTCCGGTGGTGCCCACGACGTTCACTGAAACGGGCGAACTCGATTTGCCGAGTCAGAAGCGCGCCATCGATTTCATGATCGACGCCGGCTCCGATGGCCTGTGCATCCTGGCGAATTTCTCCGAGCAGTTTTCGCTGTCGGACGACGAGCGCGAAGTGCTCACCCGCACCGCGCTGGAACACGTAGCCGGCCGCGTGCCCGTGATTGTCACCACCTCGCACTACAGCACGCAGGTCTGCGCGCAACGCAGCCGCCGCGCTCAGGACATGGGCGCCGCCATGCTGATGGTGATGCCGCCCTATCACGGCGCCACCTTCCGCGTGCCCGAAGTGCAAATCTACGAGTTCTTTGCGCGCGTGTCGGATGCCGTTGGCATTCCGATCATGATTCAGGATGCGCCGGCCAGCGGCACGGTGCTGTCTGCGGCGTTCCTCGCACGCGTGGCCCGCGAGCTCGAGCAGGTGGCCTACTTCAAGATCGAAACGCCCGGTGCGGCGGCCAAGCTGCGCGAGCTGATCCGCCTCGGCGGCGACGCCATCGAGGGTCCCTGGGACGGCGAAGAAGCCATCACGCTGCTGGCCGATCTGGATGCCGGCGCCACGGGCAGCATGACCGGCGGCGCGTATCCCGACGGCATCCGACCGATCATCGAGGCGCACGCCAAAGGACAACACGATCTCGCCTTCGAGCTGTATCAGCGCTGGCTGCCGCTCATCAATCACGAGAACCGACAGGCCGGCATCCTGGCCGCCAAGGCACTGATGAAGGAAGGCGGCGTGATCGCCTGCGAGGCATCGCGCCATCCGTTGCCGCCGATGCACCCAGACACGCGCCGGGGCCTGATCGACATTGCCCGGCGGCTCGATCCGCTGGTCCTGCGTTGGGGGCGATAGCCATGCACGGTGAACGTACCCCCGTTGCGATCGGCATTGTTGGCGTCGGCAAGATTGCACGCGATCAGCATCTGCCGGCACTCGCCGCGCAGCCCGGCTTCTCGCTCGCGGCCTGCGCGAGCCCGCATTCGCGCATTGACGGCCTGCCGCATTACACGACGCTCGACGCCATGTTGGCTGACGAACCCACGCTGCGTGCGGTGTCGCTGTGTACGCCACCACAAGTGCGGTTTGTCCAGGCCCGCGCGGCACTCGCTGCAGGCAAGCACGTGATGCTGGAGAAGCCTCCGGGCGCCAGCGTGGCGGAAGTGGCGATCCTCGCTGAACTGGCGCGGGAGCGCGGCTGCACCTTGTTTGCCTCGTGGCATTCGCGCCACGCACCCGGTGTCGAGGCCGCTCGGGAGTGGCTGGCAAGCCGCGCCATCGTCTCGGTCGACGTGCAATGGAAAGAAGACGTGCGCCGCTGGCACCCGAACCAGGCATGGATCTGGGAACCCGGCGGGCTGGGCGTGTTTGACCCGGGTATCAACGCGCTGTCGATCCTGACCCGCGTGCTGCCGCATGCGTTCTTCCTGAAGGCGGCCGACCTGTGGGTGCCCGCCAATCAGCAGACGCCGATTGCCGCCCACCTCGCATTCACCGATGAACGCGGCACGGCAATCCAGGCGGAATTCGACTGGCGCCATGACGCAGGCGAGCTATGGCAGATCGACGTGACCACGCGCGACGGCACCTTGCGGCTGGCACAAGGCGGCAAGCAATTGACCATCGACGGCGTTGAGATCGACGTCGGCCCGGAACGCGAATACCCGAGCCTGTACACACGCTTTCTCGAACTGATCGGCAGCGGCGAAAGCGATGTCGATGTCCGCCCGCTTCAGCACGTAGCCGACGCCATGCTGCTCGGTCGGCGCCATTTGATCGATCCGTTCGTGCCGTGAGGCACGCCCCATTCACGTAGTGCCATAAGAGCCATTCCAACGAGGAGACAACCATGCAACGCAAACTTCGCCGGCTGACCCTGTCCGCCATTGCAGCCACCCTGTGCCTGGCGCCGCTGGCCGCCAGCCTGCCCGCCCACGCCGACGAGCCGCTCAAGATCGGCTTCCTGGTCAAGATGCCCGAGCAGGCCTGGTTCATCAACGAGCAGAAAGCCGCCACCGAGCTTGGCAAGAAGGACGGCTTCTCGGTGGTGAACATCGGCACGCCCGATGGTGAAAAGGTGCTGTCCGCCATCGACAACCTGGGCGCGCAAGGTGCCAAGGGCTTCGTCATCTGCGCGCCGGACGTGCGCCTGGGACCGGCTATCTCGGCACGCGCCAAGCACTACAACATGAAGTTCGTCACGGTTGACGATCAACTCGTCGACTCGTCCGGCAAGCCGCTGGCCAACGTGCCGCATCTGGGCATGTCGGCATTCAAGATCGGCAACCAGGTCGGCCAGGCCATCTCCGACGAGATGAAGCGCCGCGGCTGGAAGCCCGAGGAAGTGGGCGCGCTGCGCATCACCAACTATGAACTGCCGACTGCCAAGCTGCGCACCGACGGTGCCACGCAGACGCTGCTGGCCGGCGGCTTCAAGAAAGAGAACATCTTCGACGCGCCGCAAAAGACCACCGACGACGCGGGCGGCTTCAATGCTGCGTCGCCGGTGCTGGCACAGCATGCGGGCATCAAGAAGTGGGTGATCTTCGCGCTCAATGAAGAGAGCGTGCTGGGCGGCGTGCGCGCCACCGAGCAGCTGCACATTCCGGCCGCCGATGTGATCGGCGTCGGCATCAATGGTGCAGGCGAGGCGTTCGCCGAATTCCAGAAGAAGGAGCCGACGGGCTTCTTCGGCACGATTGCCGTCAGCTCGACCAATCACGGCAAGGACAGCGCTGCAAACCTCGTCGATTGGATCAAGACCGGCAAGCAACCGCCGGCCGATACGCAGACCACCGGCAAGCTGATGGTGCGCAGCAACTGGCAGGAAGTCCGCAAGGAACTGGGCATTTGATGCAACGCGCGGCGCGGGCCTGCCCCGCGCCTCTCGCGCATCTGCAAAGAGCAACCGATGACAGTCCAATCACTTGATGAGAGCGGCCCGCCTGACGCTTCCGCTGGCGCGTACCTGAAGCTTGACGGCATCACCGTGCGCTTTCCTGGCGTGCTGGCGCTCGACCACGTTTCGCTCGACATCCGCCGCGGCGAGGTGCACGGCCTGATGGGCGAGAACGGCGCGGGCAAATCGACGCTGCTCAAGGTGCTGTCGGGCGTCAACCAGCCGGAGGACGGCACGCTGTCGCTCGACGGCGTGCCGCAGCAGTTCACGAACACGCGCGCGGCCATTGCGGCGGGCATCGCCATCATCTATCAGGAACTGCACCTCGTGCCCGAACTGACGGTGGCGGAAAACCTGATGCTCGGTGCGCTGCCCAACCGCTTTGGCGTGCTCGACGAGAAGACGCTGATCGCCCGTGCGCTGCGCGAACTCGAGCGGCTGGGCGAGAAGCTCGATCCGGCCCAACCCGTCAAGCATCTGTCGATCGGTCAGCGCCAGATGATCGAGATCGGCAAGGCGCTGATGCGCGACGCCCGCGTGATCGCGTTCGACGAACCCACGAGTTCGCTCTCCTCGCGCGAAACCACGCAGTTGTTCCGCATCATTCGCGCGCTCAAGGCCGAGGGCCGCGCGGTCATCTACGTCACGCACCGCATGGAGGAGGTCTACGAACTGTGCGATCGCGTGACCGTGTTCCGTGACGGCCGGCATATCGACACGTTCAACGCCGGCGCGAACCTCGACCGCGAACGGCTGATCCGTTGCATGGTCGGCCGCTCGATCCAGGACGTGTACGGCTACAAGCCGCGCCCGCTCGGCGAGGTAAAGGTCGACGTGCGCGGCCTGACGGGGCCCGGCTTGAGCGAACCCGCATCGTTCCGCGCGCATGCAGGCGAAATCGTCGGCTTCTTCGGGCTGGTGGGCGCTGGGCGCTCCGAGCTAATGAAGCTGCTCTACGGCGCGGTCAAACCCACGGCAGGCGAAGTCCACCTCAAGGGCAAGCGCGTTCAGTTCAACACGCCGCGCGATGCGGTGCGCGCAGGTGTCGCGCTCTGTCCGGAAGACCGCAAGCAGGAAGGTATCGTCTCAATTGCCTCGGTGTCCGATAACCTGAACATCAGTTGCCGGCGCCACTTCAGCCGCTTCAGCGTGCTGAACAACCGGCAGGAAGCGCGCACCACCAAGTCGTTCATCGACAAGCTCGCCATCAAGACCCGCAACGGCGAAACGCCCATCGGCAAGCTGTCGGGCGGCAATCAGCAGAAGGTGATCCTCTCGCGCTGGCTGGCGGAAGACATCGACGTCTTCCTGATGGACGAGCCCACACGCGGCATCGACGTCGGCGCCCGCAGCGAAATCTACAGCCTGCTCTACGGCCTTGCCGAGTCGGGCCGCACTGTCATCGTCGTGTCGAGCGACCTTGCCGAAGTCATCGGCGTGGCCGACCGCGTGCTCGTGATGAAGCAAGGCCGCATCGTCGGCGATCTGCCCAGAGAGCACGCCTCGCCCGACACCCTCATCAAACTCGCGCTGCCACGTTAGCGCGCGAATCACGCCCTCATGGAAACCGATCCTATGCAAACGCCATCCACCGACTCCGTGCCGGGCGGCCCGCCATTGGCCGCCCCTGGCATCCCCAGCCGCGCAGCCCTCACGTGGGAGCTGGTCAACCGATCGGGCATCGTCGTGGTGTTCGTCTTGCTGTTCACCGCGCTGGCGTTCACGGTGCCCGGCTTCATCAGCAGTCGCAACATCCAGGGCCTGCTGCTCTCCGTCACCCTGATCGGCTCCATCTCGGTCACGATGATGTTCGTGCTCGCCCTCGGCGAGGTGGACTTGTCCGTTGCCTCCATCGTCGCGTTTGCGGGAGTGGTGGCGTCAACGCTCATCACCGCGACACACAGTGTGGTGCTGGGCGTCGGGGCTGGCGTGCTTGCGGGCGGCCTGGTCGGCCTCGTCAACGGCGTGCTGGTGGCGCGCTACCAGATCAACTCGCTGATCGTCACGCTGGCGATGATGGAAGTCGTGCGCGGCCTCGCCTTCATCACCTCCAACGGCGACGCGGTGATGATCTCCGAAGAGAGCTTCTTCGACCTGGGCGGCGGGTCATTCCTCGGCATCTCGTACCCGATCTGGAGCAATATCGTCGGCTTCGCGCTGTTCGGTTTCCTGCTCAAGAAGACGGTGTTCGGCAAGAACGTGCTCGCCGTCGGCGGCAATGAGGAAGCCGCACTGCTTGCCGGCCTGCCGGTGACGCGCATCAAGATCGCCGTGTTCGTCCTGCAGGGCCTGGTGACCGGCTTTGCCGGCGTGATGCTGGCCTCCCGCATGAGCCTGGGCGATCCGAAAACTTCGGTCGGGCTTGAGCTGGGCGTAATCTCGGCCTGCGTGCTGGGCGGAGTTTCGCTCACGGGCGGCGTGGCAACCGTGTCCGGTGTGCTGGTCGGCGTTCTGATCATGGGGTCGGTGCAGAACGCGATGAGCCTGATGAACGTGCCGACGTTCTATCAGTACCTGATCCGCGGCGGCATTCTGCTGCTGGCGGTGTGGTTTGACCGCATCCGCCGCAACAAGCGGGCAGGCTGACCAGCCGGCCAGCACATTCTCAAGGCAACAAAAAAGCCCGCATGTGCGGGCTTTTTCATTTCAACGCCGATCAATCAGCGGTCGGGCAAGTTCACGCAAACGAATAGAACACGCGGAACTGGACCTTGCGCTCGCCCCAGAATTCGGCCGCGTCGCGGAACACGTCCAGCAGCACTTCGCGCGCTTCCTTGTCGAACTTGGGTTGGCACGGCAGCCCCTCCAGCACGATGACAAAACCCGGCTGCGGGCCGGCCTTGTAGATCATGTCGGTCAGGCAGTCAGCCAGGGCGTCGAAGTTCTTGCCGAAATGCTTCGGGAACAGGAACTCGCGTGCAATCACGTCGAGCACTTCGCTCTTGGTGGTCGCGGCCGCGCAGTTGGCGTACAGGAAATGCTGGCCCAGACTGGCCGCCGACTCGGCCAGATCCGCCACGCGAAACGCGCGGATCGACTGCACGATATTCGGACGCACCGTCTTGAACAGGTTCATGGCGTCTTCGCGACCTCCATCGTCGTCCGTCTGAGTATTGTCCTGCGTCATGGTGTTCTGCGGTGCGGTTTGAGGCAACTTGGCCGCTCCCCCGACGCGTGCGCCCAGGGCTTGCATCCCGACCACACCGTCGTACAGATTTTGCGCCTTGTGCCACGCCTCGCGGGCCACGCGCTCATCGCGTGCGGTGAGCGAGTCGTCCAGCCCAAACATGTTGGTCGTCATCGCTGTATCCGTTGAAAACTGTTGTAGTGATCTTCCGTGTAGTAGCAGTCGTTCGCCGCTTGCTGATCGCCGCCACAGATGATGCGTCGGGCGCCGCGGTTACGAGCCCCCCGCGTCTTCACGGTGTACTCGTGGTAATAGCCACGCCGTTGCGCAGGCAAACGTCGCTCATAGTTGCCGAACGTGGTGCCATCCTTTGCATAGGGAAACGGGCCGCCCTGCTCAATCAGTGCCAGCGTGCGCTGCGCCTCGTTGGGCAGGTCTGCCGGGCGAATGGTTCCCACGGCGGCAGCCATGCCGGTGGTGTCCCGGGCAACCGCATTGGCCGGCAAGCCGGTTACCGACAACGCAAGCGTTACCGCCAGCGCGCCACGCGCCGTCGCCTGAGATACGGAGCGGCCGATCCACGCTCCAAGTCGCTTTGTCATCAGCAGGCCCTAACGGGAGAATCGCGCCGACCGGAGCCCGGCGCAGGTCACAAGCGCAGGTGGCCGCCCAATAACGATCTGGACAGCCGGTTTGCAGCTGAAAGCGAAGCGGCTCAATGCGTGAGAGGCCTGGCAGGGAATGACAAGTCGGGCGACTGCCGAAGACTTGGGGAATCCTTCCGCCTGCAAAAACCACTCATTGCGCGCACCGAATAAGGCTAGCCGGTCAGACGTGTGTACGGAAAACCGCATTTTTTGGAACCCGTCCGGCCCGGTTCGGACCTCATGTGCTCAGAAGCACCCCTTCAGCCCGTAAGGGTACGCTCATCGATGACAACAATCAACCGAAGGTGGAAGTCTGAAGGGTTTTTTGATATGGTTATTTAGTTTGCAGAAAAGTAAGCGCACGCAAACTTAATGATTAAAAAAAGGGGAGCGCAGCATCGTGCGCTCCCTTTTCTGGTGCAGTGGCGATTAGCGTTGCGCTTGTGCCGCAGCATCCACGACGGTCAGAGCCGTCATGTTGAGGATGCGTCGCACAGTAGCCGACGGCGTAAGGATATGCACCGGCTTCTTCGCGCCCAGCAGGATCGGCCCGATGGCGATGTTGTTGCCAGCAGCCGTCTTCAGCAGGTTGTAGGCGATGTTGGCGGCGTCGATGTTCGGCATGACCAACAGGTTGGCTTCACCCTTGAGGGTCGAATCCGGCACCAGCGAGTCGCGCAGCTTCTGGTCGAGCGCGGCATCACCATGCATCTCACCGTCCACTTCCAGGTTCGGCGCACGTTCGCGCAGGATTGCCAGCGCTTCGCGCATCTTGACAGCCGAAGGCGCTTCAGACGAACCGAAGTTCGAGTGCGACATCAGGGCGACTTTGGGCTTGATACCGAAGCGGCACAGCTCCTCGGCAGCCATGATGGTGATCTCTGCCAGTTCTTCCGCCGTCGGGTCGACGTTGACATGCGTATCGGTCAGGAACACCTGGCGACCCGGCAGAACCAAGCCGTTCATGGCCGCATACACGCAATTGGTGCCACCCAGGATCTGGTCGATGTAGCGCAGGTGGGCGGCCGTGTTGCTGATCGTGCCGCAGATCATGCCGTCCGCTTCGCCCTTGTGGACCATGACGGCGCCGATCAACGTATTGCGGCGACGCATCTCCAGCTTGGCGTATTGCGGCGTCACGCCCTTGCGTGCCATCAGCTTGTAATACGTCTCCCAGTAATCGCGGAAGCGTTCGTCATGCTCGGGGTTGACCACGGCGAAGTCCACGCCTTCGCGCAGGCGCAGGCCAAAACGCTCGATGCGGTGGGCGATCACGCTCGGGCGGCCGATCAGGATCGGGCTGGCGAGCTTTTCGTCCACGACGATCTGCACGGCACGCAGCACGCGCTCTTCTTCGCCTTCGGCAAAGACGATGCGCTTGTTCTCCATCGGCACCTTGCGAGCGGCCGAGAAGATCGGCTTCATCAGCGTGCCCGAGTGGTAGACGAACTGCTGCAGATGCTGGCGGTAAGCGTCCATATCTTCGATCGGACGCTGCGCCACGCCCGACAGCATGGCCGCCTGCGCCACAGCCGGCGCGATCTTGACGATCAGGCGCGGGTCGAAGGGCTTCGGGATCAGGTATTCGGGGCCGAACGACAGATCCTGGATGCCGTAAGCGGAAGCAACGATGTCGCTTTGTTCCTGGCGGGCCAGTTCAGCCACGGCGTGCACGGCGGCCACTTCCATCTCACGCGTGATGGTGGTCGCACCCACATCCAGCGCGCCGCGGAAGATGAACGGGAAGCACAGGACGTTGTTCACCTGGTTTGGGTAATCCGTGCGGCCGGTGCCCATGATGACGTCGGGGCGCACTTCCTTGGCCAGCTCCGGCAGGATTTCCGGGTTCGGGTTGGCCAGCGCGAAGATGATCGGCTTGTCGGCCATGCGCTTGACCATGTCCTGCTTGAGCACGCCAGCGGCGGACAGGCCCAGGAAAATGTCGGCGCCGTCGATGACTTCAGCCAGCGTGCGCAGGTCAGTCTTCTGTGCGAAGTGCGCCTTGTCCGGGTCCATCAGTTCGGTGCGGCCTTCGTAGACCACGCCCGCCAAGTCCGTCACCCAGATGTTTTCGCGCGGCAGGCCCAGGTCAACCAGCAGGTCAAGGCAGGCCAGCGCCGCAGCGCCCGCGCCCGAAGCCACCAGCTTCACCTTCTTGATGTCCTTGCCGACGACCTTCAGCGCGTTGGTAATGCCAGCGCCCACCACGATGGCGGTGCCGTGCTGGTCATCGTGGAAGACGGGGATCTTCATGCGCTTGCGCAGTTCGCGCTCGACGAAGAAGCACTCCGGCGCCTTGATGTCTTCCAGGTTGATCCCGCCGAAGGTGGGCTCCAGCGAGGCGATGATATCGACCAGCTTCTGGGGGTCTTTTTCGTTGATCTCGATGTCAAACACATCGATGCCAGCAAATTTCTTGAACAGGCCCGCCTTGCCTTCCATGACCGGCTTCGAGGCTTCCGGGCCGATGTCGCCCAAACCGAGCACCGCGGTGCCGTTGGTCACCACGCCGACAAGGTTGCCGCGGGCGGTGTAGCGGAACGAGTTGGCGACGTCTTCGACGATCTCTTCGCAGGCGGCGGCAACGCCGGGCGAATACGCCAGGGCGAGGTCACGCTGGTTAGATAGCGGCTTGGTCGGCGTGACGGAAATCTTGCCCGGGGTCGGAAACTCATGGTACTCCAGCGCGGCCTTGCGCAAGGCGGCGCGCTGCTGCGCCTTGAGTTCTTCATCCGTGCGGGCGGGCTGCTGAGGCTGGGAATCCACCGTGGTCATGGGTCTCTCGTATCGGGTGGCCAGCGCGCGCGCCGGCCGTCGCATCTAGCGGGCCACCGGGATACCCTCACGAGCGCCACGGGAATACGGTCCGCCTCCTTGGGCCCGTCATTTTATATAGTGAAAAGCGATCTCACAACGGGATTTTGGGTGGGGGTGACATGCGTATTCGCTACAATATTCCACCGTCCTGTCACGGCACCATCGGGCTTGCCCCATATTCTTCCATTGCCGCTGCCGTGTCCAAGCCCGCGAATTCACGCAACTCCGCCCATTCCCCGGCAAATTTGTCCGAATTTGAGCTAATTCGACGCTACTTCACCCGGCCCACGCCCAAGGCAACCTTAGGCGTAGGTGACGACTGCGCCCTGCTCGCGCCCCGCCCCGGGCACGAATTGGCGATTTCCACCGACATGCTGGTCGCGGGGCGTCATTTTTTCTCGAATGCGGAGCCGCGCGCACTTGGGCATAAAGCGCTCGCTGTCAACCTCTCGGATCTGGCCGCGATGGGTGCGGAGCCGCGCGCTTTTACGCTGGCCGTAGCGCTGCCTGAAGCCAATCCAGCTTGGCTTAAACCGTTTTCCGAGGGGCTGCTCGCCCTGGCAGATGCCTTTCACTGTGAACTCATTGGCGGGGACACCACGCGCGGGCCGCTCACACTGAGCTTGACGGTCTTCGGGGATGTCCCGGCCGCTGCGGCACTACGCCGCGACGCTGCCCGCCCCGGCGATGACCTTTGGGTCTCGGGCACCGTGGGCGACGCGCGACTCGCACTGGGCGCCCTGCGCAACGAATGGGCGCTTACACCCGAGGCGCTCGCGCAAGTGCAGCCGCGCATGGACATGCCCACGCCGCGCGTCGCACTCGGCTTGGCATTGCGCGGTGTCGCCCGTGCAGCGCTCGACATATCGGACGGCTTGTTGGGCGATCTGGGCCACATCCTTACGCAATCCCGTGTTGGAGCGACGATCACGGTCGACAACGTACCGCGCTCGGCGACGCTGGCGGCCCAGCCCCTGGCGCTCCAGTTGCAATGCACGCTGGCTGGCGGCGACGACTACGAACTTTGCTTCACCGCCCCCGCCGATGCGCGCGACGCCGTGGTCGCGGCGGGCCAGCGTGCGGGCGTGGCCGTCACACGCATCGGCCGCATCGATGCTGAAGCGGGCTTGCGGCTCGTCGATGCCCACGGGGCGCCGGTCCTTTTCACGCACAGCAGTTTTGACCATTTCTCTTCCGCCTCATGATGTCCTCCGCACCCTTTCCGCCCTCCAATCCGCCGGGCCGGCCTGAAACCGTCGTCCTCGAGGCAGGCCAGACCGTGCAGGTGCGGCGCCCCACGGCGCGCTTCATGTTCGGCCATCCGGCACGCATCCTGGCGCTCGGCTTTGGTTCCGGCCTGTCGCCCATCCTCCCGGGCACGGTCGGTACGCTGTACGCGTGGCTGATCTACGTGGTGTTTGCACGTTGGATTTCGGGGCCGACTTGGCTGCTGATCGCAGCGGTTGGCTTCGTGATCGGCATCTGGGCATGCGCCCGCACCGCACGCGATCTGGGCGTGGCCGATCATGGCGCCATGGTGTGGGACGAGATGGTCGCGTTCTGGCTCGTGCTGGCCTTCGTCACGCCCACCACGCTGGGGGGGCAGTTCGCCGCGTTCCTGTGGTTCCGCTTCTTCGACATGGTCAAGCCTGCGCCCATCCGCTATTACGACCGCACGCTCAAGGGCTTCGGCGTGCGCGGCGGCTATGGCGTGATGGTCGACGACATTCTCGCGGCGTTCTACACGCTGCTCGTGTTCGCGCTTTGGCGCTCGTTTTGACGGCTGACGTCAGAAGCTTCGAAGGTATTGCAATGGCTGAATCCCGCGCCCTGGCCCAACTGGCCGAACTGGTAGCTGACACGCTGAACAAGCGCAGCCTGATGATGGCGTCCGCTGAATCTTGCACGGGCGGGCTGGTGGCTGCCGCCATCACCGACGTATCTGGCTCGTCCGCGTGGTTCGAGCGCGGCTTCGTCGTCTATTCCAACGAAGCGAAATCGCAGATGTTGGGCGTGCCGGCGGCGCTGATCCGCGAACATGGCGCCGTGAGCGAACCGGTGGCGCTTGCCATGGCCGAGGGCGCCGTGCTCAACAGCCGCGCGCAGGTGGCCGTCTCGATTACCGGTGTGGCCGGCCCGACCGGCGGCACGCCCGACAAACCTGTCGGCATGGTGTGCTTCGGGTGGAGCAATCGCCTGCAGACGCGCGTAGAAACGCGCCACTTCAAAGGGGACCGCAAACAGGTCCGCTTACAGGCTGCGGAGCACGCACTGCGCGGCCTGCTCGACTTCCTCGATTCAGCGGAGTCCTGATCTAAATTTCGCTGGGATGATCCGGCCGGCGACGATCTCCGTGATCATGTTCCGGCTGGTGCTCGTGGTCGTGCTCGTGGCGACGGTCGCGATCATGATCGCGACGCGTCGTCTCGTGCTCGTGAGTGTCGTCGCGCTCTTTCTCGAGCTTGCGGTCCGGGTCCTTGCCGGTCTCTTCCCGGTGCGTACCGGCAACGGGACGGTGCGGATGCGTGGTCATGGCGTCCTCGCTCTCACCGCAACCGGACCGACAGTGCGGATCAGTTGCGGAACTGGTTGATCTGGTCCCGAGTGGCAAGCGCCACGCGGCGGGCAGCATCGGCGAAATCGCTGTCGGTGCTGGCGTAGAGAATGGCTCGCGACGAGTTGATCATCATGCCGGTCCCGTCGGCCGTGCGGCCGGCGCGCACCGTGGCTTCGATGTCACCGCCCTGGGCGCCAACGCCCGGAATCAGCAGCGGCATGTCGCCGACAATTTCTCGCACCTTGGCAATTTCCTCCGGGAACGTTGCGCCCACCACCAGACCCATCTGGCCGCTGGTATTCCACACGTCGCGCGCGCGTTCTGCCACGACCTGATAGACGGGGCGGCCGTCGGTTTCCAGGAACTGCACGTCGCTGCCGCCCGCGTTGGACGTGCGGCACAGCACGATCACGCCCTTGTCGGCATGTGCGAGATACGGCTGCATCGAGTCGAACCCCATGTAGGGGCTGACGGTGATGGCGTCGGCCTGATAGCGCTCGAAGGCTTCCTTGGCGTAGTGCTCGGCGGTGGAGCCGATATCGCCGCGCTTGGCATCAAGAATGACGGGGATGCCCGGATACGCCTCGTGGATGTAATTGATGAGCTGCTCAAGCTGGTCTTCAGCGCGCTGCGAGGCGAAGTAGGCGATCTGCGGCTTGAATGCGCAGACCAGGTCGGCGGTGGCGTCCACAATGGCGCGGCAGAACGAGAAGATCGCTCCGCCCGTGCCGGTCAGCGACGCCGGCAAGCGCGCGGGGTCAGGATCGAGCCCGACGCACAGCAGGGAATTGTTGCGTTGCCAGGCGGCAGCGAGTTGTTCTGTAAATCGCATGGTGTCGGGAATGTGAGGGCGGCCGGCTGGCCGCATGACTTGTCTGCATTTTACCCGTCGGGCGGCCCGATGGCGGCATCTTCCGGGCGTGGCGCCTGCCCCACGCGTGCGCGCCAGGCCACCGTTTGTGGCTGAACCTGTCGCCTCTTTACGCTACACTCGGCGCGATTTTTCGCCGCCCGTTCAACGCCTGCTTCAAGGAAATACCCATGATCAACCTGTTCGTCGTGCAAAAAGGCCGTCTCGCGCAGGAACAGGTCGAAGAACGCAGTGAACTGCTGCAGCACAAGCCGATCTGGATCGACGTGATCGACCCCGACGACGAAGAGCTGGCATGGATCAAGGAAGCCTACGGCGTGGTCCTGCCCGAACTGGAGCAATTGGGGGACCTGGAAGCCTCCGCCCGCTACTTTGAAGGCGAAGACGGCCACATCCATATCCGCACCGATTTCCTGCTCGACGAAGAAACCACCTCGCGTAACGTGCGCGTAGCCTTCGTGTTGACCAAGGATGTGCTTTTCTCCATCCACGACGAGGATTTGCCCGCCTTCCGGCTGGTGCGCATGCGTGCGCGGCTTCGCCCGGGCTCGGTGCGCAACGCCAAAGACGTGCTGATGGATCTGTACGCCACTGACGCGGAATACTCGGCCGACTCCATCGAGGAAGTCTACGAACGCCTCGAAGATGCCAGCAAACGCGTGCTGGCCGATGAGGTGACCGATGCCGCCGCCGCCGATGTGCTGGAGATCATCGCCCGCGTCGAAGACTTGAACGGCCGGATCCGGCGCAACGTGATGGATACGCGCCGCGCGGTGTCGTTCCTGCTGCGCAGCCAATTGCTCTCGGCCGACCAGCAGGACGAAGCGCGCCAGGTGCTGCGAGACATCGATTCCATCGAGAACCACACGGCGTTCCTGTCCGACAAGGTCAACTTCCTGATGGACGCCACGGTCGGCTTCATCAACATCAACCAGAACAAGATCATCAAGCTGTTCTCGGTGGTGTCGGTAGCGCTGATGCCGCCCACGCTGATCGCCTCGATCTACGGCATGAACTTCAAGGTGATGCCGGAGCTGGACTGGGCTGAAGGCTACCCGTACGCGATCGTGATGATGGTGGTGTCGGCGGCGATTCCGCTGGTGTACTTCCGCCGCAAGGGCTGGCTGAAGTAGCCCTGCGCCGGGTCAATCCGGCAACGTGGCCGAACCCATGCGGTTGGCGATGACGGTGGCCTTGCGCGTGAAGTTGACGTGTACGTTGGCGCAGTAGCTCTTCTTGTCGAAGCACTTGGGTGCCGGCAGCGCCGCCGCCAAGCGCGCCGCCTGGCCTACCGTCAGTTGCGAGGCCGGGCGCTTGAAATAATGCTGCGCCGCCGCTTCCGCGCCGAACACGCCCTCGCCCCACTCCACCGAGTTCAGATAGATCTCGAGAATGCGCTCCTTGTCGAGCCAGAACTCGAGCATCCACGTGATGACGAGTTCTTCACCCTTGCGCAGATAGTGGCGCTCGCCCGAGAGGAACAGGTTCTTGGCCAGTTGCTGCGTGATGGTCGAACCGCCCGCGACCACGTGGCCGCGCCGCTTGTTCTTCTCCCACGCATCGAGCATGGCGTCGACTTCCCAGCCGCTGTGGGAGACAAAATCCGCGTCTTCGCTGGCGATGACCGCGCGCTTGAGGTTGCGCGATATCTGGTCGTAATTGACCCAGCGGTGATCGACCTTGCAGGTGAAAACATTGGCGCCGCACAGGCGCATGCGCTCGGCGCGCATGAAGCTGGTAGACGACGGATCGAAGAACTGCCAGCTCGCAATGGCAGCGAAGAAGTACAGGTTGAGTGCGACCACGCCCGCAACGAAGCAGCCGATCACGTAGCCGAACCAACGCATCATCGCTGGGCTGCGCTCCAGGTTCAGCGAGGCGCGCGTGCCGCGACGGCGGCTTCGCCCTGCAGCCCCTCGCGCATGGCGAGCAGCACCGGAGCGGTGTCCGGACGCACGTTGCGCCAGACGAAGAACGATTCCGCCGCCTGCTCCACCAACATACCCAAACCGTCCCAGGCGCGGGCGCCGTTGCGCCGGGCAAACTCCATGAACACCGTCGGCCGCGGGCCGTACATCATGTCGTAGGCCAGCGCGTTGGGACCGAACACGGTGGTCGGGATTGGCGGCACCTCGGCCTGCAGGCTGCTCGCCGTGGCGTTGATGATGACGTCGAAAACGTCGTCCGCAGCAAGCTCGTCATAGCCGCCGCCCACGAGTTCGACCTCGTGCAGCTTGGCCGAGACCTCGAAGCGCTCGACCAGCTTGTTGGCGCGATCGGCCGTGCGGTTGGCGATGAATACGCGCGCGGGCTTGTGCTCCAGCAGCGGCAGCAGCACGCCACGCGCCGCACCGCCCGCGCCCAGCAACAGCACGCGCTCGCCTTCGAACGAGTTCCCGATGTTGTGGGTGATGTCGCGCATCAGGCCGACGCCATCGGTGTTGTCGCCAAAAATCTCATCGCCGTCGAACTTGAGCGTATTGACCGCGCCGGCCGATTCCGCCCGCAGCGACAGCGACGTCGACATGGCATACGCATCGAGCTTGAAGGGCACGGTCACGTTGAGCCCGCGGCCGCCTTCGCGCACGAAGTTCATCACGGTTTCGTCAAACGCGATCAGTTCGGCGTAGATGCGGTCGTAGCGGATGAGCTGCCCCGTCTGCTGCGCAAACGCGGCATGGATGATGGGCGACTTGCTGTGCGCGATCGGGTTGCCGATCACGCCATAGCGATCTGTGGGCGGCGCGCTCGCAGCTGCGAGGATGGCCTCTTGAAACGACGACGGCATGGACGACGAAATCAGCGGGTCTGCAGGTGGGTTTCCAAGCCTGCGCGGGTGAATTTGAACGTGGCAACCACATCCTGGATGTCGACACGCTTGCGCATCTCGGCCGGGAAGGCGCCAAACGGAGAAGACGAACGGACGATGGCCACGGCCTGGCGATCCAGTGCGGGGTTGCCCGAGCTTTTTGCGATCTCGATGCCTTCGATCTTGTAGCCGTCCTGGTTGTAGCCGAGCTGGCCTTCGCGGTTGATGCTGATTACGACGATCAACTCGCCGTACAGCGGGCGGCCGTTCTGGCTGGGAAAGTTGGCGGTGCCACGGGCTTCAATCTTGCGGCGCACGGCATCGTAATAGCGGGCGTAATCGACCTGACGCGCGCTGGCGGCCGTCAGCACATTGCGGCGCGGGCGCTTGGCGTAGTTTTCGAGGTTGCGGTCGATCTCGGCCTGCAGGCGGGCGATTTCGTCTTGCGTGGTGCGGTCGTCGGTGCCGTTGGTGGGCGACGGCTGCGGACGCTCGCCGGGCTTGACCTGCCGATCGTTGACCAGCGGTGCGCGGTCAGTCGATTGCGTGAGCAGGCGCCGCTGCTCCTGCTCGAGGTATTCCAGCCGGCGCTGCGTGAGCTTGATGGCGTCGCCGGTCTGCTCATTGGTGTCGGCAGGCAGCGGCGTGGTGGCGCGCTGTTGATCGAATTCGCCACCGCCGTTCAGGTTGACCTGGGCCACGGCCGTCGCCTTGGACGGCGCCGTCGACGATTTGGCATTCACGAGAACCACATCCAGGCCCGGATCTTCGCGCTTGATATCGAACGCTTCGGGGGCCACCACGCGCACGAACAGCAGCAGGACATGCACGGCCAGCGACACCACCAGCGCCTTGGTGAGCGTGCTGCTGCCGGACCAGTCCGGACGGTTTGCAAGGGCGGCCATGGGGCGATTCCTGGTCGATGCGCGAAGAATGAAAGTCAGACAGCGATTGTAGTTAGGCAGCGCCAGGCGTTCCACCGCTCTCGCTGTCTTGCGGCGGCGGCGCCACAGCAGCGTCCGCTTCTGCGCGCGCCTCTTCCTCATCGGCGGCGGGTTGTGGTTCAGCCGGCACATCGGCTTCAGTCTCTGCCTCGGCCAGTTCTTCTTCGATGGCTTCGGCCTCAGCTTGCGCGCCCACCGCGGGCGCGAGGATTTCGACCACGCGGCACGACACTTCCAGGCTGATCTCGTCGGTGTCCAGGATATCGAGCACAACATGCGTGCCGCGGGGCGTTTGTGCCAGTTCGGGCACCTTCGTCACCAGCGGAATGTCGGCGAATCGCACAGCGCCTTCCTTCAGCACCACGGCCTGCATGCGTGTGCGGTTTTCCTGCCTGAGCCAGCGCAGGCACCAGTAGCGCTCCATGGTCGACTGGTGGTCGGCGTAGGCAGCGTAGGTGGCTTCGAAGTCGGCCACGGCAGCCAGCAGATCGGCATCTTTGGGCTTGAACGGCGCGATCAGCTTGGCCGTCACGCCGTGCTGCGCCACTGCTGCAATCTGCCATTGGTTGACCAGATCGACATAGCGACGCAGCGGCGAGGTGCTCCACGCGTACTGCGCCACGCCGAGCCCTTCATGCGGCGCCGGATACGTCTGCATGCGCGTGCGGTGCATGCCCCACGCCTTCTGTGTGCGATAGATGCCCGGCACCCCGGCGTCGGCCAGCATGCGGCCCCACGTGCTGTTGGCCAGGATCATCAACTCGGCGACGATCTTGTCCAGCGGCGAGCCGCGTTTGCGCTGTTCGATCCGCACGCGCTCGCCACCGCCCTCGGCTTCGGGAATCGCATCGATGTAGAACGAATAATCGCCCTTCTGCGCGCCCTCCGGCTTCAGGCCGCTTGCGATGCGGGCCTGCTGGCGGCCGTCATACAAGGCGCACACGAACGGCCACAGCACCGCCAGTTCGGCCTTGAACGGGTAGTCGCCCGAGCCATCGGCCAGCGCGTCGGCGGTGATCACGTCGTCGAGCAGGTTGTGGCGCAGGTTGGCCGCCACGGTCACGGATTCGCAGCGCGTCTCGCTGGCGGTGACCGCCCACGTGGCGCGGTCGACCGTCGCGTACAGCGACAGGGCCGGACACGCGCGCCCTTCCTGCAGCGTGTAACGATCCACCACCGACTCCGGCAGCATCGTGATCTTGTCGCCGGGGAAATACACGGTCGACAAACGCTGGCGTGCAATCACGTCCAACGGTTCACCGCGCTGGATGCCAAAGCCCGGCGCGGCAATATGGATGCCGATACGCACGGTGGCGTCATCAATCGGGGTCACGGAGATGGCGTCGTCGATTTCCGTGGTGGTCACATCGTCGATCGAGAAGGCGCGCACGTCGGCGGCCGGCAGCTCCATCGCCGGTTCCGGCACGGTCACATCCGGGAAGCCGGTGCCCTTCGGGAAGCACTCCGAGAGGAAGCGCGCCTCATGCAGCGCGCGGGCATTGGCGATGCCGCCCACCGCCACCATTAGGCGCATCGGCGACAGACCCAGTGCCGTGCACGCCGCATCGAGCGCCTTATATTCGAGGCTGTTCTTGTCCGGCTTGAACAAGAGTTGCAGCGTCTTACCGCCGAAGGCCTCAGGCAGGCGCATCGCCTTCAGCTCGGCTTCATATTCGGCCTGCAGGGCAGCTTGCTGTTTCTTGCGCTCGAGGCCCGCGAGCGCGGCCTTCAGTTGATCTTCGGGTGCGCGCTGATAGCGGCCGCGGCCCTTGCGGCGGAAGTAGATCGGCGAGCCATGCAGCGCGATAGCCAGCGCGGCTTGCTGCGTGGCATTGGCGCCGGCGCCAAAGTATTCGCCCGCCAGATCGGTAAAGCCGAATTCTTCGGCCGAAGCGCATTCCCAGAGGAAATCCAGGTCGATCTCTGCCGACAGTGCCTGGGCCGCCTGCGACAACTCACCAGCGGACGGCTGCGCGAATTGCAGCAACACGTCGCGCGACTTGACCTTGGTGCGCTTGGCACTCGGCAACTCGACCTGATAGGCCTCGCCCTGTTGGGACAAGACGGTGCCCGCGCGGATCTCGCCGCCTTCTTCAAACAGCAACTGCATGGATTTGTATGGATTGCGGCACTCGCATGAGCGAGCGTCACTTTGAATGAGGTGGAATGGCCGCGCACCCTGACGTCACAATGCAATACGCGGCGATAAAAAGTTGGGGGCGATGATACCGCACTGGCTGAACGCCCGGCCCGCGAAATACGCCTACCGCGGCGGGTGGAAGTTGCTCAGCGCAGGCAGGAAAACCTCTGTCACGAGCATCGCGCTTGCCCCGCGTCGGAACACCGATCGGCGGGCCGGCAACCGGGCGGTCCCAGCCACAGGCGCGTCGCCGAGCGCCCCGTGCGCCCGGCGTACCAGCGGGTGGCGCGCGTCCAGCAAAGCGAATTCGAAATCTCCGCGCTCAACACGCGGATCGGCAAACAGCGAGTGCCCCAGCGGCTGCGCGCCCAGTGCTTTCAGGAACGGCCAGTCAAGCGCCACACTGCGCGGATGCACGATGGTGTGGGCATAGACCACCGGGATGTCGTCGCAGATCAACAAAACCTCGCGGATCAAGGTGTCCGCAGGGCCAGCCATGCCTAGACAACGCCACTCGTCGCGCAACGGCATCGCGCGCTGCTGGCCGAGCAATTGAACGCGGAAGCGCGAGGATGCCGCCCGAAGCCGCGCGGTCAGCGAATCGGCACCCACAGCCCAACGCGCCCAATGCCGGTCATAGACGACAGCCGGAGGCAACGCGCTGCGCCAGAGGCTGCGCGGGTAAGAGGGGGAATCGGTCATGCGGCGCTAAACGGATGCGCTGCCAACAAATCGGCGGGAACACCGCAGAAGACAAGCACTTCGTCCATGTACTGGGCGAAATCGCTGATGCCATGGTCGCTACCGTCAATGATGCGGGTGGTCGCGCCAGGAAAGTGGCCGAGCATTTCGCGGTAGTCGAGCACCTCGTCGCCGGTCGCAGCCAATAAGTAATAGCGCTCGGGTTGCGTGATCACAGGCACAGCAAGGGCGCGCAGCTCATCGAGGTGATGTGGTTCAACGCGAATGGTGCCACCGCCATGCCACAACGGTTGCTCGCCAACGTATTTGGCGAGATCCCGCTCCGGGCGGGTAGCGGGATTAAGCATTGCCGCACGAAGCCCATGCCGCTCAGCCAGCCAGGTGGCGTAAAAGCCGCCCAGGGAGGAGCCGATGAGCACAGGCTTGAGGCCGTCACGCATACCCAACTCAGCGAGTAGCGCCTCTGTTTCGGCCACCGCCTCACGCGGTGACACGGGCAACGTCGGACAAACGTATTCATCTGCCAGGCCCACGGAAGCCATCCGCCGACCTAACAACTGCGCTTTGAACGAGCGCGGCGACGAACGGAATCCGTGCAGATAGACGATGGATGCCGGCATATGGGGATCAGTTCGCCGTGCCGACGCGTTCAGCCAAGGCGTCCAGCAGCTTCTGATGTACGCCGCCGAACCCCCCGTTGCTCATGACAAGAACGTGGTCGCCAGGGCGGGCGGCAGCCGTGACGTCTGCGACTAGGGTGGCCAGATCAGAGAATGCCTTCGCGCGCCCCCCCAGCGGTGCTAACGCGCCAGCCAAATCCCAGCCGATTGCGTCGCGGCCGTTGGCGGCACCGTAAGCGAAGACTTGATCGGCTCCGGATAGGCTGTCTGGAAGCGCCTGCTTCATCACACCCAACTTCATGGTGTTTGAACGGGGCTCCAGTACCGCGAGAACGCGCCCCTTCCCTACCCGACGGCGCAGGCCCTCGATCGTCGTACGAATGGCGGTCGGATGATGGGCAAAATCGTCGTAGACGGTCACGTCATTGACAGTGCCACGCACTTCCATGCGGCGTTTCACATTTTCGAAACGGGCCAGGCTTTCAATGGATTGAGCAGGCGGCACGCCAACGTGGCGCGCGGCGGCAATGGCTGCCAGCGCATTCATGCGATTGTGATCGCCTTGAAGCGCCCAACGGACTCGGCCCTGCGGCTGCCCCTTGAAAACCACGTCGAAGCTGTCGTCATCGCGCAGGTTCGCGATTTCCCAGCCAAGGCGGTCTTCAGCGCCGAATTGCTCGACTTCTGACCAGCATCCGCGCTCAAGTACACGCTTCAGGCTATCTTCGCGACCATTCACGAGCAGGCGACCTTGACCGGGCACAGTGCGTACCAAGTGGTGAAATTGGGTTTCGATTGCGGCAAGATCGGGAAAGATGTCGGCGTGATCGAACTCCAGGTTATTCAATATGGCCGTACGGGGGCGGTAATGGACGAACTTGCTGCGCTTGTCGAAAAATGCCGTGTCGTACTCATCGGCCTCGATGACAAAGAAGTCGGATTCCGTGAGCCGCGCCGACAACCCGAAGTTGCGCGGCACACCACCCACCAGGAAGCCCGGGTTGTAGCCGGCGTCCTGCAAGATCCACGCGAGCATCGATGTGGTTGTCGTTTTGCCATGCGTACCTGCCACGGCAAGCACCCATTTCTGACGCAGGACGTTGTCGCCCAGCCATTGCGGGCCAGAAATGTAAGGGAGATTGCGATCCAGGATGGCTTCCATCAGCGGATTGCCGCGGGAGATCACGTTGCCGATGACGTACAAATCAGCGCCGATGGAGAGCTGTTCGGGGTCGAACCCTTCGATCAGTTCGATACCTTGCGCTTCGAGCTGGGTGCTCATCGGGGGGTAGACGTTGGCGTCGCAGCCGGTGACGCGGTGACCGGCCTGGCGGGCAATCAGGGCAATGCCGCCCATGAAGGTGCCGCAGATTCCAAGGATGTGGATATGCATGGGAGCCATCTCAACTTCGTTGCGCCGCATTGTACCTGCGGCTTCAGGCCGGCCCGCGCGCTTCAGTAAAATAGAGCCATGTCCAAACGCCCCACCCTCGACCCCGCCCGCGTGCGGGAGGAAATTGCCATCACCGCCGCGCGCATGATCGCGGAAGACGGCGCCGATTACGCGACCGCCAAGCGCAAGGCCGCGCGCCAGGTGCTTGGCACCGAATCCCGCGCGCCCGGCGAATGGCTGCCCGACAATGAACAGGTCGAAACGGAAGTCCGCGAATACCAGGCGCTGTTCCAGGCCGAATCCCAGCCGCGCGTGCTGGCGTTGCTGCGCCGCATCGCGCTGCTGCTGATGGAAGGGCTGGCAGTCCATCGCCCGTACTTGGCGGGGGCGGTCTTCAACGGCACCGCCAGCGAGCACTCCGACATCCACCTGCAGGTCTTCTGCGATAGCCCGAAGGATGTGGCGATCTTCCTGCTCAACGCCGGCGTGGACTTCGATACCACGGAGAGCGCTCACTTCGCCGGCCGAGACGAGGTGGAAACGCTCAGCTTCCTGTGGCGCGGCCAATGGCCCGCCGGGGCCGAATCCCGCGAGTTGGCGCGCGAGCTGCGCGCTGAAACAGGCACGCCCGTCGGCGTCCATATCGCCCTATATGACATGAACGATGTGCGCGGTGCGCGGCGGGCAGACGCCACCGGCAAGACGCAACGCGGCGACGCGGCGGCAGTGCGTGCCCTACTGTCGCAGGGGTGATCGGCCGACAGGAGTACAATCCCGCACGCTCCGCCTCTGTATATATAGAGACCTCCGCAAAACCATGTCCCGCCGTACCGCTCTGATTGCCCTGTTGATTGCCGGCCTGCTTGCCGCGACGGCGGGCGTCTATTTTGGGCATCGCGCCACTGAGCCGAAAACGCCGGCCGACCATGCTGTTGCCGCGTTCTACGGCAGCAAGCTCCCGGACGCCAATGGCGCCCCCCTGGATCTGGCAGCGTTTCGGGGCCAGCCGGTGGTCATCAATTTCTGGGCACCGTGGTGCGGTCCTTGCGTAGAGGAGATGCCCGAGCTGTCTGCGCTGGCACAGGAGCAAAAGGCCAAGGCAAGGTTCGTTGGCATCGGGATTGACTCGGCGTCCAATATTCAGACTTTTCTGGGTAAGGTCCACGTCACATACCCCATTGCCGTGGCGGGCTTTGGCGGAACGGAGCTGGGCCGCCAGTTCGGAAACGAAGTCGGCGGCCTTCCGTTCACTGTGATTCTCAACGCACAAGGCGAGATCATTTTCCGGAAGATGGGTCGTGTGCATGCCGACGAACTACGTGAGGCCCTGCGGCGCACGTGAATGTACAAAAACGTCATATGACGTTCATGTGCACACAACTCCCCTTCTTCTTCGGCAAATGTGTGGGCAGTACGCCCAAGATCGGTGAAAACACCGATTTCTCGATACTTTTTCAGCAAAAACTAGACAAAGCATTCTAAGTTGCTGTAAATTGCGCCCAACTTCGCTCAACCGGTCAAAACCGTGGCTGATAAACCCATCGCCAAAGCGCTTCGCAACGTGCTCGTACTGCACGGCCCGAACCTCAATTTGCTGGGGACGCGCGAACCGGAAGTCTATGGCGCAACCACTCTTGCCGACATCAACGCCGCCCTGGTCGAACGCGCCACGGCGCGCGGCGTGACGCTTGCGCACTTCCAGTCGAACCATGAAGGTGCGCTGGTGGATCGTATCCACGCCGCAAAAAGCGAAGGCATTGAATTCATCATCATCAATCCGGCCGCCTACACGCACACGAGCGTGGCGCTGCGCGACGCGCTGGCCGGCGTGGTGATCCCGTATATCGAAGTGCATCTGTCCAACGTGCATCGTCGTGAACCGTTCCGCCACCATTCTTATCTGGCGGACCAGGCGGTGGGCGTGATTTGCGGATTGGGCTGGCGCGGCTATATGGCGGCGCTGGACTTCGCAATTGACCAACACGGCGGCTGATCAGCCGTCTTCTTCCTTTTATTTCAACCACTTAACCAACGCAACGACGCCAGCGCCTGGAGCGCCTTTGACCGATGTGCGGCTGAAGAGCCATTCGCGCGCATCGACCGCCCAGACCGCCGACGCTGCAGGAGAACGTTCATGGATTTGCGCAAGCTGAAAACGCTGATCGACCTCGTGGCCGAATCGGGCATTTCGGAACTCGAAGTGACCGAAGGCGAAGGCAAGGTCCGCATCGTCAAGTCGGCGCCGCAAGTGGTGGCCCCGATGCAATATGCGCCGATGCCGATGCAGGCCGCACCGGCTGTCGGCGCCCCCGCCGCAGCGGCTCCGGCAGCCGTCGGTGGCGAGGCTGCCGCCCCGGCCCTGCCGGCAGGCCACATCGTGACGTCGCCGATGGTCGGCACGTTCTACCGTTCGCCGTCGCCGGGCGCCGCCGAGTTCGTCAAGGTGGGCGACACGGTCAAGGAAGGCCAGACGATCTGCATCATCGAAGCGATGAAGCTGCTCAATGAGATCGAAGCGGACAAGGCGGGCGTGATCAAGGAAATCCTGATCGAGAACGGCCAGGCTGTGGAATACGGCCAACCGCTGTTCGTGATCGGCTGATCTTCCGGCATCTGACCCTCATCGTGCGGCGCGCAGCGTGCCGCATCCGAGCGCGAGCCGGCGCACAAGGGCTGCCACTGAGCGCGGCCCAGCCACTGCGCCCTCGCCTCTCCTTTTTGTAGCGAGAACACGATGTTCGACAAGATCCTGATCGCGAATCGCGGCGAGATCGCTCTTCGCATCCAGCGTGCCTGCCGCGAACTCGGCATCAAGACCGTGGTGGTCTATTCCGAGGCAGACAAGGAAGCCAAATACGTCAAGCTGGCTGACGAAGCCGTGTGTATCGGCCCGGCACCGTCGCCGCTGTCGTACCTGAACATGCCGGCCATCATTTCGGCCGCCGAGGTGACCGACGCACAGGCCATCCACCCTGGCTACGGCTTCCTGTCGGAAAACGCCGACTTTGCCGAGCGCGTGGAGCAATCCGGCTTCACCTTCATCGGCCCGACGCCCGAATCGATCCGCCTGATGGGCGACAAGGTCTCGGCCAAGCAAGCGATGATCAAGTCCGGCGTGCCGTGCGTGCCGGGCTCGGAAGGCGCCCTGTCCGAAGACCCGAAGGAAATTCTGGCAACGGCCAAGAAGGTTGGCTATCCGGTGATCATCAAGGCGGCTGGCGGCGGTGGTGGCCGCGGCATGCGTGTGGTCCACACCGAGGCTGCGCTGATCAACGCCGTCAACATGACGCGCGAAGAAGCCGGCCGTGCCTTCGGCAACCCCGAAGTCTATATGGAGAAGTTCCTGGAGCATCCGCGCCACGTGGAGATCCAGATCCTGGCCGACCAGCACCGCAACGCCATCTGGCTGGGTGAGCGCGACTGCTCCATGCAGCGCCGCCACCAGAAGGTGATCGAAGAAGCGCCAGCGCCGCACATTCCGCGCCGCCTGATCGAGCGTATTGGTGACCGTTGCGCCGAAGCCTGCAAGAAGATCGGCTACCGCGGCGCCGGCACGTTCGAGTTCCTGTACGAGAACGGCGAGTTCTACTTCATCGAAATGAACACGCGCGTGCAGGTCGAACATCCGGTCACGGAAATGATCACGGGCGTCGACATCGTGCAGGAGCAGATCCGCGTGGCGGCCGGCGAAAAGCTGCGCTTCCGCCAGAAGGACATCGTGCTCAAGGGCCACGCCATCGAGTGCCGCATCAACGCGGAAGATCCGTTCAAGTTCACGCCGTCGCCGGGTCGCATCACCTCGTGGCACGTGCCGGGCGGCCCGGGCGTTCGCGTGGATTCGCACGCCTACAACGGCTACTTTGTGCCGCCCAATTACGACTCGATGATCGGCAAGCTCATTACGTACGGTGCAACGCGTGAGCAGGCCATCGCCCGCATGCGCATCGCCCTGTCGGAAATGGTGGTGGAAGGCATCCAGACCAACGTGCCGCTGCACCGCGACCTGATGCTCGACGCGAACTTCGTGGAAGGCGGCACCGACATCCACTATCTGGAGCACCGCCTAGCGCAACAGGAAGTGGCCAAGGGTGGCGGCAAGTGACGTACCGCGAATGCGTGCTCGAAGTGTCGCGTGACGACGCCGAAGCGTTGTCCGAAGCGCTGTTTGATCTCGGCGCGCTGTCGGTCTCGGTGGAAGACGCCGATGCCGACACGCCCGAAGAGCAACCACTCTTTGGCGAGCCCGGCCACGAGCCGACACGCCTTGCGTGGAACCGCTCGCGCGTGGTTGCGCTGCTCGCTGACGATGCCGACCCGGCATTGCTGGTGGCAGCCGCGGCCAACGAAATCGGGCTGTCACCGCTGCCTTCGTACACCGTGCGCGAAGTCGAAGAGCAGGACTGGGTGCGCGTCACGCAATCGCAGTTCGAGCCCATTCATATTGGTGAGCACATCTGGGTCGTGCCGTCGTGGCACGATGCGCCGGAGCCCGATGCCGTGGTGCTAGAACTCGACCCGGGCCTCGCCTTCGGCACCGGCAGCCACCCGACCACGCGCCTGTGCATGGAATGGCTGGAGCAGCACGTGCAACCCGGCGAACGCACGCTCGACTACGGCTGCGGCTCGGGCATCCTGGCCATCGTCGCCAAGAAGCTCGGCGCCGGTGAAACCGTCGGTGTCGATATCGATCCGAACGCCGTGGAAGCCTCGCGCTACAACGCCGAGCGCAACCACGTCGAAGCCACCTTCGCCCTGCCCGACGATGCACCGGAAGGCACGTTCGATCTGGTCGTCGCCAACATCCTGTCGAACCCGCTCAAGCTGATGGCAGCCATGTTGTGCGCACGCGTGCGCCCGGGCGGCCGCCTGATTCTGTCGGGCGTGCTCGAGCGCCAAGCCGAAGAAGTGGCCGCCGCGTATGCCTCGGTCATTCCGCTCACCGTTTGGCGTGCACGTGACGGCTGGGTCTGCCTGCATGGTGTGAAGCCCGCGGTGTGAAGCCCACATAATTTCACGGTATTGCGCGCCAGCGCCGCCTGCAAAGGTCGACGCTGGCGCCACTGTCTGCAATACTCGCGCGGTCGGCTTTTTTCTCCTCGTCCCGCATGGCAACTGCGCCACAAGCTGCGCCACGTTTGGCCGCCCGCTGCCCCAACTGCCAAACCGCATTCCGCGTTGTCGCCGATCAGCTTCGGCTGCGCGGCGGGCTCGTCCGTTGCGGCCGCTGCAATCACATCTTCGATGGCCGCGATCATCTGATCGAGCTTGGTGCCGCGCCCATGCCTGCGGCGCCGCCCGCCGAAGCAACGCAGCCACGGCAATTGCCGGAACACACCGCTCGCGTTGCGCCGCTCTCAACGCCCGTCACCCCTGAACCGGAAACGCCCACGGCGCCACCTGCCGCAGAGGACGATCACGGCTTCGGCATGACGCTGATCTGGGAAGAAGACGTTCCGGAAGAAGGCGTCGCGGAAGTGCATCTGGGGGAAGTGGAAGGGGCAACACCCGTGCCCGACGTGCAATCGACCGCACCGGACACCCGCCCGCTGCCGGACGAGGCGCCGATCGAACACGCTGCCGAGCCCGCGCCGCAGACATCGCAACCCGAACCGCCCGCCGCGTCCGTCGCTCCCGCCGATCCGTTCCACGGCCTGCCGCCCATCCGCGACCTTGACGACGAGGAAGACGCGTTCGCCGCCGCCGTGCCCAAGCAGCCGTCGGCAGACCTGCAGGTGGAATCGGCCATCGCGCCCTCGTCAGCTCCGGCTGTGACCGCGTCTGCGCCGGCAGCGGTCGCCTCCCTGATGCCCGAGGCGGAGAAGCACGATTCGGTCTGGATGCGCCACGAAACCGATCCGCACACGCTTTTTGCGCCGGTGCCGCGCCGCCACCACGGCCACGCACGTCGCACGCAAGCCGAGCCGACCGGTCCGACGCCGCAGCGCACGCTGACCGGCGCCCCGCGTCCGCGCAAGGTGCGTGGGCCGAATCATGGTGTCTCTGCCGCGACGCTGGATTTCCTGCGTGCCGCGCAGGCCCGCGAGCAAGCACGTAAAACGACCGGACGCCGTGCCCTGGCGCGCATCGCGATCAGCTTGCTGGCGGTGCTGGCGGTAGCGCAACTGCTCTTCCTCGCGCGCGCCGAAATCGCGCGCCGCGCGCCCTCTACACGGCCCATCCTGGAGGCAATGTGCCAGCCGTTGCACTGCACGATCGCGCCACCGCGTGATCTCGATGCATTGCAGATCGAATCGTCGCAACTGCAGCGTCAAGAGGGCGATGCCTCCGACCAGTACGTATTGACGGCTACTTTGCGCAACCGCGCCGGCGGCCCCATCGCCCTGCCGGCCATCGAGCTGATAACCACCGACCTGCAAGACCAGTTGCTCTCGCGCCGTGCGCTACTGCCCGCCGACTACCTGAACCCGAGCGACAGTGCATACGGCAAGTCAGGGTTGCCCGCCCGCGCCGAACTACCGATTCGGGTACGATTCCAGTCCCAGCGCCCGACGGCCAATTACCGGGTCCTGATTTTTTACCCCTGAATCTTCACCCCCCTGGCTTTTCCCCAACACGCATCAAAGGAAGGAGTAACACCATGGCAAACGTGACCCTTGGCGGCAACCCGATCGAAGTCGGCGGCCAATTCCCGACCGCAGGCTCGAAGGCACCGGCATTCACGCTGGTCGGCGCAGACCTGAAAGACGTCTCGCTCGCTGATTTTGCCGGCAAGCGCAAGGTCCTGAATATCGTGCCGAGCCTGGACACCCCGGTGTGCGCCACCTCCACGCGCAAGTTCAACGAAGCCGCTGCCAAGCTGGACAACACCGTCGTGCTCTCCATCTCCGCTGATCTGCCCTTTGCGGCTGGCCGCTTCTGCACCACCGAAGGCATCGCGAATGTGAAGCCGCTGTCGACCTTCCGCGACAAGGGTTTCAAGCAAGCCTACGGCGTCGACATCACGTCGGGCCCGCTGGCTGGCGTGACCGCGCGTGCCGTGGTCGTGCTCGACGCCAACGACAACGTCCTGTACTCGCAACTCGTGCCCGAGATCAAGGACGAGCCGAACTACGACGCCGCCCTGGCTGCGCTGAAGTAAGCTGAGCTGATCGCATCGAGACCGACTTCCGGTCTCTCGTTCATCACACGGCCGTCCACTGGGCGGCCGTGTCATATCTGGAGTGTTTCAATATGGCCAGCGTGATCTGCGGCTCAGTTGCCTACGACACCATCATGACGTTCGACGGACACTTCCGCGAACACATCCTGCCCGACAAGATCCACATCCTGAACGTTTCCTTTCTGGTGCCAACCATGCGCCGGGAGTTCGGTGGCTGCGCAGGCAACATCGCTTACACGCTGAAACTGCTCGGCGGCGAGCCCATCATCATGGGCACCGTCGGCCAAGATGCGGGCCCGTACCTGGACTACCTGAAAAAGCTCGGTATCTCGACAGCGCACGTTACGGAGGTTCCGGACACGTTCACCGCGCAAGCGATGATCACGACCGACCGCGACAACAACCAGATCACCGCGTTCCACCCAGGCGCGATGAGCCATTCGAGCATCAATTCGGTCAAGAATGCACTGCCGGCCCGGCTCGGCCTGGTGGGCCCCGACAGCCGCGAAGGCATGCTGCACCACGCGACGCAATTTGCCGAATCCGGCGTGCCGTTTATCTTTGACCTGGGCCAGGCAATGCCGCTGTTTGACGGCGCGGACCTGCGCCACTTCGTTGAACTCGCCAGCTACGTGGTGGTCAATGATTACGAAGCGCAGGTCATGCTGTCACGCACGGGCTACAGTGCGGCAGAGCTTGCGCGGCGCGTCGAGGCTTACATCGTCACGCGCGGGGAAGAAGGGGCGGAGATTTACGCCGGCGGCAAGCAGTACACTATTCCGGCCGTGCCGGCAGAACGTGTGGTCGACCCGACCGGTTGCGGTGACGCGTTCCGCGGCGGCCTGCTCTACGGCATCGAGAACGGCCTGGACTGGGACACCACCGGTCGCCTCGCCAGCCTGATGGGCTCACTCAAGATCGCTTGCCAAGGCCCGCAGAATCACGGCCTGCCCGTCGACGAAATTGCCCAGCGCTTTGAATCCGCTTTCGGGTACAGGTATCAATAAGGAATCAACATGAAACCCATCTATCGCATCGGCGCCGCGACTCTGCTGGTCGCCGCCCTTGGCCTGCAAGGCTGCGCCATGGGCACCAACTCCAACAGCGCTTACACCTCGGTGCAGGCGCAGCGCGAGCAGACCGTGCGCTTTGGTACGGTAGATTCTGTGCGCAATGTCGTGATCGACCGTGAGCAGACCGGTGTTGGCACCATTGCCGGCGGCGCGATCGGCGGCATTGGTTCGGCAGCAGCCATCGGGCGCGGCAACGGCTCGGTGGCGGCCGGTGTGCTCGGTGCGATTCTCGGTGGCGTTGCAGGCAGCGCGCTCGAGGGTCAGATGAACAAGCGTCCGGGCCTGGAAATCACCGTCAAGCTCGACAACGGCGAGTACCGCGCGATCACGCAGGACGCCGACGAGGCCTTCCGTCCTGGCGAGCGCGTGCGCCTGCTCTCATCGGGTGGGGTGACGCGCGTCACGCACTGATCCACGACGCTCGGCCGACAGGCCGAGGGGTTGATGGAAACACCGCATCGGCATCGCGCCGGTGCGGTTTTTTTACGCCCGCGAGAAACGTATGCGCGACGCTCGGGCAAGAAAAAGCCCGCCGGGGCGTGAGCCGATCGGCGGGCGGTGCAAGACGCTGAGGTCTTGCGGACCGGATACGCAGTATCCGATCAGGTGGGCGCGACCTGCGCGCCGCTGTGGTCCCGGAGGATCACCGTCGTCAGAATGACTTACGGACGGTTGCCGGTCGGGAACGGCCATGCCGCAGCCGGGTTCAGCGCGGTCTTGGCAGCAGGTGCAGCAGGTGCAGCGGCCGGAGCAGCAGCGGGCTTGGCGACAGCCTTCTTCGCGGGGGCCTTCTTCGCAGCAGGCTTGGCAGCAGCCTTCTTCGCAGCCGGAGCCTTCTTGGCAGCAGCCTTCTTCGCAGCAGGCTTGGCAGCAGCCTTCTTGGCAGCCGGAGCCTTCTTCGCTGCAACCTTCTTCACAGCAGCTTTCTTGGCCGGAGCCTTCTTGGCCGCAACCTTCTTCACAGCAGCTTTCTTGGCCGGGGCCTTCTTGGCTGCAACCTTCTTCACAGCAGCTTTCTTGGCCGGGGCCTTCTTGGCTGCAACCTTCTTCAATGCGGCCTTCTTGGCGGGTGCCTTCTTGGCAGCGACCTTCTTAGCTGCGACCTTCTTGGCCGGAGCCTTCTTAGCGGCCGGAGCAGCCTTCTTTGCAGCAGCCTTCTTGGCGGCCGGAGCCTTCTTCGCAGCGGCCTTCTTGGCCGGGGCCTTGGCGGCCGGTTTCTTCTTAGCAGCAGTTGCCATGGGAAACTCCTTCAAGATTGGGTATCGAACTATCGAGATTGAGCAACCCGACCGGCCCGATCCCACGATGCATTGGCATCGCCAGACCAACCGAGCGAGCGATTCATCGGCGCGCCACCAAACGGCAGTCGCACGCTAATGAATTCGGTAGGAAGCTCTGCGACTTGCGCGGCGAACACACGCAGCAAGTTGCACGCCCCGGTCGCGCGCACGAGCGCAACCGCAAGCTGCCAGACAGATTGCATCCGGCGAGTCTTCAACAATTGAGAGGACCGGGGCATCGTGGCCACACCGGTCGAAATCTGATCTTGCGCGAATCGCTGCGTGGACCGCAAAGCCGCGTGCAGCGTGACTTTGCAGACAGCGAGAAACTGGAGAGCGCGCGTTTTCTTTTGGGGGTAGTACGCCCATCCCGACGGGGGGATCGCAGAGACGGCACCGAGTTCGAACAGCCCTGTCGGCGTGGCGTGCATCAAAGTGGTTACGCTCCTCGACTACCTTTCACTTGCCGCTTGGAACTTCATCGTCGTTGATCGCGCGAAGCTTCCTTGCATCGAAGTCAACGTCTTGTCAAGGCGAATCATAATTCGTTTGCGCGGTGATGTTAAGAGATTTATGCAAAAAGCGCGGTGAGTTTTGGTGAAGGATTGCGCTGCGTCTGTGCGTCGCTGCGATTCGAATCGCGCATGCACGCAGATCGATCTCGCGAATGCGCATTTTCTTGCGTCGTGACATCACGTTACGGCGTTGCTCCACGTTGACACACGCGCCCCGCAAACCCAGTGGTCATGCCGGTTTACAGCAACGCGCGATGTTGCG
Source organism: Ralstonia sp. 22111 (assembly GCF_052045895.1). Lineage (NCBI taxonomy): Bacteria > Pseudomonadati > Pseudomonadota > Betaproteobacteria > Burkholderiales > Burkholderiaceae > Ralstonia > Ralstonia sp. 22111. The sequence continues at coordinate 97,777 of NZ_JBQEPR010000013.1, read as the reverse complement.
CGCGCGTGCATCGCGAACACACGCACGCGCCTCGCGCGCATTCAATATCGTCGTGCGCGCCGACGCGCGAGCAGCGCGATGCGTGCCGAAAAAAACGATGCGTAGATGCGACAGCGCGCGCGAATTTTTCGCGCTCAACACGTCGATACGCACGCAATCGATGCGCTCGACACATGCGCATCGACATGTTGAACGTGTCGATGACGCTGCTGACTCGCATCTCGAACGCCGTCGATGCGCGCCGCGCGAAGTCGATGCGATTGCGATGGTGAACCGCGTGCATGCAGGTGCCGCAAATCGCGTGCCGCGCGTTCGATGCGCGACGTGCTAGCGAGAGGGTCGACGCATCGATGCATACGTGCGCGCGAATCGCATCGACGCATGCGATGTTGGTGTCGACGCATGCGCCCCCCCTCCCGGGCGGGACGATGCCGAACTGCGGGCGAGCACGACGGTGCGATGGCGACATGCGCAACGCAAAACCGATCGCCGATCGCGGGAAAACCCTGCTCAGCAAACGCTGAAAAGTTCACGCAACTGCGTTTGAAACGAGGCTGTTTTACGACGATAGAAGGATTGTTCTACGGCAATCCACAGGCCATTTTTGCTGCGGACTTATCGCCTGGGAAATGGCTCGCAGTCTTGTTTAATGCAGAAGCAAGATCGCAAATTGCTGCAGTCGCAAATCCGGGTGTCAGGTTGCCGCTGATTGTCATGCCATTCGGTTTCACTTCACGATCCGCTCACCACATGAGCACGGCATCGATCGCGCGGTGTGGCACGGACCTGCGCGTGGCCCGTGACAAGACAGGGAGGTCGTCGCCAACCCCACAGCCTGGCGACGACAAACCCGACGAGCAAAGAGCGCAAGACAGAAGGGGTCCAACACAAGCGTTCTGTTCTGAGTAGTGGAGGCACAAGATGCGCGATCTAGCGTTCTTGTCGAAATCGAATCCGCCGAAGCGCGGAGTGTTCCTGCAGTGCGTGCTGGCGACAGCGTCGCTCGCCATGCTGGCCGGCTGCGCGAATTCGGGCAGCGGCGACATGGGTACGTCGCTTGGCGGTGGCAGCGATTCGCAATCCAAGCCGGCGATCGCGGCATCAAGCTCGCCCACGTGGTCGAACGACAACAGCGGCAATGCAACGGGTGGCACCGGCTCGACCGGCAGCACGCCCATCGCGACGCTGACCGGCCCTGTCGAGCAGGTGACGACCACCACCATCACCGCCATCGTGCCACTCACCAGCACGCTGACTTCGACCACACAAACGCTGGGTGCGGCGACGGGCCTTGGTTCTCCGGTGAGCAACGTGCTGGCGACGCTGGGCGGCGCGCTCGGCAGCACGGGCAGCACGATCACGACGGCCGGCAAGGGCGATGTGTTGGTATCGACGGTTGGCACTACGGTGGGCACGCTCGGCGCGGTCACCACGGGGTTGTCGACGATGGTCTCGCCGGCGGCACCGTCTGCTGCGGGCAGTGCGCCGGGTAGCGCGCTGACCGGTGCGCTCGGTGGCGCGCTGGCGCCGGTCACGACGGCAGTCGGTTCCTTGACGGCGGGGCTGCCTGGCGTCGGTGCGCTTGGCTCCGTTGGCGCAGCCGGCAGTGGCGGTACCGGCGGATTGGGCAGCGTCGGCACGACGGTGGGCGGCTTGGTTGGCGGTGTGCTGTCGGGTGTGACATCCGGCGTGCACCACTAGCCACTGCTCTGTAGAACTTTCTTTGCATTCGACGGCAAACGCAGGCGGATGCTACCCGCTGGACGCCAGATGCGCGTTCTTCTGACCCGGCGGTGACACGCGGTACGGGCCGCGCTTACAAGGAGACTCACCATGAAGATTCAGAACCCGCTCCACACTTCTTCTTCCGTTTCGTCGTCCGCCGTTTCGGCATCGCGCACGCTGCTGGCAGCCGCTGCAGTGGCCGTGCTGACGCTGGCCGGCTGCGCTTCGGGTGGCAACCCGAACGGCGATACGACGCCGTCATCGACGGCCAATAACGATCCGGGCGCGGTGCCGGTCGGCAACGTGGCCAGCAGCAGCGGCAATGTGGTCACGCAGACGGGCAAGACCGTCAGCGACCTTGGCACGACGATCGGCACGGCGTCGGTGCCCGTCATCGGCGGCACGGCGGCGCAGAAGGACCTGGGTGCGACGGTCACGTCCGCCGGCAACACGGTGCAGACATTGGGCGGCGGCATCAGCAATGGGCTCGGCAAGATCGGCTCGACGCCCGACCCGGTCGGCACCACGGTGCAAAGCTCGGGTGACGTGATCCGCTCCGCTGGGGTGACGACCGGCAACGCGGGGCAGACCGTCTCGGATCTGGGTGCCGCCGGCAGCCCGCTGGCGCCGCTGAATCCGGTGACGTCACCGGTGGGCAGCGGTGTGTCTGCGCTGGGTCAGGTGATGCAGGGTGCCGGCGGGCTCGTCACGATTGGCACGTCGAGCGGCCCGGTGCAGCAGGTCACGCAGCAGACCAGCAACGCGATCGTGCCGCTGTCGTCGCAGGTGGTGAAGGGCACGCAGACGGTCGGCAGCACGACGATGCTCGGCGGCCCGCTGGCCGGCGCGCTCAACACGGTTGGCGGCGGCCTGCAGAGCGCGGGGGCGCAAGTCGGTGCGGCCGGCGGCAACCCGCTCGCGGCTGACGTGGGCGGTGTGGTTGGCGCCGTCGGCGGCACGGTGGCGAGTGCCGGCGGCCTGGTCAATGGCGGCAGCGGCGGCGGGTCGACGAATCCGCTGGCGCCGATCACGAGCGCGCTCGGTGGCGGCGTGGGTGGCGGAAGCAATCCGCTGGCCCCGGTCACGAGCGCGCTGAGCGGCGCAGCCGGCAGCGGCAACCCCCTCGCCCCGATCACGAATGCGCTGGGTGGCGTCACGAACGCCGCCGGCACCTCTGGCAGCAATCCGCTGTCACCCCTGACCGGTGCGTTGAGCGCGCATTGATCCCTGCGCCGACATCATCGATCAGCCCTCACCGATTTTTTTGACTGACAACAAGGAGACTCCACGATGCAACCTACCCCCCACGCTCTCGCCCGCCTGGCTGGCGCCCTGGCACTCGCTCTGGCCGCTGGCAGCGCCTTCGCGCAAGTCAGCCCCGCCGGCACCTGGAAGACCATCGACGACAACACGGGCAAACAGAAAGGCGAAGTGACGATCGTCGATAACGGCGGCACGTTCTCGGGCAAGGTCACCAAGATCCTGGTGCCGGGCGACGAGAACAAGACCTGCACCAAGTGCACGGACGACCGCAAGGACCAGCCCATCAAGGGCCTGACGATCCTCACGGGTCTGAAGGCGGACGGCAACAACAACTGGGATGGCGGCCAGATCCTGGACCCGGAAAACGGCAAGGTCTACAGCGCCAAGATGTCGCTGTCCGAAGACGGTCAGAAACTGAATGTGCGCGGCTTCCTGGGCATCAGCCTGCTGGGACGCACGCAGACTTGGATTCGCGAGCAATGATCGCCTGCCGATAGCGAAAACCAACAAAACCTCCCAACGCGCGGCGGCGCCCCCTCCTTGTGGGTGGGTGCCGTCTCTTCGGGCGCCGGTGCAAGCCGGCGCCTTCTTTTTGCGGAAATCCGCACACTGCGCGCACGGTATCTCCATTAAAGAAGACCACTCCACCGCCGTTACACCGTTGGGGAGACGTCAAACAATAAGTGGAGAAAACGCGACATGCGACAGTGGACACTCAAAGCAAAGCTGCGTCTTGCGTTGGGCCTGATGTGGCTGGGGCTGATCGGCGTCGGCATCTGGAGCGCGATGGAAACCCGCGCGACCATGCTCGATGAGCGCAAGGTCGGCCTGCAAAACCTGGTGGACGCCGCCGAGGGCATCGCCAAGCTGTATCACGGCCGCGCGCAATCGGGCGCCATGAGCGAAGCCGACGCCAAGAAAGCCGCGCTGTCGACGCTGGCCTCGATGCGCTTTGGCTCCACCGGCTATCTATTCGTAGTCGACTCGCAGTTCATCCTGCTGATGCACCCAACGCTGGCGGACATGGTCGGCAAGAGCACCGCGGGCTTCAAGGACCCGACCGGCAAACCGGTCTACCCGACCATCGTCAACGCCGCCAAAGACAAAGGCTTCGGCTTTGCCGAATACCAGGGCCGCCTGCCCGGCAGCGAAACCGCATTGCCGAAGATCGGCTACGTAAAGCACTTTGTGCCGTGGGACTGGAACCTCTCCAGCGCCGTCTTTCTGCAGGAAGTGGATGCGGCGTACCGCCATTCGCTCATCGCCAATCTGATCGTCATTCTGGTGGTGGGCGGCGCGGTGTCGCTGGCCATATCGCTCATCATCCGCAACGTGCAGCGCGGGCTGGGCGGCGAACCGAGCTACGCCACCGAGGTCGCACGCCGCATTGCCGGCGGCGACCTCGCCGTGCAAGTGCAAACCCACACCGGCGACCGCGACAGCATGCTGGTCGCCATGGCGCAGATGCAGCAGCAACTGACCGGCACCATCAGCCATATCAAGACATCGGCGGATTCGATTGCGAGCGCCACCAAGCAGATCGCCGCCGGCAATGCCGATCTGTCGCAACGCACGGAAGAGCAGGCTTCGTCGCTGGAAGAAACCGCGTCGAGCATGGAAGAGCTGACGAGCATCGTGCGTCAGAACGCCGACAACGCGCGCCAGGCGAGCACGCTGGCCGTCAACGCATCGGACATCGCCGCCAAGGGCGGCGAGGTGGTCGGCCGCGTGATCGACACCATGGCGGGCATCAACGAAAGCAGCAAGAAGATTGCCGACATCATCGGCGTGATCGAAGGCATCGCGTTCCAGACGAACATCCTGGCGCTCAATGCCGCAGTCGAGGCCGCGCGCGCCGGCGAACAGGGCCGCGGCTTTGCCGTGGTGGCCGGCGAGGTACGCAACCTGGCGCAGCGCTCGGCGGGGGCGGCCAAGGAAATCAAGGAACTCATCGGCGATTCGGTCGGCCGAGTGGAAAACGGCACCACGCTGGTGGCCGAAGCCGGCAGCGTGATTGACGAGGTGGTGATCGCAGTCAAGCGTGTGACCGACATCATGGGCGAGATCAGCTCGGCCTCCGAGGAACAAAGCTCTGGCATCGAGCAGGTCAACCAAGCTGTCACGCAGATGGACGAGGTGACGCAGCAGAACGCCGCGCTCGTCGAGCAGGCGGCGGCCGCCGCGCTGTCGCTGGAAGAACAGGCACAGGTGCTGCGCGACGCGGTGGCGTCGTTCCGCACCGCCTGATCGCCGAGATTTCACGTCTTGCTCCCCAACGAGGGGAGGGACGCCGCGCCGTTCTCTGGTGTGTCGCATGGTGCTATGCTGCGCGCCAGAGAATCGATAAAACCATGTTGGAATAGCCATGCCCGAGCGCAACCGGCCGCCATTCAGGGGCCCTTTTGGCGCGATTGCCGGGTCGACCACCAGCGTCTACGCCGCAGCAGGAGACACCGCCGGCGACGCCCATGAGCCGATGTCCGGCGGCCGCTCCAGTGCGGTGCGCGATGTCGCTGCACAAGATCTGGCCAGCGACACCGCGCTGTGGCGCTTTGCGCTGGCCGCAGAGCACGGCGGCCGCGCGCCCCATCCCGACGCCGCCTTGCGCGACGATCTTTCCGTCCTGCGCATCCTGCGCCACGCAGACGGCCTGCGCCTGCTCCGGCAAGGGTTGCGCAGTGCGTTCCCGGGTTCGGCCTTGCGTCTGACCACCTTCTGGCCCGAAGAGCAGCCGCACGCCTACCCGGCGCGCGCGGAAGCCCGCCCTGCGGAATTCGGCGATCTGCTCGTGCTGCTGCGCCTGCGCGGCGCGGTGCCGACGCTCGATTGCCGCGCGCTCTTTCTTACCAGCCGCCGCATCGACCAGCCGGACGATACGCTCGACAAGCATCACGCCCTACCGCAGATCAACCTGTACGAAGGCTGGCCCGACTTCAACGTCTATGCGCGTTCGCCGATCAAGTCGCGCAACGCAACCTTCCTGGGCAAGTTCGACCTGTCGGCTGAGCTGGACCCGCTGCGCCGCGTTGGCCGCGACCAGCGCCAGTGGCGTTACCTGACGCCCTGCACGGGCCTGCAGCACTACGCGCAATGGCCTGGCGCACGGCCGGCTTCTCCGCTGCAATGGCGCTGGCCTTCCGGCCCGCAAGCCGGCGCCGCACGGCCCAGCACCGGTTCTTTCACGGGCCTGCTGCGCCAGCTCGCACGCCCGGAAGGCCCCGGCGAGGATTGCTCCGCCGGCACAGACGTGCCAACGTGGGGCCGCCTCATCAACAGACTGCTCGACCACAGCTGGGAAGTCGCCCCGAGCCACGCGCTCAAGAGCGGCAATATCAGCTCGCTGGCATTCTGGACGCGACTGCGCGGCTTCCTGACGGCGGAATACCTGCTCGGCTCGCACTCGTTGCAGAAGGGTTTTGGCGCGTCGTTGCAGTTCGAGATGGCCAATGGCCTGCAGGACATCGCCCGCGACGACTGGACGGCCACCACCGGCTTCGACCCTGAAGACCTCGACGTGCCTGGCGTGCGCGGTACGCTGCAGCGCATTGCGGCGTCCAGACTGGCCGTCTTCGGCATGAGCGCGGAAGACCCGGCGCCGCTCGCCGCCCCACGCCCGCAACGCGGCGTGACGCCGCGCCCCGATGGCGAACGCGAAGGCCAGCGCGTGTTGCTGATCGACGTGATCCGCCCCAGCGCAGCCGCCCTGTAAGCACGCCAATTCGATAAAAAGCGACGCCCGCGCCGCCGAGAACGCAACGATTTCTCGGCGGCGCGCGGCTATGCTGTGGCGTTGCGCTGCCGCGCTTCCTGCCGCCCCCCCTCCGCTGTCGCTCATGTCTTCCGCTGCTTCCGCTTCCACTGCTTCGACGACGTCCACCTCCCCCTGGATGCCCATCCTTGCCCTGATGGGTTCGATGGCCTCCGTGTGCCTCGGTAACTCGTTTGCCAAGACGCTGTTTCCGGTGCTGGGCGCGGCGGGCACGGTCACGTATCGCGTGACGATTGGCGCGGTGATCCTGCTGGCGTTCTGGCGGCCGTGGCGCCTGCACCTGAGCCGCGCAGATGCCGGCCGCATCGCGCTGTATGGCGTCACGCTGGCGAGCATGAACCTGCTGTTTTACCTGTCGCTGCAGCGGTTGCCGATCGGCATTGCGATCGCCATCGAATTCACGGGGCCGCTGGTGCTGGCCGTGCTGCTGTCGCGCCGCGCGCTGGATTTCGTGTGGATCGGGCTGGCGGTGGTCGGCTTGCTCATGCTGACGGTGGCCGACAAGTCGGTCGGTCAGGTGGACCACCTGGGCGCGGTGTATGCGCTGGCCGCCGGCGTGTGCTGGGCGCTCTACATCCTGACGGGCAAGAACCTCGGCGGCCTGCATGCGGGCCAGGCGACGTCGATCGGCATGGTGGTCGGTGCGCTGTTTGCGATTCCGTTTGGGGTGGCGCAGGCGGGGGCCGCCCTGCTCTCGCCATCGCTCATTCTGGCGGGACTGGGCATCGGGCTGCTGTCGAGCGCGATCCCGTATTCGCTGGAGATGGTGGCGCTCAAGCACCTGCCGGGCAAGACGTTTTCCGTGTTGCTGAGCCTGGAGCCTGCCATCGGCGCGCTGGCCGGGGCGATCGTGCTGCACGAGCAACTGACCGGGCGCCAGTGGGTGGCGATCCTCGCCATCATCGCTGCGTCGGCGGGCTGTGCGCTGACGGTGCGGGCACCCAAACCCATCCGAAGCTAGCCGGAAACCCGCGCTGCGGCTTGCAATACGGCCATGCGCGTCTGCGCGTAGACCATCCCCTTCCATTCCGGCACGTCGCAATAAAACGCATCGCGTAGCCCCTTGCGGATGCCAGCCTGCTGCGCGGCGCCCTGCTCCGGATGGCGATGCAGCCAGTGGTCGGCGCGCAGCGCCTGCAGCACCGCCAGCGGCGCGAGCGTACCGAACTCCAGCGTCACGCAGGTCTTCTCGATGTTGGGCAGCAGTTCGTACGCGATGCCCACCAGATCGCCCTTGACGACCGACGAGACCGAACCCGCTGCAGCAATCGGTCGAACATCGGCACCCCAGGTGCGCATGGCACGCTCCAGCTCGGCAGGATCGGGGCTGTTGAAGATCTTCTCGCCGTGGCCGTAGTGGCCGAGCCCGGTATGCAGGTCGATCCACACCAGGCGCGACATGCCGGCCGCGTGCCGCGACACGATCCCGCGCATCTGCAGCGTGCTCCAGCACGGCGCGCTGCCGCCGTAGAACATGCCGTCCGGCACGCGGTATTGGCCGCTCGTTGCGGCGTCTTGCAGGGCTTTTTCGCCGCGGGTGACCATGTAGTGCTGCAACGCTGCCTGATCCGCCTGGCTGGGCGGCCACGTGCGCGGCAGCAGCAGCGGATCGACTTCGAGATACGCCGGGTTGGCGGACGCGGCTTCGGCAAAGTTGACGCTGTTGCGGTTCAGGTCAACGTTGTCTTCATTCACGCGCCGCAAGTGTGCAAACCCGTACGGGTTGACCGCATGCACCAGCAGCAGCGCTACGTTGGCAGCCGCCAGCCGCGCGAACAGTTCGTCGTCTTGCAGCAGGCCGGTCTGGCAGCCGGAGCCGCAGAACCCCTCCACACCATGGACGCCGGAGGTGACGATCAGCAGAGCCTGAGCCTGCGCCGGCGCGAGCAGCGCGGTATCGATGGAAAGTTGCTCCCCAGACGGCCCCACCACATCGGGATGCAGATGACGCTCGATGCGAAGCCCCCGGCTCTGTGCGGCGGCGAGGAACTTGCTGCGCGCTTCATCGTAGGTCTGCGAGAAGAAGGCTTCGACCGTCATAGCGGGAATCCGGGGGCAGTGGTAGCCGCAGCGTGCCATGTCTGACAGGCGCGGCGCAATCGCACAAACGTGAATGGACGCCCCAAAACGCAAACAGGCGACGCATGGTGCGTCGCCTGTCTACGTTGATGCCGGGTCGAGCGCGTGGCTCAGATCACTCCCAGGACAGCGCACCGCCGGTCTGGTACTCGATCACGCGCGTCTCGAAGAAGTTGCGCTCCTTCTTCAGGTCGATCATCTCGCTCATCCACGGGAACGGGTTTTCTTCGTTCGGGAACAGCGCGTCGAGGCCGATCTGCTGGCAGCGACGGTTGCAGATGAAGCGCAGGTAACCCTTGAACATCGGTGCGTTCAGGCCCAGCACGCCGCGCGGCATGGTGTCTTCTGCGTAGCGGTATTCCAGGTCGACGGCCTTTTTGAACAGCTCCGTGATCTCGGCCTTGAACTCGGCCGTCCACAGGTGCGGGTTCTCCAGCTTGATCTGGTTGATCAGGTCGATCCCGAAATTGCAGTGCAGCGACTCGTCGCGCAGGATGTACTGGTACTGCTCGGCAGCGCCGGTCATCTTGTTCTGACGGCCCATCGCCAGGATCTGCGTGAAGCCAACGTAGAAGAACAGGCCTTCCATGATGCAGGCGAAGACGATGAGCGACTTCAGCAGCTTCTGGTCGTTCTCGGGCGTGCCGGTCTTGAACGACGGATCGGTCAACGTGTCGATGAACGGGATCAGGAACTCGTCCTTGTCGCGGATCGACTGCACTTCGTGGTACGCGTTGAAGATCTCGGCCTCGTTCAGGCCCAGCGACTCAACGATGTACTGATACGCGTGCGTGTGGATCGCCTCTTCAAACGCCTGGCGCAGCAGGTACTGGCGGCATTCCGGCGCGGTGATCTGGCGGTACGTGCCCAGCACGATGTTGTTGGCGGCCAGCGAATCGGCCGTCACGAAGAAGCCCAGGTTGCGCTTGATGATGCGGCGCTCGTCTTCGGTCAGACCGTTCGGGTCTTTCCACAGGGCGATGTCGCGCGACATGTTGATTTCCTGCGGCATCCAGTGGTTCGCGCAGCCGGCGAGGTACTTTTCCCAGGCCCACTTGTACTTGAACGGCACCAGCTGGTTGACATCGGTGGCGCCGTTGATGACGCGCTTGTCAGCGGCGTTCACGCGGCGGTTGCTCTGTGCGGCAGCGGCGTTCGGGTTGTTGCCGAGGATGCCCGTGCCGGCGGCCTGCGTGGCCGACGGGGGCAGCACGCCGCCCTGGTCAGCGGTGGCCGTTTGCAGTTGCGGCTGCGGTTGATACACCGGCTGCGGTGCAGCCGAAGGTTGTGCGGCAGGTTTGACGTCGTCGTCCCAGCTCAGCATATGTGTTTCTCCTAATTCTTTGCTCGTCGCTCCCGCTCTTTTGGAGCGCGAGTCCAGTGTCGTTCAGGTCACGGCGCCCCCGCTTGCGCGGGAGCAACCTCAGACACTGTTTTGACTTATTGGCAGGCTTCGCATTCCTCGAAACCGGGGTCGCCCGGGCGCATCGTGCACACGGCGCCTTCGGCTTCCGGCATCGCCTGGGCGGTGGCAGCAGCGGCATCCAGCGCGCTGGTCGGTGCGGCCGACGTCACGCCCGATGCACCTGCAGCCGACACACCACCTGTATCGCTACCCGAGGACACCGCATTCAGCGTGCCGCGCGACACGGTCGACTTCTCGACGTGCGTGGCGCCGATCGTGCGCAGGTAGTACGTGGTCTTCAGGCCACGCAGCCAGGCCAGCTTGTACGTGTCGTCCAGCTTCTTGCCCGACGCGCCGGCCATGTAGATGTTCAGCGACTGAGCCTGGTCGATCCACTTCTGGCGGCGCGATGCCGCTTCCACCAGCCACGTCGGCTCCACTTCGAAGGCCGTTGCGTACAGGTCGCGCAGGTCTTGCGGAATGCGGTCGATGCGGGCCAGCGAGCCGTCGAAGTACTTCAGGTCGGCGACCATCACTTCGTCCCACAGGCCGCGTGCCTTCAGGTCACGCACCAGGTAGTCGTTGACCACCGTGAACTCGCCCGACAGGTTCGACTTGACGTACAGGTTCTGGTACGTCGGCTCGATACAGGCCGACACGCCGATGATGTTGGAGATCGTTGCCGTCGGGGCGATCGCCACGCAGTTCGAGTTGCGCATGCCGTACTGCTTGATGCGGCCGCGCAGGCTGTCCCAGTCCATGGTCGACGACATGTCGGTTTCCAGGTAGCCGCCACGCTCTTCGGCCAGCAGCTTGAGCGAGTCCTGCGGCAGGATGCCGCGATCCCACAGCGAGCCCTTGTAGCTGCTGTAGCGGCCGCGCTCTTCAGCCAGCTCGGTCGACGCCCAGTAGGCGTAGTAGCACACGGCTTCCATCGAGGTATCGGCAAACTGCACCGCTGCGTCGCTGGCGTACGGCACGCGCAGCACGTGCAGCGCGTCCTGGAAGCCCATGATGCCCATGCCGACCGGACGGTGGCGCAGGTTCGAATCACGTGCCTTCTTGACCGCGTAGTAGTTGATGTCGATCACGTTGTCGAGCATGCGCATGGCCGTGCGCACGGTCTTCTTCAGCTTCTCGTGATCGAGCACCACGCTGCCATCCGCCTGCTTGACCAGGTGGGCGACCAGGTTGACCGAACCCAGGTTGCACACGGCGATTTCGCTGTCGTTGGTGTTCAGCGTGATTTCCGTGCACAGGTTGGAGCTGTGCACCACGCCCACGTGCTGCTGCGGGCTGCGGATGTTGCACGGATCCTTGAACGTGATCCACGGGTGGCCGGTTTCGAACAGCATGCCCAGCATCTTCCGCCACAGCTGCAGCGCCGGCATCTTCTTGAAGAGCTTGATCTCGCCACGCGCGACCTTGTCTTCGTAGGCCAGGTAGGCCTGCTCGAATGCCTTACCGACCTTGTCATGCAGGTCCGGGCAGGTGGACGGCGAGAACAGCGTCCACTCGCCGCCTTCCATCACGCGCTTCATGAACAGGTCCGGGATCCAGTTGGCCGTGTTCATGTCGTGCGTGCGGCGGCGGTCGTCGCCGGTGTTCTTGCGCAGTTCCAGAAATTCTTCGATGTCCAGGTGCCACGTTTCCAGGTACGCACACACCGCGCCCTTGCGCTTGCCGCCCTGGTTCACGGCCACGGCCGTGTCGTTGACCACCTTCAGGAACGGCACCACGCCTTGCGACTTGCCGTTCGTGCCCTTGATGTGCGAGCCGAGTGCGCGCACGTTCGTCCAGTCGTTGCCCAGGCCGCCGGCAAACTTGGAGAGCAGCGCGTTTTCCTTCAGCGCCTCGTAAATGCCGTCCAGGTCATCCGACACGGTGGTCAGGTAGCACGACGAGAGCTGCGAGCGGCGCGTGCCCGAGTTGAACAGCGTCGGCGTGCTCGACATGAAATCGAACGACGACAGCAGCTGGTAGAACTCGATGGCGCGGGCTTCGCGGTCGATTTCGTTCAGCGCCAGGCCCATCGCCACACGCATGAAGAACGCCTGCGGCATCTCGATGCGGGTTTCATTGATGTGCAGGAAGTAGCGGTCGTACAGCGTCTGCAGGCCGAGGTAGTTGAACTGGAAGTCGCGCGAGGCGTCCAGGGCCGCACCCAGGCGGGCCAGGTCGAACTGCGCCAGCTTGTCGTCGAGCAGCTCGGCGTTGATGCCGCGCTTGATGAACTGCGGGAAGTAGTCGACGTAGCGCGTGCTCATTTCCGCTTGCGTGACTTCTTCGCCGAGGATTTCGCGACGGATCGTGTGCATCAGGATGCGCGCCGTGACCTGGCTGTACGCCGGGTCCTTTTCGATCAGGGTACGCGAGGCCAGGATGGCCGAGTCGTACACCTGCGTCATCGGCACGCCTTCATACAGGTTCTTGACCGTTTCCTTGAGGATCGGCTCCGGGTCCACCGCTTCGCCCAGACCTTCGCAGGCCGAGACGATCACGTTGCGCAGCGCCGCCATGTCCAGCGGGCGGGTGATGCCGCCGTCGGTCACGTTCAGGCCGATGAAGGCCGGTTGCTGCTGGGTTTCACCGGCTTGTGCGCGCTCCTGGGCGCGGCGCTCGCGGTACAGCACGTAGGCGCGGGCCACGTCGTGCTCGCCCGAGCGCATCAGGGCCAGTTCCACCTGATCCTGCACGTCTTCGATATGGAACGTGCCGCCGTTCGGGCGGCTGCGCAGCAGCGCACGCACGACGTTCTGCGTTTGTTGCTCGACCAGCTCGCGCACACGCGCGGAAGCAGCGCCCTGCCCGCCATTCACGGCGAGGAAGGCCTTGGTCATGGCCACGGCGATCTTCGAAGGCTCGAAGCTCACCACGGCGCCGTTGCGGCGGATGATCTTGTAGTCCGCGTAGCCAGTGCTGGGGGCAGCGGCCGTGCCGCCAGCGCTTTGCGCAAATTGGGAGGGGTTGGCGGTGCCGGAGTGGATTTCTGGTTGGGCCGTCTGCATGTGGACTCCTGTTGAACCGTTCGTTTTATTGGCGCGCCGGGGGTGAAGCACCCTGGGCGAATCCTTGCGCTACGCGGAGAAATGAGACGGAAAAGACCCCTGCCTTTCCTCAGCCCCCAAGCGCCGGCTCGACCTGCCGTACGCCCGCCCCCGCGTGGCGCTGAAATAAGAATCCCGGAAAGCGACCACTACATCTAGTGTCCAACTCCGGGATTGACGCTAAGTATAGTGGCCCAATCGAATTTGCCTAGACTTGACAGGTGGGGGCAGAGGGCTATTTTTCACTCGCCAATGCGGTGCCGCAAACCCGCTACGCCAGTCTGCACAAAGGGTCGGCGGGACTGGCGTGCGGCGTCGCAATGACCGACTCTTCAGAATAATTCTTTCTATCGACGTCGCAAGCTCAATAGACGTCACCTCATCTTCGGTAGGGGTATGTGTGCGGCGCACTGCACCGGTGCACGCGTGCCGCACCCCGGGGCAATCCCCGGCATTTCACCCGCTCAAGAAATCCGAATAGCCACATCAGCATTCTTGCCGAGGCTGTCACTTGAGCGACAGGCCCCCACCCTACGCTTCGGTCGCATTGCAGGGAGCGCAATCACAGCGGCGGGACACCGAGCGCCGCGCACAACGACCGAGGAAATCGACATGGCTTGGAATCCACCTGCCCGCCGCCTGCTGACGGCAGCGCTGGGCACGACCGTGGCCGCGACGCTGGCGACCACGTTGACCGCATGCGGCGGTAGCGACAGCAGCCCCATCGCCAACCAGGGCAACACAGACGCGCCCTCTACCAGCGCCAGCAAAAAGGTGCTGGTGGTCGGCGTGGACGGCGCCACTTATGCGCAGATACAGAGCGCGCTCTTGCAGCACAGCCTGCCGAACCTGGGCGCGCTGGCGGTGATGCCGGCTTCGACCGGCGGCACGCTGGGCACCACCACCGCCCAGCCGCCGCTGGACACACCGAGCTGGGCCACGGTGCTGACCGGCGCCTGGCAAAACCGCCATGGCGTGACCGACGACACCGTCACCACCCTGGCCGCCCCAAGCGTGTTCAGCTACGCGCGCAGCGCCGCCAAGGCAGCCGGCGCCACGCAACGGCTCGGCGCCGCCGTCAGCTCGGCAGCGCTGCCTGCGCTTCTCAAGGCGGATCAGCAAGCCGGCAACCTCGACACGCTCGTGGACTGCGCCCAGGTGGACACCTGCGTGACGCAGAACAGCGTGAAGCTCGTGCAGTCCGGCTACGACGTCGTCTTCGCGCAATACACCGCGCCGGCCGCCGCCGCGCTGGCATCGGGCCTGCAAAGCGACGCGTACACCGCTGCGCTGGACAACGTCGACCAGGCGCTGGGCACGCTGCAAGCCGCCATCGCCCAGCGCCGCACCGCCAACCCGAACGAAGACTGGCTCGTCGTCGTGACCACCAGCCACGGGCTGGACGCCACGGGTGCCACCACGTCGGCGCCGACGCTTGAAAACCGCACCGCCTTCATCGCGCTGAACAAGAGCGTCAATCCGGTGCTCGGTAAGAACGGCATGGCCGCGCCCACGTCGGAAGCCGCGCTCGCTGCCCTGCCGAGCGAGGCCGACATCGTGCCGACCGTGCTGGCGCAATTGAACGCCGCCGTACCGGCCACCGCTCACAAGTTGGACGGTGCAGCACTCACGGCCAGTGCCGTCGGCGTGCGCAATGTCCAGAGCACCGTGGGCGCGTACAGCGCCTCGCTGTTGCTGAACTGGCAGAACCCGACCGCTGCCAGCGGCCCCATCACCGTGCTGCGTGATGGCAAGCCGGTCGCCACGCTGCCGGCCACAGCCACGCAGTACACCGACAGCAACATCGCTGCCGCAAGCGGCATCTACCGCATCAACTACACGCTCGTGCGCAACAACGTGCCGGTGTCGATGCTCGCGCAGATCAGCTACGTGGCGCCAACGCCGCTGGCGACCTCGCTCACCAACGGCCTTGCTGCGTACTACAGCTTCGATCCGCTGCCGCCAACCGACCGTAAAGCCAGCTCGACGATCGGCCCCTGGGTGGCCGGCACCGACGGCGGCTCTGCTGCCGCCGACCCCTTTGGCGGCACGGCGCTCTCGGTCGATTCGCGCATCGACGCCTACAAGCTCACGCAGAACGGCGCTGACATCGCGCTAAGCCCGCAATTCACCATCGGCTTCTGGTTCAAGTCGGACTGCACGCAGGGCAACGGCACCGGCGAACCGATCCTCGCCAACAAGGACTATTACTCCGGCTCCAATGCCGGCATCGCCATCGGACTGTGGGGCGGCTGCGAAGTGCGCTTCAACCTGGGCAGCGGCGGCAAGCGCGACGACATCCAGGGCATGAAGTTCAGCGCCAACCAGTGGGCCTATCTCGCCCTGTCGGTGGACGCGCAGGCCAAGCGCTTCAGCGCTTACATCCTGGACCCGGTGCTCGGCGTGCAGAAGGTGGAAGACAAGGCCATCGCCAACACCGACGTCACGAAGCTGGGTGGCCTGGCCACCAAGGTCTGGGGCATGAACGACGACGCCACGCACAACTACGTGCCCAACAACCCGGGCTCGCTCAAAGGCGTGATGGCCTACGACGACCTCGCCATGTGGACGCGCCGGCTGACGCTGGACGAACTCAAGACGATCAACGGCTCGCACAAGCCACTGTCGTCGCTGAACCCCTGACCCCCTCCCCCAACCCGAACGAGACCGCTCATGAAGCCCTTCATCCACCCTCTCGCGCGGCCGCACCGGCTGGCCGCCGTGCTGCTGTGCGCCGCCACCTTGTCGCTGTCGGCCTGCGGCGGCGATTCGAACGACGGCACGCCGAGCACAGGCCCCGGCGCCGCTCAGCCCGATCAACCCGGCCAGCCGCCGGCCAACAAGCCGACCCTGCACTGCGCTCCGTAACGCGCGGCTTCCCATCGACTTGCGTTTGAGACCGACATGACTTCCGACACGAACCACGCTAACAACGGCAGCCGCCGCAACTTCCTCAAGATGGCCAGCACGGGGGCGATTTCCGCCGCCGCGCTCGCCGCCTTCCCGCCGTCGATCCGCCGTGCACTGGCGATTCCCGCCAACAACGCCACCGGCACGATGCGCGACGTTGAACACGTGGTGATCCTGATGCAGGAGAACCGTTCATTCGACAACTATTTCGGCACGCTGCAAGGTGTGCGCGGCTTTGGTGACCGCTTCCCCATCCCGCTGGCCGGCGGCCTGAACGTGTGGCAGCAGACCTACGTGCCCAGCAGCGGGCCGAGCCGCACGGTGCTGCCGTATTACCTCGACAGCAGCGCCGGCAACGCGCAGCGCGTCTCGGGCACGCCGCACAGCTACCCCGATGCGCAGAACGCGTGGGACCTGGGCCGCATGAGCAAGTGGCCGACGTACAAGCAGACGCAGTCGATGGGCTATTACAAGCAGGCCGAGCTGGACTTCCAGTTCGCGCTGGCCAACGCCTTCACGCTGTGCGATGCGTACCACTGCTCCTTCCACGGTGGCACCAACACCAACCGGCTGTTCCACTGGACGGGCACGAACGACCCGACCGGCGCGGCGGGCGGCCCCGTCATCGACAACAGCGGCGACCACCTCGACGCCAGCGTCACGTACAACTGGAAGACCTACCCGGAGCGCCTGCAGGCTGCCGGCGTGTCGTGGAAGGTCTACCAGAACATGCCGGACAACTTCACCGACAACCCGCTCGCCGGCTTCAAGGCCTACCGCGACGCCAACGCCGCGCGCGGCAACCTGGCCGACGGCAGCCCGTTCCCGCCGTACACGCCGGCCGACGAAACCGTCAGCCCACTGATCAAGGGCGTCGGCAACACCATGCCCGACGGCGGCTTCCTGCAGGCCTTGAAGGACGACATCGCCGCGGGCCTTCTGCCGCAGGTCTCGTGGATCGTCGCGCCGGCCACGTATTCCGAGCACCCCGGCCCGTCGAGCCCCGTGCAGGGCGCGTGGTACACGCAGGAAGTGCTCAACGCGCTCACCGCCAACCCGGCCGTGTGGAGCAAGACCGTGCTGTTCATCAACTTCGATGAGAACGACGGCTTCTTCGACCACGTGCCGCCGCCCGCAGCACCGGCCTATGACAACGGCGTGCTGGCCGGCAAGTCGACGGTGAGCACCGCTGGCGAGTACCACACGGACCAACACCCCTATGGCCCCGGCCCGCGCGTGCCGATGTACATCGTTTCGCCGTGGAGCCGCGGCGGCTGGGTCAACTCGCAGGCGTTCGACCACACCTCGGTGCTGCGCTTCCTGGAGCTGCGCTTCAACGTCAAGGAGCCGAACATCAGCGCGTACCGCCGCGCGGTGCTGGGCGATCTGACCAGCGCCTTCAACTTCGTCAACCCGAACAACGAGACGCTGCCCACGCTGCCCAACCGCGACAAGACCACCGCCGACGCCATCCGCACCGCGCAAGGGTTGCAGCCGCAGGTGCCGCTGCCCTCCGTCACAGCGCAGCAGATGCCTGTGCAGGCCACCGGCACCCGCCCCTCGCGCGCCCTGCCGTACGAGCTGCATGTCAGCGCCCGCGAAGACGCCACCAACCGCGCGCTGCGCCTGATCTTCAGCAACACCGGCACGGCGGCTGCCGTCTTCCACGTGTACGACCGCCTGCATCTGGACCGCGTGCCGCGCCGCTATGCGGTCGAGCCCGGCAAGATGCTCGACGACACCTGGGACGTGTTCACCGCCGACAAGGGCAAGTACGACCTGTGGGTGCTGGGCCCCAACGGCTTCCACCGCGCGTTCTCGGGCGATGTGAGCGCCGTGTCGGCGGCGGGTGCAAGCGCGCCGGAAATCCGCGTGTGCTACGACCTGGCCAACGCCGAGGTCTACGTGACGATGATGAACACCGGCACCGCCGGCTGCACCTTCACCGTCAAGCCGAATGCCTACCGCAATGACGGCCCGTGGACGTTCGACATCCCGGCCGGCAAGCAGCTCGACCAGCATTGGCCGATCGCGCGCCAGGGCAACTGGTACGACTTCACGGTGACGGTGCCGCAAGGCGGCTTCACGCGGCGCTTTGCCGGTCGCATGGAAACCGGCAAGGACGGCGTGTCCGACCCGGCGATGGGCACCTGAGGTAGGCAGTGAAGTAGAAAGAGAAGCAGGGAAAGATGCGGGCAGCCTTCGAAAGCGGGCTGCCCGCTTCCGTTTCGGCGCTGCGTAGGGCGTGCGGCCTGCAACGTGTTGGCCTCGAAGGGCCGAATGCCACGGGTTCACCCCGACGCTTGGGCTTCACACCACGACGTTCGAGACGTTTATTCCCGCGTATGGTGCTCACACCTCCGTGTTCGCGGGTTCAAGTGTCGTGCGCGAGCTTCAGACCCTGGAATCGTTCCCGGATTGATCGACGAAATGGGCATCCGACGGTCGCGCTTCACGGTTTCACACTCGCACGCGAGCGTCGGACCGTGACGCTCCACGGTTTTACTGTCGTGCGTGAGCCTCAAACCGTGGAACGCCACAGTTTGACCCTCGCACGCGACCCTCCGACTGTGGCGTTCCACGGTTTCAGGCTCGCGTGCGACGCCTGGACACTGACGCTCCACCGTTTCACCCTCACGCCTGAGTCTTGGAGGGTGACGCTCCACGGTTTTACCCTCGCACGTGGGCCGCAGACCGTGAGGCGTGGGAGGATTGTCGCGTCAGAGCGCGTACTGATACGGAAACAACGCCGCGTTGAACCCGCCGAGCGCACGCAGATGCGCCCAGTCGAAATGCGGCCCTGGGTCCGTCTTGCGGCCCGGTGCAATGTCCGAATGGCCTGCAATCGCCGCAATCGGATACGCCGCGCAGATCGCCCGCACCAGCGACGCCGTGGTGGCGTACTGCTCGGGCGTGAAGGGCAGATCGTCGGTGCCCTCGATTTCAATGCCGACCGAGAAATCGTTGCAGCGCGTGCGGCCGAAAAAGTCCGACGCACCGGCATGCCACGCCCGCGCGTCGCACGACGCAAACTGCACGCATTCGCCCGTGCGGCGGATGAAGAAATGCGCCGACACGCGCACGCCGCGCAGCTGATCGAAGTACGGATGCGCGTCGCAGTCGAGCGTGTTGGTGAAGAAGTCGAGCACGTGGTCGGTGCCGAAGTCGGCCGCGGATTGCGCCGGCGGCAGGCTGATGTTGTGCAGCACGATCAGGTCGATCGGCATGCCTTCGGGCCGCGCGTCGATATTCGGCGACGGATGCCGGCGCGCGCCATCGACCCATCCGTCAGCGCCGATATGCACCCGATCAGGCATCGCCGTTCAGCCCATTTCCGGCAGGTTCGCCCACGTTGCCAGGGGCTTCAATGTCCCGCGGGTCACGAATGCCAAGCTGCTGCATGCGATAGCGCAACTGGCGGAATGACAATCCGAGCAGCTTGGCGGCCGCCGTGCGGTTGAAGCCCGTCTGGTCCAGGGCGGCCAGGATCACGTTGCGCTCGACCGACTCCAGATAGGCCGGCAGATCGATCGGCAATGCAACGCTCGGCAGCGACGGCTCCGCCGGCTGCGCTACAGGGGCCGGCTCGGGCTGCGCCACTGGTTGCGGCATCCCCATGGGACTTGGCACGGCCGCCGGCATGTAGACGGCATCAGGCCAGCTTGTCATCGGCGGCGACATCGGGTGATGGGCCGCTGCGGCGGCCTGCGCCTCGCGCGTGCGGTGGAACAACGGCGAGCGCTCGATCTCGGCGCCGAGTGCGCCAAGGTCATCCACGTCGATCGACTCGCCTTCCGCAAAGGCGTAGGCGCGCTCCAGCAGGTTCTCCAGCTCGCGCACGTTGCCCGGGAACGGATACGCGCACAGTTGCTGCAGCGCCGGACGCGTCAGGCGCTTGGGGCGCGGATCGCCGTAGCGGCTGGCAAGCTGCTCGAGCAGCACGCCGGCCAGCACGGGCACGTCTTCGGCGCGCTCGCGCAGCGTGGGCATGCGCAGTTCCAGCACGTTCAGGCGGTAGAACAAATCTTCGCGGAAGCGGCCGGCAGCCACCAGACGCGCAAGGTTCTGGTGGCTGGCGCACACGACACGCACGTCGACGGGGTCTTCGCGGCTTTCGCCGATCTTGCGCACGCGGCGCTCCTGCAACGCACGCAGCAATTTCACCTGCATCGTGAGCGGCAGGTCGGCCACCTCATCGAGCATGAGCGTGCCGCCATTGGCCGCCTGGAAGAAACCCTGCCGGTCGGTGTCGGCGCCGGTAAAAGCGCCTTTCACGTAGCCGAAAAACTCGGCTTCCATCAGGTTCTCGGGAATCGCGCCGCAGTTGACCGCCACGAACGGCCGCGATGCACGCGCAGACAGCGCATGCACCGCGCGCGCCGCACGCTCCTTGCCGCTGCCGGATTCGCCGCTGATCACCACCGGCGCCATGCTGCGCGCCAGGCGCATCAGCGAGCGGCGCACTTCCTGCATCGCGGCGGAATGGCCCGGCAGCAGGTCGTTGGTGCGCTCCACCAAGTCGGCATTACCGGGATCGGGATCGCGTTGCTGGCGGCCCAGCGCGTTGAGCACGAGGCTGCGCAACTGGTCCAGCGAGAGCGGTTTGGCGATGTAATCGAACGCACCGGCCTTGAGCGCTTCCACCGCATTCTCGGCGCTGCCATAAGCAGTGATGACGGCCACCGGCGTGCGGTCGGCCGTGGCAGAAAGCTGGCGCACGAGTTCAATGCCCAGGCCATCACCCAGGCGCATGTCTGTCAGCACAAGCGCAAAGCGCTGGCGGGAGAGCGCCTCGCGCGCCTCGGCCAGTCCGCTGGCGAGCACGACGTCGTGCCCCATGCGGCGCAGGGAAATTTCCAGCAGCTCGCGCAGGTCGGCTTCGTCATCGACGACGAGGATGGGTTCGCGAACGATGGCGGCTTTGGACATGGATCAGCAGATGGTCGGCAGAAATTCGCGGCCAGCAGATCATTCCGCTACGGCCAAGGCAGGTTGGTCAAACATCAGGGTGATGACGAAGGCGCGGCGCGGCAACGTGTCGCGCGCCTCCATGGTCAACGCTCCGGTGCGATCGAGCAAGGATTCCAGTGCAATGGCGCCGTAACGGATCTGCGCATCGTTGGCGCTACACAACTCGCGCGCCATGTAGAGGCCCAGGCCAGTGCCTTGGGCGTCATTCGTGAAGAACGGCTCGAACAGACTGCGCTGCTGCTCAGTCGGCACTTCCGGGCCGTCGTTCCAGATCACGAGTTCGGCGTGGGTGTCGTCCAGCGCGTAGGCCGCCAGTTGGATCGAACCCGGCACGCGGCGGCAATAACGCAACGCGTTGTCGAGCATGTTGCCCACCACCTGCTGCAACTGCGCCGGGTCAAACAGCACGGGCTTGCCGAGGTCGACGGCCACGCGCACGAGGTTCGGGTTGATCTCGGTGGCTTCGCCTGCGCGGCGCAGGGCTTCGGCACGCCAGCGCTCGACGACCTCCGGCAGCACCTGCGCCAGTTGCACGCGCACCCGTTCGCCACGCGGGCGACGCGAGAGCATCAGCACGTCGGCAACTACCTGGTCGAGCCGGCGCACGTTATCCCGGATGATGCGCAGCAGGCGCGTCTCCACCCCGGAGTTTTCCGGTCGCGCGTGCGCGCCGCCATCCTGGCCGTCGCCCCCCTCGCCCGGATCGTCCAGAAGCTCAGCGGCCTGGCTGATCGCGGCCAGCGGGTTGCGGATCTGGTGCGCGACGCTGGCCACCAGCCGCCCCATCGAGGCCAGCTTCTCCTGCTGCGCCTGCTCCGCCACACGCTCCCAGCTTTCCACGTGAACCAGCACGGTGTCGTGCAACTCGTGGCGCAGAAACGCTTCGTCATCCGCCGACCAGCCCTGCGCGGTGGCCTCGGCCGACGGAATGCGCGGACGCATCTCGCCGCCCTCGCCCGGCAGGCCCAGGCCGATCGAGCTGACAAGGCTATCCATATAGACGCTGCGCAGGTTGGCCAGGCTCGGCAGGATGAAACGCAGGCGCAGCCGGGCGCTCAACATCGCGCGGCCGCCCCGGCCGCCCGTAGCCATGGGCAGTAGATCGAGGATGCGCGGTGCATCGTCGTCGCCAGTGCCATCGGCCGGACGGCTCTTGCGGCGCAGCCACTGGCGCAGCGTTTCGAGCAGCGGGCGCAGGTGCGGCACGTCCTTCAGGTCGAACAACATTGCACCGCTGCCGACAAACGCGCTCTGCGGCACGCCCAGCAGCATGGCTGCGGCCGGGTTGGCGGCAACGACGCGGCCATCGGCACGCACGAGCATCACGCCGTCCTGCATGTCGTAGACCATCAGGCGGTTGACGAGCTGTTGCAGGCGCAGCTCGCGCTCGCGGGCCATCGTCAAACGTTCCTGCGCGATCTGGCGGTGCGACAGGCCGTACATCATCGACGCGGCCATCATGTAGACCATGCCGTACAGCCCGGCAGATGCCAGGCCCGGCGCAATCACGCCGTCGCTCATCATCTGCAGGAACGGATCGGCCAGCACCACGATCGACGCCACCGCCGCCGTGAACAGCGCAAAGAGCAGGCTGGTGAGTGCACCCGCGGCCAGCACCGGCACCAGCAGCACCATCGCTACACTCGCCGACAGACGCGAGAGCGTGGCATACGCCAGCCCCAGGAACAGCAAATCGAGCACCACATCCAGCCGCACGCGGAATTGGAATCGCGTGCGCCACCAGCCGGCCGCCGCCAGGATCAGCAGGGCCATCGCCAGATACGGCAGCGTCAGGCTGAGCAGGGCGTCGCTATTGGGCAGGCCGACGGCATCGTTGTGCTCGCGCGGCACCATCACGAACAGCAACAGCACCAGCGCCACGGCCGCGCGGCTGAAGGCGAAATAGCGCAGCAAGCGCCACTGGAACTCAGGCGGATCGGGCTCCAGCCAGACCGCCCGGATTGCGCGCCAGGCATTCAGGCGCGCGAGCAGGCTGCGCGCGGCGGACGGCGTTGCCCGCGCGGCACCTGACGCTTCGGGCGTCATGTGTTGCCTCGGTCAGCATGCTCCGGGCAGCGATAGCGGCCGCCCGGCAGCGCGATCATGCCGGTGCGCGGCGCGTGCACGCCGCACACGGCACATTGCTCGATGGGTTGCGACGCCTGGGGGGGAGGAGTGCGCTGGGCCGTGCCCTGCCCGCGCGGGGCCGTCTGACCCTGCCCCGAAGAGCGGGAGGAGCGCGTCCCAAGGCGGCTCAACCACCACCAGCCGGCGAGCAGCATCAGGATCAGCAGGACAGGACGGGACATGGGGAACAGACAAGGACAGGTAACGGCGCTGGCGCCAGGAACGCGCTAGGCGCGATGCAGAATGACTTCGAGCACGAAGCGGCTGCCCACGTATGCCAGCAGCAGGATCGCAAAGGCCGCCATCACCCAACGCAGCGCCACACGCCCGCGCCAGCCGCGAAAACGCCGACCGATCAGGATGCCGCCGAACATCGCCCACGACAGCACGGCAAAGATGTTCTTGTGGTCGAAATGGAAGGCGCTGTGGAACAGCTGTTCGGAGAACAGCACGCCCGAGGCGATCGTCAGCGTCAGCAGAATGAAGCCCGCCCCGATCAGCCGGAACAGCAGTTTCTCAAGCGTGAGCAGCGGCGGCAGCAAATCCAGCCAGCGACTGAACCAGCTTGCCTCCGGGCGGTTGATGGTGTGCAGTCGGCGCTCCGCAGCCAGCATGAGGATCGCGTGGAATGCCGCCAGCGTGAACAGCCCGTAGGCCACGTTGGCAATAGCGAAGTGCAGCTTGAACAGCGGGCTGGCCGCATAGCCGAGAATTTGCGTACCAGGGAAGGCCACCGGCAGCAGGCTTCCGACCAGCGCCACCGGCATCACGAGCAGGCCGAGGCCGGCCAGCGAGAAGAAGAGGCTTTCGATCCAGAAAATGCCCACGCCCAGCCACAGCATGGCCGACAGCGCATAGGCAAAGCCAAACACCATGGCACTGGCCGGGAAGATCGTCTCGTGCAGCAGGAACCCGTGCGCGATCAAGGCGGCCAGCAAACCCCAGCGCCACCAGGCCGGGACAGTGTCGGCGGCCCCCGGAGGCGGCGGAACGAGCACCGTGGCGCCCGGCGATTGACCGCCTGCCGCCATGGCTCCGGCCGGGGCCTGGGCGCCCAGTCCACCGCGTCGCGCCCACGCTACCGAAGCGAGGGTGCCGTAGAGAAGCGCCGTCAGCGCATACAGTACAATTGCCATTTGCACAGTTTACCGCAGCGCACCCCGGTTTTGGCTGGGGCCCGCCCCCCGCCGAAAGCCTCGTTGGGCGGGAACGCAACATGCGCGCAATAAGCACATTCCTAGCCGGTGCAAGCGAAACGCGCGCCGGCCTCCTCTTCATCCCGTCCCCAATTCCGGATCCCTGTCACTGTCATGCTGGATAACCTGACCCAACGGCTCGCGCGCGTGGTCAAGACCATGCGCGGCGAAGCGCGCCTGACCGAAGCCAATACCGCCGAGATGCTGCGCGAAGTCCGCCTGGCACTGCTCGAAGCCGACGTGGCGCTGCCGGTCGTGCGCGAGTTCATTGCCCGCGTCAAGGAAAAAGCGCTCGGCGAAGACGTCATCACAAGCCTTTCGCCTGGCCAGGCGCTGGTCGGCATCGTCCAACGCGAACTGACGGCCATCATCGGCGGCCAGGAAGCGCTGGAAGGCGTCGGCAGCAACATCATGGGCGGCCGCGCGGCGGAGCTGAACCTCAACGTCACGCCGCCCGCGATCATCCTCATGGCCGGTCTGCAGGGCGCGGGTAAGACCACCACGGTCGGCAAGCTCGCCAAGTGGCTCAAAGAGAACAAGAAGAAGAAAGTGCTGACGGTGTCGTGCGATGTGTATCGCCCCGCCGCCATCGCGCAGCTGAAGACCGTTTCCGAGCAGGTGGGCGCAGAGTTCTTCCCCTCGCAGCCGGACCAGAAGCCGGTGGACATTGCCGCCGCAGCACTGGATTGGGCCAAGAAGCACTACCACGACGTGCTGATCGTGGATACGGCCGGCCGCCTTGGTATCGACGAGGCGATGATGCAGGAGATCGCCGCGCTGCACGCCACGCTCAAGCCGGCCGAAACGCTGTTCGTGGTCGACGCGATGCTCGGCCAGGACGCCGTCAACACCGCCAAGGCCTTCAACGACACCCTGCCGCTGACCGGCGTGGTGCTGACCAAGCTCGACGGCGATGCGCGTGGCGGCGCGGCGCTATCGGTGCGTCACATCACGGGCAAGCCGATCAAGTTCGTCGGTGTGGCCGAAAAGCTCGACGGGCTGGAGCCGTTCTACCCCGACCGCATGGCCCAGCGGATTCTGGGCATGGGCGACATCCTTGCGCTGGTGGAAGAAGCCCAGCGCGGTGTCGACATGGAAGAGGCGCAGAAGCTTGCGGCCAAGATCAAGAAGACCGGCGGCTTCGACCTCGAAGATTTCAAGGCCCAGATCGGCCAGATGAAGAAGATGGGCGGCCTGGGCAGCCTGATGGACAAGCTGCCGGCGCAGTTCGCGCAACAGGCGCAGGGTGCCAACATGGACCAGGCTGAAAAGCAGGTCCGCCGCATGGAAGGCATCATCAACAGCATGACGGCTGCCGAGCGCGCCAAGCCCGAACTCATCAAGGCGAGCCGCAAGCGCCGCATCGCCGCCGGTGCGGGCGTGCAGGTGCAGGAAGTCAACCGTCTGCTCAATCAATTCGAGCAGATGCAAGGCATGATGAAAAAGCTCAAAGGCGGCGGCATGATGAAGATGATGCGCGCCATGGGCGGCATGAAAGGCGGCATGAAGGGGCTGTTCGGCGGCCGCTGAGCGGGCTACCCTCCTTACTGAATCGCACCCTTGATCGACACACCGAACCGTTTCACCGAACCGACACGATGCTGAGCGCAGAACAGGCCCGCGAACTCTGGGCCAACTCCGAAGAAATCGTCAGCGAAGACGCCGTGCGCGGCTCGCTGGACCGCATGGCCGAAGAGATCACCGAGAAGATCGGCGACACCTTCCCGATGGTGCTGTCCGTGATGGGCGGCGCGGCCGTCTTTACCGGCATGCTGCTGCCCAAGCTGGCCTTCCCGCTGGAGTTCGACTACATCCACCTCTCGCGCTACAACAACAAGACGGTGGGCGGCGAGATGCAGTGGCGCGTGGCGCCGCGCGAGTCGGTCAAGGGCCGCACGGTGCTGGTGCTGGACGACATTCTCGACGAAGGCGAAACGATGGCCGCCATCCGCTCGCGCATCATCGACATGGGCGCAGCCGAGTTCTACTCCGCCGTGCTGTGCGAGAAGACGCTCAGCAAGTCCAAACCGCTGTACCCGGACTTCTGCGGCTTCAACGTGCCAGACCGCTACGTGTTCGGCTGCGGCATGGACGCCAAGGGCTACTGGCGCAACCTTCCGACCATCCGCGCGCTAAAGAACACCTGAGGCGGCACCGCGGCAAACAAAAAAGGGCGACATCTCAGTCGCCCTTTTTGTTGCCCGCGCGGGGTTCAGAGTTGATGCGCGAAGGTGCGAATGCCCTTGAGGAGCATCTCCACCGAGATCGCCACCAGGATCAGCCCCATCAGCCGCTCGAACGCCATCACCGTGCGCTCACCCACGAGGCGCTGGATGTGCGTGGCACTCAGCAGCACCACAGCGCACACGGCCATCGTCGCGCACAGCGAGCCGACCCACGTCCACATGCGCCCGGGCGCCTGCGACACCAACAGCATCACCGTGGCCATCGCCGACGGCCCGGCGATGGCCGGGATCGCCAGCGGCACGATGAAGGGTTCGCCGGTGGGCTGCGACTCGGCCGCACCTTCACGCGGGAAGATCATCCGCAGTGCGATGAGGAACAGCACGATGCCGCCTGCAATCTGCAGCGACATGTCGGTCAGGCTCATCATGCGCAGGAAGCTCTCGCCAAAGAACATAAAGACGAGCAGCAGCACGAATGCAATGCCGACCTCGCGCAGCACGACGCGGTTCCGGCGCTCGGGGGCCACCGGCCGCAGCGCCGAGATGAAGATGGGAATGTTGCCGAGCGGATCGGTGATCAGCACCAGCAGCACGGTCGCCGAGACAAAGGTGTATTCCATCGCCTGATGTCGATCAGGCGCCGCGACGGTATGGGCGTTCACGCAGCCATTTGGTGGCGATCCATTTCTCGCCACGCTCGACCGGCAGGCCGGCATGCAGCGTGTCTTCGTCCAGCGTGCCGTCCGGGCGCTTGTAGACGAAGAAGACGGCGTTGCCCTTGACCGGTGCCACCTCCAGTCCGAGCTTCGGAAAGCCCGTCGCGCCGCCCGCCTGCACGCTGTTCAGGTAGATGACCATGGTGGCCACGCGCTGGCCGCCCACTTCAAGCTGGCGCGCCTCGCCGCTGCGGCCCGGGTTGAAGAAATCGAAGTGCGGCTGGTATTCGCCGCCGGGCTGGTAGTTCAGCACCTGGAAGCCTTCGCCGTGTTCGACCGGCACGCCCACGGCCTGTGCGATGCGGGCTTCGATCTTGGCGATCAACGGATGCTCGCCGACCTGGAACATCCCGCCCTGGCTTGTGCGGGCCGAGATCAGGTTTTCCTCGCCCGTATCGGGGTTCACGACGGGCGAGCGCTTGAGGCGGTTGCGCCCGATCGCGATCAGCTCGTCACACTCTGCGTCCGACAAGAAGTGCTGGAACAGCACGATGCGCGGCGTCTCGAGTGCAAACAGGATCGGAATGTCGCCGTCGGCGGTATGCACGGCATTGCTGTTTTCAACCGCTTGGTCGGCAGCAGGCGTCGGCGCGGGCGCCACGACGGGGGCGGGCGCGCGAGCGGTCAGCGCCTCATCGACGACACGGCGCGCGAAAGCGCGGTCGTAGCCGGATTGCACCATCGACGCCACCAGGGATTCGGCCTCGAAACCTTCGGTCACGTGACGCTGCAGCCAGTCGCGCAGCGCGTCAGACATCGTCGCGTACGGTTGGGGGGTGGACATGCGGGATGGAGATGCGGGCGAACGAGAGATGGCCCTATTGTAGGCCCACCGTTCGCCGACAGAAGATCAGGAACCGCCTGCCGGACCGCCAGCAATACGTAGTGGCGAGAAAGGATTGCGCGCCGGCACTTCAGGCAATGCCTTGGCACGCGCAGCGGGGACAACGGGCTCGGCCGGCGCAGACACCGTCATCGCGCTCGACTCCTGATACTGCCAGCGCTTCCACGCAGCGAGCACGGCATTCGGATATTGCGGCTGGCCCCGGCTGCCGTTGTAGCGGCCCAGCGCCAAATACAGATTGCCGCCTTCCATGTCGAGGTAGTGACGCAGGATCGTGCAGCCGTAGCGCAGGTTGCTCTGCAGATGGAAAAGCTTGCGCGAGTCGTTGTCGCCGATGCTGCGCGTCCAGAACGGCATCACCTGCATCAGGCCCATCGCACCGGCACTGCTGATGGCGTATTTGCGAAAGCCGCTTTCCACCTGGATGAGGCCGAGTACCAGCGCCGGGTCCAGGCCAGCGCGCTTGGCTTCGTAATACGCCGTCTCGATCAGTTCGACGCGTACCGACGCCTGCGGAATCTTGCCGGACATGCGCACCGACATCTCGGCCAGCCAGCGCAGGTAGCCGAGTTGCTCGTCGTTGCTGGCAAATACCGGGCGCAGCGGGCGGCTGTCGGCCACGGCAGCAGACAGCGCGCTGCGCACGGAGTCCGCCAGGTATTCCTCTTTCTGGGCGCCTGCCCACGCCGCCTGCGTGCCCGCGAGCAACGTCCCCGCGCACAGCGCAGTGGCGATCAGGCGAGCGGAGAACAAGCGGGGCATGCGTGGCGGTCCTGTCGTTGCGTTATTGCGCGAGACGCGCCTTCAGCGTCGCCAGCACCTCGGCCGGTGCCACGGCGGTGGCGGCTTCGTCGCGGCGGCCCTGGAACTCCAGCTTGCCTTCCTTCAGGCCGCGGTCACCCACCACCACGCGGAACGGCACGCCGATCAGCTCCCAGTCGGCGAACATCGCGCCGGGGCGCTCGCCGCGGTCGTCCAGCATCACATCGATGCCGGCAGCAACGAGTTCGGCGTGCAGGCGGTCGGCTTCCTCGCGCACGGCGTCGGAGCGGTCGTAGCCCACGGGGCAGATCACC
This sequence comes from Ralstonia sp. 22111, assembly GCF_052045895.1. Lineage (NCBI taxonomy): Bacteria > Pseudomonadati > Pseudomonadota > Betaproteobacteria > Burkholderiales > Burkholderiaceae > Ralstonia > Ralstonia sp. 22111. The sequence continues at coordinate 68,463 of NZ_JBQEPR010000013.1, read as the reverse complement.
ACCTGGAACGGCGCGATCGAGGCCGGCCAGATGATCCCGCGCGCATCGTAGTTCTGCTCGATGGCCGCACCCAGGATGCGCGTGATGCCGATGCCGTAGCAGCCCATCACCATCGGCTGCGTCTTGCCGTTTTCATCGAGGAACGTGGCGTTCATCGCCTCGGAGTAACGCGTGCCCAGCATGAAGACGTGACCGACTTCGATGCCGCGGCAGATGGCCAGCGTGCCCTTGCCATCCGGCGACGGATCGCCCGCCACCACGTTACGCAGGTCGTAGACCTCGGGCTCGGGCAAGTCGCGGCCCCAGTTCACGCCGGTGAAGTGGTAATCCTCTTCGTTCGCACCAACCACGAAATCGCTCATGGCGGCCGCCGTGCGATCGGCCACCACCTTCACGGGCAGCTTGGTGCCGATCGGGCCGAGATAACCGGGCCGCGTCCCGAACGCGCGGAGGATTTCGCCTTCGGTGGCAAAGCGGAAATCGGCCAGGCCGGGCACCTTCGATGCCTTGACCTCGTTGAGTTCATGATCGCCGCGCAGCAGCAGCAGCCAAATCTGGGGTTCGCCGCCCTCGACGTCAGTGGCCAGCACGATGGATTTGATCGTGCGCTGAAGCGGAATCCCCAGTTGCTCGGCTACAGCCTCGCACTTTGAGCGACCAGGCGTATGCGTCTTGGTGAGCGCCTCCACGGCGGCACCACGCGGTTCGGCCGGAGCCACGGCTTCCGCAGCCTCGATGTTGGCGGCGTAGTCCGAATCCGGGCAATAGATGATGGCGTCTTCGCCCGTGTCGGCAATCACGTGAAATTCGTGCGAACCCGAGCCACCGATGGCGCCGTTATCAGCGGCCACGGCGCGGAATTCCAGGCCGAAGCGCTGGAAGATGCGCGTATAGGCGTCGTACATCTTCTGATACGACACCTTCAGGCCTTCGGCGTCCCGGTCGAAGGAGTACGCGTCCTTCATGGTGAATTCGCGGCCGCGCATGATGCCGAAGCGCGGGCGGCGCTCGTCACGGAACTTGGTCTGGATCTGGTAGAAATTGACCGGCAGCTGCTTGTACGAGCGGATTTCGGTACGGGCGATGTCGGTCACCACCTCTTCCGACGTCGGCTGCATGACGAAATCGCGCTCGTGGCGATCCTTGAAGCGCAGCAGTTCGTCGCCCATCTTGTCCCAGCGGCCGGTCTCTTGCCACAGCTCGCCCGGCTGCACCACCGGCATCAGCACTTCCACCGCGCCGGCGGCGTTCATTTCCTCACGCACGATCTGCTCGACCTTGCGGATCACGCGCAGCCCCACGGGCATGTACGTATAGAGGCCCGCGCCAAGCTTCTTGATCATGCCGGCACGCATCATCAACTTGTGCGAGACGATCTCCGCGTCGGCGGGCGCTTCCTTGAGCGTGGAAATGAAGAATTGGGACGCTTTCATGCGACTGACAATAAGGGATGACGCAGCCAACCAAAGCCGCGAAAACAAGGGCAAAAGCCACCGGAATCAGGAGATGAGACGAGGCGCCTAGCGCACATTCGCGCAATCGACGCCCCTCCCCCAGGAGGCGCGAGTGAGCGGCAACATTTCGGCTTCTGTGACAGCCGAGCGACGGGCCGCTCTATAATCGGCGTAATTCTAAAGTATTCGAGGTGCAGTCATGCTCGATCGTGAAGGCTTCCGCCCGAACGTCGGCATCATCCTCATCAACGCAAGAAACGAGGTGTTCTGGGGCAAGCGCATTGGCGAGCACTCCTGGCAGTTTCCACAAGGCGGCATCAAGTACGGCGAGACGCCCGAACAAGCGATGTTCCGCGAACTGCACGAAGAAGTCGGCCTGTTGCCAGAACACGTCCGGATCGTCGGTCGCACGCGCGACTGGCTGCGGTATGAGGTGCCGGACAAGTTCATCCGCCGCGAAATACGCGGCCACTATCGGGGCCAGAAACAGATCTGGTTCCTGCTGCGCATGGTCGGTCGCGACTGCGACATCCAACTGCGCGCCACCGAGCATCCGGAATTCGATGCGTGGCGGTGGAGCCAGTACTGGGTGCCGCTCGAGGCCGTCATCGAGTTCAAGCGCGAGGTGTATCAGCTGGCGCTGTCGGAGCTTTCGCGCTTCGTGCAGCGGCAGGCGCGCGCACCGCTCTCGCCCTACGGGCGCGGCGGGCAGCACCGTGAGCGTGACGGACGTGATGCGCGCGATCACCGTGAACGTTCCGGCGGCCAGAGCGGCCGCAACGAGCCGTACGCCCAGCCGGCCCTGACCGTCACCACCACGACGGTCATCGTTGAAACGGTGAGCGTATCCGCGCCGACCGCCCCCTCCCCCAACCCTGACGACACGGCTCCCAAGGACAATTCGTGAATCTGATGACGACGACACGTGGAGCGCACCGCGCTCTCGTGCCGCTCGCGCTGGCGGCTGCGCTGGCGTTGACGGCATGTGGCCATAACCGCACCGGCGACCTCGAAGACAAGCTGTTGATGGACCCGTTCAACGACAAGCCCTTCAAGGAAGACGCCGTGACCTTCCCGGCCCCGCCGGTCGATCGTGATGCCGTGCCGTTCGATGTGGGCGGCCGCACTGATTCGCCGCTGCGTTTTGCCATCGATCCGAAATCGGTGTCGATCGGCAAGGACAACGTGGTGCGCTACACCGTGCTGATCACCAGCAAGACGGGCGCGCGCAACGTGAACTACGAAGGCCTGCGCTGCGATACGGCAGAACGACGCATCTATGCGACGCTGCGCAATGACACCAACCAATGGATCAGCAACCGCGCGGTGGACATGAACGAAACCGCGAATACCGAGTCCGCCAGCATGAATGCCTACAAGCCCGCCACGGATTGGCAGCGCGTTGGCAATGGCGGTCCGACGGACTATGCATCGGCGCTGTTGCGCTCGTACTTCTGCGACGTGCGCTCGGTAGCTGGAGATGGAAAGGCCTCTACGCTGGTGCAACGGTTGGGACAGGGCGGCCGGTATTTCGGGCCCTGAGCGGCAAACGTCGGCGTACTGCATTATCTGCCTCAAACAGAAAGGCCAACCCTGCAAGGTTGGCCTTTTGTTTTGACACGCCGCCGAGCGACTGAATTAGAGCAGCACCAGGTTGTCCCGGTGCACCAGCTCCGCGGCGCTTACGTAGCCAAGCACCGACTCGATCTCGGAGGATGCCCTGCGCGCGATGAGCCGGGCCTCGGCCGACGAATAGTTCGTCAGCCCGCGCGCCACTTCACGGCCTGCCGTATCCACGCAAGAAATCACCTCGCCGCGCGCGAATTCGCCCTGCACTTCGGTCACGCCGATCGGCAGCAACGACTTTCCGCCGGCCGTGAGTTTTTCCACTGCACCGGCATCCAGCACCACGCGACCGCGCAGTTGCAGGTGATCGATCATCCATTGCTTGCGTGCCGCCATCCGCCCCGTCGGCGCGCGAAGTTGCGTGCCGATGGCCTCGCCATTCGCCAGGCGCGCAAGCACGTCGGGCTCGCGCCCCGAAGCGATGATGGTGTGCGCACCCGACTTGGCCGCACGCTTGGCCGCCAGAATCTTCGTCAGCATGCCGCCCTTGCCGATGCTCGAACCGGCGCCGCCGGCCATCTGCTCAAGATCTGGCGTGCCAGCCTGCGCCTCGTCGACAAAGCGGGCGTCCGGGTCCTTGCGCGGGTCAGCTGTATACAGGCCGCGCTGGTCTGTCAGGATGATCAGCGCGTCGCCTTCGATCAGGTTGGTGACGAGCGCGCCCAGCGTGTCGTTGTCGCCAAACTTGATCTCGTCGGTGACGACCGTGTCGTTCTCGTTGATGATCGGCACGACACCGAGGCCCAGCAGCGTGAGCAGCGTGGAACGTGCGTTGAGGTAGCGCTCGCGATCGGCCAAATCGCCATGCGTGAGCAGCACCTGCGCCGTGCGGATGCTGTGCCGCGCGAACTCGGATTCGTACACCTGCGCGAGCCCCATCTGCCCAACGGCGGCGGCGGCCTGCAGCTCGTGGATTTCCTTCGGGCGCTTCGCCCAGCCCAAGCGCTGCATGCCCTCGGCGATGGCGCCGGAGCTGACCAGCACGACTTCCTTACCCGCCGCCCGTAACGCCGCGATCTGCGCAGCCCAGCGGGCAATGGCAGCCTGATCGAGGCCACGGCCGTCGTTGGTAACCAGGCTGGAACCGACCTTGACGACAAGGCGGCGCGCATCGGCAATCAGCGAATGCAGGGCCATGGTGGGCGTGTCTCCGAAGGGTGTTTGTTGTGTTCAGGCCTGATCGTCGTGGTCGACGTTGTGCAGGCTCGGGTCCAGACGCTGGTCGGGCGCGGCCGCTGCGGCGTCCTCTTCGGCGCGCAGCTCGTCGAGGTATTCCTGGATCGCGTGGACAAGCGCCTGCGTGCCGTCGTGGGTCAGCGCAGAAATGCGGTGCACCGGGCCCTTCCACTTGAAGCGCTTCACGAAGTCCTTCACGCGCGCTTCGCGCTCGTCCTCGGGCACCATGTCGAGCTTGTTCAGCACGAGCCAGCGCGGCTTGTCGAAGAGTTCAGCGTCGTATTTCTTCAACTCGCCGACAATCGCCTTGGCTTCGGCCACCGGGTCCACGCTCTCGTCGAACGGGGCAAGATCCACCACGTGCAGCAGCACGCGTGTGCGTTGCAGGTGGCGCAAGAACTGGTGCCCCAGACCGGCACCTTCCGCTGCGCCCTCGATCAGGCCTGGAATGTCGGCCACCACGAAGGACTTCGACGGGCCGGTCCGGACCACGCCCAGATTCGGGTGCAGCGTCGTGAAGGGGTAGTCGGCAATCTTCGGGCGCGCATTGGAAATGGCGGTGATCAGCGTCGACTTGCCGGCATTCGGCATGCCGAGCAGGCCCACGTCGGCCAGCACCTTCAGCTCGAGGCGCAGGTTGCGGCGCTCACCGGCCTTGCCGTCGGTCTTCTGACGCGGCGCGCGGTTGGTGCTCGACTTGAAGTGGATGTTGCCCCAGCCGCCCTCGCCGCCCTGCGCCAGGCACAGGCGCTGCCCGTCGACGGTCAGGTCGGCGATCAGCTCTTCCGTGTCGGCGTCATAAATGGCGGTGCCCACGGGCATGCGCAGCGTAATGTCGTCGCCAGCGGCGCCGTAGCAGTCGGCACCTCGGCCGTTTTCGCCGTTGCGCGCGAGATGCTTCTTGGCAAAGCGGTAGTCAATCAGGGTGTTGATGTTGCGGTCAGCCACGGCCCACACGCTACCGCCGCGCCCACCGTCGCCGCCATCCGGTCCGCCAAACGGGACGAATTTCTCGCGGCGCATCGAGGCGCTGCCGTTGCCGCCGTCACCAGCGATCACTTCAATCCGGGCTTCGTCGATGAACTTCATGGAGGGTCTCCGCCCGTGCGGCGTGCGCACGGCAGGTAAAAAGAAATCGGCGCCGCTCGCGCCATTGCTAACAGAACGCGCCTGGAAACAAGCGCCAAGAAGCAGCGTACCGCCCAGGATCAGGGTCGCGTTTTGTTAGCAGCCAGAAACGAAAAAGCCCCGCACGGGTGCGGGGCCTTTTGACTACAAGGCTGGATCAGGCCGCCGGAACAACGTCGACGAACTGCTTCTTGCCTTCGCCGCGGTTGGCGAACTTCACGTGGCCATCGACCAGCGCGAAGAGGGTGTGGTCCTTGCCCATGCCCACGTTCACGCCAGCGTGCGTGCGGGTGCCGCGTTGGCGAACGATGATGCCGCCAGCGTTGATGGCTTGACCACCGTACACCTTCACGCCCAGGCGCTTCGACTCGGAATCGCGGCCGTTCCGTGTGGAACCGCCGCCTTTTTTCTGTGCCATGACTGAACTCCTATCCGGTTACGTAGACGACGCAGCCTTAGGCCACGATCGAGTCGATACGCAACTCGGTGTAATTTTGACGATGCCCTTGGCGCTTTTGATAGTGCTTACGACGGCGCATCTTGAAGATGTGCACTTTGTCGTGACGACCGTGGGAGATGACGGTGGCTTTGACGGCAGCCCCGCTCACCAGCGGCGCACCAACCTTGAGTTGGTCGCCGGCGCCCACTGCGAGCACCTGGTCAAGCGTGATTTCTGCGCCAACGTCCGCCGGTATCTGTTCTACTTTCAGTTTTTCGCCAGCAGCAACCTTGTATTGCTTACCGCCGGTTTTTACGACCGCGTACATTGTCGGACCTCGATAAAAGAACTAAAACGTGACTCTTGTGCCACTTGCCGCCCGCATACGCAGACGACGGACACAGAGAACTCGCAACTATACAAGAAAAACCCAAGCAAATCAAAGACTAATCGCCTGATCGGGTGCTGCGCCCGCGCAACGGCCCGCCACGTCAAGCCTGGGGCGCCGCGCCATCGGGCAAACCGCCTGGTTGCTCTATAATCTCGCGGTTTTTTGCGCAGCATCGCTCCCCGCGCAAGTCGACCATCAGCCACACGCTTTCTGTCGGAATTCGCCTTGACTCAGACCTCCGCCTCCGTCCTGCTCGCTCCTGTCGCTGAAGACATGCGCGCCGTCGATGCCGTGATCCGCCGCCGCCTAGGCTCGGAGGTGGTGCTGATCAATCAGATTGGCGAATACATCATCAGCGCCGGCGGCAAGCGGCTGCGCCCGGTGATCCTGCTGCTGGTGGCAAATGCGCTCGGCTACAAGGGCGAGCATCAGCACGAGCTGGCTGCCGTGGTCGAGTTCATCCACACGGCCACGCTGCTGCACGACGATGTGGTTGACGAATCCGACTTGCGCCGCGGCCGAAAAACCGCCAACGCCGTGTTCGGCAATGCGGCCAGCGTGCTGGTGGGCGATTTCCTGTACTCGCGCGCCTTCCAGATGATGGTGCAGGCCGACAGCATGCGCATCATGCAGATCCTCGCCGACGCAACCAACATCATTTCCGAAGGCGAGGTTCTGCAACTGCTGAACATGCACGACCCGGACGTGACGGAAGAGCGCTACCTGCAGGTCATTCGCTACAAGACCGCCAAGCTGTTCGAGGCAGCCGCCCAGATCGGCGCGGTGCTTTCGGGCGCCGACGCCGCCACCGAAGAGGCCGCTGCTGAATACGGCCGCCGCATCGGCACCGCGTTCCAGATCGTCGATGATCTGCTCGACTACACGTCCACCGCTGACCAGATGGGCAAGAACGCTGGCGACGACCTGCGCGAAGGCAAGCCGACCCTGCCGCTCATCCATCTGCTATCGAACGGCACGGAAGAACAGCGTGCACTGGTGCGCCAAGCCATCGAGCAAGGCGGCACGGAACATTTCGATGCGATCTTCGCTGCCATTCAGACTTCCGGCGCGCTGGAGTACACGCGCCAGGCCGCCGAACGCGAAGCCGCTGCAGCCGAAGTAGCTGCAAACGCATTACCCCCTTCCCTTTTCCGCCAGACGCTGATAGACTTGTGTGCTTTCTCGCTGCAACGTCAGTCCTGACACGCACGAGATCTGCGAAGAAGCATCGGGGTGTAGCTTAGCCTGGTAGAGCGCTACGTTCGGGACGTAGAGGCCGGAGGTTCGAATCCTCTCACCCCGACCAGAAATTCCCTTGTCGATCAAGGACATCAAGCCCAGCAATTGCTGGGCTTTTTTGTTTCTTAACGACCCTCTGCTGGGGGGATCTACGCTAGCGGCATGCGCAACGGCCGCGCGCATCGGCACGCCAAACCCCTCTGTTATAGTGGGCACTTCGCCGTCCTTCCCCTCCCGCTTTGGACTCTTGGCCGCTCTGGGCACAAATTGGCGCCGTCGTGCTGCTGTTGTGCTGCTCCGCCTTCTTCTCGATTTCCGAAACCGCGATGATGGCGCTCAACCGCCATCGCCTGCGGCATCTTGCCAAGTCCAACGTATCGGGCGCGCGCAATACGCAGCAATTGCTCGGTCAAACCGACAAACTGCTCTCGCTCATCCTGATCGGCAACAACCTGATCAACACCGCTGTGCCGGTGCTGATTACGACGCTGGCGATCCATTACTTCGGCAACAACGGAACGACGCTGTCGATCGCCACGGCCATCGTCGCGTTTCTCATCATCGTGTTCGCCGAGATCGCCCCCAAGATCGTGGGCGCGACCTACCCAGAACGCGTTGCTTTCCCGGCCAGCTTCATCATCAAGCCGCTGATGCAGATTTCGACGCCGCTGGTCGCGGTGGTCAACGCGTTTGCCATGGGTGTGCTGCGATTGGTGCGGATCAACACACGCAAGGCGCCTGAGCAGCGCATGTCGACCGAGGAACTGCGCACGCTTGTGCTGGAATCAGGCAACTTCATTCCGCACAAGCACCGCAGCATCCTGCTCAACCTGTTCGATCTGGACGCCATCACCGTGGACGACGTGATGACGCCGCGCGCGCGGGTGGAATCGCTGGATCTGTCGCGCCCGATTGAAGAGGTCATCCAGCAACTCGAGACCTGCTACCACAACAAGCTCCCGGTGTTCGAGCAAGACAGCGATCAGGTGATCGGCATCCTGCATGTGCGCAAGGTCCTGTCACTGCTGGGGCACACCGAACTTACGCACGACGATTTCCGCGGCCTGCTCGCCGAGCCGTATTTCGTGCCGAGCGGCACACCCGTTTTCCGCCAGTTGCAGTACTTCCAGGAGAACCGCCGCCGCATCGGCCTGATCGTCAATGAATACGGCGACATGTTGGGGCTGGTGACGCTGGAAGACATCATCGAAGAGATGATCGGCGAGTTCACCACCACGCTTCCGAACGCCGGCAAGCTCGCCTGGGACAAGGAAGGCACTTATCTTGCGGATGCGGGAATGTCGTTGCGCGACCTGAACCGGCGCCTGGGCCTGAGCCTGCCAACCGACGGCCCGAAGACGCTCAACGGGTTGCTACTGGAAGTGCTGGAAGAGATTCCCGAGGCGACTGTCAGCGTGAAGATTGCGGGCTGCGTGATGGACATCGTCCAGATGGACAGCCAGTCCATCCGCACGGTGCGGCTGCACCAGCCGCCGCAGCCCAAGCGCAGCTGACGCCACACTCGAGAGCAAACGCTTCAGTTAGAACCGTTTTCTGCCGATGTGGCACAAATGCAAGCTGCGCTTTGATGCGCGCTTTACAAATGCAGGGGCGGTCGGCAAACTGCCCCGGTTCCGGGCACCACCCCCCACGAATGGGTGAGGTACCGGCGGCAGAACATAAAACAATCGCCTTGGGGGGCGAGCGCACGCTGGAGGCGGTGGGGCCCGGCGCGCGCTGAAATGGTCAGCTTCAGCCTGACGGACTGGACTCATGACACTCGGACTCGCTCTAGCGCAGAGCAGGCGGATCGCGCCCACGCTACTCACCCAGCTCGAACAGAGCGCGCGTGAAAAACGCACGCAGCTGATCGACGAGCTGGTGGGCAGCGGGATCATGAGTGCGCACGACCTCGCCGTGTTTGTCGCCGGCAAGTACCAGATGCCGCTGCTGGACCTCGCCCAGTACAAGCTCGATACCGTACCGGCCGTGCTGTCGGCCAATAAGCACTTCGCACAGTTGCGCTTGTTGCCGCTGGGCCGTCGCGAAAACCGTCTCATCCTCGCCACGTCCGACCCAAGCGATCCGAAGCCAATCGAAGAGCTGCGTCAGAAGATGAACGTGGCTATCGAAACGGTCATCGTCGAGCACGACAAGCTGGTACGCCAGCTGAGCCTCGCCAATGAGGCGCCGGCCGAAATCAAGTCGCTCTTCCCCAAGCAGGAAGCCACGCAGATCGAGTACGACCCGGGCGCTGCTGCCGCCTCGCGTCGCACCACCACCGATGGCATCGACGATGCCCCCGTGGTGCGCTTCCTGCAGAAGCTCTTTACCGAGGCCCTGTTGCGCGGCGCGTCGGACTTGCATTTCGAGCCCTTTGAAACGTTTTACCGCGTGCGTTTCCGCATCGACGGCATCCTGGCGCAGGTCGCACAGCCGCCGCTGGATATCCGCGACAAGATCGCGACCCGCATCAAGGTGCTCTCGCGCCTCGACATCTCAGAAAAGCGCGTGCCGCAAGACGGCCGCATGAAGCTGCTCATCACCGTCCCGAAAGACCGCAAGGACAAGGACAACAAAGAGACGATCGAGCGCGCCATCGACTTCCGGGTGTCGACGCTGCCGACGCTGTTCGGCGAGAAGATCGTGATCCGGATTCTGGAGTCGTCCACCGAGCGGCTCGATATTGATCAACTCGGCTACGAGCCGGAGCAAAAGCAGTTGCTGCTCGACGTGATCAAGCGGCCGTACGGCATGGTGCTCGTGACGGGGCCCACCGGCTCGGGCAAAACGGTGTCGCTGTACACGTTCCTGAACAGGCTGAACCAGGGCGACATCAACATTTCCACGGCCGAAGACCCGGCGGAAATCCAGTTGCCCGGCATCAACCAGGTCAACGTGAACGACAAGGCGGGGCTGACCTTTGCGGCGGCGCTGAAGTCGTTCCTGCGGCAGGATCCGGACATCATCATGGTGGGCGAAATCCGGGATCTGGAGACGGCCGACATCTCGATCAAGGCTGCGCAGACCGGTCACCTCGTGTTTTCCACGCTGCACACCAACGATGCCCCGACCACGCTGACCCGCCTGATGAACATGGGGGTGGCGCCGTTCAACATCGCGTCATCGGTGCTCCTGATCACGGCGCAGCGCCTGGCGCGCCGGCTGTGCAAGGAATGCAAGAAGCCGGGGCCGCTGCCCAAGGAAACGCTGCTCGACGCGGGCTTTACCGAAGCGGACGTCGACGGCTCCTGGCAGCCGTATCACCCGGTCGGTTGCGAAACCTGCAACGGCAGCGGCTACAAGGGCCGGGTCGGTATCTACCAAGTCATGCCGATCACCGAAGCGATCCAGGAGATCATCCTGACGCATGGCACTGCGCTGCAGATCGCCGAGCAGGCGCGTAAAGAGGGCGTACTGTCGCTGCGCGAGTCGGGCTTGCGAAAAGTGAAGCAGGGGCTGACTTCCCTAGAGGAAGTGCTGGCCACAACAAACCAATAACCTTCTCGATCAATCGTTCCCATACCGGGGGGTAGGAACCAACCATGGCTACACGAGCACCTGCCGCGAGATCGGCCCCAAAGAGCGCGGCCGCCGCGCCAGCGCGAAAGACCGCCAAGACAAAGGCGCCCACGCAGTACATCTTCGAGTGGGAAGGCAAAGATCGCAAAGGCAAGATCTTCAAGGGCGAGATGCGCGCCGAGAGCATCACCGAGGTGAATGCCGTCCTGCGCAAGCAAGGCCTGTCGATCACCAAGTCCAAGCGCCGCCGTGCGGCCCGCGGCAAGAAGATCACGCCGAAGGACATCGCCTACTTCACGCGCCAGCTCTCAACCATGTTGAAGGCCGGCGTCCCGCTGCTGCAGTCGGTCGACATCATCGCGAAGGGCCACGCCAATCCGAATTTCACGCAACTGCTGACGGAAATCCGTTTCGATATCGAGTCGGGCAGCAGCATGGCGCAGGCCTTCCGACGCCATCCGCAGTACTTCGACACGCTGTACTGCAACCTGATCGACGCGGGCGAACAAGGCGGTATTCTGGATGCGCTGCTCGAGCGGCTTTCGCTGTACATGGAGAAGTCGATCGCGCTGAAGGCGCAGATCAAGTCGGCGATGATCTATCCGATCTCGGTGCTGACGGTGGCCTTCTTGGTGACCGTAGTGCTGATGGTTTTCGTGGTGCCGTCCTTCAAGAGCGTATTCTCAAGCTTTGGCGCCACACTGCCCGCGCCGACTTTGGTCGTGATGGGCATTTCCGACTTCTTCGTGCAATGGTGGTACATAATCGTCTTCGCGCCCCTCATTGCCATTACGCTATTCGTCCGGGCATTTAAGCGCTCGGAGAACGTCCAACGCTCCACACATCGCTGGATTCTGCGCATGCCGATCTTCGGCAGCATCATCCGCAAGGCCACCATCGCCCGCTGGACGCGCACCCTGGCCACTATGTTTGCAGCCGGCACGCCGCTCGTGGAATCGATGGAGTCAGTGGCTGGCGCAGCCGGCAACTGGATTTATTACGATGCCACGATCGAGATCCAGCAAGCCGTGCGCATCGGTACCAGCCTGACCAACGCCATGCAAGCCACGCATGTGTTCGACAACATGGTGCTGCAGATGACCCAGATCGGTGAGGAATCCGGTGCCCTCGACAGCATGCTGCTCAAGGTGGCCGAGTTCTACGAGCGCGAGGTCGATGACGCCGTGGCCAACATATCCACGCTGATTGAACCGCTCATCATCGTGATTCTCGGCGTGCTGATCGGCGGCATGGTCGTGGCGATGTATCTGCCGATCTTCAAGCTGGGTCAGGTGGTCTGATGCCGGAGTTGTTTGTCATTCCCACGCTGGCGCAACTGCCGGCGTGGTTTGTCATTGCGGCCGGGGCGCTGGTTGGCTTGCTGGTCGGCAGCTTCCTCAACGTGGTGATCCACCGCCTGCCGCGCATGATCGAGCGAGAGGAAGCCAACTACATCGCCGAGCTGCGCGAAGAGCCGCTCCCTCATCCCGACGCGTACAACCTGATCGTGCCGCGCTCGGCGTGTCCGTCGTGCGGTCATCAGATCAAGGCGATCGAGAATATTCCCGTGATGAGCTGGCTGGCGCTACGCGGCCGCTGCAGTGCCTGCAAGACACCTATCTCGTGGCGCTATCCCGCTGTGGAACTGGTGACCGGCCTGCTGACGGCGGCCTGCCTGTGGCACTTCGGCCCGACCTGGGTGGCGGTCGCGTCGGCGGTGCTGCTGTGGTTCCTGATCGCCGGCACGATGATCGACGCCGACACGCAACTGTTGCCCGACGCCATCACCCAGCCGCTGCTCTGGCTTGGGCTGGGCGTGAATCTGTTTGGCATGTTCACGCACCTGCACGACGCCGTGATTGGTGCGATGGCCGGCTACCTGTTCCTGTGGTCGATCTACTGGGCCTACAAGCTTCTGCGCGGCCGTGAAGGCATGGGCTACGGCGACTTCAAGCTGATGGCTGCACTCGGCGCGTGGTTCGGCTGGCAGGCGCTGCCTCTGCTGGTGCTGCTCTCGTCGGTCGTGGGACTGGTGTTTGGGCTCGTGCGGATTGCGCGGGGTGCGACTAGCGAATCGCCGTTCTCGTTCGGGCCATTCATTGCCGGGGCTGGCGTGATCGCCCTGCTGGCCGGCCCGCAATTGCTCATGATGGCGGGCTTCGGTCCCCTGCTTGCGCCATAGGGGCATGGCCAGCATGCGTGTGATCGGCCTGACCGGCGGCATCGGCAGCGGCAAGAGCTACGTGGCGGACCGCCTGGCGGAGCGCGGCGCCGCCATTGTCGACACCGATGCCATTGCCCACGAGATCACCGCGCCGGGCGGCGCCGCCATTCCCAAGCTGGTCGAGACCTTCGGCGCCGGCATCCTGCGCGCAGACGGCGCCATGGACCGCGATGTCATGCGCGCCCTCGCCTTCTCGGACGCCACCGCCAAATCGCGACTGGAGCAGATCACGCACCCGCTCATCCGCGAGATTGCGCTGGCGCGCGGGGCCGCCGCACAGGCATCGGACGCGCATCCGTACCTTGTCTACGTCGTCCCCCTGTTGGTGGAATCCCTCGCCGGGCATCAAAGTTGGCGCACGCTGGTCGACCGCATTCTGGTGGTCGACTGCCCGGTTGAGTCGCAGATTGCCCGCGTGATGGCCCGCAACGGGTTGCCGCGCGCGCAGGTGGAAGCGATCGTCGCGCGCCAGGCTTCGCGCGAGGCACGCCTTGCCGCCGCCGACGACGTGATCGACAACAGCGGCACGCTGGCCGACCTGCTGCCGCAGATCGATCGTCTGGACCTAACCTACCGGTCGAATTGAAACGATCTGAAAGCGGCCGTCACAGCCCTTTGCATTGTGATGAACGAGGGTCTCGCATAGAATGCGGGCAGATCGAGGCCAAATGGGCTTCGGGGCCGCATATGCCAGCGGGCCAGCACACCGGGCACCCAAGTTTTGATCCTGTACGAATATCCCTTCAACGAACGCATTCGGACGCTGCTGCGCCTCGAAGACCTGTTCGAGCGGCTGGATTTCTTTCTCGTGCAGGAACATCCGCTGCAGCACCATGTAGCGCTGACCACCCTGTTCGAGGTGGTGGACGTAGCCGGGCGAGCCGACCTCAAATCCGATCTGCTGAAAGAACTTGATCGCCAACGCCAGACGCTCACCGCGCTGCGCGCCAACCCGCAGATCGATCAGGACGCGCTCGACGCCGTCATCAGCGAGTTGGAAACCGCCTCGAGCAATCTCACTGCCACGCATGGCAAGGCCGGCCAACTCATCGCCGACAACGAGTGGCTGACGAGCATCCGCAGCCGCGCCATCATCCCCGGCGGTACGTGCGAGTTTGATCTGCCGGCGTATTTTGCTTGGCAGCATCACCCCGCCGAGCGCCGCCGCGCCGACATCATCAAATGGGCCCAACCGCTGGTGCCGCTGCGCGACGCCACGATGATCGTGCTGCGCCTGCTGCGCGAATCAGGCCAGAGTGGCAAGGTGATTGCTAACGCTGGGAGCTATCAGCAGATGCTGTCGGGCCGCGTGTACCAGCTGATGCAGGTGCGCCTGGATGAGTCGGCGCTGGGGTTCATTCCCGAGATCAGCGCCAACAAGTACATGCTCTGGGTGCGCTTCACCCAGCAGGATGGCGACCTGCGACCCAAGCCGGTCGATGCGGATATCCCGTTCCAGTTGAAGCTCTGTAATTTCTGAGCCGCACCATGAATGTGAAGACCGTCAAATGCCCCAGCTGCGGCAAGCCCGTGCCTTGGGTGCCTGAGAGCCGCTACCGTCCCTTCTGCTCCGAGCGCTGCAAGCAGATCGACCTGGGGGCCTGGGCCGCCGAGCAGTACACCATCCCCGTGGTCGAAGAAGACGATCTGCCCGACGCACCTGGCGGGGATACGACCGGCAAGCTCAACTAGCCGTCGCTTCCTCGCGCATCCATTCGAAGACGGGCAACGTTGCCGGCAGCACCGGGTCGACGCTGATCGGCAGCGTCTGCCAGGCGAAATCCTGGCCTTCCAGCGCGCGCAATGTCCCATCCCAAGCCGTTACCTTGCAGAAGTGCAGGCGCACGTACGCGTGCGGGTAGTCGTGCTCGATGGTGTGCCAGGGCACGCAGGCGCGTAGCGTTACGTCCAGCTCTTCCTTCAGCTCACGCGTGAGCGCGGCTTCCACCGATTCGCCCGCTTCCAGCTTGCCGCCAGGAAATTCCCAGTAGCCCGCGTAAGGCTTGCCTTCTGGACGCTGGGCCAGCAAGAACTGGCCGTCCGGCTGCACCAGCACGCCAACGGCCACTTCGGTGATCTTGCGGCCGTCGGGCGTGTGCGTGGGTGGCACTTGCGTCAGATTGTCAGTCGACATGCTGCCGCCCATGCTTGCCGCCCCAGTCGCGGGCAAATTGCCATGCCACGCGGCCCGAACGCGAGCCACGCTCGAGCGCCCAGACCAGCGCGTCGCCACGTGCAGCGGCGATGTCCTCGTCGCTGCAGCCGAAATGCTTGAGCCAGTGGCCAACGATGGTCAGGTATTCGTCCTGCTTGGGCGGGTAGAACGACAGCCACAGCCCGAAGCGCTCCGACAACGAGATCTTCTCTTCCACCACTTCGCCCGGATGGATTTCGCCGTCAGACGTGTGCTGATAGGTCTCGTTGTCCTTCATGTATTCCGGCAGCAGATGGCGCCGGTTGGACGTCGCGTAGATCAGCACGTTGTCTGATTGCGTTGCCACCGAGCCGTCCAGCGCAGACTTCAGCGCCTTGTAGCCCGATTCGCCTTCTTCAAACGAAAGGTCATCGTAGAAGATCGCGAAGCGCTCGGGGCGCGTCGAAAGCTGCTCGACGATATCGCCCAGATCGGCCAGATCATCCTTGTCGACTTCGACCAGGCGCAGCCCGTCTTTCACGAATTCGTTCAGGCACGCCTTGATGAGCGACGACTTGCCGGTACCACGTGCGCCCGTGAGCAGCACGTTATTGGCCGGCAGCTTGCTGACGAACTGGCGCGTGTTGGCGACGATGGCGTCTTTCTGGCGTTCGATGTTGTGCAGATCGCTCAGGTGGATCGGCGGCAGTTGGCGGATCGGCGCGAGATAGCCGATATTGCCGAACAGGCTCTGACGTTTTCGCCAGCGGAAGGCAACGGCCTCGTTCCAATCCGCCTCGGTCAGTTCGGGCGGCAGCCATTGCTCGAGCCGCCCAAGAAAGCGGTCGAGCCGTGCGGAAAGGTCGGACGACATGGAGGCAGACTCCGGATTACGAACGGTAGTCCGCGTTGATCGACACGTAGTCGTGCGAGAAGTCGCACGTCCACACGGTGGCGGTGGCGTCGCCGCGGCCGAGCGCGATGCGCACGGTGATCTCCGCCTGCTTCATCACACGCTGGCCGTCTTCTTCGCGGTACTCGGGGTTGCGGCCACCGTCACGCGCGACCCACACGTCGTCGAGCCACAGATTGACGCCGTTTACGTCAAGGTCCGTCACGCCAGCGTAGCCCACGGCCGCCAGGATACGGCCGAGGTTGGGGTCCGAAGCGTAGAACGCGGTCTTGACCAGCGGCGAGTGCGCGACCGCATAGGCGATCAGGCGACACTCCTCAACATTGCGGCCGCCCTCGACCTGGATGGCCATGAACTTCGTCGCCCCCTCGCCGTCGCGCACGATCTTCTGCGCAAGCTCTTGCGCGAGGCCCGTCAGCGCATCGCGCAGCGCCGCGTAATCAGGGTGCGATTCGGAATCGATGCGCGGCGTGCCGGCGCGGCCCGTCGCGATGACGACGAACGAGTCGTTGGTCGACGTATCGCCGTCCACCGTCACGCTGTTGAACGAATGATCGGCGGCGTGGCGCACCAGACCTTGCAGCACAGCTTCGTCCACATTGGCATCGGTGGCGATGAAGCCCAGCATCGTCGCCATGTTCGGACGGATCATGCCCGCGCCCTTGCTGATGCCCGACATGCGCACCGTCTTGCCCGACAGCGTGCACGTGGCGGATGCCGCCTTGGGTACGGTGTCGGTGGTCATGATGGCCTCAGCGGCGGCCAGCCAGTTGTCCGGCTTGGCGTTCGCCTCAGCCGCAGGCAGTCCGGCGATGATGCGGTCGACCGGCAGCGGCTCCAGAATTACGCCCGTGGAAAACGGCAGCACCTGCTCCGCCGACACGCCCAGCAGCTTGGCCACGGCATCGCAGGTCTGGCGTGCATGCGCGAGGCCCGGCGCGCCCGTGCCGGCATTCGCGTTGCCCGTGTTCACAACGATCGCCCGCGCCCCCTTGCCGCTCGCCAGATGCTCGCGGCACACCTGCACTGGCGCCGCGCAGAAACGGTTCTGCGTGAACACACCAGCCACCGCCGAGCCATCGGCGATACGAACGAGCAGCACATCCTTGCGATTGGCCTTGCGTACACCGGCCTCGGCCCAGCCGAGTTCCACGCCGTCGATCGGCAACAGTGAGTCAGCGGCGGGCGCGACGAGATTCACAGCCATGGAGCACACCTTTCAAAATGAGGATGCCCGCATTGCGGGCATCATGAATCAACAGAAAACAGGTTCTAAGCGGCGTCAGACGAGTTTGCCGTGGCACTGCTTGTACTTCTTGCCCGAACCGCATGGGCACGGGTCATTGCGGCCAACCTTCGGCACTTCGCCGGCCAGTGCGGCAGCAGCGGCAGATGCCGCCGAACGCGGTGCGGCCATAGCCGGCGTTGCGCCATGGATCTCTGCATCGCCGGCGGCCACTTCGGCGAGTTCACTGAACTCGTCGTGCTTGTACTGCAGGTTGCTCAGCGCGGAAAGATCTTCTTCGATCTGCTCGGAAGCCTGCTCCAGCTCTTCCTGCGACTGGATACGCACCGTGAAGACAATACGCGTGACTTCGTTGCGGATGGTATCGAGCAAGCGGCCGAACAATTCGAACGACTCGCGCTTGTACTCTTGCTTCGGGTCCTTCTGCGCATAGCCGCGCAGGTGGATGCCCTGTCGCAGCATGTCGAGCGCAGCCAGGTGCTCACGCCAGTGCGTGTCGAGGCTTTGCAGCATCACCGAACGCTCGAAGCCGGCGAACGACTCGCGGCCCACTTGCGCCACCTTGCCTTCGTACACCGCTTCGGCAGCCTCCAGCACCATCTTGAGCAGGTCTTCGTCTTCGATCGACTGCGCGTCTTCCAGCGTCTTCACCAGCGGCTGGTCGACACCCCAGTCTTCGCGCAGAATCTTCTCCAGGCCGGCAACATCCCACTGCTCTTCCATGGTCTCGGCCGGCACATACGTGCGGAACAGCTCGGTGAACACGGACTCGCGCAGGTTCTTGACCAGATCGCCCACGTCCTGCGCTTCGAGAATCTCGTTACGCAGCTTGTAGAGTTCCTTGCGCTGATCGTTGGAGACGTCGTCGTACTGCAGCAGTTGCTTGCGGATATCGAAGTTGCGGCCTTCGACCTTGCGCTGCGCCGATTCGATCGAGCGCGTGACGATACCGGCTTCGATCGGCTCGCCCTCGGGCATCTTCAGGCGATCCATGATCGCGCGCACGCGGTCGCCCGCGAAGATGCGCAGCAGCTGATCGTCCAACGACAGATAAAAGCGCGACGAACCCGGATCACCCTGACGGCCGGCACGGCCCCGCAACTGGTTATCGATCCGGCGCGATTCGTGGCGCTCGGTACCGACGATGTGCAGACCACCGGCGGCCTTCACCTGCTCGTGCAGCGATTGCCATTCGTCCTGCAGTTGCTTCACGCGTGCGGCCTTCTCTTCATCAGAGAGCGATTCGTCCGCCATCACGAAAGCGGATTGCTTCTCCACGTTGCCGCCCAGCACGATGTCGGTACCGCGACCGGCCATGTTGGTGGCGATGGTGATCGCCTTCGGCCGGCCCGCTTCCGCGATGATGGCGGCTTCGCGCTCGTGCTGCTTCGCGTTGAGCACCTGGTGCGGCAGCTTGACCTGGTTCAGCAGGTTCGACAGCAGCTCGGAGTTTTCGATGGACGTCGTGCCCACCAGCACCGGCTGACCACGCTCGTAGCAATCGCGAATGTCGCGAATGACGGCGTCGTAGCGCTCCTTCGAGGTCTTGTAGATCTGATCCTGCAAGTCCTTGCGCTGCGGCGTGCGGTTGGTCGGGATCACCACGGTCTCAAGGCCGTAGATCTCCTGGAATTCGTACGCTTCCGTGTCCGCCGTGCCGGTCATGCCCGACAGCTTGTTGTACATGCGGAAGTAGTTCTGGAACGTGATGGTCGCCAGCGTCTGGTTTTCCTGCTGGATCTGCACGCCTTCCTTGGCCTCCACGGCCTGGTGCAGACCGTCGGACCAACGGCGGCCCGACATCAGGCGGCCAGTGAATTCATCGACGATCACCACTTCACCGTTCTGCACCACGTAGTGCTGATCGCGGAAGAACAGGCTGTGCGCACGCAGGGCGGCGTACAGGTGGTGCATCAGCGTGATGTTCTGCGGCGCGTAGAGCGACTCGCCCTCGCCAATCAAGCCGGCTTGCAGCAGGATCTGCTCTGCCTTCTCGTGACCGGATTCGGTCAGGTAGACCTGGTGCGATTTCTCGTCGACGTAGTAGTCGCCCGGCTTCTCGACGCCCGTGCCATCCGACTTCTCTTCGCCGATCTGGCGTGTGAGCTGCGCGGGGATGCCGTTCATGCGGCGGTACAGGTCGGTGTGATCTTCGGCCTGGCCAGAAATGATCAGCGGGGTACGCGCTTCATCGATCAGGATCGAGTCCACCTCGTCGACGATCGCGTAGTTCAGCGGACGCTGCACGCGCTGGCCGGCGTCGTACACCATGTTGTCGCGCAGGTAGTCGAAGCCGAACTCGTTGTTGGTGCCGTAAGTGATGTCCGACGCGTAGGCGGCCTGCTTCTGGTCGTGGTCCATGGTGGTCAGGTTGACCCCCACCGACAGGCCCAGCCAGTTGTACAGGCGGCCCATCCACTCGGCATCGCGCTGTGCCAGGTAATCGTTGACCGTCACGACGTGCACGCCCTGGCCGGAGATGGCGTTCAGGTACACGGCCAGCGTCGCGGTCAGCGTCTTGCCTTCACCCGTGCGCATTTCGGCGATCTTGCCGTCGTGCAGCACCATGCCACCGACCAGCTGCACGTCGAAGTGCCGCATCTTCATCACGCGCTTGCTGGCCTCGCGGCACACGGCGAACGCTTCGGGCAACAGCGCATCGAGCGTCTCGCCCTTGGCAAAACGTTGGCGGAATTCCTCGGTCTTGGCCTGCAGCTCGGCATCGGAGAGCGCTTCGAACTTGGGCTCGAGCGCGTTGATCTGCGCCACCTTGCGGCGGTACTGTTTGATCAGCCGTTCATTACGGCTGCCGAAAATCTTCTTGAGAAGGCCCGTGATCATCGATGGCTAGGGCTGGTGAGCCACCCGGAAAGCGCGTCGAGGAGACCGCGAAACATAGGCAGCACAACGGCCCGGAAAGGGTTGGCGCAAAGGCGGGAGTTTAGCATGTGCAAAACTCCCGCTTGATGGCGGCAGACGCGCCGGATGTGGCAGGAACGCCGCACTTTAACGCCGCACCGAACGCCGTTCGGGCGGCTACACACTCACGCTGAACTGGGGACGGGCGCCCCCGATTGCAACCCGGGCCAGATCAATGGCCGGCCGCCGCCATGCTCTTTCCGATATCGGCCGCCGCAACTTTCGGCGCGGGCGCATTGGCCGCCATCTTGGGTTGCCCCGCGTTCTCCAGGAAAGCCACCGGATTCTGCGGGACGTCATTGACATGCACCTCGAAGTGCAGATGCGGGCCTGTGGCGCGGCCTGTGCGGCCGATCAGCGCGATGCGCTCTCCCGCCTTCACGATGTCACCGACCTTCACGAAGACCTTGGACGCATGCGCATAGCGCGTCTTCAGGCCGTTACCGTGGTCGATGTCGATCATGTTGCCGTATTCGTGGTGGAATTCGCTGGCCACCACCACGCCGCCAGCAGCCGCCACGATGGGCGTGCCGACGGGCCCGACAAAATCGACACCATCATGCTGCGTGCGCCGGCCCGTGAACGGATCGATCCGCGTGCCAAACCCGGAGGAATCGTAGCCCGTGGCCACCGGGCGCACGGTGGGCATCATCTTGGCGTGGATCTGCCGGTCCATCAGGGTGCTCTCCAGCACGCTGAGGTAATCGGTGCGCTGGTCGGCCGAGCGCGTCAGGCGGTTCAGCTCGGACTGAATTTCCGGCATCGACATCGGCCGAGAGAATGCACCCTCCGGCCCGCCGCGGCTCGGCTGCGATTTGAAATCGAACTCGCGCGGCGGCACACCTGCCAGCCCTGACACACGGGCGCCCAGGGCGTCCAGGCGCGCGATCTGCGCCTGCATTTCGCCAATGCGCGCAGCCATCAGGTTGAGGTTTTCGCGGGTGACACGCTGGTCAGCGCCGGCAACCGCGGAAGCGGTTGCGCCAGGCAGCAGGCCTTGCTTGGCCGCCAGCCACGTCCCACCGACGGACAGAGCCGCCACGGTCAGCAGTGCCGCACCAATAGCCACGAAGACGCCGCGTCGCGACAGGTGCGTCGCGCCGGCCTTGCGTGGGTGAATCAGGATGATCTGCATCGCTCGTTTTCCGGACAAAAAAGCTGCCCACCGGCACGAAAGCGCGATGAAGCGCCCTACAATGCCGGCATGCGAATCTTTGTTCATCCCGCTCTCAAGACGCCTGTGGCAAAACCCGTCCAGGACTGGCTTTCGGGTGCCGGTTCGGTCGGCCCGCTGATGCAGGCGGCCAGGCAATTGGCGTCGTTGGAAGCGGAGGTGTTGTCGCTGTTGCCGCCCGGCTTGGGCGGCGGTGTGGCCATCGGCGGCATCAAGAACGATGCGCGCGATAGCCGGGAAGCGACTCTGGTGTTGCTCGCCGCACATAGTGCGGCTGCGGCGCGCTTACGGCAGGTGGTACCCACCTTGCTGGAGCGTCTGCAACGCCGGGGATCGCAGATTACCGCAATTCGTGTACGGGTACAACCGCAGGGCGGCAGCGACAGTTTATGGCCACAAGAGACCGAAAAGCCGCCTAAACGCGCCAAGATGACGGCAGTTGGGGTCAATAGCTTGGCGGCGCTGGCCAACGAACTGCCTGATTCGCCACTCCGCCAAGCGTTGGCTGAAATGATTGCCCGGCACGTGCCCCCTGTCGCAGGACCTAAATAAAAAGCGCCCCGTGGGGCGCTTTTTCATGGCGACGATCGCCTCGGCCGGTCAAGAAAACGCTGGTTGCAACTGGGGCAAGAACGCGCGCGGCGCCTCTTCCACCTTGTCGAACGTCACCATCTCGTAGGCCGTTTCGTCCGCCAGCAGCGCGCGCAGCAGCGCGTTGTTCAGGCCGTGGCCCGACTTGTGCGCCGTGTACGCGGCAATCAGCGGATGGCCGACCACATACAGATCGCCAATCGCGTCGAGAATCTTGTGACGGACGAACTCATCGCCATAGCGCAGTTCGTCGTTGTTCAGCATGCGGTGCTCGTCGAGCACGATGGCGTTGTCGAGGCTGCCGCCGCGTGCCAAGCCGACCTCGCGCAGCATTTCAACTTCGTGCGCGAAACCGAACGTGCGGGCGCGGGCAATTTCGCGCGTGTAGCTGGTATCGGCAAAGTCGATTTCGAACGTCTGGCCGGTTTTATCGACGGCCGGATGGCGGAACTCGATGGTGAACGACAGCTTGAAGCCGAAGTATGGGTCGAGGCGGGCAAGCTTGTCGCCCTCGCGGATTTCCACCGGCTTGATCACGCGGATGAACTGCTTGGCTGCGCCCTGCTCTTCAATGCCCGCCGATTGCAGCAGAAACACGAACGAGGCTGCACTGCCGTCCATGATGGGAATTTCTTCGGCGTCGACGTCGACATAGAGGTTGTCGATGCCGAGGCCGGCGCACGCGGACATCAGATGTTCGACGGTCGACACACGTGCACCGTCCTTCTGCAGCACAGACGCCAGGCGTGTATCGCCGATGGCGCTGGCGGTGGCGGGAATCTCGACGGCCGGGTCGAGGTCAACGCGCGTGAAGACGATGCCGGTGCCTGCGGCTGCCGGGCGCAACGTCAACGTCACCTTACGGCCCGAGTGCAACCCGATACCGACGGTCTTGACGAGGGACTTGATGGTGCGTTGTTTCAACATGGCCGCCCTCAACTCACGAAATTTCTACGATTGTTTTTATCTATGCAGTCTGCATAGGTGATAACCCTAAGCATACCATTTTCACATCCCTGCCTTCAAAACGACTTTTGTATCGGGATGTTAGGCGTCCTCATACTTTGCTCAACCTTAGCCCACGCACATTCAGCGCCACGGACCAGTCAGTTGCGTGGCGAGGCGGCATAGCGGGCGGTACTCCGCCATTCGGGGGAGCCGCGCGGGTGGCGTCAGAGTATCGCCAGGATCGATTCGGCGCTGCTGACGGCGAACTGTCCGGGCGCTTCCACCTGTAGCGCTGTTACCACACCGTCCTTCACGACCATCGCGTAGCGCTGTGAACGCACGCCCATGCCGCGCTTGGAGAGGTCCTGCTCCAGGCCGAGCTTGCTGGTGAACTCAGCACTACCGTCACCCAGCATGCGGATTTTGTCGTCCGTGCCCTGCGCGCGGGCCCAGGCCCCCATCACGAAGGCATCGTTGACGGACACACACCAGATCTCGTCGACGCCCTTGGCGCGCAACGCGTCGAAGTGGGCAAGGTAGCCGGGCACATGCCGCGCCGAGCAGGTCGGCGTGAACGCGCCAGGCAGCCCGAAGATGACGATCGTCTTGCCCTCGGCCAGGTGCTGGACGGAGAAAGCGTTGGGGCCGAGCGCGCAGCCGTCCTTTTCCACTTCAAAGAACTCGTAGAGCGTTGCGTCGGGCAGCGGTTGACCAGGCTGGATCATGATCGTCAGGGAGCGTGCGCGGATATCGCGATCATAGAACTTGCCACGCGAGCGCGCAGCCGGTTCGAAAAAACAAGACCGCCCGCGTGAACGAATCACGCGGGCGGTCTTGGGAGACAACACCATCAGGCAGCTTGGGGCGGAACGCACCGCGCGCGGCACAACGAACGGATACACCCGCCGGGCGGGGTGAACCCTTCCGGGGAGGCGGCCAGAGGCCAACCTGCCCGGCGGCAACGACTGTGTCCGGTTCGTCGAGCGCTGTCGACTGGCGAGCGGCGGGCCATCACACAACGGCGATCACGGGAGGGGAGCCGTGAATCGCGCGCGGCGTGTGGTGCCGCAGGCAGTCGGACGTGCGCGAGCGCTATCGAACCAACGCAGGCCCGATCAGTCCGCCTGCTTGCGCAGGAATGCCGGAATGTCGTACGTGTCGACGCCCTTCTCTTGCAGTGCTGCCACGTGAGCCGATGCCGACTCACGCGAGCTGCGCCACACGGCCGGGGTGTCGAAATTGCTGTAGTCCGGCGCAGCTGCCACCGAGTGACCGGCGCCACCGCCGAAAGCCACTGGCTGGTTGTCGGTACCGGTCTTCAGCAGCGTCATCGTCTGCTGCTGTTGTTGCTTGTTGCGAGCGGCGCGGCCCAGGCCCGTGGCAACCACGGTCACGCGCAGCGCGTCGCCCATGGCGTCGTCGTAGACCGTACCGAAAATGACGGTGGCATCTTCCGCGGCATAGCTGCGGATGGTGTTCATCACTTCCTTGGTCTCGGACAGCTTGAGCGAGCGGCTGGCCGTGATGTTCACCAGCACGCCACGCGCACCCGACAGGTCCACGCCTTCCAGCAGCGGGCTGGCCACGGCTTGCTCAGCGGCCAGACGCGCACGGTCGACGCCGGACACGGTGGCCGTGCCCATCATCGCCTTGCCTTGCTCGCCCATCACGGTCTTCACGTCTTCAAAGTCGACGTTCACCAGACCATCGACGTTGATGATTTCCGCAATGCCGGCCACCGCGTTGTGCAGCACGTCGTCGGCGCACTGGAAGCACTTGTCCATCTCGGCGTCGTCGCCCATGACTTCGAAGAGCTTTTCGTTCAACACGACGATCAGCGAATCGACGTTGCCTTCGAGGTCGTTCGCGCCATGTTCGCCAACCTTCGAGCGGCGTGCGCCTTCGAAGTCGAACGGCTTGGACACCACGCCCACGGTCAGGATGCCCATTTCCTTGGCCACCTGTGCAACCACCGGTGCTGCGCCCGTGCCCGTACCGCCGCCCATGCCGGCAGTGATGAAGACCATGTGCGCGCCACGCAGTGCGTCGGCGATCTGCTCACGGGCTTCCTCTGCGCAGTGCTTGCCCACTTCCGGCTTGGCCCCAGCGCCCAGGCCGGTGCTGCCGAGTTGCAGCACGCGCGATGCGGTCGAGCGCTTGAGCGCCTGCGCATCGGTGTTCATGCAGATGAATTCCACGCCTTGCACGCCGCGGTTGATCATGTGCTGCACGGCATTACCGCCCGCGCCGCCGACGCCGACCACCTTGATGATGGTGCCGTCCTGCATTTCCGTTTCAATCATGTCGAAGTCCATCATTGCCTCCAGAAGTGATCAGTCCCAGACGATGCAGCCTCCCCGCCGCAACTCCTGGTTCCTGAACAAAAAACATCAAAACAAGAAACTCAACTTGCCCCCCCAGGGAGCACATCGTCAACGCCTGGCACACGCGTGCTCAGAAGTTGCCGATGAACCATTCCTTCATGCGCGTCCAGATCTGCTTGGCCGACCCGGACTGCACGACGACCTTGCGCCCGCGCACGCGCTGCACGCGGCCTTCCTGCAGCAGGCCCATCACCGTGGCGTAACGCGGGCTCTTCACCACTTCGTGCAGATTGCCGCGGTACTCGGGCACGCCCACACGCACGGGCTTCAAGAACATGTCTTCACCCAGCTCGACCATGCCCGGCATCATTGCGGTACCGCCAGTGAGGACCACGCCGCTCGAGAGCAGTTCCTCATAGCCGGATTCGCGCACCACTTGGTGCACGAGCGAGAACAGCTCTTCCACACGCGGCTCGATCACGGCAGCCAGCGCCTGGCGCGAAAGCGTGCGAGGGCCGCGATCACCGACGCCCGGCACATCGATCATCTCGTCCGGATCGGCCAGCACCTGCTTAGCGATGCCGTACTGGATCTTGATGTCTTCAGCATCCGGCGTCGGCGTGCGCAGGGCCATGGCGATGTCGTTGGTGATCTGGTCGCCGGCGATGGGGATCACGGCCGTGTGGCGGATCGCGCCTTCGCTGAAGATGGCGATATCGGTGGTGCCGCTGCCGATGTCGACCAGCACCACGCCGAGTTCCTTCTCGTCTTCGGTCAGCACCGCCAGGCTCGACGCCAGCGGCTGCAGGATCAGGTCGTGCACTTCCAGGCCGCAGCGGCGCACGCACTTGACGATGTTCTGGGCGGCACTCACCGCGCCCGTCACGATGTGCACCTTCACCTCAAGCCGGATACCGCTCATGCCGATCGGCTCGCGCACGTCTTCCTGGCCGTCGATGATGAATTCCTGCGTGAGGATGTGCAGGATCTGCTGATCGGTCGGGATGTTGACGGCCTTGGCGGTCTCGATCACGCGCGCCACGTCGGTGGAGGTGACCTCCTTGTCCTTGATCGCCACCATGCCGCTCGAATTGAAGCTGCGGATGTGGCTGCCCGCGATGCCGGTGAAGACCTCGCTGATCTTGCAGTCGGCCATCAGCTCCGCTTCTTCGAGCGCTTTCTGGATCGACTGGACGGTCGCCTCGATGTTGACGACCACGCCCTTTTTCAGCCCCTTCGATTCGGTCTGGCCCATGCCGATGACCTCGTAGGCGCCGTCGGGGCGAAGCTCGGCCACCACCGCCACCACCTTGGAGGTGCCGATGTCCAGGCCGACCAGAAGATCCTTGTATTCCTTGCTCATCGCGTTTTCTCTGTGCTTCGCGTTGCTTTGTTGTTGGCCGCCGGCTTACCCCCCAGCGTGGCTTTCGGCTTTGCAGCACTGCTGGTGCCATTCGCGGTGCCAGGTAGCTTGCCCCCCTTGGCCAGCACCGCAGCCTGCGCATCGGTCAGGAAGCGCACACCCGCCGCCCGAACTGCGAATCCGTTGGGATACCGCAGATCGGCGTATTCGATCTGACCGCCCCAGCGCTTGGTTACCTCGGGCCAGGCACGCACAAAGCGGCGGGCACGCGCGGCCAACGCGGTGCGGTCATCGTCATTCAGTTCTCGGCCCAGCTCGATGACCGTGCCGTTGGACAACCGCGCGCGCCAGGCGTAGCGGTCGGTGAGCGTCACGCTCAGCGGCTCGACATTCATCGGCTTGAACCACTCGGTCATGGTCTCCAGCTTGTCGACCACGTCCTGCTCGGTTCCTTCGGGGCCAGCCAGCGCAACCAGGTCGGTGTCGTCTTCAGCTTCGGCTAGGTTGGCCACGAAGACTTCGCCATACGTGTTGACCAGCTTGCCGGACTCATTGCCGCCCCAGGTGCCGAGCGCTTCGTGTTCCTGCACTTCCACCAGCAGCCCGTTGGGCCACACGCGACGCACGCTCGCACGCCGCACCCACGGCACCGATTCGAACGCGGCACGTGCCTCATCCAGATTCAGCGAGAAGAAATTGCCGCGCAGCTTGGGCAACGCGTTAGCGCGCAGACTCGGTACGTTCACGTGGCGCAACTCGCTGCCAGCCATCGGCATTACCCGCACCTGCTGCAGCTGGAACATCGGTCGCTGCATCAGCCAGACCGCCCCAACGCCCAACGCGCCAAGCGCGAGCAGCGCATACAGCGCACTCGCGACGGCGTTGAGGAGACGGGTGTTGTGCCACATAACGTTGTGTTGTCCGGTTTCGCTGACGTTGCGTTGATTACTCGGGTTTCCAGTCGGTGCTCGCGTGCAGCTCCAGCGATGCGCTCGCCGCCAGTTGCAACACGAAATCTTCATAGCTGATGCCGGCAGCGCGTGCCCCCATCGGCACCAGCGAATGGCCGGTCATGCCCGGCGACGTGTTCATCTCCAGCAGGAACGGCGCGTTGTCCGCCTTGCGCAGCATGATGTCGGCGCGGCCCCAGCCACGGCAGCCCAGCCCGCGATATGCCTGCACCACCAGCGCCTGCACGCGCGCGGCCACGTCGGCGGGAATCGGAGCCGGACATTCGTAGCGCGTGTCGTCGGTGAAGTACTTGTTCTGGTAGTCGTAGTTGGCCTGCGGTGCAACGATGCGGATGAGCGGCAATGCCGTAGCGCTCTCGCCCTCGCCGATGATCGGGCAGGTCAGTTCGTCGCCTTCGATGAACTGCTCGGCCATCACATCGCGGTCCAGGCGCGCAGCCTTTTCGTAAGCGGCGGGCAGCTCGGCGGCGCTCGCGACCTTGGTCAGGCCGATCGACGAACCTTCGCGCGCCGGCTTGACGATCAGCGGCAGGCCAAGGCGGTCGGCCACGGCCTGCCAGTCGGCGCCGGCATGCAGCATCACGAAATCGGGCGTGGGCAGGCCGTGGGTCTGCCATTGGCGCTTGGTGGCTTCCTTGTCCATCGCCAGCGCAGACGCGAGTACGCCGCTGCCGGTGTACGGAATGCCGAATTGTTCGAGCAGGCCCTGGATCGTGCCGTCTTCACCAAAGCGGCCGTGCAGCGAGATCACCACGCGGTCGAATCCTTGCTTGGCCAGATCGGCCACGGCCTGCAGGCCCGGGTCGAACGGGTGCGCATCGACGCCGCGCGCGCGCAGCGCAGCGAGCACGCCGTTGCCGGACATCAGCGAGATTTCGCGCTCGGCGGAACGGCCGCCCATGAGCACGCCCACCTTGCCGAGAGACTTCGGGTCGATCGTCGGATTTGGAACAAACGGACCGGTCGTCATGCTGCGGCGCCTCCGTTCAGATCCACGACGTTGGCGGTGCGCACCTGCGCCTGCAACGCAACCACTTGACCGGGCACCTGCCCGATCGACCCAGCGCCCATGGTGATGACCACGTCGCCGTCCTGCGCCGCATCCAGAATCGCTTGCGGCATGTCTTCAATCTGTTCCACGAATACCGGCTCGATCTTGTTGGCCACGCGCAGCGCACGCGTCAGCGCGCGCCCGTCGGCGGCAACGATGGGCGGTTCACCGGCGGCGTACACCTCGGCCAGCAGCAGCGCATCTACGGTGCCGAGCACCTTCACAAAATCTTCGAAGCAATCGCGCGTGCGGGTAAAGCGGTGCGGCTGGAACGACAGCACGAGGCGGCGACCGGGGAACGCACCGCGCGCCGCGGCCAGCGTGGCGGCCATCTCGACCGGGTGATGGCCGTAGTCGTCGATGAGCGTGAAGCGGCCCTTGCCGTCCGCGGTCGGCACTTCGCCGTAGCGCTGGAAGCGACGGCCCACGCCGTTGAACTCGGCCAGCGCCTTGACGATGGCCTCGTCCGGCACTTCCAGTTCGGTAGCGATGGCGATGGCGGCCAGCGCGTTCTGCACGTTGTGCATGCCCGGCAGGTTGAGCGTGATCGACAGCGGCGGCTCGGCATGACCGTTGAGCTGGCGGATCACGGTGAATTCCATGCGGCCATCGACGGCGCGCGCATTGACGGCGCGCACCTGCGCGTCTTCGGCAAACCCGTAGCGCACGACAGGCTTGGAGACGAACGGCAGGATTTCGCGCACGTTGGGGTCATCCACGCACAGCACGGCAATGCCGTAGAACGGCAGACGCTGCGTGAACTCGATGAACGCCTGCTTCAGACGCGCGAAGTCGTGCCCGTAGGTGTCCATGTGATCGGCATCGATATTGGTGATGACCTCGATCACGGGGAACAGGTTGAGGAACGACGCGTCGGATTCGTCGGCCTCGGCGACGATGAAATCGCCCGTGCCCAGCCGCGCGTTGGCGCCGGCCGAGTTCAGGCGGCCGCCGATCACGAAGGTCGGGTCCAGGCCGCCTTCGGCCAGCACAGACGCGACCAGGCTGGTGGTGGTTGTCTTGCCGTGCGTGCCCGCAATGGCGATGCCCTGCTTCAGGCGCATCAGCTCGGCCAGCATCACCGCACGCGGCACGATGGGGATGCGCTTGGCGCGCGCGGCCAGCACTTCGGGGTTGTCGCCGCGCACGGCGGTGGAGACCACCACGGCATTGGCGCCGATCACGTGCTCCGGCGCGTGGCCCTGCATGATCGTTGCGCCCAGCGATGCCAGACGCTGCGTAGTCGCGCTGCTGCCCAGATCCGAGCCTGTCACGCGGTAGCCCAGATTCAGCAGCACCTCGGCGATGCCGCTCATGCCTGCGCCGCCGATACCTACAAAATGGATGTTCTTGACGATGTGCTTCATATCGATTCGATTCCCTATGCCCGTGCCACCGCTACACACACGTCGGCGACACGCTCGGCCGCTTCGGGCCGTGCCTGCTCACGTGCTTTAGCCGCCATATCGGCCAATTGCGCACGCGTCAGGGACGCGAGTGTATCTGCCAGCGATGCCGGACCCAGTTCCTGCTGCGGCACCAACAGCGCTGCGCCGCGCTCGGAGAGGAAGCGCGCGTTGGTGGTCTGGTGATCGTCCACGGCATGCGGGAACGGCACGAACAGCGCCGCGACACCCGCCGCGGCCACTTCTGAAACGGTCATTGCCCCCGCGCGGCAGATCACGAGATCGGCGTGCGCATACGCAGCCGCCATGTCGTCGATGAAGGGCACGGGCTGCGCGTGGGCATCGTCAATGCCGGCGGCGGCATAGTTGGCGCGCAGCGTGTCGATCTGCTTGGCACCCGCCTGGTGAATGACGATCGGGCGCGTATCGGCCGGCAGCAACGCCAGCGCCTTGGGCACCACGTCGTTGAGGGCCGCGGCGCCAAGGCTACCGCCCACGACCAGCACGCGCAGCGGGCCGGTTCGCTCGGCATAGCGCGCTTGCGGCGAAGCCAGCATGGCCAGGTCAGCGCGGATCGGGTTGCCAACCCACTCGGCGCCAGACAGCGCATTCGGAAACGCGCACAGCACGCGATCGGCCACGCGCGCGAGCACGCGGTTGGCCAGACCTGCGATGGAATTCTGTTCGTGCAGCACCAGCGGGCGCCCCAGCAGCACGCTCATCATGCCGCCCGGGAACGTGATATAGCCGCCCATGCCCAGCACCACGTTCGGACGCACACGGCGGACCACGCCAAGGCTCTGCCAGAACGCGCGCAGCAGATTGAGCGGCAGCAGAAACTTGGTGACCAGGCCCTTGCCACGCAAACCACCAAACTGCACCGACTCCAGCGGAAAGCCGTGCTTGGGTACGAGTTGGCCCTCCATGCCATTGGCGTTACCAAGCCACACCACCCTCCAGCCGCGCCCGGCCAGCAGCTTGGCCACCGACAGCGCGGGGAAGATGTGACCGCCCGTACCGCCGGCCATGACGAGGAGCGTGCGCGGCGCCAGATCGGCCGAAACGCGTGCCGTCATACCTTGCCCCCACGCATCAGCACGCGGTTTTCATAGTCGATACGCAGCAACAGCGCGAGCGCCACGCAGTTCATCAGGATGCCCGAGCCACCGTAGCTGACCATCGGCAGCGTCA
The DNA here is from genome assembly GCF_052045895.1 of Ralstonia sp. 22111. NCBI lineage: Bacteria > Pseudomonadati > Pseudomonadota > Betaproteobacteria > Burkholderiales > Burkholderiaceae > Ralstonia > Ralstonia sp. 22111. The sequence goes on along the minus strand of NZ_JBQEPR010000013.1, from coordinate 37,033 downwards.
GACCTTTGGTCGGCAGCAGACCGAGGTTCACACCCATGTTGATGAAGGCCTGCCAGCCGAGCCAGATACCCAGGCCCTTTGCGACCAGGCCGGCAAACGTGCGGTCTAGCTGCAGCGCAGTGCGGCCGATCTCGAACGAGCGGCGCACCATCCAGTAGAACAGCAGGATCACGATCAGCACGCCGACAAAGCCCAGCTCCTCGCCGATGACGGCCAGGATGAAGTCGGTATGCGCCTCGGGCAGGTAATGCAGCTTCTCGATGCTGCCGCCCAGACCAACGCCGGTCCACTCGCCACGGCCGAAGGCGATGAGCGAGTGCGTGAGCTGGTACGCCTTGCCTTGCGCGTATTCCTCTTGCCACGGGTTGAGGTACGCGAAGATCCGCTCACGCCGCCAGGGCGACGCCACGATCAGCAGCGAGAAGGTCGAAATTGCCGTCAGCACCAGTCCGCCGAACAGCTTGCCGTTCACGCCGCCCAGGAACAGGATGCCCATGGCCACGGCCGCGATCACCAGGAACGCGCCCATGTCCGGCTCCAACAGCAGCAGCGAGCCGACAAACGCCACGGCCACGCCCATCGGCAGGAAGCCCTTGCGCACGCTCTGCATCCAGTCCTGCTTGCGCACGGTGTAGTTGGCGGCGTACAGCACCACCGCCAGCTTCATCAGTTCGGACGGCTGGAAGTTCATGACGCCCAGCGGCAGCCAGCGCCGCGCGCCGTTCACGCCCTTGCCCACGTGCGGCACGAGCACGATCACCAACAGCACCAGCGCGATGATGAAAAGCTTCGGCGCGTACTTGTCCCAGAACTTGACCGGAATCTGGAATGCGACGATCGCGCCGATGAGCCCGATCACCAGCGAGAAAATGTGGCGAATCAGGAAGTGCCCGTTGCTGTAGTTGGCGTACTTGGGCGAATCGGGCAACGCGATCGACGCCGAATACACCATCACCAGCCCGAGGCCGAGCAGCACGATCGCCACCCACATCAGCGGCTGGTCGTACTCCATCATCTTCGAGCGCGTGGGCTTGACGCCCGAAACCGCATCGCGCAAACCCTCCCACGCATTGCCGATGGTCGCGCCGATGAAGCCGCTGCGCTTGATCTGGGTGTCGCTCATAGGAGGACTCCTCGGTCTGCCGCCAATGCGGCCACGGCCTCGTGGAACACCTGGGCGCGGTGTTCGTAGTTGCGGAACATGTCAAAGCTGGCACATGCCGGCGACAACAGCACGGCATCGCCGGGTTGAGCGATCGCCGCGGCTTCTCGCACCGCAGCTTCCAGCGTCGGGGCATCGACCAGCGTGACGCCGGTATTCGCCAGCGCCTCACGAATCAGCGGCGCATCGCGACCGATGAGCACGACGGCACGCGCGTATTGCCCGACCGGCTCGGCCAGCGGCGAGAAGTCCTGACCCTTGCCGTCGCCACCTGCGATCAGCACAACATGCTTGGACAAGCCCGAAAGCGCAGCCACCGTCGCCCCGACGTTGGTGCCCTTGCTGTCGTCGAAGAATTCGATGTCGTCAAACGCGGCGATCAGCTCGACGCGGTGTGGTTCGCCGGCGTAGTCGCGCAGGCCGTGCAGCAGCGCGCTCACGGGCAGGCCGATCGCGCGGCACAGTGCCAGCGCAGCCATCGCGTTGGTCGCGTTGTGCAAGCCGCGGATGCGCAGTGCATCAGCTGGCATCAGGCGCTTGAGGCGCACCGGCACCGGCGCGGCGGGCGCGGTGTCACCCTTCTTGCGGCGCGTGGGCTTGGGCAGATCGTCCTCGTCGGCTTCGGCCAATACGATCCAGGGCATGCCGCCATCGCGCAGCAGGCCGAGCGCATCAGGCGTGCCCGGCTCGTCGATGCCGAACGTGACATCGCGACCGGTCTTGCTGGCGAATGCCATCACGCCGGCGTCCTGACGATTCAGCACCCGCACGGTGTTGGCGCCGAAGATGCGGCCCTTGGCTGCGGCATAGGCGTCCATCGTGCCGTGCCAGTCGAGGTGGTCCTGCGTGATGTTCAGGACGGTGGCGGCGTCTGCGTCCAGCGTATGCGTGGTTTCGAGCTGAAAACTCGACAGCTCAAGCACCCACACGTCGGGCAGCGTGTCGGCATCCACGCATTCGCTCAGCTTGTCCAGGGCCGATGGGCTGATGTTGCCTGCCACGCCGACGGTCTTGCCGGCGCGCTCCACCAAGGCACCCGTGAGCGCCGTAGTGGTGGTCTTGCCGTTGGTCCCGGTGATGGCCAGCACGCGGGGCGCATAGCCTTGCGCGGCCTTGAGACCCGCCAGCGCGCGCGCAAACAATTCGATCTCACCCCACACCGGCACGCTGTGCGTATTGGCGGCGCTCAGTAGCGCAGCGACGTTGGCATCCAGCGGCGACAGGCCCGGGCTGATCGCCACCAACGTCACACCGTCCAGCAGAGACACGGCGAACGGGCCGCCCACGAATTCGGCGTCCGGCACATGCGCGCGCAGCGCCGGTAGGTTGGCCGGGGCCTCGCGCGTATCAGCCACGCGCACTTGGGCGCCGTGACGGGCGCACCAGCGCGCCATTGCCAGCCCGGATTCACCGAGGCCGAGCACCAGCACCACCGGCGCGTCGAAGTCGCCGAACATGCGCGGCTCCTGCGCGGTTTCAGCAGCGGGCATCGGCTCGGCGGAATCGAGCGTCGCGATCACGGCGTCCACGGCGGCTTCAGGCTGCGTGGCGGCCACGTCGTCGTCCGGGTTGATGGATTCGGTCACGTCGGTCATGTCCGTGCTCACCGCAGCTTCAGGGTCGACAGGCCGATCAGCACCAGCATCATGGTGATGACCCAGAAGCGCACGACCACTTGCGTTTCCTTCCAGCCGGAGAGCTCGAAATGGTGATGCAGCGGCGCCATGCGGAACAGGCGCCGGCCTTCGCCATAACGTTTCTTGGTGAATTTGAACCACGTGACCTGCAGCATCACGGAGACGGTCTCGGCTACGAAGATGCCGCCCATGATGAAGAGCACGATTTCCTGGCGCACGATCACGGCGATGGTGCCCAGCGCCCCGCCCAGCGCCAGCGCGCCGACGTCACCCATGAACACCTGGGCCGGATGTGCGTTGAACCACAGGAAGGCAAGCCCCGCCCCGGCCATCGCCGAACAGAAAATGAGCAGTTCGCCCGCGCCCGGAATGTGCGGGAACAACAAGTACTTGCTGTAGACGGCACTGCCCATCACGTAGGCAAACACGCCCAGCGCGCTGCCCACCAGCACGACCGGCATGATGACCAGGCCATCGAGGCCGTCGGTCAGGTTCACCGCATTGCTGGAACCGACGATCACGAGGTACGTCAGGATGATGAAACCGAATACGCCCAGCGGGTAGCTGATCTCTTTGAAGAACGGCACGATCAGGTGCGACTTGGCCGGTAGGTTGAGTGACAGGCCGCTGCGCACCCAATCCATGAACAGCTCGAGCACGCGAATGTTGCTAGTCTCCGATACCGAGAACGCCAGGTATGCCGCTGCAAAGAGGCCGATCACGGTCTGCCAGAAGAACTTCTCGCGCGAAGACATGCCCTTCGGATCACGGTGCACGACCTTGCGGTAGTCATCCACCCAGCCGATCGCGCCATAGCCGAGCGTGACCAGGAGCACGATCCAGATAAAGCGGTTGCCCCAGTCGGCCCACAGCAGCGTCGACACGGCAATGCCGATGAGCACCAGCACACCACCCATGGTGGGCGTGCCGGCCTTGACCAGATGCGTCTGCGGACCATAGCTGCGCACAGCCTGGCCGACTTTCAGTTCCGTCAGGCGACGGATCACAAACGGCCCGAACCCGAGGCCGATCACCAGCGCCGTGAGCGATGCCATCACGGCGCGGAACGTCAAATAGTTGAAGACGCGCAGGAAGCCGTAATCGTTCTGCAACCATTGCGCCAATGCCAATAACATGGGTTCTTGCTTCCCTTAATGCTGCTGTTGTGTGCTGGAACCGGTCGGCAAATCCGCTACCGGGTCTTTCAAGACCAGCGCTTCCACAATGCGTTCCATCCGCATGAAGCGCGATCCCTTCACCAATACCGTCGCGGCCGGCGCAATGGCGGGCACGCCGTGTTCAATCAAATCCTCTGCCGACGCAAAATGCTGGGCGCCCGCGCCGAATGCGTCGACCGTGTGCCGCGCAAGCTCGCCGGTTGCCAGCACCGCGTCGATGCCGTGCGTGCGCGCATAGGCGCCGATTTCTTCGTGGAATGCCGGACCCTGCGAGCCAACTTCGCCCATGTCGCCCAACACCAAGCATCGCGGCGCCGGCAGCGTGACGAGCGCGTCGATCGCCGCGCGCATCGAATCGGGGTTCGCGTTGTACGTGTCGTCGATGACAAGGCCGCCGTGTCTGCCCTGCTTGCGCTGCAACCGCCCCTTGACCGGAGCAAAGTTGCTCAACGCGCGTGCGATGACCTCGGGAGCAACGCCCGCAGCCAGCGCGCATGCCGTCGCAGCCAGCGCATTGCGCGCGTTGTGCAAACCCAGCAACGGCAAGGTGATGACGAAGCGCTGGCCTGGGGCCTGCACATCGATGCGTTGCCCGTCGGCAGTGTCCACCACCGTGCCAGTCACAGCCCCGGCCTCGATACCGAAATCGAGCACGCGGCGCGCACCGGCCGCTGCTTGCCACACCGGCGCATATTCGCCACCGTTGGCCGCATCACGCGGAAACACCGCAACGCCATCGGCCGGCAACGCGGCCAGCACAGCGGCGTGTTCTTCAGCCACCGCTTCCACGCTCACCATGAATTCCTGGTGCTCGCGCTGGGCGTTGTTGATCATCGCGACGGTGGGCTGGGCAATGGCGGCCAGTACGGCCGTCTCGCCCGGGTGGTTCATGCCCAGTTCGAGCACGGCCAGCTTGTGTTGCGCATTCAGGCGGAACAGCGTGAGCGGCAGGCCGATGTCGTTGTTGAAGTTGCCGGCAGTCGCCAGGCGGGCGTCTTCACCCACGGCCTGCGCGAAGATCGCCGAGATCATTTCCTTGACCGTCGTCTTGCCGTTGCTGCCGGTCACGGCGACAACCGGAATCGGGAACTGACGGCGCCACCCGGCGGCGAGTTGGCCGAGCCCGACACGCGTATCGGCAACGGTCAGCACAGCCACTTTGGTCACGTCCAGCGTGGCGGCCGGTGCGCGCGACACCAGCACGGCGGAAGCGCCACGCGCCACCACCTCGGGCAGGAAATCGTGCGCATCGAAACGCTCGCCGATCAGCGCGACGAACAGGTCGCCGGGCTGCACTGCGCGGCTGTCGGTTGTCACGCGCAGGATGGCCGCGTCGGGGCCCGCCAGATGGGCGCCCGCCATCCAGGCAGCGGCGTCGGTGGCGTGCATCATCACGGTCGGGGCGATCATGCGTTCACCCCGCGGGCGGCAAGCGCAAGACGCACATGCTCCTGATCGGAGAACGGCCGCTTGCGACCCGCAATTTCCTGCGTCGATTCATGCCCCTTGCCGGCCACGACGATCACGTCATGCGCATCGGCGTGCCGCACGGCATGCAGGATGGCGGCCGCGCGGTCTTCGATCTGGGTGGCGGCACGCGGGTTGTCCATGCCGTCGGCGATCTCGTCGAGGATGTGCTGCGGATCTTCGCTGCGCGGGTTGTCGGAGGTCAGCACAACGTGCGGCGCCAGGCGCTCGGCGATAGCGCCCATCTGCGGACGCTTGCCGGGGTCGCGGTCACCGCCGCAGCCGAACACGGCCCACAGTTTCCCGCCGCGCGCCTCGGTAATCGGCGCGAGTGCGCGCAGCGTCTGCTCCAGCGCGTCCGGCGTGTGGGCGTAATCCACCACCACCAACGGACCGTCTTCGCCGCCGAAACGCTCCATACGGCCGCTCACGGGTTGCAGTTTTTCCAGGCGTGCGATGGCGTCCTGCCACGGCACGCCGGCCGCCAGCAGTGCGCCCAGCACACCGAGCAAATTCGATACGTTGAACAAACCCACCGTAGGCGCATGGACGGTCGCGTGGCCAAAGCTGCCATCTACGTCGAATGTCGTGCCGGTGCGGTGCGCGCGCACGTTGCTGGCGCGCAGCCATTGCTTGGCACCGTGCTGCGCCGCGGCTTCGCCGTCGATGCCGTATTCGATGGTTTCGACATCGGCGCGGGCGTTCTGCAGCAAGCGCACACCGGCAGCGTCGTCGCGGTTGATGACCGCGGCGCGCAGGCCCGGCCAGCCGAACAGGCGCGCCTTGGCGAGTTCGTACTCGGCCATCGTGCCGTGGTAGTCGAGGTGATCCTGCGTCAGGTTGGTGAACACCGCGATATCAAAGCAAGTGCCATCGACGCGGCCTTGCTCAAGGCCATGCGACGAGACTTCCATGGCGATGGCGCGGGCACCCGCACGGTGCAGATCGGCGAGGCTGCGCTGGAGCTGGATGGCGTCCGGCGTGGTGAAGCCGGTAATGGCCAGCGCATCGACAAACCCGGTGCCAAGCGTACCCACCACTGCGCAACGCTGGCCGTGTTTGGTCAGCGCCTGCGCGATCCATTGCGAGCACGATGTCTTGCCGTTGGTACCCGTCACGCCAATCACACGCAATGCGTCCGGGCCGGGCACGCCGTACCACTGCGCGGCAAGCGGCCCGGCCAGTTCAGCCAGGCCGTCCACCGGCAGGATGCGCACGGGCGCGTCGGCGGGCATTGCGTAACCATGGGCTTCGGCCAGCACGGCGGAAGCGCCAGCCTCGATGGCTTGCGGAATATGCGGACGGCCATCGCCACGCTGGCGCACATTGCCGAGCACATAGGCGACGAACACATCGCCGGTCTTGAGCTTGCGCGTGTCGCTGGTGAGGTCGGCGCCTGCCGGCGCCTGGGCGCGCAGCCAATCCACCACGGGCGCAAGACGCGCGGCGATGGTCGGGCGGTCAGAAGTGGGCTTGGCTGTCATTGCAAGCCCCCGACCGGCTCTTCCGGCACGTCCGGCGTCATCACGAGCTGGCGCACCGGCGAATCCGGCGGCACGTTCAATGCCCGCAGGGTGCCGCCCACGATTTGAGAGAACACGGGGCCGGCCGCGCCGCCGCCATAGCGGTTGCCCACGGTCGGCTCGTCCACGCTCACCGCCACGATGATGCGCGGGTTCGACATGGGCGCCAGACCAATAAACGAGGCGCGATATTTGGAGCGGTCATAGCCGCGCCCGGTGTGCTTCCACGCCGTGCCGGTCTTGCCGCCGACACGGTAGCCCATCACCTGGGCCTGCGGTGCGGTGCCGCCGGGCGCCGTCACCGTCTCGAGCATTTGGCGGACCTGCCGTGCCACCTCCGGCGAGATCACGCGCTCGCCCTGCGGCGGCTGGCCGTCGGTGCGGTACATCGTGATCGGAATCAGCTCGCCATCGTGCGCGAAGATGGTGTACGCATGCGCAATCTGGAACAACGACACCGACAGGCCGTAGCCATATGACATGGTCGCCTGCTCGATGCGACGCCATTTGTTTGCCGGGCGCAGCCGCCCAGCCACCGCGCCCGGGAAGCCGATCTTCGGCGCCTGCCCCAAGCCAACGCTGGTGAACATGTCCCACATTTCCTGGGGCTTGAGCATCATCGCGATCTTGGTCGTACCGATGTTGCTGGAGTGCTGGATCACCTGGGCGACCGTCAACGTGCCGTAGTTGCCGGTATCGGAAATGGTCGCGCCTTCAAAGCTGTATTTGCCGTTGGTCTGCACCAGCGTGGTCGGCGTCACGCGCTTGAGCTGCAGGGCCAGGCTGATCGTGATCGGCTTCATCATCGAGCCTGGCTCGAAAGTGTCGGTCAGCACGCGGTTGCGCAGTTGCTCGCCCGAGAGGCGGCTGCGGTCGTTCGGGTTGTAGGTCGGGTAGTTGGCGAGCGCCAGCACCTCGCCGGTCTGGGCATCCAGCACGATCGCACTGGCGGCCTTTGCGCGGGTACGCTCGATGGCGGCCTTCAATTCGTTGAAGGTCAGGTACTGGATCTTGGCGTCGATCGACAGCGTTTGATCATGCCCATCACGCGGGGCCTTGAGCACGCCAACGTCTTCCACAACGCGGCCCAACCGATCCTTGATCACCTGACGCTGGCCGGCGGCACCCGCGAGGTCGGACTCACGCGCCAGCTCCATGCCTTCCTGGCCTTTGTCCTCGACGTTGGTGAACCCGACGATGTGCGCCATCGCCTCGCCTTCCGGGTAGAAACGCTTGTACTCACGCGTCTGATAGATACCTTCGATCTTCAGCGCGGCGATCTGATCGGCTACCTCGGGCAGCACCTGGCGCTTGAGATACACGAAGCCCTTGTCTTCGCCCAGCTTGCCCGAAAGCTCCTTGTCGCTCATGCCGAGCAGCTTGGCGAGCTTCTTCATGTCTTCGCCAGGCACGTTGTTGGGCACGTCTTCGGGCACGGCCCAGATAGCCTTCACCGGCAGGCTCGTGGCCAGCACCAGGCCATTGCGATCGAGAATCTTGCCGCGCGTGGCCGGCAACTCCAGCGTGCGCTGGAAGCGCTTCTTGCCCTCGGCCTCATAAAAGCGGTTGCCAGGGCCTTGAATCCACAGCGCGCGGCCGATCAGCGCCAGGAACGCCGCGAACATCAGGAACACAACCAGCTTCGAGCGCCACATCGGCAGGCGCAGGCCCAGCACCGGGCTGGCGGAAAACTGGCCCGGACGCGCCCGCGCCGTGGTGCCGTTGGACTTGCGTGCGCCACTCATGGCTGTACTCCGGAAGCCGTGGGTGCGCTGGCCGCCACCGAGGAAGCCCCGGAGGCTCCCCCTGCTGCCGGCAAATCGGCAAACCCCTGCAGATACTGCGTGCGCCCCGCCTGCGCGGGCGACATCTTCAATTGCTTGCTCGCGATATCGGCAATGCGAGCGCTCTTGCCCAGCGCGCTCTGCTCATATTGCAGACGCGACCAGTCGGTGTTGAGTTGCTTCTCTTCCGCCTGCGCGCGATCCAGCTCGACAAACAGCTGTCGCGCCTGATGCTGTGCGTTGACCAGCGACAAGGCGCACAGCACCAGCGCGGTCAGCAGGAACATGTTCAGGCGGTTCATGGAGGCGGCCCCGTCGGTCAGCAGCGTTCGGCCACGCGCATGATGGCCGAGCGCGCACGCGGGTTGGCCGATACCTCGGCCTCCGACGGCTTCACGCGGCCAAGCAGGCGCAACTGCGGCGCCGGCAGCTCATGCGCACGCAGCGGCGCCCGACGCAGTTCCGGCGCGGCGGATTGCTCCGGGCGCGCCAGGGCCTGCATGAAGCGCTTGACGATGCGGTCTTCCAGCGAATGGAAGCTGATCACGACGAGACGTCCCCCCTGCTCCAGGCGTTCAAAGGCGGCCTTCAGACCGGTTTCGAGGTCCGCAAGCTCTTGATTGACGTGAATCCGTAAAGCTTGAAAGGTGCGGGTCGCAGGGTCTTGACCCTTCTCGCGTGTTTTGACGGCTTGCGCCACGAGCGCGGCAAGCTCGGATGTGCGATCGAGAGGACCTCGATCCCCGGATTGGCCCCGGCGAGCAACAATCGCCTTTGCAATCTGTACAGCAAACCGTTCTTCCCCATAGTCCCGTATCACCCTCGCAATGTCGCGCTCATCAGCCTCGGCCAGCCATTGGGCTGCGGTGATGCCGCGCGTGGTGTCCATCCGCATGTCGAGCGGGCCATCCATCCGGAACGAGAAGCCACGTGCGCCTTCGTCGATCTGCGGCGAGCTGATGCCGAGATCGAGCAGCACGCCGGCCACCCGTTCAATGCCGCGCGCATCCAGGGCCGAGGCCATCTGCGCGAAGCTGTCATGCTCAATAGCGAAGCGGGCATCCTCTACGGTGCCCGCTTCGGTGATTGCTGCTGGGTCCTTGTCGAAGGCGACAAGTCTGCCGCCGGGCCCCAGCCGTTCCAGGATGAGCCGGCTGTGCCCGCCTCTCCCGAAGGTTCCATCGATATAGATGCCGTCGTCGCGCCAGATGAGCGCATCGACCGCTTCGTCTAAGAGCACCGTCTGATGGCGCAGTCCCGTACTGGCTTGGGTTGTCATCGCGCGTCATCAAAAGGAGAAATTCTTGAGGGCGTCGGGCATGCCTTGCGCCATGGCGGCTTGCTCCTTCGCGGTGTACGTGGCGGCGTCCCAGACTTCGAAGTGGCTGCCCATGCCGAGCAGCATCACGTCACGTTCAAGGGAGGCAGCCGTGCGCAGTTCTGGGGTGATGAGGACGCGGCCGGCGGTATCGAGTTCGACATCGGCGGCGCTGCCCAGGAAGATCCGTTTCCACCAGTGGGCTTCCATCGGCAGCGCAGCGATGCGCTCGCGAAAGCGTTCCCACTCGGGGCGCGGAAACAGCATGAGGCAACCGTCCGGGTGCTTGGTCACAGTCACCCGGCCCTCGGCCTGCAGCTGGAGCGCTTCGCGGTGCCGCGACGGAATGGACATCCGCCCTTTGGCATCCAGCGTCAGCGCCGACGCACCCTGGAACACGTTGGTTTCTCTCTCCGTGCGGCGACTTGATCGCCACTTACCTTGCCGTCAACTGGCCCCGAAAACGGCCTCTTTGAACCACAAAACTACACTTTCTGACACTGTTTCCCACTTTAGAGGAACGACTTTAGACGGTCAAGGCTTGCGGAGGCCTGGGAGACGGAAAATTTGCAATCAGAACAATGACTTAGCGCACCCCGCCGGAGGCGCCACCTCACTTTTCCCAATCAAATGAAGGAGATAGCGTGGTTTATGTAGAAACCACGTGAGAGAACGGCAAGCGGCCAGCGCCCCGGTTCGAGGCGCAGACCGCAGGCGGCAGAGGTCGGGCGAATGGAGGAGCGTGCGCCGTGTCGGCGGGCCGATCGACCCGCGCGACACCCGACACGCCCATCAGATGCGGTAGGCGGCGGTGGTCATGACGCGTGACGCGGCACGCATGGCTTGGCGGATCGGCGCAGGCAGATCAATGCCACCGGCCTGGCGCGCGTTGTCGCCGTGGCGGATTTCGTCGTCGCGCATCTGGGCGACGATGGCGCGCGACCGGGTGTCCTGCTCGGGCAATGTATCGAGATGGCCATCGAGGTGATGCTCGACCTGGCGCTCGGTCTCGGCGACGAAGCCAAGGCTGATCTTGTCGCCGAGGCGTCCAGCCACCGCGCCGATGGCGAAAGCGCCGGCATACCACAGCGGATTGAGCAGGCTCGGGCGGTCGTTCAATTCCTGAAGGCGCTGGGCGCACCAGGCGAGGTGGTCTTCTTCTTCGCGTGCGGCTTCGTCGAGCTGAGCGCGGATGGCGGGGTCCCGGGCAAATAGCGCTTGCCCCTGATACAGAGCCTGGGCGCAAACCTCGCCGACATGATTCACGCGCATCAGGCCGGCTGCATGGCGGCGGTCGGCCTCGGAAAGCTTGGTCGCGCTGTCGGCCTTATCCGCGGAGGTGGCCACGATAACGGCGTCAGCAGGGTTCGGTCGGCTGGCGCGGGTGACGCCTGCCACAGCGCGCAAGGCGCGGTCGAATTCGGGGATGAAGCGGTCGAACATGATTGCGGGCGCCGCCGGCAATGGCGTGCGGCGCGATCGTCATTGTAAGGCCGACACCGCGCGGGACATTGCGTCCGGTCAGAACCCGGCCGACCAAACACTACTGTACGGGATAACCCTGTTGGCGCGCGGATCGCATCTAAAACCGCAAGGAATCGAGCCTGCCTATCGCCGATCTATTTCAAATTTGGAAACAGCCTGTTGCCGGGATCAGACAGCAAACGCGCGTTTACGAACATTCGTTCGCAAATTTCGACCGAGCCCAGTACCGCGTTGCTACATTAGTCAGCGACTTCGTTTGAAAGTCATGGGGCGGGAAGACGAGAACGGAGGGTCTGCCTGCCACTGAACTCAAAATTAAAGATCTGGAGACCGACCGATGAAGAAATCGCTGCTGGCATTGGCAGTGCTGGGCACGTTTGCGGGTGTTGCGCAGGCTCAGTCGAGTGTGACGCTGTACGGCGTGGTCGACGCGAACGTCGAATACGTCAACCATGAGCAGGCCGTAACTGCGGCGGGGGTTGCCATTCCGGGCAGCAGCGGATCGCGCCTTGCGATGCAGGCGGGCGGCCTGTCTTCCAACCGCTGGGGCTTGCGCGGCGTTGAAGACATCGGCGGCGGCCTCAAGGGCCTGTTCGTGCTGGAATCGGGCTTCGGCATGGATACCGGCACGCTGCAGCAAGGTGGCCGTCTGTTCGGCCGGCAGGCGTTTGTGGGCCTGCAGGGCAACTGGGGCAAGATCACGCTGGGTCGTCAGTACACGACGATCTTCGACATGATGGCGAACTTCTCGCCGAGCGGTTACGCCACGCAGTGGGAGCCGGTGGTCGGCCTGCTGGGTGCGAACTTCCGCGAAGACAACATGATCAAGTACGGCGCTGCATTCGGGCCGCTGACGGTCGAAGCCCACTGGGCGTTCGGCGAGCGCACGGGCAGCACCACGGCCAACTCGGCCTACGGCGCCGGGGCGAACTACTTCGCTGGCCCGTTTGGCGTGGGCATCGCGTATGACGAAGTGAAGGTGCTGACGGCCGCAGAAGCCCTGGGCCTGTCGGGCGGCAACGAATATGCCCGGGACAAGCGCGCTGCCATTGCAGCGAGCTACACCACGGGCCCCGTCAAGGTGATGGCAGGCTTCCGCTATGGCAACACCGAAGCGCCCTCCAGCGGCGCCACGGCAGCACTGACGCCGCACCGCGACGACCTCTACTGGCTGGGCGTGAATTACCAGGCCACCCCGGCACTGGGCCTGACGCTGTCGTACTACTACGACAACATCAAGGAAGCGACCATCGGCGGCGCCACGATCAACCCACGCAATCCGCAGCAGTGGAACTTCATTGCCGATTACAACTTCTCGAAGCGTACCGACGTGTACCTGACCGCAGCGTATTCGCGCAATGGTTCGCTGAACTGGGATTCGATCGGCTACGTGACGAACCCGGCAACGGGTGCACAGACGTCGGTGGGTTATCTGCCCGCAGCATCGCAGACGTACTTCATTACGCCGAACTCGGAAAACCAGGTCGGTGTGGCAGTGGGTGTGCGCCACAAGTTCTGACGCACGCTTTGGTTTTTGCCCGCCGCCCCTCTCCTTGGCGGGCGCAGAAAGGCACCTTCGGGTGCCTTTTTGCATGGCCGCACGCTATGCTCCTGCGATCAAGCGCGCCGCCGGCCAGCAGAACATCGGCACGACAACGAGCGGCAATTCATAACGACAACAACGCCAACCTAACCGGAGACCCGCATGTCCTCTTCGACTTCTCCAACCATGGCGCCCGCCGCCCCCGGCGCGGCCGCCGACGCCAGCCGCTCGCGCATCGTCTTTGCGAGTTTCATCGGCACGGCCATCGAGTTCTACGATTTCTATGTCTACGCGACAGCCGCGGCACTGGTCATCGGCCCGGTGTTCTTTCCGCATGGCTCTGCTGCGGCACAAGCGCTCTCGGCGTTCGTCACATTCGGCATCGCGTTCATTGCGCGGCCGATCGGCTCGTTCCTGTTCGGCCACTTTGGCGATCGCATCGGGCGCAAGTCGACGCTGGTGGCCTCACTGCTGGTCATGGGTATTTCCACCACGCTGATCGGGCTGGTGCCGGGGTACGACAGCATCGGCACCCTTGCACCGATCCTGCTGTGCGTGCTGCGCTTTGGCCAGGGCATTGGCCTGGGTGGTGAATGGGGTGGCGCGGCCCTGCTGGCTACCGAGAACGCGCCGGCGGGCAAGCGCGCGTGGTTCGGCATGTTCCCTCAGCTCGGCCCGTCGGTCGGATTCCTGGCATCGAACGGCCTCTTCTTCGGACTGGCGATCGCACTATCGGACGAGCAGTTCCGCAGCTGGGGCTGGCGCGTACCCTTCCTGGTAAGCGCAGTACTCGTGGCGCTGGGCCTGTATGTGCGATTGAAGATCGCCGAGACCCCGGCCTTCCAAGCCGCCATCGACCGGCAGGAGCGCGTGAAGGTGCCGGTCGCCACACTGCTGGCGCACCACTGGTGGCCGACGCTGCTGGGCGCGCTGGCCATGGTGGTCTGCTACACGCTGTTCTATATCTCGACGGTGTTTTCGCTGTCGTACGGCGTGAGCACGCTGCATTTCTCGCGCCCGAGCTTCCTGGGATTGCTGTGCCTGGCGGTGGTCTTCATGGGGCTGGCGACGCCGCTGTCAGCGTGGGCGTCGGACCGCTTCGGGCGCAAGCCGGTGCTGATCGTCGGCATCATCGCGGCCATCCTGTCGGGCTTTACGATGGCGCCGCTGCTGGGTAGTGGCCAAACGCCGCTGGTAGCGCTGTTCCTCATCATCGAGCTGTTCCTGATGGGCGTGACCTTCGCGCCGATGGGCGCACTGCTGCCAGAGTTGTTCCCAACCAACGTGCGCTACACCGGCGCGGGCGTGTCGTACAACCTGGGCGGCATTCTGGGCGCGTCGATTGCGCCGTATATCGCGCAGAAGCTGGCCGAGCAAGGCGGCCTGAGCTGGGTAGGCATGTATGTGTCGGCGGCCGCGGTGGTCAGCCTGATCGGCGTGCTCTGCATGCGCGAGACGCGCGATACCCGGCTGATGTAAGGGGCTGTGCCTATCGGCGCGATTAATCCCACGAGTGGCGACCCGAGCGACCCCGCTTGACGTCGCCACGCGCGCGCTTGCCTTCCAGACGGCGCGTCTTGGAAGCGCGCGTGGGCTTGGTGGCGATGCGCGACTTTGGCACCGAAAGCCCCGTCGCAATGAATGCGGCCAGACGTTCACGGGCATCCTGGCGGTTGCGGTCCTGCGTGCGAAAGCGTTGTGCATCAATCACAATCACGCCCTCAGCAGTCAAGCGGCGGTCGCGCTTGCCCAACAGGCGAGCCCGCAACGCCTCCGGCAACGACGGCGATTGGGCGATGTCAAAGCGCAACTCCACCGCCGTCGATACCTTGTTGATGTTCTGCCCACCCGGTCCACTTGCGCGCACAAAGCGCTCGACCAGCTCGGACTCCGGAATGGACAATTGGGGGGTGATGGTGAGGTCAATGCCAGGCATTGGGGCATTGTAGGAAGAACCGGGTTTTTCTGGAGATCAGTGTATGTATCGTGGAGAACGATTCAACGGCTTCAGCCACCTGGCCGGGGCCATCCTTGCCGCGGGGGGCATGGCCGTTCTGGTAACGTCGTCCGCCCTGCACCACGACGCTTGGAAGGTGGTCAGTTCCGTGGTCTACGGCACGACGCTGGTCCTGCTCTACACAATCTCTACGCTTTATCACAGCCTGCGAGGCCCGGCCAAAAGCATCTTCCAGCGGCTGGACTATTGCGCCATCTACCTGTTGATCGCCGGTAGCTACACACCGTTTGCGCTGGTGACGCTGCGCGGCCCATGGGGCTGGGCGCTGTTTGGCATCAACTGGGCACTGGCAGCCATCGGCATTGCGCAGGAACTCTGGATCGGCCACCGCACGCGCCTGTTCTCACTGCTGATTTACGTGGTGATGGGCTGGCTGGTGCTGATTGCCATGGGGCCGCTGGCGGCCGCGTTGCCCGCACCAGGCCTGTGGTGGCTGGTTGCGGGGGGCGCGCTTTATACGACGGGCATCGGCTTCTTTCTCTTTGACGAGAAGGTGCGGCACTTCCACGGCATCTGGCATCTGTTTGTGCTGGCTGGCAGCGCTTGTCAGTTCGTCAGCATCCTCCTGTACGTGGGCTGACCGGCCACGACTTGCTTGTACCGGACCAAAAAAAAGCCGCGACGAATCGCGGCTTTTTCTTTGCAGCTACGCAGACTCAGGCACGCTTCTTCATCGCCTCGTCGCGTAGTTCCCGGCGCAGGATCTTGCCGACGTTGGTCTTCGGCAGCTCGTTGCGGAACTCGATGAACTTCGGGCGCTTGTACCCCGTGAGCTGATCCTTGCAGAACTCCTGCAGCTTCTGCTCGGTCAGCGTCGGGTCGCGGCGCACCACGAACAGCTTGACCACCTCGCCCGAATGCACGTCGGGTACGCCCACGGCGGCCACTTCCAGCACGCCCGGGCACATCGCCACCACGCCTTCGATCTCGTTCGGATACACGTTGAAACCCGACACCAAAATCATGTCCTTCTTGCGATCGACGATCTTGGTGTAGCCGCGCTCGTCCATCACCCCCACGTCGCCGGTCTTGAAGAAGCCGTCGGCATACATGACCTTGGCGGTCTCGTCCGGGCGCTTCCAGTAACCGGCCATGACCTGCGGGCCACGGATGCAGATTTCGCCAGCCTGACCGATCGGCAGATCACGCCCCTCGTCGTCGCGGATGGCGATTTCCGTGGACGGGATCGGCAACCCGACCGTGCCCGAAAACTTGTCGGTATTCGTCGGATTGCAGATGGCCGACGGCGAGGTTTCCGACAGGCCGTAGCCCTCGATGATCGGACACCCTGTCACTTCGAGCCATTTCTTGGCAACGGCTTCCTGCACCGCCATGCCGCCGCCGTTGGCCACGCGCAGATTGGAACAGTCGACATCCTTGAATTCGGGATTGTTCAGCAGCGCGTTGTACAGCGTGTTCACGGCCGGGAACATGTGGAAGCGGTACTGCTTGAGCACCTTGATGAAACCCGGGATATCGCGCGGGTTCGGGATCAGTACCGCCAGCCCGCCCTTGCGCATCGACAGCAGGCAGCAAACCGTCAGCGCGAAGATGTGATACAGCGGGAGCGCGGTGATGGTGATGATCTCTTCGTCGGCGGCCAGCATGCGGCCGTCGCGGCCGGGCTTGGTGAGCGCCGGGTTCATCCACGCTTCGGACTGGAGCACGTTGGCGACGATGTTCCGATGCAGCAGCGTCGCGCCCTTCGATACGCCGGTCGTCCCACCCGTGTATTGCAGGAAGGCGACGTCGTCGGGGCCCACGGAGGTGGGCTTGAGCGTCTGCTTGGCACCCTCTTGCAGCGCGGTGTTGAAGCGGATGCAGCTGGGCAGTTCCCACGCCGGCACCATCTTCTTGACGCTGCGCACGACGAAATTGACCAACATGCCTTTGAGCCCGCCGAGCATGTCGCCCATGCTGGCCACCACGATGTGCTTGATCGGCGTATTGGGCAGCACCTGCTGCAGCGTCGTCGCGAAGTTCTCCAGGATGATGATGGCTTCGGCGCCGCTGTCCTTGAGCTGGTGTTCGAGTTCGCGCGGGGTGTAGAGCGGATTGACGTTGACGACCACATAGCCGGCGCGCAGCACGGCGGCCAGCGCCACCGGGTACTGCAGCACGTTGGGCATCATCAGCGCGACGCGTGCGCCGGGTGCCAGACCGCGCGATTGCAGCCACGCCGCCAGTTGGCGCGAGAGCGTATCCAGCTCGCCGTAGGTCAGCACCTTGCCCATGCATTCAAATGCACGGCGGTTGCGGTTCTTCTGGAAAGAATCCTCAAGCAGATGGGCCAGCGATCGATACTGCGATGCATCGATCTCGGCCGGCACCCCAGCGGGGTACTGCTTCAGCCACGGCTTATCCATGGGTGTGTCTCCTGGCGATTGTCGATTTTTTCGAATGGTCGTTCGTTTTTTTCGGCATCCTACGCGGATGTCTGTGTCAAAACAATAACTTAGACAGTTCCCTCAGCCGGTCCAGACTGCTTGAAACTGGTGCAGAAAACGATCTTGGCATCACTTTTGCGTGATGCCCTCCGACTTGGCCATCGCCGCAGGCGCGAGCACCCGCAGTGCTACCTCGCGCTGTTGCTTCGATTCACGCGCCATGGCCTTGACGTCGGCATAGAAGCGCGCCCAGTCGCCGCCATCGCGGTGGTATAGCGCCGTAAACGCCGGCACCCATTCCAGGTAGCTCGCGACTGCCCCCAGATGCGCGTTCGACAGAGGCTGCGCAAACCAGCGGTCGTAACCGGTATAGCCGCCCCAGCTTGCTTTGAGCTTGGCGTAATCGGCCTGCAGGCTCGCGAAGATGGCGCGTTTTCCGGCGCGCTTCTCGTCGTCCGATACGGGGCTTGCATACAGCGTCTCAAGCCGGTTGCGGTACACCAGCAGCAGGGCGCGGAATTGTACGCGCCGGGCGTCGTACGTGGCGTATTCCGCGCGAATTTCCGGGGTGGCGGCATCGGCCAGCCACCGTTCGACGCCAATGGTTTCCACCGTGGTGGCGAACGATTCGTTGAACGCCGTATCGCCCTTGGCGTAGACGACCTGATGCGCCAGCTCATGAAAAATCAGCCGCGCCAGCTCGCCTTCGGGCAGGCCGACGAAGGTATTGAGCAGCGGGTCGTCGAAATAGCCCAGTGTGGAATACGCAGGAATGCCGGCCACATCTACATCCAGTCCCTGGGCGCGCAGGGTGTCGGCATAGGCCATCGCGGCGTTGCGATCGTAGTACCCGCGATACGTCACGCAGCCTACGACGAGGAAACACCATTCCTTGAGCTTGACCGACAGCTCAGGCGCGGCAAACACGTTCCACACCGCGAATGGCCGCTTGAGATTGGCGTAGACGCGATAGCTGCCGTTGTCGGGCAAGCCCAGCTCGCGCGAGGCATAGATGCGAATGCTGCGCGCATCTTCCAGGCGCTTGGCGAGCTTGTCGTTGTGGGCCTGCCGCGCGTTGTCGATGGCCTGGTCGATCGACTCGCGCTGCGCCATCAGCGAGAGATGTCCACTGACCGACTGGTAGTAATAGCCGACCGTGTCGCAGCCGGCCAGCAATGCCGAACCGGCTACCGACAGCGCAAGGCACAGCGCGCGTGCGGCACGCATGATGGCCTCGTCAGGCGGCCTGTGCCAACGGCGCCACCTCGACCAGGCAATCGTAGAAGGTGGGCGCGCGGCCCATGTCGGTCAGGCGCTGACTGGTCAGCTCGTTGGCGTTGGTGCCGTCGGGCGCGAGCTTCTTCCACCAGATCGACAAGCCGACGACCACGCCGCGGCGCGCGCGATCCGTCACGCGGGCGCGCGCCTGCATGGTGCCGCGATCGTTGAAGATGCGGACAAGCTCGCCATCGACGACGCCACGCGCATTCGCATCGTCGGGATGGATATCGAGATGCGGCTCGCCTTCGGTGTTGCGCAGGCTGTCGACGTTGACGAAGGTGGAGTTGAGGAAGTTACGCGCCGGCGGCGAGATCATCGACAGCGGATAACGCTTGGCCAGCTCAGGCGTGCTGATCGCCGACTCATGCGGTGGCACATAGCCGGGCAGCGGGTCAAGACCGTCCTTGGCCATCTGTTCGGAATAGAACTCGCAGCGGCCGGACGGCGTGCGATAGCCGCCGCGTGCCAGCGGCGCGGCCGGGTGTGACAGCTTCTGCCAGCCCTCGCGCTTGAGCGTCGCCCAGTCGATGTGCGCGGCGGCCGGGTCGTCACGGCGCACGGCCTGGGCGGCGATGTCGTCGTCCGAGTCGGCAAAACAGGTGTCGTTAAAACCCATGCGTTGCGCGAGACGGCGAAAAATCTCCGTGTTCGGCAACGACTGCCCCATCGGCGCAATGGCAGCGTTGTTGGCCAGCACGTAGGTGTGGCCGTAAGCCTTGTGCACATCGACGTGTTCGAGCTGCGTGGTGGCGGGCAGCAGGATGTCGGCGTAGTCGGCGGTATCGGTCTGGAAATGTTCCAGCACCACGGTGAAGAGGTCTTCGCGCGCAAAGCCGGCGGCGACCTTGCGCGAGTCCGGCGCCACCGCCACGGGGTTGCTGTTGTAGACGACCACCGCCTCGACCTTGGGGCCGAACGATGCGTCGCCCGTATGCAGCAGCGCATCGCCGATGGTGCTCATGTTGATCGTGCGCGGCATGTTGGGCCAGCTCGGCAGCAGGTCAGGACGCTGCAGCTTTGCGATGTCGATGGGGAAGAAACCGGACGTCGACAGTTGAAGCCCGCCCGCCGCATCGCGCCACGCGCCCACCAGCGACGGCAGGCACGCGACCGCGCGCACGCCCTGCCCGCCGCCATGCGCGCGCTGCATGCCGTAATTCAGGCGAATCGCCGCCGGCTGTTTGTCGCGCACGACGGTCGTGCCGTACAGATTTGCGAGCCACTCGATGTCGGCCGCGTCCACCCCACACAGCGTCGCCGCATATTCCGGCGTGTATTGCTGCGCGCGCTCACGCAACGCCTCGAAACCGAGCGTGTGATTGGCGATGTAATCGTGGTCGAGCAAGTCATCACGGATCAGCACGTGGATCATCGCCAGCGCCAGCGCCGCATCGGTACCGGGGCGCACCGCCAGATGGCGATGGCACTTCTCGGCCGTCAGCGAGCGATACGGATCGATGGCGACGAGCGTGGCGCCGCGCCGTTTCGCCTCCTGCGCGCGCGTCCAGAAATGCAGGTTCGACGCGATCGGATTGGCGCCCCAGATCAGGATCAGCTTGGCGTCCTGCACGTGCTCGATGTCCATGCCGAGGCTCGCGCCGTACGTATAGCGCAGCGCCGTCGCACCGGCCGATGCGCAGATCGTGCGATCGAGCAGCGACGCCCCGAGCTTGTGAAAGAAGCGCGCAGCCATGCTCTCACCCTGCACCAGGCCCATCGTGCCGGCGTAGCTGTACGGGAGGATGGCCTCTGGGTTGCGCGCCGCAATATCGCCCAGGCGCGTGGCGATGGTGTCGATGGCTTCGTCCCACGAAATCGGTTCGAACTTGCCCTCGCCCTTGGCGCCCACGCGCTTCATCGGCGTCAGCAGGCGGTTCGGGTGGTACGTGCGTTCCGCATACCGATTGACCTTGGTGCACAGCACGCCAGCCGTCGTCGGGTGGTCCGGATCGCCCTGCACGCGGGTGGCGCGGCCGTCCTCGACGGTGACGAGCAAGGCGCAGGTGTCGGGGCAATCGTGCGGGCAGGCGGCACGGATGACTTGGGTGGACATCAAGGGGCTCCGGAGTGGGTGGCGGCTGGCGCATGTCGGTGTCTTCGCACCGCCGCGGGCATCCGGAAATTGTAATCGCCCGCTAGTGGCTTCGCAGCGGCGTGGAGCCGCGCATGACAAGCCGCCCCGTGAGCAACACGCGACGCGTCGGCAGGGCGGGCTGTGCGAGGCGATCCTGCAGCATTGCCATCGCCATGCGGCCGATGTCATAGACCGGCTGTTCGATCACGGTGATGCCCGGGCCGGCGAGTTCCGTCCAAGGCTCATTGTCAAAGCCCGCCACGGCGATGTCGCGCGGCACATCCAGCGAGAGCTTGCGCAACGCACGCAGCACGCCCAGCAGCGATTGCGCGTTACTCGCGACGAGCGCGTCGGGGCGATCACGTTCCGTACCGGACAGCCATGCCAGCGTCTCGGCCTCTGCGGCCTCGGCGGTCGGCAGGATGAAACGTGCCTCGGCGGCAATGCCGTGACGTGCCAACGCCGTCGCGAATCCGGCCTGACGCTCAGCGCCCGTGCTGCTGGTCCGCCCGAACAGGCCGCCGATGCGCCGATAACCCTGCGTGGCGAGGTGCTCAGCCAATGCTTGCGCGGCCTGCTGGTTGTCGAGCACCACGGCATCGGTCCCACAGGTCGGGCCCGCTCGGTCGATCAGCACGACCGGGTAGCCAAGGTGCACCGGTTGCTGCGCTTCAGCAATGGCGCGCGTCGGCGAGAGGATCACACCGGTCACGCGCTCCTCTTCCATCAAGCGCAGGTACATCGCCTCCTTCTCAGGGTCTTCGTCGGAATTGCACAGGATGACGCGCAGGCCGGCGGCGTAGGCCGCGTCTTCCACCGCCCGGCTGACGCTGGTGAAGAACGGGTTGCGGATGTCGGAGACGATCAGCCCGACGGTCTGCGCCTGCTGTGAGCGCAGCCGCCGTGCCGACAGGTTCGGCCGATACCCGGACGCCGCCACCGCCGCATCGACGCGTCGGCGCAGTTCTGCGCTCACGGGGCCGCCGGCGAGCGCGCGTGACACCGTTGCCACCGACACGCCCGCTGCCGCCGCCACGTCTTTGATTCGAACCGTCATGCTGAAATCGTTTCCAAAGAAAGCGCCATCATAGCGAAGGGCAGCCTCGTCACTAAAGCCTGACCACCCTAGGGAAAACCCCGTAAATACCGGAAGATACGTCACTTTGTGTCGCGCCGCACATTGACACTCCAACTGTAATCGATTTCAATTCGCGATCATCGACGACACCATGCCGGGCCTTGGAGCGCGGCAGCCGCAGGAGACCCCGCCGCATGGCTTCCGCCCTGATCTGCGCCGAACGCATACGTCTGCAGCAACGCGCCACCGACAAGGAAAGCGCTATCCGCGCCGCCGGCCAATTGCTGGCCGACGCAGGCTGCATCGACCCGGCCTATATCGACAGCCTTCTACGCCGCGAGACCGTGGCCAACACGTTTCTCGGCCATGGCGTCGCCATTCCGCACGGCATGGGCGAGGACCGTCACCTGATCCGCCAGACGGGCATTGCGGTGCTGCAATTTCCCGACGGGCTGGAGTGGCACCCGGGGCAGACGACGCACCTGGTGTTTGCCATCGCCGCGCAGTAGGACGAGCACATCACTTTGCTGCGCCGGCTGACACGGCTACTGAATGACGACGCACGCCTGCGGCAGCTCTTCACCACGCAGAACGCCGAAGAGCTTGTCGCCGCGCTCTCGAGCGACGCACCCGCGCCCGCCGCCAGCACGCCCGGCGCCGACCTCGCCGAGCAGCGCACCTTGACGCTGGAATACCCGAGCGGCCTGCACGCCCGTCCGGCCGCGCAGTGGGTGGAAGCCGCCCGCCGCTTTGCCGCGCGCGTGCAAGTGCGCCATGGCAATGAAACCGCCGACGCAAAGAACCTGGTGGCGTTGCTGCAATTGGGGCTTGCGGCGGGCGCCAAGCTCACGCTCTCTGCGGAAGGCCCCGACGCCGGCGCCGCGCTCGACGCCCTGATGCAGACCATCCGAGGCCTGACGGCGCAGGAACGCGCGCAGGCCGCACGCGACACGCAAGCAGCGCGCACGCGCCAGACCGCGCACGGGTGGCAAGCCGACGCGGCGTTGCCGGCCATCGGCGGCATTGCGGCGAGCCCCGGCTTGGCGATCGGCCCCATCCATGTGTTGCAGCACGGTGCGTCAACCGTGCCCGATCACCCGGTCGCGCTGACCACCGGCGGCGACATGCTGGACCAGGCGCTGGCCAGCACGCGCGCCGAGCTGGACGCCCTGGCACGCGACACCGCCGCCCGCCTGGGCGAAGCCGAAGCGGGCATCTTCAAGGCCCAGGCCGAACTGCTGGGCGACACCGATCTCATGACGCTGACGTGCCAGGCGATGGTCGAGGGCCACGGCGTGGCGTGGTCCTGGCATCAGGCCGTCGAACGCCTGGCCGAGCGGCTGGGGGCGCTTGGCAATCCGCTGCTGGCCGCGCGCGCGGCCGACTTGCGCGACGTGGGGCGGCGGGTGCTCGGCCATATCGATCCGTCGCTGCGCAGTGCCGCGCAGACACTGCCGGACACGCCCTGCATCCTGGTTGCGGCAGATCTGTCGCCTTCGGATACGGCGGCACTCGATACGCGACGCATCATCGGCATCGTCACGGCGCAAGGCGGTCCGACCTCGCACACGGCCATCCTGACGCGCACGCTGGGCATCCCGGCCGTCGTGGCCGCCGGCCCCGCGGTGCTCGATGTGGCGACGGGCACACAGGCCATCATCGACGGCACGGGCGGCCGTCTGGTGCTTGATCCGGACGCTGCCAGCATCGCCAGCGCCCGGGCATGGCTGCAGGAAGACGCCAGCCGCGCTCAGCGTGAGCAGGCAGAACGCGGCTTGCCCGCCCGCACACGTGACGGCCACACGGTGGAGATCGCCGCCAACGTCAACCTGCCCGCGCAGGCGGTCGAAGCCATCACGCTCGGCGCGGAAGGCGTTGGCCTGATGCGCACCGAATTCCTGTTCCTCGAACGCGACCACACGCCGGACGAAGACACGCAATATGCCGTCTACGCCGACATGCTGAAAAGCCTCGGCGGCCGCCCGCTGATCGTGCGCACCCTGGATATCGGCGGCGACAAGCAGGTCCCGCATCTGAACCTGCCGACAGAAGACAACCCCTTCCTCGGTGTGCGCGGTGCGCGCCTGCTGCTGCGCCGGCCCGACCTCATGGAGCCGCAACTGCGAGCGCTCTATCGCGCCGCCCGCGATGTCGGCAAGGGCGGCGCGTTGTCGATCATGTTCCCGATGATCACCGCCTTGGAGGAAGTGATCGCCCTGCGCACCGCGTGCGAGCGCATCCGCGCTGAACTGGACGCGCCGGCGGTGCCGCTGGGCATCATGGTGGAGGTGCCGGCCGCCGCGCTACTGGCCGATCGCCTGGCCGAGCATGTCGACTTCTTTTCCATCGGCACGAACGACCTGACGCAATACACGCTGGCGATCGACCGCCAGCATCCCGACCTCGCCGCCGAGGCCGACAGCCTGCACCCGACGGTGCTCCGTCTGATCCAGCAGACCGTGCAAGGCGCCGCACGCCACGGGCGCTGGGTAGGCGTATGTGGCGGCTTGGCGGGAGACCCGTTCGGCGCGCTGCTGCTCACGGGGCTTGGCGTGCATGAACTGTCGATGAGCCCGCGCGATATCGCGCCGGTCAAGGCGCGGTTGCGCGAGGCACATGCCGGCACGCTGTCACAACTCGCGGAGCGCGCGTTGGCCTGCGCGTGCGCCCAGGACGTGCGCGACCTTGAAGCGACCTTGACGATCCTGGTACCGGGCAAGGAGATGGCGGCATGAGCGACGCGCGCATCGTCACCATCACGCTCAATCCGGCCATCGACATGACCATCGGGCTGGAGCGCCTCGAACGCGGGCGCGTCAACATCGGCCGCAGCGTCACGCAACAGGCCGGCGGCAAGGGCGTCAACGTGGCGGCCTGCCTGGCCGATTGGCAGGTGCCGGTAATCGCCACGGGCCTCCTGGGCGACGCCAACGCCGAGCTGTTCGAGGCGCTGTTTGCGCGCAAGGGCGTGCTCGACGGCTTCTGCCGCGTGCCCGGCACCAATCGCACCAACATCAAGATCAGCGACCAGGCAGACGGACAGACCACCGACATCAATCTGCCAGGCATTGACGCCACGTCTGCCGAGTTCGACGCGCTGTGCGACCGCATTGACGCGTTCGCCGACATTGCGGGCGCGGCGCTGTGCGGCAGCCTGGCCGGGGGCTTGCAGCCCGATACCTACGTGAGATTGCTGGCGCGGCTGAACCGCCGCGGCATACCCACGTTGCTGGACACCAGCGGCGCACCGCTCACACAGGTGCTGGCGGCCCCGCGCGAGTCCCTGCCGACGGCAATCAAGCCAAACCGGCACGAACTGGAACTGTGGGCGGGTACGTCGCTGCCCACGCTGGCTGAAACGGTGGACGTGGCGCGCGCCATCCATGCGCGTGGCGTGGCGCAAGTCATCGTATCGCTGGGCGAGGACGGCGCGCTGTTCGTCACAGCGCAAGGCACATGGCAGGCCAGCCTGCCGCCGGTACGCGCCGCCAGCACTGTCGGTGCGGGTGACGCCATGGTGGCCGGCGTGCTGGCCGGCTGGCATGCCGGTGCCGGCATGGAAGAGACTGTGCGCCTTTCGGTTGCCTTTGCCGCATGCAAGTTGCAGCGCCTGGGCCCGCACCTTCCGCCCCCGGGGCAGGTACGCGAACGCGCGGCCGCCGTCCAGATGCAGCGCGTGGCCTGACGCCGCGACCATTGCATCGCCACACGCTCAACGCATTCAAGGAGCCGATCATGGCAAACCTGCTGGCAATTCTCGGTGCGGATGGCCGCACCACCCGTGCGATGCTCGCCGGTGCGGCCCTGCGCCATGCGGCGCGCGAATCGGGCTGCAAGCTCGACGTGGACGTGCGCGGCCCCGACACCGCCTCGGTGGTCGACACTGCTGTGCTGGCCACCGCCGATGCCGTCGTCTGGGCAGGCCTCTCGCCCGACGCGGCGGCTCGCCACGCCAATCCGCGCACGCTTGAAGTCACGCTCGATGAAGTGCTGGCGGACGCCCGGGCCGTGCTGGCCCGCATGATGCACAACGCCCCGCCCGCACCGAAAGCCGGCACGCAAGCGCAACGCATCGTCGCCATCACATCGTGCCCAACCGGCATCGCCCACACCTTCATGGCTGCCGAGGCGCTCACGCAGGCCGCCGCCGCGCTCGGTCACACGATTCACGTGGAAACGCAGGGCTCGGTGGGCGCACAGAACACGCTGTCGGCCGATGCCATCGCGCGTGCGGATCTCGTGTTGATCGCCGCCGACACGCAGGTGGACCTGTCTCGCTTTGCCGGCAAGCGCGTCTTCCGCGCGGGCACCAAGGCCGCCATTCACGATGGGCAAGCGCTGATCCGCCGCGCCTTCGATGAGGCGTCCGTGGAAGGCGGCGGAACGGCGCAATCGGGAGGCACCGCAGCCGGCGCTGCGGAACAGCAGCGCACCGGCCCGTACAAACACCTGATGACCGGCGTGTCGTTCATGCTGCCCTTCGTGGTGGCGGGGGGCATCCTGATTGCACTGGCGTTTGCCCTGGGCGGCATCTACGTGACGGACCCGTCGGCCAGCCACACGCTGGGCGGCGTGCTGTTCCAGATCGGTGCCAAGTCGGCCTTTGCGTTGATGGTGCCGGTGCTCGCCGGATACATCGCCTATTCGATCGCCAGCCGGCCGGGTATTGCCCCCGGTATGGTCGGCGGCATGCTGGCCGCCAGCCTAGGGGCAGGATTCCTCGGCGGCATCGTCGCCGGGTTCGTTGCAGGCTATGGCACCGAGGCGCTCAACCGTTGGCTGAAGTTGCCGCGCAACCTGGAAGGGCTGAAGCCGGTGCTGATCCTGCCGGTGCTCGGCTGCCTGCTGACGGGCCTGGTGATGCTGTATGTGGTCGGCGCGCCGGTTGCCGCGTTGCTCGCCTCCCTTACAACTTGGCTGCGCGGCATGCAAGGCGCCAACGCGGTACCGCTGGGCGCACTGCTGGGCGGCATGATGGCCTTTGACATGGGCGGCCCCATCAACAAGGCGGCGTATGCCTTCAGCACCGGGCTGATCGACGCACAGGTCTACACGCCGATGGCGGCCACCATGGCCGCGGGCATGACGCCGCCGCTGGGCATTGCACTTGCAGCATGGCTTTTCCCGTCGCGCTTCACGCGAGACGAGCGCCAAGCGGCAAGGGCCACGGCCGTGCTCGGCCTCGCCTTCATCAGCGAGGGGGCGATCCCTTATGCGGCCCGAGACCCATTCCGCGTGATTCCTGCGCTCGTGGTGGGATCCGCATGCGCGGGTGCCCTATCGATGCTGTTCGGGGTGGAATTGCGCGTGCCGCACGGCGGGGCATTTGTGCTGCCGATCCCGAACGCGGTGACGCATCTGGGCGGCTATGTGGTGGCGTTGGTGGCCGGCACCGTTGTTACCGCCGTGCTGCTTGCTGTGATGAAGCGCCGGGTGACTGAAGCCGCCTGAAACGGCGCCCCGTGTGAAGGACGCCGTGCACATCGCGCGGCTTCTTTGTCTCAAAAACGCTCAAAAGCGACGTTGCCCGCCCGATTCTGTTTGCCTCCCCAGCCCGTTTAGCTATGATGCCGGCAAATCAACTCTCGGGGGAGAGCAATGCAATCTCGCAAAATCACCGGGCTGATGGCGATGTTCGCAGCGGGCATCATCGGCATGGCGTCAAGCGGCGCGAGCGCCGAGACGGGCGTGACCAACGACGCGATCATCGTCGGCCAATCGGCGCCCATGAGCGGACCGGCGGCACAGCTCGGCCAGCAGATGAACCGCGGCGCCCAGTTGTACTTCAATGCCGTCAACGCGGCAGGTGGCGTCAACGGACGCAAGATCGAGCTGAAAGTGCTCGATGATTTCTACGAGCCCGATGCCGCTGCCCGCAACACCAAGACTCTCATCGAAGACACCAAGGTCTTCGCCTTGTTCGGCTATGTCGGTACACCCACGAGCCTGGCAGCGCTGAAGATCGCCAACCCTGCAGGCGTGCCGTTCTTTGCGCCGTACTCGGGCGCCGCAGCGCTGCGCGAGCCCTTCGCGCGTAATGTGTTCCACGTGCGCGCCAGCTACAACGATGAAACCGCCGCCATCGTCCAGCAGATTCACACCACGGGGCTGAAGCGCATTGCCGTGGTCTATAACGACGACGCCTACGGCAAGGCGGGCCTCGACGGTGTACAACGCGCGCTCAAGCTGCCGGCAAACCAGGGGGTGACGCTCGTCGCGCAAGCCAGCGTCGTCCGTAACACCACCGACGTGAAGGGCGCGATCTCGACCGTGCTCGCGCAGAAGCCGGATGCCGTTGTTGTCATCAGTGCGTACCAAACCGTGGCAGCCCTGGTGAAGGGCGCACAAGATCAGGGCTACGCAGGCCAGTTCTATAACGTCTCGTTTGTGGGCACCAAGGCACTCGCCAACGCACTCGGCAAGGCTGGCGGCGGCGTGATCATCTCGCAGGTGATGCCGTATCCGTATAGCGGTGCATCGCCCGTGGTGCGCGATTACCAGAAGCTGCTCAAATCCGATGGCATTACCGATTTCGACTACGGAAGCATCGAAGGCTACGTCGCGGCGCGCGTCTTTGTTGAAGGCCTCAAGCGTGCCGGCCGTGACCTGACACGCGAGAAGTTCATCGGCGCGCTGGAGTCGATGGGCAACTACGACGTTGGCGGCTTCAACGTGAACTTCTCGCCCGCCAACCACGTAGGCTCCAAGTTTGTCGAGATGACCATCATCAACTCGAACGGCCAAGTGATCCGCTGAACGCGCATTACTCATCAGAAAAAAACCGGGCCACGTGCCCGGTTTCTTTTTGCGCTCAAGCCGGCTGCATGTGCCGCTGCGCGAGCCGCCGCATGAACGCTTCGCACTGCGCAATCTGCGCAAGCTCGATGTACTCGTTAGGCTTATGCGCCTGCTCGATATTGCCCGGACCGCACACCACAGTCGGGATGCCCTCGCGCGCGAACAGTCCCGCTTCCGTCCCATAGTCGACCTTGCCGACCGTGCCCCGGCTATCGGCCAACGCTTGCGCGAGTGTCACCAGCTCATGCGACGGGGCAATCGACAGGCCCGGCGTGTTGGCTTTCATGGCGAAGCTGATGTCGGCATCGGCAGAAATCTCTTGCATTTGAGGCAGCAACATCTGCTGCGCATAGCGCTCGACCTCGCCGAAAAGCCAATCCGGATCGGTGCCTGGGAGATAGCGGAAGTCAAAGGTGAATTCGCAATCGCGGGGCACCACGTTGGTGGCAATGCCGCCCTTGATCGTACCCGTGTTCAACGTGGTGTGCGGCACGACAAAGGCGGCATCGCGCGCCTCTTCCGCCGCCAGACGTACGGCCAGCGAGCGAATATGCGCGATCAGCAGCGCAGCAAACTCGATCGCATTCACCCCCTGCGGCGTCAACGCGGAATGGGCTTCCTTCCCGCGCACGCAGCATCGGTATTCGCGCTTGCCCTTGTGCGCAATGATGGCGCGCATCGACGTGGGTTCGCCGACGATACAGCCTGCGGGCTGAATGCCGTTGGCCTCCAGATCACGCAGCAGGCTGCGCACGCCCACGCAGCCGATCTCTTCGTCGTACGACAGCGAAAGATGAAAGCTGGCATCGCCCTCCGCCGCCATGAACGCGGGCACATTCGCTAGTGCCACGGCAATGAAGCTCTTCATGTCGGCCGTGCCGCGCCCGTACAGGCGACCATCGCGGATCTGCGCTTCGAATGGGTTCGACTCCCAAGACTGGCCGTCGACGGGTACCACATCGGTATGCCCTGACAGCACCAGCCCCGGCTTGCGGCCTGGCGACAGCGTCGCAAACAGGTTCGCCTTGCCGCCCGCTGCGTCATATGTCAGTCGACAGTCCGCACCCTGCGCTCGCAAGCGATCGCGCACCCATTCGATCAGGCCAAGATTGGAATTGCGGCTGACCGTATCGAACGCCACCAGGGTGCGAATCAATTGCAGAACTTCGTCGGAAGGTTGCGATGCAGTAGCAATGGGGTCGGCAGACATGATGGGTTCGTGTCGTTCACGTAGCGCTCGGCCAGCCCCGGCGGGAAGCGCAAAGGGCGGCGCGCGGCCAATTGGCGAGCCTCCAGTGTAGGCGTTTCGGGTGCGCTGGGCTTTGGCCGCAGATGGCGGCGCACAAGCCATCGCGTGAAGAATCCATACGAGACTGCATGGACGGATCAAGCAATTGGCGGATAGCCGGTCGGAAATCGCCCTTCGGCGTATGATCGAACGTGATTCCGAACCTTCAGCCAGAACACGAGCGTCTCATGAAGCTGATCCCAGAAATTCAAGCCGCGCAGTCCGAGATCCAGGCGCTGCGACGCGATATCCACGCGCACCCCGAACTCTGCTTCGAAGAACAGCGCACCTCCGATCTGGTCGCCGCGAAACTCGCCGAATGGGGCATCGAAGTGCATCGAGGCCTGGGCAAGACCGGCCTCGTCGGCGTTATCCGCAACGGTGAGGGCAAGAGCATCGGCCTGCGCGCTGATATGGACGCACTACCGCTCGCGGAGGCCAACCAGTTTGAGCATCGCTCCAAACACGACGGCAAGATGCACGCATGCGGCCACGACGGCCACACGGCGATGCTGCTCGGCGCTGCGCATTACCTGTCCAAGCACCGCAATTTCAGCGGAACCGTGAACCTGATCTTCCAGCCCGCCGAAGAAGGCGGTGGCGGCGCACGCGAGATGATCAAGGACGGCCTATTCGATCGCTTTCCGTGCGATGCCGTCTTCGGCTTGCACAACTGGCCGGGCGTACCGGTCGGCGCATTCGGGACGCGCGCCGGGGCGCTAATGGCATCGAGCAACGAGTTCCGCATCACGATCAAGGGAAAAGGTGCGCACGCCGCGCTGCCGCACAACGGCAACGATCCAGTGTTTGTCGGCGCTCAGGTGGTATCGGCACTGCAAGGCATCATCACACGCAACAAGCGCCCGATCGACACCGCAGTCCTCTCCGTCACACAGTTCCATGCCGGCGATGCGACCAACATCATCCCCAACGAAGCCTGGATTGGCGGCACGGTACGCACCTTCTCCACCGAAGTCCTCGACTTGATCGAGCGCCGCATGGAAGAAGTTTCAAGGGGCATCGCCGCCGCATACGATTGCACGATCGACTTCGTCTTCCACCGCAACTATCCGCCGACTGTGAACACGGAAAAGGAAACGCAGTTCGCGGCGGCAGTCATGCGAGAGCTCGTCGGCGCAGATAACGTGGAAGCGAGTATCGACCCGACCATGGGCGCCGAAGACTTTTCGTTCATGCTGATCGAGAAGCCTGGCTGCTTCGCCTTCATCGGCAACGGCGACGGCGACCACCGGGAACAAGGGCATGGCCTGGGCCCGTGCATGCTGCACAACCCAAGCTACGACTTCAATGACGAGTTGCTGCCGCTCGGTGCGACATATTGGGTTCGCCTAGTCGAGAAATTCTTGGCACGAAACTAGTCAGCCCGTTCGCGAGCACATAGAGGCCTCCGTTGGGAGGCCTTTTGTTTTTGCGTGAGGGAGGGGGTTGTTGCCGGGAAGTAGTTGGCAGATCGATGCAGCAAGCCGGGTGCGATCCGTTCGCGCAAAGACAAACACCCCAGCTCTTTGAAGGGAGCTGGGGTGTTGAAGGGAGAGCCTGGCGATGACCTACTTTCACACGGGAATCCGCACTATCATCGGCGCGGAGTCGTTTCACGGTCCTGTTCGGGATGGGAAGGGGTGGTACCGACTCGCTATGGTCACCAGGCTATGACTTGTTGCCACGTTGACGAGGTCAACGCGACCAATATGGGAATGTAGATTTGGGGTTGTGATGTGTGAGTATCAGGCACAAGGCAGACCCAGCCGGAAACATACCGGTTATAGGATCAAGCCGCACGGGCAATTAGTACTGGTTAGCTGAACGCATTACTGCGCTTCCACACCCAGCCTATCAACGTCCTGGTCTCGAACGACCCTTCAGGGAGATCAAGTCTCCAGGGAATCCTCATCTTCAGGCAAGTTTCCCGCTTAGATGCTTTCAGCGGTTATCTCTTCCGTACATAGCTACCCTGCGATGCCTCTGGCGAGACAACAGGTACACCAGCGGTACGTCCACTCCGGTCCTCTCGTACTAGGAGCAGCCCCCGTCAAGATTCCAACGCCCACGGCAGATAGGGACCAAACTGTCTCACGACGTTTTAAACCCAGCTCACGTACCTCTTTAAATGGCGAACAGCCATACCCTTGGGACCGGCTACAGCCCCAGGATGAGATGAGCCGACATCGAGGTGCCAAACACCGCCGTCGATATGAACTCTTGGGCGGTATCAGCCTGTTATCCCCAGAGTACCTTTTATCCGTTGAGCGATGGCCCTTCCATACAGAACCACCGGATCACTATGTCCTGCTTTCGCACCTGCTCGACTTGTCGGTCTCGCAGTTAAGCACGCTTTTGCCATTGCACTTTAGGTACGATGTCCGACCGTACCAAGCGTACCTTCGAACTCCTCCGTTACACTTTGGGAGGAGACCGCCCCAGTCAAACTGCCTACCATGCACTGTCCCCGACCCGGATTCACGGGCCAAGGTTAGAACCTCAAACAAACCAGGGTGGTATTTCAAGGACGGCTCCACCGAAACTAGCGTCCCGGTTTCAAAGCCTCCCACCTATCCTACACAGATCGGTTCAAAGTCCAATGCAAAGCTACAGTAAAGGTTCATGGGGTCTTTCCGTCTAGCCGCGGGGAGATTGCATCATCACAAACACTTCAACTTCGCTGAGTCTCGGGAGGAGACAGTGTGGCCATCGTTACGCCATTCGTGCAGGTCGGAACTTACCCGACAAGGAATTTCGCTACCTTAGGACCGTTATAGTTACGGCCGCCGTTTACCGGGACTTCAATCAAGAGCTTGCACCCCATCATTTAATCTTCCGGCACCGGGCAGGCGTCACACCCTATACGTCCACTTTCGTGTTTGCAGAGTGCTGTGTTTTTATTAAACAGTCGCAGCCACCATTTTATTGCAACCCCTTCGTCCTTCTAGCGCGAGCTAGTCAAACTACAAGGGCGTACCTTATCCCGAAGTTACGGTACCAATTTGCCGAGTTCCTTCTCCCGAGTTCTCTCAAGCGCCTTAGAATACTCATCTCGCCCACCTGTGTCGGTTTGCGGTACGGTCTCGTATGACTGAAGCTTAGAGGCTTTTCTTGGAACCACTTCCAATTGCTTCGCGACCTAAAGTCGCTCGCCCCACACCCTTGAATCACGCACCCGGATTTGCCTAAGTGCCATCTCCAATGCAGGGACCGGGACATCCAACACCCGGACAACCTTCCGCGATCCGTCCCCCCATCGCATCATACGACGGTGCAGGAATATTAACCTGCTTCCCATCAGCTACGCATCTCTGCCTCGCCTTAGGGGCCGACTCACCCTACGCCGATGAACGTTGCGTAGGAAACCTTGGGCTTACGGCGAGGGGGCCTTTCACCCCCTTTATCGCTACTCATGTCAGCATTCGCACTTCTGATACCTCCAGCATCCTTTACAAGACACCTTCACAGGCTTACAGAACGCTCTCCTACCATGCACTTACGTGCATCCGCAGCTTCGGTATATTGCTTAGCCCCGTTACATCTTCCGCGCAGGACGACTCGATCAGTGAGCTATTACGCTTTCTTTAAAGGGTGGCTGCTTCTAAGCCAACCTCCTGACTGTTTTAGCCTTCCCACTTCGTTTCCCACTTAGCAATATTTAGGGACCTTAGCTGGCGGTCTGGGTTGTTTCCCTCTTGACACCGGACGTTAGCACCCGATGTCTGTCTCCCGTGATTGCACTCTTCGGTATTCGGAGTTTGCTATGGCGGGGTAATCAGCAATAGACCCCCCAACCATGACAGTGCTCTACCCCCGAAGGTGAGACACGAGGCACTACCTAAATAGTTTTCGGAGAGAACCAGCTATTTCCAAGTTTGTTTAGCCTTTCACCCCTATCCACAGCTCATCCCCTAACTTTTCAACGTTAGTGGGTTCGGTCCTCCAGTACGTGTTACCGCACCTTCAACCTGGCCATGGATAGATCACTTGGTTTCGGGTCTACACCCAGCGACTGAACGCCCTATTCGGACTCGCTTTCGCTACGCCTTCCCTAATCGGTTAAGCTTGCCACTGAATGTAAGTCGCTGACCCATTATACAAAAGGTACGCCGTCACCCGTTTCCAGGCTCCGACTGTTTGTATGCATGCGGTTTCAGGATCTATTTCACTCCCCTCCCGGGGTTCTTTTCGCCTTTCCCTCACGGTACTGGTTCACTATCGGTCGATTACGAGTATTTAGCCTTGGAGGATGGTCCCCCCATCTTCAGACAGGATTTCACGTGTCCCGCCCTACTTGTCGTACACCTAGTTCCACAATACTGTTTTCGCATACGGGGCTATCACCCACTATGGCCGGACTTTCCATTCCGCTTTGCTAACAATACTGCTAAAGAGTACAAGGCTGATCCCATTTCGCTCGCCACTACTTTGGGAATCTCGGTTGATTTCTGTTCCTGCAGCTACTTAGATGTTTCAGTTCACTGCGTTCGCTTCTGTTACCTATGTATTCAGTAACAGATGACCCATGCGGGCCGGGTTTCCCCATTCGGATATCTGCGGATCAAAGCTCGTTTGCCAGCTCCCCGCAGCTTTTCGCAGGCTACTACGTCCTTCATCGCCTGTAATCGCCAAGGCATCCACCACATGCACTTATTCGCTTGACCCTATAACGAGTATGTCTCGCTATAGGCTGAGTTCTCGCGTTGTGCCGTATTCCAAGACAATCTTTCGATTGCTCTGGTAATACTGGTTGATACAATCACAACCCAGTGTCGCGTTTTGATTGTGCGTCTCATCAACGCACCGCGACACCTTTACTACATTCCATATTGTTAAAGAACAGCCGAACTTTTACGCTCGTCTTGGCTAGGCCAAACGCAAACACCATCGACACAGCGTCGATGCTTGCGTTTGGCAACCAAAAGGTAATGGTGGAGGATGACGGGATCGAACCGACGACCCCCTGCTTGCAAAGCAGGTGCTCTCCCAGCTGAGCTAATCCCCCAGTCACGGCAGAGAACAACTTCCACCGTCCGTAACTTGGTGGGTCTGGTAGGACTTGAACCTACGACCCCCGCCTTATCAAGACGGTGCTCTAACCACCTGAGCTACAGACCCTTGGCTGTAACATCAAACAAACCGATAAGTGTGGACGCCTAACGTCGGATGCACGCTCTTAAAGGAGGTGATCCAGCCGCACCTTCCGATACGGCTACCTTGTTACGACTTCACCCCAGTCATGAACCCTACCGTGGTAATCGCCCTCCTTGCGGTTAGGCTAACTACTTCTGGTAAAGCCCACTCCCATGGTGTGACGGGCGGTGTGTACAAGACCCGGGAACGTATTCACCGCGGCATGCTGATCCGCGATTACTAGCGATTCCAGCTTCACGTAGTCGAGTTGCAGACTACGATCCGGACTACGATGCATTTTCTGGGATTAGCTCCACCTCGCGGCTTGGCAACCCTCTGTATGCACCATTGTATGACGTGTGAAGCCCTACCCATAAGGGCCATGAGGACTTGACGTCATCCCCACCTTCCTCCGGTTTGTCACCGGCAGTCTCTCTAGAGTGCCCTTTCGTAGCAACTAGAGACAAGGGTTGCGCTCGTTGCGGGACTTAACCCAACATCTCACGACACGAGCTGACGACAGCCATGCAGCACCTGTGTCCACTTTCTCTTTCGAGCACCTAATGCATCTCTGCTTCGTTAGTGGCATGTCAAGGGTAGGTAAGGTTTTTCGCGTTGCATCGAATTAATCCACATCATCCACCGCTTGTGCGGGTCCCCGTCAATTCCTTTGAGTTTTAATCTTGCGACCGTACTCCCCAGGCGGTCAACTTCACGCGTTAGCTACGTTACTAAGGAAATGAATCCCCAACAACTAGTTGACATCGTTTAGGGCGTGGACTACCAGGGTATCTAATCCTGTTTGCTCCCCACGCTTTCGTGCATGAGCGTCAGTGTTATCCCAGGGGGCTGCCTTCGCCATCGGTATTCCTCCACATCTCTACGCATTTCACTGCTACACGTGGAATTCTACCCCCCTCTGACACACTCTAGCCGTGCAGTCACCAATGCAATTCCCAAGTTAAGCTCGGGGATTTCACATCGGTCTTGCACAACCGCCTGCGCACGCTTTACGCCCAGTAATTCCGATTAACGCTTGGACCCTACGTATTACCGCGGCTGCTGGCACGTAGTTAGCCGGTCCTTATTCTTCCGGTACCGTCATCGACCCCAGGTATTAACCAGAGCCATTTCTTTCCGGACAAAAGTGCTTTACAACCCGAAGGCCTTCTTCACACACGCGGCATTGCTGGATCAGGCTTTCGCCCATTGTCCAAAATTCCCCACTGCTGCCTCCCGTAGGAGTCTGGGCCGTGTCTCAGTCCCAGTGTGGCTGATCGTCCTCTCAGACCAGCTACTGATCGTCGCCTTGGTGGGCCTTTACCCCACCAACTAGCTAATCAGACATCGGCCGCTCCTATAGCATGAGGCCTTGCGGTCCCCCACTTTCACCCTCAGGTCGTATGCGGTATTAGCTAATCTTTCGACTAGTTATCCCCCACTACAGGGCACGTTCCGATGTATTACTCACCCGTTCGCCACTCGCCGGCAGGAGAAGCAAGCTTCTCCCCCGCTGCCGTTCGACTTGCATGTGTAAGGCATGCCGCCAGCGTTCAATCTGAGCCAGGATCAAACTCTTCAGTTCAATCTGCTGTTTTCGCTCTTTACGAGCGGTCGCTCACTCTCAGAATCTGACTTGAACTTTCGTTCAAACCTTACTTCTGTGCGAGCACTTCATTACTTGTAAGCTAACGAACTTGCGTTCGTCGCATCCAGTATTAAGCGCCCACACTTATCGGCTGTTTGCTTGTTAAAGAACTTCGCGATCAACTTTGTTTATCGCGTCGCTGCGTTGTCTGCAGCAGAGAAACGAGATTATGCAGAGCTTTTTCGTCGCTGTCAACAACTCGTCGAAGAATTTTTATCCGTCAACTCGCTGC
>NZ_JBQEPR010000012.1:0-155414 GCF_052045895.1 Ralstonia sp. 22111 | reverse complement strand
GGGAGAGCCTGGCGATGACCTACTTTCACACGGGAATCCGCACTATCATCGGCGCGGAGTCGTTTCACGGTCCTGTTCGGGATGGGAAGGGGTGGTACCGACTCGCTATGGTCACCAGGCTATGACTTGTTGCCACGTTGACGAGGTCAACGCGACCAATATGGGAATGTAGATTTGGGGTTGTGATGTGTGAGTATCAGGCACAAGGCAGACCCAGCCGGAAACATACCGGTTATAGGATCAAGCCGCACGGGCAATTAGTACTGGTTAGCTGAACGCATTACTGCGCTTCCACACCCAGCCTATCAACGTCCTGGTCTCGAACGACCCTTCAGGGAGATCAAGTCTCCAGGGAATCCTCATCTTCAGGCAAGTTTCCCGCTTAGATGCTTTCAGCGGTTATCTCTTCCGTACATAGCTACCCTGCGATGCCTCTGGCGAGACAACAGGTACACCAGCGGTACGTCCACTCCGGTCCTCTCGTACTAGGAGCAGCCCCCGTCAAGATTCCAACGCCCACGGCAGATAGGGACCAAACTGTCTCACGACGTTTTAAACCCAGCTCACGTACCTCTTTAAATGGCGAACAGCCATACCCTTGGGACCGGCTACAGCCCCAGGATGAGATGAGCCGACATCGAGGTGCCAAACACCGCCGTCGATATGAACTCTTGGGCGGTATCAGCCTGTTATCCCCAGAGTACCTTTTATCCGTTGAGCGATGGCCCTTCCATACAGAACCACCGGATCACTATGTCCTGCTTTCGCACCTGCTCGACTTGTCGGTCTCGCAGTTAAGCACGCTTTTGCCATTGCACTTTAGGTACGATGTCCGACCGTACCAAGCGTACCTTCGAACTCCTCCGTTACACTTTGGGAGGAGACCGCCCCAGTCAAACTGCCTACCATGCACTGTCCCCGACCCGGATTCACGGGCCAAGGTTAGAACCTCAAACAAACCAGGGTGGTATTTCAAGGACGGCTCCACCGAAACTAGCGTCCCGGTTTCAAAGCCTCCCACCTATCCTACACAGATCGGTTCAAAGTCCAATGCAAAGCTACAGTAAAGGTTCATGGGGTCTTTCCGTCTAGCCGCGGGGAGATTGCATCATCACAAACACTTCAACTTCGCTGAGTCTCGGGAGGAGACAGTGTGGCCATCGTTACGCCATTCGTGCAGGTCGGAACTTACCCGACAAGGAATTTCGCTACCTTAGGACCGTTATAGTTACGGCCGCCGTTTACCGGGACTTCAATCAAGAGCTTGCACCCCATCATTTAATCTTCCGGCACCGGGCAGGCGTCACACCCTATACGTCCACTTTCGTGTTTGCAGAGTGCTGTGTTTTTATTAAACAGTCGCAGCCACCATTTTATTGCAACCCCTTCGTCCTTCTAGCGCGAGCTAGTCAAACTACAAGGGCGTACCTTATCCCGAAGTTACGGTACCAATTTGCCGAGTTCCTTCTCCCGAGTTCTCTCAAGCGCCTTAGAATACTCATCTCGCCCACCTGTGTCGGTTTGCGGTACGGTCTCGTATGACTGAAGCTTAGAGGCTTTTCTTGGAACCACTTCCAATTGCTTCGCGACCTAAAGTCGCTCGCCCCACACCCTTGAATCACGCACCCGGATTTGCCTAAGTGCCATCTCCAATGCAGGGACCGGGACATCCAACACCCGGACAACCTTCCGCGATCCGTCCCCCCATCGCATCATACGACGGTGCAGGAATATTAACCTGCTTCCCATCAGCTACGCATCTCTGCCTCGCCTTAGGGGCCGACTCACCCTACGCCGATGAACGTTGCGTAGGAAACCTTGGGCTTACGGCGAGGGGGCCTTTCACCCCCTTTATCGCTACTCATGTCAGCATTCGCACTTCTGATACCTCCAGCATCCTTTACAAGACACCTTCACAGGCTTACAGAACGCTCTCCTACCATGCACTTACGTGCATCCGCAGCTTCGGTATATTGCTTAGCCCCGTTACATCTTCCGCGCAGGACGACTCGATCAGTGAGCTATTACGCTTTCTTTAAAGGGTGGCTGCTTCTAAGCCAACCTCCTGACTGTTTTAGCCTTCCCACTTCGTTTCCCACTTAGCAATATTTAGGGACCTTAGCTGGCGGTCTGGGTTGTTTCCCTCTTGACACCGGACGTTAGCACCCGATGTCTGTCTCCCGTGATTGCACTCTTCGGTATTCGGAGTTTGCTATGGCGGGGTAATCAGCAATAGACCCCCCAACCATGACAGTGCTCTACCCCCGAAGGTGAGACACGAGGCACTACCTAAATAGTTTTCGGAGAGAACCAGCTATTTCCAAGTTTGTTTAGCCTTTCACCCCTATCCACAGCTCATCCCCTAACTTTTCAACGTTAGTGGGTTCGGTCCTCCAGTACGTGTTACCGCACCTTCAACCTGGCCATGGATAGATCACTTGGTTTCGGGTCTACACCCAGCGACTGAACGCCCTATTCGGACTCGCTTTCGCTACGCCTTCCCTAATCGGTTAAGCTTGCCACTGAATGTAAGTCGCTGACCCATTATACAAAAGGTACGCCGTCACCCGTTTCCAGGCTCCGACTGTTTGTATGCATGCGGTTTCAGGATCTATTTCACTCCCCTCCCGGGGTTCTTTTCGCCTTTCCCTCACGGTACTGGTTCACTATCGGTCGATTACGAGTATTTAGCCTTGGAGGATGGTCCCCCCATCTTCAGACAGGATTTCACGTGTCCCGCCCTACTTGTCGTACACCTAGTTCCACAATACTGTTTTCGCATACGGGGCTATCACCCACTATGGCCGGACTTTCCATTCCGCTTTGCTAACAATACTGCTAAAGAGTACAAGGCTGATCCCATTTCGCTCGCCACTACTTTGGGAATCTCGGTTGATTTCTGTTCCTGCAGCTACTTAGATGTTTCAGTTCACTGCGTTCGCTTCTGTTACCTATGTATTCAGTAACAGATGACCCATGCGGGCCGGGTTTCCCCATTCGGATATCTGCGGATCAAAGCTCGTTTGCCAGCTCCCCGCAGCTTTTCGCAGGCTACTACGTCCTTCATCGCCTGTAATCGCCAAGGCATCCACCACATGCACTTATTCGCTTGACCCTATAACGAGTATGTCTCGCTATAGGCTGAGTTCTCGCGTTGTGCCGTATTCCAAGACAATCTTTCGATTGCTCTGGTAATACTGGTTGATACAATCACAACCCAGTGTCGCGTTTTGATTGTGCGTCTCATCAACGCACCGCGACACCTTTACTACATTCCATATTGTTAAAGAACAGCCGAACTTTTACGCTCGTCTTGGCTAGGCCAAACGCAAACACCATCGACACAGCGTCGATGCTTGCGTTTGGCAACCAAAAGGTAATGGTGGAGGATGACGGGATCGAACCGACGACCCCCTGCTTGCAAAGCAGGTGCTCTCCCAGCTGAGCTAATCCCCCAGTCACGGCAGAGAACAACTTCCACCGTCCGTAACTTGGTGGGTCTGGTAGGACTTGAACCTACGACCCCCGCCTTATCAAGACGGTGCTCTAACCACCTGAGCTACAGACCCTTGGCTGTAACATCAAACAAACCGATAAGTGTGGACGCCTAACGTCGGATGCACGCTCTTAAAGGAGGTGATCCAGCCGCACCTTCCGATACGGCTACCTTGTTACGACTTCACCCCAGTCATGAACCCTACCGTGGTAATCGCCCTCCTTGCGGTTAGGCTAACTACTTCTGGTAAAGCCCACTCCCATGGTGTGACGGGCGGTGTGTACAAGACCCGGGAACGTATTCACCGCGGCATGCTGATCCGCGATTACTAGCGATTCCAGCTTCACGTAGTCGAGTTGCAGACTACGATCCGGACTACGATGCATTTTCTGGGATTAGCTCCACCTCGCGGCTTGGCAACCCTCTGTATGCACCATTGTATGACGTGTGAAGCCCTACCCATAAGGGCCATGAGGACTTGACGTCATCCCCACCTTCCTCCGGTTTGTCACCGGCAGTCTCTCTAGAGTGCCCTTTCGTAGCAACTAGAGACAAGGGTTGCGCTCGTTGCGGGACTTAACCCAACATCTCACGACACGAGCTGACGACAGCCATGCAGCACCTGTGTCCACTTTCTCTTTCGAGCACCTAATGCATCTCTGCTTCGTTAGTGGCATGTCAAGGGTAGGTAAGGTTTTTCGCGTTGCATCGAATTAATCCACATCATCCACCGCTTGTGCGGGTCCCCGTCAATTCCTTTGAGTTTTAATCTTGCGACCGTACTCCCCAGGCGGTCAACTTCACGCGTTAGCTACGTTACTAAGGAAATGAATCCCCAACAACTAGTTGACATCGTTTAGGGC
Source organism: Ralstonia sp. 22111 (assembly GCF_052045895.1). Lineage (NCBI taxonomy): Bacteria > Pseudomonadati > Pseudomonadota > Betaproteobacteria > Burkholderiales > Burkholderiaceae > Ralstonia > Ralstonia sp. 22111. The sequence continues at coordinate 151,055 of NZ_JBQEPR010000012.1, read as the reverse complement.
GTGGACTACCAGGGTATCTAATCCTGTTTGCTCCCCACGCTTTCGTGCATGAGCGTCAGTGTTATCCCAGGGGGCTGCCTTCGCCATCGGTATTCCTCCACATCTCTACGCATTTCACTGCTACACGTGGAATTCTACCCCCCTCTGACACACTCTAGCCGTGCAGTCACCAATGCAATTCCCAAGTTAAGCTCGGGGATTTCACATCGGTCTTGCACAACCGCCTGCGCACGCTTTACGCCCAGTAATTCCGATTAACGCTTGGACCCTACGTATTACCGCGGCTGCTGGCACGTAGTTAGCCGGTCCTTATTCTTCCGGTACCGTCATCGACCCCAGGTATTAACCAGAGCCATTTCTTTCCGGACAAAAGTGCTTTACAACCCGAAGGCCTTCTTCACACACGCGGCATTGCTGGATCAGGCTTTCGCCCATTGTCCAAAATTCCCCACTGCTGCCTCCCGTAGGAGTCTGGGCCGTGTCTCAGTCCCAGTGTGGCTGATCGTCCTCTCAGACCAGCTACTGATCGTCGCCTTGGTGGGCCTTTACCCCACCAACTAGCTAATCAGACATCGGCCGCTCCTATAGCATGAGGCCTTGCGGTCCCCCACTTTCACCCTCAGGTCGTATGCGGTATTAGCTAATCTTTCGACTAGTTATCCCCCACTACAGGGCACGTTCCGATGTATTACTCACCCGTTCGCCACTCGCCGGCAGGAGAAGCAAGCTTCTCCCCCGCTGCCGTTCGACTTGCATGTGTAAGGCATGCCGCCAGCGTTCAATCTGAGCCAGGATCAAACTCTTCAGTTCAATCTGCTGTTTTCGCTCTTTACGAGCGGTCGCTCACTCTCAGAATCTGACTTGAACTTTCGTTCAAACCTTACTTCTGTGCGAGCACTTCATTACTTGTAAGCTAACGAACTTGCGTTCGTCGCATCCAGTATTAAGCGCCCACACTTATCGGCTGTTTGCTTGTTAAAGAACTTCGCGATCAACTTTGTTTATCGCGTCGCTGCGTTGTCTGCAGCAGAGAAACGAGATTATGCAGAGCTTTTTCGTCGCTGTCAACAACTCGTCGAAGAATTTTTATCCGTCAACTCGCTGCCAACCACCACCCGATCTACCGCCAATCGCCAACCACACAATCGACCGCAAACCCGCTCCACTCCTGCTTCTCCACCACTCAACACCACCACCTCCACTTGCGTTTCGGCGCTGTGTTTTGCAGCGAGGGGCGAATACTAATGTGCGGAAGCGCAGCTGGCAAGCACTTTCGTGAGTCACTCGCAAAAATCTTGCTGATGACTGGCCTGCGTCGCCATGCGCCGCAGGGTTATGGCGCAGGTTGAGGGGCCGACGAACGCCGCGTCCGGCCAACCTGAGACGCGGATTGGGCCGGGCCATCGCCCGCCGCCCCGTTTCTTATAGAGATGCAGTTGGCATCAATGCTTGCCCGACGCTTGGCACAGCTTCTGGTTGTAGAGAATCGCCTTGCTCATCGACGCGTAATTGTCGGCGTCGCACGGCGGCAGGATCAGTGTTGAGTCCTTCTGTGCCTTGATCGCTGTCGTCTCGGACAGCACAGCGAGGCATTGGGCGTTGTCTCCACGATGGTATTCAGTCACGGCAAGATCACTGCGAGCCTTGTCGCGCTCGATCCAGTCCATGAAGGGATCGCAGTCGGAGAGCAGAGAACGCAGTGTTGTGCGGGCTGCATCGAAATCCTTGGCGGCGTATTGCTTGTGGGCCTGGCCGATGCGGGCTTGACGCTGGCGGTCTGTGCAGGCGACCGGCGCACGGCGGTAGTCGCCATCAAACATGGCGCGCATGCCGCAGAAATCTCGGCAGGCCTCGGCGGTGGCGGATGAATCCAGCTTGAGCGCGTCCTTGTTGCCCGACACGGCGATGTGGCACTTGCCCTCATCCTTGTCGATGCCAACGCGGCCCCGGAATGTGCCTTCGATCGCGCACGTGTGGCAGTTGCCGCCAATCGTCGAGATGTTGAAGCTGTCGCCCTTGACCGTCATCGTGCCGCTCGCGCTGTCGCCCAGGATGTAGACGTACTCGCCCGGCTCGACGGCTGGCCCGGCCGCCATGGCGCACGCGCTAGCCAACCAGCTTGCAATCATCAACGCGCGCTGCGCCCAAATTACAAGGGCCATGGTGTTCGCTCCAGATTCATGTGGGAGGATGTCTGCTGCAAAAGCGCCATTCTGGCGACTGACTATGCCGGCACGCAAACATCTGGGCGAGCAGCGTGCCGTCGGCCATCAGATATGAAGCAGCGCCAGCACGGCCACGACACCACCAACAGCGGCCACACCGTATGACAGAACCTGCATCCAGCGCCGCCGGGAAAGCAACGTGATAGCCGCCAGCGCGATCGACACCTGAATGGCGACCACCGCTTGCGCCCACCGGTGATGATGGTGCACGGCAAGCTCGCTGGCGTCGTCGGCCTGTTTGGCCAGGCGCTCCTGGTCTTCAGCCTGTCGGCGAATGTCTTCCTTCTCGGCGGCGTAGCGCTGGGCTTCGCGCTTGGCGGCGGCCTGATCGGTGCCGGGCAACTGGGCGGTCAGCTCGGCAATCGCCTGCTTCTGGCCTTTGGCCTGGTAGTAGGCCCAGCGGTTGGCGGCTTCGGTCTTGTGGATGGCAGCTTCATTTTTGGCGAGTAGTGCGGCGTTTTGCGTGGCGCCGCCCTGGTAACCGAAGATGGCGCCGGCCGTCGAGAGAATCGCCGTCATGACGGCAATACGCCCGGCAAAGCTATCGGCGTGGCCGCTTTCTGCCGCGTGCTCGAGCGCGTGGTCATGCGCGCCGTGCACGTGAAATCCTTCTGACATGGTTGCTCCCCTTCTAGTCTTGTATCGTCGGTCGCCCATCAAGCGCGGACCTCACAATGCATGGCCTTGCACGGAAAGGCAACGCCATGCGACGCGCATTCAACGTCGCAGATGCAGCTTCCTGACCCTGCCGCGCAGGGAGGAGGCGCGGCAATCGCAAATCATTTATACGCTGAGCAATTGCGCCGTTGAATACACGAAACCGGTCCGTATAATCGCGCAGCAATGCGAATCAGAGCCAATATTCCTTTGGTAATCGCATTGTTAATAAAACAAAACAATACTGCGAGTCAGATCCATGGATGCGTCCCAAAAGCCTTTGGCGCCATTGCCCGAAGAGGAACACCAACCCGTCATCGTCCGCGTGGCCGACGCGACGATCCGCGATGCCAATGCATTGCTGCATGCCAACGGCGGCCTGAAGTTCGGCCGAGGCATGATCGGCACCATCCTGGCGTTGGTGCTGAGCTTTCTGTGTTTGCTGGGCGTACTGGCGTTTCACTTTCCCCAGTATCTGACGACGCCCGAATTGCGACGCGCGTATTCGGTGGATGTGATTCGGCAGATTCTGTTTGTCTCTCTGCTGATTTCGGGGGGGTTATCGCTGGCGAATATCGTGCTGGATAACCGCCGCCGCCTGAACGGTCTGGCGTTCCTGTTTGTGGTGATTGCCGTTGCGCTGGGCGGCTCGCGCGTGCCGGTAGGCGATTTTCCGGATCACACGCCGTATATCGGCATGGATTGGTTCATTCTCGACCTGCTCGGTTCGACGGCGATTTTCGTGCTGCTTGAGAAGCTGTTCCCGCTCTACAAGAAACAGCCGGTGTTCCGGGCGGAATGGCAGACGGACATGGTGCACTTCGCAGTGAACCACTTCATCGTGGGGCTGGTGCTGCTGGTGGTGAACTTCCTGATCCACCGCGTGTTCGGGTGGATGGTGCATGCGGACTTCCAGCAAATGGTGCAGCACATCTGGTTCATTCCGCAGTTGCTGCTGTGCATGCTGGTGGCCGACCTGATGGAGTACGTCACGCACCGCGCGTATCACGAAGTGCCGTTCCTCTGGCGCTTTCATGCCGTGCATCACAGCGTGAAGACGATGGACTGGCTGGCCGGGTCCCGGCAGCACATTCTTGAACTGATCGCCACGCGGGTGGCTGTGCTTGGGCCATTGTTCGTGCTGGGCTTCGACAAGGCCGTGGTCGATGTCTATATCATCATCGTGGGCTTTCAGGCGGTGTTCAATCACGCCAACGTGCACTTGCCGTGGGGGCCGTTGAAGTACATCTTCGTGACGCCGGATTTCCATCATTGGCACCACTCGTCGGAAGACGAAGCGATCGACAAGAACTACGCCGCGCATTTCGCCTTCATTGACTATCTATTCGGTACCGCAGTCAAATCGAAGAAGGCCTTCCCTGAGAAGTACGGCGTAGTAGGTGACTACATGCCCGACGGCTTCGTCAACCAGCAGCGCTTTCCGTTCCGACGTCAGCAGAACTGAGTCGAAGGTTTCACGTCATGCCCCTCGCCGCCGCTGCTCAGCACCTCATCGCCCGCCTTGGTCTCGAACCGCACCCGGAAGGCGGCTTCTATCGCGAAACCTATCGCAGTGAGGAACGCATCCAGCGAGGCATCCCGCCCGTCGAACGTGCGGCTGCCACCGCCATCTATTACCTCTTGGCGGATGATGCATATTCCGCCTGGCATCGGATCCAGTCGGACGAGTTGTGGCACTTCCATGCGGGGGACTCACTCAATGTGCATGTGTTGGAGGACGACGGTACGGTGAGCACGCATCGTCTGGGCAATGCGGCCGACGACGCGATGGCGGTGTACCAGGCGGTGGTTCCGGCAGGCCGCTGGTTTGCGGCCGAGCGCGTGCCCGGTGAACATGGCTATGCGCTCGTCGGCTGCACCGTTGCGCCGGGGTTCGAGTTCAGCGAGTTCGAACTGGCCGACGATGGCGCGCTGCTGGCAAAGTATTCGGCACATGGCGATCTCATCCGAAGGTTGCTGCCCAAGCCTGCGGTCCGTTAGTCAGCACCACACCACGCTTTCATAGCCGACCGTGCGGCGGTAGACGCTGATACCCCGCCACGTGCTGTACTCCATGTACGCGCATGTCAGGACGACGATCCAGTTGGCTGCTGCGGTGGCTGTGGTGGACATATCCCCTCCCTCTCGGCGTGTCCGATAGCTGTCTTATCGGCACGTTTTCAGTCTATGAGAGGGGGCTTCCAAACCATTGCACGAGCAATGACGCTTCTCGGCCCTTATTTCCGGGTCTCATCTCCGTATGGGCATCGCGCGTCGCAAAGGCCTGCCGGGCGCGGCGCCAATGCATCCTGGAGCGCACAGCATGATAGCCATGGCTGGTCTTCATCGGTGCGTCGATCTACGCTTGTGAGACGCGCTGCGGCGTGACTCACGCTACCCACCCACTTCACCCAGACGCCTTCGGAAGAACATCATGGCTACCATCGGATTCATCGGTCTTGGCATCATGGGCGCTCACATGGCCCGCAACCTGCTCAGGGGCGACCACACGCTGATCGTCAGCGGCAAGCATTCCGTGCCGGAAGATCTGCGTTCGCGCGCGAAGGTGGTCGCCAACTCAGCGGCAGTGGCGCAAGCCGCGGACATCGTCATCGCGATGGTGCCGGACACGGCGGACGTGGCTGATGTGCTGTTTGGCGAGGCCGGTGTCGCGCAGGGCTTGGCTGGAGGCAAGCTCTTCATCGACATGAGCTCGATCTCGCCGATTGAAACGCAGGCTTTTGCCAAGCGCGTCGAAGCGCTGGGCGCGGATTACCTTGATGCGCCCGTTTCAGGCGGTGAAGTCGGTGCACGTGACGCAACACTCACGATCATGGTTGGCGGCAAAGCAGCCGCGTTCGAGCGTGCCAAACCGCTGTTCGCCTTGATGGGCAAGAACATCACGCACGTGGGCGACTCCGGTGCTGGTCAGACCTGCAAGGTCGCCAACCAGATCATCGTGGCATTGACCATCGAAGCAGTGGGCGAAGCGCTGCTGTTTGCGTCCAAGGCTGGTGCCGACCCGGCACGTGTGCGCGAGGCGTTGATGGGTGGCTTTGCCTCCTCGCGCATTCTCGAAGTGCATGGCGAACGCATGATCAAGCGGACGTTTGACCCGGGCTTTCGCATCGAGCTGCACCAGAAGGATCTGAACCTGGCGTTGGAAGGCGCTCGCAAGCTCGGCATCGCCCTGCCGAACACCGCGGCCGCACAACAGCTCTTCAACGTGTGCGCCGCTCACGGTGGCAAGGCATGGGACCACTCAGCCATGGTGCGCGCACTGGAACTGATGGCGGATCACAGCATTGCCTGAGCCAAAACGGGGGCGTGCCCAGGCGAGCACCACCCGCTCCGTTTTGCGACCGTCGACGGCGTCGGCTTACAACTCAAGTTGCTCGAGCACTTTCCCTTTGGTTTCGATGCCGAGGAAGTAGATGGTGACCGCGGCCAGTATGGGGACCAATGCCAGCAGCAGGAACGCATTGCTGACGTTGCCCGAGCCGATCGTCGAACCGATCAGCATCGGTGAAAAGATGGCGGCAATCTTCAGCCACGCGCCGCCCATGCCGCAACCGACCGCGCGGATGTTGGTCGGATACAGCTCCGGCGTATAGACATAGGCGGTGATGAAGCCGCACGCCATCAACCCCAGCGCCAACGAGCACAACCCCGCCACCACATAGAGCGACTGCTCGTGCAGCAGCCCGGCCAGCGCCAGCGAGACGCCGCACAGTACGAACGAGACCACCATCACCGGCTTGCGGCCCACCTTGTCGACGATCATCGCGCAGACCAACGAGCCGACCACACCCAGCACCGAAGCCAGCGCCGCCAGGTTGAGCGCCAGTTGCAGTGGCGCGTGATAGATCGTCTTGTAGACCGTCGGCAGCCATGTCGACAGACCGTACTGGATGAAACCGCACGTCGCCCACAGCATGGCCACGACCACCGTGCGCCTGATGTACACGGGGCCGAACAGATCGCGCATGCCGCGTTTCGGGTGGCGATGCGACATCTGCTCGAAGGCCGAGGTATCACCCAGCGGCGGCAGCGGCTCCTTCGATTTGGCTTCAAAGCGCGCCTGCGCGGCGTCAGCTTCGGCCATGCGGCCATTGGTCGCCAGCCAGCGCGGGGACTCCGGCACGGCCTTGGGCAGCGTGAAGAACAGCACCAGCGGTATGCCGCCGAGGAAGTACATCACCTCCCAGCCGAAATGCGGTACCAGCCATGCGCCCAGCGCGTTGGACACCAGCAGGCCGATCGGGAATACCACCTCGTAGAGCAGCACGAAGCGCCCGCGACCATGTGCGCGCGTGACCTCGTTGATGTACGTAGCGGCCACGGGCAGCTCGCCGCCCAGGCCGATGCCTTGCACGATACGCAGCGCTGCAAACACGGCAAAACTGGGCGCCACGCCGCACAGCAGGCTCATCAAGCCGATGATGCCCGCGCTATAGCCGATCATGCGCACGCGGCCAAGTCGCTCGGCAAGCATGGGGAACACCAATGCGCCGATCAACTGACCGATGCCGGGCGCGCCAATCACAAACGCAATCTGTGCCGGCGTCAGGTGCCATTGCGCAATCAGCAGCGGCAGCGTAGCCGCGATGACGATCACGTCAAAACCATCGAAGAACGTCGCGAGCCCGATCAGCAGGCGCGCGCGCACGTGCATGCCGTTGCTCTTGAGCCGCTCGATGCGGGCAACGATCTTGCCCAGGCTCATCCCACCCAGCGGCCCATCGTGATCAATTCCGTTATCAATCAAAACACCTGGCTTCATGTGAAGCTCCTTCCGGAGGAAGTTGATGCGCCACCGGGTCGCTGCCCAGCGGCGCGCGTTGGGTCAGGACGTCAGAACGAGTGATGCACGCCGGTGCTGACAACCAGTTGGTTGCGCTGCGCCGCCACACCGACGCCATTGATGGCAGCGGACTTCGCGTCGCCAGCGGCACGCTGGTAGGTACCCTGAACGTACACCTGCGTGCGCTTGGAGAATGCATACACGTTGCCCAGGCTGAACTGGTTCCAACGGGCACCTTCGTACTTGCTGAAGGTATAGCCCACGTTGAGCGTGTTGGCGGCACTGTAATGCCAAGCCGTGCCCAGGTCGACGTTCTGAGCGCGGGCATTGGCGCCGCCCAGCGTGATACGCGTTTGCGTATAGACCGCGTTGATCTGCACCGGCAGGCTGCTGAACTGATACAGCGCGCCGGTACCGAATGACTTGACCGAGCTCATCGGCGTCATCACGCCCGGCACGAGCGTCGTGCCGAGCGTGTTCGTGATACCCAGGCGACCAGCGATGTCCAGCGCGCGGTCATTGGAAGCGGTATAAGCCGCAGCCGCACGGAAGCCGCCATTGGTGTAGTACGCGCCCAGGCTGTAGCTGCGACTCTTGGACGGCGAACCCGGCACCTCGCCAAAGCCGTACATGCCGCCCAGTTGCAGCCCACCGAAAATCGGCGACACGTAGCGCACGGCATTGTCGATCTGGAACTGGTTGGCCAGGTTGTCGAAGTTGCCGGGGTGGAACAGGTAGAAGTTGGTGAGCTGGAAGCCGTTGCTCAGGCGCCCGAGGTAATCGAACATGAAGTCCGCCTGGTGGCCGAGCTGGATGTTACCCAGGCGGTCGTTGGTGAGGCCCACCCACGCCGCTCGGTTGAACAGCTTCCCGGCCACCACGCTGTTGCCGGTGTCACCCAGAAAACCCGACTCCAGCTGGAAGATGGCCTGCGTACCACCGCCCAGATCTTCCGAGCCGCGCAGGCCGAAACGATCCGGCTGCATGGTGCCGGGGTCCATGCGCAGGGCCGAGCCGCTGGCGGCGCCGCTCTTGAGGCTGTTGATGTAGGCCACGCCTTCATCAATGCTGCCGTACAGGGTCACGTTGCTCTGGGCCGCCGCCGTGCCAGCCAGGCTCATCGCCGCAAGGGCGAACAAAGTTGTCTTCATTTGCTGTTTCCTCCACTGGACAAGGTGTCCGCCCCGCCAGTTGTTATCGCCGTCTTGGTGGACGAGCTGGTTGTGGTGCTTGCTTTGTTTCGTATACGAAACGTCGTTTAAAAGAAAAACACGGCGCAAAAAAGAGGGCGCGGCTGGTCAGGCCCGCGCCTAAGCCATCCTGCGCTTACAAATCAATCACCAGGCGCTTGCCCTTGCAGCCGGATACGCAAACCATCATCGTTTGGTTCGATGCACGCTCGCTCTTGGAAAGCACGCTGTCACGGTGGTCGGGCTCGCCTTCGAGCACGCGCGTTTCACACGATCCGCACACACCTTCCTTGCAGCTGTGTTCAACCTCGACGCCAATCTCCAGCAGCGCGTCGAGCAGCGACTTGCCTGCCGGTACGCACAGCTCAGCGCCATTGCGCGCGAGCTTGACCTGGTACTCCCCGTCCTGCACCGACTCCACACCGGGATCCGCCGCAAAGCGTTCGATATGGACGTTGGTGTAGCCCAGCGCTTCGCAGGCGGCCTCGAATGCCCGCAGCATCGGGCCGGGGCCGCAGCAATAGAAATGCGTATCGGCCGGATGCCCCGCGAGCAACGCTTTCAGATCGGGCGGCCCACCGGCTTCAGAGTCCAGGTGAAAACGCACCGCCTCGCCATGGGCGGCCAGCTCATCGGCAAAGGCCGCTTCGGCACGCGAGCGCGCGCAGTACAGCATCGAGAATGTCTTGCCTTGCTCGGCCAGACGACGCGCCATGCATACGATGGGCGTCACCCCAATGCCACCCGCGACCAACACTGTGCGCGGCGCGGTTTCGTCCAGCTCGAAGTGATTGCGCGGGCCGCCGATCTTGAGCATTGAGCCCACGCGCAACTGCTCGTGCACATAGCGCGAGCCGCCGCGGCTGTTGCGGTCGAGCAGCACGCCGACCACATAGCGGTCACGCATCTCCGGCGCGCCGCACAGCGAATAGCTGCGCACCAGCCCGTTGCCGAGATGCAGTTCAATATGCGCGCCGGGTGCGTACTCGGGCAAGGTCTTGCCGTCGACATCGCGCAGCTCCACGCTCACGATGCCTTGGGCTTCGTAGCGCATGGCATGCACGCGCAGGTTGAGGGGGGAATTCATAGCACGTCTCTCTGCAACGTTTCAGCGCTTTTCCGTCAGGAACTTGCCTTCCGGGCCGACGACGTTTTTCTGCCGGCGTGTGTTGCCGTCAATGCCACCGTCGATGGCCCATTCGGCAAACACAGTCGGGCCGGGCTCGAAATCGCGCGGCTGCCAGTCGGCGTCGAGCTGGTCTTCATCCGCGTAGTACTCGATCAGGCCGCCGGCCGGGTTCTTGAAGTACCAGAAGTACGCCGACGAGATCGGGTGACGGCCCGGGCCCAGTTGCGTATCCCACCCACAGCGCGACACATGCATGCCACCGCCGAACACTTCATGGATATCGCGCACGGTAAAGGCCACGTGGTTGAGCCCGCTCTTAGCCTGCGGCGTCTGCAGCAGGAACAGGTCGTGATGGCCGCCTTCGGGCTCGCAGCGCAGGAACGCACCCCGCCCCGGGTAGTGGTCAGACGGCACAAAACCGAGCTTGTCGATATAGAAGCGCTCGGTGGCCGCCACGTCCTTCACGAAGAAGACCACGTGACCCACTTCAATGGGCGTGGCACGTTCATAGATCGGGCTGGGCTGGTTGCGGCGCGGTTTGTCCGTCCACGTGTTCATTGCAGCGCATTGCACGTCGATATCGCGCTTGGTAGTCAACTGCACGCGCACTGCCAAGCCGTTCGGATCAGTGCAACCGACCCGGCCGTCGACATGAACGTAGCCTGGCTGATCGGCCAGCTTGTCGACCAGGCGGTCGAGTACAGCTTGCGAATCGGCGCCCCAGATCACTTCGCGCAGCGTCGGGCCGGCCTCCATGGCGGGCGGCAGCGTGGCATCGTCGCTGCGCTTGACGCGCACGCGGCAGCCGTTGAGCGTTTCGAAAAGCAGGCCGCTGGCGTCTTCCGATTGCAGGGCAAGGCCCCAATCCAGGAAGAACTGCTTGCAGGCGGCGAGGTCGTCGGCACCGTAGACGATTTCGTCGATGCCTCGAATCGTGTTCATCTTCATCTCCTGTGGTCCGGGCGTTTGATTGCTTCCGCTTCAGTTGGCGTTGGCCCAGGCCAGCGGTTGTTCATTCAGCCCCCAATAGAGGCTCTTCTGCTCCATGTACTGCAGGATGCCGAGGCGGCCCTTCTCGCGGCCCAGGCCGCTGTCGCGCCAACCGCCAAACGGCGTCGAGATCGAGAACTGCTTGTAGGTGTTGATCCACACGTTGCCGGCCTGCACCGCGCGGCCGATGCGCCATGCGCGCTTGTAGTCACGCGTCCAGATGCCGGCGGCCAATGCGTAGACGCTGTCGTTGGCCTGCTCGATCAATTCGTCTTCATCGTCGAACGGCATGGCGACGAGCACCGGACCGAAGATTTCTTCCTGGCAAATGCGCGCGCTGTTGGTGAGGCCTTCGATGATGGTCGGCGTGTAGAAGTAGCCCGACTCGCACCCGGCGACGTGCGGACGCAAGCCGCCCGTGCGCAGGTGGCCGCCGTCTTCCACGCCCATTGCCACGTAAGATTCGATCGACTCACGGTGACGGTCGGTAATCAGCGGGCCCATCTGCGTGGATTCATCGGCCGGATTGCCGACACGCAGGCGTGCTGCGCCAGCGGCCAGGCGATCCATGAACGGTTCATACAGTGAACGCGCCACAAACAGACGTGACCCTGCGATGCACGACTCGCCCGACGAGCTGAAGATGCCGTACAGCACGCCATTGACCGCATGGTCGAGATCGGCGTCGTCAAACACCATCGTCGGCGACTTGCCGCCGAGTTCCAGCGACACCGGCATCATCTTGTCGGCGGCAATGTGCGCGATATGGCGGCCCGTGTTCGTACCACCCGTGAACGACACGCGACGCACCAGCGGATGCTTCGTAATCGCATCGCCAATGACGGAACCCTTGCCCGGCAGCACGCTGATCATGCCCTTGGGCACGCCCGCTTCCTCACAGATGGCGGCAAGCTCCAGCGCCATCAGCGGCGTGACTTCTGCCGGCTTGACGACGACGGCGTTGCCCGCAGCTAGCGCAGGTGCCATCTTTTGCGCCTCGCTGGCGATGGGCGAGTTCCACGGCGTGATGGCCGCCACCACGCCCATGGGCTCATGCACGCTCATCGTCAGGCAATCGCCACGCGCGGGCGTGAGCGCCTCTTCCAGCGTCTCGCATGCAGCACCGAAGAACTGGAACGTGGCGGCAGCGCTTGCCACCAGGGCGCGCGTCTCGTTGATCGGTTTGCCGTTATCCAGCCGCTGGCGTTGGGCCAGTGCTTCGCTGCGCGAGCGGATCAGCTCCGCCACGCGATACAGGACGGCGGCGCGCTCGTGCGGCTTGCGCTGCGCCCAGCCGCTGGACAGAAAGGCGCGGTAGGCACCGGCCACAGCCTCTTCCACATCGGCGACGCTGGCAGCGTTGAGTTCAGCCACCACTTCGCCCGTGGCGGGGTAACGGGTGACATAGCGCTCGCCAGTGCCAAGGCGCCATTCGCCGGCGATGCAGATGGGCAACACGGACGTTGCGGTTGCGTTCGGGTTGGAAACAGTCATGGCGCAATGGCCTCGCTTAAATCGAAACGGCGTGCGCGCGGTTGCCCAGCGCACGCACCACGCTGAACACCGTCAGCGCAGAAGTCTTGGGATTGGCCGCCAGCGGCTTGCCGCGCATCGTCAGCTCGAAGCCGCCAAAGGCGCCGCGCGCCTCGACGTGATGGATGTTCTCGTCCACCGTCGGATCGGCCAGCAGCTTGACGTGCGTGTGCTCAAGCCCGAGGCCCGCCAAGGACAGCGTGGCCGCCACGTTGGCGTTTTTTGGGAACAAACGCGCGGCTTCACGGGCGTTGCCTTCAAAGATCACGGTCGGCTCGCGCAGCGCATCGAGGTCGAACTGCTGATCGGCCGGCGTGTCCTTCCAGGCGCGCGGCGGCTTGCGGCCGGTGTAGACCACCGCATCCAGGCCGCCCACGCGCGCAGCGGCCAGTGCATCGATGGCCCCGATGGCACCCGACAGCAGCTGCACTTGCGCGTTGCCACGGCGGGCCGCGGCTTCCAGCCGTTCGGCCACGCCGGGTTCGGACAGCGCACCCACCGATACCACCAGGCAGTCGATGCCCTGCTCCAACGCCGGCAACACATGCTCTTCAAGCGCATCGTGGCCAGCACATTCGACCAGCAGATCAGGATGGGCGTCCGCCGACAGATGCGTCGTGACACGCGCATTCGGCGCGAACGGGGCGATGGCCTCGCGCGCCTTGTCCATCGCGTGCTCGGGCACGATCACGGCGTCAAAGCACACATCCGGATCGCTCTTGAGCAGTTCCAGTACGCCTTGCCCGATCGCTCCGCACCCGACCATCGATACATGCAGCATGTCCGGCTCCTTCAATTGGCTCAGTTGCGCGTTCACGCCACCACCGTCGTGCGCTCGGCGGCGCGTTCGCCCTGGCCATCCTTGGCTTGTTGATTGACGGGCGGCCCTGCAAAGATGGTCTTGAAGCTGCCGATGGAGAGCATGTCGATCTCCATCAGGAACGGCCCCTCGCTGCTGGTGGCTTCCTTCAATGCGCTGCCCACGTCGGCCAGATCCGACACGCGGCGATGGCGCAATTGCAGCGACTGCGCGAGCGCCGCGTAGTCCGGCGTGTGCAGATCCACGTAATGGCGGCGGCCGCCGTACTGCGCGTCCTGAATGTTCTTGATGACACCGTAGCCCTTGTCGTTCATCAGCACGATGACGAGGTTGGCACGCTCCTGCACGGCGGTCGCCAGCTCACCCAGGTTCAGGATGAAGCCGCCGTCACCGGCCAGACAGAACGTGGTCTTGCCCGATCCGGTTGCTGCCGACCCGATGGCCGCGCCAATGCCCATCGCCAAACCCTGGCCGATGCCGCCACCCAGCGCATGCACGCCAGCACGCGAATCAAAAATACGGAGTTGGCGATTACCCCACGTGCTGTTCGACACCGTCACGTCGCGCACCCAGTTGAACTCGCGGCCCACTGCGGCTTGCAACGCCTCCACCAGCTTGGCGTACGGGCCGAGGCCATCGATCAGCCCGCGCACCGCAGTCTCGTGTGCGGCGCGCAGGTCGGCAGCGAACGTCGCATCGATCTGCATCTTCTGTTCCAGCCGATCGGCCAGGCCATCCAGCGCAAGCGCCGAATCGCCGCACACGAAGTAATCGCTGGCGTAGCAACGGCCCTCCGCCGACGCATCCGCATCGATGCGGTACAGCGGGCGCGGCAGCTTGAGTTCGTACTTGAGCGTTTCGTTGCCGCGCAGGCGCGAGCCGACGACGACCATTGCATCGCACGTCTGGTAGAACGCTTCGACCGGCTTATGCAGGTTGAATGCGCCCAGCGAGCGCGGGTCATCTTCCGGCACGATGCCGCGGCCCTGCGTGCTGGTGACCACGCCAAAGCCGAGGTCCATCAGGCGCTTGACCTGCTTCGCGGCGTGGCGGGCGCCACCGCCCAGCCACAGCATCGGGCGGCGCGCGCGCGACAGGCGTTCAGCCAGTTCGTCCAGCGCGTGGGCCGACGGCACATGCTGCGGCACCTGCAGCGGGCGCAGGTCGTCCGGCATCGGGATCAGCGCGGCCTGGATGTCGATGGGGATCTCCACGCTCACCGGGCCGGCCGGCGCCGTCAGCGCGGTCTGTACGGCCAGCTTCATCGTGCTGATGGCGGTGTCGGCGCTGCGCACGCGGAAGGCCGCCTTGGAAACGGCCTTGAGCATCGTGAGCTGATCCGGCGCTTCGTGAATGTACGCGAGGCTCTGGTCCAGATAAGGCGTTTCGATCTGGCCCGTGATGTGCAGCAACGGCGTGCCGGCGGTCAGTGCTTCGACCATGGCGCCCGCGGCGTTGCCAGCCGCGGTACCGGTGCTGGTCAGGCAGACACCGAGGCCGCCCGTGGTACGGGCATAGGCGTCGGCCATGTTGGCGCCGCCGGCTTCACCGCGCGCCATGATGAAGCGGATCTTGCCGCGCTCGCCCATCGCATCGAGGATGGGCATGTTGTGGATCGAGATGACACCAAAAGCGGCCTTGACCTCGCAGGCCTCCAGGAAGGCTGCAATCGCGTGGCCCACCGTGACCAGTTGCGGTTCCTGTTGTTGTCTATTAAGCATGACGGGAGTGTCCTCCGGAGATATCGATGTGGCTGCCCGTGGTGTACGAAGACAACGGCGAGGCAAGGAACAGAATGGCGCGGGCTGCTTCTTCCGGCAGGCCCAGGCGTCCAAGGGGAATATGTTTTTGCGCGGCCAGGCGGCGCGTCCACGCGGCCCAGTCGAGATGGCGATCTTCTTCGGGGCGAGCCTCGAAGCGGCGGCGCCATTGGCCGGACTCCACCAGCCCGATCAGGATGCCGTTGACGCGCACGCCCTTCGGTGCAAATTCGGTCGCCATCGAGCGCACGAGGTTGAGCACACCTGCACGTGCGGCCGAGGTGGCCACCATGTGCGGCTCGGGCTGCTGCGCCAGCAACGAATTTATGCAGACGATCGCGCCGTGCTCCGAGCGCTCGAGTTGCGGCAGGAAAGCGCGCGTGGGATGAATCACGGAGAAGAACTTGAGCTGCAGCTCCTGCGTCCACGCGGCATCGTCGGTATCGGCAAACGTCGAGACGCGGCCCTGGCCGGCGTTGTTGACCAGCATGTCGACGGGGCCCAGCGCTTGCGCCACGGCATCCGCAAACGCGGCCGTCTGCCCGGCGTCGAGCACGTCGCACGTTGCAGCAAACAGCCGGGCGCTTGGGAAGCGGCTACGCAGACCTTGTTCGGCTTGCGCGAGACGTTCAGCATTGCGCCCGCACAGCGCCACGGCGGCACCGGCATCCAGCAGCAGTTCAACGGTGGCGAGGCCGATGCCGGAGGAGCCTCCGGTCACAACGGCGGTCTTGCCAGTGAGGTCGATCATCGGCATGGTCATTCGCGGAACAGGTTGACGACCTTGCCGCCTGCGGGGCGGTAGTCCAGCAAGTAAGACAGCTCGCCGGCGGCGGCGCGCACCTTGTCGATCATCAGATCGAGCTGTGCCGCGTCGATGCGCGGCGACGGAATGGTCGTGCCGAGTGCAGCCACCACCTTGCCGGCGCGATCCAGGACGGGCGCAGCAATCGTCGAGATGTTGGCTTCGAAGAAGCCTTCCTGCAGCACGTAGCCGTGTTCGCGGTCGCGCTGGACCATCTCGAACAGCTCTTCCACCGTGCGCGGCGTGTTGGCGGAAAACACTTCCAGCTGCGGCTCCGGATAAAGCTGGCGCAGCTCAGCCAGCGACAGATCGGCCAGCAGCACACGACCCAGCACCGTGGCGTGAGCCGGCAGGCGCGTGCCGACATTCACCGAACTGGTGAACGGCGTGGGCGCGACCGATTTCGCCACATAGACGATCGACCGGCCATCGCGCACGACGAGATTGCACGGATAGTGAATCTCGTCACGCAGACGATCGAGCAACGGGCGGCCCAGCTCGGTCAATTCGAGCGAGGCGAGATATTCAAAGCCCAGGCGCAGCACCGCCATGCCGAGACGGAAATCGCGGCCGCCGTCTACGCGCTCGATGAAGCCCATCACTTCAAGTGTGGTCAGCAGGCGGAACACCGTGGAGCGCGGCACCTTCAGGCGGCGCGCCAGTTCCGGCGCCGACAGGACGCGGTCTTTGTGGCTGAATTCGCACAGGAGGCGCAGGCCGCGTTCGAGGCCCGGCACGATGTACTTTTCCTGCACGTCTTCTGAAATGAGGTCGTTGCTCATACGTCTTGGCGCTTAGGCGTTTTGAGATTGGGAGAGAACGGCGTGTTCGATCCAGCCTGCGACAGCGTCAGGCGCATCGATATAGGAGGCATGCCCCGCAGCCGGTACTAGCGCAAAAGGCAGACCGAACGTCTTGGCCAGCGCTTCGCAGCCTTGCGGCGGCGTGATGCCATCCACATCGCCGCAAGCGACTTGTGCCGGCGTCGATGCGGGGCGTTTGCGCAGATAGGCGCCGATGTCGTCGCCGCTGAGCATCGCCACGGCCTGGCGGTAACCGCCATCGTTGAGGCGCTTCATATTCCAGCGCACCCAGGCACGCTCTTCATCGGTCGCATTCGGGCGCAGCAGGTGCGCGTGGCGCGACTCCGCCATGCCGGCGATGCCGAACTGGTCCAGCGTTGAAAGACGTTGCGCTTGCACGGCGCGCGACTTGTCTTCCTGCCCCGGCTGGCCGTAGCCCTGTGCAGGGTTCAGAAGCAAGAGGCACTTCGGCTGCATCGCCGCTGGCGCGGCGGCCACATACGCCGAAGCCATCAGCGCGCCCAGCGAGTGACCGACGATCACATCGGGCGTCACATCCAGCGCGGCAAGCCACGCCTGCAGCCGCACCGCATAGTCGGCGGCGCGCGGCGCTGCCTCTGCAACCGGCGTGGAATTTCCGTAGCCCGGCGCATCCCATGCCAGCACGCGCATGCTCTGCGAAAGAACCTGCGCGCAAGGCAGCCATGACGCGGCGCTGGAGCTGATGCCGTGCAACAGCACCACCAACGGCCCGCGCTCGCCCCATTGCCGATAGCCGATGCGATCGCCGCGCACGCTCATCACGACGGTGTGTTCGGCGAAGTCGCCGCCCAGCACGGCAAGCGCGTCGGCAACACGGAACGGATGGGAAGACATGACAGCCTGCACGCTCATGGCATCAACGCTTGATCTTGGCGAGCGGGTGCTCGGGCGGGTACGTCGGTGTGATCGGCTTCTTGGCGCCGAGCATCACGCACATCAGCGCGTCTTCATCGCCGATGTTGATTTCTTCGCGGTACACGCCCGGCGGCACCGAGACGAGGTCGCGATCGGTCAGGATGGTCTCAAAACGCTCGCCGTCCTTCTCCAGCACCAGCTTGAGCTTGCCGCGAATGACGAAGAACACCTCTTCCACATCGGTGTGCAGGTGCGACGGGCCTTCGTGGCCGGCCGGAATGACCATGGTCGAAAACGTGAAGTGCTCGGCCGGCACCGTGTTGGTGTCTGCCGCCACGCCCGTGCCGCCCGTGCCGAGGTAGCGCATTTGCGCACGGCGGTATTTCGGGTCGAAGTCGGCCTGGAACTTGAGGGCATCCCAGTCGTAGCGGCGAGTGGCGAAACGCGCAACGCGGCTGTTCATCCAGTCTTCAAACGACGCGCCTTCCGGGCGGTCCCACGTGCGTTGCACTTGCTGTTGTTCGGAGAGATCGCTCATTGAATACCTCTTCTGAATGGTGTGTGGATGCATTACTGCATGACGAAACCGCCGTTGACGGCCAGCGTCTGGCCCGTCACGAATCGGGAAAGATCGGACAGCGCGAACAGCACGGCGCCGCACACGTCGCCGGGCACCTGATCGCGCGAGATGGCACGCTGGTCGCGGTACAGCGCATGGCGGTGCGCCGGTACGTATTCGGTGGCTTCCACCAGCGTCAGGCCCGGCGCAATGGCGTTGACGGTGATGCCGTCTGCGCCGCATTCGCGCGCCAGAGACTTGGTCATGCCCATGACGGCGCTCTTGCTCGCCACGTAAGCCAGCAGGTTCGGCGCGCCCCACAGCGGTGTGTCCGACGACAGGTTGACGATCGCACCGCGGCCCGATGCCTTGAGCGCCGGCAGGCAAGCCGTCGTCATCAACCATGTGCCGCGCACGTTGACGTTCATCACGCGGTCCCAGGTATCGACGTCAATCGACGATGCGTCGCGCCCGCCCGAGTTCGTGATGGCCGCGTTATTGACGAGCCCGTCGAGCCCGCCCAGTGCCTGCACAGCCGCTGCGGCGCACGTCTGAATCGAAGCAGGATCGCCAAGATCGAGCGCAAAGCCATGGGCGTCAAAGCCGGCCGCCCGCAGCGCTGCGGCCTCTTCCTGCACGCGCTCGCCAAGAATGTCGGCCAGCGCAACGGCGCCACCCGCTTCGGCAATCGACTTGGCAAAGGCCAGACCCAGTCCGCGCGCAGCGCCCGTCACGAGCACCTTGCGGCCGGCCAGCAATCCGGCAGTTGAATTGCGCTCAGGCATGTTGAGCTTCCGTGGGAACAGGCTTGAGCATGGCGACAGGCGCATCGGCCAGTTCAGCGGCGGCGCGGCGTGCCAGCACGCGGCGGATACGCGTGATGCCGATGTCGTGCTGATACAGCGTCTCGTGATCGCGCGCTTCAGGTGCCATCGATTCGAGCACCACGCGATCCTGCTCCAGCACATCCCAGTGCAGGCCTTCCAGGCGGTTGCGATACAGGAAGCGCCACACGTCGCGCTGCCAGCCCTGTACGTGGCGCGTGCGCCAGAAGTAGACGATGCAATGCTCCTCATCCACCGGCGTCACGATGCCGATGATGGTGAACGGGCCGCCCGGGCCAACCTTCGGTTGATACGGAATCGACAGGCGCAGCCACATCGTGCCGGTCTCGCCAAACTCGGTCCAATCGAAGTTCACGCCGCGCTGGCCGGTCTTCTGGAACATGATCCCGTGGTCGGTTTCCACCACTTCCATCACGGCCTTCTTCTCGCCGCTGGCCATCGAATGCGACACGGCGTGCAGGTAGGCGCCGTGCATCGGGTCCATGACGTTGTCGATGGCATAGCGGTAGTTGACGTTCCAGTGTGCAAAGCAGAGGAAGTGGCTGTGCTCGTCGCTGGTCAGCTCTTCAGGCAGCCGCAGCGTGCCGACAGCGTCGTCGAACTCCGACGGGGCCTTGTCGCCAAACCAGAGGAAGATGGCGCCGGCACGTTCCTGCACCGGGTAGCTGCGCACGCAGGTCTTGCCCTCCATGGGGCAAGCGTCGACAGCAGGTACGCTCGTCACCGTACCCTGGCCGTTCACTTCGACGCCGTGGTACCAGCAAGCCACGTGGTCGCCCAGGTTCCAACCCATCGACAGGCGCGCACCGCGATGCGGGCAGCGGTCTTCCAGCGCATGCACCTGGCCAGCGGTATCGCGCCACAGCACGATGTTCTGGCTCAAGCGGGTGATGCCCACCGGCGCGTTCTTCACATTCCACGACGCCGCCACCGGATACCAGTAGTTGCGCAGACCGGTGTTGATGCGCGCTTCCTTCTGCGCTTCCTTGTTGCCTTCCATTGCTTGCCTCTTCTGATGGGGTTGAGCCGGGCGCCTCTGCGGGCGACGTGGCGTCGAATCGTGTTGGTCCCAGCCCGGCTCAGGCGCCCAGGCGGCGCATCTCGGCCAGGAATGTGTCTTCCGTCCAGGTCTCGCCGCCGGCGGCATTGCGCGGGCCACGCTCGTTCAGCACGGCGACGATGTCGGCGGGCGTTTGCGCGCCACCCAGGAATGCCGCTTCCAGCGAATCGGCCAATTGGTTCTCATAGGCGGTCGGCTCGGCAGCGCGCGTTTGCCACACCAGATTGGCGACGTGACCAGGGCGCTCGACACGGCCCTTGCCGGCGACGTTGTTCGGAGAAATCGGCTCCCACGGAGCGAGGTCTGGGTTGTATAGCGGTTGCATGTCTGTCGACTCCATCACGTTTCGCTTGTTTTACCTATGAAACGTCTGTTAATATCTGGAACACAGGTGCAACTATAGACCGCGTCTTCGAAATCGCAGATGCGGGATTACCCTATGGTTTCCAAAAAGGAAGACTGCGTCACACGTCGGCCAGGCGGCCGACAAAAGCTTGGGGCATCGAGCTAGCGCAGGCGCGCCAGCAGACGTCGGCCAGCATCGACGACCGAGCGCTCGCCGGTCATCTGGTACCGCACGATCATCCCCTCCACGCATAGCAGCGCTTCTTCGGCGATCGCCTTTGGGCGCGGATAGCCGAGACGCTTGGCCAACTCCGCCAGATAACTCGCCAGTTCGGCCTTATGCAGGACGGCCTTTTCCACCAACTGCGCGTCACCGGTTTCCGTACCGGATTCGGCAACGAGGTTGATGAACGCGCAACCGCGATACGTTTCGGTGTCGAACCACGTGGCCAACACGTCCGCCAGCACGTCGAGGTCAGCACGCCTGGCAAGGCGCGCTTCCGTCGCCTCACGAAACCACGCCATCCACCGTTCGTGTCGTGCATCCAGGAAGGCTGCGATCAAATCGCTCTTTGACGGGAAATGCCGGTACAGCGACATCTTTGCCACGCCCGACTCAGCGATGATTCGGTCGATGCCGGTGGCACGAAACCCTTCCTGCAGGAACAGCCGCTCGGCGGTTTCCATGATGCGATCGCGGGCGGAGAGGATTTCGGCAGTCTTGGCCATGTCGATGAACGTGAAGGCAATGCTTCAGTATGGTCTTGACAGACAGACCTGTCTACTCAATGATGTAGACAGACCTGTCTCATAAAACCGTGACTTCTGCTTTTCCGACCCCTCATGATGATTGCCGCCCTGCTCGAGCGGCGCTCTCGCCGTTGCCGCTGTGGCGCCTGCGGCTGGCAACGGCTTATATCGAAGAGAACCTTGGCAGGTCGGTCCGGCTGGAAGACGTTGCACGGGCGACGGGCCTCACGCGCATGCACTTTGCTGCCCAGTTCCGCGCGGCCACGGGAGTGCGTCCGCACGCGTATCTTTTGCATCGGCGCATCGAGCGCGCCAAGACCTTGCTGATGAGACTGGACGCTACGGTGGTCGAGATCGCGCTGGAAGTCGGCTTTCAGAGCCAGGCGCACTTCTCGACGGTATTCAAGCGGCTCGCGGGCGATAGCCCGTCGACCTGGCGACGACGCGCGCTGGATCAACTGCATGGCTGAATGCACGACGCCCGGCCAAGACCGGGCGCCTCTCTTTGGCCGACCGCGTCACAAACCCAGCGCAGACAACCCCGGGTGATCGTCCGGGCGACGCCCAAGCGGCCAGAAGAACTTACGCTCCTCCGCCTGGATCGGCAGGTCATTGATGCAGGCATAGCGGCGCTGCATCACGCCGTGCTCGTCAAACTCCCAGTTCTCGTTGCCATATGAGCGGTACCAGTTGCCGGAATCGTCATGCCACTCATAGGCAAAGCGCACGGCGATGCGGTTGCCGCCAAAGGCCCACAGTTCCTTGATCAGGCGGTAGTCGAGTTCCTTGCGCCACTTGCGCGTGAGGAACTCGACGATCTGTTCGCGCCCGTTGACGAACTCGGCGCGGTTGCGCCACTGGCTATCCGGCGTGTACGCGAGCGCGACACGCTCCGGGTTGCGGCTGTTCCAGCCGTCTTCGGCCAGACGCACCTTTTCGGTGGCAGATTCGAAGGTGAACGGCGGAACCGGCGGGCGGGTTTCATTGGCAGACATTGGCAACTCCTTGGCAACGGCAATCGTGGAGGCTGCCGCGCCAACGACGCAGCAGCACGCACAGAGTCTGCCCAACCGACTGCCGCACCGATACCAGGAACGCACGGTGTCTTTCGCGAACGCACGATTCCCGCACCGCACGCCTACAGAAATTTGCGATAAACAACGAAGCCGGATTTCTCTGCCACGGTGTCGTAAAGCTTCATCGCCGTGGTGTTCGTTTCGTGGGTCTGCCAGTAGACGCGGGGCAAGCCTGCCTCTGCGGCGCGGCGATAGACCGCCTCGACCAGCGCGCGACCGACGCCCTGCCCGCGTGCCGCTTCGGCGGTGAAAAGGTCTTGCAGATAGCAGCTCATCTGCACCTGCGTGGTACTGCGGTGGAATAGGAAATGCACGATGCCGAGCAATGCGCCCTCCCGCTCGGCAACCAGGGCATAGACCGGCTCGGCTTCATCGAAGAAACGCTGCCAGGTCGTCTGCGTGACGGTGTCAGGCAAGGCTGTTTCGCCCGCGCGTCCGTAAAAGGCGTTGTAGCCATCCCAGAGAGGTTTCCAGGCAGCGAAGTCGTCTTGGCGGATGGGGCGGATCTGCAGGTCGTCGGGTGTGGGCATGGAGGGCTGAATGGAGCGGGTGGCAACGCTCGCGCATTCTGCCAGCCGGCTGCCCTGCGTGCAGCCAGCCTTCCCACCGTTTGGCTTAGCTTGTGCTTCCGTGCCTCGGCTGCCATGTGGGGCGACGCCATGAGCAGCGCGTGTGCAGCGCACCGCCCTAGGGATTGTCCGGAGACAAGTCGTTGCCGGAAGAAAGTTTGCTGAAAGCCTCGACCCACTAAAGTGCGCTCCATGGCCCGGTCACGACCCGGTACCGGGCAGTGCGATCTCCACGCACATCAGCGTCACTACGATAAGGGTCGGGTGTTGTACCAGCCATACCGCCGGACCACACGGGATGTCAGTCCGGCGTCCGCTTCAATCGGTCTTTCCTGCTGTCAACCTTGCAGCCCACCGTCCTCCCGGTGGGCTGTTTTCTTTTCAGGGCTGTGCTGGATTGGGCAACACCAGACGCTGCGTCAGCCGCTGCACCATCGGTGCCGCAATCAGCACGATGGTGAACGCAGCCGGCCAGGCCAGCACGAAGGCATGCGCCCAGCGCGCGAGAAAATCAGGGCTGATACCGGCGTTGATCCAGCCGATCCAGCCGGTCATCAACAGCGACATCAGGCCGGACATCAGCCACGCAAAAATGATACGAAGACGTGTGGGAGTGGAAACTGGCATCGACATGGCGGTTCTCCTTGCAAGCCATCAAATGTGATTGACGGTATGCTAGATAACCGCGTTTCGAGAAACTATAGACGTTTATTGAAACTTAAATTCCAAAAATGGAATCATGCTCGACGATTTGGCCCTCTTTGTTTCCATCGTGGACCTCGGCAGCCTGCAGGCCGCGGCCCGTCATGCCAACCTGCCGCCCGCCACGCTCACGCGGCGCCTGCAGAAGCTCGAGACAGCGCTCGGTTGCCAGCTTCTGCTGCGCAGCGCCCGCAGCCTGAAGCCGACGCAAGAGGGCCAGTTGTACTACGAGCAATGCCGCCCGCTGCTGACGGCGCTTGCGCAAACCACAGCCACGCTCGACGACGATCTCAACCAGGTGAAGGGCACCCTGCGCGTGCTGGCGCCGCTGAACCTGTCGCGCGGGCTGCTCGCACCCGCCTATGCGAGCTTCATGGCGACGTGGCCGGAGATCCGCCTGGAGTTGTTGCTCAGCAATCGCAATGAAGACGTATGGCGGCATGGCGCTGATCTTGCCATCCGCGTCGGCCAGCAGGACGACCCGAAGCTGCGGCAGCGCCGGCTGGGCGTCATCGGGATGGTGTTGGTGGCCTCGCCCGCGTATGTGGCGGAGCATGGTGCCCCGACACATCCGCATGAACTACAACAGCATCAGTTATTGGTGTCGTCGCCGCTGTCGACATGGCGCTTCACCTCACCCGATGGCGAGGAAACCATCGAACTGCAGCCTCATGGCCGCTGCGACCTGAATGACATTGAACTGGGCGTGACGCTGGCGGAAACGGGCCTTGGCCTGCTGTATTGCCCACGCACGCTCTGCCATCAGGCGCTTGAAGCAGGCCGGCTGGTGCGCCTACTGCCGGAATGGCGTACGCCGCAGCGGCCCATCTACGCGGTGTGGCCGCAACAACAGTTGCCACGCAAGGTGAGGACGCTGCTAGAGCATCTGGTGGCCTTCACCGCAGCCACTCCATTGCTGCAGACGGACGCCGCGCCGAGTGCTTCACACGCTGCTTGAAACGGGTAAAAACACGCGTTGTCGCATCTGCCGATCGCGCCGTAGGCTGAGAACTCCCGCGCCAATTTCACTGGAGACCCGATGCACAGCAGCCACGTGGTGCGTTCCGGCAACATTCGCCTGCATGCCCGCATGACCCTGCCCGCCGACGCGTTTGCGCGGCAGCGCCCCGCCATCGTTCTCGTGCATGGCTATCCGGATGACAGTTCCGTCTGGCACGGTGTGCGCGATACCCTGGCGCACGACCGCCGCGTGCTGACCTTCGACGTGCGCGGTGCCGGGTTGTCGGACGCTCCGGCAGATACCACCGGTTACCGCATCCCCGAATTTGTCGACGACCTTGCCGCCGTCGCCGATGCGCTGCTGCCCGGCGAGCGCTTCCATCTGGTCGGGCACGACTGGGGCTCCATCCATAGCTGGGAATCGGTAACGACGGACCGGCTACGCGGGCGCATCGCTTCGTACACATCGATCTCGGGCCCGTGCCTGGACCACGTCGGCCACTGGATGCGCACGCAGCTTGATGCCGGCACATGGACAGCCAAGCGCGCGGTGTGGAAGCAGCGGCTGCAATCGTGGTACGTGGGATATTTCCACCTGCCGCTGGTGCCCGAATGGTCGTGGCGGCTGTGGGTGGCGCGCGCCTGGCCGTGGTGGCTGCACAAGACGGAAGGCATACGCGTCGAAGCGCCGCGCCCGACGCTTGTGCGCGATGCCTGCAACGGCGTGCGCATGTATCGCGCAAATTTCCGCGAGCGCCTCGCCCGCCCCCAGGCGCGTGCACCGCATGCCCCCGTGCAGTTGATCGTGCCCACGCGCGATCGCTACGTCAGCCCCGCCGTGACGCGCGCTGTGGAAGCCTGGGTGTCGCACTACTGGCGTCACGAGGTCGACGCCGGCCATTGGCTGCCCCTGCGTCGCCCCGACTGGGTGGCGGACTGCATCGCGCGCTTTGCCAACTATGTCGAATCAGGCCACGAGCCCGCCGAACTCCAGCAGGCCCGAGTGGCCGGCACGCTGGCACCGGCCTGACGCCCCTAGCGCCACTAGAGGATTGCGCCCAACGCAAACGTTGACGCGCGTGTAACACACTGTAATCATCGTCCGCCACCACGCTGACGGCGCGCCATGACCTGGCGCCCGGACGGCTCGAGCCGCCGCTTCGCGCAAACCGCGTTGCCGGCCATCGATACAAGAAACAGGGACAAGACAATGAAAAGCAAGGTCGTGGTGTACGGCCCGCTCTACGGGAAGTGGTACGCAATTTTGGTCAACGACGGTGTGGCCGCCGAATCCAACCAGTTTGGCTCGTACGAAGCCGCCATGGGCTTCGCGTCACGTCGATATCCGGAGCTTGAGCAGGAGCGACAGCCCTACGCGCGGGGCCGTGAAGAAAGCGAGGACGGAAGCGACAGCCGGGAAGCTGCGCCCATCTGAACGGGAACGTGGCGGGCGGCATTGACACCGCCCTTGCGGACCACAGCGTTAGCGGCCCGCCCCGCAAAAGCGGCCGGCAATCCATTCGAACACGCTGCCTTCGCGCAGCGAGCGGCTTTGTGCCTCGTCGCCGTAGTGGATCTGGTAAAGCGGCTTGCCACTGGCATTGCGCGCGCGATAGAGCGTTTGCGCAATCACCGTGTAGCTATGTCGCGCGCAATCGAGCACCACCTGCTTGACCGAAGAGCGGATCGGCTGCCCATCTGCCGTTTTGATCGTGAAGTCGGGCAGCACGTTGCGCAGCAGTCGGAAGTGCACGGTATGCGAATCGGCATCCGCTTCGGCGCTGGGCTGCGGCTTGACCGACTGCCGGTCGATATACGACACGATGCCATTGATGCTCTCGAACCGGCGCCAGCGGGAATCGGTGCTGGCCGATTCAGGCGCGGGTGCGGCACCGCCCGTCACGGCTTGCGCGGACGCTGTCGGCACTGCCGCCGACGCAGACACGGTTTGTGCGGATACGGGCATCGCTGCCCACTGCGCGGCCACCAGAGCGGTCGCCGCGATGGCGCTTTGCCAGCGCCAGCCTCCTGTTTTCATGGGATATCTCGCCTTGCTACAAAAACTCAGCGGGCGATTCTACCGCGATGGCGCAACCGCTTACATCACATCTGGCCAACGGGCTCGGCAACGTCCACGCCGGCAAAGCGCAGATACAGCGTGCGCAGTGCCTGCGTGAGCGGGCCAGGCTGGCCGTTGCCGATCTGCACGCCATCGATGAACACCACCGGCATCACGAACGTCGACGCGCTCGTATAGAACGCTTCGGCGGCTTGCTGGGCTTCTGCCACGGTAAAGGTGCGTTCCTCCAGCGTCAGGCCATGTTCGCGCGCCAGCGCCAGGATCGACACGCGCGTGATGCCCGGCAGCACGGCGTTCGACAGCGGCCGCGTAATTAACCGCTGATCTGCGGTGATGATGAACGCGGTCGACGACGCGCCCTCGGTCACGCGGTCGCCGTCGGTCATCCAGGCTTCGTGCGCACCGGCGCGGGCAGCGATCTGCTTGGCCATGACCTGCGGCAACAGGCCAACGCTCTTGATGTCGCAACGCTTCCAGCGCAGGTCGGGCACCGTCACCACGGTTGCGCCCTTCTTCGCCAGCGGGCTGTTGACGATGGATTTGACCTGCGTGAACGCCACGGCCGTCGGCGTGATATCTGCGGGGATGCCGAAATCGCGCTCGGCCACGCCGCGCGTGACCTGCATGTAGACCACGCCCTCTTCCAGGCCGTTGCGCGCCACCAGCTCTTCGCACACACGCGTCCATTCGGCCGCGGTGTATGGGTTCTCGATGCCGATCTCGGACAGCGAGCGCGTCAGGCGGGCGAGGTGCGCGTCGTTGTCGACGAGCTTGCCGCGCGCCACGGCGGTCACCTCATAGATGCCATCGGCAAAGGTGAAGCCGCGATCCATGACAGAGACGGTGGCTTCGGCGGCCGGCACGTATTGGCCGTTCAGGAAGATGATTCGGGACATGCTGGGAGAAGGAATTCAGGTGCGGGCGGGACTGCCCTGCCAACGAATCTACAGGATACGTGCGCCATGCCGCGAATACCGATGTGTGCCCACGTTATGCGAAAACAGCATGATGCACGGAACCCCTCCGTTAAACTCTGCCGTTTTTCAGCAGTCGCGCGCCAGTGTCCCAACTCACCATCCGCCCGATCGTTGCAGACGACCTGCCCGGCATCCTGGCCGTGCAGCAGGCGTGCTACGGCGACGCGTTTCTGGAACCGGGCCATGCGCTTGCCAGCCGCTGGGCGCGCAGTCCGGCCCTGTGCCTCGTCGCACTGCGTGGGTCTGAAGTGGTCGGGTACCTGCTCTCGCATGCGTGGCACGCATGGGCACCGCCCAAATTGCACGTGCCGCTGCCCGACACCGATGCAACGGATGTTCTCTGGTTCGTGCATGACATGGCTATCGCACCGGAGGGCCGTGGCCAGCGTTTGGGCGAGCGGCTTTACACGATGGCATGCGCCAGCGCCCGGGCTCAAGGTCTGGGCCAATCCCGGCTGGTAGCGGTGCAAGGCGCGGATGGCTTCTGGCGCCGCCTGGGTTATCGGCCTGCTGACATGGACAGCGCCGCGTGGGCAGCCCTGCGCGCCATCTACGGTGAAGACGCTGAATTGATGGAACGCGCACTGCCATGAGCGCCCCTCGCGTCCCTCCGTTACAATTTGCAACATCCGTATATCTTCTGTAAGACTGCGCGCGCCCCGTTCCACTACAGTGCGACGTCTTGAGGAATTCCTACATGCATAAGAACTTCGCGCTGTACGTGCTGGCAGCCGCTGCCGCGCTGTCGTCACAGGCGGCTCTGGCCCGCGTCAATGTCGACATCGGAATCGGCGCGCCTGTTGCGCCGGTCTATGTCGAGCCCGCGCCGGTCTATGCTCCAGCGCCGGTGTACGCACCGCCCCCGCCGCCGGCCTACTACGCGCCGCCACCGGTCTATGTCGCGCCGCAGCCGGTTATCGTTGCGCCTGGCTACTACGACGATGGCCGCGGCCGCGAATGGCAGGAACGCCAATGGCGCGAACAACGCTGGCGCGAGCGTGAATGGCGCAAGCACCATCGTCATGACGACGACGATTGATCCTGCGCACGGCCGCGCTCAGGCGGCCTTCTTCGCCAGGCCCAGGTAGGTCTCGATCACGCGCGGGTTGACGGCCAGTTCCTGCGCCGGGCCTTCGAGCGTCATGTCGCCCGTTTCCAGCACATAACCGTAGTCGGCCACCTGCAACGCAGCGCGTGCGTTCTGCTCGATCAGCAGCGTTGCCACGCCGGTTTTGCGCAGGTCGCTGATGATGTGGAAGATCTCTTTGACGATGAGCGGCGCGAGGCCGAGGCTCGGCTCATCCAACATCAGCAACTGGGGCTTGGCCATCAATGCGCGACCCACGGCCAGCATCTGGCGCTCGCCCCCAGAGAGGGTGCCGGCCTCCTGCGCGCGCCGCTCTTTCAGGCGCGGGAACAGGTCGTACACCATCTCCATCTGATCGAGGTAGTTGCGCTCGCCCGCACGCTTGCGGCGGTACGCGCCGAGCACGAGGTTGTCTTCCACGCTCATGGTGGCAAACAGCTCGCGCTTTTCCGGGACGAGGCACATACCGCGTGCCACGCGCTTTTCGACCGGCAGACCGGTCAGGTTGTGGCCGAGATACGAGACCACGCCGCTGGCCGAACCGGAGGTCGGTAGTGCGCCCATGATGGCGCCCAGCATCGTCGATTTGCCCGCGCCGTTCGGGCCGATAACCGTCACGATCTGGCCCGCTCCCACCTTCAGGTTGGCGCCATGCAGCGCCTCCACCTTGCCATAGCGGACGTGCAGGTCCTTCACTTCCAAGATGACAGACATGCGCGCTCTCCTTATTCCACGCCGCCCAGATAGGCATCCAGCACGGCGGGGTTCTGCTGCACTTCCTGCGGCAGCCCTTCGGCAATCTTGGTGCCGAATTCCATAACGACCAGCCGATCGGTGAGATTCATGACGAAGTCCATGTCGTGCTCAACCAGCAGCACGCTCATGCCTTCGGCTTTCAGCTTGGTGAGCAGCGCAGCCAGCGCCTGCTTTTCCTTGTAGCGCAGGCCGGCGGCCGGCTCATCCAGCAGCAGCAGCGCCGGATCGCAGCACAGTGCACGGGCGATTTCCAGAATGCGTTGCTGGCCCAGCGCCAGGCTGCCGGCTTCCTGATACATGCAATCGGCCAAGCCGACGCGTTCCAGTTGGCGGCGCGCTTCAAACAGGAGCTTTTGCTCTTCGGCCTGGTTCATGCGCACCACGCTGGCGAGCACGCCGCCCTGCGCCGCGAAGTCGCCCCGCAGGTGGGCGCCAAGCGCTACGTTTTCCAGCACGGTCATGCCCGAGAGCAATTGCACATGCTGGAAGGTACGGCCGATGCCGCGTTTGACGATCTCGCGCGAAGGCATGCCGCTGATGTGCTCGCCGCGGTAGAGCACCTCACCACGCGTGACCGGCAGCACGCCTGTCACGAGGTTGAAGGTGGTCGACTTGCCCGCGCCATTGGGGCCGATCAGGCCGACGATCTCGCCGGCTTTCACCTGGAAGCTGACGTCGTTCACGGCAACCAGGCCGCCAAACTCCTTGCGTGCAGAGCGTACGTCGAGGATCAGCTCGCCGGCATGCGGCTTCTCGCGCTGCTTCAGCGCCGGTGCGTCGTCGGGTGCACGGGCCGTCGGCGCCGATGGAAACAGCTTGCGGATGAACGGCCATACGCCGTCACGCGCGTACTGCAGCAACAGCACAAGCAGCACGCCGAACACAATG
Source organism: Ralstonia sp. 22111 (assembly GCF_052045895.1). Classification (NCBI taxonomy): domain Bacteria; kingdom Pseudomonadati; phylum Pseudomonadota; class Betaproteobacteria; order Burkholderiales; family Burkholderiaceae; genus Ralstonia; species Ralstonia sp. 22111. Next base: position 120,788 of record NZ_JBQEPR010000012.1, on the reverse strand, counting down.
ATCTCGAAGTTGCCGTTGGAGCCCAGCAGCTTCGGCAGAATGCTTTGCAGGCTGTCTTTCAGGATGGTCAGCAAGCCCGCGCCAAGCACCGCGCCCCACACGTGGCCCACGCCACCGACCACCGCCATGAACAGGTATTCGATACCGTAGTTCAGACCGAACGGCGTCGGGTTCACCGCGCGCTGCAGATGCGCATAGAGGAAGCCCGAAATGCACGCCAGCACCGCCGCAAACACGAAGATCACCACCTTCATCCACGCCGTGTTCACGCCCATGGCTTCGGCCATCGTGCCGCCACCCTTGAGCGCGCGGATAGCCCGGCCCGGGCGCGAATTCAGCAGGTTCTGCACCGCCAGCACTGCCACCACGACGACGGCCCAGATCAGATAGAACATCTCGCGCCCGGTCTGCAACGATTTGCCGAGCACGTTCAGCACCGGAATGCCGTTCAGCCCGTCGTACTTGCCCAGGAATTCCAGGTTGCCGAACAGGAAGAACAACGAGAGGCCCCACGCAATCGTCGCCAGAGGCAGGTAGTGGCCCGACATGCGCATCGTGATCAGGCCGATCACATAGGCGCTGACCACGGTGATGACGATCCCGGCCAGCAAGCCGATCCACGGCGACACACCATACTGCGTCGTCAGATACGCTGTGCTGTACGCACCCAGACCAACGAACGCCGCCTGCCCGAACGATGTCAGGCCGCCCACCCCTGTCAGCAGCACCAGCCCCAGCGCTACAAGGCTGTAGAGCCCGATGTAATTCAGCAGCGTGATCCAGAATTCGGGCGTGGGCACGATCGGAATCAACGCAAGCACAACCACAAAGAAGGCGGTCAGCACGCGATTGCGCGAAAGCCAGTTGCGCTGCGCAGGGCCTTCGGAAGATTTGGTCAGCGTGTTCATCGGCTTATTCCTCTTCCTCGACATGCTTGGTGGTGAGCGATCGCCACAGCAGCACGGGAATGATGAGCGTAAATACGATCACCTCCTTGAACGCCGACGCCCAGAACGACGAATACGACTCCAACAGCCCCACCAGCAGCGCGCCCAGCGCCGCCACCGGATAGCTCACGAGCCCACCCACGATCGCGCCCACAAACCCCTTCAGGCCGATCAGGAAACCGGACTCGTAGTAGACCGTGGTGAGCGGTGCAATCAGGATGCCGCACAGCGCGCCAAGCGCCGCCGCAAGCGTGAAAGCCAATCGCCCCGCCTGTGTGGTGCCAATGCCGACGAGCCGCGCACCCAGCCGGTTTACCGCCGTCGCCCGCAGCGCCTTGCCCGACACCGTGCGGCCAAAGTAGAAGTACAGCGCCACAATCATCAGCACCGATACAGCCACCACCCAGAGGCTCTGGCCCGACACGGTGAGCGCACCCAGATCAAAGCGCGCATCGGAGAACGGATCCGTGCGCGAACCTTCCGCGCCGAACATCACGAGGCCGAGGCCCACCATCGCAAAGTGCACGCCCACCGAAACGATCAGCAGCACCAGCGTGCTGGCTTCGGCCAATGGCTCGTAGGCCAGGCGGTAGATCATGGGGCCCATTGGAATGACGATCAGCAGTGTCAACGCAACCTGCACAGGCATGGGCAACGTCATCGGTGCAAGCATGCTGGCGGCGATGTACACCGCAATCGGAAAGACCAGGTATTTGACCGCATAGATGGCGCCTGTGCGCAGCGCATGCAGACGCAGTTCGGGTTGCAGCAGCGTGCGGCCCATCTCGACGAGGAACGTCAGCACACCCAGCGCAACCAGCATGCTGGCCGACAGGGGCGCCTTGTTGGCCTGGATGGCCGCCAGCGTGAGCGCGCCATACGCCACGAATTCGCCCTGCGGGATGAAGATCACGCGCGTGACGGAAAACACCAGCACGAGCGCCAGCGCCAGCAGCGCGTAGATCGCGCCCGATGTCACGCCGTCTTGCGCCAGGATGGCGGCAATCGACAAGTCCATGAAGCTCCTCGTTCTTGTAGTCGTGGAGTTCGCGCCGGATGTGGACCGGGCAAGGGGGCGCCACGAGTTACGAGATAGTAAATTTCTTACGACAGGATGAAATTGGCGACAACCCTAACGCGTCGCCCTGCTCCGCCGGTTGCTGGCCTTGGCGGGGCTGACCGCGGGCGCCTGCAGCATGGCAGACAGGCGCATCACGAACGTGCGCAGCGTGTGCTCCAGCTCACCACCGCGCTGCGCGTGAAACAGGGGTTGCAGATTCAGCGCAATCAACACCAGCACAAGCTGCCCGCGCGCACCAAACACCGGCAGCGACAGCGCGTTGACGCCCGGCAGCAGGCTGCCCGTGACCCATGATGCGCCTTCAGTCCGGACGTCTTCGCACAGACGGTAGTACTCGGTAAGCGAACGCGGCAGCCCGGGCAAGTCGTCGCCAGCACGCTCGTGCAGTTCCCGTTCTACGAGCGGCAGCGTCTGTTCCATCGGCTGATACGCGCCGAACAGGCGGCCGGTAGCGGAATTGAGCATCGGCAACACGTCGCCAATGCGCAGGTTCACGCCAGGCGCGCCGCCAGCCTTCTCCCAATGCACGACGGTCGGGCCACGATCGCTCCACACGGCAATGCCGATGGTGTGGCCGGTCTGGTCTCGCAGGCCGGCCAGCAAAGGCCGCGTGCGGACGATGGCATCGGAGCGATTGAGGCTGGCCAGGCCCAGGCGAAGTGCAAAGGGCCCGAGTTCGTAGCGGCCGGTCAGCGGATCCTGCGACACGGCCCCCACGCGCTGCAGGCTCACCAGATAACGATGCGCCTTGGATGGATGCATCCCCGCCGCGCGTGCCAGATCGCCGAGCGCCATCGCCCGCATGGCACGCGTCAACGCCACCAGTAATTGAGAGCCGACTTCGATGGATTGGATGCCCGAGCGGTCACGGCTTGCGCGCGCGTCTTCTGCATCGCCATCGGGTGGCAGGTCGTCTTCGACTTCCGTGGTCTCCATGTCTCGGGGCGCGTTGGCTGCGGCTGGGCCGACAAAGTGCTGCGAGCGTAGCACGCAGCTTTGCTTTCACGGCCAGTTTTGATTTTTATGCATTGTATAAATCATGCTTCTAATCATAATTCACGTATACCCTAGGCGCGTCTCCCGACCCTGCGGTCTATGATTGCCAGCGTTCGGCATGGCTTGGTATCAGTCACCCCAACCCAGATTTTCCGGGCCCTGCACGTTGAAAACCAATTCCCCCAACCGTAATCAACTACACCAGGAGTGACAGAATGGCCAAAGCCTTCGCCTCGCAAGCCGACCTCGAGGCCAAACAAGTCACCTTCACCCAGCTCTCCCCCAACGCTTACGCCTACACCGCCGAGGGCGACCCCAACTCTGGCGTCATCATCGGCGACGACTCGGTGTTGATCGTCGACACCACCGCCACGCCCGCGATGGCGCAAGACCTGATCGCTCGCATCCGCGCCATCACCGACAAACCGATCAAGCACGTGGTGCTGTCGCACTATCACGCCGTACGCGTGCTCGGCGCGTCAGCCTACTTTGCCGAAGGCGCGCAGAACATCATTGCCAGCCGCGGCACGTACGAAATGATCGTCGAGCGCGGTGAAGCGGATATGAAATCCGAAATCGAACGCTTTCCGCGCCTGTTCGCGGGCGTTGAAACCGTGCCCGGGCTGACGTGGCCGACGCTGGTGTTCGAGCGCGAGCTGACACTGTTCCTGGGCAAGTTGGAAGTGAAGATCCTGCACCTCGGGCCCGGCCACACGAAGGGCGACACGGTGGTGTGGATTCCGTCGCAGAAGGTGCTGTTCTCCGGCGACCTCGTCGAATACGACGCTGCCTGCTACTGCGGTGACGCCCAACTCGAAGAATGGCCCGCCACGCTGGATGCACTGCGCGCGCTCGGCGCCGACAAGCTCGTGCCCGGCCGCGGCCCCGCGTTGCTCAATCCAGCCGAAGTCGACAAGGGTCTCGCCTATACGCGGGATTTCGTGTCCACGCTGCTGCAACGTGGCAAGGAAGCCGTCGCGCAAAAGATGGACCTGAAGGCCGCCATGGCGCACACCCGCGCAGCCATGGACCCGAAGTTCGGCAACGTCTTCATCTATGAGCACTGCCTGCCGTTTGACGTGACGCGTGCCTTTGATGAGGCCTGCGGCATCAAGCACCCGCGCATCTGGACAGCCGAGCGCGACAAGGAAATGTGGGCTGCCCTGCAAGGCTGAACATGAATCCCGACTTCCAGAACCGCGTCTTCCCGTATGCGCCGTGCGCCGAGCAGGAGCCCGGCGCGGCACCGGCGGCCCGCCCCGTCGTCATCGTAGGCGCCGGGCCGGTGGGGTTGGCCACGGCCATCGATCTGGCGCAGCAAGGTGTGGCCGTGGTCGTCGTCGACGACGATTGCACGCTGTCCACCGGCTCGCGCGCGATCTGCTTCTCCAAGCGGTCATTGGAGATTTTCGATCGGCTCGGCTGCGGCGACTGCATGGTCGACAAGGGCGTGAGCTGGAACGTCGGCAAGGTCTACCTGAAGAACGAACTGCTCTACAGCTTTGACCTGCTGCCAGAAACCGGCCACCGCCGGCCAGCGTTCATCAATCTGCAGCAGTACTACGTGGAAGGCTTTCTTGTTCAACGCGCGCAAGCCTTGCCGAACATCGAGCTGCGCTGGAAGAACAAGGTGACGGGCCTCACGCAGGATGCCGACGGCGTAACGCTCACCATCGAGACACCCGACGGCACGTACGAGCATCGGGCGCAATACGTGGTCGCCGCCGATGGCTCGCGCAGCCCGGTACGCCACATGATGGGCCTCGAAGCCCGCGGCCAGACGTTCAAAGACCGCTTCCTGATCGCCGACGTGCGCATGGATGCGCCCTTCCCCAGCGAGCGCTGGTTCTGGTTTGATCCGCCGTTCCACCCAAATCAATCGGTGCTGCTGCACCATCAGCCCGACAACGTCTGGCGCATCGACTTCCAGCTCGGCTGGGACGCCGACCCCGTAGCCGAGAAGCAACCCGAGCGCGTCATCCCACGCGTGCGCGCATTGCTGGGGGAAGGCGTCGACTTTGAGCTGGAATGGGTCAGCGTCTATACGTTTTCGTGCGAACGCATGGATCGGTTCCGCCACGGCCGCGTGCTCTTTGTCGGCGATGCGGCGCATCGTGTGTCGCCATTCGGCGCGCGCGGTGCCAACAGCGGCTTGCAGGATGCCGAGAACCTCGCGTGGAAATTGCGCATGGTGCTGGCCGGCGATGCGCCGGACACACTGCTCGACACGTACGCGAGCGAGCGCGAGTTCGCCGCCGACGACAATATCCGCCACTCCACCCGCTCAACCGACTTCATCACGCCCAAGAGCGCGGTCAGCCGGCTCTTTCGCGATGCCACGCTGCGCCTAGCGAAGCACTATCCGTTTGCGCGAACGCTGGTCAACAGCGGGCGGCTCTCGATGCCGACGGTGCTTGAAGGTTCTCCATTGCAGACAAAGGATGACGCGCCCTTCGCCTGCGCACTCGTGCCCGGTGCGGTCGCACTTGACGCGCCAGTGCGCAATGCCGATGGCGGTGCCGATTGGCTGCTCAGTCATCTGCACGGCGGCTTCATGGCGCTACGTTTCTGCGAGGCGGGAGAACACGTCGATGCGCTGCCGCTGCCTACGCTGGCCGTCTTCCCGGTTGGCGGCATGGGCACGGCCTCTGCCAACGTGGCCGCGCTGGAAGACATCGACGGGCTGGTCGCGCAACGCTATGACGCACGCCCCGGCACGATTTACTTGATCCGCCCCGACCAGCACGTCTGTGCACGCTGGCGCGCGCTTGAGCCTGCCAAGCTGGCCGCTGCGTTGCTTCGTGCCACCGGGCAAACTGCGCCTGCGGCAACGCCGCACGCCACTGTCTCTGCCTGAGCTGAATGCCGACCGCCATGCCGCTGAACACGCAACCCAACCTACCGCGCCCCGATGACTTCTACGAGGCGCTGATCGACGCGCATCGCAACCTGAACGATGAGCACAGCGCGATGCTCAACGCGCAGCTCATCCTGCTGCTCGCAAACCATATCGGCGACATGGCGGTATTGCGCGAAGCGCTGAAAGCCGCGCGACTTGCATTGCCAGCCGCCGCCACCTGAGCGCTGTCGCGTTTCAACAATCCAACACTTACGTTTGATCGTACTTGCGAGTGCGCAAAGCGCGGTGCTAGTATCCGCCCCGCTTACCGATCAACCATTTTGCATAGGAGGAAAAAACATCATGCGTCACCTTGCCTTCCCCTTTGCAGGCCCTTGCCTGGGTTGATCGAACCTCTCGCGCTGTAGTTCGCAGCGTCTTCGCATTGCCCCGGCCTACGGCCTGCCACATCAGTTTTTTTTCAAACCTGATATGGACCATTCATGGGCAATTGCATCTTGCATTTGTTCGACGGCGTCTCCCTGATCGCCTCGGACGACACCTGGATCGAAGGCGACGCGATCCGACAACTTCAAACAGCCAAAGCACTCGACGGCATGCGTCACGTGGCAGGCATGCCCGACTTGCATCCGGGTCGCGGCTACCCCGTCGGCGCTGCGTTTTTCTCGGTCGACCGCTTGTATCCGGCATTGATCGGCAATGACATCGGGTGCGGCATGACGCTGTGGGCCACCGATCTCGACGCCAACAAGATCAGCCTGGACAAGCTTGAAAAGCGTCTTGGAAACATCGACGGGCCGCTGGACGAAAGCTGGAGCGAACTGGCTGCTTCGTTGGCGCCGCATGGCACCGGCTTCGATGCCGCGCTTGGCACCATCGGCGGAGGCAACCACTTTGCCGAGCTACAGCGCATTGACGAGATCTACGACGCAGAGGAACTGCCGCTCGACCCGCGCCAGCTTCTGCTGCTTGTGCATAGCGGCTCGCGTGGGCTTGGCCAGGCCATCCTCGATGAGCACGTGCGCGCATATGGGCATGCCGGGCTCGCACAGGACGATGCGGCGTGCGGCGCCTATCTGACGCGCCACGAGACGGCGCTGCGCTTTGCGAGGGCCAACCGCGAACTGATCGCACGCCGCATGCTCGACCGCCTGCACGCGCACGGTAAAGCGCTGCTCGACGTGCATCACAACTTTGTCGCACCGGCCACGGTGTTTGGCGAGCACGGCTGGCTGCATCGCAAGGGCTCGACGCCGTCGGATGCCGGCGTGGTCGTCATTCCCGGTTCGCGTGGCGATTACAGCTACCTCGTCGCGCCACGCCCGAGCGAGCACGGCTTGTTTTCGCTCGCTCACGGCGCGGGCCGCAAATGGATGCGCAGCGAGTGCAAAGACCGGCTCGTCCGCCGCTTCACGCCGGCGCAGCTCAACCGCACCAAGCTCGGCGGCCACGTCATCTGCGCAGACAAGCAGTTGATCTACGAAGAGGCGCCCGAGGCCTACAAGGCCATCGACAGCGTCATCGCGCCGCTGGTGGATGCCGGCCTGGTCAAGGTGCTCGCGCGCCTGCGCCCGGTGCTGACGTACAAGACGCGCGGGGAGTGCTGCTGATGGTGCTATTGCAACTCTCTTCTGCGCAAGGTCCGGCCGAATGCGAACTGGCTGTGGTGAAAGCGCTCGCGCAACTGCAACGCGAAGCCGCAGACGCTGGCGTCAAACTCGAGCTGCTGGAACAGGAGGATGGAGAGCGCGCTGGTACGCTGCGTTCAGCCTTGATCAGCCTGGAAGGTGACACTGAAGACGCCGTGGCGCGAGCATGGGAAGGCACGATCCAGTGGACATGCCCGAGCCCGTATCGGCCACGGCACGCGCGCAAGAACTGGTTCTTTGGGGTGGCGCGCTGTGCGGCGCCATCGGCAACGCTGCCGAGCGAGATCCGCTTCGAGACCACGCGTTCGTCGGGCCCCGGCGGCCAACATGTCAACAAGACGGAGTCGGCCGTACGGGCCACCCATATCGCCACGGGCATCAGCGTGAAGGTGCAGACGGAGCGCAGCCAGTACGCCAACAAACGGCTGGCCGTGCTGCTGCTCGCTCACAAGCTGGCGGACCACGATGCGGCTGCCGATGCGGCACAGCGTGCGCAACGGCGCGCGCTCCATCATCAGGTGGAGCGCGGCAACCCGCACCGTGTGTTCAAAGGCGAACGTTTTGAGCCGGCAGACTAGCGACCGGCCTGCCGCATTCCGGCAAGCTGGCCACGCCGGTACTCACCTTGCCGCTCCAGCATCCAACCCGGGTATTCGGGCGGCAGCTTGCTCAGCTCATCGAGCTGCGCCAGTTCGTCCGCCGTCAGCTCAACCTTGGTGGCCGCGATGTTGTCGTCGAGCTGCTCGATCTTCTTGGCGCCGACGATCACTGTCGTCACCGCACGCTGATGCAGCAGCCAGGCGAGCGCAATCTGCGCGACCGACACACTGCGCGCAGTGGCCATGACGCGCATGGCGTCGACACAGGTGTAGGCACGCGCACGGTCCACCGGTGGGAAGTCGAACTTGTTGCGGCGGCTGTCTTGCTCGCCGTGCTGTTCGCGCGTGTATTTGCCGCTGAGCAGGCCGCCAGCCAGCGGGCTCCATACCATCAGGCCGAGGCCTTCGCTTTTGAGCATCGGCACCAGTTCGCGCTCGAGGTCGCGGCCCGCGACCGTGTAATACGCCTGCAGGCTTTCGAAACGTGCGCAGCCCAGCCGCTCGGCAATCCCCAACGCCTTGACGATCTGCCAGGCCGCCCAATTCGATACGCCCACATAGCGCACGTGGCCATGCTGGACAAGCGTGTCGAGCGCTCGCACGGTTTCTTCGATGGGCGTAGCGGGGTCGAAACCATGGATCTGATAGAGATCGATATGGTCGAGCTGCATCCGTTTCAGGCTCGCTTTGATGCCGTCCATGATGTGCAGGCGTGAGGCGCCGCGTGCGTTCACGCTGTCGCCGGTCTGGCCGAACACCTTGGTGGCGACGACCACGCTGTCGCGCGGCACTTTCAGGTTCTTGAGCGCCTGCCCCGTCATCTGTTCAGCGACGCCGTTGGCGTATACATCGGCCGTATCGATGAAATTGATGCCGGCGTCGAGCGCGCGCCCGATCAGGCGCTCAGCGTCGGCTTGCTGCAAATCACCGATGTGCTGCCAGATGCCGTCGTTGCCGCCGAAGGTCATCGTGCCCAGGCACAGCTCCGATACAAACAGGCCAGTCCGGCCCAGTTGGTTGTAACGCATGTGATCGACTCCAATACGGTGGGAATGGAATGCTGAGCGCACAGGCTCAGATGCGGGAAACAACGCAGAGGATAGGACGGACTGGCTAATCCTGCAGCGCCCTCAGTGGGACGCAGGATGGTGGCCCAGGCGCGAAGAGATGGCCGCACCGGCCTGCTGCAGCAGCGCGACGTAGTGCGCTTTGGTGTCGGCGCCGCAACGCATGGTCGGGAACGAGATCGACAGCCCCGCAATCACGCGGTCAAAACGATCGAACACCGGCACCGCAATGCACAGCAGACCGTCTTCCTGCTCTTCGTTGTCTTCGCCAAAACCTTGCTGGCGCACGCGCGGCAGGATGCTCAGCACGGCCTCGGCGGAGGCGAGCGTCTTCTGCGTGGACTTCTTGAACTCCACCTTCGACAGCACCTCGCGCGCCTCTTCCGGCGGCATGTATGCCAGCAGCACCTTGCCGATGGCCGTGCTGTGCAGCGGATTGCGCCGGCCGATGCGTGACTGCATGCGCAAGCCGTAATCGGCATCGATCTTGTGGATGTAGATGATGGCGTCTTCGTCAAAGGCGCCCAGGTGGACCGCCTCGCGCGTGAGCTGACCGATGCGCCGCATCTCGGTGTCAGCCTCACGGACGAGGTCGACGTTTTCCAGCGCCTTGGCGCCAAGCTCGAACAGGCGGATGGTCAGCCGGTATCGATCGGTGTCGCCTTCCTGCGCGACATAGCCGAGGCCTTTGAGCGTCTGCAGGAAGCGGTGCACGGTCGTCTTGGACATACCCAACCGCTGCGACAACTCGCTCGGGCCGACGGCGCCAAGCTCGCCCATCGCGGCCAGGATGGTGAACACCTTGTCGACCGCAGAGACCGACTCGGCCTTATCGGCACCGGCATCAACGGGTTCATTGTCGGACGGGTCTTCCGGCTTGCGTTGCCGGGGCGTGGCTTTCATCTCTCGTGGTTCCGTGATTTCAAAATCTGGAGAGAGCATAACCGGTCTCATACCGCGTTCCACCTATCCACTTGCCGACTTGACTATCGCGCCAGCCAGCCGCCGTCCACCGCCAGCGTGTGGCCGTGCACGTAGTCCGATGCGGCCGAAGCCAGAAACACCACCGCGCCCGCCAAGTCGTCCGGCACGCCCCAGCGCCCGGCCGGAATGCGCGCGAGGATCTCTTCGCTGCGCTGCCGGTCTTCACGCAATTGCGCTGTGTTGTCGGTTTCCATGTAACCGGGCGCGATGGCGTTGACGTTGATGCCGCGCCCCGCCCACTCGTTGGCCAGCAGCCGGGTCAGCCCCAGCACACCGCTCTTCGATGCCGTATAAGACGGCACGCGAATGCCGCCCTGGAACGACAGCATCGATGCCACGTTGATGATCTTGCCGCGCCCGCCTTGTTGCACGAACTGCCGCGCCACCGCCTGCGAGAGAAAGAACACGCCCTTGAGGTTGACGTCGATGACTGCATCCCAATCGGCTTCGGAAAATTCGAGCGCATCGCAGCGGCGGATGATGCCCGCGTTGTTGACGAGGACGTCGACGCGGCCGAAGGTGTCCATCGCAGCTTCGACAATACTGCCGATCGGCTCCAGCGAAGACAGATCGGCTCGCACGTCGACGAATCGGCGGCCGGCCGCTTCCACGCGCGCGGCCGTCTCCGCTGGGTCGGAGCGGTTGGCGCCGACGATGTCGCAACCAGCTGCCGCGAGCGCCGTCGCCATGCCCGCGCCCAACCCCGTGTTGCTACCGGTGACGATGGCCACCTTGCCGGTCAGGTCGAACAGGCTTGCGCTCTGGAGATAGGGATTCTCGAGCCGCATGGTCTCAGCGCAGGTCGGCAATGGCGACGTGGTCCATGTCGTGGAACACCTGGTTCTCGCCGACCATGCCCCAGATAAAGGTGTACGCCTGCGTGCCGACGCCGGAGTGGATCGACCAGCTGGGCGAGATCACGGCCTGCTCGTTGTGGACGAGGATGTGACGCGTCTCCTGCGGCTCGCCGAGCATGTGGAACACGGCGGCGTTGTCCGGCAGGTTGAAATAGAAATACACCTCCATGCGGCGCTCGTGCGTGTGGCACGGCATGGTGTTCCACAGGCTGCCGGGCTCGAGCTTGGTCATGCCCATCGAGAGCTGGCAGGTGGGCAGCACGTCCGGCACGATGAACTTGTAGATCGTGCGCCGGTTGCTGGTGGCCGGATCGCCCAGCGTTTCGGGAGACGCCTGCGCCAGCGTGATCGTGCGCGTGGGATACGCCGTATGGGCCGGCGCGCAGTTGATGTAGAACTTGGCGGGCCGCGCCGCATCGTCGCTGCCGAAGACGACGTTCTGGCCGCCCTGGCCGATGTAGATCGCCTCTTCATTGCCGACGGCGTGCCGTGTGCCATCCACCTCCACCCAGCCCGGACCGCCAATGTTGATCGCGCCCAGCTCGCGGCGCTCCAGCAGATGGCTTACGCCCATCGACTTGGCAAGCGATGCCGGCACCTCCACCGGCCGCGTCGCCGGCCACGCACCGCCCACGATGATCCGGTCGATGTGGCTGTACGTGAACTGAAGCGCATCGCGCTCGAACACCTGTTCCACCAGGAACTGGCGGCGCAGCCCGGCCGTGTCGAGAGTTTTTGCGTGTTCGCTGTGGATTCCTTGCCGCACTTCCATGCCGTTTCTCCGTAGGGAATGCACCGGCATTCATCGCGCTGCCGGCTGTTCTGGGTTGGATTGAAGCACAAAAAACGCAAACACGGAACGTCGATCCACATTTTTCGAATGAGACCAGATCAAGCGGGATCACACTGTACCGCACACATTTGCGCCCCAGGGTAAACGATAAATCCCTGAAATCAAAAACTATGGAACATCGTTCCACTTCATCCGCTATAGTCACTCCACGATGTTGGACCCTGACCAACCGAGCCCATAGAGGCTCATGGAGGAGACGTGAAGATCAAGAAGGCGATTGACCGCATTCCGGGCGGCCTGATGCTCGTGCCGCTGCTGCTCGGTGCATGCGTGCATACGTTCGCGCCGGACGCGGGGAAGTACTTCGGCTCGTTCACCAACGGCCTGATCACCGGCACGGTACCGATCCTGGCGGTGTGGTTCTTCTGCATGGGCGCGACCATCGACCTGCATGCCACCGGCGTGGTGCTGCGCAAGTCCGGCACGCTGCTCGTCACCAAGATTGCCGTGGCGTGGCTGGCAACGCTGGTGGCTGCACAGTTCATTCCGGACGAAGGCATCAAGACCGGCATCCTTGCCGGACTGTCGGTATTGGCGATCACCACGTCGATGGACATGACCAACGGCGGGCTCTACGCCGCCGTCATGCAGCAGTACGGCACCAAGGAAGAAGCCAGCGCATTCGTGCTGATGTCGGTCGAATCGGGCCCGCTGGTCAGCATGTTGATCCTCGGCGCAACGGGCATCGCGGTGTTTGAGCCCAGGCTGTTCGTGGGCGCGGTGCTGCCGTTCCTGATCGGTTTTACGCTGGGCAATCTCGACAGTGAACTGCGCGAACTGTTCGGCCGCTGCGTGCATCCGCTTATTCCGTTCTTCGGCTTTGCGCTGGGCAACGGCATCGACCTGCACGTGATTGCCAAGAGCGGCCTCCCTGGCCTCTTGCTCGGCCTTACGGTGATCGTCATTACCGGCGTGCCGCTCATACTGGCGGACAAGTTCATTGCGGGCGGCAATGGCGCCGCAGGGCTGGCGGCATCGTCCACAGCCGGAGCGGCGGTCGCCAACCCGGCCATCATCGGCGAGATGATTCCCCGGTTCAAACCCCTGGTGCCGGCCGCCACGGCGCTCGTCGCCACGGCCTGCCTCGTCACGGCGATTCTCGTGCCGATCCTGACCGCGATATGGGTGCGGCGTGTGGGTCGCGCTGCTCCATTGCCCGAGCCGGAAACCGCCAGCCTGCCACCACAGGCCGCGCACCGCGAAGCCCATTTCTGACCACGCCTGCGATGCACCGCACACACCCTCAGAGAGGAGATTGCCCATGCTGTTGCACACGTTTTTCCGCCGCATTGCGGGCGTTGCAATGACCGCCGCGCTCGCTGCCGGCAGCACCCTCGCCCATGCCGCCACCGATGCCGATACGGTTGCGCAAGCCGTCGAGCGCATGCGCGTTGCCATGGTGGCCAGCGACGGCGCCACGCTCACCAAGCTCATCGAGAACGACCTGACCTACGGACACTCGTCGGGCAAGCTGGAAGACCACGCAGCCTTCCTCAAGGCGCTGGACGGCACGAATTCATTCAAGTCGATTGCGCTGACCAACCAGACCGTGCAGGTCAACGGCGACAACGCCTGGGTGCGCCACGTGTTCGACTCCGTCAACAACCTGCCCGACGGCAAGACCAGCACCGCGCATATCGGCGTGCTGCAGGTGTGGAAGAAGCATCCGGACGGCTGGCGCCTGTTTGCGCGCCAGGCCTATCTGCTTCCGAAGCAATGAGGGGCGCTGCTTCCCCCGGGCGCCTGGCGGGCAAGACTGCGCTCGTGACAGCCGCCGCGCAAGGCATCGGCCGCGCCTGCGCCGAGCGCTTCGCCCGCGAAGGTGCCCACGTCATCGCCACCGATCTGCGCATCGACGCGTTGAACGATGTGCCGTTCGACGTCCGCCGGCTCGACGTGCGCGATACCCAGCAGGTCAATGCGCTCGCCGCCGAGCTTGGCGGCATCGACATCCTCTTCAACTGCGCGGGCTTCGTGCACGCCGGTTCGGTGCTGGAGTGCGATGAGGATGCGTGGGATTTCTCGTTCGACCTCAATGTCAAGTCGATGTACCGCACCATCCGCGCGTTCCTGCCGGGCATGCTGGAACGCGGTGGCGGCAGTGTCATCAACATGTCGTCCGCCGCGTCGAGCATCAAGGGCGTGCCGAACCGCTTTGTGTATGGCGCATCGAAGGCGGCGGTGATCGGGCTGACCAAATCCGTGGCGGCAGACTTTGTGGCGCGCGGCATCCGCTGCAATGCGATCTGCCCGGGCACGGTGGTGTCGCCATCCCTCACCCAGCGCATCGATGAACAAGCCCGCACGCAGGGAAAATCGCGCACGGAAGTCGAAGCGGCGTTTGTTGCACGCCAGCCGATGGGGCGCCTCGGCCAGCCGGAAGAAATTGCCGCGCTGGCCGCCTATCTGGCTTCCGACGAAGCCGCCTTTACGACGGGGCAAGTCCACCTGATCGACGGCGGCTGGTCAAATTGATACCTTGATGCCTTTCCCCCAACCGATTTGAGCCTTTCATGAAACTGCTGCGCTTCGGCCCCCAGGGCCAAGAAAAACCGGGCCTGCTCGACGCAACCGGCACCCTTCGCGATCTGTCCGGCATCGTTGACGACATTGCAGGCGATGTGCTGTCGGACGCATCACTCGCCAAGCTGCGCGACGTGGACCCTGCCACACTGCCGGCCGTCAGCGGCCAACCCCGCATTGGCCCGTGCGTCGGGCGTGTCGGCAAGTTCATCTGCATCGGGTTGAACTACGCCGACCACGCTGCGGAATCCGGCTTGCCGGTGCCGGCCGAGCCGGTCGTCTTCAACAAGTGGACCAGCGCCATCTGCGGCCCGAATGACGACATCGAAATCCCGCGCGGCTCCGTCAAGACCGATTGGGAGGTCGAGCTGGGCGTGGTCATCGGCAAGGCCGCCAAGTACATCGACGAAGCCAACGCGCTGGACTACGTGGCCGGCTACTGCATCGTCAACGACGTTTCCGAGCGCGAATGGCAGATCGAGCGCGGCGGCCAGTGGGACAAGGGCAAGGGCTTTGATACGTTCGGCCCGCTGGGCCCGTGGCTGGTCACGCGCGACGAGGTGCCCGACCCGCAGGCGCTGGACCTCTGGCTGGAGGTGGACGGCCACCGCTATCAGAACGGCAATACGCGGACGATGGTGTTTGGCGTGGCCCAACTCGTGGCATATCTGAGCCGCTGCATGAGCCTGCAGCCCGGCGATGTCATCTCGACGGGCACGCCGCCTGGCGTGGGCCTGGGCATCAAGCCGAACCCGGTCTACCTCAAGCCTGGGCAGACCATGCGCCTGGGCATCGCCGGCTTGGGCGAGCAATTGCAGCGCACGGTCTCAGCCGGCTGACGGCTAGCGTTCCAACTCGGCAAAGCGCTGCGCGACGAGGTTGCGCAGCCACTGGTTGCCGGCGTCCTGATGGAAACGCCGGTGCCAGAACACATTGGTCTGCAACGCGGGCAGCTTGAGCGGCGGCGCCACGAACTCCAGCCCGAACGGCGGCGCCGCGCGCTCGGCCAGCTTGCGCGGCACCGTCACCACCAGATCGGTCGTGCTGACGATGTACGGCACCGCCACGAAGTGCGGCACCGAAAAGCGCGCCGACTGCGTGATGCCCGCCTTGTCGAGCAGCGGCCCGATCGCGTTGTAAGGGCTCGCCGAACTTGCCACCACCAGGTGTGACGCTGCGCGAAAGCGCTCCAGCGTCAGCTTGCCCTCCGACAGCGCATGGCCGCGCCGGAACATCGTCACGTAATCCTGCCGGAACAGGCGGCGCTGGAAGAGGCTCTCGCCGGAAAGATCATCGAACGCGCCGATGGCAAGGTCAATGGCACCGGCCTCCATCTCCGCCTTCATGTCGAAGCCGCCCGCACGCAGGGTGTCGATGCGCACGCCCGGCGCCTGCTCGGCACATAACTGCGCCAGCACCGGCATGAAATACACCTCGCCGACGTCGCTCATGGCAACGGTGAAGGTACGCGTGGAAGTGGCCGCATCAAAGTGCGTGCGCTGGCCGAAGGCGCGTTGCAGCGTGTCGAGCGCGGTGGCCACCGGTTCAGCCAATTGCTCGGCAAATGCCGTCGGCATCATGCCGCGCGGAGTGCGGACAAAGAGTTCGTCGTCGAAGGTCTGGCGCAGGCGCGACAGCGCGTTGCTCACCGCCGGTTGCGACAGGCCCAGCCGCTCGGCCACGATGGAAATGCGCTTTTCGCGCAGGATTTCCTGAAACAGCACCAGCAGGTTCAGGTCGACATCCCGCAGGTTCAGCATGGCGGTCGCCCCACATTCACAGTATCAATAGCGTGCATTCTCGCATTGATATTTCAAATTTTCACCCAATCCGGACAATACGCGCATACCAAAAATCCAGAACAGAGCGGCAACGCCGCCACCGGAGACCACCATGTGCCCTGCTCCCGCTGCTCATGAAGCGCCATCCACGCCCATCGACCTCGCCCGCCTGATCGACCAAGGCAAGGTCGGCGCCTTCCAGATCCTGTTGCTCGCCATCTGTGGGCTGTGCCTGATCATCGACGGCTTTGACGTGCAGGCCATGGGCTATGTAGCGCCCGCCATCATCAAGGACTGGAACATCACCAAGGCGAGCCTCGGGCCGGTATTCGGCGCGGGGCTGTTCGGCATGCTGGTCGGCTCGCTGGTGTTTGGCGTGCTGGGCGACCGCTTCGGGCGGCGGCCGGTGCTGATCGTCGCGACGTTCTTTTTTGCGGCGTGCATGCTGGCCACCACGCAGGTGGAAACGGTGCAGGCGCTACTGGTGCTGCGCTTTATCACGGGCCTGGGGCTGGGTTGCATCATGCCCAATGCGATGGCGCTGGCCGGCGAATTCAGCCCCGCGCGCTCCCGCGTGACGTGGATGATGCTGGTGTCGTGCGGCTTTACCGTGGGCGCGGCACTGGGCGGCTTTGTGAGCGCGGCGCTGCTTTCACGCTTCGGCTGGCAGTCGGTGTTTCTGGTGGGCGGCCTCGTACCCCTCGCCATTGGCGTGATGATGGTGCTGTGGCTGCCGGAATCCTTGCAATACCTGGTGCTCAAGGGCCATGGGCAAATGCAGCAAACGCGCCATCAACGTCTGGCTCGCTGGCTGGGCAAGCTCGCCCCGCAACTGCAGGTGAACGCACAAACGCAATTCGTGGTGCCCGAGGCGGCCGCGCGTGGCATGCCGGTCTCCGCGCTCTTCACGGAAGGCCGCGCCAAGGTGACACTGGTGCTGTGGGTCATCAACTTCATGAACCTGATCGACCTGTATTTCCTCTCGAACTGGCTGCCAACGCTGATTCGTGATGCCGGTTATCCGACGGATACCGCTGTGCTGGTGGCGACCGCGCTGCAGGTGGGCGGCGTGATCGGCACGCTCACGCTGGGCCGGCTGATCGATCGCCTGGGCTTTGTGCGCGTGCTGGCCGTGTGCTTCCTGATCGCCTGCGTCACCGTTGGGCTGATCGGCCATGTGGCGGCTGCGCTGCCCATGCTGGTGGCGGTGGTGTTCGTAGCCGGCTTCTGCATCGTCGGCGGGCAGCCGGCGGTAAATGCGCTGGCCGCCACGTATTACCCCACCACGCTGCGCGCCACCGGTATCGGCTGGAGCCTGGGCGTGGGCCGTATCGGCTCCGTAATCGGCCCGGTGATTGGCGGGCAACTGATTGCCATGCAGTGGAGCGGCCCCGCGTTGTTCTCGGCCGCTGCGGTGCCGGCGATGGTGTCGTTCGGCATGGTGCTGGCGCTTACGCTGGCCGCCAGTGGCCCGGACGCCGCTCGCTTTGCCTCGGGTCGCCCAACCGGCAAGCCCGCCTGATGGCCCGGTAACGACTACGCTTTCCCTGAAGACGCTCCTGACTTTTTCTCCAAGGACTTCACCATGAACATGCTCGCCCCGACGGCCAAGAACGCATTCACCCCCGCGTCGCTGGACCGGCCCGCTTACCAGAGCGGCTTCGGCAACGAGTTCGCCACTGAAGCGTTGCCCGGTGCGCTGCCGCACGGCCAGAACTCCCCGCAGAAGGCGCCGTATGGCCTGTATGCGGAACAGATTTCCGGCACGGCGTTCACCGCCCCGCGCGCGCACAACCGCCGCTCGTGGCTGTATCGCATTCGCCCGGGCGCCGTGCATCTGCCGTTCGAGGCCATGGCGCAAAGCCGCTTCCACAGCAACTTCAACGAGGTGCCGCCCTCGCCCAACCAGTTGCGCTGGGATCCGCTGCCCGCCCCGGCGGCCGGCACCGATTTCATCGACGGCATCGTCACCTTCGCCGGCAACGGCGGGCCCGACGCGCAAACCGGCTGCGGCATCCACCTGTACGCAGCCAACGCGTCGATGACCGACCGCTTCTTCTACAACGCCGACGGCGAGCTGCTGATCGTCCCGCAGCAAGGCCGACTGCGCCTGCTGACGGAGATGGGCGTGGTTGATGTCGAGCCGCTGGAGATTGTCGTCGTCCCGCGCGGCGTGCGCTTCCGTGTCGAATTGCCCGACGGCGACGCGCGCGGCTACATCTGCGAGAACTTCGGCGCGCTCTTCCGCCTGCCGGACCTGGGCGTCATCGGCTCGAACGGCCTGGCCAACCCGCGCGACTTCCTCACCCCGCACGCGTGGTACGAAGACCGCGAGGGCAACTTCGAACTCGTCGCGAAATTCCAGGGCAGCCTGTGGACCGCGAAGATCGGCCACTCGCCGCTGGACGTCGTAGCCTGGCACGGCAATCTCGCGCCGTACAAGTACGACCTGCGCCTGTTCAACACCATCGGCTCGATCAGCTACGACCATCCGGACCCCTCGATCTTCCTGGTGCTGCAAAGCCCGTCCGCCACGCCGGGTGTGGACACGATCGACTTCGTGATCTTCCCGCCGCGCTGGCTGGCCGCCGAAAACACGTTCCGCCCGCCCTGGTTCCACCGCAACGTCGCGAGCGAATTCATGGGCCTGATCCAGGGCGTGTACGACGCCAAGGCCGAAGGCTTCGTGCCCGGCGGCGCCAGCCTGCACAACTGCATGAGCGGCCACGGCCCCGACGCCGACACGTTCGAGAAAGCCAGCAACGGCGACACCACCAAGCCGCACAAGGTCGACGCAACGATGGCCTTCATGTTCGAGACACCAGCCGTGATCCGCCCCACGCGCTTCGCAGCGGAATCGGCGCAACTGCAGGCCAAGTACTTCGAATGCTGGCAAGGCCTGAAGAAACATTTCGACCCGACCAAGCGTTAAGCACAATCGACGAATTCACATTGACGCCAAGGCGAGCATCCAGAAGGTGTGGCCGTACCCTGCCCTAGATGGCGCCTTGAATTTTCGTAAGCGGGCGGAAAAAAGAAGGACCGCTGTCTGAGCGCAGCGAGTTTCGGTCCTTCTCCGCCCGGTTACGGAAATTCAAGGAATCTTTCGCCATCTCGGGCGCGCCTTTCTTTGCTTACTTTCTTTGGCAAGACAAAGAAAGTGAGTCGCCCCCGGCAGGGGGTGAAACAGCAGATGCGCCAGCAACGTCAAGCAACAACCGACTCAACAAACAAACCATCGCCCCCATCATGACCACCCGACAACTAAGCTGGCTAGAATCCGCCAACACCCCCGACACGCACTTCCCCCTGGAAAACCTGCCCTTCGGCATCTTCTCCACCAAAGAAAACCCGTCGCCACGCGCAGGCGTCGCGCTGGGCGATCAAGTCATCGATCTCGGCGTGCTGGATGACGCCGGCCTGCTGCCCGCATCCACACGCGGCACGTTCCGCACCGGCAAGCTCAACAGTTTCATCGCCCTCGGCAAGCCCGTGTGGGCAGAAACGCGCAAGAAGCTGCAAGCGCTATTCAGCGTGAACGACACCCACGTGCGCGACAACGCCACGCTGCACACTCGCGCGCTCGTGCCGCAGGCGCATGCGGTGATGCATCTGCCCATCGACATCCCGGGCTACACGGATTTCTATTCATCGAAGGAACACGCCACCAACGTCGGCCGCATGTTCCGCGACCCCGAGAACGCGCTGCTGCCCAACTGGCTGGAAATCCCAATCGGCTACAACGGCCGCGCCAGCTCCGTGGTGGTGAGCGGCACCCCGCTGCACCGCCCGATGGGCCAGATCAAGCTGCCCGATCAGCCGCGCCCGATCTTCACGGCATGCCGCAAGCTGGACTACGAACTGGAGATGGCCTTTGTGGTCGGCAAGCCGAGCGCGCTGGGTGAGCCGGTTTCCGTCGACGCGGCACCGGATCATATGTTCGGCGTCGTGCTCCTCAACGACTGGAGCGCGCGCGACATTCAGCAATGGGAATACGTGCCGCTCGGCCCGTTCAACTCGAAGGGGTTCGGTACATCGATCTCGCCATGGATCGTGACGATGGACGCGCTGGAGCCGTTCCGCGTGGCCAACCCGGCGCAATCGCCTGAGCCGCTGGAATACCTGCGGCAGAGCCGGCCGAACGCCTACGACATCGCCCTCGAAACTGCACTGCGCCCCCACGGCGGCGAACGCACCACCATCGCCCGCACCAACTTCCGCGCGATGTACTGGACGATGGCGCAACAGCTTGCGCACCACACCGTATCCGGCTGCAACGTGCGCGTGGGCGACCTGATGGGCTCCGGCACCATCAGCGGCACGACGCCGGATTCGTACGGCAGCCTGCTGGAGCTGACCGTCAACGGCAAGCAGCCGCTGGACCTCGGCAACGGCACCACGCGCGCGTTCCTGGAAGACGGCGACGAAGTCATCATGACCGGCTGGTGCCAGGGCGATGGCTATCGGGTGGGCTTTGGGGAAGTGCGCGGCGAAATCCTGCCGGCGCGCGGCGTGAAGTAACGCAGTGCGGGGCGGCGGATGAGCAGTCCGTCGCTCCCTCTTTTATTCCGTCTTGGCAGCGGCGCAAGCGAGCATCGCATCGCTGATCACGCGCTCGCCGTTCGCCTTGAGCGCCTCGCCGGCGCCCACGATGTCCCGTGTTTCCTTGTTCTGGCTCAGCTTGAGTTTGCCTTCGATGCGCGTGATCTCGATCTCGATGCCGACAATCATCTTGAGCAGCGCGTCGGTGTAGTCGGCCGGGGCATCGGACATCTTCCACGGCGTGGGTTGCGATGCCTCATGCGTGCGCGTCAGGCGAGCCACCACACCGCGTACAAAACGCTCATCGTCCCGCACGGTGATGCGACCATGCGCATGCACCACACGGTAGTTCCACGTCGGCACCTGCCTGTGGGCTTCTTGCTTGCTCGGATACCACGTCGGCGAAATGTACGCATCGCCCGCGCGGAAGATGACGAGCACCTCATCGCCGTTGGCGACGTCTTTCCAGACCGGGTTGGCGCGCGCCACGTGGGCATGCAGCATGCCAAGCTCGCCCTCTTCCGGCAGCAGCAGGAACGGAATGTGATTTGCGTCCAACCCATGCTCGCCATGCGTGACGAGCGTCCCAAACGGGTTCTGCGCGATCAGGTCGTGCAACGCGTTGGGGCGCGATTCTTCAAAATGGGCGGGAATGTACATGGCGACTCCGGCAGCGACCGTGCAATCGAACAGAAAAACGCCCATTCTGAGCCAGAACGTGGCTCCAAAACAGAGCCAAATTCAGGCGAATTATTAGAGCCAGCCTAGTCGCGCAGCAGGTTCTTGGCGATGATGAGCTGCTGGATCTGCGTGGTGCCTTCGTACAAGCGCAGCAGGCGCACATCGCGATAGAAGCGCTCGGCCTTGTACTCGGCAATGTAGCCCGCGCCACCGTGAATCTGCACCGCGCGATCGGCCACGCGACCGACCATCTCCGTACAGAACATCTTGGTGCACGACGCCAGCATGCTGACTTCGTGGTCCTGTTTGCCGACGGGCTTGGCGTCGTAGCGGCGCGCGCAGTCGCGCACCATCGACATGCCGGCGTACAGCTCGGTCTGGCTGTCGGCCAGCATCGCCTGGATCAACTGAAAGTCTGCGATGGGCTGGCCGAACTGCTTGCGCTCCTTGGCATACGCCACCGCATCAGCAATCAGCCGGTGCGCCATCCCGCATGCCAGCGCCGAGATGTGCAGGCGGCCGCGGTCCAGCACCTTCATCGCCGTCTTGAAGCCCTGGCCCGCCACGCCGCCAATGATGTTGACCGCCGGCACGCGCACGTTGTCGAGCATCACATCGCACGTCTTGGTGCCGCGCTGCCCCATCTTCTTGTCGGGCTTGCCGAGCGTGATGCCCGGCGTATCGGCTGGCACGATAAAGGCCGAGATACCGCCCGCGCCTTCGCCGCCCGTGCGCGCCATCAGCGTGAATGCCCCGGCGCGCGGCGCGTTGGTGATGAAACGCTTGGTGCCGTTGATGACGTAGTGATCGCCGTCCAGCGTGGCACGCGTTTGCAGCGATGCAGCATCCGACCCGGCATTCGGCTCCGTCAGGGCAAACGAGATGATCAGCTCACCACTGGCGATGCGAGGCAGGTAATCGGCCTTCTGCGCATCGGTGCCGTCCATCAGGATGCCCTGCGAGCCGATGCCTACGTTGGTGCCGAACACCGAGCGAAAGGCCAGCGCGGTGTGCCCGAGGTCGTACGCCACCTCGCACTCCTGGGCCATCGCCAGGCCAATGCCGCCGTACGCCTCCGGAATCGACAGGCCGAAGAGGCCCATCTCTTTCATGTCGGCAACGATGTCGGCGGGCACGTCATCCTCTTCCTCGAGGATGTTTTCCGCCGGCACGAGCCGTTCCTGGATGAAGCGCTGCACCGATTGCTGCAGCAGGCCGAAGGATTCGTCGTCGAGCGCCATGTCGCTGGTTCCTGTGGGATATTCCGGCCGATGTTACCGGGTTGGGACGCTTTGACAATCGGGTCCGGCATCAACAGAATGTCGAGTCTCATTCACCAATCTGGCGTGCCGTCATGGACCTGAATGCGCTCAAGCTGTTTGTGGAAATCGTCGACGCGGGCAACCTGTCGGCGGCGGCGCGCCGGCTGCAGACCACGCGCTCCAACGTGAGCCACCGGCTGAAGGCGTTTGAGCGCGCACTGGGTGTGCAACTGCTGCGTCGGACCACCCGCCGCGTGGAGCCGACGGAGGTGGGCGCCGGCATCTACGAACACGGCCGCAGCATCCTGCGCGAAATGGCCGCCGCCGATGCGCTGGTCTCGTCGCTGGGTAAGTCGCTGCAAGGCAGCGTGCGCCTGTCGGTGCCGACGGGGCTGGGGCACCTGCTGGTGTCACCACTGCTGGTGGCATTCAAGCGTGCGTATCCGGACATCCGTCTTGATGTGCGGTTCGACAACCGCGTGTCCGACCTGATTGGCGAAGATGTGGACGTGGCGCTGCGCATCGTCTCGAACCCGCCGGAATCGCTCGTCGCCACGCTGCTTGATGAAGTTGACTGGGTGCTGTGCGCGGCGCCGGATTACCTGGCCGCGCATGGCGTGCCAAAAACACTCGACGCGCTGGGCAAGCACACCATCGTCAGCGCGCCTGCGGTTGGGCAGCCGTTGCGGCTATCGGCGCAACTGGGCGATGAACGGACGCTCGTCACGTTGGACCCCGGCGTCTCGTCCGACAACTACCTGTTCCTGCAGGCCGCCGTGCGTTCGGGCAATGGACTCGGAATCCTGCCCTATTACGCCGCTGCCGAAGACTTGCGCGACGGGCACGTCAAACGCGTGCTGCCCGGCTACCGATTCAGCGTGTTCGGCAGCCGGCTGTACATGCTGGCGATGCCAAGCCGGTATCGGACGCTGGCCACGCGGCATTTGTTGGACTTTCTCAAAGAGGGGCTGCAAGGCAAGCTGCCGCGCCTGCCCCTGAAGGAACGCGCCTGATTACGCGTCTAGCGGCATCAGCCCCGGCAACTGCGCAAAGCAGATCGACTTGGCCGTCTCGATAAAGTCCTGCGCAAACGGTGCCTGTGCGTAGTCGCGCGTCATGGCGGCGTAGAGATCGCTCCACAGGCCTTCCTTGCCGACACGCTTGGCCACCACGTATTCGTAATCGACGTAGTTCTTGATGCCCCAGCTCGGCAGCGCGGCCAGCCCGCGTCGGCTGGCAACGAGCTGCAGCACGGCGATGGTCAGCTCCGCCGTGCGGCGGTTGAAGGCGATGCCGGCCGGTGTCAGCACCTGGCGGATGAGATCGATGCGCTCTTCGGGCACGGGGTACGTGATGAGCGTCTGGTCCGTAAAGTCTTTCGCGTCCAGCCACTTCTTGTTGCGCAGCGCGTGGTCAACGGGCAACACGGCGAGAATCTCGAAGCGAAACA
Organism: Ralstonia sp. 22111; assembly: GCF_052045895.1. Lineage (NCBI taxonomy): Bacteria > Pseudomonadati > Pseudomonadota > Betaproteobacteria > Burkholderiales > Burkholderiaceae > Ralstonia > Ralstonia sp. 22111. The sequence continues at coordinate 96,656 of NZ_JBQEPR010000012.1, read as the reverse complement.
GCGGAGCAAACACCACGCCACGCCGCATCTTGGCGTCGGAGCCGATGATGACGTCGGCGCGGCCGTCCTTGAGCAGCGCCAGCGGATCGGTGTGGAAACCCGACACAAGGTCCATTTCCACTTCCGGCCAGCGCTGGCGGAAGGCGTCCATCACAGGCATCAGCCAGTCAAAGCAGGTGTGGCATTCGAGCGCGATGCGCAGCGTGCCGGCCGCGCGGCCCTTGATGCGCTCAAGATCGCGCTCTGCGGTCTGGATATCGGCGACGACCTTTTGCGCGAGTTCGAGCATGCGCTCGCCGGCCTCGGTCAATTCCACCGTCTGCCCCTTGCGGCGCACGACGGCCAGCCCGTAATGCGACTCCAGCGCGCGCAATTGATGCGACAACGCCGATTGCGTCAGGTGCAGCCGCTCGGCAGCGCGCGAAACGGAGCCACCGTCGGCCAGGGCGATCAGCGTGCGCAGATGGCGGATTTCAAGCATGTTGGTGCGGCTTCCAATATATGAATACGATTCAACGTTATCGAAAATAATATCATTTGATTCATGGACGAGGGTCGCCGATCATCGCAGGACTGAAAAACGAATCGCCTCTCCTGCGACCACCATGACGACCATCCATACCCTCGGCTACCCGCGCATCGGCGCACAACGCGAGCTGAAGTTCGCCCTCGAATCGTTCTGGAAGGGCGCCTCGTCAGAAGACGACCTGCGTGCTACTGGCCGTGCCCTGCGCGAGCGCCACTGGACTGCCCAGCGCGACGCGGGCCTCGACTTTGTGACCGTGGGTGATTTCGCCTGGTACGACCAGGTGCTGCAGACGGCTGCCCTGCTCGGCGCCCTTCCCACGCGCTATGGCTTTGACGCCGAGCAACTGACGCTGGCGCAATCGTTCGTGCTGGCGCGCGGCAATGCCGACCATGCGGCCATGGAGATGACGAAGTGGTTCGACACCAACTACCACTATCTCGTGCCCGAACTCACGCCGGACCTCCACTTTGGGCCCGGCGCCGAATGGCTGTTCGGCGAAGTGCGCGAGGCTCAGACCGCCGGGCACCGCGTGAAGGTTGTGCTCATCGGGCCGGTGACGTTCCTGCATCTGGCCAAGGCGCGCAACGGCCTGACTGACAAGCTCGCCCTGCTGCCGCAAATCCTGCAGGCCTACACGGTCGTGCTCAAACGCCTGGCCGCACTGAACGTGGAATGGGTGCAGATCGACGAACCGGCGCTGGTGCTGGATCTGCCGCAAGCCTGGGTGGATGCATTCAGCCCCGCTTACCAGGCGCTGGCCGCCGCCAAGGGCCCGAAGCTGCTGCTGGCGACGTACTTTGAAGCCGCCTCCCACCACGCTGCACTGATCAAATCCCTGCCGGTCGATGGCGTCCACCTGGACCTCGTCCGTGCACCGGAGCAGCTTGGTGCCTTCGCGCCATGGCCGGGAGACAAGGTGCTCTCCGTTGGCGTGGTCGACGGCCGCAATATCTGGCGCTCGGATCTGGCACGCGTGCTGGAACGCGTGGCGCCGCTGGCCGAAGCCTTTGGCGATCGCCTGTGGGTGGCGCCGAGCTGCTCGTTGCTGCACGTGCCGGTGGATCTGTCAGCCGAAAGCAAGCTCGACGACGAACTCAAGGGCTGGCTGGCCTTCGCGCGCCAGAAGCTGGACGAACTGGCGATCATCAAGCTCGCGCTGGTCGAAGGCCAAGCTGCCGTGCAGAAGGCGCTCGATATCAACCGCGCCGCCATCGCATCGCGTACCGAATCGCGCCGCGTGCACAACGCAAGCGTGAAAAAACGCGTGGCCGCGACCCGCGCAGAAGATGCCGACCGCGCCGCGCCCTACGCAACGCGCGCTGAAGCGCAGCAAGCCCGCCTGAACCTGCCGTTGCTGCCGACCACCACCATCGGCTCGTTCCCGCAGACGGCCGAGATTCGCCAGGCGCGCGCACAACACAAGCGCGGCGAACTCCCTGCACTGGATTACCTGCAACGCATGCGCGCCGAAATTGCCGACGTCGTACGCCGCCAGGAAGCGCTGGGGCTCGACATGCTCGTGCACGGAGAAGCCGAGCGCAACGACATGGTCGAGTACTTCGGCGAGCTGCTGTGGGGCTACGCCTTCACCGCCAATGGCTGGGTGCAGAGCTATGGCTCGCGCTGCGTGAAGCCGCCGGTCATCTACGGCGACGTGTACCGCCCTGAAGCAATGACGGTTGAATGGTCCAAGTACGCGCAGAGCCTGACCGCCAAGCCGATGAAGGGCATGCTGACCGGCCCCGTGACGATGCTGCAGTGGTCCTTCGTGCGCGACGACCAGCCGCGCGAGCAGACCGCACTGCAGATCGCCCTGGCCCTGCGCGATGAAGTGTGCGATCTGGAAGCCGCTGGCATTGCCGCCATCCAGATCGACGAGCCGGCTTTCCGCGAAGGCCTGCCGCTGCGCGCGTCTGACGTGCCGGGCTACCTGGAATGGGCGGCACGTGCATTCCGCGTGTCGGCCTCCGGCGTGCGCAACGACACGCAGATCCACACGCACATGTGCTATTCGGAGTTCAACGACATCCTGCCGGCCATCGCGTCGATGGATGCCGACGTGATCACCATCGAGACATCGCGCTCGAACATGGAACTGCTCGACGCGTTTGGCAAGTTTGCGTACCCGAACGAGATCGGCCCGGGCGTGTACGACATCCACTCGCCGCGCGTGCCGCGTGTGGAAGAGATGGAAGCGCTGCTCGATAAGGCCGCGCAGGTCGTGCCGGTGCAACGCCTGTGGGTGAACCCCGACTGCGGTCTCAAGACCCGCGGCTGGCCGGAAGTGGAAGCAGCGCTGCAAGGTATGGTGGAAGCCACGCGCCGCTTGCGCGCCAAGCATGCGAATGCGCAGCACGCTGGCAGCAAGCGTGCGCAAACAGAAACCGCATCAGCCTGATCGTCGCGCCTCCCCCACAAAAACGCCGGCTGGAGACATCTAGCCGGCGTTTTTTTTGATTCCCTTCCAACAACATGCGCCAGGTGCCACCGGGCTGTTGCAGCGGGACGATTGTCAACCAACAAGGCAGCGCCGCTTCGCGCACGCACTCACCATTTCGCAACACGGTACGCGGCTGACACGTGCAGAAAACACTATTGAATCCAGTGATTCGTGTTTTCTAATATCGATGGGACGATCCCATGAAAAGCCCGGTCTCCCTTGTTCGCACTTGGCTCGCTTCGTCTGCGCCCACAAACCGCGTTGCCGATGTCCGGCAAGCACCGGAGCAGACGAGCAGCACGGGGCGCAGCGCTCGCAAAGCTTCGCCTCAACTTAGCCGGCTGCCCGCACGCAGGCACACAGGAACACCGCCAGCCATCAGCGCCGCCTCTACAAGCAGCCCAAAGGTTTCGGGGCGCACGTCCGCCGACCCGGAGCTACACGACGCCATCAAGGCGATTCGTGCAGGCGCGCAATGGTCATCAAGCACAACCCGCCGGGAAACAGCGTCGGCAACGTCGCCCAATAGTCAGGGCGCCGCACCGTCGATTCCACCCGGCGATGGCTGGGGCATGACATTCCTGCATCAGGCCGAGCATCGCGCAGAGGTGCTCGACATGGTCTGGCAGCACGATTTTTCGTCCGAGCGGCTCGAAGAGATTCTCGCCAAGCATCCTGACCTCGTGAATGCCGTTGACCACCATGGCGACCCGCTGCTCGTGAGCGCACTGGGCTGCGACAACTTCCGGCTGGCCAAGGCGCTGGTCACGCACGGCGCGAATGTCAACGCGCAGGACAGCGTTGGCAATACGCCGCTGCATACCGTGGCAGGACGTGACACCGCGCTTTTGGAGCAATTGCTCGAAGCCGGTGCCGATGTGCACGCGACCAACAATCAAGGCGCAACACCGCTGTTTAACGCGCGCTCTGCGCAAGCCGTCGATATGCTCGTCCGTGCGGGCGCGCCAATCGATGCCCGAGACGCGCGCGGCAATACGGCGGTCATGCGGCTCGCCCAGGCTGCGAACAAAGACACGGTGCTCGCCATGCTGGCGCATAACCCTGATCTGCGCACGCCAAACGGAGCAGGCCGCACGTTCGCGCGCGTGTTGACGATGCGATTTGGCGGATCGCCGGACACCATCCCCAAGACGGGCGTGGCGGCAAAGGCGTTTCTGGAACTTGCCAAACGCGAGACGTGGATCGGCAACCTTCGTGACCGAAAGTCACTGCCCTCCGACGCAGCAACGGCCAATACGCGACGCTCAGGGCTGCCCACGAATCCGTTGGCTGAGTTGCGGGTGGCGCCCGACGTCCGGGTGCCGCCAGCGACAGCACGCGCGGCCAAGCCTGCAATCAACAATCTGAAATCGGGGCACAAGATCAACCTCGTCCACGACGCGCTGCGCACGTTCGACGAATTGCCAGACCGGGACGCCAGTGCGCTTTCTGAGGCATTGGGATTCGGTGCCCTGTCGTCGGAAGACGCGAACGTGCGCGGACAGCAGCGGGACGCCATACGCGAAACGTTTTCGAAATTTGCCAAGGAAATCGGCGGCGACTTCCGCAACTACGGTCTTTCAGCGATAGAACATCCCGCCTTATCCGGCGCCCTGACGGAGGCTGAACACGCTGAACTAGTCAGCGCCATGCGAGTCGCTCACATCAGCCTCGCACTGGAACCTGCGCGTGCCGATGGAGCCGACGGGCCGCAGCGTGTGCGCATGTTCTTCGGCGGCACACAGAACTTCCGGGATGTGCGCCAGGACATCAGCAGCGCCTTCGGCCGGATTGGCGATGTCGACCGCGCGACCAAGCGGGCCGGTGAATTGTTCGCGAAGATTCTGTCCCGGCCCAACCATGTCGAACTGGATTTCATTTCTGGCGCTTCTATGGGCGGAGCCATGGCGCAGAGCTTTCGCGCGACGGTTGAGAGCCGTATTCTGCTGCCAAGGCAGCCGTCCATGATCTTGCTGGACCCGCAACTCCTGAACAATAACCAGGGCCGCCGCGCCACCAGGGGCGGCCCGCTCGATGTCGATTACGGCAAGCCCCGCGGCGTTGCGGTCACCCTCGACTATGCCCGCGCGCCACATCGCGGGCTGATGGGGATCATGAAGGGCCCGGGCGGTTACCGGTACCCGGGGCTTGTACAGCTCAAGCTCGGCTTGACCGACACCGACGGGTACAACGGCAAACGCCCGCAAACCAGCGGCCCGCCCGGACTCGGCTATCACGCCGACGCACATCAGTTTGCGGCCGCGCTCTCACGCTTTTCGGTTGATCGCGAGGATGCGGTCATGGACAACCCCGCATTTGACGCAGTGCGCGCGCCGCGTTGGGCGCGACAACAAGGCCCAGTGCTGACTTCCTCGACGCTGCCCGCCGTCGCGCGTCGGGGCCGCCACCCCATGGAATCGATTGCCGAAGACGGAGACGCTTCCCTGTAGCGCCCCAGTGGCCGTCGCTTCGGCGGCTTCCGTGAGGCATGGACGGCGCTGCCGTTACCGCTGCTCCTGCTGTGGTACAGGCTCAGCACTGCGCCCGTGATGGCGCACGCCACGGAACTTACGCAGCGCCCACTCCCTGAAGTCATCCACCTTCTCGAACACCACCGGCACCACCAGCAGGCTCAGCAGCGTAGAAGTCAGCAGACCGCCGATCACCGCCACCGCCATCGGTGCGCGGAAGCCTGCATCGCCTTCGAGACCGAGCGCCATCGGCACCATGCCCGCCGTCATGGCCACCGTCGTCATGACGATGGGGCGGGCGCGCTTGTGGCAGGCGTCGATGATCGCCTCGGTGCGCGACATGCCGAGATCGCGTCGCGCAACGATGGCGTATTCGACCAACAGGATCGAGTTCTTGGTCACGATGCCCATCAGCATCAGCAAGCCGATCAACGCCGGCAGCGACAAGCTGAAGCCGAACAGCGCCAACAGCCCAAACGCACCGCCCACCGACAGCGGCAGCGCCGCCAGGATCGTCACCGGCTGGGTGAAGTCGTGGAAGAGCAGCACCAGCACCGCATACACGCACAGCACACCCGCAAACATGGCGAGGAAGAAGCTGCTGAACAGCTCCTGCATGCCCTCCACATCGCCCGAGGCAATGCGACGCACGCCCGGCGGCAAGTTCTTGATGGACGGCAGCGCCTCCACCGCCATGTTGGTATCGCCCAGCGCGCGCCCCTCCAGCCCGACGCTGATGGTGACGTTGCGGCTGCGGTCATAGCGGTCGATCTGCGCGGGGCCGCTGCCAATGGAAATATCGGCGATGTTCTCCAGCGGCACCGCGCCGTTGCGGCCCGGCACGCGCAACTGGCGGATCGTGTCGATCTGGTTGCGCGCCTTCGGGTCGAGTTCAACGCGGATGTACACCTGCCGCTCGGGCAGGTTCAGCTTCGGCAGGTTGACGTCGTAGTCGCCGGCGGTGGCCACGCGCACGGCCTGGCCGATGGCGGCGGCGGTCACCCCTTGCTGCGCCGCACGCGCAAAGTCCGGGCGGATGACGATTTCGGGCCGCAGCAAACTCGCGGACGAGGTCACCGCACCGAGCCCCGGCACGGTCCGCAGATCGCGCATCACATCGCGTGCGGCCTGCTGCAGCGTGGCGGGGTCGTCGCCGGTCAGTACCACCTGGAGTTGCTCGCCGGAGCCCACCGCGCCGAACGAGATCCGCACGCCTGGCACGCCTTCGAGCATTTCGCGCAACTGGCGTTGGACGTCCTGCTGCTTGACGTGTCGATCATGCCGGTCGGTGAGTGAAATCGTGAGTGTGCCTGTGCGCACCTCGCCGCCGCTGGAGCCCGGCACACCGGCCATCACGCCCGAGCCGATGGCCGTATAGACGTGACGGACTTCCTTGTGCTGCATCACGATCTTGCGCACGCGCTCGGTGTTGTCGCGCGTCTGGGCGATCGTGCTGCCCGGCGGGCTTTCCACCGTCATCTGGAGTTGCGCCCAGTCTTCGGGCGGCAGGAACGTTGCCGGAATCAGGCCGATGATGGCGACCGACACGACGAAGAACGCCGCCGCCATGCCCCCCGTCTTCCACGGATGCACAAGACACCAGCGTGCGGCCTGCAGGTAGCGCGTCATGATCCAGCCGTCGCGGTTGGGCTCGTCCTGCGGCTTGAGCATGTACGCGGCCATCATGGGCGTAAGCAGCCGTGCCACCAGCAGCGAGGCCAGCACCGCCAGCGACGCCGTCCATCCGAACTGCTTGAAGAACTTGCCCGAGATACCGCCCATGAAGGCCGTCGGCAGAAACACCGCCACCAGCGTGAGCGACGTCGCCACCACGGCCAGGCCAATCTCCTGCGCCGCCTCCATGGCAGCCTCCAGCGGCTTCTTGCCGTTGCGCAGGTGGCGCACGATGTTCTCCACCTCCACGATGGCATCGTCGACCAGAATCCCGACCACCAGCGTGAGCGCCAGCAGCGTGATGCCGTTGAGCGTGAAGTCCAGCAACTGCATGGCCGCGAAGGTCGGGATGATTGAGAGCGGCAGCGCCACGGCCGACACGAACGTGGCCCGCCAATCGCGCAGGAACAGCCACACCACGATCACCGCCAGGATGGCGCCTTCGTACAGCGCGTGCATCGACGCGGTGTAGGCATCCGACACCGGCTTGACCATGTTGTAGACCTCGGTCACATGCACGTTGGGCCGCTCGGCCTGCAATGCGCCCAGCGCCTCGCGCACGCCCTTGGCCACTGAGATTTCGCTTGCGCCGCGTGAGCGGAACACCTGGAAGCTCACGACCGGCTTGCCGTCGAACAGCGCCATCTGGCGCGGCTCGGCCGCCGTGTCGCGCACGTCAGCAACATCCGACAGGCGGATGCGCCGGCCGTCGGACAACGGGATGTCCATCTGCGCCAGTTCGCGCGCGCTCTTCACGGTGCCGAGCGTGCGCACCGCCTGCTCCTGCCCGCCGATGTTGCCGCGCCCACCCGGCGCTTCCTGCTGCATGCCGCGCACTTGCGCGCTGATATCCGCCGCCGAGACGTTCAATGCCTGCAGACGCACGGGATCAAGCTGCACGCGCACTTCGCGGTCCACACCGCCCTGGCGCGTCACCTTGGCCACGCCATGCACCGACAGCAGCCGCTTGTTGACCGTGTTGTCGACGAACCAGGACAGGTCCTCTGCATCCATGTCAGACGCTTCCACGGCGTACGTCAACACGGGCATGCTCGCGAACGTCACGCGGGAGATGACCGGCTCCTGCACGTCGGACGGCAATTGCGCGCGGATACGGCTGACCGCATCGCGCACATCGTTTACCGCTTCCTGCACATCCTTCTCAAGCTGGAACTCGACCATCGTGGTCGAACTGCCGTCGTTGATGGTGGACGTGATGTGCTTGATCGCGCCGATGCTGGCAATGCTGTCTTCGATCTTGCGCGTGACTTCGGTTTCCATCTGCGTGGGCGTGGCGCCCGGCAGGCTGGCCGTCACGGAAACCGCAGGAAAGTCGATGTCCGGAAAGTTCTGGATCGACAGCATCTTGAACGACACCAACCCCGCCACCGTGATCAGGATGAACAACAGGATCGACGGAATCGGCTTGCGGATCGCCCAGGCAGAAAAGTTCATGGCTTGGCTCCGGCTGCGGGCGACGATGCGGCGGGCGCGGCGGCTGCACCGGCGGCGGCCACACGCACCACATCGCCATCGCTCAGGAATGCTGCCCCTGCGGCGACCACGCCGTCATTCGCGCCGATGCCTTGCACGATTTCAACTTTCCCGTCCTGGCGGCGGCCAACCGTCACCTTGGTCTGACGCACGCGGCCTTGCTGGCCGATCACCATCACGTAGTCGTAGCCATCGCGCGAGAACACGGCGGTCTCCGGCAATGTCGCGGCCGGCGCATCGCCGAGCAGCACATCGCCCGAGAGATACATGCCCGCTTTTACGCCCGAGGCTGCTGCTTCCGGCGGCAGATCGACATAGACGAGGCCATTGCGCGTGTTGGCGTCAACCGTGGGAGCGACCTGGCGCACGCGGCCGTTCACCACGCCGCCATCCATGCGGCGCAGGCGTGCGGCCTGTCCCGGCTGGATGCGGGGCAGAACGTCGCCGTGCATCTCGGCACGCCATTCCAGGCGGTTCTTCCGGATGAGCTTGAAGAGTTCGGTGCCGGACGACACCACAGCGCCCACGGTGGCCGTGCGTGCGCTGATCACGCCGTCGTCGGGTGCCACCACGCGCGTGTAGCGCAAGCGCAATTCCTGGCTCTCGAACTGCGCGCGTGCTGCGGCCAGCTTGGCAGCCGCCGTCTTGGCCTGCGTGTCGTACTGGATCAGATCCTGTTGGCTGATCGCACCGCTCTTGTCGAGTTCATGCGCGCGGTGGGCCTCGCCGGCCGCCTGCGCGGCCGAGGCCTCGGCTTCGGCCAGGCTGGCGCGTTGGGCGGCCACATCGGCGCGCACGGTCTCATCCGACAGTCGTGCAAGCAGTTGGCCTTGCTTGACCACATCGCCCACATTGACGAGCACTTCCGCCAGCTTCAACCCGTTCACCTCGGCGCCAATGCTGGCTTCCTGCCACGGCTGCACGGCACCGCTGGCCGTCGCAGCGCGGGGCCACAGGTGCTGTGCCAGATGCGCAACGTTGACGGCAAGCGCCGGCTTGGCAGGCGGCTGTTCCTTGTTCTTGCTCTCCGCAGATTTGCCGCACGCCGCCAGCGCGCCGGCCAGCACCACCGCCAGCGCGGCCATCCAAACTCGTTGTCCTGTCATGAAGCGCTTCCGGTATGCGCGCGGCCCTGTGCGGTCGGCGCAGTGGTCTTGTTATCGGGATGAGGATTGGGCGCATCGTCGCGCCAGCCGCCGCCGACGGCCTTGTACAGCGCCACCCAGGCCTGCGCGCGTTCGAGCTTGACGGCCGCCAGCGATTGCGAGGCCTGCAATGCCGTACGCCGCACGTCTTCCAGTTGGAGCAAGCTACCGGCGCCTAGACGGTAGCGCGCGTTGGACGCTTCCAGCACTTTTGCGTATTGCGCATCGGCCATCGTGGCTGCGTCGACACGGCGGTCCGACGCGTCCAGGCGCACCAGCGCGTCTTCCACTTCCTGCACCGCTTGGCGCACCTTGCTGCGATAGCTGGCCAGCGCCTGGTCATAACGGGCGCGCGCTGTTTCCACGCGCGCCGCACCCGAGCCGCCGTCAAAGATCGGCAACGACACCGACGGCCCGAACGACCAGGACTTGGTCGTCAAAGATTGCCCGCCAAGGCGGTACGAATTGATGCCGATGGAACCCGCCAGCGTGATCGACGGCAATCGGCTCGCCACCGCCACACCGATATCGGCGCTTGCCCCCGCCACCGCGCGCTCGGCCGACGACACGTCCGGCCGTTGCGACAGCACCTGCGCCGGCACGTCGGGCACGCCGGCATCGGGCGGTGCCGGAATCTGCGCACTGGCCTTGGACAGGAGGCCGTTCAGCGCATCGTGGTCAATGCCGGTGAGCGTGACGAGCTTGTCGATGCCCTGCGCACATTGCGCACGCTGGCCTTCCAGCGCATTCACCGCATCCCCCACCGTGGCTTGCGCTTGCGCAAAATCAGCCGGTGCGACGAAGCCCGCGCGGAATTTGCGTTCGGTCAGTTGCAGCGTTTCCTGCCGGGATGACAGGGTTGCCGCGCCGATGTTGACCAGCGCCTCGCACTCGCGTTGCTGCAAGTACGCGTTGGCAACCTCGGCGGCGAGCGACACGCGCGCGTCATGCCAATCGGCTTCACTGGCGGTCAGGCGCGCATCGGCACCTTCCAGGCTGCGGCGTTTGCCGCCAAAGAGATCGATCTCCCACGACGCGTCGGCCTGTGCCGCCAAGGTGGTGATCGTACCCAGGCCCAGCGTGGGGCTCAGCGCCCCGGCAGACAGCCCACCTGCACCGCCGGCAAACTGGCTGCCGCCAAACCCGCCCTGCCGAATGGCGGAGCCTGAGCCTTTCAGCTGCGGCAATAGCGCCGCCTGGCTTGTGGAAACGCTCGCACGCGCTTCGCGCACGCGGCCGACCGCCTGCGCGATCGTCGGGCTGCTCGCGTCTGCCTGCTCCACCAGTTGTGTCAGCACGGGGTCGTGAAACTGCTCCCACCAGTGCGCCAGCGCCATGCGGCTGCCGTGGTGCGGCAGCGTGGCGTGCCAGGCTTGCGGGGCTTCAGTGCCGCTCAGGGGCGGCATGTGGTAATCGGGCCCGACCGCGCAGCCGGCCAGCACCAGCGCCAGCATCAGCGGAGCGAATCGGGCACGACCGCCGGGCGCGCGGCTAACGGCGTGTCGACCTGTCTTCATGGGAAGTGTCCTTCGGGAACGCAGCTGGGATTATGCCCAGTCAAGCGCCTGCAAGACACTCGCCCCGCTATGGTGCTCAGCCAACCCTCGGCAAGCGGTCAGGCGATGCTCAGAAGCATGCGCGCATCGGCATCGACGCGTGGCGTCAGATATAGCCCAGTAGCACAAGAATGACCACGATCACCACGATCAGCCCGAGCCCGCCCGTCGGCCCGTAGCCCCAACCTCGGCTGTACGGCCACGACGGCAGCGCGCCGATCAGCAGCAAGATGAGAACGATGATGAGAATGGTGCTCAACATGATGCCTCCTGTTTCTGTGTTGGTATGCCGCCGTTCCGTCTTGGCGCAGCGGCTTACCCGGCATCTAGCACGCCCCGTTCCCGTGCTGGCTCTATGTACGGTTTTCTCGAATTCCTGGCGGTTAATTGCGAATTTGCGGAAACGGCGGAGGTCCCCGTGTGCCCCGTTCTTACGTCAGGCGGAAGACTTGGACGAAGACAACGTCTTTGCGCGACCGCCGCGCGTAGCCAGCCAGCACAGGATCGACCCTGCAACCACCATCGATGCGCCCTTCCAGAATGCAAGCGACAGCGGGGCATGCAACAGCGCCGCCGCCAGGGCAGCAGAAAACACGGGGATGAAATACGACGCGCCAGCCAGCACCGTGACATTGCCGTGCAGGATGCCGACGTTCCAGGCGGCGTAGCCGAAGCCCATTGCTGACGCGGCCAACGCAAGGTAGACCAGCGCCGACACGCTGAAGTGCATCGGCCCGCCGCCGGTGGCAAGAAACTTGATCCACAGGGCCAGCGCCGTCAGGATGAAAAACAGCGTTGCGCCGTTCTTGCCCTCGGCGATGCGGCTGGTGACCGTGCAATACGCCGCCCAGATCACCGCGCCCGTGAACGCCAATCCGTAACTGAGCGGGTTGTCCTTGACGTTCTCGGCCATGCCGGCGATATCGAGCCCTTGATCACCGCCAAGCACGAAGCAAATCCCGAGGATGGACATCAGGACACCCGGCACGATCAGCGCATTCGCCCGCTGTTTGTTGAAGGCAATGGCCGACAGCATCGTGAACGTCGGCCACAGGTAATTGACCATTCCGACCTCGATCGCCTGCCGCCCGCTGTTGGCATAGCCGATCGATAGCGAGAGGCACAGCTCGTACGACACGAACAAGAGGCTGCCCCACAGCAGATACCGCCGCGGAAACGTCTTCAAGTTATTGAAGCCAACGGTCAATACCAACAGCACCGACGCGACGGTATAGATCATGGCAGCGCCACCTACGGCCCCCAGATGCTGGCTCACGCCCCGGATCAACCCGACGATCGAACTCCATAACAGCACCGCAATAAGCCCGATGAGGGTTGCCCGACTTTTGCTTTGCATAACGCCTGCCTGCACTGACATGTCCGCCTGAAGAAAACCGATTGTTCACGCCCGGCCCAACGCTGCCGGCAAAGGCGTGCAGTTTACCGGCCGTACCGCCCAACCGCCTGATTGGCGCAACGCGGCTTACAGAAGTGGCTTCGCTATAAGATGCGGACCATGAAAAATCGAGGTTTGCCATGACGTCTATTGCAATCGAAACGCCAGTCTCCGTGGGCTGGATCGGCGCAGGGCGGCTGGCGCGGGCATTGGCCACTCGGGCGCACAGCGCAGGTGTACGCACCGTGGCGGTTGCCAACCGCTCAAGCTCACCCGTCGCGTGGCTCGCGCAAGCCACCGGGGCCAAGGCGGTCGACCCGCAAGGCGTGGCGGATGCCGCCGATTGGGTGTTTGTGACCGTGCCGGATGACGCCATTCCGGACGTGGTGGGCAACGTGCGCTGGCGACCCGGCCAACTCGTGCTCCACTGCAGCGGCGCCGGCGAGCGCGACATGCTGGATGCCGCCCGCCAAGCCGGCGCGGATACCGCCAGCTTTCACCCGCTGTTTCTGTTTGCCGGTTTGCCGGACGATGCCGAACGTCTGGGCGGGGCGTCCATCGCCATTGATGCCGATGCGCCGCACGACGCGGTGCTCGCCAGCTTTGCACTGCGGCTCGGCTGCACGCCGTTGAAGGTGCGTGCCGGGCAACGTGCCCTGTATCACGCCGGTGCCAATTACGCTGCCAGCTTCCTGCTGTGCGCGCTGCAGGAAGCCGCCACGTTGTGGGAGGCCGCGGGCATCGACCGAGATGCGGCCGTGGCTGCCATGTGGCCGCTGGTGGACGGCACGCTGGCCGCGGCACGCGCACGTGGCCTGGCGGGCGCATTGGCGGGCCCGGTCTCGCGCGGAGACGGCGGCGTCATCGCCAAACATCTGCAAGCGCTCGAAGCACTGGGCGCCGATCACGCCGCGCTGTACACGGCACTCACAAGGCGTGCACTGGCATTGGCAGCCGAGCGCGGCGCACCTTCCGCAGACGTGCTGGCCGACCTCGCTACGCGACTCAGCGCTGCTGAATAGCGTCGTCGGCATCATTGGCATTGGACTGCGCGCATGCACCAATCCGGCGCGCGCCCTACAATCGTCAGCTCGCCCGCACGCCTGTTCTGCCATGTCCCAACGTCCACACGCCTCGCCCTCTCCTGCCGCGCATGACGCAGCAGACCGCCGTTCGCCCGGCGCGCTGATCCTGCTCGTTGTCGGGCTGGTGCTGGTGGGCGTGAACCTGCGGCCTGCGCTATCGAGCCTGTCGCCAGTGTTGAAACAAGTGACAGCCGGCACGGGGCTGTCGGGCGCCACGGCAGGGTTGCTGACGACGCTGCCCGTGCTGTGCCTGGGCTTGTTTGCGCCAGCAGCCGCGGTGTTGGCTCGGCGCTTTGGTGCAGAACGCGCCGTGGGCGGCCTGCTCATTGCGCTGGCGGCTGGCATTGCCTTGCGCAGCGCAGGCGGCGTTGCGCCGCTGTTCATCGGGACGCTGGCGGCGGGCGCCTGCATTGGTGTGACGGGCATTCTGTTTCCGGGCATCGTCAAGCGTGACTTCGGCCGCCAGGCTGACCTGATGACCGGCGTCTACACCATGGCGCTGTGCTTTGGTGCCGCGGTGGCGGCAGGGGCAAGCGCGCCGCTTTCGGCGTGGCTGGGCGGCTGGCAGCCCGCGCTGGCGTTCTGGGCCCTGCCCGCGCTGCTGGCTTTTGTCGGCTGGTGGCCGCACATGCGGCATGCGCACGGCAAGGGCGCGGCTACTCGGCTGCAGCGTGTGTCGCTGTGGGACAAACCGATCGCCTGGCAGGTGACGTTCTACATGGGGCTGCAATCGTCGCTGGCGTATTGCGTGTTTGGCTGGCTGCCCGTGATCCTGCAAGACCGCGGGCTATCCGCCGTGCAGTCGGGCGTGGTGGTGGCGGTGTCGATTCTTGTGCAGCTCATCACTGCGCTGGGCGGGCCGTTCGTGGCGCGGCTCGGGCGCGATCAACGCCCCGCCGTGTTCCTGATGATGCTGATGTGCTGGGCCGGCCTGATCGGCTGCCTCTATGCACCGCTGTCAACGCTGTGGTGGTGGGCGGTGTTGCTGGGGCTTGGCCAGGGCGGCAACTTCAGCGTGGCGCTGTCGCTGATCGTGCTGCGCTCGGCCGATGCGCGCGTGGCGGCAAGCCTGTCAGCGATGACTCAGGGCATTGGCTACACCATGGCCGCTGCGGGGCCGTATCTCATGGGCGTGCTGCACGATCTGACAGGCAGCTGGGCCGTGATGGGCTGGCTGTTCAGCGCGATTGCGCTGGCCTCGCTTGTGGCAGGTTCCCTCGCCGGGCGCAACCGCACGCTGCACGCCGGCGAGTAACTCATCTACTGCAAGCCGTCTTTCAAGCCTTGTGCTTCAACGTCCAGTTGGCCAGCGCCTGCATCTGCTCGGTGATCAGGCCGGCGATGCGCTCGTCTGTGAGATCGCCATCAGCAGAGAAGCCGCCAGCAAACGCGTTGGCAAACACTTCCGGCTTGTTCAGCGGATGCAGGTCCAGATACACGCACACCTGACGCAGGTGGTACTGCGCGCGCGACGTGCCCATGCCGCCGCCCGCACCCAGGATCGCGACGGGCTTGCCTGCCAGCAGCGCATTGTTGGGCTCGCGCGAGGCCCAGTCCAGAATGTTCTTCAGCGCCGGCGCCAGCGAGTAGTTGTATTCAGGGCAGGCCAGCACCAGTGCATCGGCACGCCCGATCTGTTCGAGCACGCGCACCACCGAAGCGGGCTTGTCCGTGATGTCGGCGTTGTAGAACGGAATATCGGTCAGGTCGGCCAGGTCCATTTCAACGCCGGCGGGCAGACGGGCGGACGCGGCACGCAGCAGGCCTTGGTTGGTGGATTTGCGGCGCAGGCTGCCGGCAATGCCAAGAAAATTCAGCGACATGAAGAACGACTCCGTCAATGTTGGGACTGGCGAGAATAACGGACAATCGCCGGATCAAGAAGCGCCCTTGAGCGTTATGCCTTCCCAGCGCGAAAGCACCCGGCTTCGTGGTCATCGACCATGCCGGTGGCCTGCATGAAGGCGTAGCAGATGGTCGGGCCGACAAACTTGAAACCGCGCTTGACCAGCGCCTTGCTCATCGCCTTGGAAGCGTCGGTCGCAGCGGGTGCGTCGCGGTAGCTGTCCCAGCGGTTGACGATGGTCTTGCCATCGACAAACGACCACAGGAATGCATCGAGCGAACCCATTTCTTCCTGAAGCTCCAGCACCTTCCGCGCATTGATGACCGCGCCTTCGACCTTGGCGCGATTACGCACGATGCCCGGATCAGCGAGCAGCTTTTCGATGCGCGCTGGCGTGAAGCGCGCCACGCGTGCCGCATCAAACCCCTCGAACACCTCCTGGTACCGCGCCCGCTTGCGAAGAATGGTCTGCCACGACAGCCCGGCCTGCGCACCTTCGAGAATGAGCATCTCGTAAAGGTGGCGATCATCGTGCGAGGGCACGCCCCACTCGGTGTCGTGATACGCGATCATCAGCGGGTCTTCGCCCGCCCAGCAGCAGCGCGCCATCTCTTGTCTCCTAGATCCAGCCCGACTTGCGCAGCTTGCGATAGAGCCACACGCAAGCGGTGGCCGTGCACGCCAGCACGATGGGATACCCCGCCGGATGCTCCAGCTCCGGCATGCCCTTGAAGTTCATGCCGTAGTTGCTGAACACCACGGTCGGAATTGCCAGAATAGCGCCCCACCCCGCCAGGCGCTTCACAATGTCGTTCTGCGTGACTGACACCAGCGCCACGTTCACGGAGATGGCCGTGGTCAGCATTTCGCGAATCACATCGAGTGCGCCGACCGCGCGGTGCGCATGATCGGCGATATCGCGAAAATACGCGCGCAGCTCTTTGGGCACCACGTCTTCGTGCAGGCGCACGAGCTGACCAGCGATGTCTTCCACCGGCAGCGCAGCATTGCGCAGGCGCAGAAGCTGGCGCTTGAGCGTATAGAGCCGCTCGATGGCTGCGCGGTCGAACGTGTCGCCAAAGATCTGGCTTTCGATGTGCTCGAACTCTTCCTGCAGGCGTTCCAGCACGGGCTGATAGTTGTCGACCACAAAGTCCATCACCGCATACAGCGCAAACGGTGCGCCTTTGGCCAGCAGTTGTGGCGTGCGCTCGCAGCGCTCGCGCACCGGCGAGTACGACGCTGACGGCCCATGCCGCACCGAGACAAGAAAGTCCCGACCGACAAAGAGGTGCGTCTCACCAAAGACGACGTTGCCGTTTTCCATCTGCGCGGTGTTCAGCACGATGAAGAGCACGTCGCCGTAGACCTCCAACTTGGGCCGCTGGTGCGCGTTGCGGGCATCTTCAATGGCGAGATCGTGCAGACCGAACTCCTCCTGCACGAGGTCGAGCATCGCGTTGTCGGGCTCATGCAGGCCCAGCCAGACAAACGAGCCCGGCGTGTGCAGCACGTCGCTGATAGCCTCGACGGACAGGTCACGCTCGCGCTTGCCGTTTCGATACAGCGCGCTGTTGATCACCATGGACATGGTTGTCTCCGGAACACATTCGGCGCGCATTAACGGTCTGCGGGGCGATCTGCGGTCTTGATATCGGATGCGGTGGAGGCCGCGGCGGCCAGCGCCGGCACTTCGGCCAGGCGGGTTTCGATTTGCGCCAGCGCTTCGGACAGCGCGTGAACGAGATCGTCCGGCAGCCCGTCGAGCGTGGCATTGATGAAGGCGATGCGGCGCGGCATGCATTCGAGCACGATGGCCAAGCCGGCGTCTGACAGCGACACGTTGGTCAGGCGGTTGTCGCGCGCATCCGTTGTGCGTTCAATCCAGCCGAGCTGCTCCAGCACCTTGAGCTGGCGGGTGAGCGCGCCGGGGTCCATCTGCAGGCGCTCGGCCAGCTGCTTCTGGGCCATGCCGCCGCCGGTGTTGTCGTGCAGCGCCAGCAGGATGCGCCAGCGCGGCATGGGCTGGCCGACATGCGCCTCGAAGGCGGCCATGAACGCACGATAGGTGCGGCCGAACTGGTGCATGACGGCGAAGCGTTCGCGTTCAGAGGTCATCGATCAGGGCTGAGATTGCTGGGGAACCGCGCATCCTAACCGCTCCGGCGTGTCTCGCCTATTCCGTATGTTGCACGGGCTCGACATGATGCAGCACCACGGGCGGCACGCGGCGCACATACCAGAGGCCAATCAGCGCCACCACCGTCGCCACGATCAGGCCGATATGGATGGCACTCACCAGCACATGTCGCGCGGCTTCGAGCAGCGCCGCCCCATCGTGGCCGGC
This sequence comes from Ralstonia sp. 22111, assembly GCF_052045895.1. Taxonomy (NCBI): domain Bacteria; kingdom Pseudomonadati; phylum Pseudomonadota; class Betaproteobacteria; order Burkholderiales; family Burkholderiaceae; genus Ralstonia; species Ralstonia sp. 22111. The sequence goes on along the minus strand of NZ_JBQEPR010000012.1, from coordinate 78,673 downwards.
GGCATGCAACTGCGAGAGCAAGGCGGCTTGCGCGTCATGATCGATGAGAATTTCGGGATCGGCAAGCTGGCGCAGCCACTGCATCGCACTGTCGGCCCTCAGTGCATTGGCAACGCCCGAGGCATAGCGCTCGCTCACCAACGTGCCAACTAGCGCCGTGCCCACCATGCCGCCCACCATGCGCAGCGATTGCAGCAGCGCCGTGGCAATGCCCAGATGCGCACGGCCGGCCGTCTGCTGCGCAAACACGGTCAGATTGGGCAGCACGAAACCGAGGCCCAGACCGGCCAGCAGCATCAGCAGCGTCAGCACCGCATGCGGCATGCCCTTGGACGACACCGACATGCCGGCCACCGCCACGGTCAGCAGCGCGAAGCCGGCATACAGCATGGCGTTGGGCTTGGGAATGCGCGTGACAATGCGCCCGTTGATGATGCTGCCCAGCGTGATGCAAACCACGAGCGGCGTGATCACCAGGCCGGCTTGCTGCGGCGACATGCCAAACCCGCCCTGGAACAGCAACGGCGCATAGAACAGCACCGCAAACATCGAAAAGCCCGACAGCAACGCCAGCATGAAGAGCGCAGCCAGCGCCGGATTGCGCAGCATGTCGAACGGCAGCAGCGGTTGTTCGGCACGCTGCTCCCACCACCACAGCGTTACGAACGCCGCAGCCGACAGCACCGGCCAACCGAAGAGCGGCAGCGACAGGCCATGCCGCGGCAGCCATTCCACGAACAACTGCAGGGCCCCAAGCGCCACCGTGATCAGCACCGCGCCCTGCCAGTCCAGCCGGATACGCCCGGTATGCACGTTCTGGCGAAGATGCGGCAGGAAGCGCCAGGCAAACCACAGCCCCAGCACGCCGAACGGAATGTTCACGTAAAACACCGACCGCCAGCCGAACGCCTGCGTCATCCACCCGCCCAGCGTCGGGCCGATGGCGTTGGCAATGCCAAACGACGCGCTCAGCATCACCTGCCAGCGCAAACGTACACGCGCATCGGGAAAGAGATCGGGGATGCACGCGTAAGCCGTGCCGACCAGCATGCCGCCGCCAATGCCCTGCAGCGCCCGCGACCACACCAGGAACGTCATGCTGCCCGCCATGCCGCACATGACCGACGCCAGCGTGAACACCACGATGGAGGCAATCACAAACGGCTTGCGACCGTAAAAATCGCCCAGGCGCCCAAAGATCGGCACCGTCACAACGGAGGTCAGGAGATACGACGTCGCCACCCACGCGTACAGCTCAAAGCCCTTGAGTTCGGCCACCACGGTCGGCAACGCGGTGCCCACCACGGTCTGATCGAAGGCGACCAGAACGACGACGAAGCAGATGCCGATCATCGCCAAGAGCGATTCCTTGAACGGCAGAACCTGGGTATGGGAATGCGGGAGCGCGGTGTGGACGGCCATGGCGACGGGGCGGAATACAAATGATACATCAACGATTGATGTGTCAACGATATTGTAGCGGGATCCGGGATGGCTTGCTGGTGATCCGTAAAAATAAAGTCTGTCGGATGAAAATAAAGTCCGTCGAGGCGTCTTACCAAGCACACCTTTAAACGCGTCCACGCAGCGCTGTCAGTCACAGCCCCGTGTCGGGCGTCACGTCGACTGTTCCGCGACAGAAGCAGGGAGCCTGGATTTGCGGGGGACCAGTTGAACTGCCTAGTCGACTGTCACGGTTGGGCCACCAGGACATGGATGATGGGATACGTCGACCACCAGGTCGTCAATAGGCGAGTCGCGGAAATCATGCCTAGCTCTCTTCTGAGCGGCACTCCCTCTTGGTATAGGCCCAAACGGCCTGTTCTTACGGTGCCTGTTCTTTCCAGCGCTCATCGGCGCCGCTGCTTGGACAAGTACCGAATATCGCCCCTTTCGCACTAAACAAATTCAGAATTCTGCGGATAAGTTCGTAGACGTGGTGGGAAAGCAGCGAAACATCCCGCCGCTCCACCCAAAAGCCGCAAGGACGTTCGTGTGAACCCGCATCAGTTCTCCTCCTCGATTCCCGCTGAAATACTCGCAACCCTAGATGACCCGGACCGCATCAGCCCCATCCTGAGCGGCCCCTGCGTAATCAACGGAAATCAGTTATCGCTGCATCTGCCCGATGGGGACATCACGATCCAGGCAGAACGTCGTCTGTTTCGACAGATTACGAGGCTATGTGATGGAACGCGCACAAAGAAGGAAGTCCTGGAGGATGTCTCGGCCGCCAAGAACCGGGAGGAGCTTGAGCGCTTCATGTCGTTCCTTTTCGAGGCGGGCGTCCTGATTGACGCCAATGACTTTTGCAAAACAGCACTGCGCTTCTCTCGCCAACTTAACCCCTACGGGAAGTCGGCGCAGTCGGCACTGACCGGACGAATTGCTCGGCGCTTTTCGCCAGATCGCAATGACGATACCGCAGCGTTCGAGAAGGTAGGGGTCACCCCACTGGACGAACTGTTCGAATCGCGCGTCTCCGCTCACACCTTCTCCGGCGGCCCCGTTTCGTTCGAGGCACTGAAATCGATGCTGTGGTCGATGTGCGGGGTGGTTTCGACACATCATGAGCGGCTCGGCTCGTCTATTGCACGTCGTACAGTGGCATCGGCCGGTGCAATGCATTTGCTCAAATTGTTTGTCGTGCTGCGCGAACCGGCCGGCCCGCTTGAGCCCGGCGTGTATCGCGTGCACTTCCCCACTCGGAAGACGATTCACTTCGAAGCCATTTCCGACGACGCCGCCCTACTTCCGCGTGCGTTTATTAAACCGTGGTTCCTGACGTTCGCGGCGGGCGCTGTCTTCCTTTCCGGCGATGCGACAGTCGGCGCTATACGTTATCGCAACCGAGCACTGCAATACCTTTTTTGTGAGGCAGGTGCCGCACTACACAATGGCGGATTGGTAGCCCCCAAACTCGGACTGGGCTTTCTAACGTTTGGTGGCTATCAGGAATCGGTCGTTGAGGCACTCTGCCGCCTGGAAGGCGAAGTCGTTCTGGGCTCTGCAATCTTCGGCGTTGCCACATCGGAAGCACAGCTTGCGTTGGCCGACGGATGCCGCCAAATTGAGTTCGGTTGGTCCGAATCACGTTCTGAGCTGTTCACCATGCCTTTCTTTCTCGGGCGCGCGCGCATCGAAGGCAATGATAATGGGGAGCCCACCTGGGGACGCGATACTGATCCCTGGATGGCGTACATCAAATCAGCCGCAGAAGCGGTAGAGCGCCAAGGCTTCCGCGAGTCCAGTCCTCTCGTGTTCGGGAAAATCGGCTCCGTTGCCAACGCGCTCTCCCCCGACAGTTTCGTGCGGTATAGCAAAACGCAGCTGCAATCCCCATCGTTTCCGTTTCAGGCCTTTGACACGAACCAATCGTATGCATGGGTCACCGGGGTCCGACAAGCCACCGGCGAGCAGGTTCGCGTCGTTTCTGACCTTGTCCACCCTCGCCAATCTGTTCGGCATGAGGGTGTATTGGGCCCCAAGATTACCGCTCCAACCTCGTCGGGATGTGCAGCGCACACAGATTGGGATGAAGCCAAAGCGAGGGCAACACTCGAGCTAATCGAGCGCGATGCGATCATGCGTCACTGGTTCACACAGCAACCGGGTACTGCTGTCATCCCCGATACGCTCCCTGCATCAATTCAGCAACGGCTTGCGTCAATGCAGGACGCGGGATGCCGAGCGGGAATTTTGTGGCTGGAGTCGCCCTATGTCCCCTGCTTCTTGGCGTGGGCCCAGCATGAAGAGCAGGGGTTCACTGCCGTAGGCGGCGGCAGCGGGCTCGACACCGCAGCGGCCGTGAACTCTGCCTTAGGCGAGGTCGAAACGCTGGTATTCGCGCACCTCAATGAGGGCTTTAAAGACAAAGCCAAGCCAGAGACTGTTCGCGAGCCGGTTGACCACGCCAATCTATATGGCCAGAAGCGCTATTTCCGGCGGGCTGATGGCGTTCTCCATGCTCAACGCAGTGTGGACTTTGCATCTGTTGCGCAAACGGCACCCGCGTCAATCGACGAGCTATACAGCAAGCTCGCCGAAGAAGACCGCTCACCCGTCTTCTTCGATATCACGCCAGAACGTCCTTATATCGACCAGGGCCGCACTGTTATCCGCGTGTGCAAGGCCTTGATCCCGCAACTGATCCCTCTGTCATTCGGTTATGGACTCGAGCCGAAGGGCATGCTTGACAAGGTCCACCCGAGTTCCAAATTTCCTCACCCCTTTCCTTAACTAGGAGCTTGCCATGAAGGAAAACACCAAGACCGATCTGTCGTTAGCGGACGCGGATTCTCGCGCTCCGATGAAAAACTCGCATCGAGCAGTAACACTCAAAGCGAAGAGCGATCCGTGGTCGGCCAATCGGCGTATCCGGCTGCCGCACAAGCCTGGCGTACCGCTCGGTAGCGGCGGTAGTTCTGACGGCGGCACTGCGTGATGTAACACCAGTCAATCGGGAGCGTGAACGGAGCGACCCGTTTGCGCTTCCCTCATGCTTCGGTTGCCGCGATCTATCGCAGCCAAGCTTTGTAGGTCAAGACACGACGATCCGCCAAGCAGAAACGCGAAACACCACGTGCCACGTGGTAGGGATCGCCCAGAAGAATCGAGATTCGGCCAGGTTTGGGCAAAACCGCTCGTGCAATTTCGCCCTGCTCATCGCACACCACAGTCTCACCGCCCCACGCCAAATCCCACTCCCGATTGCAGTACACGAGCATCGTCACGTGGCTCGGCCGCTTCGCCGGGTCGGGACAATCATAGTGCGGCCGGCCCTCCAAGCCGTAAGGGTTAGCCGTCAGCATGCATTCATAGAGCATCGGCGATGCGCCCAGCACTTCCTTTAGCCTGTCCCACAGTTCAACAATAGGATGCAGTGTTTCGTCGAGCGCGCGCAGCTCCGGTTCACGATCCACTTCGAGCGCGTCATCACGCTCGACCAAAGGATATGTCCAGTGGATGTCGTACCTTGGGGCACCCTTCACATGGTCCTGGCGGTTAATGTAGTACGCGGGCAACCACTGAACCACATCAAGCAGTTCCGTGAGTTGCTCCGAGGAGAAAAAGTCATCAATGACATCGATACCAGACGCGCGGCTGTTCATAAACTGGGATGGCGGGTGATTCAAATCGACACTCTATAACGAGCAGCGTTCAAAGATTAACCGTCCGCACGCAGTGTCGCAATCTTCGCTGCGATTTAACTGACATACTCGCCACCCCGGCTACAAGACGCCTACAGCATGTTCTTTTTTACTCAGATCCTTGAGCACTTGAAACCCATCACCAAGTGGGCACGTGCCAACCAAGCTTCCACCATCTTGTACCCCGACTCATTTTCTCTCGGGGTGAAAAAAGATGGCCTCAACCTACTGATGAATCCGCGGTTCGTAGCACTCATCAACGGGCGATGGGGATACACCAGCAGCTACCACGACCAAGAGTGTGGTTTCGTTGGATGGCTGCCCTACAGCACCAAGCGCTGGCAGTTATCGTCCGAGAAGCTGGCATTCAAGCAATACGCAACAACGCACGGATTGCCCACGCCTCGTCACTGGTTCGACGGCGCCTGCCAAGCTGAGAACTTCGTCATCAAACCCACGCGTGGTTCGTTTGGCCAAGGCATCCGCGGCCCGTTTCGCGCAGACGAATACGATCAAGTGGCCAGTACGTTGGCCGACGGCGAATACTTCGAAGAATATGTGATCGGGCGCAGCACCAAGATCTGGTATTGGAGCGGCGCGCCATACGCAATGGAAGCGTTCTCGCCACCCAAGCTATACGGCGACGGCCGCCGAACGCTGCAAGAAATCGCAAGCAAGCCGCGAGGCACCTTTGAGCGTGCACACGATCTTTCTAGCGCCCAAGGGGTGCTGCACTGGCAGCGCCTGACACCGGACTCGATCTTGCCTGATGGGGCCGCAGCCCAGATCGATTTCCGTCACGTATCGGCCTACGACCCCATTGTTTTGCGAGATCAAGAATCCTTCTCACATGCAGCCTCTGCCACGCGAGCGCAAACACAGCAGATCGGACGCATCCTGCACCTCGGCGTTCCCGAGCAGATGCGGGCCAACACACTATTCACAGTGGATGCTGTGCTAGACGCCCACGATCGCTTGTGGTTGCTGGAGATGAATAGCAATCCGGTAGTGCATCCGAAAGTCTATGGTGCGATGCTGGGCGAGATTTTCGCAACGCATCGGCAAAACCAAGAAACGGTACACAGTGCCCAGAATCGTCAGACAACAAATAAATCGCCCGGTTGAACAAGGCTTGCGTCGCTACTAGGCAGAATGGCGGCACACGGGCGGCCGCCATAGGCACCTATCACGCGATCCTTGGCCGGACTGCGAACGCAGTCCGGCAGCCCTGTGTACCAACGGGCGCCTTCCCGCATTTCATCCTAAAGAAATACTAGTGTGTTGTGGAGCTTGCGACCGGCTGAGCATTTGCAGCAGTCTTGGTCGCCGGCAGCGGATAGTTACCTAGATCACATCGCGCCAAGGCATTTCTGCATGGAGAGCCCTGCCTTGTTGCCGCCTAGTGGAGCCTCCTGTCGATCAACTACTTGCTAGACATAGTCGCCGAACTAATGATCTTTGTCGCTGCAAGTTTTTTCTTCGCGCTTTCAGGAGATACCTGCTCGATCTTCGCGCACGTCATATTTGGACTGATCTCGAAATAGTTCGCTTGGCCGCCCACTGCGACAAATTGCTTGCCGTCCTCTTTCCACGTCGGGGACCAACCTCCAAAACACTTCACGGATACTGTGTGCTCGCCCGCCGGAATCGGAAACTGCGTGTTCTCGCCGGAGCGAATACTAAAGACATCCTTACCGTCAAGCGCAACGTAGTAGCTATTCGTCGCACCGACCAGGCTGCTCGTGCGAATGAGCACCAGCGGCGATGATGGCGCGCCGGTGGCGATTGCCGGGAGTTCGCCGATTCGGCCGGAGGTTGCGCAACCGAAAAGCATGGTGCAGAGGACTGCGATTGCGCTAGTTCTTAGCATGGGTAGACCCCTTGTTGAAAAATTCTTTCTTCGATCATCTATGCTCAACGTCATTCTCTATGGACGAAATAGAGCTGCGCACTGCGCCCTATTCGGGTTACGGCCTTAGCGTCGGCCCGAACGGGTTCGCCATACGGACGACTTGCACGGGCTCATTCTCGAAGACCCCTGCCCTCGACCACATGCTCTCACGAAGCTCCCAACTGAGCTGCGTTCCACGTAAGGCCGCAAGGATCTCGTCCTTTACATCGACCATCTCCCGGGGCCGTCCCGCGATGCCGTCCTTGATGAGGCTCGTGGATACTTCAACCCATTCGATGTCTCAAAGCGGAATTGGCCCACCCGGCCCCTCTAGATAGCCCTCCGTCGGCATAGTCAGAAGTTGCCCCCAACGCCCCTCTTCCGTCGAAGCGCCCCCTCTCCAAGCAACGCGAACCCAACAACGAAGTTGCGATACCAGCCCGCACAGTGGCGACCAGTACCAGCGAACTCCGGACCGTTGTCCACCGTGATGGACGCGGGCAAGCCTCGCATCTCCTTCAGCCGTTCAAGCACTTGCTTCATCCGCAAGCCCGGCAACGAGATATCAACATTGATGGCCACGCACTCGCGCGTGTAATCGTCGACCACGTTCAGGCAGCGGAACCGACGACCATAGGCCAGCCCGTCGGACACGAAGTCCATCGACCAGCTCTGGTTCGGACCCGTTGGCATCGGTAGCGGCTTGCGCTCGACCGCAGCAATGCGCTTGCGTCGCCGCTTGCGCACGCTCAGTACTAATCTCCGGGGGCAGGTCGAATCAAGCAAATGCACGAGAACGAGGACGTGCGCCGCGAGGTGGCGCAGAGGATTTTTTTGGATCTCGGCCTTGTACCGGCACCCGACTGTGAAGGACCTAAATCGGGCGGCACCAGCGCACCCGAGACATTAGGCTTACCTTAGGAACTAGGATTCCCTTTCGACACCTGCACCAACTCGACGTCGACTTCCGTTAAACACTTCTCCAAGTATCTCGGAACAGGGGCATCAACGTAGTCCTGCGCGACCAGGAACGGATCAAGCATCGGAGTCGAGCTGTTGAGGCGGGCAAACCGCCCCACGACGTAACGACCAAAATAGCGTGATCCTTGAATGTCGTTCACGTACCAGCAGCCGCCATACTTCTGCACAAAATATTCGCCGATGAAGTACCCCATCCGGGTAAGCAGCCAAGACCTATCTTGCGCGTCAGCTACCGCCATCGATTGCAGCGCCTTGTCCAAGTACGGCACGAACTGGTCGGCATGCCTGAGAATCTCATGTGCCGGGCTAATACCCAGCTTCTCGGCAAAGTCCACCAGCACAGGCATTAGTTCTTGATAGAACTGCTGAAATCCTGCTCTTCGCTTCTCTAAGAGAAGCATCTCTTCAGATGTCATTGCACACCATCAATGGTAAATCACATGCGGAATGCCCTTGCCCGTCAGGTACTGTGAAAGCTCAGGCGAAGGAGGCGCGTCCAGGAAGAGCCAATTTGGCTGATAGCCGCGAACATTCGTTTGTAGCCAACTATCTTTAAGAGCTTGCTGTTGTATCTGCTCAGTCAATGGAACAAATTGTTGCGTTGGCTGGCCGTTGATCGTCGTCCACTGCTTATACATCTTGATTTCGTTGGCCTGAACTCCAGTAACCCCAGCGACCTCCGTCTGTACGGGAGCATCAACATAACGCCCACCCGAGCCTACGATTTGCTCCCCATTGAACTCTCCTGCCGGCACAGGGAAATACTGTTGACCGGACGAGCCATATAGCTCTTGACCGTACTGCTCCGCCGCTTGCCAGCGAGCCGGCCCCGACATGTTCCGAATCTGAGACAACGTGTTTGTTGTCGGAGTATACGTCAGCAATAGCGGCTGATCAGCCGGTTGCAGGAGCGGATTACCAGTGCTGACGAGTGGCTCTCGTAGCGCCGTACTATCAGCTTCCCCACCCAGCCTCACCATCCCCTGCTGATAGCGCAATGTAGTGCTCGGACCGCTCAGCGGCCTGGTAAGTGCTGCTTCCAGCCCCAAACCTAAGTTGCGAGCCGCGGTGATGCCTTGTCGAAGTGCCGGGCCAACCTCCCCGGCAAACGGGACAACGGTAGCAACAGTCTCCAACGGCGTCGTCGGCACCATGGACTGCGTCAGGTTACCTTGCCAACGGTACAGACTGGCCAATCCGTTCAGTCCGATGCTGTCCAGATTCTTGGCCATATAGTTGGTATAAGTGCCCGCGCTTTGCTTGAGCGCCACCAAGGCACTTACATCGCTGCCGGCCCACTGTCCAAACCTGATCGATCCGTCTCCCAATGTGTTCGCGATTGGGGCAGCGTCCGGGTTGGTCAGAATGCCAAATTCGTCATAGATGCCAGCGGCACTTGGCGGCTCTATCGGCGCAGCAGCGCTGGGTGCAGCGTTGCTTCTGGCGAACCCCAGCCCGGAGTAAACTCCATCAGGCACTTCATCGCGAAACACATGGCTGAGCGAAGTCCGCACATCGTCGGACACATAGCCCGGAGACACAACTTCAGCACCATCCGTCAAAGGATTGACGGTGTACGAGCCATTGGGCGTCACCACCCTTTCCGGCAGCAATAGATGTACAACCGCAGCTCCACCGTCTCCTCCATCGGAATTCACGCCCTGTTGCCCGGACGCAGTCAATGCGTTCGCTGCTTGTGTCGCAATGGAATCGTACGGCGCCCCACCAGTAGAGGTGAGAGCTGCAGCAACTGCAGAGATGCTGCTCATACCTGCAACGGTCGTTCCTGATACCAACCCAGCGGGCGCATCGCCCAAGGCCGATTGCACTGCCGTGTTGTCGGCCCCGACGAACATCCCAGTAACCGGCGTTTTGTCGAGATAGTTGTAGCTAGGTGCCGAGCCGTACAGTTGGCCATCCCACGCCTGCGACGCGGGCGCGCTATTAGCCTGTGCAAGGCTACTGCCCAGCGCATTGCCAAACGCATCCGTGGCCACAGAGAGCATATCCACGCGTCCGCCGCGCATCGCCGCCGTGGTCGCGCCAGCAGCAACACCGCTCAACATGCCTTCAACAAACCTTCCCGATGACGTCGCCTCAATGGCTCCGCCACTGGCAGCGTTCAGTCCAGCAGTCGTTGCCGACCCTACCGCCGCGCCCGCCGCCGCCGCAACTCCTTGCCAACTGAAGCTGTGCTGCAATCCAGTCGCGACGCCTATGCCCTGCGTCACAACGCTGGTCAGAGCGGCACCGACGACGGCATTGCCGGCAACCGTACTCACACCCGCGCCAACGCCTGCGCTCACCGCACTCAGCGCAACCGACTTCCAGTCGAAGCCGTGTTGCACGCCGGTGAGATTGCCTAAAGCCTGGAAGGCGATCGACCTGACTGCGCCTTGGAGCGCGAGACTGCCGAGGCTGCTTGATGAGGCCTCGGCTGCAGCGCCTGCATCCGCCACCCCTCCTGCGCCAACCTCCGCCGCGCCGCCCGCGGCCGTTTCCGAACCAACCTCAGCCGGCAGCGCCTCGTACTGCTGGGCGATCACCGTCACCACCACCACGATGATCGTGATGATGATGCCCAGGGCCCCGCAATCATCACCACCGTCGCCTGCCGGCGCCGGCAGGTTCGGGCTGGTGCTGCCCTCCACCTTGCTCGGGTCGTACGGTGCAAAGGTGTTGGCCGTGTTGTGCGTACCCCCCACCCGCGTCGGGATATTGATGATCTGTCCAACCCGCAGGTCCGAGTTACCACTCAAGCCGTTGGCCTGCGCAATCTGGTACCAAAGCTGGCTGTCGCCATACGCAGCCTGCGCGATGCTCTGCAGCGTGTCGCCGCTCTTGACCGGGTATTGCCCTGTGGCAGCCGCCGGGTAGCTGTTCGTCACCGGCTGGTAACCCAGATCAAAATTGCCTTGGGTGACGTAGTTCGGATCGCCGTCACCATTGGTGGGCGTCACTGCGTCCGTTCCTACGCCGTAGGTGCCCATCACCTGGCCGTTGACCACCAACTGGTTCAGCAGGTTGCCTTGCTGGTTTTTCTGCAGAATGTGGCCGTTGGCGTCATTGACGAAGCTGCGGTTGTTGGCACCCTTGGTGCTGTCGCTCAGGCCAATAAGGAAGCCATTCGCGTCGTATTGCTCTGCCGTGCTACCGCTGCTACCGTCGCTGCTCGATGCACTCACGCCACCTTCCTGGTAGCCCTCGTACAGTGCTTGGCTATAGGTGTAGTCGGTGGTGGTGCCGTTTTGCGTGACGCGGTAGCCCAGTACATTGCCGGCGGCGTCGTAGGTGGACACTTCCGCCGTGTCAGTGATCGTTTGGGTGGTATAGGTCGGGTTGCCCGATTCATCGAGCACCGGGTTGCCGGACTCGTCCAGGATCGGAGTCTGCACCGTGTGCGTGCCCGTCACCACCGTCTTCTGGTAGCTGACGTCGTAACTGCGGGTACTGTCCACCTCGTTGACAACGTGCTGGCTCAGCACCCGCCCTGCGGGGTCATAGCGCGTGACGGTGGCCGTGCTGCCAGGCTGGTTGGTGTTGCTGCCAGCCAGTGCTTCAATATATGACGCGTGCAGCGTGCCAGTGTTGCCGCTCGACACGATGGTGCCGCTTGCCACGCCCGTGCCGTCGGGCGGCAGTCCCACCGGGCCACTGGAGACCACTCGGTTGGCACCGTCGTACCGCCGCACATCCAACGTGACGGCGTGTGCTTGGTCCAGCGCAACTTCGCTGAATACCGGCTTGGTGATGGTGACCGGGTTACCGGACTCATCCAGCACGGGGTTGCCGGACGCGTCGAGTTTCGGCACTTGCACAGTACCCGTCTGCTGCTGGCCGTAGGCCCCAATCGAAACCGTGGACAGTCGATTCTGATTGTCGTAGCCGTACCAGGTGGTCGTCAACCCGGTGCGCGTAGTGTACCCCGCCAGATACGGGTCACCCACCGGGTCGCCCGATTCATCCGTGTTCTGGCTGTATTCGGGCACCACAGACGTACCCCAGCTCTCGTCTGAGACACGGTTACCGTTCTTGTCGTACGACAAGATGTGGCCCTGGCCAGCCGTGATGTTGTTCAGATCCCCCGCGTTGCCGTTGACTGCGCCGTCCACCAGAATCTGGCGGTTCATGGCGTCATATGCGAACCACTGGTCCTGCGTATGTGCCGCGGCGTCATACACGACGTGGCTGCCAATCTGCACGGTGTCGTAGATGGGGTTCCCCGAGTCATCGAGCACTGGGTTGCCCGATTCGTCGGTCCGCAGCACCTGGCCGTAGTCGGCCACCGTGCGCTGGCTCTCGGTGTTGTACGTAGTGGTCTGGCGTAGCTTATTGCCGACCTTGTCGTAGCTGATATCCAGGTTGACGCCGTCCATACCTTCCACATGGGCGAGACGCCCCAGCGTGTCGTACGCGACGAGCTGGTTCTGGTAGGTAACACCGCCCTGCACTGTTTGCTCTCGCACATGCTGACCGGCGGCGTTGTAGGCGTAATAGGTCTGCTGGTTGAGTGGGGAGTTGTCGTCGATCTCGATCAGCTGGCCAGCGGCGTCGTAGTGGTACGCCAAGTTCTGTCCTCTGCTGTTGGTTTGGCCGACTAGTTGCCGCGCAGCGTCATAGCCGAACTGGTAGCTGGCGCCACCAATGTCGGTGTGGCCCGTCAATTGACCGAACGAATCGTAGGTCCAGGTAGCCAGCTTGCCGTTGGCATCTTGCGCGCCTGTCTGTTTGCCCTGGGCGTTGAAGGTAGCGGTGCGGCTGGTACCGCCGGCATCCGTTACGCCAACCACGTTGCCGCGCAGGTCATAGGTGTACAACATGGTGACACCCGTACCGTCGGTCTGAGTGAGCTTGTGTCCTAACTCGTCATACGTCTGCGTGGTGACTAGTGACTTGCTGGCGGTCTGAGATACGGAATTGTCCGCGCCGACCGTGTACGTAGCGACCGGCGCCGATGTACTTGATGTGTATTGGTAATCAACAACCCCGGTTTTGGTGATGTTGCCGGACGTGATTGATGTTTTGCGGCCCAGGTGGTCGTAGCCGTACTCGGTCATGTTGCCGAGCGCGTCGGTCAATAGCAGTTCGTCGCCAAACGCATCGTAATCGTGCTGCACCACGCCGCCGTCGGCGTGTAGTTCCTGCACGAGCTGACCGGCGCCATCCCACACTTGGCCGTTGATGTTGCCGTTGGCATCCTGCACAGCCACCTGCCGCCCCAACGCGTCGTAGTAGATCTGCGTGACCGGGCTCTCGCTGCTCCAGTTGCCGTTGCCGTCGGGCTGCGTCTTGCGCACAACCTGATTGTTGGCGTTGTACTCGAAGTGCGTAACCCACGCCGCGTTGCGAACATCACTCTGCGTGATGACGTTGCCCCAGCGATCGAAGGTCTGGTACACCACTGGGCGGTAGGCACCTGCGTCGGTGCTGTCGTAGCGCACTGCCAGCGTTTGCTGCGTGGCACGGCCCAAGAGATCCAGTTGGCTGTCGTTGCGGCGTAGCCCGTTGCTGCCCTGCTGATCGACGCTTTGCGCACTGCCAAACTGCGACAGGTCTGTACTGCCCGCGCTCGAAATCTGTGCAGTTTGCCGGCCTTGCAAGTCATACAACATGACTTTGACATTGCCGTCGCCACTGTTGGTACGCCACAGGCGGCCAGCGTTGTCGTAGTTGAAGTAGGCCTGATATTGCGGGCCCGTGCCCGTGGTGAAGGTTCCCTGCGCAACCACCTCACCGAAGGCGTTATACGCCATGCCAGTGGTGACGGAGCCGGCCTGTTGCTGACTCTCCGTCACGATGTTGCCACCGTTCACCACGCTGGTGGATGCCGGCGTGATGATGGCCGTCTGCTGGCCCAACGCGTCGTACTGGAAGGCGGTGTACAGCGTGTGGCCCACACCATCGTTGCCCGTGATCGTCTGCCAGGTCTTGGCTAGATGCCCCGATGCGTCATACGACATATAGACGCTGTGGCCATTGGCATCCGTCGTCTCCGTAGCCTTACCGTGACTGTCGTACTGCGTCAGCGTCGTCCGGTCACTGGCACCCGAGTACAGGCTCATCACAATCGCATCATACGAGCCACCATAGTACGAGTTGGTATCGACGCCATTCTCGAACTCTGTCTGAGACACCACGTCGCCAAAGGCATCGTGCTCAAACACGGTAATCGGTGAAGCCGAGCTCCAGCCCACTGTCGGATTGGACGAATCCGAGCTGGAGTCAGAGAACAGCATACGTTGCGGCGCCACCACCATCAGCGTGCGGCCAAGCGCGTCGTAGTAGGTACTTGTGGTGTTGCCCAGCGGATCAGTCACCTTCGTGAGGTTTCCAACAGCATCGTAGCTATACCATGTGGTCACATCCGAGCGGCTCGTTCCCACAGCAGGCTGACCATCAGGACCCGTCGCCTGCACAGTGGAATGCTCGACACCTACCCGCGTCATACTCGTCTTCTGGTTCAACGCGTCGTAGGTGTAGAGCACCGTCCGATCATCAACGCTGGTGGCCGGGACAGGTAGCGCAGCCGTGGTCCAACCCACCACGGCTTGCGCATATTGGGTCTGGCTGACAATGTTGCCAGCCGCATCAAAATCCTGAGTGGTGACGTAACCCAGAGCATCGACCGTGCCGATCTGCTGGCCGCGCTGGTCGTAGTAGTTTGTGGTGGTGGCCCAGACATCATTGGCCGCGTCATCGAGCACCGACGCCTGCACCACTTGGCCAAAGGCATTGTAGGCATTGCGCGTCACCGCCGCTGCCACATACCCTTGGCCGGCACCGTTGTTGACCCACGTTGCAGGCTGCGTGACCTGCGTGGCCCGGCCCAATTGGTCATATTGGGTCGCGATAGTGCGGTCTGCCCCGCCAGGCACCAAAGCTTGTGCCACCTGGGTTGCCGTCGGCACATTGGCGCCAGAAGCCGTCACTCCGGCGTTCACTCCAACGGCATTGGCGTACCGAGTCAGTGCCGTGACGTCACCAAAGGCATCGCGCTGATACCCTGTGACATAGCCCAGCGCATCCACGTCGTAGCTAACACGGCCAAGGTTGTCGTAGGCTTTTGTGCTGACGTTGCCGGCCACATCGATGTTGGCGACCGCATCGCCGAAGGCGTCATAGACAACCTGCGTGGACAGCGTCTGCACTGTTTCGGACCGCGCGCCAGCGCCTGCGCCGTCCGTCGTCAGGTTATTGAGGTCGCTGGCGTTGTACACGCCCACAGGTGGGTAGATTGTCTTGGTCTGCCGGCCCAGCGCGTCGTACTCATAACGCGTGGTGCGTTCGCTGCTGGTGCCGGCCGCCTCGGTGCGAGCAGTCAGGTTGCCCAACGCATCGTACGTGAAGCTCGTAACGAGGTTGACGAAAACCGTAGTGCCCAGAGCGGAAGCGTCGGAGCCGTCTCCGGGCATACTACCCTGGCCAAAGCGGCCACCGTTCATCCAGTCCACGAACATGCCGCTCAGCACCAGATTGCCATTTGCATCGCGGCCCAACGTCGTCACACCAACGGAGGGCGTAGTTTCGCTGCTCAGACGCCCTGCCGCGTCGTAGGTATACGTCCACTGCTTGCCGCTCTTGTTACGGAACGACACTTTTTCCCCGAGACCGTTGTAGCTGTATTCCTCGTAACTGTTCTCCGCGTCGGTGGAATCCTGCAGATTGCCCGCTGCGTCGTAGCTGAAGGCATTGGTTTCGTCTGCGTTCCCGTTTGCCACCACGGCGGCGGCAATGACGCTCGCGTCAGCCCCCACCGTCAGGCCAGTGGTTTGCTGGGCATACAACGTCGTGGCGACGAGTTGCCCCACCCCGTCGAAGACATTCTGCGTGACGTAACCCAGCGCGTCGACGCTGTATACCTTATTCCCTGCTGCATCGAACGCGCTCAGCGTGGTGCGGTCTGCGGAGGCGTCCGGCGTCAACAGTGCTTGAATAGCCTCAACCCCTGCGCTGGTCGGCAGGGATGCGGTAGCGATACGGTTAGCGAAGGCAGTGGTGGCAATTACTCGACCATCCGCATCATAAGTAGCCTGCGTCACCGCCCCGCTTGCATCAACGGTGAGGATCTGACGGTTCGCCAAATCGAAAGCCGCACGCGTTATACGATCCGCGCTGGCATCCGAAACGATGGCTGCAGCCAGAGCCGCAGCGCTTGTCGTCGCACTAGATGCCGTAGGCGCTGCGACCGGGTTGGCATAGGCGATATGCGCAACGACATTGCTGTTTGCGTCATACACCACCTGCGTCACGTTGCCCAACGCGTCAACGGTATAGGTCAACCGATCGGCATCATCATAGGCCATCAGAGTGACCCGATCTGCACCGCTCGGCGCCACGCTGGAAAGTGCGGCCCCGGACGCAACCGGCGTCGCATAGGCTACCAACTTGACCAGATTGCCAGCCGCGTCGTACACGCGCTGGGTCACGGCACCGGTGCCGTCTGCACTCCAAATCAACCGATTGGCTGCGTCAAAGACATTCCGCACGCTGGCATCTGAAGGCGACCCCGCAACTGAGCCAAGCGCTGCGGCAACCGCCCCAACCGTCGCCGGCGTGCTGACCGGAATTGTATTGGCATACGCCGTACGACCAACGACATTGCCCACGCTGTCATACGTCTGCGCGACCACCGAAACCTGGCTGCCATCGCCTGTACTGCTGAGCGTGTAAACAGCACGATTAAGGGCGTCGTAGGCAGTGCGCACCTCCCTGTCTTGCGACGGGTCGGAAACGACCGACGGCACAGTACCCGGCGTCCAGGACGTCAGATCAACTTGATTTGCATAGCTGACACGATCGACAACATTGCCGTTGCCGTCATAGACCAGCTTGGTGACATCGCCCAAGCCATCTACGCTGTACGTCAACTGCCCGCTCGCGTTGTAGACGTTGTATTGGACAGCATCCCAGCCGGCCATGTAGTTCATGTCGGCGTCGGCGATGGCTGCCACGCGGCTGTCCAGCACGGCGACGCTGACACTGTTGCCCAAACCAGTCAGGTCGATGGGCACCACATAGCGCATTTGCGAGGCAACGCGCCCGTTGGCGTCATAGGTGGTGTGTGTGATGTTACCAACACCATCCACCGCGTACACAACACGATTGTCCGCGTCATATGCGTAGCGCGTGACGTTGCCTTGCGGGTCAGTCCTGGCAACGACATTGCCGTCGTTGTCATAGGTGTAGCCAGTCACCAGATGCAGACCATTCGGGTCCGCAATGGTTTGCGTGCGACGCCCCTGATTGTCGTATACGTATTGGGTCGTGGTGCCGCCAGGGCTCACCACTGTAAGCAACTCGCCGCGCTGGTCGTAAGCGTAAGTCGTGGTGAGGTTCAGGCCGTTGGGGTCGACGGTCTGGCTGACGACCTGGCCTGCCAGGTCATAAGTGGTCTGGGTAACGATGCCATTGGCATCGGTCGTGCTGATCTGGTGTCCCTTGGAATCGTACTGGTACGTGGTAACGAGATGCAGGCCGTTGGGGTCGAGCGTCCGGCTGAGCAGCCGGTTGGCCGCGTCATAGGTGTAAGCCACCTGATTGCCGTTGGCATCGGTGGTCTGGATCAGCCGATCAGCCGCGTCGTACTGATTGGCCGTTACGGTCAGCGGTGTGGTGGTGGACAGCAGGTTGCCATCTTGGTCATACGCGTACGCGGTCGTATTCCCATTGCCATCCGTCACGCTGGCAGTCTGGCCCTCGGCGTTTTGCACGGTCGTCATGCTGACGCCGTCCGGCGAGGTCACCGTGAAGCTGCGCTGGGCTGTGTTGTAGCTGTATGTTGTCTTGTTGCCCAGCGCATCGGTTTGCGTCAACACCCTACCGAAGGCATCGTAGGTGCTACCGCGCGTGGCACCAGTGGGGTCTGTGACACTCACCAGCCGACCAAGCTGGTCGTATTGTCGCTGAACAACGTTCCCATTCGCATCGGTCGAACTTACCAGACGCCCGAACGCATCGTATTGCGCGCTAGAGGCAGAGTTCCAGTCACCCGCATCCGCAAGCGTACCGACTTGCAAGCCTCGACGGTCAAACGTACTGGTCTTGGTCGCACTCTTGGCGCCATCAATAAACTGCGTAGTAGAAGTTCGATCGCCGAAGGCGTCGTAGCTGAACGTGGTGGGGCCACCCAGCGCATCCTGCGTCTGGATCAACTCCCCATCGGCGTCATACCAGAACTGGGTAATGCTGTTGTTGCTGCCCCCAGCCCACATCGCGCTATCAAGCGCTGCGGCTGCGGGTTGATTCGCGACGGCTGACAGTATCCCTCCCCGCAACGCAGCCAACGTGACCGAGTCAAGCGAGTTGTCATACTGGATGGTGCACAGCAAGTGGCCCAGCGCGTCATACTTGTTCTCTGTGACGTTGCCGACCGCGTTGACGGTATAGCGCAGACGACCGACATCGTCGTAGAAGAACACCGTGCGATTGCCGTTGGCATCCGTTTGGCTGGTGCGCCGCCCAACTGCGTCATAGGTGTATGTGGTGCCGTATTGCTGCCAGATCGCATCGATCTGCGCCTGTGTCTGATTGCCGGTGATGAGTGCGGCCCCCACACCACTGAGTTCGGCCACAACGCGCCCTTGCACGTCATAGCGAGCCAGCACGGTACGTTGATCGGCGGTATTCAGCGCCGTCGTGGTGCTGATCAGGTGACCAACACTGTCGTACCCGTACTGGGTGATGGTACCTTCGGCATTGGTCTGGCTCGCCAAGCGGCCGAGAGCGTCCCAGGTACTGGTGGTAACGTGATCTTCCGAGTTCGACGCCGGGCGCAGGCTGACCAGCGTTGACGCAATCGTAACGGGACCATTGGCTATGTTCGCGTAGCGGATGGTTTGCACAACGTTGCCATTGGCGTCGTAGACGGTCTCGGTCAGATAGCCATCGCCATCAACCGCCCCTACCACTTGGCCGCGGTCGTTGTAGAAGACGTAGGACGAGATGTCAGTGGCGCTGGAAACAGGCAGCAGACCTGCAAGTGATTCGCTGTTGCGTGCAGCAACCACGGCGTCGGCAATACTCGCTGCATCGGTGAAGCCTGGCACCTTGCTGGCATAGGCGATAGTCTGTACCGGCTGCCCAGCGGCGTTGTAGCGCACCTCCGTCAGATAGCCTTCACCGTCAATGGTGGCGCGCAACAGACCGTCGTTGTCGTAGATGCGCGTGATGCTGCGGTCTGCTGCATTCTGGTTGACGGCAACAACCCCCGGCTGTCCTACATTCGGGCTACCTGCGAGCGCCAACGTAACATTGGTGCCGTTGCCCAGTTGGCTGGTATCGACCGCCGTCGCAAACTGCGTCACCGCAACTACGCGCGATGCGCCGTCGTACTGCGTCTGCGTGACATTTCCAAGCGCATCGACTTGCCAGGCTACACGCCCGGCGGTGTCGTAGAAGTTCCAGGAACGTGCATCCTGACCGTTGGCAGCGGGCCGAATCGAATCCAGCGTCACAGGAGTGACGCCTGCAGGTGCAGCTTCAGGATTGCCGTTATAGGCTGTCGTTGGATGGCCAGCTGGATCGACCAGCTTAGTAACGTCAACCCGTGTGGCGTAGCCAATCGTCTCGGTAAGCTGATTGTCCGCGTTGTAGACGTACTCGGTCAGCTTGCCGTTTGCATCGATGTCGGCGACCTTGCGACCTGCTGCATCGTACAAAAACCAGCTGTACAGATAGGTGGAATCCTGGGTCATCACCAGATGACCGTTCGCATCGTAAAGGTAGTTCGTCGTGCGCAAATCACCGGCAGATGACGACTGGACCACGCTGATCAGGCGTCCCGCCCTGTCGTAGATCGAAGTCGTTGCCAGACCGTTGGCGAGTGTCACCTTGGTCCTGGCGTTGGCATCGTCATACTGCGTCAGCGTCGTAGCCGAAAGACTGCCGTCCGCGGACCGTGTCGTTGACGATACAACGCGGCCCAAGCCATCGTAAATCGCCTGGCTAACGGTCTGGCCGTCCGGGCTCATGGTTTGCAGCAGCAGACCTCGTTGGTCATAGATGTACTGCGTGACCGCCGCAGTGCTGGCCACCCCATTGCCCGCAGCGTCGACGCTGGCGTAGGTGGAAGTGCTCTGCAACTGCCCCCGGAAATCGTACGCAAGGTCGGTGCGCTGGCTTTGCGTCAGGTCTTGGCCCGATGCCCAGCTCTGCATCTGCGCCTCGGTTGGCGATGCAGTCTGCGCGAGAGCCAAAGTGTCGTACGTCGCTGCGGAGTACGCGATGGCAGCCATCCGCAGGCCCTGGCTGTTGTATCGGTATTCAGTAACGCGACCATCAGCGCTGATGGTGAAGCGCAGCAGATTCTTGTTACCTGCGTCGTACACGTAGCGCGTCGTTTGTGCTTGGCTTGCAGCAACCGCGCCGCTCGCGGGCGTCGCATATACCGTTGCCGTCAGAACCTGATTCTGATCGTTGTAGGTGCGCGTCTGTGTGTCGCCAGCGCTATCGACCCGGCTTGTGAGATTGCCGTTCGCGTCGTACTCAAAGGTAACCGTGTTGCCAAGTCCATCCGTTACCGTCGCAACGTCACCGATCGCGTTGTAGGTATAGTTCAACTGCGTGAGACCGGCAGAATTGGCTGCCGTCACACCACTACGCATCTGCGTGAGTTGACCCTTGGCGTCGTATTGATAGGCCGTCGACACCCCCAGCGGATCCGTCACCGTGGTGCTATTGGTGGTCGTGTCGTAGGAGAACGTCGTGACTCCACCATCTCCGTCGGTCATGGTGGCAACACGATAGTCGCCATTGACAAGCGCATACGTAAGAGCGAGGCTGCTGCCATCGCTCTGCGACACGCCCGTCACGCGTGTGCTTGCACCATCGTAGCTGTAGGTCGTGACGTACGTTGCCAGCACGTCACTGCCGCCGGGCACGTCGCCCGTCGGGTTCAGATTGACGCTGACGGTTTGAAGCCGGTTGAGCGCATCGTAGGTGTAAGACACCTCGGAGAGGACCTGTCCCGACTGCAGCGTTGTGCTGACAGCTGTGAGGAGACCGTCCGGCGAATACGTGTAGTTGATCGATTCGCCGTCCGCGTTTGTCGTACCGATCAGCCGATTGTTGGCATCGTAGGTGTAGGTCAGCGTATTGCCGCTCAGATCGGCGGAGGACAAGAGCAAGCCAGCTCCACTGCCCTGGTACGTCTCCGTGCTCCCAGTGGCACCATCTGTCCAGGTGTAGACCGCTGACGCCCCCGTCCCGCTTGCGCTAATCGTATCCAGCGCGGATCCGGCAGCCATTGCAGCAACGTAAAGTTGGCGGGTTGCGTCCCAGCTGTAGACATTGGTCGACCCGTCGATATCGGTCCGCACCAATGTTCCGGCGGCACCCACGGAAATCGACTTGTGCGGCCCTTCCGCCCAGCCGCCGGCATTGTTCGGGTCGAAATTGCCTTGACTGTTATAGGTGCGCACCGCCGCCGAACCGGAGCCCACCCCGGCTAGCCAAGCATCCTGGTCCTGCAGAACCAGATCGCCTGTCGCAACGTTAACGTAGCCACGCTCCCCGTTTCGCCCTTGCGTGGCCGTACCGATTTGCCCGTTGTTACCCAGCGTGGCCAGCGATCCCAGATTCAGGCCCAGGTTGTTGCCACTGACGATTGCTACCATGGTGTCGCCGCCCATTAAATAAGTTGGTGGTGCCCGAATGCCCGACCCGGGCACCCGCCAAATGTTTTGCACTTGACCAACTTATCCAGCAACGACTGAAAAAGTTTAGGGTGATTCACCTCCGCGGTGGCTTCGAATTCAGGGCGGCCGGTAGCAAGGAAAATATTCGCCCATCCACCCTAAACTTCTGGCGAATTCCTCGGATAAGTTTTGCGTTAGCATGATTTACGTGAAGCCGTTTCTGGTTTGCGTACCCGCAACCACCCGGAAGCCACATGACCGCCAATCAAAACCCCATTCCCGAACTGATTCGAAAGCTCGAAGCGAGCGACACCGCAAGCGCTGTGGCGCTGTTGGAAACGACGGTCACGCACCACCCGCAGAATCCGCATGTGCTGTTGCTCTTGGCGGGGTACTACATGCAAAACAAGCATGTGGACCAAGCCGAAGCGGCCTATATCGCAGCCCTCAATCTCGATCCAGGCCTGTCGATCGCGCGCTTCCAGCTCGGATTGCTCCAGTTGACCAACGCCCGGCCAGCCACCGCTTTCACAACCTGGGCGCCACTTGATCTTCTGAGCGAGAAGCACCCGCTGCGCCTTTTCAAGCAGGCATTCGACCAGTTGCAGCACGACCAGGTCGGAACCGCTTGCGCCTATCTGCGTGAGGGCATCCAATACAACACCGACAACCCGCCGTTGAACCGTGACATGCAGATACTGCTTGTCAAACTCGAAGCGGCATCGAAAGACGGTGTGGCCAACCCATCAACCAACGCAGAGACGCCCGCCTCGCCGGCTCACGAAGCCAGCGCGCATTTCTTGGTCTCAACGTACAAGAACCTGCATTGATTTTTCACGAGCGATCACCGCTGTATCGCGTGCCTTCTGAAAGCGCTCTCTCATGAACTCCATCGACCCAACCAGCAAGCTCCTTGCGCATATTCGCGCGGAAGCGTTGACATGGCGTCGAGACACGTCTGCTACAACGGGGCGAAACCCGTCATCCCCATCTGCGCTGAGTACTCCACGCAATGCGGAAGACCTTCTCGCCCGGGTGGCACAAGCCGTCGTCGCGATTGATCCTGACGATCCGTCGCGCAAGAGGAAAGCCTTCCGCATCTACTTAGGATCGGTGCTGGCCAATGAACTTGGCCTCCATCTACTCAACGACCCCGGATTCGACGATTTGGTGGGGCGCGTTCAGGACTCGATGGACCAGAACGCACAACTGCACGCTGCGATGGAGCGTGCGGGAGAGTTGCTGCTAGAGACTGCCAAGGCGACGCCACCTCGGCGCTAAGAGCTCAATTAGCGGGATCTGGCCTTGAATGCTACATCTGCAAGTGACAGCCCTTCGCGCGGCCCGCGATGCTGGGCGAGTACACGCTGAGCCAACCGACGAAAAGCCACTGGGTCATTCACCTCGCCAGAAAGCATGGCCTGCGCGTAGCGCGCTGACAGACAGGCCTTGTCCAGCCCAAGCGCCAGCTCAACCTCCCTAGCCGCCTCAGCCCGCTTGCCCTCGGCCACCAGCACCACAGCTAACGAGCCGTGGCTCTCGCCGAAATTTCGATCCAGCACCAATGCGCTTGCGAAGGCTTGGTGCGCCGCAGGCAAATCCCGACGCATGAATTCGCACCATCCCAAGCCGATCCACGTGCCGATGTGCTGGGTCATTGCTCGGACAGCATGATGGAAAGCCTGGAGGGCAAGGTCGAGGCGATGCTCAAGCAAATACGTAAAAGCCAATCCGGACCAACTCCGGCCATCCGCCTGGTTGACTGCCAATGCGCGTTCGAAGAGCGCCTGTGCGGTAGTCATGTCCTGCCGTCCCAGCACCAGTGACCCCTGAACGACAAGCGCTTCGAGTCGATTGGTATTCACAGCCAATGCACGCGCAGACCAGGCGTCCGCTTCTTCCGTTCGCCCCACATCCAGCGCCATCAAACTGGCTACGCCCAACACCTCTTCCGTAACGGTATGGGTTGATGCATAACTGTCGAACTTGCGCAGCCCCTCGTCCAGCTGGATCAGATGGTGCATGCACCGCAACCATAGCGCCAACGCCGGCTGCATAACCTCGCCAGCCGCGTCCACTACCGGCGCCAACCGATCAAGTGCCGCCTTCACTTGGCCTTGCGCAAAGAGGACATATGCAAGGTTGTACAGGACGGCGACGTCATTCACTCCCGCTGTAAGCAACGCCTCCAGCGCAGTCTGGGCCACCGAATAGTCCTTGCGTGCCAGGAAAAGCAAAGCCTGACGATGTAGCCAGGGCTTCGCGTCGGGCGTTTTCTGCAAGACAACACCGATCTGTTGCTCCGCCAACCCAAAATCCCCGGCCTCCAGTGCCACATCGAAAATATCGGCGCGCAGTTGCACGTTCTCTGGATCGGCCTCCAGATATGACTGCAAGCTCGCCAGACGTTGTGCGTGAACAGGGTTGAGTTGCATCAGAAATCTCTCACAAGGCATAGACCGACGACATTCGACGCCGGATTGAATCGTTCATGGACAGGCATGCGTGCCATCAATAGGCGACATCGCATCGCGCCTGCTTGGCGACCAGCGCCTGCAACCGTTTCAACGCCTGCTGATGCAGTTGCGACACACGGCCTTTCGTCACACCTAACTCTATGGCAACCTCGTCGAAGGGCTTCTGCTGTTGATAGTGCAGGCGGATCACGTCTCGTTCGCGGTCGGTCAGATGTTGGACCAAATGCCAGATCTGATGTCGCAGCTGGCGCAACTCGATCCGGGAATACGCGTTGTCCGGCAACCCTTCATCCTGGCCAACCACCATCCCGGTACCTTCCAGTAGAATGCCCAGCGCGATGCCCACCCCAATCTCGCCCAACTCCCGCAGCAACTTTTGGGGGTTCCCCTCCGACAATGATTCGTTGGCAAGAGATGCGGCACGCTCAGCTGCCAAACGACGACGCAGACCAATTTGTTGTTGCTGCTCGCTCAGCCGCTCCAGCCCATTCAGCACAGACCCCACGATGCGCGGTGTGACGTAGGTCTTGAACTGCGCACCTTGCTGCGGATCGTAGCGCTCCAGGGACTCCATCAGCCCGACCACGGCGAACTGGTAATACTCCTGAAACTCGAACGCATCGTGTGTGCGCCGTGCGTACAGCATCGCGGCCTGCGCCTTTGCATAGGGAAGATAGCGTGCAATCAAGGCCTCGCGCGCAACGGTATCCCCCTGCTCCCGCAATGCACGCCACAGTTCCACCTCAGGCGCTGATGGCGGGACATCGGCCTTCCCAGCGTCCGTTGGCTGAACCAGATCGTCGCGTGGACGCCGCGAATCCTCTGGCAACGGTGCGTAGCTTGACTCTGCCATGCGCAGTTACGCCGCCGTCAATGGAACGATCCGACGAGTGCTTTCAACAGCAAGCCCCAACCGTCCATCAATACGAACATCAACACCTTGAGCGGCAAGGAAACCGTCGAAGGCGGCATCATCATCATGCCCAGCGCCATCAAGATGCTGGAGACCACAAGGTCGATCAAAAGAAATGGCAGGAAAACGACAAATCCGATCTGGAATGCGGTGCGCAGTTCGGAGAGCATGTACGCCGGGATTAGTTGGACATTGCTGATATCGTCCATCGACTGCGGCGCCTTGGCCTTGGATAGTTCGACCATCAGGGCAAGATCTTGCTCACGTGTCTGCCGCACCATGAAATCCCGCAGCGGCGCACTGCCTTTCTCATAAGCTTGCTCCATGGAAATCGTACCAGCCATGAAGGGCTGAAAGGCTTGTCGATTGATCTGCTCCAGTGTCGGTGACATGGTGAACAGCGTCAGGAATAAAGCCAAGCCGATGAGCGCCGTATTGGGCGGCGTTTCCTGCATCCCCAATCCGTGCCGCAACATGGACAACACGATGATGATGCGCAGAAAGGACGTGACGGACACCAACAATGCGGGCAGAACTGCCAACACCGTCAACCCCAGCACGATGCGTAAGGCTTGTGCGGTGTCGGCGGCCGGTGCGGCCTTTTGCGGGCGGATGGCAGGCGACAGCGAGGGAACAGTCACTGCTGCAGGTGCGACAGATACCGCGGCATGGCCTTGCATAGGACACAGCAGCACACCCGCCCACAACAGCACGCGAAAGATCGCCTGAATATTCGATACGCACAGCACCATCTGTTGAACGAGGGCTCTAGTCATGCTCGCGAACCTCTGGCTTGCCGCCCTGGGCGCCGGCGCCGTGGTCTGGACGCGTGCTCAACACCGAAAGTCCGTTCTCCGTACATCCAACAAGCAATTGCTGCCCATCCCAGTCGATGACATGCAGGCTCGCCTTGCTCGTCAAGCGTGATGACTTGATAACGCGCAGCCCACCACTACCCGGATGAGCCGTGACTCTGACTGGCCAGATGCCCGGTTTGTTTTTCTGCGGTGCATTTGTGCGAAAGCGCTTGAGCAGCCACCACAGCAGCGCCGCCAAGACAGCAACCACAACCAGCAATTGCGGCACACTAGATACCGCACCGCGCTCTGTCTCCGCCTCCCGGCGCAAAGGGATACTGTCGGGCAAGCGTTCCGTCTGCCCTGTCATCTCAGCGGACCCAGACGACTGTGATGCCCCAACAACAGCCAGCGATTGAGAGCCGTTGGCCTGCGCCGCCGCATTGAAACCAGATAGTGCCAACACAGCCAGCAATATCAGGCGAGCTGCTGGACGACGCACAAATGTCCTGGCGAACGCGGAAAAAAGTGAATGAAGCATGAAAAATCCGAACACAACATCCCTAAACCGTGAGTGCAACAGGTAGTTCGGTAATCCGTACGCCGAAATGTTCGTCCACCGCGACAAGCTGACCTCGTGCTACAACCTTGCCTTCGAGCAGCAGATCTACAGGTTGCGCGACCTTGCTATCCAGTCGCAATACTTGCTGCTCCTTTGCCGCCATCAACTCGCCGACGGTCAAAGTTGCTGTCCCGATGCACACGGTAAGTTGGGCCTTTACTCGATGCAGTGGATTCGTGTTCGAAAGAATCCCACCATTCAGTGGATGGGCATTCGAGATTGGCTCGCTAGCAGGATGCAGTTCACCCAAGGCCAGTGTTTGCGCCACAGGCTGGGCACCATGGGATTCTGCAAATGCAGGTTCCCGATCGGTAGCGACAGGGTTCAAGAAAGGCTCCATTGCTGTACTCATCAAGATTTGGTTTTACCTTGAGGCGCGCGGTCGCGCCTACACCTAGCTGGTTTGGGTGAGGGGAAATAGTTCGATCGCTTTTTGGTCTTCAAGACGCCCCAGAAAAGCCTGGTAGAGCAACGCCCCATCGCCAGCGCGAACAAGAAGCGGCATTTCCAACAAATGCGGAATCCGAATGACATCACCGATCTGCAAACCAGTCAGTGTGCCCAGATCGAGTTCAATCGGATTTAACTCCGCCGTCATCGACAGTGGCTCTTCAGATAGAGCAGACAAGACTGGCGTCAACAAGCTTTCCGACCTGTGCTCCGTATTCACCTTATCAGTTGAAGCGAAGCATGGGCCGATCAAGCGCATCACATACTCACAATCGAGCGCGAGTTCGAAGACGTCGCCGAACCAATCGACTGTCAGCAAAACCGCGCCGGACCAAAGCCGCGTCAACTCAATTGGTGGGAAGGCATGCAAGGGCTCCTTCAAGGACGAAGCCTCGCCGCCATCTACCGCACCGAGCCAGTGACGTAACCGCAGGCACCAGTCATCGACTGCATCGCCGCCGACGCCGGATGCCACCAACGGATCGGATTGGCCAGCCGGATTCAGATCCTCGCCGAAAAGTGCCATCTGGACGGCTGCCCTTGCGAGCTCCAGCGCTGACGAGTCACGCCCTTTCGAGCCGCCCCCAAAGTGTGCGCGACTACGCCCCCCCGGTCTGACAGTCCACCAGGCGCAGCCTGCACCTTCGCCGGCAGACAATGCCGTCCATGGCTGGTCGACTTGAACCTCCTCAGGATGCGCGAGTACAGCCTTAACGCCTCGGCACGCTTCTCCTTGCCCTACAGGCAAGCCCCAATCTCCACGCCACTGATCAAACAGCGTTTGCGCGCGCAATGCCAGCAAGTCCAGCTGGGCAGCCGACCACCATCGCAACGGACGAGCAGCCTCTGGCTGCTCCGTTTGTGCTGTCGAGAGACGACGCTGCATCATGTCGGACCACTCCTCCAGCACTATCACTTACCTCGCATGGAGAACAACTCGGTCAACATGTCGTTCGCGGTGGAGACCACTTGCGACGAGGCTTGATAGCCGCGCTGCATAATCACCAGATTGCTGAACTCTTGCGACAAATCGACGTTCGAGTTTTCCACCATGCCGGAATGGAGCGTCCCGAAGGCACCAGCGCCGGCCACGCCCGTTTCCCAGGCCTGACCGTTGACCACTTTGAACTCGTTGTTGCCCACCGCTTCAACTGCATCTGGCGAGCTAAAGCGGCCCAAAGCCAGTTGCACACTCTTGATGGTTTGACCGTTGGCATAGGTCAGCACAAGCGTCCCAGTACTGTCAAAAGTCGCCTTGGTCAGATTGCCGGCAGCAAAGCCGTCCTGGGAGGACATGGCCAACGTCGACTGGCTACCCGAGTCGAACGAGGTCACATTCTTCGAGAAATCCAGCGTCAAAGGTATCGCCGACTGTCCCGTCGGTGTATAGGTCAGCGATACCGTCGTATTTGCGGGGTCCGGTTTGCCGTTGATGAAAGCAATCGTGCCGCTGCCAACCGTGGTCGTACCATCGAGTAGCGTGACGGTCCAGCTACCCGATTTCCCGCTGACAGGTGCCAGTTTTGCAGACAACGTATGGGTGCCGCCTGCTGTATCAATGACAGTGATACTCCCCACGGTCAGTCCGGTGGAAGCACTCGGAAGATTGCCACTGAAAGTTACCGTACTCGTTGCCTTGGCGGCGCTTGTCTTCAGCCCTGAGATGCTTACTGGGGTCAGACTGCCGGTTGAGTCTAGCGCCATGACCTGCTCACCGGTGACACTAGAGATCAGATTGCCATCCGTGTTGAACTTGAACTGCCCATCCCGGGTATAACGCAGAGAGCCGTCTGCGGCCTTGAGAACGAAGAGTCCTTGGCCGTCCACGGCTACGTCCAAATCGTTGCCTGTGGTTTGCATCTGCCCTTGCTGGAAATTGAGCAGGGTGCCAACCGTGTTGAGCCCGAAACCCAACTGGCTAGCAGCATGCCCTCCACCTTGCGCACTCTGTCCCCCATTCGAGTAGAACAAATCCGAAAACTGTGAAGTCGATCCCTTGAAACCGGGAGTGTTCATGTTGGTCGTGTTGTTTGAGATCACGCGCAACGCTTCCTCGTAGCCATGCAGGCCGGTCATCGCGATATAGATCGAATCAAGCATCGTGGACTCCGTTTTCTGAAAAATGATGTGCGCTCATCGAACGGCGATAACTTGGCTCAGATCGATATTGCTCAACGTCCCTCCGCTGCCGGCATTGATGGTCAATTGAGGCGAAGTTCCGGATAGCGAGAGCGCGGAAACAGTACCGGTCAAGGTGCCCGAACTGGTGGTGATGTCGACGGTCCGACCAATCAATCCAACAGACTGTAAGGACGCCTGATTCGATACCAGCGTCTCGATGTTGCTGTTCATCTGCTGGCTTTGACCAAGCGCAGTGAACTGGGCAATCTGGGCCATGAACTGTTGGTTGTCCATGGGCTTGAGGGGATCCTGGTAAGTCAACTGCGTCAGCAAGACTTTCAGGAAATCTTGCATATTCAGGTTGTTCACCTGGGAACTGCCTGCACTAGCGACACTGCTTGCCGAGGTGATCGTCATTGCTCTACCTGCTCATCGAGATGAAACATCGGTTGACCGGCTGACCAGTCACCACCTTGAAAACCCTGTTGATATGGCCTCGGCGGGGATATCGCCAACGAGGTGCGCTTTGCCCACGAACCATCCACCTGACCCATCACAGGGCGGCCGTTACAAACAAGGCTCAACAATCGGCTGCCACTCTCAGCCAGAACGCGATCCAATTGCCGCTGCACTTGTGGTAGCGCCGCTTCGGCATCGTGATCGACGCCCAACCAAACACGGACGCCCTCTTCGGTCCAATCCACGTGAACTCGAATCTTCGGGTTCGGGTTAGCGTTGGCAGCGCTCTCCTGCGCTCCGGGCGCGGGAGATGCTGCGGCCTCCTCCGTCAGCCCATCCTCTGCACTAACTGGCTCCGAAGAACTAGTGGCTGCCAACGGCACCGAAACAATCGGCCATGAACGACTTGTCGGCGTTGCACCCACCGCAGAGGTAGTCGTCACATCAAATTCGACTAAAGAACCGACGGCGAGCGTGCCCACCTCGCGCAACGAGGCCAACAGTGACCCGATCACCCCTCCGAGATTCACGGGTCCTTGTGCACTTTCATCCTTGGTCGCATATGCAATCTCGTCTCGGATCGCAAATCCAGTCTCACCTCCCGTCACATATCCCACCGAGCTTGCAGAGACGCTCACCCGTGAGGAGGCCGCCCTAGAATCCTCGCCCTCGCTATCGGCCCGCAATCGGGAGGTTTGAGTCGGCTCGAATAGCGAGTAGTGCGACATGGGCACACTCCGTCCGGTGGTCATGCGCGATGCGGAAGGTGTTTCGCTCGCGGAAGTTGAGTCGCCCGCGGCCGCCGAGCCAGAGCTTTGGCGCCCCTCGCCCGGGTCTTTAAACCAGCCGGCGAACTCCGCTTGCTCCATTGCCCGCTGCCAAGCTTGATCATGCCCGGAGGAAAGTGCAGCGCCGCCATCGCGACTCGTGGTCGAGAATCGACTGCCGCCCTCGACGGGCATGGAAATGCCCTGCTCCAACTTCATACCCCCCCTCCTTCCTCACGCCGGCCTTGCCTAGCCATCCAATCCTGATCCGCCTGCGCCAGCAATCGACCGTTCTGGGCTTGTGCGTAGTCTGCGATGGACTCATCGCGGTGCCGCTCCATCACGTCCAGTTTCTGCTGGGCAAGCACAAAAGCTTGCTGCATCTCCACCTTCTTCTGTTGCAAC
This sequence comes from Ralstonia sp. 22111, assembly GCF_052045895.1. Classification (NCBI taxonomy): domain Bacteria; kingdom Pseudomonadati; phylum Pseudomonadota; class Betaproteobacteria; order Burkholderiales; family Burkholderiaceae; genus Ralstonia; species Ralstonia sp. 22111. The sequence goes on along the minus strand of NZ_JBQEPR010000012.1, from coordinate 48,006 downwards.
ATATCCAATCTCGATTCGCTCTCGAGAATCTGTGACCGCAATGCAGCCAGCCAGTACAGTCCTCGGCGGTGGGTATCAATATCGAAGCGTTGATGTATGGTCTCTGCGATTGCGCGTGCGTGGCCTTCGTACTCAATGCAAAACCGCCTCACAACCTCCTGCGCTTGCGAAATGTCGTGCTGTAGTCGGCCAAGCTCGGCGAGCACCCGCTCCACATGCCACCGCCGCTGCTGCCGTAGCGGTTCCACGGCGTACTCGAACCCACGCAGGTCAGGCTGCATCTCTTAGCCTCCGCACAATAGGCCGCGGGCATATAGCGTTATCCACGCGATGCATAGGCCCCTCCGTCATGCGACACCGCTGCCGCCAGTTGCTGCATGGCCTCGTCCCGGCGCGCCCCACCTTCGGCCTGAGTCAGCCAGGTTTTGAGATAGGGAGCACACGCCAAGGCCCTGTCAAGCTCAGGATTCGTACCGCGTTCGTAGGCGCCCAGCTCCACCATCTGGCGGTTTCTCTCCAGCATGGCCAAGATCTGAATGGCTCGAGCGCCCAGCGCTCGCTCCTCCGACTTCGAAAGATCAGGAAGCAAACGGCTCGCACTCTTCAACACATCGATGGCGGGATACTGACCTTGGTGCGCGATCTGCCTAGACAGCACGACGTGGCCGTCGAGAATGGCTCGTAGTGCATCGGAGATCGGCTCGTTCAGATCATCACCTTCCACTAGAACTGTCAGGAGCGCGGTGATTGCCCCACCCGAGGAGGCCGTTCCGCAACGCTCACACAGCTCAGGCAGCTCTGCAAACACCGACGGCGTATAGCCGCGTGCCGTGGGTGGCTCACCCGCCGCGAGCCCGATCTCGCGCCGAGCCATTGCAAAGCGCGTAATCGAATCCATCGTCAGCACAACCTGCTTGCCAAGGTCGCGAAAGTATTCAGCAACCGTCAGGGCGGCATACACCGCCCGCACTCTCGCCAGCGCGGGCTGATCTGCCGTAGCCACTATGACCACCGAGCGCTTGAGACCTTCGGCTCCAAGCTGCTTGTCGATAAACTCCTTCACTTCACGACCACGCTCGCCGATCAATGCAATCACGTTGACGTCCGCATCCACGTGACGGGCAATCATGCCAAGCAAGGTACTTTTGCCCACGCCACTGCCTGCAAAGATGCCGATGCGTTGCCCCCGCCCCAAGGTGAGCAATGCATCGATGCTGCGCACGCCTGTCTCAAGAATGGTGCCTATCCGGGGACGCTGCATTGGATTGATGGGCGCTGCCTTGAGCTTTCTCGCTTCAGGCAATACCGGCGTGGCCAAGCCATCCAACGGAACTCCGAAGGCATCAATCACCCGTCCAAGCAATGCGTCGCCTACCCGAAATTCGGCACGGCTGCCAAGTGCGATCACTTCGTTGCCTGCAGCAAGCCCTTGCACACTGCCAAACGGCATCAGGATGACCTGATCACCTTCGATGCCCACCACTTCGGCGAGCACTTGCTCTGCGTTCATGCGCGCCTTCGAAGCAGCACGAATAGCCGAGGCTGGGCTTCCGGAAGGAAAAATCGCGCAAAGTTCACCAACCTGGGCATTAGGGCCCTGTGCAACTATGGCTAGCCCTGACAACCGCGCAACGGTGCCGATGCGGCGCGTCAATTCCGCATCACGCAATTCAGAACGCAATTGCCGAAGGCTGCGCTGCATCATGCGGATCCCTCCGACGAAGTAGCGACATCCCGAGACAGAATCTCACGCACAGACTCAAGCTGCGCTTCCAGCCTCGCGTCCAAGCTCCCTTGCGGGGATTGCAGAATGCACCCACCCAGCTCGACACGATCATCAGCAATCCAGTCAACAGGAACACCCTGCTGAGCGCTTCGGCGCACGATCCACGTATTCAGTTCGGCATCGCTGCGCAAACGCTCCAAGTCAGCAGGATGTACATGCACCGCGACAAGCCGCGTACTTGTCCGACGCACATTGTTCTGGATCATGTCCTGTACGACTTTCGGATCTGCAGCCCTGTCGCCAATCACTCGACAAATCACCTCAAAACACAAGGCCACCATCTCATCTTCCGACTCGTCCAAGCGTTGCAGGATGGCTTCTGGCATAGCGGACAACAGTCGATCGAGTTGTTCCAGGCGACCCTCCACCGCCTGCGCGGCCGTCAATTGTGCTTCGGCTAAGCCATCGACGCGCCCTTCCTTCAGACCTTGCTGATAACCCTCTTCCCGCCCACTCTGGAATCCCGCCCGGTACCCCTCTTCGCGCCCGTGCGCGGTCCCGTCACGCTGACCTGTCAGCCAGCCGGTTTCGTAGTCCTGGGCTGTGGCCTCAATTAATCTTTCAGACGCCACCGCATTCGTATGGATCGCGGTACGACGTCTTGTCAGCAGGCGCGGCACTTCCTGTACCGGAATATCGCGCAACACCGCCGCTCCCATATGGTCAGCGTCCTCACGGGGGGCGGCATCCTGCCCGCTGTGCCCGAGATGCGTAGCGCTCATTAGCGGGCTCCCAGTCGGCTCAACCATGCCGACCACCATGTGCGACGCGAAGCGACGGCGCCGCTATGCCGGAGACCCGACCCAAGCGCAGCTGGAGATTGCACCCTCTGTTGCAGTAACATCCACTGCTCGCTCTCCAGAAATGCTTCCAACCGCGCGCACAATTGCTTTAGCAAGCTGGCACGCAGAGCCGTTGCTGAGTGAACGCCTGCAAGGTCTTTCTTCAAATCCGCCAACGCGATTTCGACCCGGCCGCGGACGGATGGCCCGAGATGCGCCATCACCGCTGCACGCCACGGCCAGTCTGCAATCAGGAACAACGTCGCAATGACCCGAGGCGGTTCAGAGCGCAGCACCTCGGCCAAAGCGGTTGGAGCACCGGAGCGAAGCCGCGCAATCTGGTCCGCATTGGCGTCGGAAGTTCGATCCTGTCCACGCCCGACAGCAGAAGACGAAAGTTGGCTCGAGTCAGCGACCAAGAAGGGCATTGCACCAAGCGTGCGTTCAACGATTGCCGGGTCTGCGGGAATCCCCATCTCCTGCAACTCGGCCAGCATGGGGCGCAATCTCGCTCGATCACTCGGTTCCAGCTTTTGCAGCACCCATTCCCGATCGGGGGTAGCCAGCGCGTGCAGTAGCAACGCAGCGCTTCTGGCTGACATATCGGTTTCTGGTGTAGCGAGCGCGTTGAATATGCTCACGTCGCACCCCGTCCGCCATCGCGCGCAGCATCGCCACGCATCCATGTTTCTACCTGTGCGAGTGCCGCATCACGTTGCGCTACTGTTAGCCCTCTGGCCGCACCCAGACCATTCGCACGCAAGGTGGATTGACTCCGGAGGCGGGACAACAGCACGCCTAGACCTGCACCTACTGCCAGCACCAGCAGCGCTCCGCCCGCCAACAGACGATCCGACGAGAGTCCATTGAGCCAGGCCGCGTTATCTCGCTCACGGCCATCGCCATGCTCTTTCATGGCAGGGAACGAGTCGGCTTGCGCAATGGCATTCGCTGAAGTACCAATAGCACTTTCGGTGACCAAGGCATTCAGAGGCTGGACCACCACGCTATCACCTCGTTCGAACGAAGCGCCGACCGCAGCTGCAACCAACCGGCGCAGTCGTTCCTGCTGGTCAGCATCAAGCGGTGTGCGCACCATTGCAACCACCTGAATGCGGCGCACCGAACCCGGTTGGCTGACCACCTGCTCTACACGACGGCCAACCGCATAGTCGGTTTCACGCTGTGAGCTGCCGCCACGCGCGCCGCCGCTCGCATCGGCGACACGTGTATCAAGAGGGGCGCCGGTATCCCGCACGCTCTCACGCTCACGCGTCATCACGCCGCTAGGTGTTTGACCTGTTCGACTCGCTGCGGGGACAACGTCTTCCGTTGTGGTCTGGATGCGATCCATGTCCAGCGTGACATCGACGCTGGCAATCGACTGTCCAGGGCCGAAACTGCGTTCGAGCACATCGGCGACTTTGCGCTGCAGGTAGTTTTCCGTTTCTTTCTTCAGGTCGAGCCTGCCTGATGCGGCGTCGATCTCGCCTTCCGCTCCAGACGCGCGCGTCAGAGCTACACCATGCTGGTCAACGATCGTCACGTCCTGCGTGGCAATGCCAGGCACAGATGCGGATACCAGGCGCTGGATACCGGTAATCTGCTCCGGTCGCAACACTTGACCCTGCTTCAGGGTTAGCGTCACTGCAGCTTTTGCTCGATTGCTCGCCTGCTTGAAAAGCCCCTGCTCAGGCAACGCGAGGTGCACTCTAACGTCATGGATTTCGGACAGCGACAGAATGGTGCGCGTCAACTCCCCTTGCAGCGCGCGCTGGTAGTTGATCTTTTGGGCAAATTCGGTCATCCCGAAGTCGCTGTTGTTGAACAACTCCAACCCGACTGCTCCATGGAGCGGCAAATCCTTGCCCATCAGCTTGATGCGCGTTTTGTAGACCTGGTCCTGCGCCACCAGGATCGACGTGCCTTGATCACCTAGTTGGTAAGGCACCTTGAGCCGATCAAGCTCCGCCACCATCGCCGTCGCATCCTGCGGTGTCAGATCCGAAAACAAGACTTGATAGTCCGTATGTAGTGCCCAATAGCTGAACACTCCCATGGCAACAGCAATGCAGAGCGCACCCCCGATTAAGCCAGCGCGAGCCAACGTGTTCAGCCCTTTCCAAACATCTCGAATCACCAGACACTCCCCCAACATTGCGCCGGTGAGTTCCGGCTCTGCGTCAACCACATGACTTTCCCCCTTCCCTACACCTGCATCTTCATGACGTCTTGATACGCTTCCAGCAAGCGATTACGGACCTGGAGAAGCAACTGAAACGAGAGCCGACTCTCTTCAAGTCGGATCATGACCTGATGCAAGTTCTCGACGTTTCCTGTCGCCAGCTGCTGCAAGTCTTTCTGGGACACCAGCAACTGTTGATTGACACCCGCTAGCCCGTGACTAACCAAGTCGCCAAAACCCGTCCCTACCGCAGGAACCATCGCCACCGGGCTCGGTTGGAGGTCTGCAACAGCCTCTCCGTTTCCGGCCTGTGCGATGGCCTGAATCGCGTCTGTCATCATGACCCACCTCCAATATCCAGCGCTTTCAATGACAGCGTGCGCGCTGTGTTCATTGCTACCACATTGGCCTCGTAGGCGCGCAATGCGCTCATCAGCGTGACCATCTCCGTGGCTGTGTCCACGCCTTGATAAGCGACGAAGCCCTTGTCATTGGCAAGTGGATGCCCTGGCTCGTACACCATTCTTGGCTGCGCACCAGTGGGCTCGGTTTGTACTACCGGGAGGCTTAGCGAAGAGAGATCGGGCGTATCCAACCCCTGTTCCACACGATCCGAGAAGCTGGCCCAACCTGCCTCTTGATTTGCACCGATTGGCATCGCGCGCGCGACAACACGCAGCGGCTGGTAGTTCGCTCCTTCTGTTGCCAAAACAGTATTGGCATTCGCCAAATTCAGTGATGCCACATCAACGCGGGTACGCTCGACAGCCATCCCCGCGGCACTGATTGCAAAGGCACGTGCGTAGTCCATCGCGGTACTCCTTACTTTTTGCCGTCGCTCACGGCGCTCGACAAGATGGCGTAATGTTTCGAGAGCCCCTTCACCAGCGCTTGGTACTGCACAGCGTTCTGCGCGAGATTGGCAACCTCGACATCCAGCAGGATCTTGGCGGGAACGCCGGCCATGTCGGTTAGAGGCTGTAAGCGTGGCTGCATGGCATCGAGCGCAACGGCATCCAATTGGCCTCTGGCGCCATCAAGCACCCGTTGCATGTCAGTCATGCGTGCATCGAAACTAACGCCCATGGGGATGTAACCAGCCGTTTCGCTGTTCGCGATGTTGGCGGCAATCGCTTGTTGGCGCAGGCTTGCTGCGTCCAGGGCCAGCCCCATCATCGTTGTAGTCACAGCCTCGATCCCTTCCGTCATACCGATCCCTCGTTGAATACTGCTCTACTGCACAACCAACTCGGCGTGCAATGCACCTGCTGCCTTGATTGCTCGGAGAATAGAAATGATGTCGCGTGTGTTGGTATGCAGCTTGGCGAGCGTCTGCACCAAATCGGCGACGGTGTTGCTTCCCGGCGGGACAAAGCCGGGACCATTCTGTTCAGTCGCCTCCATACGGGTATTCGTCACGATGGCCGTCCGCACGCCAGGCCCCGGGAAAATCACGTCGCTCGGTTGTGAGGCGGTGTTCTGGGTAGCGATCGAAATCTTCAGATCACCATGCGATACGGCAACCTTCGAAATCTGGACATCGCCTCCGGACACCACCGTTCCGGTGCGCTCGTTGATAACGACCTTGGCCCGACGATCCGGCTCTACAGTGACGTTCTCCAACTTGGCGACAAAGCTAACGAGTTGGTCTCGCTGGCCGTCCGGCACGCGAATCTCGATACCGGACGCATCCCGAGCCCTGGCGATGCCGCCACCGACCTGTCCATTAATTGCTGATGCGATGCGATTGGCGGTTGTGTAATCGGGATCGGAAAGAACGAAGGTGACGGTCTGACTCGCACTCAGCATTTCAGCGTGGACGCCTACCTCAACCGTCGCACCATTTGGCAACGAACCCACCGTGGGATGGTTTTTCTGCAAAACGTTGCCGTTTGCATCGTAGCGGTACCCCCCAACCGACAAGGGTCCCTGCGCAAGCGCATAGACGCGCCCATTCGGGCCTTTGAGCGGCGTCAACAGCAAGCTTCCGCCTACAAGGCTGCGGGCATCTCCGGCCGACGATACCGTCACGTCTAACGTATCCCCTTCGCGTGCGAATGGCGGCAGCGAAGCAGATACCATCACCACCGCCACGTTGCGGCTCTGCACCTGCTCCGGAGGCACCGTCAGATTGAACTGCGAATACACATTGGACAACGCCTGACGGGTCGTACGATTCGTCGGCGAATCGCCTGTGCCTGCCAAGCCGCTCACGATGCCGTACCCCGCCAACGCGTTGTCGCGCCAGCCCTGGATCTTCCCTAGATCTTTGATACGCGTGCTCTCGGCCCACACGGGATCCGCCGGCGCCATAGAACCCAGCAGTACCGAGGCGCACACGGCGAAATTAACGATGCAATGACCGATATGCATCACAGCCCCAGCAGATCAAGCAGTTTTCGCCACCAGGCGCGTCGCTGGCGATCGGACAACTCACCATCTCCAACATAGTTGATGTGTGCTTCAGCAAGTCGCGTCGACAGCACGACGTTGCCGTCCGAAATGTCCTGTGGCCGCACGCGACCTTCAAGTGAGACCTTGTGCTGCTCGTCATTGACCGTCAGCAATTGCTCGCCCGCGACGCGAAGGTCTCCAGTAGGCAACACCTCTTTCACCGCCACGGTGATTGTTGCGAGCAGCTTGTTGGTACGCTGCGTCGTGCCACCGCCGTCAAAATCACCGGCGACATTCATTGCGCCGCCGATCTGTCGACCCGCCGGCAATGTGGTGATGCCTACGTTCAAGTTGTTTTTGCGTTGACTGGTCGTGTCTGTACTCGTCAACGCGCTCGAGTTCTCATAGACCTGAACGGTGATCACATCCCCGACCCGGAATGCCTTGTTGTCCGATGTCAGTTGTCGATACGTCCCTTCGTTGTACAGACTTTCTGCCACAGCAGCATGAAGGCACGTCGCAAGACCAACAGCACAAAGCGAATGCAAAACCAAGCGTCGGTAGTTCACTGTTTGACCTCCACCATCCGCTCCCCGACAACACGCGCCAGCATGGGCGACGTTGCATTCGGCAGCTTGACGTGTACCAGTTGCCCCGTCAGGCCGTCTTCCAGCACCTCGACACGGCTCTCCAGATTCACCGCGCCTGCGACGGCGTGCAGCGTGGCCCAATCTCCGCGGGCTACAGCCGGACGCGACTCCACACTGTCACGCGTCACAGTTTCCCCCGCAGCCATCGGGCGACGCAGGCGAAGGCTTGCCACCGCCTCTGGTTTCAGCGATGCGAGAATTGCCTTGGACGGCAGCGCAGTCAGGTCAACTTCCCTAGGTTGCATGTGCACCTGACCCAAAGGACTTCCGCTGGCCTCCGCCATATCCATAACGTAGCCCTGTTCATAGGCGCTGACTTCGAAGCTCACCGGCACCGTCCGAATGAAACAATCATCAACCCAGACATCAACCCACACCGACATGTGTCGAGCCAGCAACGCTGCATTGGGAATGGGGCGAACCTGCACCTTGACCTCCCCCGCAGGCACAATAAGGTCATGCGGAACACGGCTCAATTCGATGCTTGAGCGCGTGCTTCTGGCGAAGAGCCAGTCCTGCAAACTTGCCTTTGCTGCGGATACCAACTGTTCTCCGCTAAGTTCGTGGGTGGCGAGATAGATATCAACGGCCTCTGCACCACTCCATGTGATCGCTTGGGGATCGATACCAGTACGAGCACGAACCCAGCGTGCCAGTTGGGAGCGATCAAGATGGGCGGACTCGCCAGATCTCGCCAGGCGACCGAGCGGCAAACGCATCAATCTGCGCAGCGTGGTCAAGTCTCTCGAAGAAATCTGTGCAACATCGCCCATTACAACATCGGCGCGTTTGGCCTCCATGACAGTGGGCAACTCGATGCGAGCCACTGGGACGTCGCCGGGTTCAGCACCCAATGGAGCACGCTCGACCACAGGCAATGTGCGGGCGGCGACGTTCGCTAAAGGGCAGGCGGCCCCCGCCACTGCGACAGCGATTGCCAACATTGTCCGCGTGCGAAGAAGCAACATCGTCAACTGACCAGGCATCTACGCTTACTTGCGAAGGTTGTTAACCATGCCGAGAATCTCGTCCGAAGCCTGAACGACTTTGACGTTGGCCTCGTACGCGCGCTGCGCAACCATGAGACCGACCATCTCATCAGTCATCTTGACGTTCGAACCCTCAAGAAACCCTTGCGCAAAAGTACCCAAATTATCCTGGCCCGCCTTACCGACTACGGGCTCGCCGGATGTATCGGTTGGCCGATAGAGGTTGTCGCCCTGGGCGAGCAACATCCCGGGACTTGCGAAATGCGCGAGTTCCAACTGGCCTGCTTCGACGGGCGATGACTGATTCGGCACGGAGATTCGCACGTGACCATCCGCAGAAATGGTCAGGTCCTTCGCATTGGAGGGAATCGAAATGCCGGGTTTCACCACATAGCCTGCCTGCGTCACCAGCATGCCATCCGAATTGACTTTGAGCGTGCCTCCCCGAGTGAATGCACGGCTCCCGTCGGGCAACGCCACCTCCAGAAAACCATCTCCCTGGATGGCAACATCGAACGATGAGCCCGTCTGCTGTAGATTGCCGGTGTCGAACAATTTGGCAACGCTCGAAATACCCACTCCGGCGCCCAACCCGGGCAATGCCGACAAGGGGCCCAACGATGCATCGCTGGTAGGCTGAATGCGTCCTGCCTCTTGAGCCACCAGATCGGTAAAGCTCACCCTGCTCTTCTTGAAGCCTGTCGTATTCACGTTGGCCAGGTTATTGGCGATCGTGTCAACGCTCAGTTGCTGTGCCTGCATGCCGGTGGCACCGATGTAAAGCGCATCGAACATGTTCGTGGTCCCTGTGGAGTATCTGTTGGAAACGAGCCGCCTGTTCAGGACAGGTCGCCGAGCTTGCGGATTGCAGTGCCGATCATTTCGTCGTAGCCCTGCGTGATCTTTTGTACCGACTCGAAGTGCCGCATCGTTTGAATGAGCTGCATCATTTCCTGCATCGAACTGACATTGCCGTTCTCCAACGCGCCTTGGCGAATCTGTACATTGGCATCGTCCATAACAGTCATGCCAGCGCCGGAGGCCAATAGCCCTTCGCCCAGGCGCTGCAACGTTTTGGGGTTATCGAACTTGATCACTTTGATCTGCGCGATGGGCGTCCGCGGGTTGACGGCGGAGGGGCCCGTGGTGGCATTGGGTTCCGTCACGTTGCCCATCGCATCGATGACCGGCGTCTGGGTCGTGAGGAAGACTTCGCCGTTCTTTCCCATCACGGGATAGCCTTGCGCAGTCACCAAACGCCCCATCGCGTCCGTCCTAAAGTTTCCCTGTCGGGTATAGGCTGGACCAGAGGGCGTGGTCACCTCAAAGAACCCATCGCCAGCCAGGGCAACATCCATCGGTTCCCCAGTCAGCTTCACGGTGCCCGGGCGCATATCGCTCATGACCTGTACACCGCTCGCCGCTGTCGCATTTGTCCCAGCTTGTTCCACCACGGCATCGACAACACTGGAAAACGGCTGTATCGCGACCACCCCGCGCTTGTAGCCGGGTGTCGAAACGTTGGCGAGATTCAGTGCCACGCCATCAAGACGAGCCATGTCTTGATGCATGCTAGCCAGCGTGACGGCAAAGATTTCCTGCATGAGATGGATACCGTGGATCAGAATTCAGAATGAAAGATTGGGCGTCTCACACTGCAACGACGCCCCACGACTTCAGCTCGATGTTTTGCGGAATCTCCGACATCGACAGCACCCGAAGATGCGGCACCACGCGCTCGGACATCGCTCGAATATGACGACGCAGCTCAGGCGAGCACAGCAGAACAGGCAGCAAGTTGCTCTTCATCATTTTTTCGGCCTGTTGAACGAGGCGCCCAATAAACTGCTCAGCCAGCTTCGGATCCACGACAAACAAAGCCGATGGCGCCCCTTGCCCTGCAGTTTCCATGCCCCTCGCGGCTTGCATGCTTTGCAGGAACTGCCCTTCGATTTGCGGGTCGAGCGTCATCACATGCAAGGCACTCGCTTCACCCAGCAAACCTTGGCAGATCGCATGACCCAACCGACGCCGAACGGCTTCCGTCAAGAGATTCGCGTCCTTGGTGTTCCGTCCAGCATCGGCCAACGCCTCCAGAATCGCGTCGATGTTCCGAATCGAAACCTTTTCTCGCAGAAGGTTCTGAAGGACTTTCTGGATGTCGCTCAGGGAAAGCACTGTCGGAACGGTCTCTTCAACCAGCCCCGGCTGCGACTGTCGAACACGCGCCAGAAGCTTCTCAGTCTCGGCGCGGGTCAACAGCACGGCGGACTCTCGGCGAAGAACCTCGCTCAAGTGCGTCATGAAAACCGTGGGGGCATCCACCAAGGTAAATCGGGCTGCAACCGCGACCTGCCGCTGATGTTCCTCAATCCAAAGCGCAGGAAGCCCATAGGTTGGATCGCGCGTCACCTCGCCCGGAATCGCCCGCGTGTCGCCTGCGGGGTGAATCGCAAGAATTCGATCCTGTTTCGCCTCGCCTTTCGCGCAAACCACGCCGTCCAGCACGATCTCGTAGTGGTCCGGGCCAAGCCGCGCAGTGTCCCTAAAACGAACGCGTGGCAATACCATGCCCAGATCCTGCGCGTGCTGCTTTCGGAACGCAGCAATGCGCTCCATGAATAGGCTTCCGGGTTGATTGGCGATAGGCACCCAGTTGGCCCCGATATTGATTTCGATCGGGTCCACAGCGAGCAGCGCATATGGATCATCGTCCGCGCCAGTAGCTCTCTCGTCCGCCACACCGTCGGTACCGGTCTCTTCCACATCAGCCTGCCGAGCCGAACGGTAGATCAGGAAGGCAGCAAACGAAATGGCTACGAACAATAGCAACGTCGGTCCGGCCGGAATACCGGGCAGCAGCAGCAATCCAGCAAGCGCTGCTGCGACAAGCAACAAGGTCTTCGGGTATGACGTCACCTGCCGCAGCACTTCCCGGCTCAGGTTTTCATCGGATGCCGAGCGTGTGACGATGATGCCGGTGCCAACTGCAATCACAAGCGCCGGCACCTGTGTCACGATGCCGTCCCCGATGGTCAACAGTGTGTACGTCTGCAGCGCCTGGCTCCAAGCCATGCCGTGCTGCATGACACCAATGACAAGGCCACCGACGATATTGACCAGCAGGATCACGATGCCTGCTATCGCGTCCCCTTTGACAAACTTGCTGGCACCGTCCATCGCGCCGTAGAAGGCGGCTTCCTTCTCCAGATTCTTCCGCCGCCGTTGGGCTTCCGCTTGATCGATGAATCCCATATTAAGATCAGCATCGATACTCATCTGCTGGCCCGGCATGCTGTCGAGCGTGAAACGCGCCGCAACCTCAGACACACGCTGCGCCCCGCTGGTCACCACCACGTACTGCACGACGATCAGAATCAGGAACACAATCAACCCGATCACGTAGTTGCCGCCAACGACATAGGAGCCGATCGCTGCGATCACCTTGCCGGCATCTCCATCCGAGAGGATGAGCCGCGTCGCCGCCACGTTCAGCGACAGCCGGAACAACGTCGCAACCAGGAGCAGCGACGGGAACGTCGAGAACTCGACCGGCCTCGCCATGTAGAACGTCAGCAGAAGAATCAGGAACGCGAAGCTGAAATTCGAGAGGATTAGGAAGTCCAACAGCCCCGACGGAATCGGGGCAAACAACACGACGAGCACGCCGAGAATCAGCAACACCATGGCCATGTCGCTGTTGGCGCCAAAGAAACGTTTGAGTAGCGTCACATCGTGCCCCTGGCCACTGTCTTTTCGCGTGCACGACGCATGGCAAACACCCAAACGATGATGCGCGCCACATCGGCATACATTGCCGGCGGCACGGAGCGATCAACCTCCAGCGAGTGGAACAACGCCCGCGCCAATGCCCGGTTCTGGACAACAGGAATCTGGTGTTTAGCCGCAATCTTGCGCATCACCGCGGCCAGCGCACCGGCGCCTTTGGCAACCAGTTGCGGCGACTCCATCTCGCCGTGAACGTAGCGCAACGCAACTGCGACGTGGGTCGGATTGGTAATCAGCACGTCGGCATTACGAGTCTTGCTGACGGAACGGCTGCGCTTGAGCATTTCGTGGCGTAGCTTGCGCAACCGGCTGCGGATTCGCGGATCGCCCTCCCGATGCTTGAACTCGTCCTTGAGCTCCTTATGGCTCATGCGCATCTTCTTGCTGAACTCACGTCGGGTGTAGATAAGGTCCAGCAGTGCGATGAACACCAGCATGGCTGACATCTTCAGGCCAAGGGAAGCCAGATCATCCAGCAACGTGTGCACAAATCCGTTCGCCGGAAGGCTCGCCAAGTGATAAAACTGGGGTGCCAGACTCTTCAGTGAGAAATACGCGACCAAGCCCAGCAAGGCGAGCTTCAACAGCGCACGTGCGCCGTCGAACAACGTACGCAACGAAAACAGCCTCTTGAACCCTTGAACCGGATTCGCACGATCCCACTCAGGCTTGATCGGTTCAAACGACAGGATGGGGCCCGTTTGCAGCAAATTCCCAGCGACCGCCGCAAGCAACAGCGCCATGAAGAACGGGATACCAAGATCGAGGACAGCGCGAACCATTTGATCGATGAGATGCCACATGGCCGGCTCTGTCGCGTCCACATTGCCCGCGTACGCAAGAAGGGCCCGGTTGATTTGAAAAATACGGCGCCATGTATCCCAGCCTTGCGACGCAAGAAACACCATCGCAACCGTGAATGTCACCGCCGAGATAGCATCACGGCTCTTTGCAACCTGCCCCTTTTCCTTGGCCTTCTGCAACTTGTAGGGCGTTGCTGGTTGACTCTTATCCATGTCCTGATCAGCCATCATGCCTCCTCGCTGATCAGTTGCCGCGCGCTACGGAGCCCGACATGTTCTGCCGAGAAAATGGTGCCCCAGCTTTTGTAGATATCGTCGTAGACGCGCGTCATCATGTTGCCGATACCGGCAAACCATAACGATCCTGCAACCGCGCCCACAACAATCTTTACTGGAATGCCCATGGTGAGCATGTTCATCTGAGGCAAATTCTTGGCGACCACCCCAAGGGCCATTTCTGTCAGCAGAAGGCAGAACACAACGGGAGCAGCCAAAGAAAAGCTCAAACCTAGGAGCCCCACGACTTGCTTGGTAATCGGGGCAAGCGCCGCAGCAAGCGGCCATGGTTGCGCCAATGGGAATCGCTCCAGGCTGTACGCCAGACCGCGCAAGAGCGCGTGATGTCCGTTGACCAGGAAGAAGACCACCACAGCAGCTTGGTTGTAAGCCGTCGCGAAGATCGGCATGCGCGCGTTGGTCGCCGGATCCAGCACTTGCGACATCCCGAAGCCGATTTGGACGTCGAGGAGTTGCCCTGCCGTTGTGAATGCAGCGAACGCGAGCAGAATGCCCAAGGCCAGGGTCATTCCTAGCGCCAGTTCCGACAACGCGGCTTCCACCAGAGTACCGAGGTGGCCGGAAACGCCCTGGGCTGCATCTGCTCCGGGCAAGCTGAATGAGAGGGCGGTAGCGAGTGACAGCACCACCAGAACGCGCACAACCGTTGGAACGCCTGCGGCAGGCAGAATCGGCGTCGCCAAAAATGCTGCACTTAGCCGTAAGGACAGTAACAAAACTGTCTCAAGACGCTCGATATTGAATACAGGGAATACGGACGCAGTCACGGTCGGCTCAGATCATCGAAGGAATTCCAGACCAAAGATGCACAGAGAACTGAACAAACTTCCTCAGCATCCATGGCCCGAACACAATCAGACTGATCACAGCAGTGAGCAACTTCGGCACAAACGTCAATGAGTTCTCTTGTACCTGTGTCACGACTTGCAAAAGGCTAATGAAGAAACCGACTGCCATCGTCAAACCAAGCACAGGAGCGCAAACGATTACCCCGGTCCAGAGAAGATCGCTAAGCATTCGCAAAGCCATATCCGCGTGCATCGTGTGAAAATTCCCTATGCTTCGCTGCGTCAGAGCACTGACGGCACGCTGCCCTGCCTCTCCGCAAACCCATCACGAAACCTACGGCCCCACGCAAAACACGCGTGGCAGTATCGATTGCGAAAATCCGCTACAGATGAATTTGGCGAGGGAGTTTGCGAGGCAGATTCTTACCTAAATGAATGCGCACCCTGCCTATCCGGAGTGTTGCGACTGGATAGCCGCTTGCGGCACGAGCGCCAAGCATCCGCGTACTTGCTACGCGGACCTCTATTGGGCACCTGACTCATAGGAAACTCCCCCACTTCATGCTGGAGCGTTTGATTCCGGGAATCAACGCCCTTATCCCTGATTGGGGACGGATAGTAGAGAGCCCTCTCTGCAGTGAGAACCCCTCGTCGTAGGGTTCCTCGCGTGAAATTTCCTAATACCTGATCTTATTTATACTGAATTTGTGCCAGGCCTAAGAAATAAGAAAATTAAGCACTCACTGAATTCTTGCCGGCGGCGGTCCGACGGGGAAAGTAACACCCACACTGTGGAGACGGCCCCACAGACACCGCACACAACAACAAGCAGACCTAAGACGCCGCCGCCAGCAAGACCGCTTGACTGACTCGCTCCGCCGCATCACTTGGTGAGAAATTTTGATATTTGCTGGCAAACCTCTCAGCCGCACGCTTGAGGTCTGCACTCGAGAGCGCTGACCTCAAAATGTCACTCGCGCCCGTTGCCGTGCGAGGTGCGCGCCACAACATGCCCGCGCCAAGAGCCTCAATTCGTTCGGCCACCAACGCCTGCTCTATAACCTGCGGCACCATCAGCAACGGCACACCAGCCAGCAGCGCATCTGACATCGTTCCAGTGCCATAGACAACGGCCAAGCTGGCACTGCTTAGCATCGGGCTCAACGCAAGAGGCTGAGTGACGATCTCCAACGATGGAGAACGATATCGTTCAGCAATGTCTTTAGACGTGCCCGGCGCAACGCAAATCGCAGACACGTCCGCGTCGCGCAGTGCTCCGAGCATATGTTCAAAACCAGGTACGGACGGACGTAGATACGCGAATACCCGTGCACCACCAGCTTCGGGCCAAGCTTGGCGCCCTCCGCAACCCACGGACGAAAACATGCCGACATACTCGGCCTCCGAGCGAACACCGTAGTGATCCAATTCCGCAAACGTCGTGAAGAACGTAGGGACGCCTTCAAACAGGTCAAACACACGCGCGAACAGACGATGCCCGCGAGGACCGAGCATTTCGTTGAGCCTCTTAAGCACAAACGTATCTGCCGACCGCAATCGCTCCAGTGGAGTACCTTCCCATGGACGAATGCTGGGCAGAGGATCAACCTGCGGCGGCACCTCAAATCCAATGCACGTGACCACTGCCGGCAGCCCGACCACCCGCGCGGCGAGCAGCGCTGTAGGCGCATGGTTTATTACAGCGACATGTGAGCCATGTAGCTCAAAAAGAGCGGTCCAAGCCCGAACGCGACCGCCTAGGCTCGACGAATCTCCATAACCGGCAGCGATCAGTATTTCTGAATAGCTGGCCGGTGCCTCTCTCCTCGGCAACGACGGGGCCACTGGAGCTTGCACGAAGCTGAAGCCCCTCGTCTGCAGTAGCTGCTCCGCCACGCCAACATCTTTTACAGCAAATAGAACATCGTGTCCTTGCGCACGCAGCCGCTCAGCGACCGGAATGTCTCGTGCGAGGTGACCAAAATTCGCGCCGAGTTCCCAAGCGAAGAGTATGCGGCTCATGATTTCGATTGATATCCAACATTTTGATAAAGAGGAGCCTGCTCATCCAAATTGATGACAACTTTAGCAACTTAGCGTGAATCGCCCCACGAGGCGTTGTGAATGGCGTTGTTCAAGCTCTACGTTCTCTGAGATAGCACGGACCAATCGAACATCGCGCCGGAGGCTGTCAGAGAGGCGAAACGCTGCCTCCGCGGCCTACGGTCATTCGGGCGGCAGACTCACTATCGCTTCCACGCGCCATCAGCCTCAGATGGCATAGACATTCGAACCGGCCGCAATCCAGCGATCAATTTCGTCCTTTGATGCTCTCGATAAAAATGCGATGACTCTACATCGTCCTGGCTTAACAAGCCCACCAAGAGAAGGCAAGCCCACCCCTTTCAGCCACCTCATTGCCGTCGGCTCACTAACACCGAGCTCTGCCGCTACGAAATATCAAGCAATCAAAAACTTATCGCGATTCTTGACGATCCATGCCGGAGCACGGCCGCGCCCTGCCCAAGTAGCTCCGGTCTTCGGATCGCGATACTTTGGGGCGACGGACGTCTTCTCCGCAGAACCCCGGCCGCGTCATAATGCCAGGCCAAGATCCTCGGCCGTAAGCCCGTACTCTGCAACGGCTTGGCGAATCTGCTGGACGACAGTCTCGAACTCCTTAAAGCGAGCACTCTCAAGCTGCTCTACCAACTTTGCCTTCTGAGCCAACAATTCCTTATATGTCGCCATGTCTAAGCGGCTGTTAAGTTCGGATGTCTACTACACCGCGACGCTGCCGAGTGACCACTCGCAGCTACGAATCCACAGTTTGTGCCTCGATGCAGTCGCCATAGGCCATCTGCGACGGCTCAGAGGCAACGGAGGTCAGACCCGGCCGCAATCCAACGATTCACTTCAGTCGTTGATGCCTTCGATACGAAGGCAACCACGCGCTGCCTATCCACCTTTGGAACCTTCCCGATAGTCGGCAACCCAACCGCTCGAAGCTGACGGAACGCAGTCGACTGCGTGACACCGAGCATTTCGGCCACCCGCAATATCTTTCCCTCTGCAGCAAGGTACAAAGGAAGGAGCCGCTCGCGGCGCTCCGACAGGGGGCCATACTTTGAGCGAGGCCTTCGCACGCGATCATTTGATGTCGTATGGAAAGCATGAATGGCCTGTTCAGCAGACGAAAACGTTGCAGCGAGCGCCATCGCGTACACGATCCCCTCACAAAGTTGAGCGCGTGCAGCACCATTGACTGAGTGCACATTGCGCACGCTAGCCCTGCCGTATAGCCGCGGGTAGTGCGCCTCCAACCAACGGGCGGGAAACGCATCGCGAATGCAGTCTGCGAGCGTGGACCGATGACCTTTGATACCAACCTGGAAGCCCAGTACGGAAGCTCGATTCCCAAAACAGCGCCACGCGGCGAATCGAGACACTCGACGTCCGCCAGTCAGAAACGCATGCGTAATTCGAGCGTAGCGCACAATGATGGGCACTTCACGCAATGTGGCAAGCTCATC
The DNA here is from genome assembly GCF_052045895.1 of Ralstonia sp. 22111. NCBI lineage: Bacteria > Pseudomonadati > Pseudomonadota > Betaproteobacteria > Burkholderiales > Burkholderiaceae > Ralstonia > Ralstonia sp. 22111. The sequence goes on along the minus strand of NZ_JBQEPR010000012.1, from coordinate 30,010 downwards.
AGAGACTGGTCGAGCGCCGCCACACCATGTCCCTGGCTGCCAGTCAAATGCACCGGGACTCTTCACAGCAGCCAAAGCCTCGCCATGCATCTCGCATGCGTCAATGCCGGGAGCTTGATGGAATGCACGCCAATAGGAGTAGCCAAGCATCTCTTCATCTTCGGCAACACAGCGTGGACAGACGTACGCCGCGTCCTTCAATTGCATCCAGGCAGTCCGTTGCTTTGCTCGAGCTGGCGTCTCATAGTCCAGTACGTCTTCATCACCGTTGGCACCTATGCGCGCGAAAGGTAACAGTGAATGCAACTTCAAATAGGTCACCGGATCCAAGCCGGCAAACGGTGCGGTGAGCTGGTATGCAGCAACGGGATCTCGCCCCTTCTGACCATTGCGAGCCTTGCTATCCAAAACAGCAAGCAGTTCCTCGGCACTCTGAAATCCGTTGATCACACTGAGCCGTCCCGCATGGCCGCGAATGAACTCACCAGGCCTCGGGGCGACGCTCAACATTGAGCCCCCACACCCTCACGATCAGATAGCACCCTCAAAAAACAAAAAACATAAGATTTATACATACGTGTTATGTTTTAAATATTAGAATTAAAGAATAGTTGCCGAATATATAAAACAAATGATAGAATCATTTCGCATTCATTTCAACGAAAAAACCTTCTTACAAATTGTAAAGAATTCACCGGATGCGCGGCTGATGTGATCAGCCTCACCCACCAATTTTCGAATTGATGCTGCGCTACTGCGGAGCGTACCTATACTGAATCAAGCCATGTCGCATCGATCTTCATCATGAACGAGACATTCACTCGCAACGAAATTCGCGCTGCCTTTGATGCGGCCGGGCTTTCAGTGACGGACTGGGCGAAAGCCCACGACTTCCGGCGCCAGGATGTCTATGCCCTGCTCAGCGGACGCACCACCGGACGAAGAGGCGAAGCCCATCGAATTGCCGTCTGCCTGGGACTGAAATCCGGCGTGACCGGCGACACAGAGAAGCTATTGAATCGGCTGACGGACAACCGTCAGATGCGTGAGGACAGCAGCGCGCCATAACAAGCGCCTGGAAAGGAAGGAAAGGAAGGAAAGGAAGGAAAGGAGCGCAACATGCACGAGCCATAACGGCAAGCGCGCACGAAGCCTGGAATGTAGAAAGGGCCGACTATCTCGGCAAAGATAGCGGCCCTTGAATTGCAGTGTCGTTAGGACACGCTGTCATTCTGCGACGGCAAGAGCCACCTGTCAAGGCGGCTCTGGTGGCGCTCGCGCCAACACATCGCATCTGATGCTTCCAGAGCCCTGCACCGCTACTAAGCCAGCGGACGTACACCCTTTTTTTTGGGTGGCGATCGACTCACTTTGTTTGGAAGCACCATGACAGCCATCAGCTCACTCGGCGACGCGCGCGAGCCCGCCGCAAAACGACGCAACCCTCTCCCACACCTCGAAAGACTTGCTGCACGAACACCAAGTGGGTGGACCGACTCGTACGAATCGCCTGTCTCGGCATTCTCCAACGACGCCCCAAGCGTTTCACGTCGATCGTGCATTTACTCTGCCAAACTCGCGCGTGATATCCATCTACTATCTGCGCCAGAACAATCAGCCGCCATCCTGGCGCTGTATCACCCTGACCTGTTTGAGTTGCACGAGCAGCGTGTGCTCTCGCCGCAGCCAGATTTTCATCCGCTAGACGGCCACCCGGATACCCGTGAACGGGACCTCCCATCCTTTCGAGGCACGGTCGATGTGGCTGATCGGCTCGGTCAGCTTCGACTCCATCCAACAGTCACCATTCCTGATCCCGATGCCCCGGAGAGAGGAATGCGGGTACCAAAGCAACTTATGGGCGATCTATTGCTCTTCATGCGAGATGACAACGGCAGGTATTGCGTGAACTGGACGATCAAGAAAAACGAAGACGGATTCAAACGCGGGCTCGGCCTCAAGCGCAATCGAAAGCAGGAGGCTAACCGTCAACACCGCGCCGCGTTTCGCCACGATCTCGAGCGTGCTTACTATGAGGACGCAGGCATTCGCACCGTGCGAGTCACGCAGGAAGAGATCGACTTCAATGTTGCATGCAACTTGCGGCATTTGTTTGGTTATCACCAACGCTCTACGAATGTTTCGGCCGATGTACACCAGTCGATAGAGGCTCGGTTTCACGAAATCCTGGGTGGAACGGCGTCATCGCTGGAGGTGTCTCGCGAGCTAATGCAGAAATTTGGGTGCTCGCTCCATGATTGCCGGACGATCTTGTACCAAGCCATCTGGCACCGGCGCCTTCGCGTGGATTTGTTTAGTCCGATCGTTTTCGATTACCCGCTCAAGCAGGAGTCGCGAGATGTTCTGCAAGTCTATGCAGATTGGTTTGAGAACAGGAGTGCATCATGATGATCGGAACACAACTGTTGGCGCCCCACGGCTACAAGAGTCTAGCCGCAGACGCAACGTACTACTTCTTGAACAACTTTGCGGACAAGCCTTTCGTCAATCTCGCGTGGTTCTGGAAGGACAAGTGCAGTCAGCCCAATGGCGTAGTAATTCGCATCTCCCGTTCGCAGTTCGAAGAAGGTCTGCTTACGGGCAACATCGTTACCGCGCAACAGCCGAGAGAGACTCCCTTTTGGTTTGGTGACACAAGCTACGAAGATCTTTCTGCCGCCGATTCTTTTCGCCCGACATCAAAAAAGACATTGAGTGACCACGTAGACGCACGCTATCTAGCGATCGCTCCCGTTCTGGAGAAGGAGCGAGAAGTCCTTTCTTCGGATGACCCAAATCTGGCTATCAATCGGCTTGCTCGTGCCAGCGGTAAAAACGAAACACGTGTACGTGCTTGGTTTCTCGTATACCTCGCGTTCGGTCGCGAACGTTGGGCGTTGTGCCCAATTTTTTTCAACATAGGGGGCTACTCCAGAGCCGAAGCCAAGGTAAAGGTGGGCCGTCACCGGCTAAAACAAGGAAAAAAAAGCGGTTGGCGAGTTGATAAGAACATGGCAAGAATCATCGAGGAATCGTACGTTCGCTACCGCGGAGCGGGGGTGACGCTAACGTCGATCTATAGCCAAGCCATGCGTCACAGCTTCGGATGCAAAACGCGTACGGACACTCGCGGCTTCAAAGAATTCTTTCACCCAAATGGAAAGCCCTTCCCCAGTTACGGCCAGTATCGATACCATGTATTGAAAGAGTACAGTCATGATGACGTGCGTCGGTCGCTATATGGCGAGGTTCGTACGCGCAATAAGTTCAGAGCACCGGAGGGCCGCTACTCCAATGCCGTCGCCAACCTATTGGAACAAGTCGAGGCAGACGGGCGGTACACAAAAGACCATCCCACTTCGCCGTATTGCGGCACGCTTCTGCCAAAGTTGTGCGTTGTCGTAATTGTCGATATCGCCTCCAGTTGCACGGTAGGTGTGGGCTTCTCGTTGAACGCGGAAGTGTCAGATGCCTACAGAATGGCGCTGTTTTCCATGGCCATTCAAAAGCAGAGGTTCGCCGCATTGTTTGGGCTGTCCCTTTCGGATGATGACTGGCAGTGTGAGGGGCTCTCGCCATTTCTGACGGCGGACAACGGACCTGGCAAGAAGGTCCTAGCGAGCGGATACAACCTGACAGAAATCCCCATTCGGGGAAGCACGCCCTCGTCGTTTGGACAGTCCAAAGCGACTGTGGAGACCTCGAACCCTCGCAAGATTCGAACGGAAGGTACGCCGACCTATGTGCAAAGCGACCTCAATCCGGTGGAGATGGTCAAACGAGAGCTTCTCCGCGTCGTCAAGGACAACCATAAACGAGACGTCTCAGAAAAGCTGACGCCAGACATGATCGCCGCAGGCGTCGTTCCCTCGCCCGCCGGCATGTGGAAATTCTTATCCGAACGCGGGCGCACCGATGCGATCCCGATGACTTTCGAAAACGCGGTCCGAAAATTCCTGTCGAAGGCTACGTTCACTTTAATGAGCGATGGCGCCTATTTCCTACACAGGCGCTTCGACTCCGCCGCCCTTCGCGCCAGCGGGGTTCTCGATCAGGTCGCAACGGGGCAACGCATAGAAGTTCAAGGCTACATCTTGGACATGTGTGTCCGCGCCGCCTGGGTGGAGATCCACGGCAGAATCATTGAGGTAGAGGCCATACTTCCATTGCGCGACAGTCACCACCAACTCGCCATTTCGCTCAGCGAGCTACAGGCGCTCGCATCCGCCCGCGCCAACTTGCAGTCGGATATGCGCGAGCACCAGCACGCGGTTGAGTCCAACTACCAAGACCAGTTTGCTGAGCAAACCGGCAAGGATTGGCATGCTGGCAAAGAAAAAACCGGACGTGCGAAATGCCGTTCAAGAAAATCGAGGCAGGCCACTACGGAAGCTGCCTTGGGTACAGCCCACCGGAGCGCACGATGAATACCGTTCTCAGACAGACTCTAAGGGGCCGAATTGCGTCTTTACTCGATGATGCAGTCATCTCTGAAAAAACCCGTGTTCGCCCCGCTACAATCAAGATTCCGGCGGGAGAGTCCCCGGAAGTCACTGAGGCACGGCTGCGCAAGGCGCTCGAGAGCATTTTCATTCCCACGCGTCAAGTGCGTCGGATCATCAAGCAGATCATCGGTGCATCGCTTGGCTTCTCTGACACGCGTTATAACGACGGCATCAACTATCTACGCCACGTCTACGAGAAAAAGCCTCCCACGGGAGGTCCGACGTCCACTGCAATCTGTTTGACCGGCCTAGCTGGCGTGGGCAAGAGCGCCTTGGTGGGAGCCATCGAGCGCCTGATGCAGATCGACGAGCGCATCTTCATCGACCACGGTCACGATCCATTTCCTTCGAATCACTGCATTGGCGTAAGTTTTCGCGAGCACCGAACCATCGGGGCCGTACTCAGGAAGATCAGCTACCCTGATGGCGAAGCTGTACCCCCACGTACGCGAATGGACGTGCTTACCAAGCAGGTACGGTGGCGCGCATTTCGCGATTTTTCCATGCTAATGATCGCCGACGAATCTCAATTCATTACGCGTGGCAACGACGCCAATACAGCAGCCACCGACATCCTGCTGACCCTAATGGGAATCGATGTTCTGCTGGTGTACGTGGCGAACTATAGTTTGTGCCATAAGCTCAAGCGACGCCCGCAAGAGGATCGGCATCGCTTACTCAGCCGACCCATTGTCATGGAGCCGGAAGTCCCCGGCACGGAGGACTGGCGCGAGTACCTGGCGGAGTGCACGCGTGTCGCGGGACGCTGGCTACGCATATCGGTGGAGGGCGACGAGCGGACAATCTTCCAGATGACCTTTGGGATCAAGCGAATCGTTGTTCATCTAGTTTGCTTGGCCTATCGGCAAATGGTGGAGGATGGGCGCAAGACGGTCACGCTCGAGGATCTCCAAGCATCCTATCTGTCACTGGACAACATGCATCGGCGCGAAGTTGAAGAGCTACTTGCCCAAATGAATAGCGGTCGAAAGCCGAGCAAGGACCTCCTCTGCCCATTCGATTCAGACTCACCTCTGAGCCACGTGGCTGATCAAATGAAGTTGGAACGAGACGTCCAGATCGTGCACAACTACACGGAGCAATCCCTAAATGTCTTCGAGCGGAAAGCACTCGATACGCTGAATCGGAAGATCAGCGGCGCACCCCAAACACCGTCTGCTCCGAAATCGAGGCCACCAGTGCAACCACTTTCCGCTGCGGGCCTTTTAGCGGGTTACGCAAAGCTGCGCGAGTCAGCACAACAGCGAAGGTAGGGGGGACGATTCGCATGTACGCGACCGAGACAACGCCATAGCTGGGAACCTTCGGCATTGTCTCGATCGTGAGATGCAGCGAACACCAACAGGAGCGATCATGCGAAATACCCACGCATCCTCTCAGGACGATACATTCTGCTAGCCGCAAGATGGCGGAATTCGAAACAGCGGTGAGAATAGTTGGTGCATGCGTTGGAGCGAGTCAAGAAGCCACGAAGGGCTGCACCTCCTCCGCTGTCGGTAGCTACCGACATTGCCGATGGCAGCGGAGACCGATTGCTGGAACTCCCTAATGACCTCATGCATGCCCTAGGTTGGAGAATTGGCGACGCGTTGGAGATCACGCGGTCAAGCGCCGGCGAAATTCGGATACGTAAAATCGTGACAGCGTAGCGATCGAATCGTGACGTCGCCTGACCGCGCAACTAGCCCAACCAACCAGGAGTTATCATGCGCAAAAGCCCGCATAATCCCGTCAGGGCAATCCATCTTGGACGCCGGAGGATGGTGGAGTTCGAGGCGGCGGTCAGGATAGTTGGTGCACGCGTTCGAGCGGGAGATGTCAACGTCGCCGGCACACCAGTTTCCGTCTTTAAGACGCACTACGCCACCATATTGAAACGCATCAACGCGGGGGCGATCGAGGTGGTGACGCAACGGGGTCAGCCGTTCGTGATTCTCGGCCTGGATCAAGTCATTGCACTTGTAAAAAAACAGAGCACGACTCGGAGGGTGCGAGAAGTATTTGCTGAGTTTCCAACCGTTCCGGCATCAGCTACTCCGCCGAGGTACACGTCCATTAATACGAAGAGCTCGTATCGAGTGCGATAGCCGGCCCCGCTTTAAAAGTAGATGTGAACCGCTCGCGACACACGACGTTCCGCACTTCGGGCCTGGGTGTTTTCCTGCGCCTGATAAGCGTTCAGGAATGCCGCCCAGCTACCGTACATACGTGACACGGTAATCAAGAGGTGCAGGACAGATAAGCGAAACTCAGCACCGAACACGCGCCTTGCCATCCAGACAATGCTCCGTTCACCAAGACCACGCCTAATCAAGTTCAGCAAGGAAGACGATGCCACAGATTCCGGCATCAGAAGTTGTGCGCATTTGAAGAAATCAACCCTTCCGGCGTCGTCAGCGGCGCCGAGTTTAATGGCTTGCGCCGTCAACACGGCGCACACACGAAACCGATCAAGAGAGAGCTGCGGCGCGCACTGAATATAGTCGGCGGAGTTCTCGGCAACGCTGGTCATCAATTGCAAGACTTCCGAACCACTTCCGATCATCGATGAAGGTAGACGCAGAGAGCGCGCGTCTGGGAGACATAGCGGCGCCCACTCGCCTCCAGGTTGCCTACGGATACACTCGGACAATAGCGCTTGATGCTTTGTGCAGATCCAAACGCTTGGCAGCTGATGTAGCCGATGCCAGTACGCAACGCCAAAGGCCGCTTGATCATCGCCCATGCACGCCGAGCAGGCTTTCAGTGGATGGTGTGAACAGAACTGCCCGGTAAGCTGCCCAATCGGATATCTCGAGGATAGGGGTTTCCCGGACGTGAGACTTGACCACACATCGGCACGAACCTTGGCACTGGCCAACGGCAAGTAGTACGGCAGCACGGTGTGTTGCAGCAGAATCTCTTCGGCAGAGCCATATCTGCCGCCAGTCGCGATGACAAAGGGCCCTGGCACGGCCGGGATGTTCGCTTCCGGGCCCAATTGTTCGATCCCAAACGCTTCGCGGCATGTTTTAGCAGTGCTCGCATTTCCGGATAAGCAATGCTGCCGCGACACCAAACTGAATAGCGTCTCGTCGGGTAACCAATTGCTTACCGCCGGACCAACAGACATCTTGCTCTATGGGCGGCTTGATCGAGCACCTACGCAACCAATTCAGCCTCGTCGGTACACACCCTAGCCGCCGCAAACACACAAACTCGCACGTGAGCAACATCACCACGTTAGAACGCGCCAATGCTGACGATTCACTTTCTAATCAGGATAGGCACAACCGGTCCGGAAGAAAATCCCGCCACACCATGGGCTACTGTTTTCTTTCCCTCGCGTCGAGTCTCGCACTAGCATGGACTCATATTCACGCCAGTGACAGAGCCGAACTGCCATGGCACACGAGCTTCCAAAATTGGCACGCAATCCGCTAACGCGAGACCTGCAAGCGTTAGGAGAAGCCGTACGTAGTCGACGTAGAGACTGTGTGTTGCGTATCGACGATACGGCGCATGCTTGCGGTGTTTCCGCAGACACGCTTTCGCGGCTTGAGAATGGAAAACCCGTGCTGACCGGCGGCCTCTTGAAGGTTCTCGAGGGCCTCGGCTTAGCTATGATGATCCTGCCGCGCGCGGAGGCAGACGCTGCGCTTCGAGCCCTCGGGCACACCGTGATATGGCACCCCTATTCGACGACAGCAGATGAAGCGCAAAAGAACACCTCGCGGCCCGCACAGGAGCTTCGCTCCACCACGCCGACGCTTTTCGTCGACTTCGACGGCACGCTTCACGTGGGTCACGCGCTGCTCGATACGACTACCGGCGAAGTCACTCTGGATACGGGTAGACCTCTGCTCGAATTTGCGCCGCTGCTTGTCGAAATGCTCAAGCCATACCCCGAGGTGGAAATTGTCCTCACCACCTCGTGGTTAGAGACTCTGACTTTGGATCAGATAATTTCGTATTTGCCTGAGGAACTGGCCCGACGGGTTGTCGGTACAACGTACGGCATCAAACCACGCCTCGGCTATGTCTTGGACGGTTCGGAAAGGACGTACGTCATCACCAGCTATGCCTATGGCAAGAGTCTGAAGAATTGGCTGGCAATTGACGATTCGGTACGTGGTGCTCACCAGTTTGGTCGCGAGCCCGGGGAGTTGGTAGACCATTTTCTGCTGCTGGATCCGGCACGCGGCATCAATGATGCGGATGCTCAGCGTCGCATCCGGGATTGGCTAGCCAGCATCCACCGTAACGGTCGCGTGTAGCCGGCTTGAGCAGGGGGGGAACTGTGACGGAATTTTCGCGCGGCCGCAGAAGATTTACTGCTTGCGCCCCGCGATGGATGTACCACCCGGACGAAGAGAAGCCTAGTCTCGTTAATCTGAAGGCTGCGACATCAGCGCCGCCAGCGAGGCCAGCCTCGCTCACAGGAGACACGCTGCATTAGAACGGACAATACAGACGGCCATCCAGCCAGTCGACCCAGTCCCAAGCATAGACACAGTCGCCCCCCCCGTCGCTGAAGACAGGCACTAGCTCACATCGAATGTGTTCTTACAAAGCCCTTCGCCAAGGTAAAGGAACTGTATCAATCCTGACGCTGTATGGTCGACCACGATCTTCTGTGACTGGCACGGCCCGATCGAGATATAGACGGTCTTCTTCCCTCATTGCGGATTCCGTGGAGATTTCTTCCAGTCTAGTCGGTACATGGCCACTCGCGATGGAAAAGCATCAGGTTCAAATGGCTTATCAACACGACTCAGCCCACTCCCGTACATCCCGCCCCCTTGTTCCACACAGCCCCCGAAATGCTTGCTGTGGCAAGTGGCATAATCAATGGCCATCGCTGCCGCCTATCAGGCGATGTTGTGGATGCAACCTGCAGCCATGAACGTATTCGAACCGAGGGGATCTATGGACAGCGATGTAGAGGGTCTTATCCGGGCGATCGGCCTGCCTGCGAAACGCGCGATGATTCCCCTGTTTGAGGCTATCTCCAATAGCATGCATGCTATCGAGGAGAGATTCCGCGACGATCCTCGCAAAGGGCTGATCAATATTGAGATTTGCAAACGTCACGATCTACTGGATGATGGCGACCCCGATGAAACGGCGTGGCCGGTTGAAGGCTTGATCATTGCCGACAATGGGTCCGGCTTCCATGGCGGCAATCTCGCCTCCTTCGAGAAGGTGTACAGCAGTAGGAAGATTGCGATAGGTGGCAAGGGCTTTGGGCGCTTTACCTACCTCAAGGTCTTCAGCAATGCGCAAGTCGAAAGCGTATATGCTGGTGACGAAGGCCGCGCAGCGCGAATCTGCTTCTCATTCGATGCCGCACAGGAAGTACAAATCCAGTCGCACGGCCCGTACGACGGCGAACATCAGACAGTCGTTCATCTGCGAGGCGCCCGCGAAAGCTACGTGAAGCACTTGCCGTCGGACCCTTACTCCGTTGGCGAACAGATCATCGAGCATTTCTTGCCACTCTTTGCACTGGGAAGAATGCCGAACATCTGGATCAAAGCCGGTGGCAAGACTGTAGTCTTGGCGGCCGTATATAACGCCAGCATCGGGTCTCGCACAACGCGAGACACGCTCAATTTTTCAGGGCATTCGTTCGAACTGGCCTACGTACGGAACTACCGCGCCAACGCGGTTCCTAGGATCATTCTCTGTGGCAATGGCCGGGCAGTCATTAACGAAGAGTTGGGCAAGACTGTCCCCGATATGCCAGAGCGCCTGCTCGACGAAGACGCTAAATCGTATGGACTGCGCGTACTAGTCAGCGGCGACTATCTAGACAAGCATCTGGATCAGACCCGCACGAACGTAATTTTCCAAAGTGAAGAGGGAGATCTCGAGGATGAGCAATTGATAAACAAAGGCGATTTACTCGAGAAGATTGGGGCAATGGTTCGAGATCGCTTCCGTGCAGAGGTTGACGAGACCGTCGCGAAACGCGAGGCGCAGCTTCATGATCTGGTCCGCGAGATGCCGGAGTATCGGATCTTGACCCACGCGAAATACCGCGATCGTGTGCTACGGCGCGTGCGATTCAGCGGTGCACGAAATACCATCGACGCAGAGCTCTGGCGGGAACTGCGTGACATCGAATCTGAGCATCGCGCCGAGGGAGCCAAGATCCGACAACTTCTGGATGATGGTTTGGAGGAGGACTACCGAAAGCGTATCGAGGAATACACAGAAACAGAGAATGAGCTAGGCAAGTCACAGCTTGCAAAATACATCGTGCATCGACGAGTCATCCTCGACTTGTTCGAGCGATCTTTGCAAAAACTGGCTGATGACAAGAACTACGCATTGGAACAGGATCTGCACAATCTAGTATTCCCCATGGGCAAGACGTCAGTCGACATCTTCCGCGATCAGCAGAACTTGTGGGTTATCGACGAAGGTCTGAGCTTCCATTCGATCTTGGCGTCTGACAAGAAGATGAAGTCCATTCCGGGCTTGAAGAACACTTCCAACAAGGAGCCCGATATCATCGGATGCTTTTACGATCGTGCCATCACCGTTGGCCCGGATTCGGAAGACGCCACAGGGGCAGCGGTCGTGATCGAGTTCAAGCGTCCAAAGCGAGATGACTACTCTAACTCGGACCCCTTACGGCAGATCACGGACCGTTTTTATGAACTCCAAGAAGGTACCGTAACGTCTGTGACCGGCCGCCAAATCAACGGGAGGAACCTCCGGTTCGTCGGTTACTTCATTGCTGACCTAACGCCATCCCTCCGACGATGTCTGCGCAACATCGCCCATGAGACGTTCGATGGTGAAGGATACTATTTCCAGCCACCCAATATGCCGGCCTATATCGAGGTCATCTCCTACGATCGACTGCTCCGCAATGCACAGCGACGCAATCGCATTCTTTTCGAAAAGCTGGGACTAAGCAGTTAGATTAGGCCTGCAGCAAGGTGCTTCTTGATCAAGCTGAGTGACGATGATCACACTCCCATTGCCGGAGTTCGTCCGATGTTAAACGTGGTCGGACCATAAGGTTGTCGGAGCTGGGGTACCGCACGTATTGCCGGACCGCTGACAACGGCTACGATTCCTTCGCCACCTGGTTCGGCTGATCGTGCGCGCAACGCTCGTTTCCCACTGCGTTGCTATTCAGGAGACGCTGACACTCAGAGAGCAATGCAAGGAGTTGCGGTTCGAGGTCGATAGGGAATGACACGGCCGCTGTGAATCCTTGGGACGAGCAGCAGACACATTAGCGCCCATCGAACGAGGCAAGCACATCATCCGCCAGCGGGGCATCAAAGTCTTCAGCAATTCGCACTTGGCCCTTCAATGCGCCGAACTTGCGCTCCACGCTTGAACGTGTAATCGGCACCAAGCGGGCTACAGGCCTCCCCGCCTTTGTGATGACAATCTCTTCTCCAGCGGACGCTGCTTCAACAAGGCGGGAGAAGTGGGCCTTGGCGTCGTGAATATTGAACGTCTGCATATTCTCTCCAACATGGAGTAAATCCATGTTGCTCCGGTGATTGCGGACGGTCAAGCGTGCTACTCGAAATGCACGCGCCTCAGTGGATTATTCCAAGAAGGCATCTACGCAATCGTGCTGGCCAGCGAAACCTTGTGCCGCCTTGCCCCGACAGACTTTTGCTAAATTTCGCAGGGGCCGCGAAGCCAAATCGAGGGGGCCCGACAGACTTTCTGCCATTTTTTAGGCACAGAAACTCTTTATAAATCAAAGAGTTAGAAACACCCCTCCCGACAGACTTTATTTTTACGGATCAATGGCTGATCTGAAAAAATAAAGCCTGTCGGATGTAAATTAAGTCCGTCGAGGTCGCTTGTGGTTCGCACAGGCGCAGGCGCGCCAAGGCGGCTCTCCTTTTCCTTACTGGCCATGCTCGGAGACCGCTGTTCCCGTTTGTGCGATCTCCTTGGTGAGTTGCATCACCGTGCGGCTTGCAAGCGTCAGATCGCCATGACGCGACATCGCCAGCGCGATGTATCGATAGACCGTCGGGTCCACAACCTTGGCGGCTTGCAGCCGGCCTTCGCGCACGGCGTTGGCGATGGCATAGGGCCCTAGCAGCGCGTACATGCCGCCATCCTCGACGATGCGCGTCTGCAGGCTGAGGGAATCGGCTTCCACCACGACGTTCAGAGAGATGCCGCGTTGGGTCGCGAGGTGGTTGAGCCAATCGCGCCAACTGCTGGGCCGGCAGAACGAAACCAGCGGTAGACCGTTCACCGCCGCAAACGGCACGGTGGGCTCGGCCAGAAGCGGATCGCCGGGTCTGCCAACCAGGTATGTCGCGGCTTCGGTCAGATAGATGTCGCCGTGCTTGGGTGTCGGGCTGTGCCGGAACAACAGGGCAAGATCAACGCTGCCGTCTTCCAGCCATGTTTCCAACTGCGCGCCTTGACCTTCTCGCACGCTGAGTTGCACGAGCGGATAGCGCTCGCGCAAGCGGTAATACAGCGTGCTGACCAGAGGATGCGCCGTAGAGGGAATGATGCCCAGGCGTACGGTCCCGATCGGTTTGCCGGCTGAGCTTTGAATGTCATTGGCCAACTGCTCCGTGCCCGCCAGCCATGCCCGCACCTTCGGTGCGATGCGCTGACCCAGTTCCGTCAGCACGACGCCCCGGCCCGTCCGCTGAAACAACCGGCCGCCGGCTGCCTGCTCCAGCTCTGCAATCTGACGGCTGATATGGGGCTGCGTCGTGCCGTGCGCCAATGCCACCTTGCTGAGGCTGCCAAGCTCGGCGGCCTCGATGAACAGTTTCCAGCCCGCGTAATCCACGGTGTCCCCACGTTCTTGATATGTCAATTCAGTATATCTGAAATGTCGGAATTCATCCTTCCGGCATGTCCTGTGTCTCCCTAGACTGCATCGCAAGCACGTTGACCACCCAGGCGTTCCAAGGCTTCGCCGGCGACGAGCGCTCCCCGGGCACAGGCATGACGCCCCCGGGAAGACCTATCGATCCACTCGTGAGGAGACTCCATGAAAGACATTGATCTGCGCGGCCTCGTACCCGCCCCCGTCACCCCGTTCACCCGCGATGGTGCCGTCGACCACGCGGCCATCCAGCGGCTAGGCAAGTGGCTCGGCAGCTTTGACGGCGTGAAGGGCCTGGTCGTGCTCGGACACGCCGGCGAAGGCACCTTCCTTTCACAGGATGAACAAACCGCCGTGATCGAGAGTTTCGTGAAGTCGGTCGACGGCAAGCTTCCCGTCATCGCCGGCATCACGCTCGAAGGTACGCAGGTGGCCGCGGCCGAGGCCAAGCGCGCCGTCAAGGCCGGAGCCTCGGCTGGTCTGGTCTATCCGTCGCACGGCTGGCTGCGCTTCGGTTACCAAAAAGGTGCACCGCAGGACCGCTATCGCGCCATCTATGAGGAAAGTGGTCTACCGCTGATCCTCTTCCAGTATCCGGACGTGACCAAGGCAACGTACAACCTCGAAACGCAGCTTGAGATTGCCGCGCAACCGGGCGTGTTCGCCATGAAGAACGGCGTACGCAACATGCGCCGCTGGGATACGGAAATTCCTGTTATCCGCCGTGAGAACCCCGATCTTCAGATCCTGACCTGCCACGATGAATACCTGCTGCACACCATGTTCGATGTAGACGGCGCACTGGTGGGATACGGCAACATCGCGCCCGAACTGCTGATCGAACTGATCGCAGCCGGCAAGGCCAAGGACTACCCTCGCGCGCGCGCCCTGCACGACAAGCTGTTGCCGATCACGAAGAACGTCTATCACCGTGGCTCGCACATGGAGGGCACCGTCGCGCTCAAGCACGCGCTCGTCGCACGGGGCATCCTTGAGCACGCCACTGTGCGCCCTCCGCTGCTGCCGCTGGAACCCGGCGCGGAGATCGACATTGCCAACGCGATGCGCTCGGCCGGGCTGACTGGCCCGGGTGCCGGTGTGGTGCAGCCTCTTGCCGCATAAGGCAAGCAGGCTGCCGGCAACGCCTTAAGGGCGTGCGCACACCATAAGCGGTACCTGTCCGGGCGTGATACAAGCGCTATCAAAGCGCCACGCCCGGCACCACAGCCGACCGACGGCTGCCACCAGAACAACAAGATCATCGATGCAGGACGCAACCCGCAGCCTCGCATCAGAACAATGACATCTGGAGACAACATGACCATCACCACGCCCGCCCTGGCACACCACGGCGTGCAGGAGAGCGCGCGCGCAGCGTCGGCCGATTCCGGCTTGCGCGCCGCACAGCTTCTCTTTCGTATCGAGAACGTCCCTTTCAGTCGCTGGCACACGAAGGCCCGCATCATCATGGGCAGCGCCACGCTGTTCGACGCCTTTGACGCGCTATCGCTGGCCTTCGTCATGCCGGTGCTTGTGGGACTGTGGCGTCTCTCACCGGGCGAGATCGGCGTGTTGATCGCGGCCGGATATCTTGGCCAGGTGATCGGCGCGCTGCTGTTCGGCTGGCTGGCTGAGCGTCTGGGCCGAGTGCGAAGCGCCACCATCACGGTCGGGTTGATGTCGGTCATGAGTGTGGTGTGCGCGTTTGCCGGTAACTTTCAGATGCTGTTTCTGTGCCGGTTCCTGCAGGGCATCGGCGTTGGGGGTGAAGTGCCGGTGGCAGCGACTTACATCAACGAGCTGTCGCAAGCGCACGGGCGCGGACGCTTCTTCATCCTGTACGAACTGATCTTTCCGCTGGGGCTGCTGGCGGCGGCCCAGGTTGGCGCGTTCCTTGTGCCGCGCTTTGGCTGGGAATACATGTTTCTGGTCGGGGGCATCCCGGGCATTCTCGTGGCGCTGCTGATCATGCGCTTGCCGGAGTCGCCGCGCTGGCTGATCGGCAAGGGCCGCTTTGACGAAGCAGAACACGTGATCCGGGACATTGAAGCCAGCACGCCCCGCCGCAACCTCGACCCGCAACGCGACAGCACCGAAATCGATACGCGAGTCGCCACGCTGCTCGAGGGCATTCGCACACGTCGCAAGGGCTCATGGAAGGAACTGTTCTCGCCTCTATATCGGGGGCGGACCCTTGTCGTGTGGCTGCTGTGGGCCAGTTCCTACTTTGTTGCCAACGGCATCAATAATTGGCTTCCGAGCCTGTACAAGACCGTGTACCACCTGCCGCTGCAGGAATCTCTGCATATGGCGTCAGTCTCAAACGTCCTGAGCACCTGTGCAGTGCTGGTGTGCGCCCTCCTGGTGGATCGCGTCGGCCGTCGGCGCTGGGCCATGGCGTGCTTCCTGATCAGTGGTACCTTGCTGGCAGCGTTGGCGGCGATCGGTGCCGGCAGTGCGCTGTCCGTGATGATCCTGGCGTCTTCTGCCTACGCTGTGATGGGCACGACCACCGTACTGCTGTATCTCTACACGCCTGAAATCTATCCAACCCGCATGCGTGCCATCGGCACCGGGCTGGCGACGTCATGGTTGCGTGCCGCATCGGCTGCTGCGCCGGCCATCGTCGGAGTGGTTCTCGCCGGCTATGGCATCGCGTCGGTGTTTGTCATGTTTGCGCTGGTCAACGTTATCGGCCTGCTGGCGGCCATGCGCATGATCGAGACCACCAACCGGGCGCTCGAAGACATCTCGCCCTAGGTATCGAGGCGCCGCCGTGCGCCATCCCCCCTACCTTCCTGTATTGCCCCAAGAGGGTCGCCATGTGCGACCGCCTCTTGGCGGAGCGCACCCAAAAAACCATACAAAACCCCGTCGCGGTGCCACGCACGGGTACAACACAGAGGAGACCTCACCATGAAAACCACGTCCTGGCTGATCGGCATGAGCATCGGTGCAGCCACCCCGATGATGGCCGCCGCACAGTCCGTCACGCTCTACGGCCTGGTGGATACCGGCGTTGAATACGTCAATAACGTTGGGGCTGCGAAAAGCGGGCTGGTGCGCATGCCGAACCTCACAGGCACCGTGCCGTCGCGGTGGGGGGTGCGCGGCAAAGAAGACCTGGGCGGCGGTCTGCATGCCGTCTTCACGCTTGAATCGGGCTTCGCGCCGGACTCCGGCATCTCGAATCAGGGCGGACGGCTATTCGGCCGGCAAGCAAACGTGGGGCTCCGCGGGCCGTGGGGCGAGGTGACGTTTGGCCGACAGAACACTATGTTGTTCTGGGCGATTCTCGACTCGGACATCCTTGGACCCAACGTCTATGGCGGTAACGCATTGGACAGCTACCGCCCGAATGCGCGTGTCGACAATGCCATCGCTTACAAGGGCAAGTTCGGCGGCCTCACCGTGGGCGCCACGTATAGCTTCGGCCGGGATACGGTCAATGCCGGTGCCAACCCAGCCGGCACCAACTGTGCCGGCGAACTGGCATCGGACAGCCGCGCGTGCCGCGAGTGGTCCGCCTTGGTGATGTACGAAACCGGCACCTGGGGCATCTCAACCGCGTACGACTCGCTGCGAGGTGGCCCCGGCGCAGCGGCTGGCCTCACCAGTAGCAAACTGAAGGACGATCGTCTGCTCCTCGGGGCTTACGCGTTATTCGACAAAACAAAGGTGGGCATCGGCGCTTCGTTCCGCAACAACGAAGGTGGCGCGCCGTCACACAGCCAGTTGTACTACGCAGGTGCGTCCTACGACATCACACCCGCCTTCAACCTTGCAGGGCAGGTCTACTATCTGCACTTCAACAACAGTGCCAACAAAGCGTGGCTAGGTGCCATCAGGGGTACCTACGCTTTCTCAAAGCGGACGTCGGTGTATCTCACCGGCGGGTACATCGATAACGGTGGGCAGTCGAATCTTTCAGTGAGCGCCGGCGGCAGTGGAGGGACGAGCAACCCCGCGCCCGGCGGCAATCAGCTCGGGGTGATGGCCGGCATGAAGCATTCGTTTTAGCAGCCGCTGTTTAGTCGCCATCACGCTATCCACAATCCGCAGGGGCGACAGGCCTTCACCGGTCTGCTGTGAGTGCCGCCCTACAAATAGAGGGCCCCTGCGCGCTTTGGTTTACCGTTCTTCTACTGGGTGCCCGTTGCTCCGGGTGTCGATCACCTTGCCGCTGCCTGGATCGTCTTCGAGAACGGTCAACGCACGAAAGCTTCAACTACCATCAAAGTCGGCGTTGGCTCGGTACGGTCCCCGCTAGCCTCGCGCCAGCACGCTAAAGCCGGTCTTGCCCCAATGAAGAGAAACGGACCGGGTCGCGGGTGCTGAGTCGATTCGCTACGATCCACCCTATCGCGGCCGATACCGACACACTGCGTCCTCATGCTGAGTCCGCGCAGCATGCACGTAAGGAACCCGCTGCCATGCTGGGCTTTCCGGCCCATCACCAGCGCGTACGGTAGGTTTTTCATCCCCAAACGCTTCGGCATCTCGGTGAAGCTGACGGCTCAGTCAACACTGCGCTGCTGCATCGCCGTCTACATGCGGTGCGTGCGAATGACGTAGGCCGGCTATGCCCGCCGCAACGCGCCGCAGCCTTGTTAAGCCATTGAGGACCCCGGCGAGCCGTTGCTACCGACATGTCCAGCGGCAGTGCTGGCAGTCTGCATGGCCAGGTAGCGACCAGGCCGATGGTTCAGGGCAATGCTGAGGTTGAGCGCCACCGCCCCCAACAGCGAGGCCGCCAGTGCCATCGGGCTGACCACGACCAGCGAGGCCAACACGATGCCCACATCCACCGCCATCTGCAGCTTGCCAGCGCGAATGCCGTACTTGTCCTGCAGATACAGGGCGACGATGTTGACACCGCCCAGGCTGGCCTGGTGCCGAAACAGGACGATAAAGCCCACGCCCATCAACGTGCCGCCAATGACACCCGCATACAGCGGATTGAGCGACCCCAGCTGTACGAAATGCGCGTGCACCTCGCTCAGCCACGACACCAGCGCCACTGCACAGAACGTCTTGAGCGTGAAGCGCCATCCCATGTGCCGCACCGCCAGGTAATAGAACGGCAGATTGATGGTGAAGAACACCACGCCAAAGGGCAGCGATGTGGCGTAGTGGATCAGAAAGGCCACGCCGGCCGTGCCGCCAGACAGCAGACCGCCCTGCTTGAAGAGCGTGATGCCGAGCGACACGAAGAGCGTACCGGTGACGATGGCGAGCACGTCCTCAAGCAGGCTATGCCGGGTGACGCTGGGGACATTGTCGGGAGCATTCATGGGGGGCTCCTTACGGATACCGTGGACATGGCGCCGACTATGCCGCCGGTGCGTCCGTCGGTTCTTTGATCCAAGCCAACCGTGCTTGAATCAGCCTACCCCTGAGATGCAGGCGTTGTGTGCTCGCCGCAGCCGTCCGGCAGCAGCCGGCAATGGCCTGGATCGCCGCACGGCTCGACAAGCTCTCCATCCATGTGCGGGAACCTCATACGACTACGGTTTGGAGGCTATGTCCGGCGTCTGCCTAGACCGGCTGAGACAGCAATCGCTCTAGCGCTTCAAGCCTGTGTCTGCGTATTGTGGTGATGGCGTAGAAGCGTTCCTGCAATTGCGTCGACTGCCCTACAGTCACCAGGATTCCCGTTCGCAACTCATCTTGAACGACAACTTCGGGCAACACGGCCAACCAGCCGCTGTCACGAGCGATCAGACGCAGCATAGCCATGTCGTCTATCTCGGCCCGCAATCGGGGGACCACACCCATTGACGCGCACAGGGCGTCGAACTGAGTTCTAAGCGCGTGGCGCGGCCCAGGTAACGCAATCTCAAGCCCATCAAGATCTTCTGGGATGTGCAGGGTTCGGCCTTTCCAGACTGATGCTGGCCCTACCAAGGAAATGGATTGGCTACCAAGATACTGACAGTGGAGAGGGCGATCCGGATTGGTGGGCACGCTTTCATTGGCGAGCACCACGTCAAGTTGATGTTCAACTAGCCGCCCGAGCAAGTCTTCGAGAACCCCGGATTCGAGCGTGAGTAGCACTTCGGGGTCAGCCAAGAGCGGCTTGATCCAGTTCTCCTGATAGTTTCTCGAGAGGGTCGCCACGCTTCCAACGCGAAGTCGCGTCATTCCCTCGCTTCGGCCAACCAATCTTCCGAGCATCTCCTGGCCGAGTCCGAAAATGTCTTCGGCGTAAGACAGCACGACCTGGCCGGTCTCGGTCAGCACAAGGCTGCGTCCTTCCCGGCTGAATAGAGCGTCGCCAAGTCTTTCTTCCAACTGGCGGATCTGAGCGGAAAGCGCCGACTGGGAGGTGTGCAGCTCACGGGCGGCGCGCGTGAGGTGTCCCAACTTGGCCACGCGCCAAAAGTAGAACAAGTGATGGAAGTTCAGTTGCTCCAGCCTGATCATTCTGTTTTATATATCAAATCGTTCTGATCATTGAATTTTACAGAATGATTTCCAAAGGAGAAGATGCGGGCACATGAATTTTCGCCAGCGCTTCCCATGGATATCGTTCACGTTCTTACGGCTGTTTCGACACTCCTGCCGGCAGGTTTGATGGGGGTGGCCGCCCTCCTTCCCCGGTCCGTCCGCGCAAGTACGCCGACACTTTGGCACGGCTTTATCGCACTGTCGGCAATCGCCTTATGTGCTGCCATATTCTCTTTGGCCTGGGCGACGTGGAGTTCCGGCGAGCCTTTTGGCACCTCCGTCCTCTCGCCTTGGCTGCACCTGTCTCTGATTGGCGGTTGGATGGCCGTGCTTGTCCAACTGCTGGGCACCTGCATCGGCGCGTTCTCTGCGCGGTACCTGCAAGGCGAGCCAGGGCAACGCAGCTATCTCGGCGCGCTTGCCGGGGTGTTGGCATCTGTGCACGTGCTCCTGCTTGCAGACCATTGGGTGGTGTTGATCGCGGCCTGGGCGACGATCGGCGTCGCGTTGCAGCGTTTGCTGTGCTTTTATCCCGACCGACCATTCGCAATGCTTGCCGCGCACAAAAAGCGCTTGGCAGACCGGTTGGCAGATGTCTTTCTGGTTACGGCAGCCGCGTTTGCCTGGCACGAGGTAGGCAGCGGTTCGCTGTCGCAGTTATGGCTTCACATTGCGCGCGAAGGGGTATCCGCCAGCCTTCAGGTCAGCGCGGTCTGCGTCGCCGTCAGTGTGATCTTGAGAACAGCTTTGCTGCCCGTGCACGGATGGCTCATCCAGGTCATGGAGGCTCCGACGCCGGTATCGGCCTTGCTGCATGCGGGTGTGGTGAACCTGGGCGGCTATGTGCTGATCCGATTTGCCCCTCTGCTCAGCCAGAGCGCCCCGGCTCGCTGGCTGCTGATTACGGTCGGGCTCGCCACGGCAGTCATGGGGGGTTTGATCATGCTCACCCGCATCAGCATTAAGGTCCGGCTGGCCTGGTCCACGGTGGCGCAGATGGGGTTCATGGTGATGGAGTGTGGATTGGGCCTGTACACACTGGCGGCGCTTCACCTTCTCGGCCATTCGCTTTACAAGGCGCACGCGTTTCTCTCCGCGTCCTCGGTGGTCGATCGGCTTCGCGTGGAACAGCTCCTTGGCCATGAAAAGCGGTCTCGCTTGAGCTTGTACGCAGCCCCCGTCATCGCAATCGGCATCGCCGTCCTTCTTCATGCGCTGGTAAATCAGGTTCCCTGGCCTTGGTGGTGGAGCGGCATTCTCGCGCTTGCTTGGGCACCACTGCTCTGGCTGCCATCCGTCGAGGAAGGCTCGACCACTGCAATGCTGCTGGCCCGACTTGCCGCAAGCCTGATCAGTATTGCGGGTCTCATGGGCGCAGCAATCGTCCTGCACCTCTTGCCAACCGGCATAGCGGACCACGCCGACACAGGTGGCGGCATTGCAGCGTTGCTCGGTATGGCTGCCATGCATTGCGTCCTGGTGGCGTTGCAGACATCTCCCCATGCTTTGGCTTCTGTGCGCCGTGCCTGTTATGCGGGCCTTTACTTGGATGAGTTCTATACCCGCTTGGCTTTGCGCTCGTGGCCGACCAACTGGACGCCGAGTCGCTCCGATGTCTTCCCCCTCGCAGTAGCCCGGGCCGCCAAGGCGAATGCACACCAGTAAATGCTGCTCAAAGAGGTTCACATGAACAACGGTATTGCCTCCTCCACCAATCCCAGCCCGACGTCGGAACATAACGCAGCGTGCGTCAATCTTGAGGCGGAAAAGTACACGGACGCTGCGCGGCTGGCGCAGATGGAAGCCGCCTGCAATCAAGCATGCGCAGCGATCGCACCGGCATGGCCTTTAGATCGGGCAATTGCAGTCAATCCTCATTGGGGCCGGGTGAGCAGGCCTGTTCGCCAAGTGGCAGCTCGGATGGCAGTGCTTGGCGGCATCCAGGTGTTTCCGAGTCGTCCAAGCCTGCGCCAGGCATGGCAATCCGGCCGCATTACCAAAGACGACGTCGAATATGCGCTTGCTGCCTTGCCCGTCGCCAAAGTCTCCGGTCTGACGGTTTCCCAATGCCTGAATGCCATCAACACCGATTGGTCAGCGCCACGTTTGCCGTTGCTGATCGACATACTTGACACCGATCCATTGCGCCATACAAGGCTTTCCTGGCGCGAGGCAATCACGCACCAGGTCAGCCAAAGCTGCGCCGCCTATTTCGACGAGAATCAGTCGGACTGGGCGATCCAGAAAAACGATGGGCTGTATGCCTTCTGGCGCGACACGTTACGGCACGATCGCGGCATTGGCTTGCTGATGGGCATTCCGAATCTTGATCAGCATCTGGCGGAGTTGCCGCCCACGTTCCGGGACGCGGAACACTGGGCGCTGGAGCAACTGGATCTGTCCAGCGATGTCTGGCCAGACTATCTGGAAGCCGTATTGCTCACGGTGAATGGCTGGGCATCTTGGTGCGCCTACCTTGGGTGGCAAGCTCGTCAGGACGGGAAGGAAGACCCCAACCTGCGTGAGTTGCTTGCCATTCGGCTTGCCTGGGGCGCCGTTCTGCAGAAGTGCCACGACGACTACAGCACCAAGACCGCCATCTCCACCCTTCGCAACGCCTGGCGCCGCGCATCTTCAACGCTTGCAGAGGCCGAGGAGGCTTTGCTGATCGACGAGGTTTGGCAGTACGCCCTGGAAGCCGGTTACCAGCGCCAACTGGCGCAGCGTGTAGGGGCGTCCTGCGTGGCGCCTGAGCCCTCCGATATTGAAGTACAAGCAGCGTTTTGCATTGACGTCCGCAGCGAACCCTTGCGCCGTTCCTTGGAGGCGGTCTGGCCGGCCATCCAGACGGTGGGCTTTGCGGGATTCTTCGGCATACCCGTTGCCTATACGCCGCTCGGAACAGGGGCACGGCGCCCGCAACTACCCGGCTTACTGTCGCCCTCAATGGAGGTAACAGACAGTGTCCACCTCAATACAGGCCAAGACGGACCCTCTGCTGACGGTACGGTCACACGCGCACGGCGCACCCGTCTCGGGGTTGCCGCACAGTTGAATCAATCCAGTCGCTGGCCCAGTGGTGCATTCTCGTTTGTCGAGGTTGCAGGTGTTGGCTACGCCGGCGCGCTGTGGCGGTGGGTCCGTCCGTCGACGCAGCGGCGCGTGCGTGCAGACTTGGCAGGATTGCCCTCCCGGTACAAGAAGGTGTGCAGGCCTACACTGCTATCGCAGTCTCCACGTGAAAAAGCTGACCTGGCGGCGCGCGTGCTCCGCGCCATGGGGCTCGCTCACAATCTGGCCCCGCTAGTGGTGCTGGTCGGTCATGGCAGCCAGTCGAACAACAACGCGCATTCGGCATCGTTGGATTGCGGCGCATGCTGTGGCCAAAGCGGTGAGGTCAATGCCCGCACCTTGGCCCTGCTCCTCAATGACCCGAAGGTGCGCGCCGAGCTAATCAACTTGGGCGTCGACGTTCCCGCACGGGTGCAATTTGTGGCGGCGCTGCATAACACGACAACCGACGAGATCGAAGGCTTCGACCTTGATCTGTTGCCCGAATCCGCGCTTGAGCGCTGGGCACGCTTTGAAGACGCAATGAAACACGCTTGCGATCAGGTCAGACGCGAGCGTGCGCCCAAGCTGGGTATCGATGCACGTTTGCCGCATGATCAACTCTTGACCAAGCTCCTGCGGCGCGCCAACGACGGCGCACAGACGCGACCGGAATGGGGGCTGGCCGGCAATGCAGCATTCGTGATCGCTCCGCGTTATCGGACCCAGGGTGCGGTGCTCGACGGACGCGTGTTCTTACATGATTACGACCACCGCACCGATCCCGACGGTAGCCTGCTCGATCAATTGCTGACGGCACCCATGCTCGTGACCCACTGGATCAACTGGCAATACCACGCGTCAACATGTGATCCAAAACATCTGGGGAGCGGCAACAAACTCCTGCATAACGTCGTCGGCAGCTCAATCGGGGTATTTGAAGGCAATGGAGGCGATTTGCGAATCGGCCTATCCCGGCAGTCGCTTCATGACGGAGAGCGTTGGGTCCATGAGCCGCTTCGGCTGACCGTCCTGGTGGATGCGCCACAGGAGGCCATTGACCGGGTGATTGAAAACCAGATCGTCGTCCGGCAACTTGTCAGAAACGGTTGGCTTCACCTCTGGCGGTTCGGACACAACGAGCTTCAGCGCTACACCGATGGCGAGTGGCTGCCGACCGGGCTGAGTGCGGCGTGACACCACAAAGCCAGACTGCCAAAGGGACTTCCTTCTGGTTGCTCTGGCCAAGGTCGTCTCTACACAGTGCAGCCACATCGCATGAGCGCCTGAATCAGTATCCTGATTCATGAAAGAGGAAGCGCAATCGCAATCAGCAGGTTGAATGTTCGAGTAGTTCTTCTCAGAGCTCGACGACGGGAGCATGGATATTTGATGCATTTCCGACTCATCAACGGGCATTGTGGTTTGCCGTAGAGAAATGCGCTGTTCTCCGTTGTAACGGGGCATTACCCTACAAGGGTGATGAGGAGGACTCGTGAAAAGGCTCTACAAGTCATTAGCCCCCAGGCATTACCGAAGCGGCGAAGCAGCAAAACTGGCTCGGATGCCGGCATCCACGCTGCGCATTTGGGAGCGCAGATACGCTGTAGTCTCGCCGCCGAAGAGCGCCTCGGGCCAACGCCTCTATACAGAGGACGACATAGAACGCCTGCGCCTGATCAGAGACCTTGTTGACCGTGGGCACCCCATCAGCGCCGTGGCGAGCTTGAATGCGGAATCTCTGAAGGCGCTGGTGGAATCGACTGGCTTTGTTCAGACGGCCAATGTTGAGCCCATTTCGCTTCTGATCGTAGGCCCTGTGTCATTTGACATCGCTCATTGCGCTTGCGCCCACATGCGTGTCTGCGGACGCCCTAGATCGCTTGAAGACGCAATTCGAAGTGCACGCACGGGTACGAGGGCGGATGCACTGCTGGCCTTTGTCCCTTCGCTTCAGGAAGAAACGATCTCACGCATTGCGGCACTGGCCGAAGCGTTACACGCGAAAGCGGTGAGCGTGATCTGCTCTGAGGCGTCAGCGCACGCGACGGAGCGCGCGGGCCTGGGCGGTATACGCGTAATCCGACAAGCCGACGCTGAAGCCAAACCTGAACCGCTCGTCGCTGAGCTTGTCGATTGGGCTACGGCGCTCCGCCAGGCAGACGTCTTGAATGCCGACACTCGCAGGCGCTCGGCCCGCCGCTTCGACGACAAGGCACTCGCCTCTCTGGCCGGTCACGCCTCAGCGATTCAATGCGAATGCCCGCGGCATTTGGCTGAACTCGTGATCCAGCTCAGCGCGTTCCAACGCTACAGCGATGAGTGCATATACCGCTCGGCGCAAGACGCCCTGTTGCACCGCCGGCTCGGGAACGTCGCAAACCGGGCGGTACAACTGCTTGAGACCGCGCTTGCCGAAATCGTCCGTCAAGAAGACTTGCTCAACGGGGCTAAGCTCTAAACCACCCCTGGCGCGCCACGCGACGGTTGCCATGAGCAGCTTCAAGCGATATTTCCGAAGACCCCTGCCCCTGCGCCTTTGCTGTTCAGTTGGGCACACGTCAGGAAGTCATCATGGGATTTGTTTGGATTACTGGAGCTAGCGGCGCTGTAGGCGCTGCCCTCGCTCGACGATTGAACAGGGCAGACATTCCGCTTGTGCTGAGTGCACGAGACGGGAGCAAGCTCGAAGAGCTTGCTGGTTCGCTCAAGTCGGGCCCGACACTGATATGTCCAGCCGATGTTACGGATCGGAATAGCGCTCAGCTTGCAGTCGAGGCCGGTGTCGCTCAGTTTGGCGCGCCGGAAGGCCTCGCGCACTGCGTCGGTTCGATCATCATCAAGCCACTGCACCTGACTTCGGAGGACGAACTCAAGCAGGCATTCGACGCCAATTTTTTCTCGGCGTGGAATGTGTTGCGTCTGTTTGTACAGCAGGCTGTTCGCCACAGAGTGCACGCAAGCGCGGTCTTGATCGGCTCGGTTGCCGCCACTGCCGGCTTCCCGAACCATGAAGCAATTGCCAGCGCGAAAGCTGCCGTCGGAGCGCTTACACAGTCGGCGGCCGCAACGTATGCGGATCGCAATATCCGCGTCAATTGCATTCATCCGGGGCTGACCACGTCAGCAATGTCTTCTCGCCTGACAAGTGCTCCAGCAGTTGCGGAGCGACTCGCAAAGACGAACCCCATGGGCCGGCTCGGACAAGGAGAGGACACCGCGGCGCTTGCGGAATTCCTGCTCAGTCCTGCAGCCTCCTGGATCACCGGCCAGCAGATCGGCGTGGATGGAGGCCAAGGGCGATTACTCGTACCCCCCAAGTCATGAGTACGCAGCCGAAAGACTTGCGCGGCCTGGCTGTCCTGCTCGGCATCGGCGGTCTCATCCCATTTATCGCGTTGGCGTGGCTTTGCCTTCGGGACACCTCGGGGAGCAGCGAATACCAGCATTCGCTGGTGGTGTACGCGGCGTCCATTACATCCTTTGTAGGTGCGGTGCACTGGGGGCGCGTACTCAACGAGGCAAACACCACGCGCAGGCATGTCTTGCAGCTTGCCTGGAGCGTTGTGCCATCGCTCGCAGCGTGGGGCGCAACCATGAGTGGCGAGCCGCGTACTGCGCTCATCAGGATGGCGATGGTGCTGGCAGCCTGCTGGCTGACGGATGCCGTTTTTCTACGTTGGGGGGCACTACCAGCCTGGTATTTCCGGTTGCGCAGTCTATTGACCTTTGTAGCAGTGGCGTCGCTCATGCTTACCGGTCTTGCAAGCCCGGGGTGAGCATCGAAGATCGTTACCCTACAAAGACGAGCTTTGCGTCAAGTTCATCAACTTCATCTGTGTCTGGAGTCTGTTCGGAGGGCCACGTGGCAATCAATTCAGAAAATGGCACCGCCATCTACAGGAACATCGGTTTGGGCGATATCGCCCGTTACCGCTTGCCCTGGGCCGGTAAGGTGTCCATCTTGCACCGTGCCAGCGGTGCGCTGATGTTCCTTCTTCTTCCGTTCGTGCTGTACTTGTTCGAGCAAAGTCTCACGTCGGAAATCAGTTTCGCCAAGTTTTCGGCGCTTCTGTCCAACGGTTTTGCCAAGGTTGTCGTCCTTGCCCTCATCTGGGCATACCTGCACCACTTCTGCGCCGGCATCCGTTACCTGATCCTCGATCTGCATATCGGCATCGACAAGGCCTCGGCCTCCAAATCGGCTGTGAGCGTGCTGATCGTCAGCCTGCTGCTGACCGTCGTGTTCGGCGCCAAGCTGTTCGGCCTGTTCTGAGGAATCCGCAATGGCACAAAACAATATTGGTCCCAAGCGCCTCGTTGTCGGCGCGCACTACGGCCTGAAGGACTTCCTCGCGCAGCGCGTCACCGCCGTGATCATGGCGGTGTACACCATCGTGCTGCTGGCTGCGTTCCTGCTCTCGAAAGACACGTCTTACCAAAGCTGGGCGGGGCTGTTCGCCAACCAGTGGATGAAGATGCTGACGTTCCTGGCATTCGTGTCGCTCACGTATCACGCCTGGATCGGTGTGCGTGACATCTGGATGGACTACGTGAAGCCCGTGGCAGTGCGTTTGACGCTGCAAGTGTTGACGATTCTGTGGCTCGTCGGTTGCGCGGGCTACGCAGCTCAGATTCTCTGGAGGGTTTAAGACATGGTCGCAGTCAAGACTGGGCTGCCGCGCCGCAAATTCGACGTGGTGATCGTCGGTGCGGGCGGTTCGGGCATGCGTGCATCGCTGCAGCTGGCAGAAGCCGGCCTCTCCGTGGCCGTGCTGTCCAAGGTTTTCCCCACCCGCTCGCACACCGTGGCGGCGCAGGGTGGTATCGGTGCTTCGCTGGGCAACATGAGCGAAGACAACTGGCACTATCACTTCTACGACACCGTCAAGGGCTCCGACTGGCTCGGCGACCAGGACGCGATCGAGTTCATGTGCCGCCAGGCACCAAACGTGGTGTATGAGCTGGAACACTTCGGCATGCCGTTCGACCGCAACGCCGACGGCACCATCTACCAGCGCCCGTTCGGCGGCCACACGTCGAACTACGGCGAGAAGCCCGTGCAGCGTGCCTGCGCCGCGGCTGACCGTACCGGCCACGCGCTGCTGCACACGCTGTATCAGCGTAACGTACGGGCCAAGACCCACTTCTTCGTCGAATGGATGGCGCTGGACCTGATCCGCGACCAGGACGGCGACGTGCTGGGTGTGACGGCGCTGGAAATGGAAACCGGCGAGGTCTACATCCTCGAAGCGAAGACGACGCTGTTCGCCACGGGCGGTGCAGGCCGGATCTACGCAGCGTCCACCAATGCCTTCATCAACACCGGTGACGGCCTGGGCATGGCAGCGCGCGCAGGCGTCCCGCTGGAAGACATGGAATTCTGGCAGTTCCACCCGACCGGCGTGGCCGGTGCGGGCGTGCTGATCACGGAAGGCGTGCGTGGCGAAGGCGGCATCCTGCGTAACAAGGATGGCGAGCGCTTCATGGAGCGCTATGCCCCGACGCTGAAGGATCTGGCGCCGCGTGACTTCGTGTCGCGCTCGATGGACCAGGAAATCAAGGAAGGCCGTGGCTGCGGCCCGAACGGCGACTACGTGCTGCTCGACCTGACCCACGTCGGTGCCGAGACCATCATGAAGCGCCTGCCGTCGATCCGCGAGATCGGCCTGAAGTTCGCCAACGTCGATGCCATCAAGGAACCGATTCCGGTGGTGCCGACCATCCACTACCAGATGGGTGGCATTCCGACGAACTATCACGGCCAGGTCGTGGTGCCGAAGAACGGCAACCCGAACGAGGTCATCAACGGCTTCTACGCGATCGGCGAATGCTCGTGCGTGTCGGTGCACGGCGCCAACCGCCTGGGCACGAACTCGCTGCTCGACCTGGTGGTGTTCGGCCGTTCGGCGGGCAACCACATCATTGCGCAGAACCTGAAGAACCGCGAGCACAAGCCGTTGCCGGCCGATGCAGCGGACCGCGCACTGTCGCGTCTGGCCAAGCTCGATGCGTCCAGCTCGGGCGAGTACGCGCAGGACGTTGCCAACGACATCCGCCGCAACATGCAGTCGCACGCCGGCGTGTTCCGTACGCAGAAGCTGATGGATGAAGGCGTCGAGCGCATCCTGGAAGTGGCCGAGCGTGCTGGCAGCATCCACCTGAAGGACAAGTCCAAGGTGTTCAACACCGCGCGCGTTGAAGCGCTGGAAGTGGCCAACCTGGTGGAAGTGGCCAAGGCGACGATGGTGTCGGCCGCCGCCCGCAAGGAATCGCGCGGCGCACACGCACACAGCGACTTCCCGAATCGCGACGACGAAAACTGGATGAAGCACTCGCTGTGGTACAGCGAAGGCAACCGCCTCGACTACAAGCCCGTGCAGTTGAAGCCGCTGTCGGTGGAATCGGTGCCGCCCAAGGCGCGTACGTTCTAACGGATAAGAAGGGCCCACAAAAATGAAGCGTATTTTTGAAGTCTATCGCTACGATCCGGACAAGGACGCAGCGCCCCGCATGCAGACCTACGAGGTTGAGCTCGACGGTCACGAGCGCATGCTGCTCGACGCGCTGGTCAAGCTCAAGAAGCTGGACGAGTCGATCGCGTTCCGTCGCTCGTGCCGTGAAGGCGTGTGCGGCTCCGACGCCATGAACATCAACGGCAAGAATGGTCTGGCATGCCTGACCAACATGCGTGAGCTGCCCGAGAAGATCGTGCTGCGCCCGCTGCCGGGGCTGCCCGTGGTGCGCGACCTGATCGTGGACATGACGCAGTTCTTCAACCAGTACCACTCGATCAAGCCGTACCTGATCAACGACGAGCCGCCGCCCGAGAAGGAGCGCCTGCAGTCGCCGGAGGAGCGTGAAGAGCTCGACGGCCTGTACGAGTGCATTCTGTGCGCGAGCTGCTCGACGTCGTGCCCGTCGTTCTGGTGGAACCCGGACAAGTTCGTTGGCCCCGCCGGTCTGCTGCAGGCGTATCGTTTCATCGCCGACAGCCGCGATCAGGCGACCAGCGAGCGTCTGGACAACCTGGAAGATCCGTATCGCCTCTTCCGCTGCCACACCATCATGAACTGCGTCGATGTGTGCCCGAAGGGTCTGAACCCGACCAAGGCCATCGGCAAGATCAAGGAATTGATGGTGCGCCGCGCGGTGTAAG
>NZ_JBQEPR010000011.1:0-158232 GCF_052045895.1 Ralstonia sp. 22111 | reverse complement strand
ACCTGCACGGGCGTGGAAATGTTCCGCAAGCTGCTGGACCAAGGTCAAGCAGGCGACAACGTCGGTATTCTGCTGCGCGGCACGAAGCGCGAAGATGTCGAGCGCGGCCAAGTGCTGTGCAAGCCGGGTTCGATCAAGCCGCACACGCACTTCACGGGCGAGGTCTACATCCTGTCGAAGGACGAAGGCGGCCGTCACACGCCGTTCTTCAACAACTACCGCCCGCAGTTCTACTTCCGTACGACGGACGTGACCGGCTCGATCGCCCTGCCGGAAGGCAAGGAAATGGTCATGCCGGGCGACAACGTGTCGATCACCGTCAAGCTGATCGCCCCGATCGCCATGGAAGAAGGTCTGCGCTTCGCTATCCGTGAAGGCGGCCGTACCGTGGGTGCTGGCGTCGTTGCCAAGATCCTGAAGTAAAAGGCGGATCGATGCGCTGTTCGTCGTAAGGGGCGCAGCGCATCGCCTGTTGCATCGCTCTTTCAATTTACCGGCGGCCTGGCCGCCATGCTCTTTAAGGAAACATCATGCAGAACCAGAAGATCCGTATCCGCCTGAAAGCTTTCGACTATCGCCTGATCGACCAGTCGGCCGCTGAAATCGTCGAGACCGCCAAGCGCACCGGCGCGATCGTCAAGGGCCCGGTGCCCCTGCCGACCCGCATCCAGCGTTTCGACGTTCTGCGTTCGCCGCACGTCAACAAGACCAGCCGCGACCAGTTCGAAATCCGCACGCACCAGCGCCTGATGGACATCGTCGACCCGACGGACAAGACCGTCGATGCGCTGATGAAGCTGGACTTGCCGGCTGGCGTGGACGTCGAGATCAAGCTGCAGTAAGCAACACAACGCTGCCGGGCCACTCCGGTAACGGGCAAGCGGCGAGCCAAGTGCTCGCCGTTTTGCTTTTGAGCACTGGATGTTGCATCGCACACGACGTCCGGACCGCCATCCGGCAATCGCTCTTGCATATTGTTCGTAACCCGGATATATTGTAGGGCTACCCCTTTAGTCGGGGGAGTGGGCTGGCCATTTGGCCTCGCGCTGTCTCTTTAGGCGCAGTCCAGTTCAAGATTCGTAGTATCAATCAGCCCCGGCCAATCGCAGCTGGGAATGGAGCAAACCATGAGCCTTGGCCTTGTAGGTCGCAAGGTTGGCATGACCCGTATTTTCACGGACGACGGCGATTCGATTCCCGTTACCGTGCTCGAGGTCGGCGACAACCGCGTGACGCAAATCAAGACGGACGAGACCGACGGTTACACCGCGGTTCAAGTCACCTTCGGCACCCGACGCGCCAGCCGCGTCACCAAGCCGCTGGCGGGTCATCTCGCCAAAGCCGGCGTGGAAGCGGG
This sequence comes from Ralstonia sp. 22111, assembly GCF_052045895.1. Lineage (NCBI taxonomy): Bacteria > Pseudomonadati > Pseudomonadota > Betaproteobacteria > Burkholderiales > Burkholderiaceae > Ralstonia > Ralstonia sp. 22111. The sequence continues at coordinate 156,875 of NZ_JBQEPR010000011.1, read as the reverse complement.
CGAAGTCATCAAAGAATTCCGAGTGGATGCCGCTCGTGCCGCTGAATTCCAGCCTGGCGCGAACATCAGCGTCGACCTGTTCGAAGTCGGTCAAAAGATCGACGTCCAGGGTGTGACGATTGGTAAGGGCTACGCCGGTACCATCAAGCGTTACCACTTCTCGTCGGGCCGCGCCTCGCACGGTAACTCGCGCTCGCACAACGTGCCGGGCTCGATCGGTATGGCGCAGGATCCGGGTCGTGTGTTCCCGGGTAAGCGCATGACCGGTCACATGGGTGACGTCACCCGTACCGTTCAAAACCTGGAAATCGCCAAGATCGACGCAGAGCGCAAGCTGCTGCTGGTCAAGGGTGCGATTCCGGGCGCCAAGGGCGGTCAAGTCATCGTCACGCCGGCCGTGAAGGCCCGCGCCAAGAAGGCATAAGGAGCAAACGCATGGAACTGAAGCTGCTCCAGGACAACGGTCAACTCGGCGCCGGCGTTGCTGCCTCGCCGGAAGTCTTCGGCCGTGACTACAACGAAGCCCTCGTTCACCAAGTCGTCGTCGCTTACCAAGCCAACGCTCGCAGCGGCAACCGTAAGCAGAAGGACCGTGAAGAGGTCAAGCACACGACCAAGAAGCCGTGGCGTCAAAAGGGTACGGGCCGCGCCCGTGCAGGTATGAGCTCCTCCCCGCTGTGGCGCGGGGGTGGTCGTATCTTCCCGAACAGCCCGGAAGAAAACTTCTCGCAGAAGGTCAACAAGAAGATGTACCGCGCCGGCATGCGCTCGATTTATTCGCAGCTTGCCCGTGAAGGTCGCATCAACGTCGTTGACAGCCTGTCCGTCGACGCGCCCAAAACCAAGCTGCTGGCCGACAAGTTCCGCGCCATGGGCCTGGATTCGGTGCTCGTGATTACCGATAACCTGGACGAAAACCTCTTCCTGGCATCGCGCAACCTGGCGCACGTGCTCGTGGTTGAGCCGCGTCACGCCGACCCGCTGTCGCTCGTGCACTACAAGAAGGTGCTCGTGACCAAGGCAGCCGTCGCGCAGATCGAGGAGTTGCTGAAATGACGCAAGTTGCCAAGAACGACCATCGCCTGATGCAGGTGCTGCTGGCGCCTGTGGTGTCTGAAAAGGCAACCCTGGTGGCCGAGAAGAACGAACAGGTCGTGTTCGAAGTGGCTCGCGACGCCAACAAGGGCGAAGTGAAGGCTGCCGTCGAACTGCTGTTCAAGGTCGAAGTTGAGTCCGTCCAGATCCTGAACCAGAAGGGCAAGCAAAAGCGCTTCGGTCGCTTCATGGGTCGTCGTGATCACGTGAAGAAGGCCTATGTTTCGCTGAAGCCGGGCCAGGAAATCAATTTTGAAGCGGAGGCCAAGTAATCATGGCACTCGTCAAAACCAAGCCGACATCGCCGGGCCGCCGCTCGATGGTGAAGGTCGTTAACCCCGACCTTCACAAGGGCGCGCCGCACGCTCCGCTGCTGGAAAAGCAAATCCAGAAGTCGGGTCGTAACAACAACGGCCACATCACCACGCGTCATAAGGGCGGTGGTCACAAGCATCACTATCGCGTCGTCGACTTCAAGCGTAACGATAAGGACGGTATCCCGGCCAAGATCGAACGCTTGGAATACGATCCGAACCGTAGCGCCAACATCGCGCTCGTGCTGTTCGCTGACGGCGAGCGCCGCTACATCATCGCCCCGAAGGGCGCTGTGGTTGGCCAAGCCATCGCTAACGGCTCGGAAGCGCCGATCAAGGCCGGTAACAACCTGCCGATCCGCAACATTCCGGTCGGTACGACAATCCACTGCGTGGAAATCCTGCCGGGCAAGGGTGCTCAAGTTGCCCGTTCGGCTGGGACGTCCGCCGTGCTGCTGGCTCGCGAAGGCATCTACGCTCAAGTGCGACTGCGCTCGGGTGAGGTGCGCCGCGTGCACATCGAGTGCCGCGCGACCATCGGTGAAGTCGGCAACGAAGAACACAGCCTGCGCCAGATCGGTAAGGCCGGTGCAACTCGTTGGCGCGGTATTCGCCCGACCGTTCGCGGTGTGGTGATGAACCCGGTCGATCACCCGCACGGTGGTGGTGAAGGTAAGACTGCTGCTGGCCGTGATCCGGTGTCCCCGTGGGGCACGCCGACCAAGGGCTACCGCACCCGTCGTAACAAGCGCACTGACAGCATGATCGTTCAGCGCCGTCACAAGCGTTAATCGGTAGGTAGGAGCTTAGATATGACTCGTTCCGTAAAAAAGGGTCCTTTCATTGACGCCCACCTGCTGAAGAAGGTTGAGGCGGCGGTGCAAACGAAGGACAAGAAGCCCATCAAGACGTGGTCGCGTCGTTCGACCATTCTGCCGGACTTCATCGGCCTGACGATCGCCGTTCACAACGGCCGTCAGCACGTGCCCGTGTATGTCACGGAAAACATGGTTGGCCACAAGCTCGGCGAATTTGCGCTCACGCGTACGTTCAAGGGCCACGCTGCCGACAAGAAAGCGAAGCGATAAGGGGCAATCATGGAAGTTAAAGCGATTCATCGCGGCGCCCGTATCTCCGCACAGAAGACGCGGCTGGTTGCTGACCAGATCCGCGGCCTGTCGATCGAGCGCGCGCTCAACGTGCTGACGTTCAGCCCGAAGAAGGCGGCTGGCATCGTGAAGAAGGTGGTTGAGTCCGCCATCGCGAACGCCGAGCACAATGAAGGCGCCGACATCGACGAGCTGAAGGTCAAGTCGATCTACATCGACAAGGCTACGTCGCTCAAGCGCTTCACGGCGCGTGCAAAGGGCCGTGGCAACCGCATCGAGAAACAAACCTGTCACATCACTGTGACGCTGGGCAACTAAGGGGTCACGATGGGACAGAAGATTCATCCGACTGGCTTCCGTCTGGCTGTCAGCCGTAACTGGGCATCGCGTTGGTACGCGAGCAACACCCAGTTTGCCGGCATGCTCAAGGAAGACATCGAGGTTCGCGAGTTTCTGAAGAAGAAGCTGAAGAACGCGTCGGTGGGCCGCGTGGTCATCGAGCGTCCGGCCAAGAATGCTCGTATCACCATTTACAGCTCGCGTCCGGGCGTGGTGATCGGCAAGAAGGGCGAGGACATCGAACTGCTGAAGGCTGAGCTGCAGCGTCGCATGGGCGTGCCCGTGCACGTGAACATCGAAGAAATCCGCAAGCCGGAAGTCGATGCACAGCTGATCGCCGATTCGATCACCCAGCAGCTCGAGCGCCGCATTATGTTCCGTCGCGCAATGAAGCGCGCGATGCAGAACGCGATGCGTCTGGGTGCCCAAGGCATCAAGATCATGAGCTCGGGCCGTCTGAACGGCATCGAAATCGCCCGTACCGAGTGGTACCGCGAAGGCCGTGTGCCCCTGCACACGCTGCGCGCCGATATCGACTACGGCTTCTCCGAAGCGGAAACCACCTACGGCATCATCGGTGTCAAGGTGTGGGTGTACAAGGGTGACCACCTTGGTCGCAACGACGCACCCGTCGTGGAAGAGCCGCAAGAAGAGCGTCGCAAGCGTCCGGGTCGCCCGGAAGGTCGTCGCCGTGAGGGCGAAGGTCGCCCGGCCGGTCAGCGCCGCGGTGCTGGTGCAGGTGCCCGTCGTGGCGCCGACGCCAAGACTGGAGAATAAACATGCTGCAACCTAAGCGCAGGAAGTACCGCAAGGAGCAGAAGGGCCGTAACACCGGTATCGCGACGCGCGGCAACGCAGTCTCGTTCGGCGAATTCGGTCTGAAGGCGATGGGCCGTGGCCGTCTGACGGCGCGTCAGATTGAGTCGGCCCGTCGTGCGATGACCCGTCACATCAAGCGTGGCGGCCGCATTTGGATCCGGATTTTCCCGGACAAGCCGATCTCGAAGAAGCCTGCCGAAGTCCGTATGGGTAACGGTAAGGGCAACCCGGAATACTACGTGGCTGAAATTCAGCCGGGCAAGATGCTGTACGAAATGGACGGCGTTGGCGAAGAACTGGCACGCGAGGCTTTCCGCTTGGCCGCTGCCAAGCTGCCGATCGCGACCAGCTTCGTGGTGCGTCAGGTCGGAACGTAAGGAGCACACACCATGAAAGCATCCGAACTGCGCGACAAAGATGTCGCCGGGCTGAACCAGGAGCTCTCCGAGCTGCTGAAGGCCCAATTTGGCCTGCGCATGCAAAAAGCGACGCAACAGCTGCAGAACACCAGCCAGCTGAAGAAAGTGCGTCGTGACATCGCGCGTGTCCGCACCGTGCTGGGCCAGAAGGGGAACCAGAAATGACTGAAGCCGCAACGTCCCTGAAGCGCACGCTCGTCGGTCGCGTTGTCAGCAACAAGATGGACAAGACCGTCACGGTCCTGATCGAAAACCGCGTCAAGCATCCGCTGTACGGCAAGTACGTGGTGCGCTCGAAGAAGTACCACGCGCACGACGAAGCCAACCAGTACAACGAAGGCGACAAGGTTGAGATCACCGAATCGCGTCCGCTGTCCCGCACGAAGTCGTGGGTGGTGTCGCGTCTGCTTGAAGCTGCACGCGTGATCTAAAACAACAGCGGAGTAGTTTGCTGTTGCAAGGCCGAGATTATGTGATATAGTCTCGGTCTTTCCCTTTGTGAGGGTGGCCGGCAAACCTGCTGGCGGCTCAAGTGAGGGGAAAAGCGAATGGGCCAGGCGGCAATCGCCGTCGGGCAGCTACCGACTTCAAGTTGATCAACCCAATCGCAGTTGGCGCAATGCCAGCAGCCGGCGGGACCAAGACTGATCGCCTCTGCGCATTGTGCGCTTGGCGAATTAAGTTGGGACGAGAACACCATGATTCAGACAGAAAGCCGGCTCGAAGTGGCCGATAACACGGGTGCGCGTGAAGTCATGTGCATCAAGGTGCTGGGCGGTTCGAAGCGCCGCTACGCCAGCGTCGGCGACATCATCAAGGTCAGCGTCAAGGATGCTGCCCCGCGTGGTCGCGTGAAGAAGGGCGATATCTACAACGCCGTGGTGGTGCGTACCGCTAAGGGCGTGCGCCGTCCTGACGGCTCGCTCATCAAGTTCGACGGCAATGCCGCCGTGCTGCTGAACACCAAGCTTGAGCCGATCGGCACCCGCATTTTCGGGCCGGTCACTCGCGAACTCCGTACCGAGCGCTTCATGAAGATCGTGTCGCTCGCGCCGGAAGTGCTGTAATCGGAGGCCGCATGAACAAGATTCGCAAGGGCGATCGCGTCATCGTCCGTACCGGTAAAGACAAGGGCAAGCAAGGTACCGTGCTGGCCGTGCTGGCCGAGCATGTGACGGTTGAAGGCGTGAACGTTGCCAAGAAGCACGTGCGCCCGAACCCGATGCTGGGTACGACGGGTGGTGTGGTCGACAAGGTCATGCCCATCCATATTTCGAACGTTGCGCTCGTGGATGCCAATGGCAAGCCGTCGCGCGTCGGCATCAAGGTTGAAGGCGGCGTGAAGACGCGCGTGCTGAAGACTACCGGTGCTGCCGTCGGCGCTTGATTCTGGGCAATAGAGAGGAGTTGAGCATGACTGCACGTCTGCAAGAGTTTTACAAAGAAAAGGTTGTGCCCGAACTGATCAAGCAGTTTGGTTACAAGTCCGTGATGGAAGTGCCGCGCATCACCAAGATCACCCTGAACATGGGTCTTGGCGAAGCCATCAATGACAAGAAAGTCATTGAGCACGCCACGGGCGACCTGATCAAGATCGCTGGCCAGAAGCCCATCGTGACGAAGGCCCGCAAGGCTATCGCCGGCTTCAAGATCCGCCAGGGTTACCCGATCGGCACGATGGTCACGCTGCGTGGCCAACGTATGTACGAATTCCTGGATCGCTTCATCACTGTGTCGCTGCCCCGCGTGCGCGACTTCCGTGGTGTGTCCGGCAAGGCGTTCGATGGTCGTGGCAACTACAACATCGGTGTGAAAGAGCAGATCATTTTCCCCGAGATTGAATACGACAAGATCGACGCACTCCGTGGTCTGAATATCAGCATCACGACGACTGCGAAGAACGACGAGGAAGCGAAGGCGCTCCTCAACGCGTTCAAGTTCCCGTTCCGTAATTAAGGGGTTACCGTGGCTAAATTGTCTCTGATCGAACGCGAGAAGAAGCGTGCCAAGCTCGTGGCCAAGTACGCTGAGAAGCGCGCCGCTCTCGAAGCCATCGTGGCCGACCAAAGCAAGTCGGAAGAAGAGCGCTACGAAGCGCGTCTGAAGTTGCAAGCGCTGCCGCGCAATGCAAATCCGACTCGTCAGCGCAACCGCTGCTCGATCACCGGTCGTCCCCGCGGTACGTTCCGTAAGTTCGGCCTGGCGCGTAACAAGCTCCGCGAGATCGCCTTCAAGGGCGAGATCCCGGGTCTGACGAAAGCCAGCTGGTAATCACGCACAGGCTACAGGAGAAACAGTATGAGCATGAGCGATCCGATCGCCGATATGCTGACGCGTATCCGCAACGCGCAAGCGGTGGAAAAAGCGTCGGTGGTCATGCCGTCGTCGAAGCTGAAGGTGGCAATCGCCAAAGTCCTGAAGGACGAAGGCTACATCGACGAATTCGCCGTGACCGAGCAGGGTGGCAAGTCCACGCTGACGATTGGTCTGAAGTACTACGCTGGCCGTCCGGTCATCGAGCGCCTGGAGCGCGTCTCGAAGCCTGGTCTGCGTGTGTACAAGGGCCGTAATGAAATCCCGCAAGTGATGAACGGCCTGGGTGTCGCCATCATCTCGACCCCCCAGGGTCTGATGACGGACCGCCGCGCCCGCGCAACCGGTGTCGGTGGCGAAGTCATTTGCTACGTCGCCTAAGGGAGGGGAACCATGTCTCGCGTAGGTAAGGCTCCCATCGCGCTGCCCAAGGGCGCAGAAGTCAATTTCGCAGGTGGTCTGCTGACCGTTAAGGGCCCGCTGGGCACTCTGACGCAGCCGATTCACTCGCTTGTCAAGGTCAACACCGACAACGGCACGATCACGTTCGCGCCGGCAGATGAGTCGCGTGAAGCCAATGCGCTGCAAGGTACGATGCGCGCCCTGACGGCCAACATGGTCAAGGGTGTGACGACGGGCTTCGAGCGCAAGCTGAACCTGGTCGGCGTGGGTTACCGTGCATCGGTTCAGGGCACTGCTCTGAAGCTGCAACTCGGTTTCTCGCACGACGTGATCCATGAGATGCCGGAAGGCGTGAAGGCGGAAACGCCGACGCAGACCGAGATCATCATCAAGGGTTCGGACAAGCAAAAAGTTGGTCAGGTCGCCGCTGAAGTGCGTGGTTATCGTCCGCCGGAGCCCTACAAGGGCAAGGGTGTGCGCTACGCCGATGAGCGTGTGATCCTGAAGGAAACCAAGAAGAAGTAAGGGTGCACATCATGAACAAAAATGACTCGCGTCTGCGCCGTGCACGTCAGACCCGCCTGAAAATTGCGGAACTGAGCGTCGCCCGTCTGGCTGTGCACCGTACGAACCTGCACATTTATGCGCAGGTCTTCTCGGAAGATGGCACCAAGGTCCTGGCTTCGGCCTCGACGGCGGAAGCCGAAGTCCGCAAGGAACTGAACGGCAACGGTGGCAACACCGCTGCTGCCACCCTGGTGGGTAAGCGTATCGCTGAGAAGGCGAAGGCTGCCGGCATCGAAGCCGTGGCGTTCGATCGCTCGGGTTTCCGTTATCACGGTCGCGTAAAGGCTCTGGCCGACGCGGCACGCGAAGCTGGCCTGAAGTTCTAAGCCGGCATAGAGGATATCGTCATGGCAAAAATTCAACCTAAGGTCCAAGGGGACGAACGCGACGACGGTCTTCGCGAGAAGATGATCGCGGTCAACCGTGTGACCAAGGTGGTCAAGGGCGGCCGGATTCTCGGTTTCGCCGCTCTGACTGTGGTCGGCGACGGCGACGGCCGTATCGGCATGGGCAAGGGTAAGGCTAAGGAAGTGCCTGTGGCCGTGCAGAAGGCAATGGACGAAGCCCGTCGCAAGATGGTCAAGGTCCCGCTGAAGAACGGTACGCTGCAGCACGAAGTGGTTGGCAAGCATGGCGCCGCAAAGGTGCAGATGATGCCCGCGAAGGACGGTACTGGCGTGATCGCCGGTGGTCCGATGCGCGCTATCTTCGAAGTGATGGGCGTGACGAACATCGTGACCAAGTCGCACGGTTCGACCAATCCTTACAACATGGTGCGCGCAACGCTGGATGGCCTGCGCAAGATGAGCACCCCGGCCGAAGTTGCCGCCAAGCGTGGCAAGTCGGTCGAAGAGATCCTCGGCTAAGCCGAAGGGATAGGTGAACGATATGTCGCAGAAAACCGTGAAAGTCCAACTCGTGCGCAGCCTGATCGGTACGCGCGAAGACCACCGCGCCACGGTGCGCGGCCTGGGCCTGCGCCGCATGAACTCGGTGTCCGAATTGCAGGACACGCCCGCAGTGCGCGGCATGATCAACAAGGTGTCCTACCTGGTCAAGGTCATCGGCTAAGGCAAGACGGAGAAGAACATGCAACTGAATAACCTGAAGCCGGCAGCCGGCTCCAAGCACGCCAAGCGCCGCGTGGGTCGCGGTATTGGTTCGGGCCTGGGCAAGACGGCTGGTCGTGGTCACAAGGGTCAGAAGTCGCGTTCGGGTGGTTTCCACAAGGTCGGCTTCGAAGGCGGCCAGATGCCCCTGCATCGTCGTCTGCCCAAGCGTGGTTTTACCTCGCTGACCAAGGAATTCACCGCTGAAGTGCGTCTGGGCGACCTCGCGGGCCTGCCGATCGAGGAAATCGATCTGCTGTCCCTGAAGCAAGCCGGCCTCGTTGGCGAGATGGTCAAGAGCGCCAAGGTGATCTTGTCGGGTGAAATCGACAAGAAGGTCACTCTGAAGGGTATCGGCGCGACGGCTGGGGCGAAAGCCGCAATCGAAGCAGCTGGTGGCTCGCTGGCCTAATAGCCTGCTGTTTCACACTGACGGAGCATCCGTTTGGCCACGGCGAAACCTAATGTGATGGCCCAGGCCAAGAACACGGCCAAATACGGCGATCTTCGCCGTCGGCTGGTGTTCCTGGTTCTGGCACTGCTGGTGTACCGGATCGGCGCGCACATTCCTGTGCCTGGCATCGACCCGGATCAACTGGCGCAGCTTTTCCAACGGCAGTCGGGCGGCATCCTTGGGATGTTCAACCTGTTCTCCGGCGGCGCGCTGTCGCGTTTCACGGTGTTTGCGCTGGGGATCATGCCGTACATCTCGGCGTCGATCATCATGCAACTGCTGACGATCGTGCTGCCGCAGCTGGAATCGTTGAAGAAGGAAGGCCAAGCCGGCCAGCGCAAGATTACGCAGTACACGCGCTACGGTACGGTCGTCCTGGCAACGTTCCAGGCGCTGGGGATTGCAGTGGCGCTTGAAGCGCAGCCGGGTCTGGTGCTGGATCCGGGTCTGATGTTCCGGGCCACCGCAGTGATTACGCTGGTGACGGGCACGATGTTCTTGATGTGGCTGGGTGAGCAGATCACCGAGCGCGGTCTGGGCAACGGGATCTCGATCATCATTTTTGGCGGAATTGCTGCGGGCCTCCCCAACGCGATCGGCGGATTGTTCGAGCTGGTGCGTACGGGTTCGATGGGGATTTTCTCAGCGATCCTGGTGGTGGCGATTATCGGTGCGGTGACGTTTGTGGTCGTGTTCATTGAACGCGGCCAGCGCAAGATCCTCGTCAACTACGCCAAGCGGCAAGTTGGTAACAAGATTTATGGCGGACAGTCGTCGCATCTGCCGCTGAAGTTGAATATGGCTGGGGTGATTCCGCCGATCTTTGCGTCGTCGATCATTCTGTTCCCAGCTACGATCGCGGGCTGGTTTACAGCCGGTAACTCGACGAATCCGGTCGCACGGGTCGTCAAGGATCTGGCAGCAACGCTGTCGCCGGGTCAGCCGGTGTACATCCTGCTGTATGCAGCGGCGATCATCTTCTTCTGTTTCTTCTACACCGCGCTGGTCTATAACAGCCGCGAAGTGGCGGATAACTTGAAGAAGAGTGGTGCGTTCATCCCGGGCATCCGTCCGGGCGAGCAAACCACGCGGTATATCGACAAGATTTTGGTGCGTTTGACCCTGGCGGGTGCGATCTACATCACGCTGGTGTGTCTGTTGCCAGAGTTCTTGGTGCTGCGTTGGAATGTGCCGTTCTACTTCGGTGGGACGTCCCTGTTGATCATCGTGGTCGTCACGATGGACTTCATGGCGCAAGTGCAGTCCTACGTGATGTCTCAGCAGTACGAGTCTTTGATGAAGAAGGCGAATTTCAAGGGAAACCTGACGCTCCGCTAGGAGTGATCGCACGAACCTGAAGGGACATGGCTAAAGATGACGTGATCCAGATGCAGGGCGAGGTGCTGGAAAACCTCCCCAACGCAACGTTTCGCGTCAAGCTAGAGAACGGCCACGTAGTGTTAGGCCATATTTCCGGCAAGATGCGCATGCATTACATCCGCATCTTGCCCGGGGACAAGGTGACGGTCGAATTGACCCCGTATGATCTGTCCCGCGCGCGCATCGTATTCCGGGCGAAGTGAGCGGACTGGAATTGAAGGAAGAGGAAAATCATGAAAGTGCTGGCTTCTGTTAAGCGCATTTGCCGCAACTGCAAAATCATCAAGCGCAAGGGCGTGGTGCGTGTGATCTGCTCGTCGGACCCGCGTCATAAGCAGCGCCAAGGCTAATTTCGCAAAGAGGATTGACGAATGGCACGTATCGCAGGGGTCAACATCCCCAACCACAAACATACCGTGATTGGCCTGACGGCGATCTACGGTATCGGCCGCTCGCGCGCTCAGAAGATTTGCGAGGCTACTGGTATCCCGACCGACAAGAAGGTCAAGGACCTGACGGATCCGGACCAGGACGCGCTGCGTAAGGAAATCGAGAAGTTCCTCGTCGAAGGCGACCTGCGCCGTGAAACGACGATGAACATCAAGCGCCTGATGGATCTGGGCTGCTACCGTGGCGTGCGCCATCGCAAGGGCCTGCCGATGCGTGGTCAGCGTACCCGCACCAATGCCCGTACCCGTAAGGGTCCGCGCAAGGCCGGCGTCGCGCTCAAGAAGTAATCCGTCGGGTAAAGGATAGGAACTATGGCAAAAGCAGCGAATACCGCCGCCCAGCGCGCGCGTAAGAAGGTTCGCAAGAACGTCGCCGACGGCATCGCGCACGTTCACGCGTCGTTCAACAACACGATCATCACGATCACCGACCGTCAGGGCAACGCTCTGTCGTGGGCGACGTCGGGTGGCCAAGGCTTCAAGGGCTCGCGTAAATCCACGCCTTTCGCTGCTCAGGTGGCAGCCGAGAGTGCTGGCCGCGTGGCGCAGGACCAAGGCATCAAGAACCTGGAAGTGCGCATCAAGGGCCCGGGCCCGGGTCGTGAGTCGGCGGTGCGTGCACTGAACAATCTGGGTATCAAGATCCAGTTGATCGAAGACGTGACGCCGGTGCCGCACAACGGCTGCCGTCCGCCGAAGCGTCGTCGTATCTAAGTGATTCGACCGGCCTCTCCAGTTGCTGGCGAGGCTGGTCTGCGGGTGCTATACTCGCTCGCTTGCCTGTCTTCCGAATTTTCCGGAAGGCGGGTTTTGTCTTTTCATAAGCCCACTGTTCGCTGCGGTCCTGTTGTTGGGGCTGAGCGGCGGACCATCCGCGGCCGTGCGCCACGGATGACTGATAACGAAGGAACATAACGTGGCACGCTATACCGGTCCCAAGGCGAAACTGTCTCGCCGCGAAGGTACTGACCTTTTCCTGAAGAGCGCACGCCGCTCGCTCGCCGACAAGTGCAAGCTGGACAGCAAGCCTGGTCAGCACGGCCGCACTTCCGGCGCCCGCACCTCCGACTACGGTAACCAACTGCGTGAAAAGCAGAAGGTCAAGCGCATCTATGGCGTGCTGGAGCGTCAATTCCGCCGTTACTTCGCCGAAGCCGATCGCCGCAAGGGCAACACGGGTGAAACCCTGCTGCAATTGTTGGAATCGCGCCTGGATAACGTCGTTTACCGCATGGGCTTCGGCTCGACCCGCGCAGAAGCGCGTCAACTGGTGTCGCACAAGGCGATCCTGGTGAACGGCCAAGCTCTGAACGTGCCGTCGGCTCAGGTCAAGTCGGGCGACGTGATTGCCATCCGCGAAAAGTCGAAGAAGCAAGTGCGTATTGCGGAATCGCTGTCGCTGGCCGAGCAGACTGGTTTCCCGATCTGGGTTGCCGTGGACGCCAAGAAGATGGAAGGCACCTTCAAGCAAGCCCCGGATCGTGCGGATATCGCTGGCGACATCAACGAAAGCCTGATCGTCGAACTGTATTCGCGTTAATGACGACGCCCGTACTTCAAAGTGCGGGCTCGTGCGCCTTCTGGGGACGCTCATCGTCAACGATATTGTGTTCACGCGCCTGCGATATTTGGGCGCCGATCCAATCCGAATCGTTACGTGCCGCAACGCGATTGCGGCATGTGCGTCTTCCGTCGCAACGTCCGCGATGGAACCTTTCCAGTCCAATCCGTCAGCCTTATCGGTGTAACGAGCCGAGGGTATTGAAATAGGACAACCTAATGCAAACAGCACTCCTGAAGCCCAAAATTATTGCGGTTGAGCCGCTTGGCGATCATCACGCGAAGGTCGTCATGGAACCGTTCGAGCGAGGCTACGGCCACACGCTCGGTAACGCGCTGCGCCGCGTGCTGCTGTCGTCGATGGTTGGCTATGCTCCGACCGAAGTCACGATCGCTGGGGTCGTCCACGAGTATTCCACCATCGATGGCGTGCAGGAAGACGTCGTCAACCTGCTGCTGAACCTGAAGGGCGTGGTGTTCAAGCTGCACAATCGTGATGAAGTCACGGTGTCGCTGCGCAAGGAAGGTGAGGGTGTGGTGACCGCCGCCGATATCGAGCTGCCGCACGATGTCGAGATCATCAATCCGGGTCACGTGATCGCCAACCTGTCGGCCGGTGGCAAGCTGGATCTGCAGTTGAAGGTCGAGCAAGGCCGCGGCTATGTGCCGGGCAACGTGCGCAAGTTTGGCGATGAGTCGAGCAAGGTTATCGGCCGTATCGTGCTGGACGCGTCGTTCGCACCGGTGCGCCGTGTGTCGTACGCGGTGGAGTCTGCACGTGTGGAGCAGCGTACCGACCTCGACAAACTGGTGATGAACATCGAGACCAACGGCGTGATCTCGCCGGAAGAGGCGATTCGCCAGTCGGCTCGCATCCTGGTTGATCAGCTGTCGGTGTTCGCCGCGCTGGAGGGCACCGAAAGCGCTGCGGAGGCCGCCGCTGCTCGTGCGCCGCAGATCGATCCGATCCTGCTGCGCCCGGTCGACGACCTGGAACTGACGGTGCGTTCGGCCAACTGCCTGAAGGCCGAGAACATCTATTACATCGGCGACCTGATCCAACGTACCGAGAACGAACTGCTCAAGACCCCGAACCTGGGTCGCAAGTCGCTCAACGAGATCAAGGAAGTCCTCGCATCGCGTGGCCTGACGCTCGGCATGAAGCTCGAGAACTGGCCGCCCGCAGGTCTCGAGAAGTAAATCGTAATCGTCGGCCGGTGCGTGAGCATCGGCCGGTTTTCTCGCCATCTCCGTTTTGGGTGGCTTATTGTTAAGGCTACCGGCCCGCGCCACGCCGCGTTGTACACGTGGCGGCGATAGAAGAGCTGGTCAAACACTCCTAAGAAGGAATCATCATGCGTCACCGTCATGGTTTGCGGAAACTGAACCGCACCTCGTCGCACCGTCTCGCGATGCTGCGCAACATGTCCAACTCGCTGCTGCAGCACGAGCTGATCAAGACCACGCTGCCGAAGGCCAAGGAACTGCGCAAGGTTGTCGAGCCGCTGATCACGCTGGCCAAGAAGGACACCGTCGCAAACCGCCGTCTGGCATTTGCCCGCCTGCGCGATCGCGACATGGTTACCAAGCTGTTCAACGAACTGGGCCCGCGTTTCGCGACCCGTCCGGGCGGCTACACCCGTATCCTGAAGTTCGGCTTCCGTCAGGGCGACAATGCGCCGATGGCGCTGGTCGAGCTGCTCGACCGTCCGGAAGTTGCCGAAGCTGTGGAAGTCGACGGCGCTGCCGAGTAAGGTCAGCCCAGGTTTGCCGGCGCGACATGGCGTCGCGTTGGCCAAGCCCAAGAATGCGTGCTCCGGCGCGCATTACAATGAAGCCAGGATTCGCATCCTGGCTTTTTTGTTGCCCGCTTTCGGTGTTCTAGCTGTCAGCGTGCATCCCTGGAGTACCTATGTCCGCCGGAACCGAAGTACTGCTCGTGCTGACCAATTTGCCCGACGCCGATAGTGCGGATCGCGTAACCAAGGTCGTGCTGGAATCTCGTGCAGCGGCATGCGTCAATCGCTTGCCGGCTTGCGCGTCGACGTACTGGTGGAATGGTGCGATCGAGCACGCCGCCGAGATCCCGCTGCTGATCAAGACCACGCACGCAGCCTACCCGGCGTTGGAGCTGGCGTTACGCAAGGCGCATCCATACGAGATCCCCGAGATCATCGCTGTACCGGTGGCAGCAGGCTTGCCGGCGTATCTTGCGTGGGTGGCCAACGAAACGCGCCAGCCTTCCAATTGATGTTCGAGTGCCGTTGATATGACCCTTTTTCCGTTCGCGTCCGTCCGACGTGTCGTCCAGTTGGTGATGTTGCTCGTCGCAGTGGCGACGCTGCCCATGCGCGCGCTTGCTGCTGACGATTTCCTGCCACCCGAGCAGGCATTCCGCTTCGCCGCCAAACAGGTCGACAGCCAGACCGTCGAAGTGAGGTTCGCTATTGCCGACGGCTACTACATGTATCGCGAGCGCTTCGCGGTGGCGGCGGATCCGGCGACCGTCACGCTGGCACCCCCTGACATGCCGGCAGGCAAGGTCAAGTTTGACGAGACGTTCAACAAGGACGTCGAGACCTACCGGCATGACGTTGCATTCCGTGTGAAAGCCCAGAACGCCAGTGCGCCTTTCACGCTGATCGTCACGTCGCAAGGGTGTGCAGATCAGGGCCTGTGCTATCCGCCGATGAAGAGCCGTTTCCTGGTGGAGCCCGCCGCCTCGTTGTCGGGCATGTCTTCCGCGGGCGGTGGCGATGCCAGTTCCGGGGATATCCTCGGCCGCATCGCCAGCACGCTCGGCAGCGGCAATCTTGGAGCGATTGCGGCGTTGTTCTTTGGGCTCGGGCTGCTGCTGACCTTCACGCCGTGCGTGCTGCCCATGCTGCCGATCTTGTCGGCGATCGTGGTCGGCGAACATGCGACGCGCTCGCGTGCAGCAATCGTGTCGACGGCTTACGTGCTCGGTATGGCCGTCGTCTATACCGCCGTGGGTGTGGCAGCCGGTTTGGCCGGGCAGGGGCTGCAAGCCGCGCTGCAGAATGCGTGGGTGCTGGGCGCGTTTGCTGTCTTGATGGTGGCGCTGTCGCTATCGATGTTCGGGCTGTATGAACTGCAATTGCCGGCGGCTTGGCGCGATCACCTGACAAAAGCTTCCAGCAAGCATGGCGGCGGCGAGATTGTGGGAGCCGTCGTGATGGGCGCGCTGTCGGCGTTGATCGTGTCCCCGTGTGTGACGCCGGCGTTGGCGGGTGCGCTGGCCTACATCGCGCAGACGGGCAACGCAGCCATCGGGGGCATGGCGTTGTTTGCGATGTCGATCGGCATGGGCGTGCCGCTTGTGCTCGTAGGTGTGGGGGCGGGCAACTTGCTGCCGCGTGCTGGCCATTGGTTGATCGTCACCAAAGCGGTGTTCGGTTTCATCCTGCTGGCGGTGGCGCTGTGGATCGTGCAGCCGGTGTTGCCGGCCTGGGCGGTGATGGTCGCGTGGGGTGGGTTGTTGATCGGTGCGGCCGTGTTTCTGCGGACGTTCGATTCGCTGCCGGATGGCGCGGGCAACGTGCAGCGCTTGGGCAAGGTTGCGGGTGTGGTGCTCGCGCTGGCGGGGGCGGCGCAACTGGTCGGTGTCGCCGCCGGAGGCCGCGATCCGCTGCAACCGCTGGGCGGACTGATTCGCGCATCGGCGGGCACGTCCGCGCAAGCGGAAGCACGCGGCGTGATATTCAAGCGCGTGAAGAGCATCGCCGAACTCGACACCGAAGTGCGCAACGCGAGCGCATCGGGGCGTGCGGTGATGCTCGATTTCTACGCCGACTGGTGCGTCAGCTGCAAAGAGATGGAGCGCCTGACCTTTACCGATGCGCGGGTGCACAAGGCGCTTGCCGATGTGGTGCTGCTGCAGGCCGACGTGACGGCCAACAACGCTGATGACCAAGCCTTGCTCAAACGCTTCGGCCTGTTCGGTCCGCCCGGCACGATCTTCTTCGATGCGCAGGGTCGCGAACTGAAGGCGCGTGTGGTTGGCTTTGAGCGCGCCGACACGTTCCTGGAAAGCCTGCGCCGCGCGATCGGCGCGACACAGGCAGTCAAGCCGACGGCCTGATTACGCGCGCAGCAGGCGTGCGGCGTCCAGCGCAAAATATGTCAGGATGCCGTTCGCCCCGGCGCGTTTGAATGCCAGCAGCGATTCCAGCACGACCTTGTCGTGATCCAGCCAGCCGTTCTGCGCGGCGGCTTTCAGCATCGCATATTCACCGCTGACCTGATAGACATACGTCGGAAAGCGGAACTCATCTTTCACGCGGCGCACGATGTCGAGATATGGCATGCCGGGCTTGACCATCACCATGTCGGCCCCTTCGGCGATGTCGAGCGCCACTTCGCGCAGTGCTTCGTCCGAGTTGGCCGGATCCATCTGGTAAGTCATCTTGTTGCTCTTGCCCAGATTGGCAGCCGAGCCCACCGCGTCACGGAACGGGCCGTAGAACGCCGAAGCGTACTTTGCCGCGTAGGCCATGATGCGCGTGTGGATGTGGTCGTCATTCTCCAGCGCCAGGCGAATCGCGCCGATACGGCCGTCCATCATGTCGGATGGCGCGACGATGTCCACGCCTGCCGCAGCCTGCACCAGCGCCTGGCGCATCAGGATATCCACCGTCTCTTCGTTGAGCACATAGCCGTTGGCGTCGAGCACGCCGTCCTGGCCATGGCTCGTGTACGGATCGAGCGCCACATCGGTCAGGATGCCCAATTCAGGGAAGCGCGCCTTGAGCGCCTTTACCGCGCGCGGGATCAAGCCGTCGGCATTGGTGGCCTCGATACCATCCGGCGTTTTGAGCGAGGGCTCGATAACGGGGAAGAGTGCAAGCACCGGAATGCCAAGCTGCACGCACTGCTCGGCGACGCTCAGCAATACATCGATCGACACGCGCTCGACACCCGGCATCGACGGCACGGCCTGTCGCACATTCGTGCCTTCGAGGATGAAGACCGGGTAGATCAGGTCGTCAGCAGTGAGGCGCGATTCGCGCATCATGCGGCGGGAGAAATCGTCGCGGCGCATGCGGCGCGGACGATGGTCGGGGAAGCTCGCGATCATTTCAGCAGACCCTAAGAACACACTGTGAAGTTTCGAAACCTTTGTCGCGATTATCCATCCTATGCACGGACAATGCGCCAGCGACGCTGATGCAGCGTTCCCCGCGGCTCCTCCCTGACGCGGGTTCCCATCGATGGCTCGATGGGGTCGTTACCCCCGTTGCGTGTTTGGCGACGGGGTTTTTTTTGCCTGCTCGGCTTGCGGCTCGGGCTCCAGCGCCTCCGGCAGGCACAGCCAGCCTGCGACAATTCGCTGCGCCTCTTCGATGCCGCGACGCTTCAGGCTGGAGAACAACTGCACCGTGAGCGAAACATCGCCGTCGATCTGCGCGCGGTAATCGGCCAGCACCTTGCGTGCGGCCATGAGTGCGCGCGAGGCATCGTTGTTGGTCAGCTTGTCCGCTTTCGTGAGCAGCACGTGGATCGGCTTACCTGTCGGCAGGAACCACTCGACCATCTGGCAATCGAGGTCGGTAAACGGGCGGCGCGCGTCCATCATGATGACGAGGCCGGCGAGCTGCTGGCGCGCCTTGACGTAGTCGCCCAGAAGATGAACCCAGTGCGATTTGGTCTCGCCGGGCGCTTCGGCATAGCCGTAACCGGGCAGGTCGACCAGGAAACCGAGCGGGTCCTCCGCCTTGGCGGGCATCACCGAGAAATAGTTGATGTGCTGCGTGCGGCCAGGCGTCTTGCTGGAAAAGGCGAGCCGCTTCTGATTGCACAGGATGTTGATCGCGGTGGATTTGCCTGCGTTGGAGCGGCCCGCAAACGCAACTTCCGGCACGGCGGTCGCCGGTAAATCACGCAGATGATTGACGGTGATGAAGAAACGGGCTTGATGCAGGAGCGACATGCGCGGCAGTACCTGTAAACTGCAGTTCAGAACTGCGTGGTTGCTGCGCCGCGAGGTCGCATTGCAGAGGTGTTATTGTACAATACGCCGGTTTACGGACGTCCCCACCAGATCCGTCGCAGGACCGCCCCGAGGCCCGGGCCGGTCCGTTTTCATGCGCTGATCTGGCACGAGGAGAAGGGGATGCCCGGCGCCGCAGGGTCCCGCATTGGGCGGCGCACGCAGCATTCGAAAACAATCTAAACAAGGTGTGCGAATGAACCGCATCGCGAACGTTTTTGCTGTCGCAGCGCTGTCCCTGGCATCGGTCTTTTCCATGGCCCATGCCGAAGAGCAAAAAGTCGCCAAGGCCGACGCCGCGCGCGGCGAAACGATTTTCAACACCGGTGTGCCCGCCAGTGGCGTGCCTGCATGTGCCAGTTGTCACGGCGCCGGCGGCAACAGCGCCATGAACGTCAACCCGAAGCTGGCTGGCCAGCACGCCGAATACATCGAAAAGCAGCTCAAGGATTTCAAGGCCAAGACCGACCGTAACCAGCCGGTCATGTCTCTGTATGCCGGCGCGCTGTCGGACCAGGACATGAAGGACATTGGTGCCTACCTGGGTAAGCAACCGGCTTGGAAGCCGGGTTCGGCCAAGAGCAAAGACACCATCGAGCTGGGCCAGAAGCTGTATCGCGGCGGCGACGCCAAGCGCGGTATCGCAGCATGCGCAGGCTGTCACGGCCCGACGGGTGCCGGTATCCCGGCGCAATATCCGCGTATTGCAGGTCAGTTCTCCGAATACACTGAAGCTCAACTGGTTGCGTTCCAAAGCGGCACCCGCAAGAACAGCGTACAGATGCGCGACTTGGCTGGTCGCATGACGGCCCAGCAGATCAAGGCGGTGGCCGATTACATTGCCGGTCTGCGCTAATCTGCCGCACCCGGCCGTCATGTGACGGTCGCACAATCAACAAGAAGAACAGGGTGGCAATGCGCCTGGCATCGCCACCCTGTTTTCGTTTCTGAACAGGTTGTCTCCCAGCATGTCTTCGGTCTCCACTTCCGGCGTCCAGATCCGCTCCCGACGTCGCGCGCTGCGCGAAACGGTCGAGCTGCTGTCGTCGATGCGCTTTGCCATCAGCCTGCTGACGGTGATCGCCATTGCCAGCGTGATCGGCACGGTGCTCAAACAGAACGATCCGTATCCGAACTACGTCAACCAGTTCGGGCCGTTCTGGGCCGACGTGTTCCGCTCGCTGACGCTGCCCACCGTCTATAGCGCCTGGTGGTTTCTGCTGATCTTGGCGTTTTTGGTGGTGTCGACCTCGCTGTGCATTGTGCGCAACGCCCCCAAGATGCTGGCCGACATGCGCTCCTGGCGCGAGAACGTGCGCGAAGGCAGCTTGCGTGCGTTCCATCACCGCGACGAATTTGATTCGCCCGTCGCTACCGCAACCGTCATCGCTCGCTTGGCCGCACTTGCGCAGAACCGCGGCTTCCGCATCAAGGCGTTCGCGCGCGAGGGTGGTGCGACGCTGATCACCGCAAAGGCCGGGGCGGGCAACAAGATCGGCTACATCCTTGCGCACACGGCCATCGTCGTGATCTGCATCGGCGGGCTGCTGGACGGCGACATGATGATCCGCGCGCAGATGTGGTTTGGCGGCAAGTCGCCCATCAAGGGCAATGCGGTCATCAGCGACATCGGCCCGGAACATCGGCTCTCGACCTCGAACCCCGGCTTTCGCGGCAATGCGTTCGTGCCGGAAGGTTCGAGCGTCAGCACGGCGATCCTGAACATCGCCGATGGCGCGCTGATCCAGGACCTGCCGTTCATGATCACGCTCAAGAAGTTCACGGTTGAGCATTATTCGACCGGCATGCCAAAGCTGTTCGCCAGCGACATCGTCGTGACCGACCGTCGTACCGGCAAGCAGACCGCCGCACGCGTGGAGGTGAACAAGCCGTTCGTGTATGACGGCGTGGCGATCTACCAGTCGAGCTTCGAAGATGGCGGCTCGAAACTCAAGCTGACCGGCTTCCCGATGCAAGGTGATAACGCCAAGACGTTCGACATGTCGGGCGTCGTGGGCGAAAGCTCCAAGCTCACCGGCAAGGGCGGCGATTACACGGTCGAGTTCTCCGACTTCCGCCTGATGAATGTCGAAACGGTGACGGACGCCTCCGGCAAGCAGGACGCTCGCGGGGTCGGCAAGAAGGACGGTGCGGAAAGTGGTCTGCGCGCGGAGCTTGGCAACGTGACCAAGATGACGCGCGACCGCGACCTGCGCAACGTCGGCCCCTCGGTCCAGTACAAGCTGCGCGACGCCAACGGGCAGGCGCACGAGTTCAGCAATTACATGCAGCCGGTCACGCTGGACGGGCAGTCGGTGTTCCTGGCCGGCATGCGTTCACAGCCGGACGAGCCGTTCCGCTACCTGCGCATTCCTGCGGACGCACAAGGCACCGTTCGCGACTGGATGCGCCTGCGCGCTGCGCTGCAAAATCCGGCGATGCGGGGCGAAGCGGCGCGCCGGTTTGCGCTGCTCTCCATGCCCGGCGAGCAGCGTGCGGAACTGCGCAACCAGTTGATGGAAAGCGCCCGTCGCGCGCTCGACCTCTTTGCTGGCGCTGCCGATGTAAAGGACGGCTCCGCGGGTGCGCAGGGCGGCTTTGCCGCAGTCGCTACCTTCCTGCAGAAATCGGTGCCCGAAGGCGAGCGCGAGAAGGCCGCCGATGTGCTGATGAAGATCATCAACAGCTCGATGTGGGAGCTGTGGCAACTGGCCCGCGCGCAGGACGGCCAACCGGCCCCCATTGTGGATGCCGCCAGCAGCCAGTGGTTGCAGAGCGCCATCAACGCGCTGTCGGACAATGCCTTCTACGGTGCACCGGTGTATCTGCAGCTGACCGACTTCCAGCAAGTGCAGGCCAGCGTGTTCCAGCTCACACGTGCGCCGGGCAAAAACATCGTGTATCTTGGGTCGTTGCTGCTGGTGCTGGGCGTGTTCTCGATGTTTTACGTGCGAGAGCGCCGCTGGTGGCTGTGGATCCGGCCGCAATCCGGTCAGGCCAACGAAAGCGCCTCCGGCGCACATGTGCTGACCGCCATGTCGACCATGCGCCGCACGCTCGACTTTGACCGCGAGTTCGAGCGCCTCAAGCACGATATTCGCGCCGCGGCAGGAGCCCCGAGCGCCCCCGATGCCGCCGGTGCAGCGAGCGTCGACCCCAAACCAACGAAGTGAGCCGGTGATGGAAGCGAGCAATCCCCAAACGACCATGGCGAGCGCCGATCTGGGCGCGTTGCAACGCCCATCGTATTTCCGCCGCCTAGGCTGGTTTGACTGGCTGTTTGCTGCAATGCTGGCGGCCGGCGCTGGTTATGCCTTTTCCCGCTATGGCGCTTACATGGATGGCTACGAGCGCGGCATTCTCGTCGCCGCCGTGCCCGCCTTCGCATGGCTGGGCTGGACATGGAAGCCGGTGCGCGTGCTGATGATCGGCATCGCCGTGCTGGCGCTGTTCGGTATCTCGCAATATGCCGGCGCCAATGGCCCGGATCTCGCCCGCGCTGAACACGCCTTCTTCCTCAAGTATTTCCTTGCGAGCCAGTCGGCCATCCTGTGGATGAGCGCACTGATCTTCCTGTCCACGCTGTTTTTCTGGACGGGTTTTCTGCTGCGCTGGGAAGCGGGTGGATCGATCGGCAGCAAGCTGTGCTGGGCGGCCGTGGTGCTCGGCCTGACCGGCATGCTGGTGCGGTGGTATGAGTCGTACCTGGTGGGCGCAGACATTGGCCACATCCCCATCTCGAATCTGTACGAGGTGTTCATCCTCTTTACGCTGATCACCTCGCTGTTCTATCTGTACTACGAGCAGCGTTACAAGACGCGCGCGCTGGGGCCGTTCGTGATGCTGGTGGTGTCGGCAGCGGTGGGTTTTCTGCTGTGGTACACGGTGTCGCGCAGCGCGCAGGAGATCCAGCCGCTGGTGCCGGCACTGCAAAGCTGGTGGATGAAGATCCACGTACCGGCCAATTTCATTGGCTACGGCACGTTCGCGCTGTCGGCTATGGTGGGCGCGGCTTATCTGCTGAAGGAGCGCGGCGTGCTCGCCGATCGCCTTCCGTCGCTCGAAGTGCTGGACGACGTGATGTACAAGGCCATCACCGTCGGGTTTGCGTTCTTCACCATCGCCACGATTCTCGGTGCGCTGTGGGCGGCTGACGCCTGGGGCGGCTACTGGAGCTGGGATCCGAAGGAAACCTGGGCGCTGATCGTTTGGCTGAACTACGCCGCGTGGCTGCACATGCGCCTGATGAAGGGCCTGCGTGGTCGCATGGCGGCTTGGTGGGCGCTGATTGGTCTGTTGGTGACGACGTTCGCCTTCCTGGGCGTGAACATGTTCCTCTCAGGCCTGCACAGCTACGGCGAGCTGTAAGCCGTCAGTCACAAAAAAATCTCGGCGGACTGGAATAAAGACGCGCCTAGCGTGTTTACTGCTCAGTGAGGGCGCGATCGGCGCGCCCCTCCATCTCAGGAGAACAAGATGAGCCAGTCCGCAGCTTCCCAGAAGTTGTTCAATCCGCGCGCCGCATTGGCCGGCGCCGCGCTGCTTGCCGCATTCGGTTTGGCAGGCTGCAGCGGCATGGGTATGGGCATGGGCGGGTCGTCCACGCCATCCGCCGTCAAGGTGACCAACGGCACGCTTACGGATCAGCACGGCATGGCGCTCTACACGTTCGACCGTGACGCCATGGCCGGCAAGAGCGCCTGTAACGGCAAGTGCGCCGAGAACTGGCCGCCGCTGGCTGCCAATGACGCCGACAAGCCGTCGGGCGATTACACCATCATCACGCGCGACGACGGCAAGAAACAGTGGGCCTATCGCGGCAAGCCGCTCTACCTCTGGACCAAGGACAAGATGCCCGGTGATCAGACCGGAGACGGCTTCATGAACGTTTGGCACATCGCCAAGCCGTAAGCCCCCCGCCTTCGCTCGCGCTCATATGTCCGACCTGGCCAGCCGGCTGATTGCGCTCACGCCACGCCTGCGCCGACACGCGCGCGGCCTGATGCGGGATGCCAGCCGTGCCGATGATCTTGTCCAGGACACGCTGGAACGCGCCTGGCGTTATCGCTGGCGGTTCCAGCTACGGCCCAGGCTTGGGCCGATCGGGCAGATTGGCGCAAAGGGCGAGGGCGACGGGTTGTTTGCCTGGCTGCTCACCATCATGCATCGGCTGCACCTGAACGCCGTGCGCCGGCCCGATCGGATCGAGCTGAGCGACTCACCTCCCGAGATCCCCGTCGACGACGACCCCGGTTTGCGCCGCGACTTGCTGCGTGCGCTGGCGACGCTGCCCGAAGACCAGCGGGCGGTACTGCTGCTCGTCGGTCTGGAGCAGTTCGCCTACAAGGAAGCCGCCGACGTGCTGGGCGTGCCGGTGGGCACGGTGATGTCGCGGCTGTCGCGGGCGCGTGAGCGGATGCGCGTGGCGCTGGATGGCTCGCCCGCTGCGTCCCGTGCATCGGCGGTGTCTGGCGACGGGAGCAGCGCAGCGCTGCACCGCGTGAAGTGAGGCTCGCCATGTCCTCCAATTCCATTCATATCGACGAACTTCACGCCTATGCTGACGGCCGCTTGCCCGCGGCACGGCGCGCCGTCGTGGAGGCTTATCTTGCTGCGCACCCGCACGCAGCCGCCGAGGTCGCGGGCTGGCGCAGGACGGACGCGCAATTGCACCACGCGCTCGATCCGCTGCTCAACGAACCTGTGCCGCAGCGCCGCATTCCGGCGGCAATCTTGGCGGCAGCACGTCGCCCGACGGCCGGCGGCTTCGGCGCGATGCGCGGCTGGAGTGTGGTGGCGTTGAGCGTCGCCTGCCTGGCCATTGGCTCGGGTGCCGGTTGGCTCGGCCGAGGTGCCGTCGAGCGCACCATGCCCATGCAACGTTTCGCGAACGATGCACTCGTATCGCACGTCGTCTTTTCTCCCGAGTCCAAACACATGGTGGAGGTGCCGGCCGGCGAAGAGGCGCATCTCGTCACATGGTTGTCGCGGCGGCTTGATGCGCAGTTGCGTATTCCAGACCTGACGTCGCTCGGCTACCGGCTCATCGGCGGGCGCCAGACGGTCGTGGCGGATGCGCCGACGGCCATGCTGATGTACGAGGGGCCGGGCGGCACGCGGATCTCCGTGCAGTTACGGCGCATGCCGAACAATCGCGATACCGGTTTCCGGCTAGAGACGCTCGCGCCCGACAACCGCGTGCTGCAGGCGATTCATCCTGCGGTGGATCACCCGCCACCGATGGCGTTCTATTGGGCGGATCGCGGTCTGGGGTTTGCGGTCGCCGGCCCGCTGGCGCGGACGCAGTTGCTGGAAGTGGCCCAGGTGGTCTATCGGCAGTACAGCGAATTCACCGGGCCTGCGCCCCGCAAGGAATAGCACTAACTTTTTTTCCCGCACGCTGTCAGGTTGGCGGCGCGGGCACGACCAACGCACATGGGACAGCGCTCCCGCACAACGAGGACCACGAATCATGTTGATCAAGACTGACCGCTGGCTGCGTGGCGACGACATCCCCGCCAGCGAGATCACGCCGCAGCACATCTTCGAGCAGCGCCGTCGCTTTTTGGCCGCTGCCGCCATGGGCGCTGCCGGCGCAACGCTGGCGCCGTGGGCCTCACGCGAGGCCTTTGCCGTCAACCCGTCGCTAGCCAAGCTGGCCGGCAAGCCGAATCCTGCGTACACGACCGTGGAGAAAGCGACCCCGTACGACCAGGTCACCACGTACAACAACTTCTACGAGTTCGGCACCGACAAGGCCGACCCGGCGCGCTATGCCGGCACGCTGCGCCCGCACCCCTGGCAAGTCAGCGTGGAGGGCTTGGTGAAGACGCCCAAAACCTACGACCTGGACGACCTGATGAAGCTCGCGCCGATGGAAGAGCGCGTCTACCGCCTGCGTTGCGTCGAGGGCTGGTCGATGGTGATTCCGTGGGTGGGCTTTCCGCTGGCCGAGCTGATCAAGCGGGTGGAGCCCCAGGGCGGCGCCAAGTACATCCAATTCATCTCGCTGGCCGACAAGCGCCAGATGCCCGGCATCAGCAGCCCCGTGCTGGAGTGGCCGTACAGCGAAGGCCTGCGCCTGGACGAGGCGATGCATCCCTTGGCGCTGCTCACCTTCGGGCTCTACGGCCAGGTGCTGCCGAATCAGAACGGTGCGCCCGTGCGCGTGATCGTGCCGTGGAAGTACGGCTTCAAGAGCGCCAAGTCGATCGTCAAGATTCGCTTTGTCGACAAGCAGCCGCCGACGAGTTGGAACCTTGCTGCGGCCAACGAATACGGCTTCTATTCCAATGTGAACCCGACCGTGGATCACCCGCGCTGGAGTCAGGCTACCGAACGCCGCATCGGCGAAGACAAGGGCGGCTTTGGCGGCCTCTTCGCACCCAAGCGCAAGACGCTGATGTTCAACGGCTATGAGCAGGTTGCGCCGCTGTACGCGGGCATGGACCTGCGCAAGAACTTCTGAGGCCGACATGACACTGTTGCCGCCGATGTTGCCGCCCAAGCAGTTGCGTGTGGTGAAGGCGATCGCGTGGGTGGTCGCGCTCGTGCCCTTCCTGCGCATCGTCTTCCTGGGCGCGACGGACCAGTTCGGGCCGAACCCGCTGGAGTTCGTCACGCGCTCGACCGGCACATGGACGCTGGTGCTGCTGTGCTGCACGCTGGCCATCACGCCGCTGCGCCGCATCACGGGCATGAACTGGCTGATCCGGCTTCGCCGCATGCTCGGGCTGTACACGTTCTTTTACGGATCAATCCATTTCCTGATCTGGTTGCTGGTCGATCGCGGGCTCGACCCAGCGTCGATGCTCAAGGACATCGTCAAGCGGCCCTTCATTACCGTGGGCTTTGCGGCGTTCGTGCTGATGATTCCCCTGGCCGCCACGTCGACCAACGCGATGGTGCGCAGGCTTGGCGGCAAGCGTTGGCAGTGGCTGCACCGGCTTGTCTATGTGACCGGCGTGCTCGGCATCCTGCACTACTGGTGGCACAAGGCCGGCAAGCACGACTTTGCCGAGGTGTCGATCTACGCCGCGGTGATGGCCGTGCTGTTGGGGCTGCGGGTGTGGTGGGCTTGGCGCTCGCCACGCAGTGCGATGGCTGGAGGCGCGATGCCGGCGCGCGATTGACACTGGTCGCGCCCATGAAAAAAGCCGACGTTTGCGCGTCGGCTTTTTCTTTGCGATGCAGGCTTACGCCGGGAACAGGTGCTCGCCGCGGATCAGGTCTTCAAAGCACTCGCGCTCGCGTGCGAGGTGCATCTTGTCGCCATCGACGATGACTTCGGCGGCGCGATTGCGTGTGTTGTAGTTGGAACTCATCGTGAAGCCGTACGCGCCGGCTGACAGGATCGCCAGCACGTCGCCGGGCTGCACCGCCAGCGAACGGTCGCGGCCGAGCCAGTCCCCGGATTCGCACACCGGGCCCACCACGTCGTAGACGACCGGCGCGCTCTGGCCTTCGCGCACCGGCACGATGTGGTGATACGCCTCGTACATCGCGGGGCGGGCGAGATCATTCATGGCCGCATCGACGATGCAGAAGTTTTTGCTCGCGCCAGGCTTGAGGTATTCGACGCGCGTGAGCAGCAGGCCCGCGTTGCCCACCAGCGAGCGGCCCGGCTCGAACAGCACGGTGCGATCGCCAAAGCCGCGTTGCTCGACGCGGTCCAACAGCGTGCGCGCGAAGGCTGTGATGTCCGGCGGCGTCTCGTCTGTGTAAGTGATGCCCAGGCCACCGCCCACATCAATGTGCGACAGCCGAATGCCCTCGGCGTCGAGCTGCGTCACCACGTCGAGCACCTTGTCCAGCGCATCCAAATACGGCGACACCTCGGTGATTTGCGAGCCGATATGGCAGTCGATGCCGACCACGCGCAGGTTCGGCATCGCAGCCGCCGCGCGGTAGGTCGGCAGCACTTCGTCAAACGCCACGCCAAACTTGTTGCCCTTCAGGCCCGTCGAGATGTACGGGTGCGTCTTGGCGTCCACGTCCGGGTTGATGCGCAGCGACACGGGCGCGACCTTGCCCATCGAGGCGGCCACGTCGTTCAGGCGGTGCAGCTCGGGAATCGACTCCACGTTGAAGCACGCCACGCCGACCTCCAGCGCGAAGCGCATTTCGTCTGCGCTCTTGCCTACGCCCGAGAACACCACCTTCGCGGCCGGCGCACCGGCGGCCAGCACGCGCTTGAGTTCGCCGGCGGACACAATGTCAAAGCCTGCGCCAAGCTGCGCGAACACCTGCAGCACGGCCAGGTTCGAGTTGGCTTTCATGGCGTACTGCACATGCGCGTTGCGACCTTCGCATGCGGCGGCGTAGGCCCGATAGTTGGCTGTGAGCGCGGCGCGCGAGTACACGTAGGTGGGCGTGCCGAACTGCGCGGCAATCGCGTCCAGCGCGACGCCTTCGATCATCAGCGCGCCTTCCTGGCGGATCAGGGACTCGGACATGAGTGGGAACATTCTGGGTGCAGCCCTGGATTAGGGCGGCGCCGGTTGAGCAAAAAAGACGGTATCAGCGGTTCGCGGGTACCGCGCTGGCGGCATCGGCGGCTGCGGGTTTGGCGCCCGGCACCGGGGGCTGCGGCACGGCGTTCGGGCCGGCGATGCCAGGGTCGGTGGTTTGCGGCGCGGTTGGCGCCGGCGGCACCTTGGGCATGTACAGCGGCCCGCGAATCCCGCAGCCGGATAGGCCTGCGACCGTCAGGGTCAGGCCGACAGTGGCTACAATGGCGGCGGTTCGTATCATCGGATGATGGTGCAGAAAGGATGCCCCAGGGGTCAGGCCCTTGCGGCGATCGGAGTCATATGGGACGAGGCGCCTGCTGGTCAGGACGGGCCGGAAAGGGCCGCCACGCAACGTCCGCGCAAGATTTTGGAGTGTAGCATGCCCCCCCTGAGCGAATCGGAGTTCCTGGCGCTGGCTGAAGCGGAACTCACCCGCATCGAAAGCATTGTCGAAACGGCTGCAGAGGAGGCCGATGCCGACATCGAGATCAACCGTACCGGCAACGTGCTCACGCTTGAATTCGACGATGGCTCCAAGATCATCATCAACAGCCAGGCGCCGATGCAGGAACTGTGGGTGGCTGCGCGTGCCGGCGGTTTCCACTTCCGCCGTGGTGACGACGGCCGCTGGGTCGACACGCGCAGCAAGGAAGAGCTGTACGTCGCGCTGTCACGCTATGTTAGCCAGCAAAGCGATGTGGATGTGACATTGGCCGCCGGCTGAGCGCAACGTTCTTGTCGGATGCCAAAAGAAAAGCCGCCCCGAAGGGCGGCTTTTTCGTGGGCGCGAAGTTCAGTTGCCGCGGAACATGTCGAGAATCTTCTGCTTCTCCTGTTCCTGCGTCGGCGCCAGGTTGACGCCAGGCTGCGGTTGGTCGCCGGCCGGTGCGGATGCTCCCGGCATGGCATCGCCCAAGCCCACCGAAGCCACGCCCTGACCGTTGGCGTATTCCTCGTAGGCCCAGTCGCCGGCCATCTGCACGACGCCTTCGGGCGGCTGACGCTCGGTCTGCGGTTCACCTTTGAGCGCGTAGCTCATGTAGTTGATCCAGATCGGCAGGGCCAGGCCACCACCGGTTTCGCGATCGCCCAGGCTGCGCGGGTTGTCGTAGCCCATCCAGGCCACGCCGACCACCTTGGGCGTGTAGCCGCAGAACCAGGCGTCAAACGAGTCGTTGGTGGTGCCGGTCTTGCCGGCCATGTCGTTGCGGCCCAGCTTGACCTTGGCCTGGTAGCCCGTACCGCCAGACACAACGCTGCGCAGCAGCGAATCCATGATGAAGTCGTTGCGCGGGTCGATCACGCGCACGGCGTCCTTGCCGGCGGTCATCGGATGGCTCTGCTGCACGACCGTGCCGCGCGCATCCACCACGCGGTCGATGATGTACGGGTTCACGCGGTAGCCGCCGTTGGCGAACACCGAGTAGCCGCTCGCCATCTGCAGCATCGTCACCGAACCTGCGCCCAGCGCCATCGGCAGGTAGGCCGGGTGCCGATCGGCGTCGAACCCGAAGCGCGTGATGTACTGCTGCGCGTACTGCGTACCAATCGCCCGCAGAATCCGCACCGACACGAGGTTCTTCGACTTCTGCAGCGCGCGGCGCATCGTCATCGGACCGTCGTAGCCGCCGCCGTAGTTCTTCGGCTCCCACACCTGGCCACCGGTGTCGCCGGTCGGGATGGAGAGCGGCGCATCGTTGATCACCGTAGACGGCGAGAAACCCTTGTCCACCGCCGCCGAATAGATGAACGGCTTGAAGCTCGAACCCGGCTGGCGCCAGGCCTGCGTGACGTGGTTGAACTTGCTGCGGTTGAAATCGAAGCCGCCGACCATCGAATAGATCGCGCCCGTCTGCGGGTCAAGGGAGATAAAGCCCGAAGCCACTTCCGGCAGCTGCGTGATTGACCACTTCTGCGTCTTCGTGTCCTGAATCACACGGATCACCGCACCCGGGCGCAGCCTGATCTTCGGCTGCGCGTTGTTCGACAGCGCGGCTTGTGCAAAGCGCAGACCGTCGCCCGCCAGGTCGATCGTCTCACCGGTCAGCATCGTCGCGCGCACCAGCTTGGGCGTCACGCTCACCACCACGGCCGATTGCAGATCGTCGCTGTTCGGATGTTCGAGCAGGGCGTCGTCGATGGCCTGTTCGCGCTCTTCTGCGTCGGAGGGCAGATCGATGAATGCTTCCGGGCCGCGATAGCCATGACGGCGCTCGTAGTCGAGAATGCCGCGGCGCACGGACTGATACGCGACATCCTGGTCGGCCTTGCGCAGCGTGGTGTAGACATTCAGGCCGCGCGTATAGGTTTCTTCGCGGTACTGCGCATACATGAGCTGACGCACCATTTCGGCGACGTACTCGGCGTGCACGTCGAACTCATGGCCTTCGCCGCGCACCGGCAGTTGCTCGTTGATGGCCTGGGTGTACTGCTCCGGCGTGATGTAGTGCAGGTCGCGCATGCGCTGCAGGATGTATTCCTGACGCACCTTGGCGCGCTTCGGGTTCACCACCGGGTTGTACGCCGACGGCGCCTTGGGCAGGCCGGCCAGCATGGCCGCTTCGGCCAGGGTGATGTCCTTGATGTTCTTGCCGAAGTAGATCTGCTCGGCGCTGGCAAAGCCGTACGCGCGCTGACCCAGGTAAATCTGGTTCATGTACAGCTCGAGGATCTGATCCTTTGTCAGGCTCGCCTCGATCTTGTACGAGAGCAGCATCTCGTAGATCTTGCGCGTGTACGTTTTCTCGCTCGACAGGAAGAAGTTGCGCGCCACCTGCATCGTGATGGTCGATGCGCCTTGCGACAGGCCGCCGTGCAGGTTCGCCAGGCCCGCGCGCAGCACGCCGATGAAGTCGACGCCGCCGTGCTCGTAGAAGCGGTCATCCTCGATGGCCAGCACCGCGCGCTTCATCACGTCGGGCATCTGCGTGATCGGCACGAAGCTGCGGCGCTCCTCGCCGAATTCCCCGATGAGGACGTTGTCGGCGGTGTACACGCGCAGCGGAATCTTCGGGCGGTAATCGGTGATCGCGTCGAGCGACGGGAGGTTGGGCGCGGCGACGAGCAGGGCATAGCCCAGCAGCAGCGCTCCGACGACCCCCATGGCAACGAACAGGCCGAGCATCCAGAGAAGCAGTCGCACCCACAACGGGCGGCGGGCTTTGGGCGGCTTGGGCGAAGCTGGGGTGGTTTGGGCAGTAGCCATTACAGGTGGGCACCGGGGGTGTCAGTCAGCGTGGCGGCGATTATATCGTCGCGGCTTCAAGGGTCTGACGGCATCGGACGTAACAGCACGTAACCAGTGTCACCTCAGCGCACGAGACTGCACTTGTGCGCCGCGTCATGCTCACTGGGCGCGCGAATTGTGCGCCCGCCGTATCTTGATTCAAGACGGCTAAGAATCAGCCGATAGAAGTAGACGGAGCGGAAATCAAGTCAGACGAAAGGGGTATCCCCCGACCGTGGGGTTTTGACAACGCTTTCCGAAGGGCGTGGCGCGAAATGCATCGCGGTCTGCCTGAGCGTTTGCCTGTTCTAAAGGATTTTGTGAGAATCCAGCAGCAAATCTAAGCAGGCTATGGCGCACGTTGGATTTGCGACGGGCGCCAGGGTTCAAAAAACTATAAACGGTGGGGTGTCTCTGTGCGACGGGGTTTGTTGTCCGGCCTGCTGCGCCGCAATATCGTCGGGATAGATATCGGGTCTTCCAGCGTCAAGGTGGTGGAGTTGTCCGCCAACGGCAAGCAGGGGGATTTCCGTCTCGAAAAATGCGCCAGCGAGCTGATTGAACGCAGTGCCGTCGCCGACGGCAATCTGGTGAATATCGATGCGGTGGGCAATGCGCTCAAGCGTGCCATCGCCAAGGCGGGCATTCGCGGCAAGGAAGCTGTGCTTGCCATTCCCGCAAGCCTGACGGAATCGCAAACCGTCAGCCTGCCCGACAACCTGACCGAAGACGAGCTTTTCGTGCAGGTCGAGAGCGAAGCCAACCGGCTGTTTCCGCCCTCGCAGAACGTAAATTTCGACTATGTCGTGATCGGCCCGTCCGAAACCGAAGGCGGGATCGGCGTGCGTGTCACGGCAACGGTTTCGGAGCGCGTGACCGAGCGCGTGACCGCCGCCGAGATGGCCGGTCTGAAAGCGATCGTCATGGATGTGGAAGAGAACGCCATCCAGCGCGCCATGACGCACATGCTAGCCGTCAAGCCGGACGCCACCGAAACCGAGACGCGCGACATGCCCGTCGTGGCGATGTTCCACCTGGGCGGGGCGCGCTCGCACGCACTATTCTACCAAGGCTGGAAGGAGTTGTATGACCAGCCGATGTCCGGCTCGGGCGACCAGCTCACGCAAAGCATCTCGCGTCTGTTCTCACTCGATCTGCTCAAGGCCGAGGTGAAGAAGCGCAAGAACACGTTGCCCGACGAATACCGTAGCCAGCTGCTCAAGCCCTCGCTCGAGACGCTGGCCATGGAAGTGGGGCAGGCGATCCAGAATTTCCTGTCGACTTCGAGCGTCGGCCGCGTGGACGAGATCGTGCTCTCGGGCGGTCACGCATCGTTGCTGGGCGTGCAGACCGCGATCCAGCAACAGACGCAGATCAATACGACGCTGGCCAATCCGTTCGCCAACATGGGCGCGGCCAAGAACGTCAACGCGCGCTATCTGCAGCGCGATCTGCCGGCCTACATCGTCAGCGCGGGCCTTGCCCTGCGCGGGCTGCAATAAGGAGCTGACGATGGCCAATGAAAGCGCGAATGCCGTGAATGCCGTGAATGCGCTCCCGAACGTCAATCTGCTGCCGTATCACGCAGAGCGACGTGCCGGTAAGCGCAAGAAAGTCTTCATGAGCCTGGGCGGCGCTGCCGTTGCGGGCGCAGTGGTGGTGTTCCTGGGCGGCATGGTGATCGATCACCAGACTGAAGAGGCGCAACGCATCAACGACATCCTCACGCAGAAGAACGCGGAGATGGACAAGCAGATCGCCGAGGTCAACACCCTCAAGAAGGACATCGACGACCTGCTGCAACGTCAGCAAGCGGTGGAAAGCCTGCAGAACCAACGCAACCGCCCGGTGCAGTTGCTCGAAGAACTGGTGCGCCAGGTGCCGGACGGCATCTATCTCACCTCGCTCAAGCAGGATGGCGAGCGTTACACCGTATCGGGTGTGGCCCAGTCCAACGAACGCGTGTCGGACCTGCTGCGCAACCTGGGTGCGGTGCCCTGGCTGGATCACGCCGAGCTGGGTGAATCGGTGGCCACCACCATGACCAACAACCTGAAGGAACAGCGCCGTCTGTTCAACTTCACGATCCGCTTCCAATGGAAGGCCGAGCCGGCAACGCCGGCCAAGCCGGGTGCGGCCACGGCGAGGAAATAACCATGGCGCTCTCGACCGAAATTTCGCTGGAAGACCTGGTCAGCCAGTTCCGTGGCCTGAACCTGAATGAGCCGGAAACGTGGCCGATGGCGCCGCGCATCCTGTTCATGATTCTGTCCGCCGTGCTGGTGATCGGACTAGGTTGGCAGTTCTATTGGAGCGGCAAGTTTGACGAGCGGGACGCCAAGCGCACCGAGCAGAGCAACCTCAAGTCCGCATACCAGAGCAAGCTCGCGCAGGTGGTGAACCTCGAAGCGCTGCGCAAGCAGAAGGCTGAGGTGGAGCAGCGTGTCGCGAAGCTCGAGCTGCAATTGCCCAACAAGACCGAAATGGATGCGCTGCTGGCCGACGTCAACCATGCCGGTATCGCGCGTGGCCTGACTTTCGACCTGTTCCGTCCCGCTGCCGCCGTACTCAAGCCTTACTACGCCGAGATTCCGGTGGCGGTGAAGGTGAATGGCCGCTATCACGACATGGCGCTGTTCGCTGCAGACGTGGCGGCGCTGTCACGCATCGTCACGCTGCAGAACATCTCGCTGACGGGCACCAAGGATGGCGGCATGGTGATGGAAACGCGTGCTGAGGCCTACCGGGCGCTCGACGCCGACGAGCAGGCGGCTCAGCGCAAGGCGAATGCCGCCGCCAAGGGAGGCGCCAAATGAGGGGCCGCACCATGAGCCGTCGCCGCATGTCGCACGTTCTGCGTCTGTCGCCCCTGTGCCTGGCCGTCGTGCTGACGGCCTGCGGCGCGAGCGAAGACGATGAATTGCAGCAATGGATGCAGCAAGCGCGCCAGAGCGTCAGTACGACCGTGCCGCCGCTGCCCGAGCCCAAGCCTTACGCGCCGCGCGAATACACGACCACCAAGCAGACTGATCCGTTCAGCGTGCAGAAGGTGGCAGAACTCTCGCGCGCGCAGAACGAATCGCCGGAACCGAATCGCCGTCGCGAGCCGCTGGAAGACTATCCGCTGGAAGCCTTCAAGCTGGTCGGGACGATGAAGCGCAATGGCGAGACGGAAGCCGTCCTGTCTGTCGGGGACAAGACGCAGCATGTGCATGTGGGGCAGTACATCGGACAAAACTATGGTCGCATCGTCCGCATCGGAGACCAGGAACTCACCCTGCGTGAGCTGGTGCGCGAAGGCACGACCGAATGGAAAGAAAAAATGACGACCCTGAAAGTTCAGGAGAGCGCGCAATGACGATGCGTCTTGTGAAGGGCGGCCTGTCGCAGGCAACCCGAGTGGCCCGGGGGGGCGCGGTGGCATGGCTTTCGCTGTGCCTGTTCATGATGGCCGGTCAGGCTGTCGCTCAGCAGGCAGCGCCTGCGGCGGCAGTCTCCGGCAACACGATCGAAAAGGTGGAGCAGGCTTCGGCCGGTGAATCCACTGTGGTGACGGTCACGCTCAAGAACGCGCCGACCCAAAAGCCGGTCGAGTTCAGCACGCAGCAGCCCGCGCGCATCGCCATCGACTTCTTCGGGGCAACCTTTGCGCAAGGCCGTGCCAATTACCAATACGGCGGCAAGCTGCTGCGTTCGGCGAACGTCGTGCAGATCGGCGATCGCACCCGCGTCGTGCTCGATTTGTCGCGCCAGACGCAGTACAAGTCCGAGGTGCGCGGTAACCAGTACGTACTGACGCTGGAAGCCGCACCGGTGGCCGCGGCTGTCTCGGCGCCGACCTTCTCGGCTCCGACACCCGCTGCAGGTGCTGAGCGTCCGGCCGTGCGCAACGTTGATTTCCGCCGCGGCGAGGACCTCGCCGGCCGCGTGGTGGTCGATTTGTCGACTGCCAACTCGGCGATCAACATTGCGCAGCAAGGTCAGAACCTCGTGGTCGACTTCGTCGGTGCGACGCTGCCGCAGTCGCTGCGTCGCCGCTATGACGTGAGCGATTTCGGTACGCCCGTGCAGGCCATGCGCGCTACCGACAACGGCACTGGCGCACGCCTGATCATCGAGCCGCGCGGTAACTGGCAGTACAGCTCGTACCAGACCGACACGCAGTTCGTCGTGGAAGTGCGCCCCACCAAGGAAGACCCGAACAAGCTGATTTCCGGCCCGGGTTACCGTGGCGAGCGCCTGTCGCTGAACTTCCAGAACATCGATGTGCGTTCGTTGCTGCAAGTCTTCGCCGACTTCACGAACCTCAACATCGTGACCAGCGACAGCGTGACGGGCACCCTTTCGCTGCGTCTGAAGGATGTGCCCTGGGATCAGGCACTGCAGATCGTGCTGGATTCGAAGGGCTTGGCGTCGCGCCGCAACGGCAACGTGCTGTGGGTTGCCCCGCGCGGTGAGCTGGCCACGAAGGAGAAGGCTGAGCTTGAGTCGCAGCAGCAAGTGACCGAGTTGGAGCCGTTGCGCAGCCAGGTGTTCCGCCTGAACTATCAGAGTGCTGGAGATGTGCGCAACATGTTGCTGGGTACTGGAGCCGCAGGTGGGGCAGGCGGTGCCGCTGGCGGCGCCGCGACTTCACGGATTCTGTCCAAGCGAGGCTCGCTCACCGCGGATACGCGTACGAATCAACTGTTTGTCTCCGATATTCCGAGCAAGCTCGAAGAGGTGCAGGCCTTCCTCCAGAAAATCGACATCCCTGTTCGCCAGGTGATGATCGAGGCCCGCATCGTTGAGGCTGACGACACGTTCAGTCGCAACCTGGGTGCCAAACTGGGCTTCGCGTCAAAGACGAATGGCGCGGGTTACGGCAACACCTACACCAACGTGGTGTCGCCTGTGACCAAAGACGCTACGTGGGACAACAGCCCGGCGCTCAGCTTCCCGGCCAACGGCATCAACGGCGTGAACGCAGCCAGCGTTGCCGTGAGCTTGTTCAACGCCGGTGCCGGCCGTTTCCTCGCACTGGAGCTGTCCGCGCTGGAAGCTGACGGCCGCGGCAAGATCGTCTCCAGCCCGCGCGTGGTCACTGCCGACAACATCAAGGCGCTGATCGAGCAGGGTACTGAGATTCCGTACCAGCAGGCGACCTCTTCCGGCGCGACTTCGGTGCAGTTCAAGAAGGCTAACCTGAAGCTGGAAGTGACGCCCAAGATCACGCCCGACGGCAACATCTTCCTGGATGTGGACGTCAACAAGGACAGCGTGGGTATCCAAACGAC
This sequence comes from Ralstonia sp. 22111, assembly GCF_052045895.1. Classification (NCBI taxonomy): domain Bacteria; kingdom Pseudomonadati; phylum Pseudomonadota; class Betaproteobacteria; order Burkholderiales; family Burkholderiaceae; genus Ralstonia; species Ralstonia sp. 22111. Next base: position 120,522 of record NZ_JBQEPR010000011.1, on the reverse strand, counting down.
CAACGGTTTTGCCATCGACACCAAGCACGTACAGACGCAGGTGCTGGTAGAGAACGGCGGCACGGTCGTGATCGGCGGTATCTACACGCAGAACGAGCGGACCGACATCAACAAGGTGCCGCTGCTGGGTGACATTCCGGTGCTGGGCAACCTGTTCAAGAGCACGAACAAGATCAACAACCGCACCGAGCTCCTCGTCTTCCTGACGCCGCGAGTGCTGTCCGATCAACTGTCGCTGAAGTAATCGGCGATAGCATCGCGATCCGAAAGCCCGGCCTCCTGCGTGGAGCGCCGGGCTTTTTTGTGTCCTGCCCCCGGGTTTGTGCAGGATGGTGACCAAATGCCACTACAATCAAGCTCAAATTCCTGATTTCACGCGATTTTGTCTGTTTCCAACGTTTTTTTCGTCGGCTTGATGGGCGCGGGCAAGACCACGGTCGGCCGGGCGGTGGCGCGCCGGCTCGATCTGCCGTTCTTCGACTCCGACCATGAGATCGAAGCGCGCTGCGGCGTGCGTGTGCCGGTCATTTTCGAGCACGAGGGCGAAGTGGGCTTCCGTGATCGCGAAACCCACATGATCGACGAACTCACCTCGCGCGATGGCGTGGTCCTCGCCACCGGCGGCGGCGCCGTGCTCCGGCCCGAGAATCGCGCTTTCCTGCGCGAGCGAGGCACCGTGATCTACCTGCGCGCCAATCCGCATGACCTGTATCTGCGCACGCGTCACGACAAGAACCGGCCACTTCTGCAGACCGAAAACCCGCGTGCCAAGCTTGAAGAACTGCATGCGATCCGTGATCCGCTATACCGTGACGTGGCGCACTTTGTCATCGAAACGGGCAAGCCCACCGTGGCGCAGCTTGTTAATATGGTGCTGATGCAACTTGAGGTGGCCGGCATTGTGGCGCCGCCGGCAGGCACCTCCACCTCCTCGCAAGTCTCCCCTCAGTCATGATTACCGTTGATGTTGACCTTGGCGATCGAGCCTATCCGATCCATATCGGCTCTGGGCTGCTTTCCAAGGCCGAGTTGTTTGCCCCCCACATTCGCGGCGCGCGTGCCGTGATCGTCACCAACGAGACCGTCGCTCCGCTCTATGCAGCCAAGGTCGAGGAGGCCATTCGTTCGCTCGGCAAGGCTGTCGACACCGTCGTGCTGCCCGATGGCGAATCGTTCAAGAAGTGGGACACGCTCAATCGCATCTTTGATGCGCTGTTGACGGCGGGCGCAGACCGCAAGACCACGCTGATCGCGCTGGGCGGCGGCGTGATCGGCGACATGACCGGCTTTGCCGCTGCCTGCTACATGCGCGGCGTGCCCTTCATCCAGGTGCCGACGACGCTGCTGTCGCAGGTTGATTCCTCTGTGGGCGGCAAGACGGGCATCAACCACCCGCTGGGCAAGAACATGATTGGCGCGTTCCACCAGCCGCAGGCGGTACTGGCGGATATCGATACGCTACGCACGTTGCCTGCGCGCGAGCTGGCTGCCGGCATGGCCGAGGTCATCAAGCACGGCGCAATTGCCGATGCCGATTACTTCGCCTGGATCGAGCAGAACATCAAGGGCCTCAACGATTGCGATACCGACCTGATGGCCGAAGCCGTGCAGGGCTCGGTCCGTATCAAGGCGGCTGTCGTGGCGCAGGACGAACGCGAGACCGGGCTGCGAGCCACGCTCAATTTCGGCCATACCTTCGGCCACGCCATCGAGGCCGGCCTGGGCTACGGCGAATGGCTGCACGGCGAGGCCGTCGGCTGCGGCATGGTGATGGCGGCGGACTTGTCGCATCGCCTGGGCTTTATCGACATCGATACGCGCAACCGAATCACCGCGCTCACGCGTGCGGCCGACCTGCCGACGGTGGCGCCGGACCTGGGCGTCGATCGCTTCATCGAGCTGATGCGCGTCGACAAGAAAGCCGAAGCGGGCGAGATCAAGTTCGTGTTGCTGCGCAAGCTGGGCCAGGCGTTTGTGACCACGGTGCCCGATGCCGACTTGCGCGCCACCTTGCAGCACGCCGTGCTGCGACCACCGACCGAAGCGCCCGTCGCCTGAGACAAGATGAGATGGCCTGATGAACGACCGATTTGATTTGCCGGCCGCCCCGTTCGATCTCGAAGGTCATCTCGCCCCCTACGCCGCGCATTCTGCGCAGACGCGCGGCCGCGTCCACGCCGAGCCGCCATCCACGTCGCGCACTGAGTTCCAGCGTGACCGCGATCGCATCATTCACAGCACCGCGTTCCGCCGGCTTGAATACAAGACGCAGGTCTTCGTGAATCACGAAGGCGATCTGTTCCGGACCAGGCTCACACACAGCCTGGAGGTCGCGCAGATTGGCCGGTCGATTGCGCGCAGCCTGCGTCTGAACGAAGACCTGGTCGAAGCGGTTTCGCTGGCACACGATCTGGGCCACACGCCCTTCGGCCACGCTGGCCAGGACGCGCTCAACGATTGCATGAAGCCGTATGGCGGCTTTGAACACAACCTGCAGAGCTTGTTGGTCGTCGATCGGCTGGAAGAGCGCTACGGTGGTTTTGATGGCTTGAACCTGACGTTCGAAACGCGCGAGGGCATTCTCAAACATTGCTCGCGAAATAACGCGGCCACGCTGGGTGACCTGGGCCGGCGCTTTCTCGAAGGGCAACAGCCTTCTTTGGAAGCACAGCTGGCCAATCTTGCCGATGAGGTTGCATACAACAACCATGATATCGACGACGGCCTGCGCTCCGGCCTGATTACGCTGGAGCAACTCGAAGGCGTGCCGCTGTGGGCCATTCACCGGCGCGAAGCCGAGGCCGCGTTCCCGAATGTCAGCGGCCGGCGCCTGATCAACGAAACCATTCGCCGCATCATCAACGCGCTGATCGTCGATCTGATCGGCACCACGCGTGCCGGCATTGCCGACGTTGCGCCGCGATGTATCGACGATGTGCGCGCCGCGCCAGCGCTCGTCGCGTTCTCAGATCCGATGCGCGAAGAGGCGCGCGCGCTCAAGCGCTTCCTGTTCGACAACCTGTATCGGCATTACCTCGTGATGCGCATGGCCGCGAAGGCGCGCCGCATCATCGACGATCTGTTCCGCGTCTTCATGGACGACCCGCGCCTGCTGCCGCCGCAGTACCAAGCGAAAGCCACCCCCGAAGAGCAGCCGCGCTGGATTGCGCATTACATCGCGGGCATGACGGATCGCTACGCCATCAAGGAGCACCGCCGCATCTTTGCCGTAGATGCGGTTTGAGTAACGGCAGTAACGGTCGAGCCGCTATCCGATCGCCTGGCTCCCAAGCGATCTGAAACCAGGTCAAAAGCAAACGCCCAAAAAAAATGCCCGGCCGCCCCAACGCATGCCGGGCCGAACGCGCCAACCACCGCCGACGAGCGCCCCCGCCGTCGACGGCCCCTGCGGCACGTCGGTAAAAGTCGATCAGGACAGTGTCAGTTCGCTGATCGTCCTCCCTTAAAAGCGATAACCCAGGCCGACGCCCAGCAGCCATGGGTCAACCTTGACCTTGCTGATGGTCTGACCGGCCATCTTCACGTCGGCGCTGATCCAGGTCTTCTTCAGGTCGACGTTGAAGTAGAGGCGATCGGTCAGGCGATAGTCGAAGCCGGCCTGCAGCGCGGGGCCGAAGCTGTTCTTGCTGAGGTCCAGCGAGCCAACGCCCGGCACCTGCAGATTCACATTCGAGATGCGGGTGTAGTTGATGCCCGCGCCCAAGTACGGCTTGAAGCGCGACTCGGGCGTGAAGTGGTATTGCATCGTCAGGATGGGCGGCAAGTGGCGGAAGCTGCCGATCTTGGTCGGGCCGCCCAGCGCGCTTTGCATGACCGTGACGTCCTGTTGTTGCGGGTAAGTCAGGATCAGCTCGGCCGCGAGGTGCGGCGTAAAGAAGTACGAGATGTCCAGCTCAGGCAGGACCTTGTTGTTGATCTGAATGGCATCAGCCGGAATGGCCAGTGCGGGCACCGCGTCGGATTTGTTGGCGGCTGTCAGGTTGACGGCGCGCAGACGCACCATCCAGTTGCCGGTGGCCGGCGCCAAATCCGTGCTCTGCGCAAAGGCGGTCTGGCTGAATCCGGCGGCAAGCATTCCGGCGGCAACAGCTACGGTGGCTAGGCGGTGAAAAGCCATGAATCGCTCCCTCTCTTGTCGTCTCGTGATGTGATGGGAGCCAGTCTCGCGGGGAAGTCGCTTGGCCGATTTGCTCGGGATCAAGTTCACCCCGTCGTCGATGACGCGTACGGCCGCCAATTTGACGGCACGCAAACTCTGCCGTCGCCCCTCGACGACAGTCGGGATGCAAGCGTTTGCCTGCCAAAAATTGGGGACAGGTTCGCCGGCTTCACGCTACGATGGCGCTTTTCGCCGCACTGTCTTTTCCATGGCCCGCCTGCCTCGCCTCAGTCCCACCGATGTCCCTGTGCACGTGTTGCAGCGCGGCAACAATCGCCAGGTCGTTTTTCGCGGTGACGACGACTACGCGTTTTATCTCGATACGTTGCGCATGGCCGCGCGCGAGCACGACTTTGCCGTCCATGGCTTCTCACTGATGCCGAATCACGTCCACCTGGTGGGAACGCCCAAGGTGGCGGACAGCCTTTCGCGCACGCTGCAGGCGGTCGGGCGGCGCTATACGCGGTACTTCAACGCCGCGGCCGATCGCAGCGGAACGCTGTGGGAAGGGCGTTTCCGCTCGACCGTGCTGGACCCGGCCGAATGGGTGTTGCCGATGCTGCTGTATGTGGAGTCCAACGCCGTGCGCGCGGGTCTCGTCAGCACGCCGGAAGACGACCGATGGAGCACGTATCGGCACCATGTGGGTATCCAATCCATCCCGTGGGTGAGTGACCACTATTGCTATTGGCGGCTTGGTAATACGCCTTTCGAGCGCCAATCTCGCTATCGAACGTTGTGGCATGAAGGTTTGGGCTCAGATCAGCTGGCGCAGATTCGCCAGCATGTGCACAGCGGTTGGCCGCTTGGCAACGAGGCGTTTCTCGCGACACTGGCGCGCGCCGGAGGCCGCCGCGTTGCCCCATTGCCCAAAGGGCGACCGCCTCGCCAACCCGCAGAAGCGGTCGCGGAGGGCGGCGTGCGTACCGAATAGCGAGTAGCGGCGCCGTCGTGCCCAGGTGCTTCGATGTGGACGAATTTAATCTGTCCCCAATAATAAACCCGCACTGTTGTCGTGCATTTATTAATTTACTCCGACCCCATTTAAAAACTTTTGCCTGTTACAGGCTGCTCTTTTATATTCGTTCCACCCCGCATTCATGGTGCGGCGCGCCATTGCCTGTCTGCCACCGCATCCGCACGATCGCGAGGGCCTTCCACGGTGCGCAGTACCGACAACCTCGGAAGATCGCCGTGGAACAACATTCCTTCCCCGCCGCACCGTCGGCCCAGGGTCTGTACGACCCGACCAATGAACATGACGCTTGCGGCGTCGGCTTTGTCGCTCACATCAAGGGCAAGAAGAGCCACGAGATCGTCCAGCAAGGCTTGCGCATCCTGCACAACCTCGACCACCGGGGCGCCGTCGGTGCCGATCCGCTGATGGGCGACGGCGCGGGCATCCTGCTGCAGATTCCCGACCAGTTCTTCCGCGAGGAGATGGCGAAGCAGGGCATCAACCTGCCGCCGGCCGGCGAATATGGCGTCGGCATGATCTTCCTGCCGAAGGAACACGCGTCGCGCCTAGCCTGCGAACAGGAACTTGAGCGCACCGTGCGCCTGGAAGGCCAGGTCGTGCTGGGCTGGCGCGATGTCCCGGTCGACAAGACCATGCCGATGTCGCCCACGGTGCAGAAGACCGAGCCGGTGATCCGCCAGATCTTCATCGGGCGCGGCCGCGACATCATGACCACCGATGCGCTGGAGCGGAAGCTGTACGTGATCCGCAAGACGGCAAGCCACGCGATCCAGGCGCTCAAGCTCAAGCACGGCAAGGAATATTTCGTGCCGTCGATGTCGGCGCGCACGATCGTCTACAAGGGCCTGCTGCTGTGCGAACAGGTCGGTCGCTATTACCAGGACCTGGCAGACCCGCGCACGGTGTCGGCGCTGGCGCTGGTGCACCAGCGTTTTTCGACCAACACGTTCCCCGCATGGGAACTGGCGCACCCATACCGCATGGTTGCCCACAACGGCGAAATCAACACCGTCAAGGGCAACGTCAACTGGATCAACGCGCGTACGGGCGGCATCTCGTCGCCGGTGCTGGGCGATGATCTGCCCAAGCTGTGGCCGCTGATCTATCCGGGTCAATCCGATACGGCATCGTTCGACAACTGCCTCGAACTGCTGACGATGGCCGGCTACCCGCTGGCCCAGGCGATGATGATGATGATTCCGGAAGCGTGGGAACAGCACACGCTGATGGACGACAACCGTCGCGCCTTCTACGAATACCACGCCGCGATGATGGAGCCGTGGGACGGCCCCGCCGCCATCTGCTTTACCGACGGCCGCCAGATCGGCGCGACGCTCGACCGTAACGGCCTGCGTCCGGCGCGTTATTACGTCACCGACGACGACATGGTCGTGATGGCCTCGGAAGCCGGCGTGCTGCCGATTCCCGAGTCGCGCATCGTCAAGAAGTGGCGTCTGCAGCCGGGCAAGATGTTCCTGATCGACATGGAGCAGGGTCGCATCATCGACGACAAGGAACTCAAGGACAACCTGGCGAACGCCAAGCCGTACAAGAGCTGGATCGATGCCGTGCGCATCAAGCTCGACGAGCTGGACGCGAAGCCCGAAGACGTGGCCGCCGAAACCAAGCCGGCCGCGAAGCTGCTGGATCGTCAGCAGGCTTTCGCCTACACGCAGGAAGACGTCAAGTTCCTGATGACCCCGATGGCCGCCAACGGCGAAGAAGCCGCGGGCTCCATGGGCAACGACAGCCCGCTGGCCGTGCTGTCGTCCAAGAACAAGACGCTGTACAACTACTTCAAGCAACTGTTCGCGCAGGTCACGAACCCGCCGATCGACCCCATCCGCGAAAACGTGGTGATGTCGCTCGTCTCGTTTATCGGCCCGAAGCCGAACCTGCTGGAGCTGAACAACATCAACCCGCCGATGCGTCTTGAAGTGAGCCAGCCCGTGCTGGACTTCAAAGACATGGCGAAGATCCGCAACATCGAGCACTACACCGGCGGCAAGTTCATGGCTTACGAGCTGGACATCTGCTATCCGGTGGCGTGGGGCAAGGAAGGCATCGAAGCGCGCCTAGCCTCGCTGTGCGCAGAGGCCGTCGATGCGGTCAAGTCGGGCTACAACATCCTGATCGTGTCGGACCGCGCGGTCGACGAGAAGCAGGCCGCGATTCCGGCGCTGCTGGCCACGTCTGCCATCCACCATCACCTGGTGGACAAGGGCCTGCGCACGAGCACGGGGCTGGTCGTCGAAACGGGCTCGGCCCGCGAAGTGCACCACTTCGCCCTGCTTGCCGGCTATGGCGCAGAAGCCGTGCACCCGTATCTGGCGATGGAGACGCTGGCCGAATTGGCGCCGGGCCTGGGCCTGACCGCCGAGAAAGCCATCTACAACTTCACCAAGGCGATCGGCAAGGGCCTGCACAAGGTGATGTCCAAGATGGGCATCTCGACGTACATGTCGTACACCGGCGCGCAGATCTTCGAAGCGATCGGTCTGTCGCGTGAACTGGTCGACAAGTACTTCCAGGGCACCGCATCGAACGTCGGCGGCATTGGCATCTTCGAGGTGGCCGAGGAAGCGCTGCGCCTGCACCGTGACGCCTTTGGCGATGCGCCGGTGCTGGCCAACATGCTGGACGCCGGCGGCGAATACGCCTACCGCGTCCGCGGCGAAGAGCACATGTGGACGCCGGATTCGATCGCCAAGCTGCAACATGCGACGCGCGCGAATTCGTACCAGACGTACAAGGAATACGCGAACCTCATCAACGATCAGAGCAAGCGCCACATGACGCTGCGCGGTCTGTTCGAGTTCAAGGTGGACCCGGCACGCGCGATTCCGCTGGAAGAAGTCGAACCGGCCAAGGAGATCGTCAAGCGCTTTGCGACCGGCGCCATGTCGCTCGGTTCGATCAGCACGGAAGCGCACACCACGCTGGCCGTGGCGATGAACCGCATCGGCGGCAAGTCGAACACCGGCGAAGGCGGCGAAGATGAGCGCCGCTACCGCAACGAACTGCGCGGCATTCCCATCAAGCAGGGCACGAAGCTGTCGGACGTGATCGGCCGCGAAGTGGTCGAGCGCGATCTGGAACTGCAAGAAGGTGATTCGCTGCGCTCGAAGATCAAGCAGGTGGCGTCGGGCCGTTTTGGCGTGACGGCCGAGTACCTGGCTTCGGCTGATCAGATCCAGATCAAGATGGCGCAGGGCGCAAAGCCTGGTGAAGGCGGTCAGCTGCCCGGCCACAAGGTGACGGATTACATCGGCAAGCTGCGTTACGCGGTGCCGGGCGTTGGCCTGATCTCGCCGCCGCCGCACCACGACATTTACTCGATCGAAGATCTGGCACAGCTCATTCACGACCTGAAGAACGTGAATCCGCGTTCGGACGTGTCTGTCAAGCTGGTGTCGGAAGTGGGCGTCGGCACGGTGGCAGCAGGTGTCGCCAAGGCCAAGGCCGATCACGTGGTGATCGCCGGTCATGACGGCGGTACCGGTGCCTCGCCGTGGTCGTCGATCAAGCATGCCGGCACGCCGTGGGAGCTGGGTCTGGCCGAGACGCAGCAGACGCTGATGCTCAATGGCCTGCGCAACCGCATCCGCGTGCAAGCCGACGGCCAGATGAAGACCGGCCGTGACGTGGCGATTGGCGCGCTGCTGGGCGCGGACGAGTTTGGCTTCGCCACCGCACCGCTGGTGGTCGAGGGCTGCATCATGATGCGCAAGTGCCACCTGAACACCTGCCCGGTGGGTGTGGCGACGCAGGATCCGGTGCTGCGCAAGAAGTTCTCGGGCAAGCCCGAGCACGTGGTGAACTACTTCTTCTTCGTGGCCGAAGAAGTGCGCGAAATCATGGCGCAACTGGGCATTCGCACGTTCAACGAACTGATCGGCCGCGCGGACCTGCTCGACACGAAGTCCGGCATCGAACACTGGAAGGCCCGCGGCCTGGACTTTGCGCGCATCTTCTACCAGCCGGCCAAGAAGGAAGGTGAGCCGTGCTACCAGGTCGATGTGCAAGACCACGGTCTCGATCGCGCACTGGATCACCAGCTCATCGAGAAGGCCAAGGCTGCGATCGAGAAGGGCGAGCGCGTGTCGTTCATCCAGCCGGTGCGCAACGTCAACCGCACCGTGGGCGCGATGCTGTCGGGCGAAGTGGCCAAGCGCTACGGCCATGAAGGTCTGCCTGATGACTCGATCCACGTGCAGATGCAGGGTACGGCTGGCCAGTCGTTTGGCGCGTTCCTGGCGCATGGCGTGACACTGGACCTGGTGGGCGACGGCAACGACTACGTGGGCAAGGGCCTGTCGGGCGGCCGCGTGATCGTGCGCCCGCCGCACGAGTTCCGCGGTGAGCCGACCAACAACATCATCGTCGGCAACACCGTGCTGTACGGCGCGCTAGCCGGTGAGGCGTTCTTCAACGGCGTGGCCGGCGAGCGCTTTGCGGTGCGCAATTCCGGGGCCACCACGGTGGTGGAAGGCACGGGCGATCACGGGTGCGAGTACATGACCGGCGGTACCGTCGTCGTGTTGGGTACCACCGGCCGTAACTTCGCGGCAGGCATGTCGGGCGGCGTTGCCTACGTCTATGACGAAGACGGCCTGTTCGACAAGCGCTGCAACACGGCGCAGGTCGCGCTGGAATCGGTGCTGTCGGCAGCCGACCAGGAGAAGGCGCATACCCCGTCGACCTGGCACAAGGTGAACGGCGAGCGCGTGCTCGACGAGCAACTGCTCAAGGCGCTGGTGGAAAAGCACTTCCGCTACACCGGCTCCGAGCGTGCCAAGGAGCTGCTGGCCGACTGGAACAACGCCCGTCGCCGCTTCGTCAAGGTCTTCCCGACCGAGTACAAGCGCGCGCTGGCCGAGATGTACGAACGCGAACAGGAAGCCGGCCGCGAACAGATCGCAGCCTGATTCCCGTCGATTTGGGGAATGGTTGATCCGCGCGATTGGCCATTCGCCACCACCGAATACAACGCAACCTCACAAGACAGGCTCGACTGCCTGGCTGGCGCGACTGTGCCGGCAGAGCAGCATCGGGTCAGGAAGGACACCATGGGCAAGGCGACCGGTTTTCTCGAATTTCCCCGCCAGAACGAGGCATACGAAGCGCCCGAAGCGCGCGTGAAGCATTACAAGGAGTTCGTGTTCGCGCTGGCGGACAACGAAGCCAAGATCCAGGGCGCGCGCTGCATGGATTGCGGCATTCCGTTCTGCAACAACGGCTGCCCCGTCAACAACATCATCCCGGACTTCAACGACCTGGTGTATCGCCAGGACTGGAAGACGGCGATTGAAGTGCTGCACTCCACCAACAACTTTCCCGAGTTCACGGGCCGCATCTGCCCGGCACCGTGCGAAGCGGCTTGCACGTTGGGCATCAACGAACTGCCGGTCGGCATCAAGTCGATCGAGCACGCCATCATCGACAAGGCGTGGAAAGAAGGCTGGGTCGCGCCGCAAGTGCCGAAGCACAAGACTGGCAAGACCGTGGCCGTGGTCGGCTCCGGCCCTGCAGGCATGGCTGCAGCGCAGCAACTGGCGCGCGCCGGTCACGATGTGACGCTGTTTGAAAAGAACGACCGCATTGGCGGCCTGCTGCGCTACGGCATCCCCGACTTCAAGCTGGAAAAGGCACAGATCGACCGCCGCATGCAGCAGATGGAAGCCGAAGGCGTGACCTTCCGCACCGGCGTGATGGTGGGCGACAAGACGGTGCCGGCCGGCATCACCAACGACGCGCGGGAGATGATCTCTGCCGACGACATCCTCAAGCAATTCGACGCTGTCGTGCTGACGGGCGGTTCGGAAGTGCCACGCGATCTGCCGGTGCCGGGCCGTGATCTGGACGGCGTGCATTACGCGCTCGAATTCCTCATCCCGCAAAACAAGGAAGTGGCCGGCGATGCGCCGAACCCGATTCGCGCCGATGGCAAGCACGTCATCGTGATCGGCGGTGGCGACACGGGCTCGGACTGCGTGGGCACGTCCAACCGCCATGGCGCCGCATCGGTCACGCAGTTCGAACTGCTGCCGCGTCCGCCCGAAGAAGAGAACAAGCCGCTGGTGTGGCCGTACTGGCCGATCAAGCTGCGCACCTCGTCGTCGCACGATGAAGGCTGCGAGCGCGACTGGTCGGTCGCTACCAAGGCGCTCATCGGCGAGAACGGTCGCGTGACGGGCCTCACCGCCGTGCGCCTGGAGTGGAAGGACGGCAAGATGGCCGAGGTTGCAGGCAGCGAGTTCACGCTCAAGGCCGATCTCGTGCTGCTCGCGATGGGCTTTACCAACCCGGTCGGCGGCGTGCTGGATGCCTTTGGCGTGACGAAGGATGCGCGCAACAACGCGCGTGCCGCCACCGAGGGCGACAACGCCTACGCGACCAACGTGCCGAAGGTCTTCGCTGCCGGTGATGTGCGCCGCGGCCAGTCGCTCGTGGTGTGGGCTATCCGGGAAGGCCGCCAGGCCGCCCGCTCGGTTGATGCGTTTCTCATGGGCCATTCGGAACTGCCGCGCTGACCACGCGGTTGACCGTCTGACTCAGGCCCGCCTGCCTCGGCGGGCTTTTTTGTTTGTGACACGCGTGTTGTGGCGGCAGCGTCATGCCTCATGGTTTACGTCGACATGGTTTACATGAGTGCAGGGCGGACGGGCGGATTTCTAGAATGAGATCTCCCCGTGATCCCCGACCACCTCATGCGACCTCGTGCCCGCAATGTGCGTGCAGATGTGCCCCACGCGCCGGATGAGCCGCATATGCCGGACCGGCAGCGGCGGCGCACGCTTGCGTGGCTGGGCGTGCTGCCGGCAATGCTGACGTCGCCCGCGCATGCATTGCTGCAAGGGTATCCCTCGCAACCGCTGCGTCTGGTCGTGCCCGCGGCGGAAGGCAGCGCGTTTGATGCGCTGGCCCGGGCACTGGCGACGCAACTGCAGCAGCAGGTCGGCCGCGAGGTGGGCGTCGAAGATCGCCCGGCAGCCAATGGCATGGCCGCCGGCGAGGCCGTCGCCCGCGCGCCGTCCGATGGCCATACGCTTCTGCTTCAACAGACCACGTTCGTCGCCCAGCCCGCGCTGGAACCGGCATCGTATGACCCGCTGCGCGATTTTCAACCGGTAGCGATGGTGGCTACGCTGCCGCTGTTTCTCGCCGTCGATGCGCGCTTGCCGATCTACTCCATCACCGATCTGCTTGCGCAGGCGCGCGGCGAGTCCGTCACGGTCAATTGCGGCTCGGATATCGTCGGCACGTGGTCGCATCTCGTCGCCGAGCAGTTTGTGCGCGACTACGCTTTCCACGCGCCGCACGTGGCCGTTCGCGGTGAAGCCGGGCTCGTGCAGCAGATTCTGGCTGGGCGCATGACGGCATGTTTCGCCTGCTATCCGAGCGTGGCGGCAGCCGCGGCCAATGGCCAGCTGCGGTTGCTCGGGGTGACAGGCGGGGCGCGCTCGCGCTTCGCGCCCGCTGTGCCGACGCTGCGCGAAGGCGGTCTCGCCGGATTCGATCGCAGCGCCTGGATCGGCACCTTCATGCCGGCGCGCACACCCCGGCTTCTGTCGATGCGCGCGGCGGCAGAACTGCGTCGCGCCGTCGCTTCCGGAGATGTCCACGCTACGTTGCGCGCAGGCGGCTTCGAGCCGGAATGGGATGCCCCCGACACGTTCGCCCAGGCCGTGCGCCGTGATGCCACGCATTGGCAAGGGGTGATTCGCCAAGCCGACCTACGCCTGGATAGCGGCGAATAGGGCACTTTCGTTTCTGCCCGCGCCGCCAAGACCGACTTCGCAGGCGCACCACTTTCAGCATCCCGCAAGACCCGAAAACCCATGGCGCGGCGAACAAGCCACACAAACTGTCGGTAAGAAAGGCGTGACTGACGGGCTACGCGGGTTTCCACCTATAATGGCGGGCCGCGCGAAGCCGCCCTTGTTGGCGGGTCTGCGGTCGTCAAGACAACGAGATGCGGCAGCATGAAGCCGCCAACCTGCCGAGCCCTCTGCACCGACCTCCACCGTGTCCACCCAGCCTTCCAACGCCGTTGTCGAACTCGATCAGGTCGATTTCGCCTATCAGCCAGGCGCGCGGCGCATCCTGTCCGGCCTGTGCATGCGCGTGCCCAAGGGCAGGGTGGTGGCCGTCATGGGCGGGTCCGGCTGCGGCAAGACGACGATTCTGCGGTTGATCGGCGGCCAGGTGAGCGCCGCCGCCGGCACTGTGCGCGTACACGGCCAGGACATCGGCGCCATGGACAAGCGTGCGCTGTACGCGGCGCGCCGCCAGATGGGCATGCTGTTCCAGTTCGGGGCACTGTTTACTGATTTGTCCGTCTTCGACAATGTGGCATTTCCACTGCGCGAACATACCGAGCTGCCCGAAGCCCTCATCCGCGATCTGGTGCTGATGAAACTCAACGCGGTCGGCCTGCGCGGTGCACGCGACCTGATGCCCTCGGAGATTTCCGGCGGCATGGCGCGGCGCGTGGCATTGGCGCGGGCGATTGCGCTGGATCCGTCGCTCATCCTCTACGACGAGCCGTTCGCGGGGCTGGATCCGATCTCGCTGGGTTTGACCGCGTCGCTCATCCGCAAGTTGAACGACGCGCTGGGCGCGACCAGCATCATCGTCTCGCACGACGTGCAGGAGACGTTCCACATCGCCGATTACGTCTATTTCATTGCCAACGGCGGTATTGCCGCCCAGGGCACGCCGGCAGAGCTGACCGCGTCGACCGATCCGTTCGTCCGCCAGTTCGTGCACGGCGAGGCGGACGGCCCCGTGCCGTTCCACTATCCTGGGGCGCCGCTGGCCGATGACTTCGGTCTGGGAAAGAGCGGAGGCGCGCAATGATTTCCGCCATCGGTCGCTTCGTTCTGGTGCTGATCAGCCGCTTCGGCTATGCGGCGCGCACGTTGATTTCGCTCATCGGTGCTTCCGGCGACGTGCTGCGCCGCCCGCGCCTGGTGATCGAGCAACTGCGCTTTGTCGGCAATGATTCGTTCATCATCATTGCCGTATCGGGGCTGTTCGTTGGCTTCGTGCTTGGCTTGCAGGGATACAACACGCTCAACCGCTACGGCTCCGAGCAGGCGCTGGGCCTGCTGGTGGCGCTGTCGCTGGTGCGCGAACTGGGGCCGGTGGTGACGGCGCTGCTCTTTGCCGGCCGCGCCGGTACCTCGCTCACGGCCGAGATTGGCCTGATGAAAGCCGGCGAGCAACTGATCGCCATGGAAATGATGGCCGTCGATCCGCTGGCCCGCGTGCTGGCGCCGCGCTTCTGGGCGGGCTTCATTGCCATGCCGCTGCTGGCGGCGATTTTCAGTGCGGTCGGTATTCTGGGCGGATACTTCGTCGGGGTCGGGCTGATTGGCGTAGACCCCGGGGCGTTCTGGTCGCAGATGCAGGCCGGGGTGGATGTCATGGACGACGTGCTTAACGGCGTCATCAAGAGTGTCGTGTTTGGTGTGGCGGTTACCTTCATTGCGCTGTATCAGGGCTATGAGGCCAAGGCCACGCCGGAAGGCGTCTCGCGCGCGACTACCCGGACGGTGGTGATCGCGTCGCTCACCGTGCTGGCGCTGGATTTCGTGCTCACGGCACTGATGTTCAGCTGAGCCGCCGGTTGTCGTTAGCGTTCAACGAGAAAAGATCATGCGTAAAAGCGTCCTCGATTTCTGGGTCGGCCTGTTCGTACTGGTGGGCATCATTGCGCTGCTATTCCTGGCGCTCAAAGCGGGCAATATGAGTTCGTTCTCGTTTGCCAAGACTTACCAGGTGAAGGCCGCCTTCGACAACATCGGCGGGTTGAAGGTGCGGGCTCCGGTCAAGAGTTCGGGGGTGGTGGTCGGCCGTGTGTCGCAGATCCTCTTCGACGACAAGAGCTACCAGGCCATCGCGGTGCTCGACATGGATCAGCGCTATCAGTTTCCGAAAGACAGTTCGGCCAAGGTCCTGACCTCGGGTCTGCTGGGCGAGCAATACATCGGTATCGAGCCGGGCGGCGACTCGGCCATGCTTGCTAGCGGCAGCAAGATCACGATGACGCAGTCGGCGGTGGTGCTGGAAAACCTGATCAGCCAGTTCCTGTACAGCAAGGCTGCGGATGCCGGTGCCGGCAGCGCAAATGGCAGCGCCGGCGGAGCCAAGCCGGCTGAGGGCAGTGGGAGCAAATAAACCATGAAAACAACGACATCCATCCGTACGCTGCGCAGCTTTGCGCTGGCCGTGGCTGCTGGCGCAACGCTGCTGGCTGGCTGTGCGACGGGGCCGAATGCCAATCCGGCCGATCCGATCGAGCCGTTCAACCGCGAAGTCTTCCGTATCAACGAGGACCTCGACAAGGGCGTGCTGAAGCCGGTCGCGCAAACGTATGTCGATGTGGTGCCGTCTCCGGCGCGCACGGCAGTGTCGAATTTCTTCTCGAACGCGGGCGATGTCTATTCGGCCGTCAACAATCTGCTGCAGTTGAAGGGCACGGCCGCGCTGGAAGACACCATGCGCGTGGCGATCAATACCGTGCTGGGTCTGGGTGGCCTGATCGACATTGCGTCGGACGCCGGCCTGCCCAAGCACAAGGAAGACTTCGGTCAGACGCTGGGTGTGTGGGGCGTGCCGTCGGGCCCGTACGTCGTTTGGCCGCTGCTCGGGCCCAGCACCGCGCGTGACACCGTGGGGTTCCTGGTCGACTGGCAGATGGATCCGCTCACGTACTGGCACGACAGCGCAGTCACTTACTCGCTGGCCGCGCTGCGCGTGGTGGACGTGCGCGCGAACCTGCTTGGGGCCAGCAATGTGCTCGAACAGGCCGCTGTCGACAAGTACACGTTCCTGCGCGATGCCTACCTGCAGCGCCGTCGCTACCTGATCTATGACGGCAACCTGCCGGAAGATCAGGACAACAAGACCTCGCCGGATACCGGTGACGCCACGGTCTCGCCGTACCAGCGCTTTACCCCCAACTGGCCGGTGTTCCGTCGCTGATCGACACACGTAACAAGGTCGCCTCAAAGGTGACAAGGCGTAAAACTGGCCGGCCCGCACGAACTTGCCTGCGGGCGGTCTGTTCTAATCGCCAACAAGATTGTGGCGAACGCGCTGCAAGCGACCCGAAAATCACACTATAAGGACGCGATATGTTGAACAAGCTCCTCCGCTCCCTGTTTGCCGGACTCACCCTGACGGCTGCCGTTGCAGCCGCGCCGGTCCACGCCCAAGAAGCTGATGCACAGACCACCGTCAAGACGGCAGTGGACGACGTGCTCACCACCATCAAGAGCGATCCGGAACTGCGCGGCGGCAACATGAGCAAGGTGTTCCAGCTCGTCGACCAGAAGATCGTGCCGCGTGCCGATTTCAAGCGCACCACGCAAATCGCCATGGGCCGATTCTGGAACCAGGCATCGCCGGAGCAGCAACAGCAGATCCAGGAAGGCTTCAAGACGTTGCTCATCCGCACTTACGCCGGCGCGCTGTCGAACGTGAAGAACCAGACCGTTTCGTACAAGCCGTTCCGTGCAGCAGCAGATGACACCGACGTGGTGGTGCGCTCGACCGTGAACAACAACGGCGAGCCGGTGGCCCTGGACTACCGCCTGGAAAAGACGGCCGGTGGCTGGAAGGTGTACGACATCAACATCAGCGGCCTGTGGCTGTCTGAAACGTACAAGAACCAGTTTGCCGATGTCATCAGCAAGCGTGGCGGCGTGGCCGGCCTGGTGAGCTTCCTGAACGAGCGCAACTCGCAGCTCGAGAAGGGCCCGGCAAAGTAAGCAGCCTTCCGGTAGAATCGATGCAGCGGTCAACTCTGGCCGCTGTTTCTTTTTCTGACGTATCCATTTCCACCATGTTGACCTTGTCCGGCCCGCTGACTCACCGCGAAGCGCCGCGCGTTCTGCGCGAGGGCGAGGCTCAGCTCGGCCAAGCGCGCGAAGCCGGCAATGCCGCGCTGCACGTCGATTGCGCTGGCTTGTCGCAGGTCGATTCTTCTGCGCTGGCGGTGCTGCTGTCGTGGCAGCGCACGGCACAGAGCGCCGGTATCGTGCTCGATATCGCAGGCGCTCCGCAGGCGCTGTCCAACCTCGCCACGCTTTACGGCGTGGAGTCTCTGCTGGCCGTCGCGCCAGCCCTTGCTGCCCCCCATCACGCTCGACATTGACGCGGCGTCCGGTGCGGGGCGCGGGGTGATGCCCCCGAACCCGTCATCGCGATGCCGCGCTCCGGCCGAGGCGTCGCGCGCGCCCTGGCATTCGCGGTTTGGCGTCGCAGGGTGCGGCGCCGTGAGTTGGTGCAGTTCCCCTATAATTCTGGGTTTGTCGCTCTGCCGCTGCCATGTGCGGCATCCGCGGCCGTCATGATC
The DNA here is from genome assembly GCF_052045895.1 of Ralstonia sp. 22111. Lineage (NCBI taxonomy): Bacteria > Pseudomonadati > Pseudomonadota > Betaproteobacteria > Burkholderiales > Burkholderiaceae > Ralstonia > Ralstonia sp. 22111. The sequence goes on along the minus strand of NZ_JBQEPR010000011.1, from coordinate 102,996 downwards.
GTGTCGATCCACGGCCTCGATATGCGCAGAGTAGTTCACTTTGTCGGCCATGAAAGCCATCGAAATCGCTGACGTCCGCAAGCGCTACAAGTCGTTGCAAGCGCTAAAGGGCGTGAGCCTGTCTGTCGAGCAGGGCGAGTTTTTCGGCCTGCTGGGCCCCAACGGCGCGGGCAAGACCACGCTGATCTCCATCCTCGCTGGCCTGAATCGTGCCGATTCCGGCCACGTGCGCGTGCTTGGTCACGACGTTGTCACCGACTACCGCATGGCCCGCCGCAAGCTCGGCGTGGTGCCGCAGGAACTGGTGTTCGATCCGTTCTTCACGGTGCGCGAAACGCTGCGCCTGCAGTCGGGCTACTTCGGCCTGACCAAGAACGACGACTGGATCGACGAGGTCATGGCCAACCTGGACCTGACCAACAAGGCCGACGCCAACATGCGCGCGCTGTCGGGCGGCATGAAGCGCCGCGTGCTCGTGGCGCAGGCGCTGGTACACCGCCCGCCCGTGATCGTGTTGGACGAGCCGACCGCCGGGGTGGACGTCGAGTTGCGCCAGACGCTGTGGAAATTCATCTCGCGCCTGAATCGCGAGGGCCACACTGTCGTGCTGACCACGCATTACCTGGAAGAAGCCGAATCCCTGTGCGACCGCATCGCCATGCTCAAGTTTGGCGAAGTGGTGGCGCTCGATCGCACGGCGAATCTGCTGTCGCAATTTGCCGGGCTGCAACTGGTGCTGAGCTTTTCGAAGGGAGCGCTGCCCGCGTCGCTGGAAGGCCTGCGCTTGCCGGGCAACCACGGCGAGCGTGGCGTGCGCCTGCGCTTGTCGGGCTATGGCGAGGTCGAACAGATTCTCGCTACGTGCCGCCTCGCCGGCTGTGAGATCGACGACATGGAAGTCGCCAAGGCGGATCTGGAAGACGTGTTCGTGCAGATCATGCGCCGCGAAGGTGGCTTGCCCGTGGGGCCTCAGACGCCCGCCATTCCCGATTCTGCGCTGGAGCCCGCTGCATGAACGCCATTCCCGAGAGCTTGCCGGGCCGCTGGGTCGGTTTCCGCACGCTGTTGTACAAGGAAGTGCTGCGCTTCTGGAAGGTGAGCTTCCAGACCGTGGCCGCGCCGGTGCTGACCGCGCTGCTGTATCTCCTGATCTTCGGCCACGTGCTGGAAGACCGCGTGAAGGTGTTCGACCAGTTGAGCTACACCGCTTTCCTGGTGCCTGGTCTGGTGATGATGAGCGTGCTCCAGAACGCGTTTGCTAACAGCTCTTCGTCGCTCATCCAGTCGAAGATCACCGGCAACCTGGTGTTCATCATGCTGCCGCCCCTGTCGCACTGGGAGATGTTCGGTGCGTACGTGTGCGCGTCCGTCATTCGCGGTCTGGCGGTGGGTACGGGCGTACTGGTCGTGACGACCTTGTTTGCGCATCTGCACTTCGCGCAGCCGCTGTGGATCATCGTGTTTGCTGTGCTGGGCGCGAGCGTGCTCGGCACGCTGGGGCTGATTGCCGGTATCTGGGCTGAAAAGTTCGATCAGCTTGCGGCGTTCCAGAACTTTCTGATCGTGCCGGCCACCTTCCTGGCGGGCGTGTTCTATTCGATTCATTCACTGCCGCCGTTCTGGCAGGCGGTGTCCCACGCCAACCCGTTCTTCTACATGATCGACGGCTTCCGCTACGGCTTCTTCGGCGTGTCCGATGTGCCGGTGACGACGAGCCTCGGCGTGATGCTGATCGCGTTGGTCGTGGTGGGGGGAGTGGCCCTGCAGATGCTGCGCACGGGCTACAAGCTGCGCCATTGATGCGTCGATAACAAAACGAACGACGCTCACCCTAACGTTTTGCAGGAGAAGGGACGGCTATGTTGCCCACACCCGAACAAGTCAAGCAGTACATCGAAATCGGCCTGCCGTGCGAGCACCTCGAAGTCGAGGGCGACGGCCAACACTTTTTTGCCACCATCGTCAGCGCGCAATTTGAAGGCAAGCGGTTGATCCAGCGTCACCAGCTCGTTTATGCCGCGCTGGGTGAGCGGATGCGCGCGGAAATCCACGCGCTGTCCATGAAGACGCTCACCCCGGCGGAGTGGCAGTCCTGATGGCCGAGCTTGATCCCACCCCGGTTACCGTTTCAACCGATTCCGACCTTGCGCTCGCCGAGCGCTCTCCCCAAAGTGATCGACGAGACGTCTCGCTCATGGACAAACTGCTGATCGAAGGCAATGGCCCGTTGTCGGGCGAAATCCGCGTGTCTGGCGCCAAGAACGCCGCGCTGCCCATCATGTGCGCCGCGCTGCTGACGGCCGAGCCGCTGGCGCTGAGCAATGTGCCGAACCTGCAGGACGTGCGCACGATGCTCAAGCTGCTGCGCCAGATGGGCGTGGAAGGCGTGCTCGACGGTCACAACCTCACGCTCGACGCCGCGACCATCCACACGCCGGAAGCTTCGTACGACTTGGTGAAGACGATGCGTGCGTCGATCCTGGTGCTGGGCCCGCTGCTGGCGCGCTTCGGCCATGCGCGTGTGTCGCTGCCGGGCGGTTGCGGCATCGGTGCGCGTCCGGTCGATCAGCACATCAAGGGCCTGCAGCTGATGGGCGCCGAGATCGTCATTGAGCACGGTTACATCGAAGCCAAGCTGCCCGAAGGCGCCAAGCGGTTGCGTGGCGCGCGCATCGTCACCGACATGGTGACGGTGACGGGCACTGAAAACCTGCTGATGGCCGCCGCACTGGCCGACGGCGAAACGGTGCTGGAAAACGCCGCACGCGAGCCCGAGGTGACCGACCTCGCCAATCTGCTCGTGAAGATGGGCGCGCGCATCGAAGGCATCGGCACCGACCGTCTGGTGATCCAGGGCGTTGAAGCGCTGCACGGCGCTGCGCACACGGTGATTGCCGATCGTATCGAAGCTGGCACGTTCCTGTGCGCCGTGGCTGCGGCCGGCGGTGACGTGACGCTGCGCGGGGTGCCGCCTGGCATTTTGGATGCCGTGCTCGACAAGCTGCGCGAAGCCGGTGTGACGCTCACCACAGGCGACGATTGGATCCGCGTGCAGATGGCGGGCCGCCCCAAGGCAGTGAGCTTCCGTACGTCGGAATACCCGGCGTTCCCGACCGACATGCAGGCGCAGTTCATGATGCTCAACGCCATTGCCGAAGGCTCTGCCACGGTAACGGAGACCATCTTCGAAAACCGCTTCATGCACGTGCAGGAACTCAACCGCCTGGGCGCCAATATCGTGATCGATGGCAAGACGGCCGTGGTGACGGGCGTCGAGCAATTGTCGGGCGCAACCGTCATGGCGACCGACCTGCGCGCCTCGGCCAGCCTCGTCATTGCCGGTTTGATCGCGCAAGGCGAGACGCTGGTCGACCGCATCTATCACCTTGATCGCGGCTACGACCGCATCGAAGACAAGCTGTCCGCTGTCGGCGCCAAGATCCGCCGCATTCAAGCGTAAGGTAAGGAACCCGCCGGCCATGAACGCATTCCAGTCCGCCTCCAACCAGCTCACGCTGGCGCTGTCCAAAGGGCGCATCTTTGAAGAGACGCTGCCGTTGCTGAAGGCTGCCGGCATCGAGGTGACCGAAGATCCGGAAACCTCGCGTAAGCTGATTCTGCCGACCTCTGACCCGGCGTTGCGCGTGATCATCGTGCGCGCTTCGGACGTGCCGACCTACGTGCAATACGGCGCGGCGGACTTCGGCGTGGCCGGCCGCGACGTGCTGATGGAGCACGGCATGGCGGGCCTGTATGCGCCCATCGATTTGAACATCGCTCGCTGCCGCATGTCGGTGGCGGTGCCCAAGGGCTTCGATTACGCCAACGCGGTGCGCCAAGGCGCACGCCTGTCGGTGGCGACGAAGTATCTGAATACCGCGCGCGAGCACTTCGCCAAGAAGGGCGTGCACGTCGACCTGATCAAGCTGTATGGCTCGATGGAGCTGGGCCCGCTGGTGGGCCTGGCTGACGCCATCGTCGACCTGGTCAGCACGGGCGGCACGCTGCGCGCGAACAACCTCGTCGAGGTGGAAGAGATCGTGCAGATCTCGTCCCGACTCGTCGTCAACCAGGCTGCGCTGAAACTCAAGCGCGACCGGCTGGCGCCCATTCTCGACGCTTTCGAGCGCGCCTCTGCGACGGACGCGCGCGTTGGGGAAGCCGCATGAGCCTGACCATCCGTAAGCTGGATTCGGCCGACGCCGGATTCGCGGCGCAACTGCGCCAGGTGCTCGCTTTCGAGGCGAGCGAAGACGAAGCCATCGACCGCGCCGCCGCGCAGATCCTGGCCGACGTGAAGGCGCGCGGCGATGCCGCCGTGCTGGAAGCCACGCGCCGCTTCGACCGCATCGAAGCCGACAGCGTGGCCGCGCTGGAGCTGTCGCCGGCCACCCTGCAAGCCGCGCTCGATGGCCTGGAGCCCAAGCGCCGCGCGGCGCTGGAGGCCGCTGCCGCCCGCGTGCGTGCGTATCACGAAAAGCAGAAGCTTGAGTGCGGCACGCACAGCTGGGAATACGCCGAAGCTGACGGCACGGTGCTCGGCCAGAAGGTAACGCCGCTCGACCGCGTTGGCATTTACGTGCCCGGCGGCAAGGCGGCGTACCCGTCGTCGGTACTGATGAACGCGATTCCGGCGCGCGTGGCCGGCGTCAAGGAAATCGTCATGGTGGTGCCCACGCCAGGCGGTGTGCGCAACGAGCTGGTGCTGGCTGCGGCTTGCATTGCCGGCGTGGACCGCGTGTTCACCATCGGCGGCGCGCAGGCGGTGGGTGCGCTCGCTTATGGCACCGATACCGTCCCCGCCGTCGACAAGATCGTCGGCCCGGGTAACGCCTATGTGGCCGCTGCCAAGCGTCGCGTGTTTGGCACCGTTGGCATCGACATGATTGCCGGTCCGTCGGAAATCCTTGTCATCTGCGATGGCACGACCGATCCGGACTGGGTGGCGATGGACTTGTTTTCGCAAGCCGAGCACGACGAGCTGGCCCAGTCGATCCTGCTGTGCCCGAACGCCGAGTTCATCGCGCAGGTGGAAGCCAGCATCAACCGCCAACTCGAAGAGATGCCGCGCCGCAGCGTGATTGCAGAATCGCTGTCTGGCCGTGGTGCGCTCGTCAAGGTGCGCGACATGGAAGAGGCGTGCGACATCGCCAACGACATCGCGCCGGAGCATCTGGAGATTTCGGCAGAGAACCCGCGCCAGTGGGCTGAGCGCATCCGCCACGCCGGCGCGATCTTTCTCGGCAAGTACACCAGCGAATCGCTGGGCGATTACTGCGCGGGCCCGAACCACGTGCTGCCCACTTCGCGCACGGCGCGCTTCTCGTCGCCGCTCGGCGTGTACGACTTCATCAAGCGTTCCAGCCTGATCGAGGTGAGCGAAGCCGGCGCGCAGATGCTGGGTGAGATTGCGGCCGAGCTGGCCTACGGCGAAGGCCTGCAGGCGCATGCCCGCAGCGCCGAATATCGCCTGCAACGTCCCACGTCCGAATAACGCCCGCCGCACAACGATGACCGCCACCGCTCCGGCCCAAGCCTCTCTGGATGACCTGCTCGCCCGCATCGTGCGCGACGACGTTCGCGCCATGGGTGCGTACCACGTGCCCGACGCGACCGGCATGGTCAAGCTGGACGCGATGGAGAACCCGTATCCTCTGCCGGCAATGCTGCGCGACGCATTGGGCAAGCGCCTGGCCGAAGTCGCACTCAATCGCTACCCGGTGCCGACCGCCGACGCGCTCAGGGCACAGCTCAAGCAGGTGATGCACGTGCCGGCCGGCGCCGAGGTGCTGCTGGGCAACGGTTCGGACGAGATCATCAGCCTGATCGCCATTGCCGCGGCCAAGCCGGGCGCGACCGTGCTGGCGCCGGTGCCGGGCTTCGTGATGTACGCGATGTCGGCGCAGCTGCTGGGCCTGAACTTTGTCGGCGTACCGCTCAAGGCCGATCTGACGCTCGACCGTGAAGCCATGCTGGCCGCCATGACCGAGCACCAGCCTGCCGTCATCTACCTGGCGTATCCGAACAACCCGACCGGTAACCTGTTCGACGCGGCCGACATGGACGCGATCATCCGCGCGGCTCGCGGCCCGGTGTGCCAGAGCCTGGTGGTGGTCGACGAGGCCTACCAGCCGTTCGCGCAACACAGCTGGATGCCGCGCCTGCGCGATTTCGATCACCTTCTGGTGATGCGCACCGTCTCGAAGCTGGGCCTGGCCGGTATCCGCCTCGGCTACGTGGCAGGCCACCCGAAGTGGATCGCCGAGTTGGACAAGGTGCGCCCGCCGTACAACGTGAATGTGCTGACCGAGGCCACCGCCCAGTTCATGCTTGAACACGTGGACGTGCTGGATGCCCAGGCAGCGACCCTGCGCGCCGAGCGCACCAAGCTGATCGATGCACTGTCGGCCCAGCCCGGCGTGACGGTCTTCCCGAGCGCGGCAAATTTCATCCTGCTGCGCGTGCCCGATGCCGCCGCTTTGTTCGAGCGCCTGCTCAATCGGCGGATTCTGATTAAAAACGTCAGTAAAATGCACCCGTTGTTGACCAACTGTCTGCGCGTGACGGTCAGCAATCCCGAAGAAAACGCGCAATTTATCGATGCCTTTGCCGCATCGATGCAGGAAGCCCCATGAGCCGCCGTGCCGAGGTCACTCGCAACACCTCTGAAACGCAGATCCGCGTCGCCCTTGATTTGGACGGCACGGGCAAGCAGACGCTGAACACCGGCGTCCCCTTCCTCGACCACATGCTCGACCAGATCGCCCGTCACGGCATGGTCGATCTGGACGTTTCGGCCACCGGCGACACCCATATCGACGACCACCACACCGTGGAAGACGTCGGCATCACGCTGGGCCAAGCCGTCGCCAAAGCCATCGGCGACAAGAAGGGCATCGTGCGCTACGGCCACAGCTATGTGCCGCTGGACGAAGCGCTGTCGCGGGTGGTCATCGACTTCTCCGGCCGTCCGGGCCTGGAGTTCCACGTGCCGTTCACGCGCGCACGCGTCGGCAACTTTGACGTGGACCTGTCCATCGAATTCTTCCGCGGGTTCGTCAACCATGCCGGCGTGACGCTGCATATCGACAACCTGCGCGGCGTCAACGCGCACCACCAGATCGAAACCGTGTTCAAGGCCTTCGGCCGTGCGCTGCGCATGGCGGTCGAGATCGACCCGCGCGCTGCCGGCACGATTCCGTCGACCAAGGGCGCACTGTAAATCACTGCGTCGGCCTGGCCGCGCCTACCCGACTCCCAAACCGGCCGCCGATCCGATGGATCTGACAAAAAGCTTTTTCTCGCTGCTCGCCCTGATCAACCCGATCGGGGCGATCCCGTTCTTCATCAGCCTGACCGAGAGCCAGACAGACGAAGAGAAGCGCCGCACCATCAAGGTCGCGTCGATTTCGGTGGCGATCGTGATCGGCCTGTCGGCGTTGCTCGGCGAGCAGATCATCAGCTTTTTCGGGTTCTCGGTTGGCTCGCTCCAGGTTGGCGGCGGGATCATCATGATCATGATCGCGCTGAACATGCTCAATGCGCAGACCAGCCGCACCAAGGCCACGCCCGAAGAAGAGGACGAGGCCGGCGCCAAGGCCAGCATTGCCGTTGTGCCGCTGGCGATTCCGCTGCTCACGGGCCCAGGCTCAATCAGTACGGTCATCGTCTATGCCGGCAAGACCAAGCATTGGTGGGACCTGTTGCTCCTGGCGGGGGTCGGTGTTGCGATCGCAGTTGTGGTCTGGATCGTGTTGCGCGCGGCCGAGCCGATCGCCCGCGTGATCGGTCGCACCGGCATCAATGTCGGTACGCGGTTGATGGGCTTGATCCTGGCGGCGCTGGCCGTGGAATTCATTGTTGATGGGCTGAAAACCCTGTTGCCCGTACTGAGGGCCTAAGTTAAGTCATGACTAAGATCGCAATCGTCGATTACGGCATGGGCAATCTGCGCTCGGTAGCGCAAGCCCTGATGGCCGTTGCTCCAGAGGCCGATGTGCGCATCAGTGCGCAAGCGGATGAAATTCGTTCGGCCGACCGCGTGGTGCTGCCGGGGCAGGGCGCCATGCCCGATTGCATGGCCGCGTTCGACCAGTCGGGCCTGCGCGACGCTGTGCTGGAGGCATCGCGCAGCAAGCCGATGCTTGGCGTGTGCGTGGGTGAGCAGATGCTGCTCGAGCGCAGCACCGAGGCGCGCCCGGGCCAGCAGTTCACCGAGGGGTTGGGCCTCATCAAAGGCGATGTGGTCCGCTTTGACCTGGACGGCCAGTTGCAGCCGGACGGCTCACGGTACAAAGTGCCTCAGATGGGCTGGAACCGCGTGCACCAGAGTCGGGCCCACGCCCTCTGGGAAGGTGTGGCGGATCAGAGCTACTTCTATTTCGTGCACAGCTACTACGCCCGGCCTGCCAACGCCGACGAATCGGTCGGAGAGACCGAATACGGCGTGCGGTTTACCTCCGCCATCGCCCGGGATAATATTTTTGCAACACAGTTTCACCCGGAAAAAAGTGCGCAAGCCGGCCTGCAGATCTACCGGAACTTTGTGCACTGGAATCCGTGACGCCCGCCGTGGCGTCGCAATCGAATCCATTTTTCGCCCTTTTTAATCTTTTCCCCTCAACTCTGTCGTCACGCTTATGTTGCTCATCCCGGCCATCGACCTGAAGGACGGTCAGTGTGTGCGCCTCAAACAAGGCGATATGGATCAAGCCACCGTATTCTCGGAAGACCCTGCAGCCATGGCGCGGCATTGGGTCGAGCAGGGTGCGCGCCGCTTGCACCTTGTCGATCTGAATGGCGCTTTCGCGGGCAAGCCGCGTAACGAGGCGGCTGTAAAGGCCATCCTCGCCGAGGTGGGCGATGAGATTCCCGTGCAACTCGGCGGCGGCATCCGCGATCTGGGCACCATCGAGCGCTGGCTCGACGATGGCTTGTCGTACGTAATCATCGGCACGGCGGCGGTCAAGGACCCGGGTTTTCTGCGGGACGCATGCACGGCGTTCGGCGGTCACATCATCGTCGGGCTCGATGCCAAGGACGGTAAGGTGGCGACCGACGGCTGGAGCAAGCTCTCCGGCCACGAAGTCGTTGACCTCGCCAAGAAGTACGAAGACTACGGCGTCGAAGGCATCATCTACACGGATATCGGCCGCGACGGCATGCTGCAAGGCATCAACATCGATGCCACCGTCAAGTTGGCACAGTCGGTGAAGATTCCCGTCATTGCCAGTGGCGGCCTGTCGAACCTGAAGGACATCGACCACCTGTGCGCGGTCGAAGAGCATGGCGTGGAGGGCGTGATCTGTGGTCGCGCGATCTATTCCGGCGACCTGAACTTCAAGGAAGCTCAAGCCCTTGCGGACAAACTCGGCGCGGCCTGATTGTTGATCCAGCCGTGCACAACGGGCGCTCCGGCGCCCGACTCATCATGCTAGCCAAACGAATCATCCCCTGCCTGGACGTGACCAACGGCCGGGTGGTCAAGGGCGTCAACTTCGTCGAATTGCGCGACGCCGGCGACCCCGTCGAAATCGCACGTCGCTACGACGAGCAGGGCGCCGACGAAATCACCTTCCTCGACATCACGGCCACGTCGGACGGGCGTGACCTGATGCTCGGCATCATCGAAGCGGTGGCTTCGCAGGTGTTCATTCCGCTGACGGTGGGCGGCGGTGTGCGCGCGCTGGAAGATGTGCGCCGGCTGCTCAATGCGGGTGCGGACAAGATCAGCATGAACTCGTCGGCGGTGGCGAATCCGCAACTGGTTTCTGACGCCAGCGCCCGCCACGGCGCGCAATGCATTGTCGTGGCCATCGACGCCAAGAAGGTGTCGGCTGAAGGCGAGGCTCCGCGCTGGGAAGTTTTCACGCACGGTGGCCGCAAGGGCACGGGCCTGGACGCGGTGGCATGGGCACGTGAAATGGCGCAGCGTGGCGCCGGCGAAATCCTGCTTACCAGCATGGATCGGGACGGCACCAAGGCTGGCTTCGATCTGGAACTCACGCGCGCCGTGTCGGACGCCGTGCCGGTGCCGGTCATCGCCTCGGGCGGCGTGGGCAATCTGCAGCATCTGGCAGACGGCATCCAGCAAGGTCACGCCGATGCGGTGCTGGCCGCCAGCATCTTCCATTACGGGGAATACACCGTCGGTCAGGCCAAGCAATTCATGGCGGAGCATGGCATTCCAGTACGGATCGGACTATGAGCAAGAAGTGGCTGAACAAGGTCCACTGGGACGACAACGGCCTGGTGCCTGTGATCGTGCAGGAACAGGGCAGCAATGACGTCCTGATGTTTGCCTTCATGAACCGTGAGGCACTGCAGAAAACTGTGGAATCCGGCGAGGCCGTGTTCTGGTCGCGCTCGCGCAAGCGCTTGTGGCACAAGGGCGAGGAGTCCGGCCATATCCAGAAGGTGCACGAAATCCGCCTCGACTGCGATGAAGACGTAGTCTTGCTCCGCGTCACACAAATCGGCGGCATCGCCTGCCATACTGGGCGCCACGCGTGCTTTTTCCAGAAGTTCGAAGGCAATGTGGAAGACGGCGATTGGCACACCGTCGAGCCGGTGCTGAAGGACCCTGACGACATCTACGCCGGCAAGCCCGGCCACAATCATGAGTGACACCCTGCGCCGCCTGGGCGAGGTGCTCGAATCCCGCAAGCTTGCCAATGGCGGCGACCCGGAAAAGAGCTACATCGCCCGTCTGTTCAACAAGGGCGACGATGCCATCCTCAAGAAGATCGGCGAAGAGGCCACCGAGACGGTCATGGCCGCCAAGGACGCCCGCGCCGCAGGCATGACCGACGAGGCGCGCAGCAAGGTGGTCTACGAAGTGGCGGACCTCTGGTTCCACACCATGGTGCTGCTGTCGCATTTCGACCTCACGCCGGACGACGTCGTCAATGAACTGGCGCGCCGGGAAGGGCTTTCCGGCCTGGAAGAAAAGGCGCTGCGCAAGTCGCAGGCGCGCGACGCGGCGGGTGACTGACTACGGTGGCGAATCGTCGCAGGGAGGCAGCGTGGACAAATACGGAGCAGCAGTGGTGGTGACGGATGACGCGGAGCGCCTGGCAGGGCTGCGTCGTCTGACGCATATCCTGTATGCGCTCTACGCCATTTTTTGGCTGACCGGCGGTATCACTGCATTGATTGCCATCATCGTCGGGTATGTTAAGCGCGACGATGTGCGCGGCACGCTGTATGAGTCGCACTTTCGTTGGCAAATCCGTTCGTTCTGGTGGTGCGTACTGTGGGGTGTGATCGGCGTGCTGCTCATTCCCGTGGCCTTCATCGGCTTTGCCGTCCTGTGGGCTCTGGGCATCTGGATGCTGTATCGTATTGTGAAAGGTTGGCTGTATCTGAACGACAGCAAGCCGATGTACGCAAATCCGTAAAATCAACCAATGGCGTCGCCACCGTTGCGGCGCCACCAGCCGTATTTACGTGGGAGTAGGACATGGGTTCCTTTAGCATTTGGCATTGGCTGATCGTGCTGGTCATCATCATGATGGTGTTCGGCACGAAGAAGCTGCGCAATATCGGTTCGGATCTGGGCAGCGCCGTGAAGGGCTTCAAGGACGGCATGCGCGAAGGTCAGGAAGACAAGCCCGCAGGCTCGCCGCAACAGACAGCCGGCCAGCCGCCGCGCGAGCTGCACGATTCGACGACGATCGACGTCGAAGCGCGCGACAAGTCCAAGCAAGGCTGAACCGACGCGCGCTGACCGATGATCGATCTCGGCATTTCCAAGCTGGCGCTGATTGGCATGGTAGCGCTCGTCGTTATCGGGCCGGAGCGTCTGCCCAAGGTGGCGCGCACCGCTGGCGCCTTGCTTGGCCGCGCGCAGCGCTACATCGCCGACGTGAAGGCCGAGGTCAGTCGCGAAATCGAGCTTGAGGAGTTGCGCAAGATGCGCACCGACTTCGAGCAGGCCGCGCGCAATGTCGAGCAGACCATCCACCAGGAGGTCAGCAAGCACACGACCGAAATCAACGAACGCCTGAACGAGGCGCTTGGTGATCCTGCGCACACGGCAACCTCCGCTCCAGACTGGCGCCCGGCACCGGGCAAGTCGCGCAATGGCCGCAACAGCTGGCGCAATAAGCAACTTTCGATGCCCAAGTGGTACCGCCAGAAGCAGGGCGTGCGCATGTGGGCGCAATCGGGTGCGGCGCGCGTCAAGCGTCATCGTCCGCCCATCGTTGCAGCACAGTCGCGTGCGCGCTCCTTCTTCGAATGATCTTTCGGGCGCGTGCCGTGTCTGCGGTGCCGCGTCCTGACTTCCCTCTCTCCCATCCGACATGAGTGCCGCTCCGCTCGATCCGCAAGAGTCGCCCGAGGACGGCGCGCAGGAAACCTTCATTTCGCACTTGGTCGAGTTGCGCGAGCGCATCGTCAAGGCAGGTGCAGGCGTGCTACTGGTCTTTCTGGGCCTGGTCTACTGGGCGCCGGATATCTTCAACCTGTTCTCGCGGCCGCTGATCCAGGCGTTGCCCAAGAACGGTCACATGATCGTGACGGACGTCACCGGCTCGTTCTTCGTGCCGATGAAGGTGACGCTGCTGGCCGCCTTCCTGATTGCTCTGCCTTGGGTGCTGTACCAAATCTGGCGCTTTGTGGCGCCAGGGCTGTATACGCACGAGAAGCGGATGATCATGCCGCTGGTGATAAGCACCTACGTGCTATTCCTGTGCGGTGTGGCGTTTGCGTATTTCCTGGTGTTCCCGACGGTGTTCAAGGTGATGGCGCACTACAACGCGCCGCTGGGTGCCGAGATGTCCACCGACATCGACAAGTACTTGAGTTTCGCCATGACCACGTTCCTTGCCTTCGGCATCACCTTCGAGGTGCCGGTGGTCGTGATGGTGCTTGTGCGCTTTGGCATCGTGAGCCTGGATAAGCTGCGGCAGGCGAGGCCATACGTGGTGGTGGGGGCGTTCGTGATTGCCGCGGTGGTGACGCCCCCGGACGTGATGTCGCAGTTACTGTTGGCTGTGCCGCTGTGGTTGCTGTACGAGCTGGGGCTGATCTTGGCGGCAATTTTCCTGCGTCAGGCCACGGCTGCGGAGAACAATCCCGAGCACTTGCCGGTGGTGAAGGACTGACAGGCCGACCCCAGCGTCAGCCAAAGAAAAAAGGCAGCCGAAGCTGCCTTTTTTTGTTGCCGATGAATCTGCAGTTGCTGCTGTTGCTTCAGGCAGCATACAGCCAGAACTGTTCGCGCGGGAAGGTCAGTGCGTACTTGCCGTCGCTCGGGGCGCTGGCGGAGTAGGCGCGCAGGCCTGTGCCCGTTGCGCCGCTGTCGTCGGTGGCGCGGAACAGGCATTCCCAACGGTCGCCCAGGTACATGCGCGTTGCGAGCGGCAGGTGGATGGTGTTGTCGGCGTTGTCGACACCCACGCGCACCTGCTCGAGGCGGATCACTCCGTGCGCTGAGGCACCCGGCTTCAAATCCCCGCGCGCAACACCCCACAGCGACCAGCCGCCGGTCTCGTCCACCAGGCGGGCCATGCCGTCACGCACTTCGGCGATCTTGCCGTTGATGCGGTTGTTGCTGCCCATGAACTCGGCGGTGAAGAGCGTTTCGGGCGCGCCGTACATCTGCTCGGGCGTGCCTTGCTGTTCGATCACGCCGTTGTTCAGCAGCAGGATGCGGTCGGACATGGCCATTGCTTCGCTCTGGTCGTGCGTGACCATCAGGGCCGAAAGGCCCAGGCGGACGATCAGCTCGCGCAGGAAGGCGCGGGCTTCTTCGCGCAGTTTGGCGTCGAGGTTCGAGAGCGGCTCATCGAGCAGGATCACGGGCGGGTTGTAGACCAGCGCACGGGCGATGGCCACGCGCTGCTGCTGGCCACCGGAGAGCTGGCTCGGGAAACGCTCGCCCAGATGGCCGAGGCCCAGTTGCTGCAGCACCGCCTGCACGCGTTCCTTGATCTGCGCGGCAGGCGTCTTGCGCAGCTTGAGCGGGTAGGCGACGTTCTCGGCCACGGTCTTGTGCGGCCACAAGGCGTAGGACTGGAACACCAGGCCCAGGTTGCGCCCTTCGGCCGGAACGTCGAGCTTCTTGGCGCCGTCGAACATGACCCGATCGCCGATCTTGACGGTGCCCTGGCTGGCCTGTTCGAGGCCGGCGACAGCACGCAGCAGCGTGGTCTTGCCCGAACCAGATGGGCCCAGCAGCGAGACGACCTCGCCCTTCTGCAGCTGCATCGAGACACCCTTGAGAACCGGGTTGTTACCGTATTGCAGGTGCAGGTCGTTGACAGTGAGTTCAATCATGGAGCTTCACTCCGAAACGCAGTGCGATGCCGAGGCCGACGGCCACCAGCACGATATTGACGAAGGACAGTGCGGCAACGATATCGATGGCGCCGCCCGCCCACAGGGAAACCAGCATCGAGCCGATCGTCTCGGTGCCCGGCGACAGCAAATACACACCGGTCGAGTACTCGCGCTCGAAAATCAGGAAGATCAGCAGCCAAGCACCGAGCAGGCCGTAGCGCGTGAGCGGCACGGTCACATCGCGCGTGGTGCGGGCGCGGGTGGCGCCCACCGAGCGTGCGGCTTCTTCCAGCTCCGGGCCGACTTGCAGCAGCGCGGCCGAGATCAAGCGCAGGCCATAGGCCAGCCACACCACCGTGTAGGCGATCCACACGCTGAAGATCGTGCTGCGCAGGTCGCGCAGGCTCGGCACGACGTTTTCGATGATCCAGTTGGCAAACGGCAAGCCGCTGTCGGTCAGGCCGGTCTCGATCCAGTTCGGTACGAACAGGAACACCCACAGGAAGGCCAGGCCAGCCAGCAGACCGGGAATGGCACGAGGCACCAGCACGCTGTAATCGAGGAAGCGCGTCCAGCCATCCGGCTTCCGGTGCATGGCCAGGCCGATACATGTGTAGCAGCCGACCGCCAGCGCGCCGCCGATCACGCCGATCAGCACCGTGTTCACCATCGCCCGCAGGAACTGCGGCTGCTCGAAGATCTGCTGGAATGCCGTGGTCGAGAACGCCTCGGCCAGCGACACGCCTTCACCCCAGTTCGACACGAAGGCGCGCAGCGCGATACCCGAGAGCGGCACCACCACCGTCACGAAGAACCACAGCACTACCACCGCCCACGCCGGCCAGCGCCAGCTGCCAAGCGGCAGCGGACGGCTGCGCGTGACCTTGCCTTTGACGGTGACAAAGCGGTTGGCCGACTTGAGCATGTAGCGTTGCAGCAGCACCAGCGGGAACGTCACCATCACGAGGCAGACCGCCACGGCGGCCATCAGGTGATACGCCGGCGTGCCGAGCTTGTTTGTCAGCTTGTATAGATACGTCGCCAGCACCAGGTGGCCTTCCGGATCGCCCAGCACGAGCACGAGGCCGAACACCTCGAAGCCCAGGAACGTCACCAGCACGGCTGCGTACAGCAAGGCAGGGCGCACCATCGGCAGGCTCACGTTGAGCGCCACCGACAGCGGCGATGCCCCTGCGATACGCGCGGCTTCTTCCACGTCCGAACCGAGGCTGCGCAGCGCCGACGAGACATACAGATACACGTGCGGCACGTGCGTCAGGCCGGCAATGATGATGATGCTCGTGAACGAATACACGTTCCAGGGCACACCACCAAACAGGCTCTTGAACCACACGGTGTAGAAACCCACCGGGCCGGCGGACACCACGTAGCCGAACGCCAGCACCATCGGCGAGACGAACACCGGAATCATCAGCAGCGGTTCGAGAACGCGGCGGCCGGGCAAGTCCGAGCGCACCATCAGGAACGCCAGGATGCCGCCAAGCGGCACCGAGATCACCGCCAGGCCGAAAGCGAGCGCGGTGGATTTCTCAAAGGCCTGCCAGAAATCGGAGTCCGTAAAGATGAAGCGATACGCATCCAGCCCCGCCAGCGCGTCGGGCATGAAGAACGGCGCAGACAGAAAGCTCTGGTAGAAGATCAGCGCCAGCGGCGTGAAAATCGCCAGCGCGGTAAGCAGAATGACCACGCCGCGCGGCAAAGCCTGTCCCACACGCGTCCAGGGCGAGCGCTTGAGGGTGACTTGGCGAGCGGCGGCACGGTCTTGCGCTAGAGAACGCATGGTGCCTCCAGGAGGAGCCGGCGCCAGGTACGGCTGGCGCCGGCAGGTCGGTCAGATGAGAGGGGTGCCGATGATCAGCGGATCAGATCAACGGCCGGCGGCGGTGCGCCATTGCTTGATGAAGTCCAGGCGCTTCTTGGGTTCCAGGAACGCCAGGATCGATTCGTCAACCGGAATCGGCTTGATGCTGTTGCCGAGAATCTTCTTCAGGCCGGCGGCGGTCGCTTCGCCTGTCACGTCTTCACGCAGCGAGTGCAGATCCGACTTGTTGGCGAGGATTTCCTGGCCACGCTTGGACAGGATGTAGTCCAGCCACAGCTTGGCCGCGTTCGGGTTCTTCGCCTTCTTGGCGATCATCGCCACGCGCGATACCACCAGCGTGTAGTCCTTCGGATAGACGATGCCGATCGACGGATCCTTCTTGGCGCGTGCAATCGCGTACGAACCGAGGATGTTGTACGCCACCAGGTTTTCGCCCGAGGCCACCCGCTCCATCATCGTGCCGGTGGAGGACTGCAGCACCAGGTTCGGGCCCACGGCCTTGACGAAGTCGAAGTACTGAGGCGAATCCAGATTGTCTTGCGCAGCCATCATGAAGCCCACGGCCGACTTCTCGATGTCGTAGGTCGTGACCTTGTTCTTGAAGCGCTCGGGCTGGCTGGCGACCAGCTTCGCGAAATCGGCGTGCGTTTGCGGCACTTCCGAATCCTTGATCAGGCGCTTGTTGTACAGGAACACGGCCGGCTCATACGTCGTGCCGTATGCGATGCCCTTGTGGACGGCCCACTTCGGCAGGTTCGGCACTTCGGGCGAGTCGTACTTCATCGCGTAGGTCTGCGCGAGCTTGAGCTGCGAGTCCATCGACGAGTTCCACATCATGTCAGCCGAGGCGCCACCGGCAGCCTGCTCGCTGATGAAGCGGTTGTACAACTCGCTGCTGTTCATGTCGTTGTACTCGACCTTTACACCCGGGTAGAGCGACTCGAAATCCTTGATCAGCGGATCTGCAGCCTTGGTGTCGGTTGTCGCATACACCACTACCTTCCCTTCCTTCTTGGCGGCGGCGATGGTGTCGGCGTAGCTGGCGGGGTAGCCGGCCGGAACTTGCGCGAAGGCGGCGGCGCTGAGGGTCAGTGCGGCTGCTGCAATCGAAGCGAGAGCGGCGTGCGCAGGCGTAAAGCGTCCACGAAGCATGAGTTTGTCTCCTGTTTGCTTGTGATGGCGTGGGGCCGGCTACTTATGGCTTGTTGCTCGTAGCTCGGACGGATGGCCCCAGGTGCGGCGGATTATAGAAATCGCGCGCTTTCGCCACGCTTTCATTGTGGCTGCTGCATCGCAGCATGTTCAGAGGGGAAGGCCGCAGTCGCCAGCGGCACGCGAATCCGCGCCGACAAACCGACGCCGCCGTGCTCATTCGGCTCGCCGTCGGCCAGCTCGATGTGTCCGCCGCTACGCGCAGCATAGGCCCGCGCGATGGCCAGACCGAGGCCGGAACCTTCGGCGGCATAGCGAGCATCTTTGGGCGCCGCTTTGGGTTTACCCGAACGACTTCCACCCTCGTGCGCACGGCGAAAGCGCTGGAACGCGTGCGCGCGCTCGTCGGCGTTCATGCCGGGCCCGGTGTCGTCCACGCAGACCAGTGCGGCATCGCCTTCGGCCATGGCGCGTACGGTGATGCGTCCGCCGGCCGGCGTGTAGCGGATGGCGTTGTGCACGAGGTTGGAGAGCGCTTCGCGCAGGAAGGCCGGATAGCCATTGACGGGCAGTGCCATGACGAGGCCGCCGTCGTCCCACCCGAGGTCCTGCTGTTTTTCACGCGCCAGCGGCAGTGCGTCGACCACCACGTCGCGTGCCAATTCACCAAGATCGAAGGTTTCGGCCGGCGCATCCTGTCCCGCATGTCGTGCGCGGGCGAGGGCGAGCAATTGCGTGGTCAGCCGGTTCGTCGACTGCAGGCGCGCGATGATCGCGGACAGGCTTTCGCGCACCCGCGCCGGGTCGGTTTCGCGCAGCGCGTATTCGGCTTGCGTGAGCAGCACGGCCAGCGGCGTGCGCAACTGGTGGGACGCATCGGCAAGGAACTGGCTTTGCGCCTCTGCAAGCTCGGCGTAGCGATGAATGTGGTGATTGATCGCGTCGACCAGCGGCCGCACTTCGGCGGGCACATCCGTGGCGTCGAGCGGACGCAGGTCATCTGACGCCCGCACGCCGATGCTGCGTGCCAGGCGATTGAGCGGGCGCAGCGCGACGGTCACGCCGAGCCACAACAGCGCGGCGCTTACCGCCACCAGCGCCGCATCGCGTAGCAGCGTGCCGCGCCACACCGCCTGCTGCAGCGCGCGCCGCGTCTCGATGGTTTCCGCCACCTGAATGACGATGCGCGCCGGCAGCCCCGGCTGGTAGAGCGGCTTGGCCACGGCGGCCACGCGCACGGGCTCGTCGTGGTACATCGCGTCGTAGAAGAGCGGGGTGTCATTTTCCAGCCGCGTGACGGGCAGCGGCAGATCGTCGTAACCGGTCAGCGCGGCTTCGGGCGCCTTGCCGGGTAAGGGCTCGAAAGCGACGCGGTAATAGACATTGCTCTGCGCGGTCGATTCGAACATCGACAGCGCCACATACGGCACGTTGACCTGCACCTGCCCGCGCTCGATCGTCACGCCGTTCTCGATGGCGCGGACCGAGCCGAGCAGGGCGCGGTCGTACGCGCGATCGGTCGCGCTACGCAGCGCCTGGTACGCCGAGACGATGTCGATGGCCAGCACCCCCACCAGCCCAGGCAGCAGCAACCAGAGCAGCGTGAGTTTCAGGCTGCGCGGCAGCCGAAGCCAGGCAAGCCGCAGCATCATGCGCTGCTATCGCCGGCGGCGGGCGCTTCACCATAGCCGGTTTCGAGCAGGTAGCCCAGCCCGCGTACGGTGACGATCTGCACGCCCGTGCCCGCCAGCTTCTTGCGCAGGCGGTGCACGACCACCTCCACGGCGTCGGGGCTCGAATCGCTGTCCAGGTTGAAGACCTTGTCGAACAAATGCACCTTGCTGATCGGCTGGCCGGTCTTGTGCAGCAGCGCCGACAGCGCGGCGTGCTCGCGCGGCGTGAGCGACAGCGGCTCACCAGACAGCAGGAATGCCTTGCGTCCGGTGTCGAACTCCAGCGGCCCGCAACGCAGACGTGGGAACGCCCGGCCGCGGCTGCGGCGGATGAGCGCCATCAACCGCGCCTCCAGCTCGGACAACGCAAACGGCTTGGTGAGGAAATCATCAGCGCCGGCATTGAGGCCGCGCACGCGCTCATCCAGCGCGCCCTGCGCGGTGAGGATCAATACCGGCGTGCGGTCGTCGCGCGCGCGCATGTCGGCCAACACGGCAAAGCCATCCTTGCGCGGCAAGCGCAGGTCCAGCACCACCGCATCAAATTCTCCCGAGCCGAGGAACGCCTCCGCGATGACGCCATCCGCGGCGCGCTCGATCACGAAGCCGCTTTGCGCCAGCGCGCGCGCCAGCCATGCGGCCAATTCTTCCTCATCCTCCACCAGCAAAATCCGCATCGGGTGTCTCTCAATATCGTTCTGGCTACTTTTTCATGATAATGCGTGGCGCCCTGATCTCGGCCACATCGCCGATCACACCGTCCACCTGATGCGCAGCACAGTTGCGCTTCAACAGGCATGTCGTCCATCCTCAATTCCCGTCGCCGCTGGCTTTGTCAGACCGCCGCATTGCTGGCTGCAAGCGGCGTCGTCGCGCGTGGGGCGCAGGCGCAGTGGCTGGCCCGCCCGGCGCCGGAGCTGCCGTCGTACTACCCGCGCGATTACGGCGCGATGGTCGACGCCGCGCGCCGCGAAGGCCGTGTCACGGTGTATTCCACGACAGATTTCTCCGCCGCGTACCCGCTGATCCGCGCCTTCGAAACGCGCTACCCCGGCATCACCGTCGACTACCGCGAGCAAAACAGCGACGACATTTACCGCCGATTTCTCGCTGAATTCGCTGCCAAATCGCCGGGCGCCGATGTGGTCTGGAGTTCGGCCATGCCCGAGCAGTTCAAGCTGGTGAACGACGGCCACGCACTCTCGTACGCATCGCCCGAAAGGCCGTACCTGCCGTCGTGGGCCATCTGGAAGAACGAGGCGTACGGCACGAGCTACGAGCCGGTCGTCTTCGTCTACAACACGCGACAGCTGCCGGCGGAGTTGATTCCTTCCACCCACGCCGACTTCGCCCGCATTCTGAATGGCCATCGTGACTTGCTGCGCGGCCGCGTCGCCTCGTACGACATCGAGCACTCCGGCTCGGCCTTCCTCTTTGCCGCCGAAGACGCGCGCACCACGCCGGTATTCTGGGATGTTGCCAAGGCATTGGGTGGCGTCAACGTCAACTTGTACATCACGACGGCCGCGATGCTGGAGCGCGTCGCCTCCGGCGAAAGCCTGCTCGCCTACAACGTGATTGGCTCATACGCCGCGCGCTACGTCGATCGCAATCCGGCCCTCGCCATCAAGATGCCGACCGACTACACCCTGGTGGCCACGCGCGTCGCCTTCATCGCGCGGCGCGCTGCCCGCCCGAATGCCGCGCGCCTGTGGCTCGACTTCATGCTCTCGCGCGATGGCCAGAGCGTGATGGCGGATCGCGCATTCCTGTTTTCGCTGCGCCAGGACGTTGAGACCGGCCTCACGGCCAAGCGCCTGCTCGCCGAACTTGGAAATACGCACCGGCCCATCCCCGTTGGCCCGGGTTTACTCGCCCATCAAGATCAGCTCCGCCGTGCCGATTTCCTAAAGCGATGGCATGCCGCACTCGGTCGATAAAAAGAGAATAAAAGACCACTTTTTGCTGTAACGTGGTGCGAAGGCGACAATTCAGAACCGTCACAGACTCCCCAAATTTGTTCGGCGGGAAGAGGGTGACAATCGCCCGCCAACCCCAGTGCCATCGCGCAAAAAGCGGGTCGCGCCCCCCTCTCAATGGGGTCCGGCGCGTGTTGCCCATGAGCAACAACTTGGCCGCAAATCGCGGCCCAGAGCCAGAAAGGGTTTCCGGAATCAGTCAACGCTGGCACATAATGCGGTCAGACGTGAGGTATCTGCGTCGTCCATAAGGACAGTCAAGATTTCCCAATCAGTTGACAAGGAAAGTGTCGATATGAAGATGAAACTGTTTGCAGCTGCTGTTGCAGCTCTGGCCGCCGGTGGCGCCTATGCACAATCCTCCGTGACCCTGTACGGCGTGGTCGACGCTGGTCTGACCTACGCAAACAAGGTGCCGGGCGCAACCGCTGGTTCCAGCGGCTCGCGTTTTGGCCTGGATTCGGGCGGCCTGTCGGGCTCGCGTTGGGGCCTGCGTGGCGTTGAAGACCTGGGCGGTGGCCTGAAGGGTATCTTCAACCTGGAAAGCGGCTTCAACCTGGACACCGGCACGTCGGCTCAAGGTGGCCGTCTGTTCGGTCGTAACGCTTACGTCGGTCTGCAAGGCCAGTGGGGTCAGCTGACCCTGGGTCGTCAGCAAAACCTGCTGTACGACTTCTCGCTGATGTATGACCCGATGGCAATCGCCACGCGTTACTCGCTGGCCTCGCAAGACCAGTTCTTCGCTGGCCGTGCTGACAACGCCGTCAAGTACGTTGGCACGTTCGGTGGCCTGAGCGTCTCCGGTCTGTACTCGTTCAACTACAACGGCAACGAAGTGGCTGGCAGCAACAAGACCGGCCGCGAGTGGAGCCTGGGTGCTAACTACGCTGGCGGCCCGCTGGGCATCGGCGCAGTGTACGACCAGACCAACTCGACGACCGTTGGTAGCGACAACCGCGAACAACGCGCCACGATCGCTGGCACGTACGCTTTCGGCCCGGCCAAGCTGTACGCTGGCTACCGTTGGTACAAGGCTAACTACGCAACTGTTGCTGGCAACGGCAACCTGCGTTCGAACCTGTACTGGGCTGGCCTGGGTTACCAAGCTACTCCGGCTCTGTCGCTGACGGGTACGGCTTACTACCAACAGTTCAAGAACAGCGGTACGGGCAACCCGTGGCTGTTCGTGGTCGGCACCGACTACGCTCTGTCGAAGCGCACCGACGCCTACTTCAACGTGGCCTATGCTAAGAACAGCGGCGGCTCGGGTCTGGGCGTGATGGGCCTGAACGACGCCAGCTACGCTGGTACGACCCTGACGGGCGGCAACCAAGTGTTCTCGGGCCCGAACAACAGCAACAACCAGTTCGGCGCTACGGTTGGCGTGCGTCACAAGTTCTAATTTGACGCGCTCGTAAGGGCGCATCGAATTAAACGGTTAAACGCCGATTCCGAAAGGAGTCGGCGTTTTTCTTTGTGCGAACGATCCGTAGCGCGCCTCCATGCTTGAAACTCTGCCGAGGGATGGCTCGGCTGGTGTGCAAGCTTTGGCTGATGACGCGAGCGGAGGCGAGGGGAGGTAGGCCGTCTCGCTTGCCGTCTTACGGCGGCGCCCGCTCGGGTGAGACGACGCCGCCCCAGCGGAGCGTGACGAAGGCAGTTCGCAGCAATGTCGCGCAGCTATTGGTCTGATCGCTTGTTGAGCGAGCGCGCCCGCGTCAAGGTGGCTCGCCCCCTCAGCATGCTGGCTTGATGCTCAAGCGTGCGCCCACAAAAAACGGCGGCACATCTGGCCGCCGTTCGTGTATTCCGAAATCTGCTGCTTACTGTGGTTCTTCGTCGTCCTGCGAAGGCATTGGTACGTTGCGACGCGTCGGCGGGGGGCGCTTACCGACAACGATGGTCAGTTCTACCGCCTTGCCTTTGCGTGAAACCGTCACCTTAGCTTCCGCGCCGGGTTGCAACTGAGCGATGCTGTTGAGCAGCGCCGTCGTATCCAGGATCGGCTCACCGTTGACGCTGGTGAGAATGTCTCCGGGGCGCAGGCCCGCCTTGTCTGCGGGGCCGCCTTGAACCACGGCGGCAATCAGCGCGCCATCCTTGCGCGACAAGCCAAACGACTCGGCGATTTCCGGCGTCACATCCTGCGGCTCTACACCGATCCAGCCGCGCACCACGCTACCGGTCGAGATGATCGATTCCATCACCTGCTTGGCCAGCGACACCGGAATCGCAAAGCCGATGCCAAGCGAGCCGCCCGAGCGCGAGTAGATCGCCGTGTTGATCCCGAGAAGGTTGCCGTCGGCATCGACCAGCGCGCCGCCGGAGTTGCCGGGGTTGATCGCGGCGTCGGTCTGGATGAAGTTCTCGAAGGTGTTGATGCCCAGATGGCTGCGACCCAGGGCGGACACGATCCCCATCGTCACCGTCTGGCCCACGCCGAACGGATTGCCGATGGCGAGCACCACATCGCCAACGCGCACATTCTCCAGTCGGCCCAGGGTGATTGCGGGCAGATTGGGCAGATTGATCTTGAGGACGGCCAGGTCGGTTTCCGGATCGGAGCCGACCACTTTGGCGTTGGTCTTGCGGCCGTCGGTCAGGGCGACTTCGATCTCGTCGGCGCCGTCCACCACGTGGTGGTTCGTTAGAATGTAGCCTTCCGAACTGACGATCACGCCTGAGCCGAGGCTGGCCGTGGGTTCTTGGCGCTGCTCAGGAGCGCGGTCGCCGAAGAAGAACCGGAACCACGGATCAGCGCTGGCTTGCGGGTTGTTGCCACGCTTTGGCGCATTCTTGCTGCTGAAGATGTTGACCACCGCCGGCATCGCCACCTTGGCGGCTTCCGCGTAGGAGTTGCTGGAGGTGCCGCCGTGGCCGATCGGCGCGACTTCCTTCAGCGCGACGATGGGCGAGCCAGATTGCACTGCGACCTTGCCGCGCTGCAGCCAATCAGGCTTGAGCGTGGCGATCACAAACCAGACGGCCAGGACGACCGTGACGGCTTGCGCGAAAAACAGCCAAAAGCGGCGCAACATAGAGCGAAATTGAGTCCAAATGGATCGAAAAGAACTTGAATTGTACTTGAACGACCTGTTGCAGGCGGCCCGTTTTCGGGACTATTGCCCCAACGGTCTGCAGGTGCAAGGGCGCAACACCGTTACCCATATCGTGACGGGGGTGACCGCAAGCCTTGCGCTGATCGAGGCTGCCATTGATGTGGGCGCCGATGCCATCCTCGTGCATCACGGTTACTTCTGGAAGGGGGAGGACGGCCGTGTTGTGGGTCAGAAGCGTGCGCGCCTGAAGCAACTTCTGGCGCACGATCTCAACCTGTTTGCATATCATCTGCCGCTCGATGCGCATCCTGAGCTGGGCAATAACGCGCAGTTGGGTGCGTTGCTGGGCATGTCGCCCCAGGGCCGGTTTGGCGACGATGAACTTGGCTGGGTTGGTACGCTTGCCGCAACGACAACGCTGGGCGCTTTCGCGCGCACGGTGTCAGCAAAGTTGAACCGGGCTGCGCTGGTGATCGGCGAGGAGGATCGCCCGGTGCGCACAGTGGGTTGGTGCACGGGCGGTGCCCAAGGCTGGTTTGATGCTGCCGTGGCTGTCGGTGTGGACGTGTATTTAAGCGGTGAAGCGTCGGAGCAGACCACGCATCTCGCGCGCGAATCGGGGGTTGCCTACATTGGTGCGGGGCACCACGCTACCGAGCGCGGTGGCGTTCAAGCGCTCGGCAATCATCTGGCCGAGCGCTTTGGCGTGGGTCACACCTTCATCGATATCCCGAATCCGGTGTGATTCGACTTCCGATTACGGCTTGTTCTTCAGGCTGTCGCGAATCTCGCGCAGCAGGAGGATGTTTTCGGGCGTTTCGGCGGGCGCAGCCGGCGGGTTGGCGTCGATTACGCGCGTGATGGCGCGCACCATCAGAAAGACGATGAACGCCAGAATCAGAAAGTTGACCGCCACGGTGATGAAGTTGCCGTAGGCGAAGACCGGCACGCCTGCCTTCTTCAGATCGACAAGGGTGTGCGGCACTCCCGCCGGCGCCTCTGCCAACTGGATGAACAGGTTCGAGAAATCGAGCTTGCCAACGATACGGCCGATCAACGGCATGATCAGATCATTGACGAGTGAATCCACGATTTTGCCGAACGCCGCACCGATGATCACACCCACTGCCAGGTCGATCACGTTGCCGCGCATCGCGAATTTCTTGAAGTCTTGCATCAGTGCCATCGGTTTTCTCCGGATTGTTTGATTCGAGACAAACGGTCAAGCTAACGAACGGTTGACCTGAATTGTTGAAAGCGAGGCTGCAAGAGCCATGCCAAAGCCTTGTCAGCATTGGGCTGGCGGGCGATCGGCGTGTTCACTATATCCGTAACCGCTGCGCCCGGCGACCGCTATCGTTCGCTCGGTACGCTCGGGTATAATTTTTGGTTGACGCGAATCTATCTTGATTTCTCATCCTGGGGTCTTGAATGAGTGACCAGCAAAACGTGGACAAAGGTCGCCGTAATCTATTGATTGCGACGTCCGTGGCTGGTGGTGTGGGAGGGGTTGCAGTTGCGGCCCCTTTCGTTTGCACATTCGCACCATCTGAAAAAGCCCGTGCAGCGGGCGCGCCCGTAGAGGCCGACGTGAGTGACCTGGCCCCCGGCCAGATGAAGGTGGTGGAATGGCGCGGCAAGCCGGTCTGGCTGCTCAAACGCACGCCCGACATGCTGGAATCGCTCAAGAAGACCGATAACGAAGTCGCCGACCCCAAGTCCGACGTGCCCTTCACCATGAAGACGCCGGACTACTGCAAGAACGAAACCCGCTCCCGTGCCGAGCATAAAGACCTGCTGGTCGTGGTCGGCATCTGCTCCCATCTTGGTTGCTCCCCGTCTGGTCCGTTTCCCGCGGGTGCCAACGTGCAGCTCGCCGGAGACCCCGGCTTCGTCTGCCCGTGCCACGGCTCCACGTTCGACCTGGCTGGCCGCGTGTTCAAGAACAAGCCCGCGCCGCAAAACCTCGACGTTCCGCCGTACATGTTCCTGTCCGACACGAAACTGGTGATCGGTAAAGACGAGAAAGGAGAGGCTTGATCATGGCCGAGAAGAAGGTGGAGACAACCGGGCTGCTGGGCTGGATCGATGCACGCTTCCCGGCATCGGAGCTGTGGAAGGCGCATCTGTCGGAGTACTACGCGCCGAAGAATTTCAACTTCTGGTATTTCTTCGGATCGCTGGCGCTGCTGGTGCTGGTGATCCAGATCGTCACCGGCATCTTCCTGGTGATGAACTACAAGCCGGACGGTACGCTCAACGCCGCCGGCATCCCCGTCGCCTATGCGAGCGTGGAGTTCATCATGCGCGAGGTGCCGTGGGGCTGGCTGGTGCGCTATATGCACTCGACCGGCGCTTCGGCGTTCTTCATCGTCGTGTATATGCACATGTTCCGCGGCATGCTGTACGGCTCGTACCGTAAGCCGCGTGAGTTGGTCTGGATCTTCGGCTGCCTGATCTTCCTGTGCCTGATGGCCGAAGCCTTCATGGGCTATCTGCTCCCATGGGGCCAGATGTCGTACTGGGGCGCGCAGGTCATCGTGAACCTGTTCTCCGCCATCCCGCTGATCGGCCCGGACCTGTCTCTCTGGATTCGCGGCGACTACGTGGTGTCTGACGCGACGCTGAACCGCTTCTTTTCGTTCCACGTTATCGCGGTGCCGCTGGTGCTGCTGGGCCTGGTGGTGGCGCATATCATCGCGCTGCACGAAGTGGGCTCGAACAACCCGGACGGCGTCGAGATCAAGGCCAAGAAGGACGAGCGCGGCATTCCGCTCGACGGCATTCCGTTCCACCCGTATTACTCGGTGCACGACGTTGTCGGCGTCGCGGTCTTCCTGTTCATCTTCAGCGCGATCGTGTTCTTCGCGCCGGAAATGGGCGGCTACTTCCTGGAAGCCAACAACTTCATCCCGGCAGACTCGCTGAAGACACCGCCGCACATTGCACCGGTCTGGTACTTCACGCCGTTCTATTCGATGCTGCGCGCGACCACGTCGGACTTCCTGCCGTGGCTGTGGGGCTTCATCGCGATCATGCTGGGGCTGCTGTTCGTGCGCTCCAAGAGCATGAAGGTCAAGGGTGTCGCGGTGGCTGTGGCCGTGATCCTGGCGCTGGGCTTCGCCTTCATCGACGCGAAGTTCTGGGGTGTGGTGGTGATGGGCGGCTCGGTGGTGATCTTCTTCTTCCTGCCGTGGCTGGACCAGTCGCCGGTCAAGTCGATCCGCTATCGCCCGGGCTTCCACAAGACGCTGCTGATTGTCTTCGTGATTGCCTTTGCGGTGCTGGGCTATCTGGGTATCCAGCCGCCGAGCCCGGTCGGTTCGATCATCTCGCAGATCGGCACCATTCTGTACTTCGCGTTCTTCCTCGCGATGCCGATCTGGAGCCAGATCGGGACGTTCAAGCCAGTGCCTGAGCGCGTCACGTTCACGCCGCACTGATAGAGCCCGCGCACAAGGACCCATGAAGGACACAAGAATGAAAAAGCTGCTTGCGATTTTCGCCTTGGCCGGTCTCGTGTTTGCCGCGCCCGTGATGGCCAATGAGGGCGGCGTGCCGCTCGATCCGGCGCCCAACCAGTCCAGCGACACGTCTGCGTTGCAGCGCGGCGCCAAGCTGTTCGTCAACTACTGCCTGAACTGCCACGGCGCCAGCGCCATGCGCTACAACCGCCTGCGCGACATCGGTTTGAGCGAGGAGCAGATCAAGCAAAACCTGCTGTTCTCGTCAGACAAGGTCGGCGACACCATGCACATCGCCATGGACCGTGAGGACGCGAAGAAGTGGTTTGGTGCCGTACCGCCGGACCTGTCTGTCATTGCCCGCGCGCGCGGCAGCGACTGGCTCTACACCTACCTTCGTACGTTCTACCGTGACGACACGCGTCCGACTGGCTGGAACAACCTGGTCTTCGACAAGGTCGGCATGCCGCATGTGCTGTGGGAGCTGCAAGGCCAGCAAGTGCCCAAGTACGCCGAAGTGAAGTCTGAGCACGGCGAGGCCGAGAAGAAGCTCGTCGGCCTTGAAGTGACGGTTCCGGGCAAGATGAACAAGGTCGAATATGACCAGGCAGTCGCCGATCTGGTCAGTTATTTGGACTGGATGGCTGAGCCTGCCGGCAACCTGCGCAAGCGCCTCGGCGTCTGGGTATTGTTGTTCATTGGCGTGTTCTTCGTGCTGGCCTGGCGCCTGAATGCGGCCTATTGGAAGGACATCAAGTAAAATCCGTGTTTTCCGGGCAAGGGCTAGGCCGGTGGAGAACTGGCTCTAGCCCTTTGCCTTTTCGCTTTTTGTGCCGTGGCGATGTCATTTGTCGTCACGGTTGTACCGTCATAGGGCCGCCCCCGGCCCATGCGCCAAGGAACTACAACCATGATGGTCTTGTACTCGGGCACCACTTGCCCGTTCTCGCAGCGTTGCCGCCTCGTCCTGTTCGAGAAGGGCATGGATTTCGAGATTCGCGACGTCGATCTCTTCAACAAGCCGGAAGATATCGCGGTGATGAACCCGTACGGCCAGGTGCCCATCCTGGTTGAGCGCGACCTGATTCTTTACGAGTCGAACATCATCAACGAGTACATCGACGAGCGCTTCCCCCACCCGCAGCTGATGCCGGCCGATCCGGTACAGCGCGCCCGCGCCCGCCTGTTCCTGTTCAACTTCGAGAAGGAACTGTTCACGCACGTCTCCGTGCTCGAGAACGAAAAGGGCAAGGCTGCCGAGAAGAATCACGAGAAGGCACGTGCTGCCATCCGCGACCGCCTTACGCAGTTGGCCCCGATCTTCCTGAAGAACAAGTACATGCTGGGCGAAGAGTTCTCGATGCTTGACGTGGCGATTGCGCCGCTGCTGTGGCGTCTGGACCACTACGGCATTGAGGTCTCCAAGAACGCGGCCCCGCTGATGAAATACGCTGAGCGTATCTTCAGCCGTCCGGCGTATATTGAAGCGCTGACGCCGTCGGAAAAGGTCATGCGCCGCTGATTGCCGCCGGGTCGCCAGTCTCGCTCGGGTTGCTCCTGTGCGTGGCCGCGCCCAACGGTCACTGATTTCATCATGTCGGAAACCTCCACCAAGCCCTATCTGATCCGTGCCATCTATGAATGGTGCACGGATAACGGCTTCACGCCGTACATCGCTGTCTTCGTCGACAAGAGCACCAACGTGCCGCGCGAGTTCGTCAAGAACGACGAAATCGTGCTGAATGTGAGCTTTGACGCGACCAGCCAGCTCGACATGGGCAACGAGTGGATCACGTTCCACGCGCGGTTCTCGGGCGTGTCACGCAAGATCGAAGTGCCGATCGAAAACGTGCTCGCCGTGTATGCGCGCGAGAACGGGCAGGGTATGGCATTCCCGGTAGAGCGCAGCACGCCGACGACACAGGCCGCAACCGAACGTGAGAACAATCCGCCGCCCAAGCTGGCCGCGGTGGACTCCGAATCGGTGCCTGCGCCCGTCCCTGTCGAAGCCGAAACCGGCCCGGAAGACGACCCGACGCCGCCGAATGTGCCTCGCATTGGGGGCAAGCCTGCGCTAAAGGTCGTCAAGTAACGCGTGTTAGGTTAGAATCGCGTTTCTTTGCCGGCTTAGCTCATCTGGTAGAGCAGTTGATTTGTAATCATCAGGTGGCGGGTTCGAGTCCTGCAGCCGGCACCAGCATCACGAAAACGGTCTCCCTTGCGGAGGCCGTTTTCTTTTGTCCGGCCGGCTTAGTCTGCTAAACGCGCACTTCTTTCCCAAAGATGCACGTCCAGCCCCGCATCGTGTCCATGTACTCGCGCACCCGGGCGATCCGCTCGCCCTCCAGCACGAAGACGAAGCAATAGGTGTTGTCGTAGCGTCGGCCGTTCGCCAGCGTGGCCCGCATGCGTTCCTCCACGATCACCGTTTCGTCATTGGCGTGGATCGCGCTGACTTCTACCAAGACATCGGCGACGAAAAGCTTCGGGAACGTGACCGTGAGGAAGTGCACGATGGCGTCGCGCCCGATCATGTGATGCGTGCAGTCGAGCGCAATGGCGGTGGCGTTACCCTCGGGAGCGAGCCATTGCGCGTCTGGCGTGAAGCAGTCGGCAATGCGGGCGGCATCGCGTGACGCGAATGCACGCCACGCATCTATGACGATGTCTTTGCTGGTTCGAGACGTCATGTGCGGCATGGAAGAGCAGGATTTACGTCGATCCTAATGTCTGCAAACCTCGCTGGCGCGCCAGTTTCGGACCACTCCCTGTTCGCCTGCGATCCAGCTCCGCGAGCCTTAACCGCGCCGCACCCAGATCACTTTGCCGCCCTGAATGCCCAGATTGCGTCGTTCTTCGCGGTAATCCATGGTGCCGGGCAGGGCTCTGCCATCGCGCTCGCTAATGCGCCAGAGGCAGCCGTTGAGCAGGGCAGCGGCGTCCTGTTCGGATTTGCCGATCAGGGCGTTGTCAGGACCTGCGGCCGCCTGGCAAGTGGCCGTGGCCGGTGTGTGTTCGGTCACCTTGGATTCGGCCCCGCTCCTGGTCTGTTCCGAGCCTGCCGTCGAGCAGCCGACCATGCCTGCTATTGCCGCGATCATAGTGAGCAGCGTTGCTAAGCGCGTCACACAACCTCCGTCTGATATCGCTGTGGCGAGCGCCCCCTCGTGATGCGCTCGATCGTGATTGCAGTCTACCGATGTCGACTTGCGAGGCGCCTCTCATCGCGTTGTTGCCGCCGCGCAATGGGCTTCGTGACACCTCCAAGAAAACGCTTGCCGCCGTCAACGAGACTTTGTTACTCTGCGCCCCGTCACAGCTACGGAGACTATCTCCATGGACAGTTGTTCTAGTCGATCCTCGATCGCACATTGAACGGCTAGACAGTCTCGGCGCATCGCTTCGCGCCTCACCACTGCCTAGCCGTATCGCACGGCAGGCGGTGGCGCTTGAGTAGGTTCTCTGCGCAAGTCCCTTCCTGAATTCGATTGTTGTATCCGGCACAGCCGCATGGCTGCGTGCGTTTGCGCGCGCCATGACGCGGCGTGGCCGGCGTTCGCCTACGCCTGTCAGAGAAACGGGCGGGGGAGGTCTCATGCTGTTTCTCTCGATGCTGGAGTACGTTTGGGTGGCGGTGCGTCCGCTGGTTTGGGTTCGCGTGCTGATGGGCGTGGCAGCCATTGTGTCGGTGAAGTCGATGGCGCATGCGGCGGACGTACCCGCTTCAGCGGTTGACGTCCCACGCATCGCCAGCGGCGAACTGGACGACCGTTTCGGTTTCCATGGCCAAACCACCTACGTGTGGCAACGCAAGCCAGCCTTCAACGCTGCATACAGTGGCGGCAACAGCCTTGGCGCCGCGCGCGCCAAGAGCTATTCCTTCACGGCCACGCTCGACCTGGGCATGCGCTTATGGAAGGGCGCCGAGTTCCACTTCAACCCCGAGGTCGCGCAGGGCGTGGCGTTCTCAGAGCTGCATGGCCTTGGCGGCTTGCCAAACGGGGAACTGGCCAAGACGGCCGGGACGAATCCAACGCTGTACCGCGCCCGCGCTTTCCTGCGCCAGACGTGGGGCCTGGGTGGCGACACGGAAAAGGTCGACGCCGATTTCAACCAGTTCGCCAACGTCGTCGACAAGCGCCGTGTGGTGCTGACAGCCGGCAACTTCGCGGTGCCTGATGTCTTCGATGCGGTGTCGTATGCGCAAGATCCGCGCACCCAGTTCTTGAACTGGTCGTTCATGGCGCATCCGTCGTTCGACTATCCCGCCGATGCGCGTGGCTACAACTGGGGCGTGGCGCTTGAGTACGTCGACAGCGAGAACGGTTGGGCCGTGCGCGCTGGCCGCTTCCTGCAGCCGGAACAATCGAACGGTTTGCCGCTCGACACGCGGTTCCTCAAGCACTACGGCGACATCCTCGAGCTGGAGAAGCGCTACACGCTGTTCGGTCAGGAAGGCACGGCGCGGTTGCTCGGTTGGCGAAACCAGGCGCGCATGGGCCGATTCGACGATGCGATGGCGCTTGGCGCCGCCACAGGTGCGGCGCCCGACGTCGGACTGGTGCGCAAGGCGCATGCAAAGCTGGGCGTTGGCATCTCGTTCGAACAGAAAGCCGGTGACAACCTCGGCCTGTTCGCACGCCTGAATTGGTCGGACGACAAGACCGAGACGTACGCCTTTACCGAAGCTGGCCGGAGCGTGTCGTTTGGTGGATTGCTCAAGGGTGCCGCTTGGCGCCGTGCGAACGATGTGCTGGGCGTGGCCGTCGCGGTGAACATGCTGGGGCCGGATGACCGCGCCTATTTGGCCGCAGGCGGCAGCGGCGCGTTCCTTGGCGATGGCGGCTTGAACTATGGCCACGAGCGCGTGCTGGAACTGTTCTACAGCCTGCAGGTAACCAAAGTCCTGGCGATCAGCCCCGACTTCCAGCTCATCCAGAACCCGGGCTACAACCGCGATCGCGGTCCGGCCAAGTTCGTGGGCGTTCGCGTCCACGCCGAGTTCTAACCGTAGGAGGACCCATATGGACAGTCCGAGTCGACCTTACCGAACGTCTTCTTTTCCCTAGGCGAGTCCGCCGCACGGTTGTTCCTTGCTGCTGACTTGCCGCCCTGGCAAGGCAGCGGTGTCTGCATCGCTCCTTGATCGTTTCGACTATGCCGCTGCGTGTATGCAACGCATGCGGCGATGGCCGCGTGCCGTGCATGTGCGCACGCGGTGAGGAGAGTGTCATGCGCAAATTCAATATTCCCGCGCGTCGTTTCTCGGCGATCGCACTGCCGTTCAGTTCGCCGTTTGTGCAGGCGCGGGCCGGTGCGCCCGGGCGCGCCGACGCTGCGTCGACCACGTCCAACCGGCGTGCCGGTGACGGCGGCCAAGCGTTTTCCAACCAAGGCTATGCGGCGGCGGCCATCCGGCTTTCGCGCACCTATTGGTAGTTCAACGGCGGGTAATCCGATAACACAACACAAACGGAGTTCGATATGGCCCAATTCGCTTCGGGCATCGACGCACCACCACGTCACGCCGCGCTCGACGATGCTCACGTGGGCGATATTCGCGGCGCGCTCGGCACCATCGCGCATCACGATACGGGCGCCCGTAACAGCTGGCGCGCGCGCTTGCGAACGCTGCTCGCCATCCTCGGGCCTGGCCTGATCGTGATGGTCGGCGACAACGACGCCGGCGCCTTCGGCACGTACACACAGGCCGGGCAGAACTACGGCACCACGCTGCTGTGGACGCTATTGCTGCTCATCCCCGTGCTGTACGTGAACCAGGAGATGGTGCTGCGCCTGGGCGCCGTCACGCGCGTTGGCCACGCGCGGTTGATCTTTGCGCGCTTCGGCAGGTTCTGGGGCAGCTTCTCCGTCATCGATCTGTTCCTGGTGAACGCGCTGACGCTCGTGACGGAGTTCATCGGCATCAGCCTCGCGCTCGAGTATCTCGGCATTCCGCGACATTGGGGCGTGTGCGCGGCGGCGGTTCTGGTGATGCTGGCCGCGTCCACCGGAGATTTCCGCCGCTTTGAGCGCTTTGCGCTGGTGCTGGTGGCGGGCAGCCTCACGCTGATCCCGGTGTTCGTGATGGTGCATCCGCCGATGGGGCAGGTGGCGCGCGACTTCTTCGTGCCGGCGCTGCCCGCCGGTGCGCCGCTTGCCGAGGTGATGCTCCTGATCATCGCCATCGTGGGGACGACGGTGGCGCCGTGGCAGTTGTTCTTCCAGCAAAGCTACGTGATCGACAAGCGCATCACGGCGCGCTTCATCCGCTACGAGCGTGCGGACGTTTGGCTCGGCATCGTCCTCGTGATCGCCGGCGCGGTCGCGATGATCGCTTTCAGTGCCCAGGCCTTCCACGGCACGCCGGAGTTCGGCAATTACACCGATGCGCTCGGCACGGCGCACGGCCTGGAGCGCCACTCGGGCCGCTGGGCCGGCGTGCTGTTTGCGATTGCGTTGCTGGACGCCAGCATCATCGGCGCCTGTGCGGTCTCGTTGTCGACTGCCTATGCGATTGGCGACGTGTTCGCCGTCCGGCATTCGCTGCATCGCAAGCCGACGGAGGCCAAGGGCTTTTATGCCGTGTACTTCGGCCTGACGTTGCTGGCCGCAGGGCTGGTGCTGACGCCGGGCGTGCCGCTCGGTCTGCTGACCAATGCGGTGCAATCGCTGGCAGGGGTGCTGTTGCCAAGCGCCACGGTGTTCCTGCTGCTGTTGTGCAACGACAAGGCCGTGCTAGGGCCTTGGACGAACGGCCGCGCGATGAACATCTTCACCGGCGGTGTGGTGGCTGTGCTGGTGATGTTGTCCGTCATCCTCACGGCCGCCGTGCTCTTCCCCAGCATCGGCGAATTCGAGATCGGCGCCATCCTACTCGGCGGGTCGCTAATCGTGGGGGTGATGTCGCTCGTGCTGTGGCGTATCGAGCGACGTACCCATCGGCCGCACCATCCGCGGCGCGTGAGTGTGCTGGACCGCGACCACTGGACCATGCCATCGCTTGAGCAGCTTCCGCCTGCGCGCTGGACGCCACTCAAACGCACCTGGATGTTTGTGCTGCGCGGTTACCTCGTGGTGGCGGCAGGGCTGGTTCTGGTGAGGATTGTTGGGCTCCTCATCCAGTGACGCAGTCCTGTGAGGGCGAGGGGAGCCACCCGGGTGGCTCCCCAAGATGAGAATTGTTCTTATTATTCGCTGCCTATTTGGGCGCACATCTGGGGATAACGTCGGGTGCGCGCCACTGTGGCTGATTGTCGCAGTGCAACAACAGGCACTTTCGATTTGCTTACCCGCAAAGCCACGTAAACCCTAGCCGTACGGCGAGGGCATCACTTGTCAATCGACGCCGTTTTCTATTTGCCTGAGCACATAGCGCGATCCGGAGCGCCATCTGGCGGTAAGATCGCGCCCGCATTCCACTCCCAACCGCGCTCCCCCAACGGGCGCATGACGTAGTGCCTGCTCCGACCTTTTACGCCCCCGATCTGTCGTCCGCCGCTTTGTGCGACGCGGCGGCGCTCGACTTCGCCCATGCCCGGCATGAGCGAAGCCCGCCTCGCCAACTGAGGGCGTTGGGTTCAGCTTCTCCCTGACCGGCGCCTGATGTGATCGAAGATCCGCTGCCGCACCTCACCTGTACTCGGGGCGCCGGTAGTTCGGTCTTCTCTCATTTCCCGCGTTTTTCCGCCTGTGGCCGCTGTCTGGGCTGCTGGGCTCCCGTGATGTCCGGAAGCATCGCCGGCGCAATTGTGCAAGACATGAAGAACACACTCGTTCCACATATGAAGCGGCTCCTCGCCGCAAGCCTCCCGCTCCTGCTGGCGGGCTGCAACCTGACGGTCCTGGACCCGAAGGGGATGATTGCGGCTGAAGAAAAGACGCTGATCCTGGTGGCGACCGGCCTGATGCTGCTGGTGGTCATCCCCGTGATCGTGCTGACGCTGGTGTTTGCGTGGAAGTACCGCGCGTCCAACACCCGCGCCCGCTACGAGCCGGACTGGTCGCACTCCAACGCCATCGAGGCTGTGGTGTGGCTGATCCCCTGCCTGATCATCATCGTGCTGGGCGTGATCACCTACAAGTCCACGCACGCGCTCGATCCGTACAAGCCGATCGAATCGGATGTGAAGCCCATCACGGTCGAGGCTGTTTCGCTGGATTGGAAGTGGCTGTTCATCTATCCGGAACTCAAGATCGCAACGGTCAATCAGCTCGCATTCCCGGCCAACACCCCGATCAACTTCAAGATCACGTCCGACACGGTGATGAACGCGTTCTTCATCCCGCAGCTGGGCAGCCAGGTGTATGCCATGGCGGGCATGCAGACCAAGCTGCACCTGATCGCCAATGAGACCGGCGTGTTCGACGGCATGTCATCGAACTACAGCGGCTCGGGTTTCACGGGCATGAAGTTCAAGGCCACGGCCATGACGAACGAAGAGTTCGATGCCTGGGTCAAGCAGGTCCGTGAGTCGTCGCAGAACCTGACCAAGGAAGGCTACGCCGAGCTGTCCAAGCCGAGCGAGAAGGTGCCGCCGGCGGTGTACGCATCGGTCGACCCGACCCTGTATCACAGCATCCTGCACAAATACATGGACAAGATGGGCGAGGGCGACAAGGTCCTGACGCTCGACGAGGCGCTCGAAGGCGCCAACTGCACGACGGCCACGGCTGAGGCGGCAACGCGTCCGCTGCCGGTGCAGTCAGCCCTGCCTGCGCCGAAGAGCGCGGCCAAGAATTCCTAGGAGTTGACGATGTTTGGCAAGTTGAGTCTGGAGGCCATTCCGCTGCACGAGCCCATCGTGGTCGTGACGGTGTCGGCCATTCTGTTGGGTGGCGCTGGCCTGTTCGGCCTGATCACCTATCTCAAGAAGTGGACCTACCTCTGGAATGAGTGGATCACCTCGGTCGATCACAAGAAGATCGGCGTGATGTACTGCATTCTGGCCATCGTGATGCTGCTGCGCGGCTTTGCCGACGCCATCATGATGCGCTCGCAACTGGCGGTTGCCTCGGGCGGCGGTGCCGGCTATCTGCCGCCTGAGCACTATGACCAGATCTTTACCGCGCACGGCGTGATCATGATTTTCTTCATGGCCATGCCGCTGATGACGGGCCTGATCAACCTGATCGTGCCGCTGCAGATCGGCGCGCGCGACGTGGCATTCCCGTTCCTGAACACGCTGTCGTTCTGGCTGGCTGCCGCAGGTGTGGTGCTGATCAACGTGTCGCTCGGCGTGGGTGAATTTGCTCGCACCGGCTGGCTGGCGTACCCGCCGCTGTCGGAGCTGGCGTACAGCCCGGGCGTGGGGGTCGATTACTACATCTGGGCGTTGCAGATATCAGGCCTCGGGACATTGCTGACCGGCGTGAACTTCGTCGCGACCATCTTCAAGATGCGCGCGCCGGGCATGACGCTGATGCGCATGCCGATCTTCACCTGGACCGCCCTGTGCGCCAACATCCTGATCGTGGCCGCCTTCCCGGTGCTGACCGTGGCGCTGGCGCTGCTGGGCGCCGACCGCTATCTCGACATGCACTTCTTCACGAACGGCGGTGGCGGCAACGCCATGCTGTATGTGAACCTGATCTGGATCTGGGGCCACCCCGAGGTGTACATCCTGATCCTGCCGGCCTTCGGCATGTTCTCGGAAATCGTCTCGACGTTCTCGCGCAAGAAGCTGTTCGGCTACACGTCGATGGTGTGGGCGACCGCCGGCATCACCGTGCTGTCGTTCCTGGTGTGGCTGCACCACTTCTTCACCATGGGCTCGGGTGCGAACGTCAACGCGTTCTTCGGTATCGCGACGATGATCATCTCGATCCCGACGGGCGTGAAGATCTTCAACTGGCTGTTCACGATGTACCGCGGCCGCGTCGAGCTGAACTCGATGATGCTGTGGACGATCGGCTTCATGATCACCTTCGTGATCGGCGGCATGACTGGCGTGCTGCTGGCCGTGCCGGGCGCCGACTTCCTGCTGCACAACAGCCTGTTCCTGATCGCTCACTTTCACAACACCATCATCGGTGGCGTGGTGTTCGGTTACCTGGCTGGTATCACGTACTGGTTCCCGAAGGCCTTCGGCTTCAAGCTGGACGAGAAGTGGGGCAAGCGCGCCTTCTGGTGCTGGTTCGTGGGCTTCTACACCGCCTTCATGCCGCTGTACGTGCTCGGCTTCATGGGCATGACGCGTCGTCTGAACCATACCGACAACCCGGCATGGCAGCCGTGGCTGATCGTCGCCGTGATCGGCGCCGCGATCATCGCCTGCGGTATCGCTTCGCAGCTCATCCAGATCTTCGTGAGCATCCGCAACCGTCACGCGCTGGCAGACGTGACGGGCGATCCGTGGGGCGGCCGTACGCTGGAATGGGCGACGTCGTCGCCGCCGGCGCACTACAACTTCGCCCGCGTGCCGGTCATCCGTGACATCGACGCTTTTGCCGACATGAAGGCACGCGGCGAGGTGCTGACGCAGGTCGCACCGAGCTACGAGAAGATTCACATGCCGAAGAACACCGGCGCCGGCTTCTTCATCGGCATGTTCTCGATCGTGATGGGCTTCGCGCTGATCTGGCACATCTGGTGGATGGCCGTGCTGGGTCTGGTCGGCATGATCGGCAGCTTCATCCTCCGCAGCAACAACGACGACATCGATTACTACGTGCCCGCTCACGAGGTTCACGAGACCGAGTCGGCCTACTTCCAACGTATCGGTTCGCAGGCATAAACCATGGCTTCCAATGTTCTAGACGGTCACGCCGCGCACGGTCACGCGCACGGCCACGACCACGCGCATGACCATGCGCACCACCACGACGCCGCAGACACCAAGGTCTTCGGCTTCTGGGTGTACCTGATGAGCGACTTGATCATCTTCGCGTCGCTGTTTGCCACGTTCTGCGTCCTGCGCGGCGCGACGGCAGGCGGCCCGACGGGCAAGGAGCTCTTCGATCTGTCGTATGTGGCAATCGAAACCGGCATCCTGCTGGTGTCGTCCATCACCTACGGCATGGTGATGATCAGCCTGCAGAACGGCCGCAAGGATCAAGTGATGCTGTGGCTGGGCATCACGCTGCTGCTGGGCGCCGCGTTCGTTGGTATGGAAATCAACGAGTTCCACCATCTGATCGCCGAAGGCGCGGGTCCGAGCCGCAGCGCATTCCTGTCGTCGTTCTTCCTGCTGGTCGGCACGCACGGCCTGCACGTGGCGAGCGGCATGCTGTGGATCATCGTCCTGATGTGGCAGATCGCTGCCAAGGGCCTGACCCCGACCCAATCCACACGCCTGTCGTGCCTGAGCCTGTTCTGGCACTTCTTGGACGTGGTGTGGATCGGCGTGTTTACCGTCGTGTATCTGCTGGGAGCGATGTAAATGGAACAGACCAACGTTTCGACGGGCATTTCCCACGATGATGCCCACGGTCATTCGGCTGGCGGCGCCGGCCATGCCACCGTCAAGGGCTACCTGATCGGCTTCGTGCTGGCGGTGATCCTGACCGCCATCCCATTCAAGATGGTGATGGACGGCGGCTACTCGCACCAGACGGTGCTGGTGACGGTGATGGCCCTGGCGGTCGTGCAGATCGTCGTGCACCTGATCTATTTCCTGCACCTGGACGGCTCGTCCGCCCAGCGCTGGAATGTGATGGCCTTCCTGTTCACGCTGCTGATCCTGGCGATCGTCGTTGTCGGCTCGCTGTGGGTCATGCATAACATGAACGCCAACATGATGACGATGTAACGAGGCCTGGCCTCTGTTGCATTGGAAGGGCGCCCTGGTGGGCGCCTTTTCTTTTGCTCGTGCGGCCTTGAGCCCTGGGTTTGCCACGCCCCGGCTTTGTTAAACTCGCCGGGTTCCCCATTTCTGCGTTTCCCCCCGCAATTCCGCCATGTCACAGTACGTTTTCACCATGAACCGCGTGGGCAAGATCGTTCCGCCCAAGCGCCAGATCCTCAAGGACATCTCGCTGTCGTTCTTCCCGGGCGCCAAGATTGGCGTGCTGGGCCTGAACGGCTCCGGCAAGTCGACCGTGCTGAAGATCATGGCCGGCCTCGACAAGGACATCGAGGGCGAAGCCACGCCGATGCCCAACCTGAACATCGGTTACCTGCCGCAGGAGCCGCAGCTCGATCCCGCCAAGACTGTGCGTGAAGAAGTGGAGAGCGGCCTGGGCGAAGTGATGGATGCGCAAAAGCAGCTCGAAGCCATCTACGCCGCGTACGCCGAGGAAGGCGCTGACTTCGACAAGCTGGCCGAAGAACAGGCGCGTCTGGAAGCCATCATCGCCGCCGGCTCCGGTGACAACGTCGAACTGCAGCTGGAAATTGCCGCCGACGCACTGCGCCTGCCGCCGTGGGACGCCAAGATCGAACACCTCTCGGGCGGTGAAAAGCGCCGCGTCGCGCTGTGCAAGCTGCTGCTCTCGCGCCCCGACATGCTGCTGCTCGACGAGCCGACGAACCACCTGGATGCGGAATCGGTGGACTGGCTCGAGCAGTTCCTCACGCGCTTCCCGGGCACCGTGGTGGCCGTGACGCACGATCGCTACTTCCTCGATAACGCCGCCGAGTGGATTCTCGAACTCGACCGTGGACACGGCATCCCCTGGAAGGGCAATTACAGCTCGTGGCTTGATCAGAAAGAGACGCGCCTGAAGCAGGAAGAATCGAGCGAATCTGCGCGCCAAAAGGCGCTGAAGAAAGAACTGGAATGGGTGCGTCAGAACCCGAAGGGCCGTCAAGCCAAATCGAAGGCGCGTCTGGCTCGCTTTGACGAGTTGAACAGCCAGGAATACCAGAAGCGCAACGAAACGCAGGAAATCTTCATCCCGGCCGGCGAGCGTCTGGGCAATGAAGTGATCGAGTTCACCAACGTCAGTAAGAGCTATGGCGATCGCCTGCTGATCGACAACCTGAGCTTTACGATTCCGCCGGGCGCGATCGTCGGCATCATTGGCCCGAACGGCGCCGGTAAGTCGACGCTGTTCCGCATGATCACGGGCAAGGAGCAGCCGGATTCGGGCACCATCAAGATCGGCCCGACCGTCAAGCTGGCTTACGTTGACCAGAGCCGCGATGCGCTTTCCGCAGACAAGACTGTCTTCGAAGAAATCTCGAACGGCTCGGACATCCTCACGGTGGGCCGGTACGAGACGCCATCGCGCGCCTACATCGGCCGCTTCAACTTCAAGGGTGGCGATCAGCAGAAGCACGTCGGCACGCTGTCGGGTGGCGAGCGTGGGCGCCTGCATCTGGCCAAGACGCTCATCTCGGGCGGCAACGTGCTGCTTCTGGATGAACCGTCGAACGACCTCGACGTGGAAACGCTGCGTGCGCTCGAAGATGCACTGCTCGAATTCGCGGGCTGCGTGATGGTGATCTCGCACGACCGCTGGTTCCTCGATCGCATCGCCACGCACATCATCGCGTTCGAAGGCGATTCGCACGTCGAATTCTTCCCGGGCAACTACCAGGAATACGAAGCCGACAAGAAGAAGCGTCTGGGCGAAGAAGGCGCCAAGCCCAAGCGTATCCGCTACAAGCCCGTTACGCGCTAGGACGGCTCGCCGGCCTACTGTGCGACCCGATCTCGGTCCTCGATGCTCGCCGTACTCATGTACGGCTGCGCTTCTCAGACCGATTTTGGGGCCGCTCGCTACGGCCTTCGAACCATCCTATGGCGCTTCTTCAGGCGCAGGCGCGTCGAGGTCGCTGTCAAACTCGACGCGCTTGTGCGAGCCGTCACAGAACGGCTTGTTCAACGAGTGCCCGCAGCGGCACAGCCATGCTTGGCCTCCCTCCACCGGTAATTCGCGTCCGCCCTGGGTGACGATCCGGAAGCTTCCCTTGATGTGATACGGCCCGTCGTTGCGGACCGTGATGACGACATCGTCGGCCATGTTGGCCTCCTCAGAAGAGGATGCCCTGCATGCGATACGCGAAGTGAGCGGGCTTGGCGTCGCGCATCAAAGCCATGAATTGATCCATGTCCATATGCACGACGTTTTCGTGGTCGCCAGCTTCGAAGTAGACGTCGCCGTGGGTCATCAGGCTGCTGTCGATGTAGGTTGGCATGCCGTAGGCCATGCCCACGGGCGGAACGGCCCCTGCATCACAGTCCCGGAAGACTTCGCGCAACTCCGATTCATCGGCCAGCGTGAGGTCCATGCGGCCCGATTCCTTTTGCAGCTCGGCCAGATGCAGGTGATACGTCGACGGCAATACGGCCGCGACATAGCCAAGTTTGTCTTCTAGCAGCAGCGTCTTGGCCAGACGGTCGCCGGGGACATGCGCAGCTTGCGCGGTTTCGGTGCTCGTGTGGGTATGCGGATGGCGAATCACCTCGTACAGGCAGCCCTTGCTGCGCAGGCAGCCGTCGAGGGTGCTGGAGATCGACATGGCGTCCTCCCGTGTGCTGTGCGGCCGGCGGCGGGATTGCTGTGGCCGCTACGTCAGCATAGGTCGGTTTGCGGATTGCGCAGGCATTCGAGCGTACAAAAGCAACGGGCCACTCATGTGAGCGGCCCGTGTGGCGATGTAGCTTTCTGTTCGCGCCAAGCGTCAGGCGTTAGCGGTCCCAGCCGCGGTGCCAGCCGTGGTCGTGGCGCCATTCGCGCTCGCGCCACTCGTGACGGCGCCATTCGCGTTCACGCCAGTCGTCGCGGTCGCGATAGTAGCCGCCATAGACGACGGGTGCAGGGGCATAGACCGGCGCCGGGCGATACACCACGGGCGGCGGCGCATAGACAGGGGCCGGGGCCACGTACACCGGCGCAGGCACGCCGATCGACACGCCGACGTCCACATGCGCCAGCGCCGCCGTCGAGGCGCACAGCGCGGCGCCACCCAGAACGAATGCGAGCAGTGTGCGTTTCATGATGCTTCTCCTTACGGTTGCGAGGCCGGGGCCGATGTGCCGTCGACTTCGTGTATCAAGTTCGTGATGCCATTCTATGAACCACCGGGCGCTTCAGGTGATACGCAAATCCTACGGATGTAACGGGAAGTAAAACGCCCCACCGGCAAGATGCTGGCGGGGCGCGGGATTTCCACGAGGGCACGCCTCGTTCAGCCCTGTGCAGCCTCCCAGGCCACTCGCTGTTCCGGTGACGACCACACCGCCAGGTGCAGCGCCGACAGCGCGAACGGATCTGACAGCAATACCAGCTTTTGCTTGCCTGTGAGTTTGTCCGGACCCACCTCCAGTGCGTGACGCACGTGTGCCTCCCGCACGGCAATCAGCCGCCGGTCGTGCGGAAAACGGGCCGTGCCGATCGCGCACATCAGCGCATTGGTGACGGGGTCGACCACGGCTTGGCGGAAGTCTGGCATCGGCGGCGCATTGCGCAGGTGCTTGCGTGTGGCGCGGAGCTCGCGCGGCGGGCGCACTTCCTCGGGGATCATGAACAGACGCAGCCGTCGCATGCGGCGGCCCAGGCTCACACGGCTGGAGAATACCGACAGCGGAATCGACACGATCAGCGCGCCCACGACTGGCGACAGCCACCACAGGAAGCTCGGGTTCAGCCAATAGACGATGGCGGCCCAGACGATGCCGATCACGGTGTGCAGGCCGTGGCGGCGTACAGCGTCGCCCCAATGCGTCTGCGCGTCTTCGCGCGGCGGTGACTTCCAGTGCACCTTCCAGCCGAGGAAGGCGGCCGTCACGAAGCGTGTGTGGAACAACATGCGCACCGGCGCGGCCAGCACCGAGAACGCCGCCTCGATCGCCATCGACAATGCCAGGTGGATCGCCCCGCCAAAGCGCTTCGGCCCCTGTGCCCACAGCACAAGCACGCTGAGGATCTTCGGCAGGAACAGCACGGTGGCCGTGGCGGAAAACAGCGCGGCGGCCTTCTCCGGATGCCACTCCGGCCAGATCGGGAAGAGCTGGCGCGGCTGCGTAAAGTATTCCGGCGCGATCAGCGTGTGCTTGGCCAGCAGGGCAGTCGACAGGATCAGGAACAGGAACCACAGCGGCGCAGACAGATACGCCATCACCCCGGTGATGAACACCGCGCGGTGCACACGGTGGAAGCCTGGTGCGCCGAACAGGCGGAAGTTCATCAGATTGCCGTGGCACCAGCGGCGGTCGCGGCCCAGCTCGTCAAGCAGGTTGGGCGGCATTTCTTCGTAGCTGCCGTCCAGGTCGTAGGCGATCCACACGGCCCAGCCGGCACGGCGCATCAGCGCGGCTTCGACAAAGTCGTGCGACATGATCTCGCCGGAAAGCGAGCCCTTGCCCGGAATCGGCGCCAGCGCGCAGTGCTTGATGAATGGGTCCAGCCGGATGATGGCGTTGTGGCCCCAGTAGTGCGATTCGCCGAGCTGCCAGTAGTGCAGGCCAGCAGTGAACAGCGGCCCGTACACACGCGTTGCGAACTGCTGGATACGCGCATACAGCGTGTCGCGGCCAGCGGCGCGCGGCGCGGTCTGGATGATGCCCGCGCTGGGCGCACCTTCCATCAACTGCACCAGGCGCGTCAGGCAATCGCCGCTCATCACGCTGTCGGCGTCGAGCACGATCATGTAGCGGTATTTGCCGCCCCAGCGCCGGCAGAAATCATCAATGTTGCCGCTTTTGCGCTTCACGCGGTGGCGGCGCCAGCGGTAGAAGATGCGACCGAAACCATCGAGCGCGCGGCAGATATGCAGCCACGCATCGGCTTCTGCGGTGCGGATATCCGGGTCGCCTGAGTCCGACAGCACGAAGAAGTCGAAATGCTCCAGATGCCCCGTGCGCTGCAATGATTCGTACGTCGCGCGCAGCCCTGCAAACACGCGCTGCACATCTTCATTGCAGATCGGCATGACGAT
The DNA here is from genome assembly GCF_052045895.1 of Ralstonia sp. 22111. Taxonomy (NCBI): domain Bacteria; kingdom Pseudomonadati; phylum Pseudomonadota; class Betaproteobacteria; order Burkholderiales; family Burkholderiaceae; genus Ralstonia; species Ralstonia sp. 22111. The sequence continues at coordinate 58,715 of NZ_JBQEPR010000011.1, read as the reverse complement.
GGCCGTGCGCGCATCGTCCGGAATCGTGGCGTCCGGCGTGGCCCGGCGCGAGATGACGAAGCGGTCGCCGTGGAAGGCCAGCAGCAGAAAGCCCGTGATGGCCGTCCAGAATCCCGCCGACACCCAACAGAACAGCACCGCGAACAGCACGATGATGATGGCTTCGAGCCAGTCGGCGCCGTGGTACGGCAGCACCGTGCTCATCGCCCAGGTGGCAGCGATGGTCTGCGCGATCATCAGAGCGAGCAGCGTCAGACGTCGGCGTGAGCCGACGAAGCGCCAGATGCCTTTCGGGTCCGGCGAGTCGGGTGCCTCGTACGGCACCGGCTTCTTGCCGCCATGCATCCAGCGGTCGATGGCCTTGCGCGTGCGCCAGATCGGCCCGAGCACCCATGGCCACGGCACCATCGAGCGACGCGCGGGCGTGGGCCCGGTATCCAGGTGGATGCGGCCTTGGCTGTCGTGCTCAAGCGGCGGCGCCGGCTCGGCAGAGGGCTCCGTCGATGCGGCATCGGCGCGCGTGGCGCCATAGGCCGCATCCAGACGCGAGCCTACGGAGGCGTAGGCCGGTGCATCGGCGTCGAGCGAGGTCGTCTGAGCGGGGTCGAGCCTGGCCAGCGCGCGATGCAGCTTGGCGAGCGCCGCTGCATCGTCGTCGGCGGCTGTGATGCCTGCGTTGCGCAGCAGCGCAGCACGCGCATCAGCCGCCAGCGGCAGCGCCCCAAGGTAATGGTCGGCCACAGACTGCGCTGTGGCAGGGGTGGTGGAGGGGGCGGTGCCAGCGGCACCGTCAGTCTGGGCTGTCGTCACATTCAGCCCGGAGGTAACAGGTAGCTCCACGTCTCAGAAAGTCCGGTGCCGCCGCTGCGCAGGTAGCCGCGCATTTCGACGGGTTTATCGTCGTCGACCCGCTTCAGGCGCACAGTCACGCGCCATCCGCCGGTCGCGGTGTTGGGTTGGCCGAAGATCGATTCGATCTTGCCGTTGGCATCTGCCGAGAATACGGGCTCGACCGGCGCATTGGGCGGAAGCTTCGCCAGCGCGGGGCCTTCAAAGTCGACCACGAAAGCGATCGTATCGTCGGGCTTGCGCTCGTCGGGGCGCTTGGTTGTCCAGCCGTGTGAGCGGCGCGTCTGCGTCACCCACGCCAGCGCAGGCTTCTTGTCAGCGTCCTTCTGCCACAGCAGGCGGTATTCGAGATTGAACGGCTGATGCGGCTTGGGCGGGTTTTCGGGCACCCAGTAAGCGACCACGTTGTCGTTCGTCTCGTCTGGCGTCGGAATCTGCACCAGCTCCACTCGGCCCGCGCCCCATTTGCCGACGGGCTCGACCCACGCGCTCGGGCGCAGTTCGTAGCGGTCGCCGATTTCCTGGTAGCTGGAGAACGCGCGGTCACGCTGCATCAGGCCGAAGCCGCCGGGGTTGGTCGTCCCGAACGAGCTGACCAGCAGGCGCTTGGGGTTCGTCAGCGGACGCCAGATCCATTCGCCTGTGCCGGAAAGCACCGACAGGCCGTCGGAGTCATGCACTTCGGGGCGGAAATCCAGCGCCGGTGCCGGCTGGTTCTCGCCAAAGAAGAACATGCTGGTGAGCGGCGCGATGGCCAGCTTGCTCACGTTCTCGCGCATGTACAGCTGCGCCTTGACGTCGACCGCCGTGTCGCTGCCCGGCTTGATGACAAAGCGGTAGGCACCCGTGGCGCGGCGCGAGTTGAGCAGCGCGTAGATCGTCAGCTCTTTCGCGTTGGCGGCAGGCCGATCGATCCAGAAATCGGTGAAGCGGGGGAATTCCTCGCCCGAATTGAGCGCGGTGTCGATGGCCAGCCCACGCGCGGACAGGCCGTAGACCTGCCCCTTGCCGATACCGCGGAAGTACGACGCGCCCAGGAACACGATGACCTCGTCCTTGTATTTGGGCGTGTTCATCGGATAGTGCACGCGGAAGCCGGCAAAGCCGAGCTTCTGCAACTGCTTCGGGTCGAGCTTGACCGGACCGTAATCGAACAGGCGCGGATCGAAGCGGATTTCGCGCACGCCGGCGGGCGACACCTCGTTGATCTTCACGGGCTGGTCGTAGTAGGACCCCTCGTGGAAGAAACCGAGTTCGAATGGCAGCTTGTCGCGACGCCAGTAAGCCTGATCGGACTTGAAGCGGATTTCGCGGTACTGGTCGTAGCGCAGCTCGCGGAGTTCGCGGGGCAGGGTGTCGGCGGGCGCCTGGTAGGGCTTTGAGGCCAGTTGCTTGGCGCGTACGGCCACATCGTTGAAACCGAAGGCCAGCGCAGCATGCGCCGAAGCCAGCGCCAGCAGGCCCACGGCCAGCCGCGCATAGCCGGCTACCGAACGGGTGCGTGCCGCGCGAGCGGCCCCCGGCGTGCGGGAGGAAACAGCGGAGGGAATGTTCAAAATGAGATCGCGTCTATGCGGCGGGCCGAGGAACGTGACGCTTCGGTCCTGCCGGTCATTCGTCTGTGCCGCCGAGATTTTACCCGCCGTACCTTTGCGAGATCAAAACCGGCAACATTTTGATAATGTTTCTGGCCGTATCGGGCCGACATCCGCGTCAAATGGCGTGTAATCAGGCGGTCTTTGGCGGGTCAGCCGTTCGGTTGAGGGGAACGCGCAGCGTCGGCCGGCAGTCAGAGCTGCTTTCCTGGGTGCCGGGATTTCCGCGTGGCACACTCTCGGCTTTTTCCTCCATGGAGTTCGCATGACCTGCTGGACGCGACGCGCCACTGCAATCGCCGCGCTTGCCTTTTCGACCTCGTTGCTCGCGCCTGTGGCGTTTGCTGCACCCGCAGCCAAGGCGGCTCCAAAGGCTGCGGCGCCTGCCAAGGCAGTGCGCGATCCCGGCGACGTAGCGGTGCTGCTGGATACCTTCCCGCTCGGCAAGCCTCTGCGCAAGCTGCCCTCGTGCGAGGACGTACGCGCGAATGGCGGCAAGGATGTCGCCGAATATTGCTCGGATGCGCTTGAATCGCATGGCCGCACGCGCTCGCTGGGCGTGCCTCAGGCATCGCGCCCCGAGTTGATGGACGGGCCGCAGGCCGTGCTCCTGATCGACCAGGATGGCAACATCGCCGGCATGTTCGTGCCGACGCGCGGCGTCGATACCGAGCAGCGCGTCTTCCAGGCGCTGTCCGATCGTTACGGCAAGCCTGCGCAGGAAGGCAAGGCGCCGCTCAAGCTCAAGTCTGGCAAGACGGTCGATTCGCTTCGTGCGCGCTGGGCAGGCCATCAGACCATCATCACGATGTACGCGATTCCCGAAGAGCCGCAGAACGGCACGGTGGAATTCCTTTGGGCACCGCGCGCCGGGGCGGTCATGGATCAGATGCGTGCGGAAGTCGATCCGAATGCACCCAAGCCGGCTCCTGCGTCCGGTGTGGCGGCCTCGGCACCTGCAGCAATGGCCAAGCCCTCTGCAGGCAAACCGGCGCCTAAGCAGTGAACTTACGAACACACGTTCGTAGTTTTCGGTTACACCGCTTACACCCGCATGACGCTGGCGTCGCTCGCGTCGGCTTATAACGTCCACGTGGCTCCACTAGCGGGGCCGAAGGACGCTAATCATGAAAATCGTGGCTCTGGCCTTGTTGGCCGCGACGCTTGGGGGCTGTGCGGTGTATCCGGCACCGGTGGCCGTGGCACCTGCGCCGGTCTATGTTGCACCGGCTTATCCGGCCTATTACGGCGGCTATTGGGGTGGACCTTCGGTGTACTTCAATTACCACCACCGCTGATCGGCCGTTGGCTGATCAGCGTCTAGTCTGCTGAACGCAGGCCCGGCCAGCCGGGCGCCAACGTCTGCGGCAAGCCAAGCAGGTCCAGCACGCGCCCGACCGTGTGGTCGACGAGGTCGTCGATCGTCTTGGGGCGCTGGTAAAAGCCCGGTACGGGCGGGAACACGATTCCGCCCATCTCGGTGACGGCCGTCATGTTGCGCAGGTGCGCCAGATTCAACGGCGTTTCGCGCACCATCAGGATGAGGCGACGACGCTCCTTGAGCGTGACGTCGGCCGCGCGCGCAATGAGATTGTCCGACAGGCCGTGCGCAACGGCCGCCAGCGTCTTCATCGAGCAGGGCGCCACCACCATCGCTTCGGCAGCAAAGGAACCGCTCGCGATGGTCGCGCCGATATCGCGCACGTTATGCACGACGTGCGCCAGCGCTTCCACTTCTTCGCGTGCCATGTGCAGCTCGTGCTGCACGTTCATCAGCCCTGCGGGCGACATCAGCAGGTGCGATTCCACCCCCGCCGATTCGCGCAGGCCCTGCAGAATCTGCAGCAGCCGCACGCCGTAGATTGCCCCGGACGCCCCCGTGATGGCCACGATGATGCGGCGCACAGGTGGCGTCTGGACTGTGGCGTTCACGGGCAAGGTCACGCTGAAACGAGAACGCAGCTCAAGCAGCCAGCAGCGGCTGCAGCTCGCCGCTCTGGTACATCTCCATCATGATGTCCGAGCCGCCGATGAATTCGCCCTTGACGTAGAGCTGCGGAATGGTCGGCCAATTGGCGTAGTCCTTGATGCCCTGGCGGATTTCGTCGTCTTCCAGCACGTTGACGGTGTGCGGCCGATCCACGCCGCAGGCCTTCAGGATCTGGATGGCGCGGCCCGAAAAGCCGCACATCGGAAATTGCGCCGTGCCCTTCATGAAGAGGACGACGGGGTGGCCTTTGACGATCTGGTCGATCTTTTCGTGCGTGGTGCTCATGGGGAGACTCGATTGGGTGAGGGGCGACAGCCTGGTTTTTGGGCTGACATCCACATTGGAAAACCCGTCTATTTTAGCGAGGAACGCGCACCGGCGTTTTGATCCAGCCACTGCCCGCCACTGCAGCGGTCATGGCCGGCCAGGTCTTGCACAGTGAAGACGTTGGCGAAGCCGGCGCCGCGCAGCAGTGCGCGCACGGGTTCGCCCTGATCGTAGCCGTGTTCGAGCAGCAGCCAGCCGCCCGAGGCAAGCCGCGCAGGCGCCCCTGCGACGATGCTGCGCAGGTGTCGCAGGCCGTCATCGTGGTCGGTGAGGGCGTTGGCGGGTTCGAAGCGCAGATCGCCCTGATCGAGATGCACGTCGGTGGCCGCAATGTAAGGTGGGTTGCTGGCGATCAGGTCGAAGGCGGGCGGCGCATCGGCGTCGGCCAGCGCGCCATACCAGTCACCCAGCGCAGCCCGGAAGTTGGTTGCGCCGAGCGTCTTGGCGTTGTCGATCGCCACGGCCAGCGCATTGGCGGAGGCATCGGTGGCCCACACGCGCGCGTCGCGTCGCGCCAGTGCAATTGTGATGGCAATGATGCCGCTGCCCGTGCCCATGTCGAGCACGGCCGGTGCATCGCGTTCTTCCAGGCGGTCCAGCGCCTGCTCGACCAGCAATTCCGTATCGGGGCGGGGAATGAGCACGGCCGGCGTGACCTTGAACGTGCGGCCGAAGAATTCACGTTCGCCCAGCAGATAGGCCATCGGCTCGCCGGCCAGGCGGCGTGTGGCGAGGTCGCTGATTCGCGCGCGCGCGGCGACGTCGATGGCGCAGGTGTCTTGCGTGATGAGTTGCACGCGCGACAGGCCCGTCACGTGCGAGACCAGCATGCGTGCTTCCAATGCAGGCAAGCCGGCGCGTGCCAGCGCCGTCAGCGCATCGGACACGCAAGCCAGGGTTTCGGGCGAAATGACGGGAACAGACGACACGGCAACAGACCAGCAGCGAAGATCGGGGCGCACAAAATAACACGGGCCCGGCCAATGTGGCGCGGGCCCGCGAGCGGGTCGGTGCGGTGGAGCGGGGAGCTTACTGCTTGGTTGCGTCCTTGACCTTGTTGGCCGCTTCCTTGGTGGCGTCAGCGGTCTTGTCTGCAGCAACCTTGGCCGCGTCCGCCGTCTTGTCGGCTGCGGTCTTGGCGACCTCCTTGGCCTGCGCCAGCGCGCCCGAAGCGGAGACTTGCGCATCCGAAGCGGCTTGCGAGAGTTCCACCTTGGCGGCGTCTGCAGCCTTGGTCACGGCGGTGCCGGCGTTGTCGAGCGCCTGTTTGGCGGCGTCTTTCGATTGCTCCATCGCGCTCTTGGCGGCCTGGTCGGTGGCGTCGTCTTTCTTGCCGCAGGCGGCCAGGCCCAGTGCGAGGGAGGTAGCGACAGTGATGGCCAGCAGTTGGGTACGCATTGCGATTCTCCTAATCGTGATGTTGCCGCGCTTGTTGGTGAGTGCGCGCCGGATGCGACCGGCGATGCACTCGGCGTGATCGAGATCGATTATAGGAACGCAAGACCGGCGCGCCATCGCGCAAAGCTGTATCAAACGCAAGCGGATGTTACGGAGGGCGCGCTTTTTAACGATTGAGCGCTCAGGCCTCTTCCCCGAGCGCCGCAAGCTGCTCCGCTTGGTGCTCAGCCGCCAACGCACCGACCAGTTCATCAAGGTCGCCGTCCATGATGGCGTCGATCTTGTACAGCGTCAGGTTGATGCGATGATCGGTCACGCGGCCCTGCGGGAAGTTGTACGTGCGGATGCGGTCGGAGCGGTCGCCCGAGCCGATCAGGCTCTTGCGGGCGCTGGCTTCCCTGGCTTGCGCTTCGCGCTCCTGGCGATCCTTCAGGCGCGCAGCCAGCACTTGCATGGCGCGGTCCTTGTTGCGGTGCTGGCTGCGGTCGTCCTGGCACTCCACCACCAAGCCGGTCGGCAAGTGGGTGATGCGCACGGCCGAATCCGTCTTGTTGATGTGCTGGCCGCCCGCACCGGACGCGCGGAACGTATCGATGCGCAGGTCGGCCGGGTTGATCTGGATGTCGGCCAGCGCATCGGCCTCGGGCATGACGGCCACGGTGCAGGCCGACGTATGGATGCGCCCCTGCGCCTCGGTTGCCGGCACGCGCTGCACGCGATGGCCGCCCGATTCGAACTTCAGGCGCGAGTACGCACCTTCGCCCACCAGCCGCGCGATCACTTCCTTGTAGCCACCCAGGTCTGACGGCGATTCGCTCACGATCTCCACCTGCCAGCGCTGCCGTTCGGCGTAGCGCGTGTACATGCGCAGCAGGTCGCCGGCAAAGAGCGCGGATTCATCGCCGCCCGTGCCGGCGCGGATTTCCACGAAGATGTTGCGATGGTCGTTCGGGTCTTTGGGCAGCAGCAGGCGTTGCAGCTCGCCTTCGAGAGATTCCATCCGCTCACGCGCCGCGCGGAGTTCGTCCTCGGCAAACGCCTTCATGTCCGGATCGGCCGCCAGCTCCTGCGCAGTGGCGATGTCTTCCTCGGCCTGCTTCCACGCGGCAAATTGCGCGACCACGGGCTCCAGCTCGGCATGTTCGCGCGTGAGCTTACGGTATTGGTCGAGATTGGCGGTGGCGTCTTCACGCGCAAGCAGCGCGTTGATTTCGACGATGCGCTCGGCCAGTTGGTCGAGCTTGGACAGCATGCTGGGCTTCATTCGGGCAGTCGCGGAGGGAAACGCTGGAAGCGAAGGCGGCGCATGATACCGCGCCAGACATTGCGCGCCCGTCGTGAAAACATGCGGCGCGCGTGCGATGCGCCGGCCGCTAGCGCTCGGAGTGGCTGGACTGGCGGAACAGCGCCGGCAGCAGGTCGATGAGTTGTTCGCGGCCTTCGCCCTGCGCGTGGTTGAGCGCATGCGTGGGGCCGTGGAGGAATTTCTTGGTGAGCGCCTGCGACAGCGCTTCAAGCACAAGCGCCGGGTCATCGCCGCGCGCGAGCATGCGCTGGGCGCGTTCCAGCTCACCCTGGCGCAGCGTTTCGGCCTGCGCGTGCAGATCCCGGATGACGGGCACCACGCTGCGCGCATCGAGCCAGTGCATGAAGTTCAGCACGCGCGTTTCGATGATGGCCTCGGCCTGCGCCACGGCGGCCTGCCGCAGCGCGTTGCCCTCGCGCACGATGGCGCCCAGGTCATCCACGGTGTAGAGGAACACGTCGGACAGGCGTGCGACTTCAGGTTCGATGTCGCGCGGCACGGCCAGGTCGACCATGAACATCGGGCGGTGGCGGCGCTGCTTGATGGCGCGCTCCACGGCGCCCAGACCGATGATGGGCAGGGTGCTGGCCGTGCATGAAACAACGATGTCGAACTCGGCAAGCTTGGTTGGCAGTTCGGCCAGGCGCACGGCGCGCGCGTTCAGGCCCTGGTTCGACAGCGATTCGGCGAGCTTCTCGCCGCGTTCCAGCGTGCGGTTGGCGATCACCACCTCACGCGGCGTCTGCGCGGCGAAGTGCGTAGCGCACAGCTCGATCATCTCGCCGGCGCCAATAAACAGGACGCGCTGATCCGCGATCGACTCGAAGATGCGCTGCGCCAAGCGCACGGCGGCGGCGGCCATCGACACGGAATGCGCGCCGATCTCTGTCGTGCCGCGCACTTCCTTGGCCACCGCAAAGGTGCGCTGGAATAGCTGATTCAGGTACGTGCCCAGGGCGCCCGCTTCGGTGGCGGTGCGCACGGCGTCTTTCATCTGGCCGAGGATCTGCGTCTCACCCAGCACCATGGAATCTAGCCCGCTGGCCACGCGGAACGCATGGCGTACCGCCAGCGATTGCCCGAGCGAATACACGTGGGGTGCGAGTTCACCGGGGTCGATGTTGTGGTGCTGTGCCAGCCAGCGAATCGCATGCTCGTGCGCGGTCTGCTCGGGCAGGTTGCCGTCGGTGGCGCAGTAGATTTCGGTGCGATTGCAGGTGGAGAGGATGGCGGCTTCGGCCGTGCTTCTGAGGTGCGGCAGGTGCTGGCGCAGCGTGCCCAGCGCGGGCTTGAGCTGCTCGAGCGGAAACGCCACCTTCTCGCGCAGGGAAAGCGGCGCAGTGTGGTGGTTGATTCCAAGCGTCAGCAACTGCATGTGGGGCGGCCGGTTAAATGGGGACGGCACGAATTTTGAGCACTGTGAATTATAACGCCCGGCCCCCGGATGAGCAGGACCCAGGTCAAATCTCGTGGCATGTGTGGACGAATGTCGATTATTCGTCACGCACCGCGTGGTGGGCCACCGTGGCCTTCTGCAGCGTCCTGCGCTAAGGTACGCGTCCAGTTGAATCGCTCAAGGGCAATACGGAGAACAGGCATGGGGTGGATCGGGCCGCTATGGATCGGGCTGGCGGTGGGCGTGGCGGCGCGTTGGCTGCATCCCGCAGGCAAACGCCTGGGGTGGGCGGCTGCGCTGGTGACGGGTGCGATTGGCGCGTTGTTTGGTTACTACAGCGGCCAGTTTGCCCACCTCTATGCCGACGGGCAGATCATGGCCTGGACGGCCGCCGTAGTGGGCGCCCTGCTGCTGCCCGCAGCGTGGGGCCTATTGCGCCGCTAGGTGGCGAGTGGACTGCGGCGTTCTGGCGCGGTTCAGCCCGCTCCCACGCCGGCAGTGCGCGCATCGCGCGCGGCCAGGTAGCCGGCCATCAACGTTTCCAGCCGCTTGAAGTCCACCGGTTTGGTCAGGTGATCCGTAAAGCCCGCGTCGCGGCACCGGGCGATGTCTTCTTCCATGCCGTAGCCCGTAATTGCAATCGATGGTGCGGCTTGCCGCTCGGCAAAAACGCGCACCACATCCAGGCCGCTGCCGTCCGGCAGGCCAATATCGCTGATCAGCAGATCAAACGTGCCAGATTCAGCAGCCTGCATGGCCGTGCGCGCGCCGTTGGCCACGGCGACGCTGTGGCCGAGAATCTCCAGCATCTGCGACATGGCTTCGGCCGTATCGGCGTTGTCTTCCACCAGCAGCACATGCAAGCCGCGCGTCGGCTGGGCACGTGGCAAGGGCGGCGAGGGCGGTGTCTCGGGCTGCACCCTCTCGGTCGCCAGGGGCAGCGTAAGCGTGAACGTGGCGCCCTCGTGGCGCCCGGCGCTCTCGGCAATCAATGAGCCCTCGTGCTTCTGCACCAGCGCGTAGGCAATCGCCAGGCCCAGGCCCAGCCCGCCAAAGCGCTGGGTGATCGATGCATCAGCCTGTTCGAACGCCGAGAAGATACGCGGCAGTGCGTCGAGCTCGATGCCGATGCCATTGTCCTTCACGGCCACGGCCACGGTGGAGGGCGATGGGTTCCAGACGCGCACCTCAATGGCGCCGCCTTCGGGTGTGAACTTGACGGCGTTGCGCACCAGGTTCCAGATCACCTGCTGGATGCGCGCACCGTCGGCATACAGCCGGCTGCGGCCCGCCTCGAAGCGCGTCTTGAGCGACAGCCGCTTGGCCTGCATGTCGTTGCGCGACATCTCCAGCGTGCTCTCCAGCAGCGGATACAGATCGACCAGCGCAAAGCTCACCGCCAGCTTGCCGCGTGCAATGCCGGTGATGTCGAGCAGGTCGTCGATCAGGCGCGCTTCCAGCTCGGCATTGCGGCGCACGACTTCGAGTTGCGCGACCACATACGCCGGCAAATCCTGGCGCAGTTCCAGCAGATGCACGGCGGTCAGGATGGGCGTGAGCGGCGTGCGCAACTCGTGCGAGAGCACGGCCAGGAAGTGGTCCTTGGCGTGGTTGGCCGTCTCGGCTTCTTCCTTTGCACGGCGCAGGGCGTCGGCAGCGATGCGCTCTTCGGTGGAGTCGCGGATGATCTTGGAGAAGCCGACCAGTTGCCCCGTCTCGTTGTGGATGGCGGTGACCACGCTTGATGCGTAGAACGGCGTGCCGTCCTTGCGCAGCATCCAGCGGTCGTCGGTGAGGCTGCCTTCGCGGCGCACGCGTTCGAGCTTGCGCTGGAATTCCCCCGCCTCGCGCGCGGCCTGCGGATACAGAATCTCGGCCGACTTGCCCAGGATGTCTTCGCGCGCATACCCGAGAATGCTGCGCGATGCCGCATTCCAGGTGCGCACGATGCCCTGCGGGTCGAGCGAGAGCACGGCGTGCTCCTTGAGCGCGTTGATCAGCAGGCGGAAGTGCGTTTCCGCCTCGCGCAGGGCGGCTTCGGCGGCGATGCGCTGGCGGCGCTCGGCCGCTTCGGCCAGCGCGCGCAACAGCACCACGGGCAAGCGCTGCAGGCGCTGTTTGATGACGTAATCGGTGGCGCCGCGCTTGAGCATGTCCACCGCGTGCTCCTCGCCCAGCGCACCCGATACGAAGATGAACGGCGTTTGCGGCGCCATGCGGCGCGCAATATCGAGCGCCTCCGCCCCCGTGAACTGCGGCAGCATGTAGTCGGCCAGGATGGCGTCGAAGGTCCGTTCGCTGAGCTGGGCGATGAAGTCGGTCTCGTTGTCGACCAGCGTGGTGTCGGCCTGCAGGTTGGCGGTTTCCAGCCGCGCGCGCGTCAGTTCTGCGTCGAGCGGATTGTCTTCGACCAGCAGCAGTTGCAGATTGGGCATGGCGGCGAATGCTCCGGATTGGCGGCTAGCTCGCCGGCAGCAACGTGCGGCGTGCCCGGGTGGAGCCGGGCGGCGGTTCGTTGAGCACCGCCCAGAATACGCCGAGGTCGGCAATCGCATCGACAAACGCGCGGAACTCGACCGGCTTGACCACATAGGCATTGACGCCCAGTTCGTAGCTGCGCAGGAGGTCGGTTTCTTCGCGCGACGAGGTGAGCATGACCACCGGCAGGCTCTTGAGCGCCGGCGTTGCGCGAATCTCGGCCAGCACTTCCAGCCCGTCGACCTTTGGCAGCTTCAAGTCGAGCAGCACCACGGCCGGGTTGCCCGGTACGCGTTGCGCGTACAGGTTGCGTGCGTGCAGGTAATCCAGCGCTTCGGCGCCGTCGCGGGTGACGACCACATCGTTGGCAAGCTGGCTGCGCTCCAGCGCCAGCAGGGTCAGCTCGAGGTCGTTTGGGTTGTCTTCGACGAGCAGGATGGGTTTGAGCATGGTGACAATGAACGTGGAAAGAACGATCAGGCATCGCGAGTCATGGGTGTGCGGAGGCCTGCCTCCGATGCCGCCTGCGGGTCGGGCGCGCGCGGCAGCGCGAAGTAGAACGTCGCGCCGCGGTCAAGTTCGCCCTCGGCCCAGGTGCGGCCGCCATGGCGGTCGATGATGCGCCGTACATTGGCCAGACCAATGCCGGTGCCCTCGAACTCATCCATGCGATGCAGCCGCTGGAACACGCCGAACAGCTTGGCCACGTATTCCATCGAGAAGCCCACGCCGTTGTCGGCAATGCGCACGATGGTTTCGGCGTCGGTCTGTTCGGCGTCGATATGGATCCGTGCCGGATCACGGTCACGCGTGTATTTGATGGCGTTGGAGAGCAGGTTGCGCATCGCCAGTTGCAGGAATGCCGGGTCGGCGCGCACCACGGGCAATGCGGCGATGTTCCATTCGATATGGCGGCGCCCCTGGTCGATCGTCAGGTCGCGCACCACGCCGCGCACGAGCTGCGTGAGGTCGACATCGGTCAGGTGAAGTGCGCCGCGTCCCATTTGCGAGAAGGTGAGCAGGTCGTCGACCAGCTTGCCCGCAAAGCGCGACGACTCCGAGATCGTCTGCAGAAAATGGCGCCCACGCGCCGAGACATGCTGGCCTTCCATCTCGTCGAGCAGTTCGGCATAACCGGCGATATGGCGCAGCGGCGCGCGCAAGTCATGTGAAACGGAATACGAAAACGCTTCCAGTTCGTGATTGGCGCGGCGCAGCTCGCTCGTCAATTCCGCGGCCTCTTCAGCGCGGCGCAGCACGATGTTCAGGACGGCGTAGCGGAACTCCGCGGCGGTTTCCACTTCGCTCGTGCGCCAGGGGCGCGAGGTGTGGGCGATGTGTTCTTGCCAATGGCGCGTGTGGCCGAGCATGTGCCCCGTCTCGTGGTCGGTGGCCATGTCTGGCACGTTGCCTGCCCAGCGTACGGTGTGCGGGGTTTCAGGGCGAAACCACAGCACATAGTGACGATGCAGTTGGGACACCTGCACGGCCAGCACGCCGCTGGCTTGAGGTAGCAGCGCGGCGCCGTCCGGATAGGTGGCGGCCAGGCGGTCGGTGTGGAAGACCTCGCCGGGGTGCTCGTTGGCCAGCCATTCGGTCAGGCGCAGGATGCCATCTTCGTCAGGCGCGGCACCGATGCGCACGCACTCTCCCTGGCGCACGATGGCGGCGCCGCTGGCCGAGGCAAAGCGCAGCAGGTCGGCGGGATGTTCGATCAGGCCATCCTGGAAATGGTCACGATCGGCCATGGCCGCCAGCAGACGCACCAGGATGCGCCGCAGTTCCAGCCGGTGGGCGATCTCGGCGCGGTCTTCCTTCGCTTCGACCTGCAGCGACAGAATCTGCGCCAGGTGTTCGCATGCCGTGCGCACTTCAAACGACAGCGAACAGGGCGTCGCATGGTGGCAGGCGATCAGGCCCCAGAGATTGCCCCGCACCGTAAGTGCCAGCGTAAGCGAGGCTTTGGCGCCCATGCGGCGCATGGCTTCGCGCTGCCCTTCGGACGCGGCGCGCAGGGCCGCGTACGTCAGATCAGTCGTGCGCCCCGTGGACGGATGCAGAGGCGGCACCAGACCCACCGGCGTATCGTCCACGTCTGCCACCAGGCGCAAGGGGTTGTGGTTATACAGGCTTTGCAGTTCGGGCGTCATGCCCGCGCCGGACAGGTGCGTGCCGACCAGCGTCTCATAGGCCGCGTCGCGCGCCTCTGCGAGTGCCAGCAAGGAACCATCGCGGTCAATGCGGTAGATCGTGACGCGGCCAAAGCCGGTCAGGCGGCGGACTTCGCGCGCGGCCAAGTCCGTCAGCGCATCGACCGTGCTGGCCGCTTGCAGGCTGGCGACGAACGTGCGCACCAGGGGATACATCGATGCAAACGCGCCGTCGGCCGCACGCGCGGCAGGTTCCAGCTCCAGGATCAGCGTGCGCTTGTGCCGGTGCGTCACCGCGTCGAGCGCGTGGCCGTGTGGCGTCTGCAGCGTGCCGATATACAGAGGATGGCCGTCGATGCTGTGTGTGCCCAGGGCGCGCTCCAGCACTTCGCGGCCGGCGGTGCCGATCACACGGTCGACGGGTGCGTGCAGGGCAGTGGCCAGTGGCGTACCCAGGGCCGCCTCCAGGTTTTCGCTCGCCTGATGGATGCGTAAATCCGGTTCGGACAGGCACAACAACACTCCGCGCGACTGGATGGCGGCGTTGCTGCCAATACCGATGGCGTCGTCGATGTCGTCCACTACGGACAAGGGCGGAGGCGATTGCGAACTCATGGCGTCGGGCGAGTGCGCCGCCCCGATGGCCTTGGCTGAATGCCTGGCGGGGCGGCGGGCTGCCCCGGGCGGAAGCGGCCTGCCGGGGGTTCAGCGTATTTGCCTGGTTCCTACGCAAGCGACGTGCCCGACACGCGAAAACGGCATGGCGATGCGCCCCGTCGAGCACCAAAGCTGCGTTATCGGCCCTTCCTGCATGTAAAAAAGTGATCCTGGATCGCCACAACGTTACAAGGCTGGCCGGTACCCGGGATGCCCTGTTGCCCAGGCTTGCATTTTCGCGTCGCCCATGAAAAAGCCCCGCAGCGATTGCGGGGCTTTTTCGTTGCGCTTGTGCCGGTCAGACGTTGAACAGGAAGTGCAGCACATCGCCGTCCTTGACGATGTATTCCTTGCCTTCGGCGCGCATCTTGCCGGCTTCCTTGGCACCTTGTTCGCCCTTGAACTGGATGAAATCGTCGTACGAAATCGTCTGAGCGCGGATGAAGCCGCGTTCGAAGTCGGTGTGGATGGCCGCAGCAGCGCGCGGGGCCGTGTCGCCGATGTGGATCGTCCAGGCGCGCACTTCCTTTACGCCGGCGGTGAAGTAGGTCTGCAGGCCGAGCAGCTTGAAGGCCGCGCGGATCACGCGGTTCAGGCCTGGCTCCTCCATGCCGATGTCGGCGAGGAATTCGGCCTTGTCGGCGTCATCCAGATCGGCGATTTCGGCTTCGATGGCGGCGCATACGGCAACCACCGGCGAATTCGTCTGCGCGGCGTAGTTGCGCACGGCGTCCAGGTGCGAGTTGTTCTCGAAGCCGTCTTCGCGCACGTTGGCAACGTACATGGTCGGCTTGGCGGTAATCAGGCACAGCGGCTTGATGGTTGCCCACTCGTCGTCGGTCAGGTTCAGGCCACGCACCGGCTTGGCTTCGTCCAGCACCTTCTGGGCTTTCTCCAGCACGGCGACCAGCTTGGCGGCTTCCTTGTCGTTGCCCGACTTGGCGGCCTTGGTGTAGCGCTGCAACGCCTTTTCGACCGTACCCAGGTCGGCGAGGGCGAGTTCGGTATTGATGACTTCGATGTCGGCGATCGGGTCGACCTTGCCGGCGACGTGGATCACGTTTTCATCTTCGAAACAGCGCACCACGTGCGTGATGGCATCCGTCTCGCGGATATTGGCCAAGAACTGGTTGCCCAGGCCTTCACCCTTGGAGGCGCCCGCCACCAGGCCCGCAATGTCGACGAACTCGACCACCGCCGGCAGCACCCGCTCGGGCTTGACGATGTCGGCCAGCGCTTGCAGGCGGGCGTCCGGTACTTCCACCACGCCTACGTTGGGCTCGATCGTGCAGAACGGGTAGTTCTCGGCAGCGATGCCGGCTTTGGTCAGGGCATTGAACAGGGTCGACTTGCCGACGTTCGGCAGACCGACGATGCCGCATTGGAGGCTCATTTAAAACCTTTGTAAATCAATGGTTTGCGACTGTCATGTGTACTGCTTGGTGCCCGGTGAACGCCGGTCAGCGACAGTCGATGGTGAATTCGGAAAAGTGACGAACAAGCACGGATCGGGGCATTGGCTCAACGATTTTGTGCGAGTTTTGTACACGAAAAATGGGGATTGTAACTCTATCGGACGCCTTGATTCGTAAGGGTTTGGGGAAGGCTGGAACCGTCTGGCGGGATCGGACTTTGTGCGGCCTTTGTCTAAGAATCGGTGCACGTACCAGCACGTTTGTTGTTGCGACCAGCGTCGGCGGACGGCAAGTGCGGGTTACTCTGGGGCGATGGCCGCTGATCACGGCGGACGAAGCCCGCGAATTGGCGCTGCCAATCCTTCGGCAGTGCCGGTCCGGTGAATACACCGTTTCCCCTGTCAGGGTTCGGCTGCCAACGCTGCGGGAAGCACTTGGGGAGTACGCACAGGCCAAGAAGGTGAAGCCGTCCAGCCTTGCCCGATACGAATCAGTACTGAGAATGCACTTCGCAGATTGGTTCGACAGGCCGGTATCTGCGATGAAGGATTCGGCCTTCGGGGATCACTGCCACCGATTCGCTCAGACCAAAGGGGCCGCACTGGTCGATTTGGGGCGAGGAATCATTGGATCTATCCTTCGGTTCCTCAATGCCGTGCACGGCGTGGAAGTGGCAAATCCCTTTGTCCGGTTAGGTGCTGCCGGACTGATGCCGGATAGACCGCAGCCCCGAGCAAGAAAACTGAATGAAAGCGGGCTTCCGGTGTGGAGCCGTGCAGTGGATTCTCTACCGGAGACGCAACGAGACTACCTGCGGCTGCTGCTTCTCACCGGGCTTCGCAAAAATGAAGGAAGTGGCATCCGACGACGGGATGTTGATCTGGTGGCAGGTGTGCTGCTGATACCGGAGACGAAAGGCAGGAAGCCCCATACATTGCCCATAACCGAGCATATGCGGGAGATTCTTGGTCGCCGTTGCAATGGACTGGACCCGGACCAACGGTTGTTCGATGGGCTTTCGGCAGACCACGTGACGGAGATGGCGCAGCGGGTTGGGGCACCGGACTTCACGCTGCATGACTTGAGAAAGCTGATTGCCAGCGTGGGCGCAAGGATGGGGATCGGAGATGCGCAATTACGTAGGATTCTTGGTCATGCTCCAAAGAGGGGAGATGTCCTGCACAGACACTATGTCGAACTGAGCGCATTGGACGTAGCCGAACCGCTAACCGGCATCCAGAGGGCGATCACGGACCTTGTTGGCGGCGGATTGGCGCACGACCATTGATTGGGACCAATGGTAGCTACGGCTGTCGTTGCTACCACCGATCACCGGTTTGATCTGCGAGATGCGCCGGTTCACATCCTCGTCATTGGAGGTATCCCATGACACGTCCCGGTAGGAAAAGGAGAAGCGACGAGCTTCTATATCGTTCGGGCGAAATCAAGCGGCTCCATGCCAGCTTGAGTGTTCGCGCAGACAAACCTCGGTCATTGCCGCCAGAACGGAAGACCATGCTCACCGTAGACATCGAAGGTGAGTTCACGGAACCGGTAGCGGGAACTTCGCAGTTTTCCATCATGGCCTACGTCGATGCGAACCCCGTCATCGGGCAGACGGAGGTGCCAGCGATTGGTGCGTTCACTGCCATCAAACCGGTGCTACGGGGCGGTATCGACCTATCCCCGAGTGAATTCCAGTCTTTGCTGACGATGGCGGCTGCCGGAATGCTGCGATCTTGCTACTTGGTGTTCACCAAGCCTCGTTACCGGTCGGCTTTGATCGTCACCGCCGACTTCAATTCGAAGGCGGTGGACGAACTCGATGAATAATCGGTGCCCGTAGGTATGCGCCCTGATATTCGCAGGTGGGTAGTAGGCCGGAAGGCATAATGTCATCCTCGCGGCCTCCAAGCCCAAACTCCTTGCGACAAAGCGTATATGACCGCTCTCGAACAGCTTCTCGACACCTTCCGTACCGCAGCAGTCACCGAACGCGAGAAAGGGACCTATTTCGAAGAGTTGATCGTCTGCTACCTGCGCAACGAAGCCACTTACCGCGACCTGTACAGCGACGTGTGGACCTATGCGGAATGGGCGGACTTGCAGGGTCTGGACAAGCGGGACGCCGGTATCGATCTTGTGGCGAAGACACAGGGCACTGGCGAATACCATGCCATCCAATGCAAGCTGTACGCACCGGACTATAAGGTCCAAAAGAGCGACATCGACAGCTTCTTCACGGCATCGGGCAAGAAACCGTTCACTCGCCGGATCATCGTCGCCACGACGAATCATTGGAGTGACCACGCCGAAAACGCCCTCTATGACCAGCAGCCACCGGTCAGCAAGATCGACCTGACCGCCCTTGAAGAGAGTCAGATCGATTGGTCGCAGTACCAGCCGAAGGCGGCCACGCCGGTAATCAAGGCAAAGAAGCAGTTGCGGGATCACCAGAAGAACGCCTTGAACGCCGTTGTTCACGGTCTAGCGAACGCCGACCGGGGCAAGATGATCATGGCCTGCGGGACCGGGAAGACGTTCACCAGCCTGAAGATTGCCGAAGCCTTGGCCGGTGCAGGCAAGCGGGTTCTGTTCCTTGTTCCAAGCCTGTCCCTGTTGTCGCAGACCCTGACCGAGTGGACGCAAGAAAGCGAGGTGCCACTTCACAGCTTCGCCGTCTGTTCGGACAGCGACGTGGGCAAGAAGCGCAAGAAAGAGGACGACATGGTTCAGACCTTCGTCCACGAACTGCGTTACCCGGCCACCACGGATTCGTCCCGGCTGGCGGCGGAGATGGCGAAGCGGCATGACGTATCGCACATGAGCGTTGTCTTCAGTACTTATCACTCCATCGACGTGATCAGTCGCGCCCAGAAGGAATTTGGGCTGGCCGATTTCGACCTGATCGTCTG
Organism: Ralstonia sp. 22111; assembly: GCF_052045895.1. Taxonomy (NCBI): domain Bacteria; kingdom Pseudomonadati; phylum Pseudomonadota; class Betaproteobacteria; order Burkholderiales; family Burkholderiaceae; genus Ralstonia; species Ralstonia sp. 22111. Next base: position 40,239 of record NZ_JBQEPR010000011.1, on the reverse strand, counting down.
CGACGAGGCACATCGCACGACCGGGGTTTCATATGGTGGTGACGATGATGAAAGTCATTTCGTCAAGGTACACGACGGAGACTTCATCCGGTCCACCAAGCGGCTTTACATGACCGCTACCCCACGCATCTACAGTGACGCCGCCGAGATTCAGGCTGAACGTGACAATGCACGGCTGTACGGCATGAACAATGAAGAATGGTACGGCAAGGAACTGTTCGTCATCACATTCTCCGAAGCCGTCAGACGCGGGCTGTTGGTCGATTACAAGGTAATCGTGCTGGCCGTCGAGGAAACCCACGTCAATAGCCGTTTGCAAGCGTTGTGGAAGGATGAGAACAACCAGTTGAAGGTGGACGACGCTGCGAAGATCGTCGGCTGCTGGAAGGCGCTATCGAAGCAAGGGCTGACCGAAGACTTGATCGGTGATGGCGACCCGATGAAGCGTGCCGTGGCTTTCTGTCAGGTCATCGAGGTTTCGAAGGGTGCGAAGACGCACAAGGTCAGTTCGAAACAGATCGCCGGGATGTTCCAATCGGTCGTTGAAGCGTATCAGGACAGCGAGGAAACGGAAGAGTTCGAACAGGTGGCGCGACTTCACTGCGAAGCGGAACACGTAGACGGCGGGATGAACGCCAGCGAGAAGGAAGCGAAGCTGGCTTGGCTGAAAGCCGAGACGCCGGAGAACACCTGCCGCATCCTCAGTAACGTTCGCTGTTTGTCCGAAGGTGTTGACGTTCCGGCGCTGGATGCCGTGCTGTTCCTGACACCGCGTAACTCGCAGGTGGACGTGGTGCAGTCCGTGGGGCGCGTCATGCGGAACGCACCGGGCAAGAAACGGGGGTATGTGGTGTTACCGGTGGTGATCCCGGCAGGCGTTGAACCACATGCAGCCTTGAACGATAACAAGACCTATGCCGTCGTCTGGCAAGTCTTGCAGGCATTGCGGTCGCATGATGATCGGTTCGATGCGATGGTGAATAAGCTAGACCTGATCGGCAAAGACACCAGCAAGATGGAAGTTATCGCCGTCACGGACAAAATCCAGAAGAAGCAGGGAAAGAAGATCAGCGGCGACAAGGCCAAGGATGCCGCGAAGGGCGGATTCACCATCGGTGAACCTGCCAAGCGACGCACGCCGCAGGAAAATCTTGAACTGCAATTCGAGATCGGTGAGATCGAGAAGGCCATCTATGCCAAGCTGGTGCAGAAGGTCGGCAACCGGCACCATTGGGAAGATTGGGCCAACGACATCGCGAAGATCGCCCGGACCCACATCGACCGCATCTCAATCATCGTTGAAGACCCGGCTAACACCAAGGAACGAGCAGCGTTCGAAGCGTTCGCCGAAGAACTGCGTGACGACCTGAACGGCAGCATCACGGACGGCGAGATTATCGAGATGTTGGCGCAACATCTCATCACGAAGCCAGTGTTCGATGCCCTGTTCGAAGACTACAGCTTCGCGAGGCACAACCCGATGTCGCTGGCGATGCAGGGCGTGTTGGACGTGCTGCAAGAACACCGATTGGACAAGGAAGCCGACACGCTGGAACGGTTCTATGAGAGCGTGAAGCTGCGTGCGGAAGGCATCGACAATGCAGCGGGCAAGCAGAAAATTGTTGTGGAGTTGTACGACAAATTCTTCCGCAATGCCTTCCCGAAGATGACCGAACGGTTAGGTATCGTCTATACGCCGGTCGAAGTGGTGGACTTCATCATCCACAGCGTTGCCCATATCCTGCAAGCAGAGTTCGGCCAGACTCTAGGCAGCAAGGGCGTGCATATCATCGACCCTTTTGTGGGCACTGGCACGTTCATCACGCGTCTGCTGCAAAGTGGGCTGATCAAGCCAGAGGAACTGCCGCACAAATACAAGCATGAGCTTCACGCTAACGAAATTGTGTTGTTGGCATACTACATTGCCGCGATCAATATCGAGGCTGTGTACCACGGAATCGTGGGCGGCGAATACCTGCCCTTCCAAGGCATCTGTTTGGCGGACACCTTCCAGATGTACGAAAAGGAAGACATGGTGGACGCATTGTTAGCGCAAAACAGTGCTCGTCGCAAGCGCCAGAAGAAGCTCGATATTCGCGTGATCATCGGCAATCCACCGTATTCTACGGGCCAAGCAAACGCGAATGACAATAATCAGAACGTCGAATATCCGCATTTGGACAGTCGCATTCGCTCGACCTATGCTGCCAAGTCAAGCATCACGATGGTGAGGTCGCTTTACGACAGCTATATTCGTGCAATTCGATGGGCATCCGACCGCTTGGGCAACAGTGGCGTGATTGCTTTCGTAACCAATGCAGGTTATCTAGATGCCAACTCCGCCGACGGCTTGCGCAGGACGTTGGTAGACGAGTTTTCCAGCATCTATATCTTTCACTTGCGCGGCAATGCTCGTACTTCTGGTGAAATGCGCCGGAAAGAGAAGGACAACGTGTTTGGTATGGGCAGTCGTGCCCCAGTTGCTATCGCAGTGCTTGTCAAGAATCCTGATGCGGCGAAACATGGAGAGATATATTTCCATGACATCGGCGACTACCTGAACCGCCAAGAAAAGTTGGAAAGAATCAGCGGCTTCGCCAGCGTCGGCGGGATCACTGAGGCTGGGGGCTGGCAAACGGTCACTCCCGATCAACATGGGGACTGGCTGAATCAGCGGGACAATAGCTTTGGCGACTTCATTGCGATAGGCGACAAAAAAAGCCGTGTGCCGAAACTGTTCGAGAATTACTCACAGGGCGTCAAAACGAACCGGGACGCTTGGGTTTTCAACTACTCCAAAACCGCGCTTTCTGACACTATTCGTCGAATGGTGAATTTCTACAATGACGAGGTGGCACGGTATCACGCAGCCCGTGATACCGGTGATCGACCTGATCTTGACAAGTTCCTTGCCTTCGATAGAACCAAAATCGCTTGGGCGGACGATTTCAAGCGTTACTTACAGAAAGGTCGCTTACTTGACAGCGACACGTCCCATTTGGTTCGCGGCTTGTATCGTCCGTTCGCGAGGCAGTGGCTATTCAGTAGCAAGTATCTGCTGTGGAGTCGTTACCAGATGCCACGCATTTTCCCTGATGCGACATCAGAGAATAGAGTCATTATGATCAAAGGGAACTGGACTGGAAGCAGCCAGATAGCATTGATGACTGATGTGCTTCCATCGGACCCATCAGATGGCGGCGCTCAGTGCTTCCCACTCTATCTTTACCATGAGAACGACGATGACGATTCAACTGAAGCCTCACAGTCCGGTCTATTCGACCCGCCAAGTATCAAAATTAACGGGAACCGACGCCATGCATTGACGGACGAGGGTTTGACGCATTTTCAAGCTGCCTATCCCGGTGAGGAGTTCAGCAAGGAAGATGTGTTCTACTACGTCTACGGCCTGCTGCACTCACCTGACTATCTTGAGCGCTATGCCGACAATCTCAGCAAGGAACTGCCGCGCATTCCTTGTGTGAAGACTGCTGCCGACTTCTGGGCTTTCTCGAAGGCTGGTCGCAAGCTGGCGGACCTGCACGTCAACTACGAGACGGTCGAGAAGTACCCGTTGCAGATCGAAGGCGGCGGACTACTTCTGACCGATGCCGACTACCGTGTCGAGAAGATGCGGTATGGCAAGAACGGCAAGGACAAAGACCTGACCACGTTGATCTACAACGACAAGATCATACTGACCGGCATCCCGCTGGAAGCCTACGACTACGTGGTCAACGGCAAACCGGCGCTGGATTGGGTCGTGGAACGCCAGTGCGTCAAGACCGATAAGGACAGCGGCATCGTCAACGATGCCAACGATTGGGCTGTGGAGACTATGGGCAACCCACGTTACCCGCTGGAACTGTTCCAGCGGGTGGTGACGGTCAGTCTGGAAACTATGAAGATCGTCCGGTCGTTGCCACGTCTCGATATTCAGCAGCCGGGACCGACTGTCGGACAGTTGCTGGAAGCGAAGGATGAACCGGACGCGCTGACTGCGTGACCGGACACTATGGTCAGCGTCTATCACTGTCGATGCTGACCATTGGTCAGTGGTCCCTGATGGTGCCAGCGACACTTAAACTGCTGTGCCGCACACTGTCGCGCCGCACCGTTGGTAGTAGACCGGACCGAACCAGTGTTCGCCGTGGTCCCGCAATGGTGCGTGCAGTACCAATTGGATGCCAGACCTGTCGCCTGACACTGGTCCAATGGTGTTGGGGTACCAATTGCGCGATTGGTGACACCAATCATCCCGCGCAGTTGGCCGCATTGGTGCCCAGATGGTGGCGGTCACTGTCGCCGGTGAGGTCTGACAGTGGACCTCACGGTTGGCACTGCCACAGTGGTACACCCATATGGTCCGGGACAGTGGTGTCCGACTGTCCGCTAGGACTGATTCGATCAATGGGGTCCGGCATCCATCTGAAACCACGTCCTTCACGTAGAATTAACCACCGGGTTCGACGCAAGATCGGAGATGCAACTGCTAAAAGACATCGTCACGCGATTGAGCGACAAGGACGGCTCGCTGACGGACGCCCTTTTGAAAACTAAGGTGTTGATGCATCGCATCGGGCATAAGGAGCTTGCCGGATGGGTGAACGACGAACTGAACGGGTACGCGGCGGATAAGCCTGTGCCGGATTACCGCACCATTCCAACACGGCTTCATGGCAACGTGGCCAACTTGGCGTGGCGGTACAACAAGACGCAGTTGCCAACCCTGCATCTACCGAAAGACGTGCGAGAAAGGTTTTGCGTTGAGAAGCTGCGTCAGTCCATTCAGGTATTGGAGCAACTATCGAGGTCCGATTGTTCTCTGAGCAGGCCCATTGCTCCCGAATGGTATCCCATGCTCGCCAAGGGCGCGATTGAATCCAGTTTCCACATCGACAGTGCGTGGGTGCAGTTCGAACCTACACAGATTGTCAACGCGTTGATTGAGGTTCGCTCCCGATTACTGGATTTCGCTCTCAACCTACAAGGCGAGCTAGGCGACGTCCCGGAGGACAATATGAAAGAAGCGGCGCAGGGCATTGATGCTGCCGGGATGTTCGCATCGGCGGTGTTCGGCGACAACGTGACAGTCGTGATTGGGAACAGTAACGAAACCACGACTACGAACTCCGTGACCAAGGGCGACTTCGCAGCATTGGCGAAGGCCTTCAAGTCCACGGGCGTTAGCGACGCTGACATAGCGGAATTGCAGACCTCAGTGAGTGATGATGACCCGAAGGCTGTAGCTGAGGCAAAGCAGTTCGGCCCGAAGGTGAAGGTTTGGATGGCGAAGATGTCAGAGAAGGCAATCAGCGGCGCGTGGACCATTGGGATCGCCGCTGGTGGGAAGCTACTGGCCGATGCCCTTGGTGGCTATTACGGTATCAAGTGACCGACTGGCCGGAAGGGCACAAGCCGGAATTCACTTCTACACCTCTTCACAGTTTCTTTCTTGTGACTGACTGGCGCTGGAAGCGCACCACAGAATAGGCGTCGCGTCAAGAATGTCATTGACAAAACTGCCTCAGTCGTGAGATAATGTGCGCTACATTGAAATTGTTCGCGCCTTTGGCTGAACACTACTGAGTGGCTTCTGCCACAACGCTTCGACCGTTCTGGTCAAGCGTCTATATGAATTCCCCTTAGCAGTACCGGCTGTTCTTGGGCTTGGTGCGTCTTCGCATTGCGCATGGCATTCGTGCGTCTGCGGCGACCATCCGCCCCCAAGAACTCAATCAAAACCTGAGGCTTCCTTGCCGTCTGGTCGCGTTCGTGCGCCATACGGTGTGTCCGTTCGCACCTGTTCGGTCGATCTGGTGAGGAAACTCCGCCCCGTGGGGCAATCCGTACAACACAAATGTTTATTTACAACTCGAACACAGCTTTTTCTCAATTGCATTGCAGCGCGCCGATCATGATGGCGACGTTCTCCCGAGGTGCTGAATGATGTCGGCACTTCCGCTCGAATTGAAGCCTGAAGTCGTGCCGGTCAATTTCGACGGCATTCCCGCCAGTCTCAGGAATCATCCCCATTGGGTTCTGTGGCGTTTCGAACAAACAGAGAATGGCAAGTGGACGAAGCCGCCATACCAAGTCAGTGGTCGGTACGCCAAGCCCGATGATCCGGCAACGTGGGCGACCTTCGATGAGGTGCGTGCCGCCTATCAAGCTGGCGACTTCGATGGTATCGGTATCAATCTTCGCGATGATCTGGTCGGTGTTGACCTTGACCATGTTCTCGACGCATCCGGCGAACTCGAACCACTGGCAGCCGAGATCGTTGGGCGGTTCCACGGGACATACATGGAAAAGTCGCCGAGTGGTGATGGCCTCCACATTCTTACCTATGGCACGTTTGGCCGATTCGGCAAGGGCACTGAGCACAAAAACTTTGAATGTTACGGTGAAGATAGCAAACGCTATTTCACGGTTACGGGCTATGAACTGAGCGACGGGGCCGACATCACTGACCAGCCAAAAGCCCTCGACTGGCTGTATCGAGCGCATTTCAATAAATCCACGGCGGCGGATGCGAACGTGGCGCAGAAGACCGACAGCGGCGCTGCGAACGTGGCCCAGAAGACCGACAGTGGTGTTGCGAAAATTCTGGATGATGCCGTCATTTTGGCAGACGCGGTGAAAGCCGGTAGCGGTGAACGGTTCCGTAAGCTGTTCGATGACGGCGATTATTCCGATTACCCAAGTCAGTCTGAAGCGGACTTGGCGCTGGCGAACATGCTGGCGCGCTTCACTCTGGACAGTGGGCAGTTGGATCGTCTGTTTCAGGTGTCCGCGCTATTCCGACCTGAGAAGTGGAACAAGCCACATTCCGGTGATGGCAAGACCTATGGGCAGATGACTATCGAGAAGGCCCTGTCCGGTCAGAACGCAGGAACGGGTATCCAGACCGCAGGCAAAACTTCGACAGATAGTCCGCACAACTATGAATTTGTCCGTGCTTCCGACTTCATGGGCGAAACGACCAAGACCGAGTGGTTGATCGATGGCGTCTTGGAACAGAACACGACGTGCATGCTGTTCGGCGCATCCGGCAGCGGAAAAAGCTTCGTCGCGATGGATTGGGCTTGTTGCGTGGCGACCGGCACCGATTGGCACGACCAAGAAGTGGAATCTGCTCCGGTCTTCTACATTGTCGGTGAAGGACTCAACGGATTCCGCCGAAGATTGAAGGTCTGGGAGAAGATCAACGGCGTCTCTTTGGAAGGTAAGCCCTTCCACCTGTTAAAGCATCCTGTTCCACTCTCTGACCGTGACAGTGCCCGCGATCTTTCGAACGCAATCGCTGGGCTGGTCTCGAATGAAAAGCCGTGCATGATCATCATCGACACGCTGGCCCGCAACTTCGGCGATGGGGATGAGAACAGCAACTCCGAAGTGAATCGCCTGATGAGCAACATCGATACGCATCTGCGTATCCCGTTCAATGCGTCAGTCGTGCTGGTTCATCACTCCGGGAACAACGAGAAAGATCGGGCACGCGGTGCGTCGGCCTTGAAGGCAGCAATGGACCATGAATATCGCGTGGATCGACGCAGTAGCGGTGATCGTGTTCTGCAATGTACCAAGATGAAGGATGGCCCCGAGGACTTCGAATTCCACTTTCAGATCGAGAACGTGTTCTTAGGCGGTGATGAAAGTGCCGGTGCCGGCGCCTTGATTCCTCTTGATGAGCAGACGAACAAGAATGGCACAGGCGAGAAGCTAAGAAAGCCAGTGAAGACTTGCCTTCAGGTGCTTATGGACATTACCGATCCCTTTGGTGTTCCACCAAGCCCTGAATTGGTGAAGGCCGAAGGCATGTTCGCTCCGGCCCTTGTGGTTCACGAAGATAAATGGATGCCAGCGGCCATCGATGCAGGTATCAGTAAGGGCGTGCCGGCTTCACAGAAAAAAGCATTTGACCGCGCAGTTGACCAACTGGTGAGGGCGAACCTAGTCGGCAAACACGGCGATTACTACTGGGCCAAAAGATAGGACTTCGCGGACAAGCGGACAAACAAGGAATACCAGTTTGTCCACAAGGACGAAACCAGTGACCTATTCCGGACAGACAGAGACACACCCCTATAGGGGTGTCCTGTTGTCCAAAGGTCGGGATCAAGAAAGAGACCGGACAGTAACTATTTTTTTCTTTTTTGTGGCTATTTGGCGAAGAGAGAGTACGCCGCGTCCGTCCGGTCCGCAGGTGGCAGGTCATGTGTTCGCGAAGGGGCGACCGCAGATCGCTACAACCAGTGACCAACTGGTCCCGAATGGGTATGCCTTTGGCGAACCGGACCACGGGTGGTTCGATATATGACTGGCTTGGTCCCAAAGGGAACTGGTGTCAACGAACCAACGCAAGAAGAACTGCCGGAATGCGGTCAGGGCGTGCAAGCATTTTCTGGGTCGATGATTGTGGTGGTCAGCCGCCATTCATCGAGGGTTCCGGTTGTGGCTTTCCCTGTGGGCGCCAATGATGCCGTCGGCCAGCTTGTGTGCCAGAACGAGCGAGAGAATGTTCGCGTGGGGCACATGACCAACCGGCTATCGATATACACCGTAATATGCCGGACCTCCGGATTGGGACCAGTACATACCAAGAACAAGTGAAACCTAACATGCCGAACCTGAACATTTCGTCCGAAGCAGCAGACACACTCTTCAACGCTTTCAATATTGCGCTGATAGTCGGCGCGATCATCGTCGCAGCAGCCACGATGGGTGCGATCTGGACCGGTAAGATCAGAGATCACTACTCCGACCTGCGTATCAGTAACAACGAAACGGAAACCGCACAGGCACGTTCTGATGCCGCGCATGCGAACCAAGCGGCAGCCGTCGCGAACAAGGCCGCTGCTGATGCCTCCCTACACGCGGCAGAAGTGGAAAAGCAGAATATTGAACTGCGCCGGAAATTTGCGAATCGGCGCATTACGGCTGAACAGCATCGGGCGTTGGTCGCGATCTTGTCCAAGCGCCCTAGCAGTTTCAACATAGAGGCGATGAGTGATTCCGAGTCTGGACTGTACGCCGCTGACATCCTGAAGACGTTCACGGATGCGGGTTGGGTTGTGGATAAGAAGGAGTTCCCTATGGGGGTCATATGGACCGGCCTGAACGTTTTTCTAAGCGGTGATCCGGCAACCGCCGAAATTGCGAAGGCTTTGCGCGATGCGGGCATTCCGTTCAGCATCGGGAACCAACACAGAGACAAAGCAACGATTATGGTGGGCGGGAAGCCTCCGGTGTTCTGAGATGTGACTTCGGCAAACAAACGGTTCAACGTGTCCGAAACCGTCCACTGTCGGACACCAAGTGCATGCATGTCCAAAATATAGCTTGCAGGTATTTCGGACAGGTAGTACTATTCGTACTCCCATTTCGGACATATGAGGTGCCGATGTCACGACTGTTTGCGTATTGCCGTGTGTCCACCTCGGACCAGACCACCGAGAACCAAGTCAAAGAAATCGAAGCGGCAGGGTTCGCTGTTGCCAAGCAGCGGATCATTTCCGAAACGGTGTCCGGTTCGGTGGCTGCATTGGAACGCAAGGGGTTCTCCAAGCTGCTGGACAAGCTGGAAGACTCTGACGTTTTGATCGTCACCAAGTTGGATCGCCTTGGGCGCAATGCCATCGATGTGCGATCCACGGTCGAACGTCTGGATGCGGCTGGCGTTCGCGTCCACTGCTTGGCCCTTGGTGGGGTGGACCTGACCAGTGCGGCTGGCAAGATGACGATGGGCGTGATCAACGCCGTCGCCGAATTCGAACGCGACCTGCTTATCGAACGTACTCAGGCCGGTCTTCGTCGTGCGAAGGCTGAAGGCAAGGCGTTTGGTCGGCCATCAGCATTGTCTGAAGAACAGCGTACTGCGGTCTTGGAACGGCTGGGTGCCGGGGTGCCGGTTGCCCAGATTGCCCGTGACATGAAGACCAGCCGTCAAACGATCATGCGGGTTCGGGAAGCCGTGACCGCGCAATCTGCGGCTACCTCATAAGCCCGCTTCGGCCATCAATTCGGTCAAAGTCATCCCAAGGGCGTTCGCCAGTCTCTTCAACGTCAGCGTGGCGGCGTTGTTGGTACCGCGTTCCACACGTCCCACATAGCTGCGGTCCACATCGGCAAGCAGCGCCAAAGTTTCCTGCGACATGTCTTTCGCTTCGCGCAGACGGCGAATCGCGTCTCCAAGTGCGATTAATGACGGGTCCTTGCGTTGATCGGTGCGAATTGGCATGCCCGCATCGTGTGCGGTATGATGCCGCGCTGACGACGGACCATGGTCCCCATAAAAGGAGAGCCGACCGAAGCTAACCAAGGTGGGGATGGCCGGGGTAATCAGAAACTTGTGGGGAGGGGTATATGAAGAAATGTCCGTTTTGTTCGGAAGACATTCAGGACGCAGCGATCCGCTGCAAGCACTGTGGCGCAGACATTGCAGCCGCCGAAGCCGCAGCAGCAGAAGCCGAGTTCTCGGATGGGCTTGGTTGGGGCATTGGTATCTTCTTCGGCGTCGTAGGTGCCGCCGTCCTTGGCTATGTGGCCTATCGGGTGTTCGGCAGTGGACAAGCACGTGCGGCTGTTTTCATCGGCGGGTCCGCAGTGGCGTACCTGATCATCGCACCGCTGGCATCTCGTCTTGGCGATTTGTTCCGGCAGTATGCGAAGCCGGATGTCATCATTGCTCGGAATGCCTCGGATTTGGCATCAGAGAAGCTGTTCTGGGAACTTGGACCTCAGTGCATTGCGCCTTTGGCGGCATTGGTTATTCTCGTGCTTGCGCTGTCCAACATGATGCCGTTGCAGCAAGTCTTGCACGCGACGTTTAGTTCGACCCCGGCGACGACTACGCAGGCTGCGCAGACATCAGATGAACCTGCCAGTCCCACCGCTGCACCGGTCGATGCTGACAATCGCGCAGCACAAGTGGCAGCGCAGCAGCAAGCCATTGCTGTGCCAAATTCTGGACAGCAGGCCGTTGCATCGACGGAGCAGGAAGCTGCGGCGCCGGTTTCAACTGCACCAGCATCGCCAGCAGCACCGGCACCTGAGGTCAAGGAAGTGCAGACCGCTGCCACCGCCGCACCTGTAGCCCCGGAGAAGGCCGTGATCGAGGCCAGCTTTGACTGTAGTAAGGCGGCGTCAAAGATCGAACATCTGATTTGCTCATCGCCCGATACTGCATCTGCGGATGTGCGGCTTGCGAAGGCTTGGGCGGCTGCCAAGGCGAAATCCACGAATGTGAATGCCCTGAAGGCGCAGCAGATTGAATGGATGAAGCAAGAACGGAACGCCTGCTCCGACGCAGCATGCTTGTTGAAGGTGACAGAGGATCGAATCCAGAAGCTGTCGTCGTTGTAACCGCCGACCGCACGACCAACAATCAAGGATGCCCATCGGCATCCTTTTTTTGTCACCACTTGCCATCCAAACCGGAGAGCCTATTGACCAAAATTTTTGCTGAATCCGACATCACCATCGACACCCTTGTCGCCCACATCCGCGACAGTGGCTTGGTTCCCCACGAAGTGCAGCCTGACGGCATCTGGATACGGTCGCCAAAGGGGTTGGGATTCCGCATCTCCATCATTGAAGACAGAAAATTCATACGGGTCAGCACCTTTTTGCCGCTGAACCGACTGGCACCCATCGACCGGAAGCATGGACTGACACGGCGCCTAAATGAGAACGTGTTCTTGCCGACCTTTACCATCGATCAAGACGGCGACCTGACCATCATGTACGTTCTGCCATATGAGCATGGGTTGATCGCCGGAAACTTCGTGGCACTGATCAACCGGTTCGGTTCGATGCTGGAATATGTTGTCCAGTCCAATAATCAAGATGGACTGATTGATTTCGGTGCGCCGGGCGCTGTGCTGGCCACGACTGAAGGTGAGAGCGGTACAACTGGCAGTAAATTGCTGCATTGACTCGTCGATGTGGTGATAGGAGCCGCCTAATCGGGGGTCGTTTTATAGAAACTAAAGAAGTTCGCAGTTTCCTCGGTTCCTCCCCTCCGACGGAGGGGGCGCTTGTCGCCGTGAATCGCTGTTGCTCTTCCGGTGATAGGATTCGCGACGCGAGTCAGACAAACATGGGTGTCAGATCAACGCCCGATTTTTTTGTCCAAGCCGGAGAACGCTTTGCCACGCCGAAAGTATAGGGTTGGCCTGTATCAGGCTTCCCTTCAACAAGATGCACCTCAAGATATTCAGAACGACCTCTTCGGTCGGTTTGGTGCGAACCCGCCGGTTGTACATCAATACGGCGACGTGAGCTATCACCTAGTGGTTGATCTGATAGGGCACGGCATATACCGAGGGGAACTGAAACGGTACGCGGACGACGATTTGCCGCATGCAGGCATACCAAACGGCCCGGAGCGAGAGTTGGAAATGCAGGCCCATGAAATGACCATCGAGAGAAATCATTTCATCTACTATCAGAATCGCAGGGTCATCGTTTGGCAAGAGAACCGTCGTGGCGGACCTGTAAGCGCGCTTGCGCGGTACCTGAGTAGTTCACTGAACAGCACAATTGCTTTTTACCCGGTCCTAACCCAGCAGGCGACGCTTGATCTGTTGCTGCAAAATCATCGGCCCAAAGCACTTGAATTTACCGTGGCGCGTCCCCTCAATCCTCAGTTGTACCAGAACGCCGGTGATACAGGTCGCGTCATGGGTCTTTTGGCGGGGATCGGCGGTTTGACTGGGTCCTTTCGGATCAGCGCAAACGGTAGGGGGCTACGCGGTCACCTTCTCGACGCGGTCCGTGCGCTCAACCTTGGCCGGGAACTGGTGGCGTCGGGGCACGCTTCGAAAGTTCGGCTTGAGGTCGAAAACGTTGATCATCCAATCGATCTCATGGCAGATCGGCTCAAGAGCGAAGTGACCGTAAACACGCAAGGGCGGTATCCCGTACCGCAAGAGTTATACGCAGCACTATCTGGTGTCAAAGACGACTTTGAAGGCCAACTAGTCGGGATTTTTGGACAATGATCATTGGCATCGGTGCATGGATCGCTGGCTCGGCACTTGTCTGGATATGCTTGGCGCGCTGGCCGATAGCGGATGAGGCACTGCTTCACGGCCTTGCGAACGGCTATGCATCGACTGCCGGAACAATGCTAGGTTTTGTTCTGGCGATGATCACCGTCTTAATTTCAATGTCGGACCGGAGACTAATCCGCAACATGGCCCGCACGGGCCACTTTGTACGGTTACTGGGCAAGCTCTACGGGTGCGCCATCTATTTTGGCCTCGCGCTAATCATTGCCTTTCCGCTGATGGTCATGAAGTGCGATCTTCTGCGCATGGGTATTGCATTGACTTCGGGGCTGCTGGTTTCTGCCGCTATGCAACTGATAATGGTGGGCTTCCGGCTCTGGGGCGTGCTCAAACTGATCAGTGGGTCGTTCACCGGGCCGCTCGAATAGCAACGTCCATCGTGTTCTACCTCAGCCGCCTTCCGAGCGGATACTACCGCCGATTCAAGGCGGTTTTTGTATTATTGGCCCGCTGATAACCGATCATGCATGCGGCTGGATGACGTTCAAAACGGGTTTCGGGGGATGCTGTGACAAGGATGTGGATGATCCGGGCCGATGGTGGCCGTCTGTACGGCGATTTTCGCCAGAAGGGCATCGCTGGTATCGGGTGGACCCAGCTTGCGCACCATGCCAAGCCCGGCATGACGAAGAAGGAACTGGCCGATCTGCATCTATCCATTGCGCCGGAAACGAAAGAAAAGATGGCGGTTTCAGTGGCGTCGCAGGTATGGCGCTTCATGAATGAGATTAAGGTCGATGACTTGGTTGTCACGTACTCGCCAGCCAACCGCACCTACCTTATCGGAAAGGTGACTGGTGCATGCGAAAGCCGGGCTGATCTGACGGACGCGGGCATGCCATTGGCGCGAACGGTTGTGTGGCAGGACAGGGAGGTCAACCGCAATGATTTGACTGATGCTGCCAAGACCAGTCTCGGATCAATGCTGGCGGTGTTTGTGGTGCCCACGTTCGCAGCGCACGAACTGCTTGGCACAGCCGCTGATCAGCCGGTTCAGCACACCCCGGAAGCATCCGAGGACCCAGCGGAGATTGATCCACCGTCACAGGTGGAATGGTCCCTTGATGCGCTTCAGCAACTGGAATGGAAACGATTCGAGATGCTGTGCGTCTGGTACTACGAAGCGATGGGTTTTACCGTCGAAACGGTGCCGCAAGGGGCCGATGGCGGTGTCGATGCAACCCTGTACATGAAGGGGAAGCCTGATCCCATCGCACTGGTCCAGTGCAAGGCATGGACAGCGCCAGTCAAGGTGGCGCCGGTCCGGGCGCTTGGCGGCGTCATGCATACCAAGAGGGTCAAGCGGGGTATTTTCTGGTCACTGACAGGTTTCATCGGCCAACCGGTGCAGGACTATGCCAAAGAAGCTGGTATCCAGTTGCTGGATGGTGCGGGCATTGTTGAACGCATCCGTGCTTTGGATGCCGGGAAGCGCGATGAATTGCTGACACGGGCGTTCGAAGGTGATTACCAGACGCCGACCTGTGCGGCTTGCGGGATCAAGATGGTGGTCCGCCAAGGTGATGGCGGGTCGTTCTGGGGGTGCCACAACTACCCGAAGGGGTGTCGGGTCAAGATTGCACGTGCGGCGTGATGATTGGTACGCAATCCGCAAAGTCCATGTGCAATTGGCGGACGGTGCGCATGTTTCCTTGGGGATCGTCAGTGAGAATGGCGGTCAACTGCGCGGCAATGCAGACAAGTGCGTTGGAGTTCCGCATTGCGTCAATTGCCAACTGCACAGGAAAGCCGGTGAGCGTTCTTGCCAGTGGGTGAATTCCACCATGTGTGTAGCTACTCAGGGCTTTCCACGACACATCTTTAAATTGACGAAGTTGGCCAACAATGTGTGCCGGAGCTTCACTGGCATCCAGTTGCTTCAGCATTTCCGCCAATATCGGCCCTTCGTTCGCCCTGCGCGCACTTTCGACGGTCAGGGGTTCACTGAGCTTGTCCACCCAATTGCCCGTGGCGGCGTGAAGTAGCCAAATGCCACGAACGAGGGATTCGTACTGAGGGCGCAGCAGGGATAGCGCGGAAGTACCTAGACCGTTGCCAATTAGCATCAGTGCACCCCGTGCGTGGTCCAGTGACAGCAGCCCGGCCTGAAATGAGACGACGCAGCGTTTTTCTGGGAAGGGCGCAAGACGGTTCACATGGTCAGCTACGGCTTCATGGAACTGTGTCGTCCGGTTGAGCGCGGTAGATAGCTGTGCCTCAGTCATCGGCTGGACTTGTTCGTGATAGCTCCAATTGGCATTGGATGTTGCGGCAAAGTATCATCGAACTCCACTCATCTGAGTGGAAGGTACGTCACGATTTTTGTGCGAGTTTTGTCACGGAATTCCGCCGTGAGCCTCTAAGTCCTTGATTCCAAAGCTAACGTTGACCAGATGGTTACAACGGGTAGTTCTCGGCAGCGATGCCGGCTTTGGTCAGGGCATTGAACAGGGTCGACTTGCCGACGTTCGGCAGACCGACGATGCCGCATTGGAGGCTCATGGTGAAAAAGGCTCTAAATCAAGGGGTTGCGTGACGCGGGGGAGGCGGCAGCACAGTGGAATCCGGGCTGTGCGCGTCGTTCACGGAAAGGCGTGATTGTAACCGCTCCGGCTCGGGTCTAGCCCCGGGATGCGGCTTCGGCGGGCTTGCGTTGCGTGCGGCTGGCCAGCACCAGCGCAATGCCGCCGAGGATGGCGGCGGATGCGGCAGCCAAGCGCGGGGTCAGCGGCTCCGCCAGGAACAGCACCGCCCCGAACGCCGCAATGGGCGGCACCGACAGTTGCACCGCCGCTGCACGGATCGCCGACAGCCCTTTGAGCGCGGCGTACCAGATCACATAGCCGATGCCCGAAGTGAGCGCGCCGGAGGCAAGCGCGAGCAGGATACCGGCCGGGCTCGCGTGTGCGCGGTCATACAGCAACATGCTCAGCGCGAGAGCCATGGGCGCGGCGCGCAGGAAGTTGCCGGCAGTGGCAGCCAGCGGATTGTCGAGCCCGCGACCGCGCAGCGAATACACGCCCCAGGCGATGCCCGCCACCGTCATCAACGCGGCACCCAGTGGCGTCGGGGCTGTCACGCCGGGCGATACGAGATAGACGAGCCCACCCGCCGCCAGCGCAAAACCCGCCCAACCCAGGGCCTCAAACCGTTCGCCGGCACGCAGGCCGGCCGCCAGCATGGTGAGCTGCACCGCGCCAAACAGAATCAGCGCGCCGGTGCCTGCGCTCAGCGTCAGATACGCAAACGAGAAGAAGACGACATAGACGAAGAGCATCGTCGCGGCGGCCCAATCAACACGGGCTAGCGGTGCCCGCCCCGCGCCTGCCCGCCTCGCGCCTGCCCGCGCAAGGACGGCCAGCACGACGGCGCCCGACACGAGCCGGATGCTGGAAAAGCTCGCCGCATCGATGGCCGCGTGTTGAAGCGCCAGCCGGCACAGCAGCGAGTTCGACGCAAACGCCACCATGGTGATGCTGGTGAGCAGCACTGTGCGCAGGCCGGGGTGCCCGACATTCGTCTGGTCCATGTGAGTTCTCATGTGGTGGGCAATCGGCCTCCGCGCGATGGCCAGCCAGTGGCGCGATGTCCTCATTCTAGAGTGCGGCTTTGGGCAAACAAGGCGCTTCCCGGCGGCATGGACGAGGGGGGCGAAGGCGTTACGGGCCCCGTTACGCGTTACGTTCCAGAAACGTAACAACTTCGCTTGAAACGGCCGTTTTTCGGGCCTGCGACGCCCGCCATCAGATGTCCTCCGTATCCTGCGGGGCCAAGCCGGCAAAGGCTTGAGCGCCATTTCCGCGCGAGTGGGAAACGGCTGCGCGCCGGCCGGGCATGCCTATTGCACTGGCTTCCCGCAAACAACACGTTTGATTCTGGAGCACAGCATGTCCTGGACCGTCGCTACCGCCGCCCGCCCGATCCATACGGTTTCCGACAGCGCCGGCCTGTTTGCCTGCTACGAGGCCATCGCGAGCCTGTCCGAAGACATGGTGGACGCTGCCGAACGCGGCGATTGGGATGAGGTAAGCCAGCTGGAGCGCGAATGCGCGGCCCACATGGAGCGCCTGGGCCACGGCCTGCGCCCGGCCTTGTCGCACGAAGAAGTGCAACGCAAGCGTGACCTGATGATGCGTATTCTGGCTAACGACGCCCGCGTGCGTGCGCTGGTCTGCCCGCGCCAGGATGAACTGATGCGCTTGGTCAGCGGCGAGCGCCGTGCCATTGGCGCACGTCAGGCGTACGCCGCCGTCTCGTACTACTGAGCCGCAGAGCGGTTCCGGGCCGGACCGAATCAGCGGTCGGCCCGCAATTCTCCCCACGACATCAGCACCCGCTGGATGCTGCGCGCATAGGCGTCGCGGTGGACAGGCGTTTCCGAGTGGTACGCGCCGATGGCCCGCCACGTGTTTCCATGGCGAACCATTTTTTGCTTGAGCAGCCACGCCGCCACGAACACGTTGACGCAGGCGTCGGTCAGCGCGCGGCGCGGCACGCCGTAGCGGGCCAGCGTACTGAAGTGGATCGAGTTGATCTGCGCCTGGCCGATGTCGACCGAGCCGTCGGCATTTCGGTGGATGGCGCCCGCATCGCCCTTCGATTCAAACCACACGATCGCGCGCAGCACCGTCGGGTTGACGCCCTGATAGGTGCCGGCCTGCTCGAAGCAATCGCCCGAAGCGGCGTGCGCTGCAACGCTGGAGGCGGCCAGCACAAGCGCCGCAACAACGCGGCTGCAGCTCAAACGAAGAGGGCGGGCGAGGGGCATGGCGGCTCCGGCGGTTTCTGATTACTTCTGCAGGGCCACTTCAAGCTGCCGCTCGATACCGGCCAGATACGTATGCGATGCGTCGGAGACCACCATGCGCGGCACCGGCTCGGTAGCCTTGCGCCACTGGGTGGCCACGACCTTGCGTTTGCCGCCGCGCGTATGCACGGCGGGCGCGGCTTCGATATCGGCCCCGCCGCCCGGTGGCAGCATCGCCAGCGAGGGCAAGGGCGGATAGACGCGGTCGGGCGCCGCGGCTGTCGTCGGCATCAGTGCGTCGGGTGGCGCGGCAAAGGCCGATACGGTCGGGATCGCCAGCAGGCCAACGGTGAGGGGGAAGAACAGATGGGTCATACGCATGACGGTCCTCTTAATCCTGCGTGCGGATCGTCACGCTGTAGGGCTGGCTGGCGCTGACGGTCAGGTTTTCCAGGCGGACGTAGCCGGCGCGCTGCGCGGGCACGCCGTTCCATAGCGCCTGGTTCAGGTAGCGGAAATCCTGCGCTAGCGCGGCCACCTGGATCGTCGCGGGGCGTTTTTGCGCAGCGGCCAGTGCCCCTGCCTTGGTCAGCACGGCGGTCAGTTGCGGGTCGTGTGCGCCGAGTGCATCAGGCGGGATGGCGAAGGTCATGACTTCGCCGGCGGGCGCGGTGCGGGCCACCGGCGCAGGCGGCTGGGCAGGCATTTGCGCACAGCCGGCCAGTGCCAGCAGGGCGGCCAGCGTCAGCGAGAGGGTGGAGCGTTCGGAGAAAGTCCACATGGCGATGAGGAATGCGTGGATCGGACCCGCACTGTATCGGCGGGTCGCGCGGGTCAAAACGTCGAATTACCCGGCTTTTATCGTCCATCCCGACGAATGGCTTGAGCGGCTGAATTCGGGTGGAAACGGCATCACATCGCGGGTTTGCGACCAGGCGAATTGCCTCGCACATATGCGGCGCAATCGGCATATTGGCGCCGCATATGTGCGCTGCGCGCTGCAATAGGTTTGGGTGGCGCCAGCGTCTCGCCTCAGGGCGGGTAGGCGTAAACACCGAGCAGCGGTGCGGCGCAGCCAAGTGTCGGCCGTGACACATTTGCGCGGCCACAAGGCTGGGCCACCCCTCGCCGCTATAATCGGCGCACCATGAATACACCCGCGTTTTCCTCTTCCAAGGCTGTGCCCAAGGAGGCAGCGCCTTACCACTTGGCCGTGGTGGGCGGCGGCATCGTCGGGCGCGCCTGCGCGCTGCGGCTGGCGCAGATCGGCTTGCGCATCGCGCATATCGCCCCGCCCGCTCCAGCCTCCGCACCGGTCGGGCCGGATGCCTGGGATGCGCGTGTCTACGCGTTCTCGTCCAGCTCCCAGGCGTTGCTGGAGCAGTTGCGCATCTGGCCAGCGCTCGACATGACGCGCGTGCAGCCTGTGCACGACATGCGGATCTTCGGCGACGACGCTGCCGCACGCGGCGAGCATGCCCACCCCGACCTCCATTTTTCCGCCTACGCAGCCGGCACGCCCCAACTGGCGTGGATTGCTGAATCGTCGCTGGTCGAACGCGCACTGGAAACCGCGCTGCGCTTCGCCCACACGGTGCAGACGTTCCCGCACGCCGCCACCGGCTTCGAAATGGAAGCCGATGCCGTAAAGCTGACGCTGGCCGACGGCCAGACGATCCGCGCGGAATGCGTGATCGGCGCCGACGGCAAGCATTCGTGGGTGCGTCAGCAGGCTGGCATCCAGGCTGAAGCGAAGCCGTATCGCCAGCTTGGCGTGGTCGCCAACTTCCAGGCCGAGCGCTGGCATCAGGACACCGCGTGGCAATGGTTCCTGGGTGCGTCCGCCGAGCAGGCTGCCGCAACGGATGACACTGCCCCGTTGCGCGGCGAGATCCTCGCGATGCTGCCGCTGCCCGATCGGCGCGTGTCGATGGTGTGGTCCGCCAGCGAAGACCACGCCCGCGAGCTGCTCGCGCTGTCGCCGGAGGCGCTGTGCCGCGCGGTGGAAGCCGCGGCCGGTGGCGCCATCGCCGCACGCTTTGGTCGTCTGTCGAACATCACGCCTGCGCAGGGCTTCCCGCTCGTGCTGCAACACGCCAGCCGGGCCGTCGCGCCGCGCGTGGCGCTGGTGGGCGATGCGGCCCATGTGATCCATCCGCTGGCTGGGCAGGGCATGAACCTCGGGCTGCGGGATGTGTCGGAAATTGGCCGCGTGATGGCGGAACGTGAAACCATGCGCGATCATGGCGATCTCAGGTTGCTGCGCCGTTACGAGCGTGCCCGCCGCGAAGATCTGCTTTCGCTCACGGCCGCCACTGATGGACTGCACAAACTGTTCGCCCTGCCGGGCGCGCTGCCCCGCACGGTACGCAACGCGGGGATGCGCATGGTGGGCATGACGCCATTTATCAAACGCTTGTTGATCAAGCACGCACTCGGCTGAGGCAGTCTCAGCGGGTTTGTGGTTTTTCGGGGTTCCAGGAGTCGTTATGTCGTTTCGTATTCGGGTGGCGGCCATCGCCTCTGCGGTGGCAGTGGCAGCTATTGGCGCAGGCTATGTGTTGAGCGCCGGTGCCGCCGAGCCCGCCTTGGACAAGGTCAAGGCCACGGTACAGAAGGCCCTGGGCCCGAACGTGGAGATCAAGAGCGTCACCAAGTCGCCGCTGGCCGGCCTGTACGAAATCAACCTCGGCAGCCAGGTTGTCTACAGCGACGCCACCGGCCGCTACGTGCTCAACGGCGACTTGCTCGACACGCAGACCGCCACCAACCTCACGCAAGAGCGCCTGGCCGAGCTGAACCGCGTGAAGTGGTCGGACCTGCCGCTGGACCGCGCGGTGAAGTGGGTCAAGGGCAACGGTGCACGCAAGATCGCCGTGTTCTCCGATCCGAACTGCCCGTACTGCCACAAGCTGGAGCAGATGCTCACGCAGGTCGACAACATCACGGTCTACACCTTCCTGTTCCCGATTCTGTCGGAAGACTCCAACACCAAGGCTAAGCAGATCTGGTGCTCGGCCGACCGGGCCAAGGCCTGGCGCGACTGGATGACCGCCAAGACCGCCCCGGGCGGCGCCGGCACCTGCGACACGCCGCTGGAGGCCAACCTGAAGTTGGGTCAGCAGCTCAACGTGACTGGCACGCCTGCCATCATCTTCCCGGACGGCACCCGGGCCCCGGGCCTGATCGATGCGGCCACGCTGGAGCGCAAGTTCGCCGCGCTCAAGAAGTCGTAATTCGCACGAAGGAAGCGCCGGTCGATCCGGCGCTTTTTCTTTGGGCGCTTGCATTCACCTCACCCTCGGAGACTTGGCATGTCGTTTCGCGCGCTGATGCTGGAAAAGCAGGATGGCGGGCCGCTGGCCCACATCGTCAACCTTGATGACGCGGCGTTGTCCACGCCCGAAGCGCTTGCCAACGACGTGACCGCTGGCGACGTACTGATCCGCGTGGACTGGTCGACCATCAATTACAAGGACGGCCTGGCCATCACCGGCAAGGGCCCCGTCGTGCGCAAGTGGCCGATGGTGGCCGGTATCGACGGCGCGGGCGTCGTGCTCGATTCGTCGCATCCGGATTGGCGGACCGGCGATGCGGTTGTGCTCAACGGCTGGGGCGTCGGCGAGACGCACTGGGGTTGCCTTGCCCAGCAGGCCCGGCTTTCCGGCGATTGGCTGGTGGCACTGCCGGCGGGGCTCGACGCGCGGCAAGCCATGGCGATCGGCACGGCGGGCTACACGGCGATGTTGTCCGTGCTGGCGCTGGAGCGTGCCGGCGTGAAACCCGGCGACGGCGAGGTCCTGGTGACCGGCGCGTCGGGCGGCGTAGGCTCGATCGCCATCGCGCTGCTCGGCAAGCTGGGCTACCGTGTGGTGGCGTCCACCGGCAAAACGAGCGAGGCCGATTTCCTGCAGGCGCTGGGCGCGACGGATGTCATCGACCGCGCAGAACTGTCTGCCCCGGGCAAGCCGCTGCAGAAGGAGCGCTGGGCTGCGGTGGTCGATTCGGTGGGCTCGCACACGCTGGTCAACGCGTGCGCACAGGTGCGCTACGGCGGCGTCGTCACGGCGTGCGGGTTGGCGCAGGGGATGGATTTTCCGGCAACCGTCGCGCCGTTCATCCTGCGCGGCGTGACGCTGTACGGGATCGACAGCGTGATGGCGCCGCGCGCGCTGCGCCAGACCGCGTGGCAGCGCTTGGCCGCCGATCTGCTGCCCGATCGCCTGGCCGCCATCACGCGCGAAGTGACGCTTTCCGAGGCCATCGACGCCGCCCACGACATCGTGGCCGGCAAGATGCGCGGGCGCGTCGTGGTCAACGTCAACCGATAGGCTGGCAGGCGGGTTTGCGGACGATTTGCCTTCGGCAGCGTGGGATGGCAACGCTACAATGTCCGCCATGAAGCCGATCCGCTACACCATCGCCCCCGCCGCGCCCGAGGCGCACGTTTTCACCGTCACCGTCACGGTTGACGCGCCCGACGCTCAGGGCCAGCGTTTCTCGCTGCCGGCGTGGATTCCGGGCAGCTACATGATCCGAGAGTTCGCACGCAACATCGTGCGGATCGAGGCATCGTCGGCTGACAGGCCGGTGCGCCTGACCAAGGTCGACAAGCACACGTGGTGGGCCGCCCCCTGCAGCGGCCCGCTGACGGTTTCATACGACGTCTATGCGTGGGACCTGTCGGTCCGCGCGGCGCATCTGGACGCCACGCACGGTTTCTTCAACGGCACGTCGGTGTTCCTGCGTGTGGAGGGGGCGGACGACCAGCGTTGCGTCGTCGACATCCAGCCGCCCGCCGGAGATGCCTACCGGGGCTGGCGCGTGGCCACCGCGCTGCGCGAGGCCACCGGCCGCGTCCAGGGCAAGGCCGGCGCCAAGCGTTACGGCTTTGGCTGGTACGAAGCGGCGGATTACGACGAGCTGATCGACCACCCGGTCGAGATGGGCACGTTCGAGCTGGTGTCGTTCGAGGCCTGCGGCGCGCAGCACGACGCCGTCTTTACCGGCCGCGTGCCCAACCTCGATCTGGAACGCATCGCCCGCGACTTCAAGCGCATCTGCGAAGCGCAGATCCGCCTGTTCGAGCCCCACACCGCCACGGCGCCGTTCCTCGACAGCAACCGCCGCTACGTCTTCATGACGATGGTCACCACCGACGGCTACGGCGGCCTGGAACACCGCGCCAGCACTGCGCTGATGTGCGCGCGCAATGACCTGCCCGTCGCCGGCCGCGACGAAACCACCGAGGGCTATCGCACCTTCCTGGGCCTTGTCAGCCACGAGTATTTCCACACCTGGAACGTCAAGCGCATCAAGCCGGCCACCTTCGTGCCGTACGCACTCGACCGCGAGGTCCACACACCGCTGCTGTGGCTGTTTGAAGGTTTCACGAGCTACTACGACGACCTGATGCTGGTGCGCTCGGGCCTGATCTCCGAAGCCCAGTATCTGGAGATGCTCGGCAAGACGTGGAACGGCGTGCTGCGTGGCAGCGGCCGACTGAAGCAGAGCGTGGCAGAAAGCTCATTCGACGCCTGGACGAAGTATTACCGTCAGGACGAAAACGCGCCCAACGCCATCGTCAGCTATTACACAAAGGGCTCGCTGGTGGCGCTGGCGCTGGACCTGACGATCCGCACGCAGACCCACGGCGAACGTTCGCTCGACGACGTGATGCGCGCCCTGTGGGTGACATACGGCCGTGATTTCTATGCCGCCGGCCACACGCAGCGCGGCGTGACCGAAGCGGGGCTGATCAGCCTGATGGAAGAAACCACGGGTGTGCGCCTGCGCACGCTGGTGCGCCAGTTGAGCGAAGGCCGCGACGACCCGCCGCTGCCCGCGCTCTTCAAGGCGATGGGCGTGAGCGCCACGCGTAAGGCCGCCGATACGGCGCTCGCGCTGGGCGTCAAGACCGCCGCAGAGAACGGCTTCGTCAAGCTGCAGCAGGTCTTCGACGATAGCCCGGCGCAGCGCGGTGGTTTGTCCGCCGGCGATCTGATCGTTGCGGTGGACGGCCTGCGCGTGCCGGCGGGCCAGCTCGACAAGACGCTCACGCGCCATCGCGCCGGCGATACCGTGCCGGTGCACGTGTTCCGTCGCGACGAGCTGATGACGCTGAACGTGACGCTCGCCGCCGATGCGACGCCGCAATTCACGCTGGCGCTCGCGACGGAGCCGTCGCCGCTGCGCTCGTCCTGGCTGGGCAAGCGGGCGGCGGCGCGCAAGGTGGCGCGCGGCAAGTCGGCCTGACGCGCGTCGCCTGACCCGATGGATTACGTCCACGATCCGCGCACGTTCCTCTACAGCCATTACGTCTCGCGCGGCATCCGTACTGCCACCGGCGTGATCGGCCTGACGCTGCTCGCGTTGCTGGTGATGGACCTGCAGGGCGCGATGGTGGTGTCGATCGGCGCGCTGTGCACGAGCCTCATGGACTTGCCCAGCCCGCTGCGGCACAAGTTCAACGAGATGATGGCGTGCGTGCTGCTGACCACCGCCGTCACGTTTCTCGTAGCGGTGGTGACGCCGTACGCCATCCTGCCGGTGGTGATCGTGGTGGTGAGCTTCCTCGCGGGGCTCATGGTGGCGTACGGCAACAAGACGATGCCGCTGCAGTTTGCGGCGCTGTTCGTCATGACGCTCACGTTCACCGAGGAATTCGCTTTTCGCGAAGCGGTGGAACACACCCTGCAGTTCTTCCTCGGGGCCATCGGCTACATGGCTTTTGCGATGGCGGTGGCGTGGGGCCAGCGCCGCCGCATCAAAGAGCAGGTGCTGGCCGAATGCCTGTACGAACTGGCTGTGTACGTGGAGCGCAAAGCCGGCTTCTACGACGCGTCCAAGGATTTCGACGAACAGTTCAATGCGCTCGTGCGCCAGCAGATTTCGGTGGCCGACAAGCAGCAGGTGGCGCGCGATTTTGTTTTCCGCGACAACCGCACCGCCAGCGACGGGCGCCTCGTGCAGATCCACATGCGGATGCTCGACATCTACGAGTACCTGCTGTCGTCCAACACCGATTACCCCGTGCTGCGCCAATGGCTGGCCGATGCCGAGGTGATGCGCCTGCTGCGCGACGTGATCGAACGCATGCGCCTGGACATCGAAGGCGTCGCCTATGCCGTCGGGCGTGATCGGCCATCGCCCACGCCGATGTCGTATGACCAGGAGATGGCCGCCATTGAAGGCGCGCTGCACGAACTGCAACACAACCACCATGGCGTGCCCATCGAAGCCATCGCAGCGCTGGAGGAATCGGTGGCCACGGTGCGCGGCGCGATCCGCCTGATGACGCAGTTGCATGCCGCCACCGACACGCAGGTCGAGCCGTCGCAGGTGCTGCTGCGCCCGGATATGACGCCGTTCCTCACACGCCAGAAGTACGAACTGCGCCTGGTGCTGGAAGAACTGACCTGGCGGTCTCCGGTGTTGCGCTTTGCGCTGCGCATCTCGATGGCGGTGGCTGCCGGTTTATGGATTGCCGACCACCTGCCCTATGCGTCGCACGGCTACTGGGTGTTGCTGACGATTGTCGTGATCCTCAAGCCGACCTTCAGCATGACGCGCCAGCGCAACTTTGATCGGGTGCTTGGCACGCTGATCGGCTGCGTGATCGCGGCGGTGATTCTGCGATTCACCCATTCGACGTGGATCCTGATGGGCGTGCTGTACCTGTCCACCGCCGCCAGCGCGGCGTTCGTCACCGTGCGCTACCGCTACACGGCCATTGCCGCCTGCGTGCAGGTGCTCATCCAGATCAACCTGCTGCTGCCGGGCAGCAAGGGCGCCATTGGTGAACGGCTGGTCGATACGCTGATCGGGGCAGCCATCGCCACCGCCTTCAGCTACGTCCTGCCCGCCTGGGAATACCGCAACCTTCCCAAGCTGGTGGACGACGTGCTGCGCACCAACCGCCGCTTTATCGAGGCCGCGCGCGAGCTGCTGCTCGGCACGCTCAAGGACGATTTCGCCTATCGCGTGCAGCGCAAGCAGTACATGGAATCGCTCACGGGGCTGATTTCGGCCTTCGCGCGCATGCTGGACGAGCCCAAGAGCCGCCACCGCGCCGTCGACAACCTCAACCGCTTCATCGTCCAGAACTACCTGGTGGCCGCGCATGTGGCGGCGGTGCGCATCCTGATGCGTCAGCGCGCGCAGGAACTGGACGAAGCCGACACCCGCGCGTTGGTCGAACAGACCGCCGAAGCCGCGCTCGAAAGCCTCGCGCGCGCCAAGGAACGTTTCGACCAGGCCGTGCATGAAGGCGGTTGGGGCGTGCGTCCGCGCGATACGCAAGAACTGGGCGCTGCCGACTTCGCCGACAAATCCGCCCGTTCCCGCATGGTGGATGCGGCAGCAGAATCGGATTCGCTATCGGCGATGCACTTGCTGGAGCGGCGCCTGCAGGCCCTGCGGGCCGATACGGCCAAGATTGCGCTGCGCTGCGGGGCGTTGGGGCGGGCGCTGCGTATTTCGAAGGACTAGGTGCGGCCGGGCTGCTGAAAAGCCTTCGCACGGGCGGCGATCTTCCACCACGACTGCTCTGAGCCTCGGACCCTCGACGACGGCGGTCAAAGCGCGGAAGACGAGCTATAGACAGTCGACATCCGGTATCCCGGCGTCAAAGGTCAGCCTCCGAAGGCCGAAATTGAGCCTCGGAGAGTCGAAGTCGAGCCTCGGAGAGTCAAACTCGAGCTCCGGAGAGTCGAGCTCGAGTCTCGGAGAGTGGAGCTCAGCCCCCGGGGAGTCAAAGTCGAGCCTTGGAGAGTCGGACTCGGCCGCCAGACAGTCAAGGCCGGCGCTTGGCGGCTCGTCGATGGGGCTGCATGGTCCGCGCGCGGCTCACGCGGCTTGCGGTTTCAGCCAATCGATGGTCGGTTGATGCTGCGCTGCCAGCCAATCATTGGCCGTCTTGAAATGCCCGCACCCCAAGAACCCGCGATGCGCTGACAGCGGCGACGGGTGCGGCGCCTCCAGCACCAGATGCCCGTCCGACAGCAGCGCGCGCTTGGCCTGCGCGTGGCTGCCCCAGAGCATGAACACGCGCTTGTGACCGACGCGCGCGAGCTGCTCCAGCAGGCAATCGGTAATGCGTTCCCACCCGCGCTTGGCGTGACTTGCGGCCTGGCCTTGCTCGACGGTGAGCACCGTGTTCAGCAGCAGCACGCCTTGTTGTGCCCAGCCTTCCAGGTTGCCGGAGGTGCCGGACAGCTTGCAGCCGAATTCTGCTTCGATTTCCTTGTAGATATTGCGCAGGCTTGGCGGCACGCGCACGCCGGCCGGCACCGAAAACGCCAGCCCATGCGCCTGCGGAATCTCGCGGCCATCGACGGTGCCCGTGCCGTGATACGGATCCTGGCCGAGGATGACGACGCGCACATCGTCCACCGAGGTCAGGTGCAGCGCGCGAAAGACATCCGTCGGAAAGATCGGCTTGCCCGCTGCGCGCTCGCCATCGACAAAGGCGCACAACTCGGGCCAGTTGGCCTGCGCGATGCAAGGCGTGAGGATCGCCTTCCAGTCGGCGGGCAGGGCGTCGAACTGTTGGGCCAGCGGGGTGAAACCCTCGGCGCTTGTGTCCACTGCAGGTTCATCGAAGAGGGCGGCTTGCGCCGGATTGGCGCGTCGCGTCACGGCTGGCTCCCAGTGGCTTTCGCGCGCAACTGGTAGCCGCGTTGCGCCTTGCTGATGTCGAGTGGCGTGAGGCCGGTCACGGCGGCGCGCAGCGTCTGCGTCCAGGCGTGCAGGCGCTCGGCAATCGCGTCTTCGGCGAGCGTGCTGCCGGCGGCGGGCTTCCACTCCAGTTCCAGTTCATCGATCGGCTCGCGTGCCTGGGTGCCGGGGATGAGGATGGCGCCGGCGTCCAGCGCGATCTCGATCTCGCCTCCATCCGTTGCGACACGCCACAGGCGGCGCGTGAAGTCGGTGCGGAACAGCGGGGCGAGTGCAGCCGCGTGTGGCCGGACATGGTCGGCGGCTTCGGCGGCGTTGTTTGCGACGAAGGCATCGACGGACAGTGCATCGCTCTGCAGCGGCACTTCCCATTCGTGGCGGGCGCTCAAACCGGACGTACTCACTGCTGCGGTTTTCAGCGTTTGCAGCCATTGGCTGCCCTGACGGCGCACGCGCAGCGCGGCGCGGTTGCGTGCCAGCGCCTGGTCGGGTGTGTCGTAGTAGACGTTCGCCAATTCCACCGAGCCGGCGGCCTGCGCATGGGCGTCCAGCCAGCCGACCAGCGCGTCGTGCGTGCCGGCCGATACGGCCAGCTTCAGTTCAATCTCGCGGGCCATTGTGTGGCGCTCAGGCGAACAGGCGGGCCAGTTCGGCGCCCGGGTCGTCTGCACGCATGAAGGCTTCGCCGACGAGGAACGCGTTGACGGCGGCGGCGCGCATCTTGCGCACGTCGTCGGGCGTGAGGATGCCGGATTCCGTGACGACGATGCGATCGTCCGGCATGTGCTTGAGCAGGCCGAGCGTGTTGTCGAGCGACGTTTCGAACGTGCGCAGGTTGCGGTTGTTCACGCCCACCAGCGGCGTTTGCAGACGCAGTGCGCGGTCCAGCTCATGGCCGTCGTGCACTTCCACCAGCACGTCCATGCCGAGTTCGAGCGCGCACGCTTCGAGTTCTTCCATCAGGCCCTGGTCCAGCGCAGCGACGATCAGCAGGATGCAGTCGGCGCCCCACGAGCGCGCTTCGTACACCTGGTACAGGTCGACCATGAAATCCTTGCGCAGCACCGGCAGCGGGCAGGCGGCGCGCGCCTCGCGCAGGTAATCGGCGTGGCCCTGGAAGAACTGCTCGTCGGTCAGCACCGACAGGCAGGCGGCGCCGTGCTCCGCATAGCTGCGGGCGATGTCGGCGGGCTTGAAGTTCGGGCGCAGCACGCCCTTGGACGGCGAGGCCTTTTTCACTTCAGCGATGACCGCCGCGTTCCCAGCGGCAATCTTCTCGCGCATCGCCTTGGCAAAGCCGCGGGCCCCGAGCGTGCTGTCGGTGCGGTTGGCTTCGGCTTCGGCGCGCACGCTGGCGAGATCGCGGTGCTTGCGCGCGGTGGTCACTTCTTCGGCCTTCACGGCCAGGATTTTCTGCAGGATGTCGGACATATCAGGCTTTGAACTGGTTGGTGACGCGCACGAGTTCGTCGAGCTTGGCACGTGCCGCGCCGGAGGCGATCGCCTCGCGGGCCAGCTTCATGCCGTCGCCGATCGAGCCGGCGATGTTGGCCGCGTACAGTGCCGCACCGGCGTTGAGCGAGACGATCTCGCGCGGCGTGCCGGGCTTGTTCTCGAGCGCTTCGATCAGCATGGCTTTGGACTCGTCAGCGTCGGCCACCTTCAGGCTGCGGTTGGAGACCATCTGCAGCCCGAAGTCTTCCGGGTGAATTTCGTATTCGGTCACCACGCCGTCCTTCAGTTCCCCGACCAGCGTGGCAGCACCCAGCGACACCTCGTCCATGCCGTCCTTGCCGTAGACGACCACGGCGTGCTTGGCGCCCAGGCGCTGCATCACGCGCACCTGAATGCCGACCAGGTCCGGATGGAACACGCCCATGAGGATGTTCGGCGCGCCGGCCGGGTTGGTCAGCGGCCCCAGGATGTTGAAGATCGTGCGCACGCCCAGCTCCTTGCGGATCGGGGCGACGTTCTTCATGGCCGGGTGGTGGTTGGGCGCAAACATGAAGCCGATGCCCGCCGTCTCGATCGACTCGGCCACCTGTTCGGGCGTAAGCATGATGTTCACGCCCAGCGCTTCGAGCACATCGGCACTGCCCGACTTGGAGCTGACGCCGCGCCCGCCATGCTTGGCGATGCGAGCGCCGGCCGCCGCCGCCACGAACATTGAGGCGGTCGAGATGTTGAAGGTGTTGGCGCCGTCGCCGCCCGTGCCGACGATATCGACAAAGTGATCGGACACCTCAGCGGGTACATCAACCTTGGTGGCGAATTCGCGCATGACGGTGGCAGCGGCCGCGATTTCGCCGATGGTCTCTTTTTTGACGCGCAGCCCCATGGTGAGGGCGGCTGCCATGACGGGCGACATCTCGCCGCGCATGATGAGCCGCATCAGGTGCAGCATTTCGTCGTGGAAGATTTCCCGATGTTCGATACAGCGGACGAGCGCTTCTTGCGGAGTGATGGACATGGTCGTTCCGTATTCAGTTGGGCGCCGCCGGAGCCGCAGCCGGGGTGACCGGCTGTGCGGCGTCGCGCAAGGCGCCGATGCGCTCGCGCGAGAGATCGGCCTCGCATGCGGCTTCAGCCAGATCGGCATCGGGCGCATTGCGGGCCAGGCGGCGTTGCAGGTCGCATTCGGCCTGCCGGTAGAGTTGGTGTGCGCGTACGGTGCGGTCGAATGCCATGGCGGCGCCACGGTCCGTGCCGGGGTTGTCGGCAATGCGGGCGCGCAGCATGTTGCGACGTGCCGATTCAACAGCGGTCAGTTCGGCCAGTGCCGACTTGCGTGCGGCCTGCACGCAGCGGGCGACGTTCCCGGCTTCGGGCTGGGCGGCGCGGCAGGCTTCCAGCGTACCGGCCATCGCCGGCAGGCTTGCCATCATCGCCAGCGCTACTGCCCACGCGCCGCGCATCAGACGCGTTCCTTCAGGAAGTTGCCGAGCAGCGCGTGGCCGTGTTCCGACAGGATCGACTCCGGGTGGAACTGCACGCCCTCCACCGGCAGCGTCTTGTGGCGTACGCCCATGATCTCGCCGTCTTCGGTCCAGGCGGTGATCTCCAGGCAGTCCGGCAGCGTTTCGCGCTCGATCGCCAGCGAGTGATAGCGCGTCACCTTGAAATGCCGCGGCAGGTTGGCGAACACGCCTACGCCGGTGTTCTCGATGGTGCTGACCTTGCCGTGCATCACCTTCTGGGCGCGGATCACGCGTCCGCCAAACGCGTCGGCAATGGCCTGGTGCCCCAGGCATACGCCCAGGATGGGCACGCGCCCCGCAAAGTGCTTGAGCGCCGGAACCAGGATGCCGGCTTCGGTCGGCGTGCACGGGCCGGGCGACAGGCAGATGCGCTCCGGGTTCAGCTTTTCGATCTCTTCGATCGTGATCTCGTCGTTGCGATACGTGCGCACGTCCTGGCCGAGTTCACCAAAGTACTGGACGATGTTGTAGGTAAAGGAGTCGTAGTTATCGAGCATCAACAGCATGGTGGTCTCCTTAACCTCAGAAATCGGCGTCGAGGCCGTCTTGCACTTGCTCGGCGGCACGCAGCACGGCGCGCGCCTTGTGTTCGGTTTCCCTCCATTCGGCATCCGGGTCCGAATCGGCCACCACGCCGGCGGCAGCCTGCACATAGAGATTGCCGTCCTTGATGATGCCGGTGCGGATGGCGATGGCCAGATCCATCTCGCCCGAGAATGAGAGATAGCCCACCGCGCCGCCGTAGATGCCGCGCTTGACGGGTTCCAGCTCGTCGATGATCTCCATCGCGCGCACCTTGGGCGCGCCCGACAGCGTGCCCGCCGGGAAGGTCGCGCGCAGCACGTCCATGTTGGTCATGCCGGGCTTGAGGCGGCCTTCGACCGAGCTGACGATGTGCTGCACGTGCGAATACTTCTCGATGACCATCTGGTCCGTCACCTTGACGGAGCCGATTTCAGCGATACGGCCGATGTCGTTGCGCGCCAAGTCGATCAGCATGACGTGCTCGGCGATTTCCTTCGGATCGTTGAGCAGCTCGGTGGCGAGTTCTGCGTCGCGCTCGGGCGTGTTGCCGCGCGGGCGCGTGCCGGCCAGCGGGCGGATCGTGACGATGCGGGCGGATTCGTCTGCGCCGTTGCCGTTATTTTCAGCAGCCGGCACACGGCGCTCTTCCTGGCGCACCAGGATTTCCGGCGATGCCCCGACGATCTGCATGTCGCCGAAGTTGTAGAAGTACATGTACGGCGACGGGTTCAGCGAACGCAGCGCGCGATACAGCGACAGCGGCGCGTCGCGGAACGGCTTGACCAGGCGCTGACCGATCTGCACCTGCATCATGTCCCCGGCGGCGATGTATTCCTTGGCCTTGAGCACGGCAGTGATGTAGTCAGCCTTGTCGAACTCGCGGATGGTGTCGGTACGCACGGACGCCGACGTCACCGGGACGTCCACCGGCTGGTGCAGCTTGGTGCGCAACGCGCGCAGGCGCTGCTTGGCGCGTGAATAAGCTTCGGGCTTGGACGGGTCGGCGTAGACGATCAGGTAGAGCTTGCCGGACAGGTTGTCGATCACGGCCAGCTCTTCGCAGAGCATGAGCTGGATGTCGGGCAGTTGCAGATCGTCGGGCGGGGCGGTGTCGGCCAGGCGCGGCTCGATGAAGCGCACGGCGTCGTAGCCGAAGTAGCCGGCCAGGCCGCCACAGAAGCGCGGCAGGCCCGGGCGGAGCGCCACTTTCTGGCGGCGCTCGAACGCAGCGATGAAGTCCAGCGGGTTGCCTTCGTTCGTCTCCACCACCTTGCCGTCTGTCACGACTTCCGTGCGATTGCCCTTGGCGCGCAGCAGCGTGTGCGCATGCAGGCCGATGAAAGAGTAACGCCCGAAGCGCTCGCCGCCCACCACCGATTCCAGCAGGAACGTGTGCGTGCCGCGGTCGTGCGATTGCGCCAGCTTCAGGTACAGCGACAGCGGCGTCTCCAGGTCGGCCAATGCCTCGGCAATCAGCGGAATGCGGTTGTAGCCCTGGTCGGCCAGCGATTTGAATTCGAGTTCGGTCATGAGCGGTCAGGTCGATTCGCCAGGCGGGGCGGTTGCGCGCCCACCGGCATGCGTTCGGTCCACGGCAAACGCAAGAGCGTCAATGATGCCGTCGGAACGTTAGCAGAACATCAGGGATGGGAACGCGCGAACGTCGTAAAAGCGACCGTGCGATCCCGCAAGGGTCGTCCGCAGCCGATAGCGGGCCAGCGGAAGACCGGCGGGCGGTCAGCGTTTGGGGCAGGAGAAGCGAGGTGGTTTGGGCGGCGCGATTGTGACGCGCCAGAGTGCCGAAACCGGGGAAGAACGATCAGCAGCCGTGCAAACGCTTACGCCCGGACGAGGGCGTGCCAGGGCCGCCAGGGCCAAGCCCCCCGGTCACCACCAGCGTCGACGCGTTTGCGATTCAGGAACATGGATCGTCAGTTGGAAGCGGCAGAGATAGCGTTGTGTGGCTCTGCATGGGGCCGGATCAACTCGGCTGCCGCAAAAAGTGTGTCGACTATAGCATCGGCTCCCGCGGCCTGTATAGGCTGGCCGTGGTTGTAGCCATACGGTACCGCGAGCACGCGCATGCCGGCCGCACGCGCGGCCCGGGCGTCGTTTTCCGAATCGCCAATGGCCACGATTTCAGCCGGTGGCACGCCAAACGCCTCCGCCACGCGCAGCATGGGGTACGGATCGGGCTTGCGATATGGGAAAGCGTCGCCTGGGTAGACGAGGTCGAAATACGTGTTCAGGCCGAGCTGCGCGAGAAGCGGCTGCGTGAAATCGTGTGGCTTGTTTGTCACACACGCGAGGGCGACGCCCATGTCGCGCAGTGCGGTCAACCCTTCGAGGACGCCGCCGTAGACGGTCACGTGTTGGCCGTTGATGGCGATGTAGGCGCGCTGGTAAGCCTCCAGGCCTTCCGCAAAGCGGCTATTTGCCTGGGCCGGTGGCAAGCGCGCATCCAGTACGCGTCGCACGAGGTTTTCCGAACCTTTGCCGACGTAGCTGACGACTTCCTCGGCAGGCATGTCAGGCGTGCCGCCAAGTGCCTCCAGCATTGCGTTGATGGCGGCGTGGAAGTCGCCTGCCGTGTCCACCATCGTCCCGTCCAGGTCGATGATGACAGCGCGGACGGGGCCGGCGGGTAGCGCGCCCGTCGTCATGCCAGGGGTGCCAGCGCTTGGCGCAGCGCGCCCACGGTGCCGCGGTAGCCGCCATCCGCATCCGGCTTGCCGAACACGGCCGAACCCGCGACGAAGGTGTCGGCGCCGGCTTTGGCAATCTCGGCGATGTTATCTGCCTTCACGCCGCCATCGATCTCAAGCAGGATCTTGCGGCCGGTCTTGTCCTGGTATGCGTCGAGCTTCTGGCGCACGGCGCGCAACTTGTTCAGCGCTTCCGGAATGAACGATTGGCCGCCAAAGCCCGGGTTGACCGACATGATCAGCACCATGTCCAGGCGGTCCATCACATGGTCCAGGTAGTGCAGCGGCGTGGCCGGATTGAAGACGAGGCCAGCCTTGCAGCCGTTGTCGCGAATCAGCGCGAGCGAGCGGTCGATGTGCTCGGACGCCTCCGGGTGGAACGTGATCAGGTCGGCGCCGGCCTTGGCAAAGTCCGGGATGATGCGATCGACGGGGCTGACCATCAGGTGCACGTCGATCGGCACCGGCTTGCCGTCCTTCTGTGCGTGCGGGCGGATCGCCTCGCAGACGAGCGGCCCGACGGTCAGGTTCGGCACGTAGTGGTTGTCCATCACGTCGAAATGGATCCAGTCGGCGCCCGATTCGAGCACGCGGCGCACTTCTTCGCCCAGGCGGGCAAAGTCGGCGGAGAGGATGGACGGGGCGATGCGGAAACCGGACGGATCGATGGCTGCGGACATGATGGGAGACGGATAAGGCGCGCAGAAGCGCAAAGGAGGCCGCTATTTTAGCCGGATCGGCCGTCTGCCCGCGCCTTGCCGCTGCCACAGCCATGCCGCACAATGGGCGCCAATTCTGATTGTGGATCGACATGCCGAGCTACGAACTCACCGTCCAGGTCCGGACGCGCTATCTGCCGGAGCAATCCGAGCCGGAGCAGGGCAACTACGCCTTCGCCTATACCATCACCATCCGCAACACCGGTGACGTGCCGAGCCAGCTCATTTCCCGCCACTGGGTGATTACCGACGCCGACGAGCAGGTGCAGGAAGTGAACGGTCTGGGCGTAGTGGGCCACCAGCCGCTGCTGCCGCCGGGCGAATCGTTCGAATACACGAGCTGGGCGACCATCAAGACGCCCGTGGGTACGATGCGCGGCGAATACTTCTGCGTGGCCGAGGACGGTCACCGCTTCGAGGCGCCCATCCCCGAATTTGCGCTGGTGATGCCGCGCATGCTGCACTGATCGGGAATCAGGGCGCGTCGGATTTGGCCGGGTGCGAATTTTTCGGGGCGGCGCTGGTCGATTCCGAAGGCTTGGCAGCGTCGCTGTGGCGCGATGGATGCTCGGGTGGGGCACGCAGCGGGCGCGGGTGCTTCTTGGCGCCCGACATCGTCCAGATCACGACGAAGATGAGCAGGAACAGCGCCACGCCGGCCTCCAGGCCGAACAGCATCATCGGATGATTTTCAAAGAATTCGCTCATGG
Organism: Ralstonia sp. 22111; assembly: GCF_052045895.1. NCBI lineage: Bacteria > Pseudomonadati > Pseudomonadota > Betaproteobacteria > Burkholderiales > Burkholderiaceae > Ralstonia > Ralstonia sp. 22111. Next base: position 5,101 of record NZ_JBQEPR010000011.1, on the reverse strand, counting down.
TCGACGGCGGGAAGCTCGGGTGGGAGGCATTGTAGCCAAGCCCGCGGCCGCATCGGACAGGATGGAACACGCATGACAGCAGCAACCTTCGACGCATTGACACCAGCACGCAACGCCACCCGTCGCCGCTGGGGCGGACTGGCCGCCGCTCTGGTCGCGGCCTTGCTTGCCGCCTGCACGAGCGGCCCCCCGCCGCGCGTCGAAACGCCGCAACCGCCCAGCGCCACGCTCGGCGGGCATCTGAGCCCCGCCACCTGGGCTGACGTGTCCGGCTGGACCGCCGATGACCTCGCCTCCGCCTGGCCCGCACTGCAATCGAACTGCCAGGCAATGAAGCGCCGCGCCGAATGGTCGCGCGTGTGCTCCGCCGGCCTGATGGTCGATGCTGGTGACCCGATTGCCATGCGCGTGTTCTTTGAAGACAACTTCACGCCGTATCGGGTCGTAAAGGACGACGGCACGGACAGCGGCCTCATCACCGGTTATTACGAACCGCTGCTGCGCGGTTCCCGCACCCGCCACGGGGCCTATCAGACGCCGCTGTACCGCATGCCGGCTGCGTGGCGCGGCAAGACGCTGCCGGCCCGTGCGCAATTGATCCGCAGTCCGGCGCTCCAGGGGCAAGAGATTGTCTGGGTGGACGACCCGGTCGAAGCGGCGTTCCTGCAGATCCAGGGCTCGGGCCAGGTCCAGTTGGAAGAGGGCGGCATCATGCGCCTGGGCGTGGGCGGCACCAACAACCAGCCGTTCCGGTCATTTGCGCGCTGGCTGCTCGACACGGGCGAAATCACACCGGTGCAGGCCACCATGCAGGGCATCAAGGCCTGGGCACGCGCCAATCCGGGCCGCGTCGAAGAGATGCTCAATATCAACCCGCGCTACGTGTTCTTTGCCGAGACGCCCGGCAACACGGGCGGGCCGATCGGCAAGTTGGGCGTGCCACTCACGGACGAGCGTTCGATTGCCGTGGACCCGACTTACATTCCGCTGGGCTCCCCGGTGTTTCTGTCGACAACCAAGCCGCTGTCGACCGATCCGATCCAGAAACTCGTTTTTGCGCAGGACGTGGGTTCAGCCATTCGCGGCGCCGTGCGTGCCGATTATTACTTCGGCCATGGCGATGCCGCAGGCGATCTGGCCGGGCGCATGAAGCAGGCGGGCCGCCTTTGGGTGCTCGTGCCGAAGGGTGGCAGCATCGGCGTGGCTACCCGCTGAGGCGGACTAACCGCGCCGCAAATCCACCACGCGGCGCGCTTTACCGACCGAGCGCTCGATCCCGCCGCTGGCCAGCGTCTCGATCGCGGCTGTCACACCAATCAACGACTTGATGTCGTGCGCCAGCTGACGACTCGCCGATTGGGCCGCATCCGCCGGCGCACCCAGTGCCGCCTCGATCCGCACCGTCAGCGTATCCAGCGGCCCTTCCTTGCCGAGCACGCACTGGTAGTGCGGTGACAGCGCCGCGTGCTTCAGGATCAATTCTTCGATCTGCGATGGGAACACGTTCACCCCGCGCACGATCATCATGTCGTCGCAGCGGCCGGTGATTTTTTCCATGCGCCGGAAGCCCGGACGTGCCGTGCCAGGCAATAGCCGCGTCAGGTCGCGCGTGCGATAGCGCACCACCGGCATCGCCTCCTTGGTCAGCGACGTGAAGACCAGTTCGCCGAATTCGCCGTCAGGCAGCACCTCGCCAGTGTCGGGATCAATGATCTCTGGATAGAAGTGGTCTTCCCAGATGGTCGGGCCGTCCTTGGTTTCGGCGCATTCGCTTGCCACGCCTGGCCCCATCACCTCCGACAGGCCGTAGATATCGACCGCTGAAAGCCCCATGCGCGCTTCGATGGCGCTGCGCATTTCGGGCGTCCATGGTTCGGCGCCGAAGATGCCGATCTGCAGGCTTGACGCGGCGGGGTCCATGCCCTGGCGTTCGAATTCGTCGGCAATTGCCAGCATGTAGCTGGGCGTGACCATGATGATCTGCGGCTGAAAATCGTGGATGAGCTGCACTTGTCGTTCGGTCTGCCCCCCGCCGAACGGGATGGCCGTCAGCCCCGCGCGCTCCACGCCGTAATGCGCGCCCAGACCGCCGGTGAACAGGCCGTAGCCGTAGCTCACGTGGACCTTGTCGCCGCGCCGTGCACCCGCTGCCCGGATCGAACGCGCCACCAACCCGGCCCACGTGTCGATATCCGCCAGCGTGTAGCCGACGACCGTGGGTTTGCCCGTCGTGCCCGACGACGCGTGGATGCGCGCGATCCGTTCCTGCGGCACCGCAAACATGCCGAACGGATAGTTGTCGCGCAGATCCGCCTTGGTCGTGAACGGAAACCTCGCCAGATCGCCAAGCGACCGCAAATCCGACGGATGCACGCCGGCCGCGTCGAACTTGGCCCGATAAGCGGGCACGTTCTCGTACGCGTGCGCCAGGCTGTGTTTCAAGCGTTCAAGCTGCAGTGCCTCGATGGCGTCGCGGCTGGCAGTCTCGATCGGATCGAGCGGCAGGTCGGTCGAGCGGGGGCGCATGCGGGTCTCCTCGGGGCGCCGTCGTGCGAACCTGCTCACGATCCTGCTGCGCGTCCCGATCTTGGCCCTGCGCTGCTCACTGTACCCAGGTACGGTGGCGCTTCGCGGGCCAACCTCTGGCCGCTCGCTACGGATCGTGAACAGGTTCTGAGGCGTCCTCTAATGGTGATGCGGTTTTGTGGGGGCTTTATATCGAGGTCGAACTAGGATTCTGGGCTGCCAGGGACCGGAATGACGTGGCCGCGAATCTGCGCAGACTTGCCGCGAAACATGGCGACCACCTCGCCGGCCTGGTTTGTCAGGCGTACGTCGTAGATGCCGTGGCGGCCGGACAAAACCTGCTCGGTTGCCTCGGCGACGAGCACATCGCCGCCATGCGCCGGGCGCAGGAATTCCACGCTGCACCCAGCCGCCACTGTGTTGTGGTTATGGCTGTTGCAGGCAAACGCGAAAGCCGAATCGGCCAGCGTGAAGATCAGTCCGCCATGGCAGGTGCGATGTCCGTTGAGGAATTCAGGCCGCACCGTCATGGAAAGCCGGGCATAGCCCGGTGCGACCGCCTCCACGCGCATCCCGAGCCAGCGGCTGCAGGCGTCGGCGTCATACATACTTTCGCAGGCCGCTTCAGCCAGCGCCTGTGCATCGTGGAGGGCCGTTTCCGTCACGCTGATGTCCTTATTCGCCAGTGAAATGCGCCACGCGCTTGTTGAGGAACGCGTCGACGCCCTCCGCGTAATCATGAGAGTTGCCGAGTTCGCGCTGTAGGTCGCGCTCCAGATCCAACTGGGCGTCGAGCGACTGAGTGGGCGCTGCGTGCATCGCGCGCTTGATGGCGGCTAGCGCCCGGGTCGGCTGCTTGGCGAGGTGGTCGGCCATGCAATTCACTTCCGTCATCAGGATCTTTGCGTCGTGATAGACGCCCCAGATCAGACCCCAGGCGAGCGCAGTCTTGGCGTCGAGCTTCTCACCCAGCATTGCCAGCCCCATCGCCCGCGCCACACCGATGCGCTGCGGCAGGAACCACGTCCCGCCCGAATCCGGCAATAGCCCGATCTTTACAAAGGCCTGGAGGAAACACGCATTCTCGGCGGCCATTACGATGTCGCACGCCAGCGCCAGATTCGCGCCCGCGCCTGCGGCCACGCCATTCACAGCGGCAATCACGGGCAGGGGCATGGCGCGCAGACGGCGCACCAACGGGTTGAATTGCTCGTCGATGAGCTGGCCCAGGTCGGTCATCTGCCCGGGCGTGAAATTGAGTTCGGAGAGATCCTGCCCTGCGCAGAAGCCGCGTCCCGCACCGGTCAGGATCAAGGCGCGGGCGCGCTGGCGCTCCACCTTGTCCAGCGCTTCGCGCAGTTCCCGGTGCATGCCGGCCGTTAAGCTGTTGAGCTGATCGGGCCGGTTCAGCGTGATGGTTGCCACGCGTTCATGCCAGTCAAGCAGAATGGTCGGGCTAGTCATCTTGTCTCCTCCTCGGTCATCGGTTCATTGATTAACCGACCGGTTGGTCGGCTAATATTACATCCATTCCAACTGGAGCTTCCATGTCCTACGAAAACATTCTGGTCGAAACGCGCGGCCGCGTCGGTCTTATTACGCTCAATCGTCCGAAGGCGCTCAATGCCCTCAACGATGCGCTCATGGATGAACTCGGCGCCGCGCTGCTTGCCTTCGATGCCGACGCCAACATCGGTGCCATCGTCATCACCGGCAGTGAAAAGGCGTTCGCCGCGGGCGCAGATATCGGCGCCATGGCCGATTACGACTTCGCCACGGTCTATAAGAACGAATACATCACGCGCAACTGGGAAACCATTCGCCGCATCCGCAAGCCGGTGATTGCCGCGGTGGCCGGCTACGCGCTGGGCGGCGGCTGTGAACTGGCCATGATGTGCGACATCATTCTCGCCGCCGATACGGCCAAGTTCGGCCAGCCGGAAATCAAGCTTGGCACCATGCCTGGCGCCGGCGGCACGCAGCGCCTGCCGCGTGCTGTCTCCAAAGCCAAGGCGATGGACCTCTGCTTGACCGCTCGCATGATGGGCGCTGAAGAGGCCGAGCGCGCCGGGTTGGTCTCGCGCGTCATTCCCGCCGACAAGCTGCTCGACGAGGCTATCCAGGCTGCGGAAACTATTGCAGGGTTCTCGCTCCCCACGGTCATGATGATCAAAGAGTCGATCAACGCGGCCTACGAGACTTCGCTCAGCGAAGGCGTACATCTTGAGCGGCGCCTGTTCCACTCCACATTTGCCACGGAAGACCAGAAAGAAGGTATGCGCGCGTTCGTCGAAAAGCGCGCCGCCACGTTCAAGCACCAATAACGACGGCCCAGCGGGGTGACTTCGGGAATACCCGAGTAACGGCATCGGGTATCCCGGGCCTCCTGTTGCGACTCCTTTACGGCCGCAATCCCATGCGTAGACAGGGCTGGCGGCTATTCTTCACGAGCGCGTCATCAGCCCGTCACGACAAAGGTGTTGCCAAGCTCCGGGAACCCGCCTATAGTTCGCCCCTCGCTGCAAAACACAGCGCCGAAACGCAAGTGGAGGTGGTGGTGTTGAGTGGTGGAGAA
>NZ_JBQEPR010000010.1:192245-195938 GCF_052045895.1 Ralstonia sp. 22111 | reverse complement strand
TTCTTTGCTTACTTTCTTTGGGCAAGACCAAAGAAAGTGAGTCAGCCCCGGCAGGGGATGAAACAAGGGATGCACCAACAACCCAAAACCCTGAAAACACCGTCGAAGGCCAGCGCTGTTGTGCCATCGTGACGGCCCGCGTGCAGCACGCAACGCTTTGGGACAGGCATCGACCGACGTTGACACACATCAACGCGGCGCGCACATCGCAGTTTTAGGATGAGCCATCGCCCCCACAAGAACCGCCCCATGTTTCCGTTCGCCAAGCCGGCCGACGATCCGTCCGCCGCAAATGACACCGCCTTCCGCTGGTCGGCGCCGCAGGTGCGCGAGCTCGCGGAGCGCTTTGATACGCACGGCCCGCGCTACACCTCGTACCCGACCGCCGACCGCTTTCACAACAAGTTTGGTAACGCCGATTACCTCGACGCCTTGCACCGTCGCGCGGCGATTGCACCCGCGCTGCATGCCCCGCTGTCGCTGTACATGCACCTGCCGTTCTGCGCGAACCTCTGCTACTACTGCGGCTGCAACAAGGTCATCACAAAGGATCGCTCGCGCAGCGCACGCTACGTTGAAACCCTTGCCCGCGAGATGGCGATGGTGGCCAACCAGATTGGCCCACTGCGCCGCGTGACGCAATTGCATTGGGGCGGCGGCACGCCTACGTTCCTAGCGCACGATGAGATGCGCGCCGTGATGGCCGCCACACGGCAGCATTTCGACCTGGCCAGCGATGGCGAGATCTCGGTCGAACTCGACCCGCGCCACGCCGACGACGCAACACTTGAAGTGCTGGCCGAGATCGGCTTCAACCGCGCAAGCCTCGGCATCCAGGACTTCGACCCCGACGTCCAGCGCGCGGTCCACCGCATCCAAAGCGTGGAAGAGACACGTCGCGTGGTCGACACCGCGCGGCGGCTGGGCTTCGAATCGATCAGCTTCGACCTGATCTACGGCTTGCCGTATCAGCGCACCGAAACGTTCAACGCAACGCTCGACCGCGTGCTGGAGATGGCGCCTGATCGGCTGTCCGTCTACAGCTATGCGCACCTGCCGCACCTGTTCAAGGCGCAGCGCCGCATCGACATGCTCACGCTGCCGACCGCTGACGAAAAACTCGATTTGCTGGCGATGACAGTGGAGCGGCTCGTTGCCGAGGGCTACGTCTACATCGGCATGGATCACTTCGCGCGGCCTGACGATGCGCTGGCCATCGCGCAGCGTGAAGGCCGGCTGCAACGCAATTTCCAGGGCTACTCCACGCACGCCGATTGCGACATGCTGGCGTTTGGCGTGTCCGCCATCAGCCGCGTGGGCGATGTGTATGCGCAGAACGAGAAGGATCTCGACGCGTACTACGCACGCATCGACGCTGGCCAGCTCGCCGTGCTGCGCGGCATGTCGCTCACACCGGACGACCACGTGCGCCGCGCGCTGATTGGCGAGTTGATGTGCGGGTTCGAACTGAACATGCGCGCATTCGGAGCGCGCCACGGGCTGGACTTCAAGCGCAGCTTTGCGAACGAGCTGCAGGCGCTGGCGCCGCTGGAGGAAGCCGGGCTGGTGAGGGTGGGCGACGAGCGTATCGTCATCACGCCGCAAGGGCGGCTGCTGGTGCGCCGCATCGCGATGGTGTTCGATGCGCACCTGCGCGAGGCAGGCACGGAGCGCGCGGTGGAAGCCGAGGGCAAGCCCGTCACCTTCGTCCCGCGCTACTCCAAAGTGGTCTGATCGACCTACCGACCCGTAGTGAGGTCAGACCGTGGCCGGCTCGGGCTGCAGCGCAGCGTCTTGCGTCTGCGCAGTCACGAGCGTCTGCGGCCAGATCTCCGCCAGGCGCAGCAGGTTGGTCGAACCGGCCTGGCCGAACGGCATGCCCGCCGTGATGGCGATCTGGTCGCCCGATACGGCAAAGCCTTCACGCGCGGCCGCGCGGCACGCCGCATCCACCATCTCGTCGACGTTGCTCACATCGGGGCTGACCGTGCTGTGCACCCCCCACGTGATTGCCAGACGGCGCGCAGTATCCAGGCGCGGCGTGATGCTCACGATAGGCGCCAGCGGCCGCTCGCGTGCGGCGCGCAGACTCGTCTTGCCGCTGGACGTATACGTGACGGTGGCCACTGCGCCCAGGATGTGCGTCACGTCGCGCAGGGCCGCGCAGATGGCGTCCTGGCGCGTCGGCAGCGGCGGCTGATGCTGCGCGTCGATCAGGTTGCGGTACAGCGGGTCGCGCTCCGTCTCGGCAATGATGCGGTTCATGATGCTGACCGCCGCCACCGGATGCTTGCCGCTGGCCGACTCGGCCGACAGCATCACGGCATCGGTGCCGTCGTACACGGCGCTGGCCACGTCTGACGCTTCGGCGCGCGTCGGTACCGGCGCCTCAATCATCGATTCCAGCATCTGCGTGGCCACGACCACCGGCTTGCCGTGGTGACGCGCCATGCGCAGGATGCGCTTCTGCACGCCGGGCACGCGCTCGGGCGGCAGCTCCACGCCCAAGTCGCCGCGCGCCACCATCAGCGCATCGGACGCCTGCACGATGTCTTCCAGATGCAGCAGCGCGGCGGGCTTTTCGATCTTGGAGAGCAGCCCAGCCCGGTCGCCGATGATCTCGCGCGCGGCGATCACGTCTTCGGCGCGCTGCACGAATGACAGGGCGATCCAATCGACGCCCAGCGACAGCGCGAAGTCCAGGTCGCGCAGGTCTTTCTCGGTGAGCGCCGGAATGGGGATCACGGCGTCCGGTACGTTCACGCCCTTGCGGTCCGACAGCGGGCCGCCATCGACCACACGCGTGACGATGGCCGTCGGGTCGGCGGCTTCCACCGCCAGGCGGATCTTGCCGTCGTCCAGCAACAGCGACTGGCCCGGCGCGGCAGCCGCGTACAGCTCCGGATGCGGCAGATGCACACGCGTGACATCCCCCGGCGTCGGATCGCGGTCGAGCACAAAGCGGTCCCCGTTCTTGAGCACGACGCGGCCGTCGGCAAACGTGCCGATGCGCAACTTCGGGCCTTGCATGTCCGCGAGGATGCCGATCGGGCGGCCGGTCTCGGCCTCCACCGCGCGCACGGTGTCGTAGCGCTTGCGGTGGTCTTCGTGCGAGCCGTGGCTGAAGTTCAGGCGGAAGACGTCCGCGCCCGCGTCGAAGAGGGCGCGGATGGTGTCTTTGTCGCTGCTGGCGGGGCCTAGGGTGGCTAGGATTTTGGTGTTGCGGAAGCGGCGCACTTTGTTGCTCCGGGTGGGGTTGTTTGTTTGCTTGGTTGGGCCTTGGTGGTGCACTCCCTTTCACCCCCTGCCGGGGGCGACTCACTTTCTTTGTCTTGCCAAAGAAAGTAAGCAAAGAAAGGCGCGCCCGAGATGGCGACCCCTTCCTTGAATTTGTGTAACCGGGCGGAGACGGGGAAAACTCGCTGCGCTCAAACAGTTCCCCGTCTTTGTTCCGCCCGCTTACACAAATTCAAGGCGCCATCTAGGGCAGGGTACGGCCACACAATCTGTGTGCTGTCCTAGTTGGCTCCGTTTGTTGCTGTGTTGCTCGCCTTGCTTCGCGTTGTGCTGCTGGTTCCTACTGCACTCGTGATCGACGGTTTGGCCCTTGACGTTCCTGCCCTAGATGGCGCCTTGAATTTCTGTTGCAGGGAGGAAAAAGGAAGGGAAACTGTCTGAGCGAAGCGAGTTTTT
>NZ_JBQEPR010000010.1:189614-192195 GCF_052045895.1 Ralstonia sp. 22111 | reverse complement strand
TCTCGGGCGCGCCTTTCTTTTGCTTACTTTTCTTTGGCAAGACAAAGAAAAGTGAGTCAGCCCCGGCAGGGGATGAAACAGGGATGCACCAAAAACATCATTCCATCCCCGCATCCAGATCCACTCAGCCAGTAATCAAAACCGCCCGAAAATCATTCACATTCGTCCGCGTAGGCCCAGTCACAATCAAATCGCCCAACGCATCAAAAAACCCATACCCATCGTTGTTGTCGAGCAACTGCTTCGGCTTCAACCCAAGCGCTTCAGCACGCGCCAAACTATCCGGCGTCAACATCGCACCAGCGTTGTCTTCCGAGCCATCAATGCCATCGGTATCGCAGGCAATTGCGTACACACCGGGCAGGCCATCCAACGCCACGCCCAGCGCCAGCAGGAACTCGGCATTGCGCCCGCCGCGGCCGTTACCGCGCACCGTCACCGTGGTTTCACCACCCGACAGAATCACGCACGGTTTGGTAAACGGCTGGTTGCGCGCCACGATCTGCCGCACGATGCCGGCGTGGACTTCGGCCACATCGCGCGCTTCGCCTTCAATGCTGTCCGACAGGATGTGCGCCTCGTAACCGAGCAAGCGTGCCTGTGCTGCGGCGGCTTCCAGCGCGTGCTGCGCTGTCGCAATGACATGGCTGCGATGGCCTTCGAAACGTGCATCGCCGGGCTTGGGTGTTTCGCCCGCGCCGGTTTCCAGATGACGGCGCACCGCTTCGGGCACGTCGATGCCGTATTTGTCGATCACGGCCAGGGCATCCGCGCAGGTGGTGGCGTCGGGCAGCGTCGGGCCGCTGGCGATGAGCGTCGGGTCATCGCCGGGAATATCGGAGATCAGCAGCGTCTCCACGCGCGCCGGTGCGCACGCCAGCGCCAGGCGCCCGCCCTTGATCGACGACAGATGCTTGCGCACGCAGTTCATCTCGCCGATGCTCGCGCCGCTTTTGAGCAGCGCACGGTTGACGGACTGCTTGTCGGCCAGCGTCAAGCCTTCGGCCGGTGCAGCCAGCAGGGCCGAGCCACCGCCCGAGATCAGGCACAGGACGAGGTCGTCTTTCGTCAAACCTTCGAGCAGGCCGACCATGCGTTGCGCGGCACGTTGGCCGGCGGCATCGGGCACGGGGTGCGAGGCTTCCACCACTTCAATGCGGCCTTGCGTGCCGGGAGCGCGGCCGTGCTCGTAACGCGTGACGACCAGGCCAGACAGCTCGCCCTTCCAGTGCTGCTCCACCGCCTCGGCCATCGCCGCTGCGCCCTTGCCCGCACCGATGACGATGGTGCGGCCACGCGGCGGTTCGGGCAGGAATGCAGGCAGGCATTGCGCAGCGCTGACCGCAGCCACCGCGGTATCAAACAGGCCGTGCAGCAACGCGCGCGGCGACGGATTGGGCAAGGCGGCGCGCAGGGCGGCCTGGGCAGACTGGTCGTGGTGCATGGCAGAAGGCGGGGAGACAGCAAAAAAGACTGCCGCCGCCCGAAGGCTGCGACAGTGCACACAACTTAGGCACGCATTCAGGCGATGTCGTGGTTCGACATGATCTCGATCGCGCGGCACAGCGCCGAGTGGTCTTGCTTGCCCATGCCGTTGGCGGCGCAGGTGTTGAACAGCTCCTGCGCGGTGGCCGTGTTCGGCAGCGCCACGCCCAGAACCTTCGCGCCTTGCAGTGCCAGGTTCAAATCCTTCTGGTGCAGCTCGATGCGGAAGCCCGGGTCGAACGTACGCTTGACCATGCGCTCGCCGTGCACTTCGAGAATGCGCGAAGCAGCGAAACCGCCCATCAGTGCCTGACGCACCTTTGCGGGGTCGGCGCCGGCCTTCGATGCGAACAGCAGCGCTTCCGACACGGCCTGGATGTTCAGCGCCACGATGATCTGGTTGGCCACCTTGGTGGTCTGGCCGTCGCCGTTGCCGCCGACCAGCGTGATGTTCTTGCCCATCAGGTTGAACAACGGAGCCACGCGATCGAACGCAGCCTGCTCACCGCCCACCATGATCGTCAGCGATGCGGCCTTCGCGCCCACTTCGCCACCCGACACCGGAGCGTCCAGGTATTGCGCGCCGGTCTTGTTGATGCGGGCTGCAAAGTCCTTCGTCGCGATCGGCGAGATCGAGCTCATGTCGACGACGATCTTGTTGGCAGCAGCGTTCTTGCCGGCATCCTTCAGCGCCTTGGCGACGCCCTTCTCGCTGAACAGCACGGCTTCAACGTGCGGGGTGTCCGGCACCATGATGAAGATGATGTCGGCGCGCTTGGCGACTTCCTCGGCGCTCGTGCAGACCGTCACGCCGGCTTCCACCAGCGCGGCCGGGGCCGGGTTGACGTCGTGCACGAACAGCGTGTGGCCGGCGGCGCGCAGGTGGCCTGCCATGGGGGCGCCCATGATGCCGAGGCCGATGAAACCGAGGTTGAGATTGTTTGCCATGGTGAGGGATCTCCTTGGTTTGGGTGTTGGTTCGTTGGTTGTTGGATTGGGCCTTGGTGGTCCACTCTCTTTCACCCCCTGCCGGGGGCGACTCACTTTCTTTGTCTTGCCAAAGAAAGTAAGCAAAGAAAGGCGCGCCCGAGATGGC
>NZ_JBQEPR010000010.1:0-189564 GCF_052045895.1 Ralstonia sp. 22111 | reverse complement strand
GGGAAAACTCGCTGCGCTCAAACAGTTCCCCGTCTTTGTTCCGCCCGCTTACACAAATTCAAGGCGCCATCTAGGGCAGGAACGTCAACGGCCGAACCGTTGGTGTGCGGGCCCTGGTGGCTCTTGTTTGTTGCTGCTGCTGCTCGCTTTGCTTCGCGTTGTGTTGCTGGTTCCTGCTGCGGTCGTGCTCTGATTGTTTGGCCGTTGGAGCCCTAGATGGCGCCTTGAATTTCTGTTGCAGAGAGGAAAAAGGAAGGGAAACTGTCTGAGCGAAGCGAGTTTTTCCCTTCCCCTCTCTGCGACATAAATTCAAGGGGAAGTCGCCATCTCGGGCGCGCCTTTCTTTTGCTTACTTTTCTTTGGCAAGACAAAGAAAAGTGAGTCAGCCCCGGCAGGGGATGAAACAAGGGATGCACCACCGAGGCAAAACCAAACAAAGAATCAAGAAACCTGGTACGCGTCACGCCAGCCAAGACCTTCAACCGTCCCAGCCTTAGGCTTGTACTCACACCCAACCCACCCGGTGTACCCAATCTCATCCAACCAACGGAACAAGAACTGGTAATTAATCTCCCCAGTCCCCGGCTCATTGCGCCCAGGGTTGTCCGCCAGCTGCACATGCTTGATCTTGTCCAGACGGCGCTTCAGCGTGCTAGCCACTTCGCCTTCCATCCGTTGCATGTGATAGATGTCGTACTGCACGTAAAGGTTGGACGCATCCACGTCGTTGATCAGGTCCAGCGCCTGCTGCGTGCGGTTCAGGTAGAAGCCTGGAATATCAAACGTGTTGATCGGCTCGATGAGCAGGTCGATCTTCTCGGCCTTCAGTGCCTTCGCCGCAAACTTCAGGTTCTCCACCAGCGTCTTGCGCGCAGCGTCTTCGCTCACGCCTTCGGGGCGAATGCCCACCAGGCAGTTGAGCTGTTTCACGCCGAGCACCTTGGCGTATTTGATGGCTTCGCCCACGCCGTCCTGAAACTCGCTCACGCGATCCGGCAGGATGGCGATACCGCGCTCGCCGCCGTCCCAGTTGCCGGCCGGCAGGTTATGCAGGACCAGGTCGAGCTGGAAGCGGTTCAGGCGATCGGCAATCTGGTCGGCATGAAACGCGTAGGGGAACAGGAACTCCACACCGCGAAAGCCCGCACGTGCGGCGGCTTCGAAGCGGTCGAGGAAGGCCTGCTCGGTGAAGAGCATGGTCAGGTTGGCTGCCAGCTTTGTCATGGTTTCTCCTGTTATCGGACGGTGAGGGAACGACGCGCCGTCTTTATGCGGTGACGCCTTCGGCTTCCGTGAGGGTGTCTTCCAGGTCGAGCACCTCTTCAAACTCGACCACGTTGTCGATCTCCGTGCCCATTGCGATGTTGGTCACGCGCTCGAGAATCACTTCCACCATCACCGGCACCGAGAACTCGGCCATCAGCAGGCGGGCCTGCGCGAAGGCGGGTTCGATGTCTTCGGGCTTGAACACGCGGATTGCCTTGCAGCCCAGGCCTTCCACCACCTTCACGTGGTCGACGCCGTAGCCGTTCAGCTCGGGTGCGTTGACGTTGTCGAAGGCGAGCTGGACGCAGTAGTCCATGTCGAAGTTGCGCTGCGCCTGGCGGATCAGCCCCAGGTACGAGTTGTTCACCACCACGTGGATGTACGGCACCTTGAACTGCGCGGCCACCGCCATCTCTTCGATCATGAACTGGAAGTCGTAGTCACCCGAGATGGCGACCACGTCGCTGTTGGGCGAGGCCACCTTCACGCCGATGGCGGCGGGAATCGTCCAGCCCAGCGGGCCTGCCTGGCCGCAGTTGATCCAGTGGCGCGGCTGGTTGACGGACAGGAACTGCGCGGCAGCGATCTGCGACAGGCCAATGGTCGACACATAGCGAACGTCGCGCGGGAAGTACTGGTTCATCTCGCGGTACACGCGCTGCGGCTTGATGGGCACGTTGTCGAAGTCGGAGCGACGCAGCATCGTGCGCTTGCGCTTCTGCACGTCGGCGTTCCAGCGCTTGCGGCACGGCAGCTTGCCGGCGGCCTTCAGCTCGCGGGCCACTTCAATAAACTTCTCCAGTGCCGCCTTGGCGTCCGACACGATGCCCAGATCCGGCCCGAACACGCGGCCGATCTGCGTCGGTTCGATATCGACGTGGATGAACTTGCGGCCCTTGGTGTACACGTCGACGCTGCCGGTGTGGCGGTTGGCCCAGCGGTTGCCGATGCCGAACACAAAGTCGGATGCGAGCAGCGTGGCGTTGCCGTAACGGTGGGACGTTTGCAGACCGACCATGCCGGCGTTGAGCGGGTGGTCATCGGCCAGCACGCCCCAGCCCATCAGCGTCGGGACCACAGGCACGTTCACCAGCTCGGCAAACTCGACCATCAGCTTGGCCGCATCGGCGTTGATCACGCCGCCGCCGCACACCAGCAGCGGGCGCTCGGCTTCGCACAGCATCGCGATGGCGCGCTCGGCTTGGGCACGCGTGGCCGCGGGCTTGTAGACCGGCAGCGGGCTGTACGTGTCGGGGTCGAATTCGATTTCGGCGACTTGCACGTCGAACGGCAGGTCGATCAGCACCGGACCCGGGCGGCCCGAGCGCATCAGGTGGAAGGCTTGCTGGAACACGCGCGGCACCAGCGCCGGCTCGCGCACGGTGACGGCCCACTTCGTGACCGGCTTGGCGATCGACTCGATGTCGACGGCCTGGAAGTCTTCCTTGTACAGGCGGGCGCGGGGTGCCTGGCCCGTGATGCACAGGATGGGAATCGAGTCTGCCCAGGCCGAGTACAGGCCGGTGATCATGTCGGTGCCGGCGGGGCCCGACGTACCGATGCACACGCCGATGTTGCCCGGCTCCGCACGGGTGTAGCCCTCGGCCATGTGCGAGGCGCCTTCAACGTGGCGGGCCAGCACGTGGTCAATGTTGCCGGCGCGGCGCAGCGCCGAGTACAACGGGTTGATGGCGGCACCAGGCACGCCGAAGGCGGTGGTGATGCCTTCTTTTTCCATCACCGCAACTGCGGCATCAATCGCTCTCATCTTCGGCATGGGGTGTCTCCAGGAATGGAAGGTGGGAATCAGTTGGAGCTGATCCTATTCCCGCATGCCGATATGGATAAACGCAGATTTCGTCAGTTGATTGCTAACTGAGAATACTGAATGGATTTGCGTGCTGCACCAATACCAAGGCAGCCAATATGCCGGAAAACCTTGAATTCAAAACGCTTTCAGGCACTTTGGTGCGACGCAGCAATGGGGCGCGGCCCGCTCGCATCGATCACATCGGCGTCCACTATTTTTGCCATTCGTCACAGGTGATATGCGCCAGAAAGCCGCAATCCTGGTACGGAATGCTCACTAAAATGGTCAGACATTGCGAACTGGAATGATGGAATGGACAAGCTCAAGCAGATCGAAGCGTTCATCGCCGTGGTGGAACACGGCAGCATGGCCGCCGCCGCGCTCACGCAAGACGTGACGCCCGTCATGATCGGACGCCGCATCAACGCGCTGGAGGCCCGCCTGGGCGTGAAGCTGCTGCACCGGTCGACTCGCCGCATTGCGGTGACGGAGCAGGGCGCGGTCTTCATGGAACAGTGCAAGAAGGCGCTGGGCGAACTGGACCGCGCGGAGCTGCTGGTTGCCGAAGGCCGTCACAAGGCGACCGGGCACCTGATCGTGTCGGCGCCGGCTGCGTTTGGCCGCAAGCACGTCGCACCGCACGCCCCGGACTTCCTGCGTGCCAACCCCGACGTGCGCATCTCGTTCAACCTGACCGACCGCGTGGTCGACCTCGTGCGCGAAGGCTACGACGTGGGCATCCGCATTGGCGGTGCGATTGATCCGAACTTCGTCGCGATCCGCCTGGCGTCGAACAAGCGCGTGGTGTGCGGCACGCCCGCGTACTTCGCCAAGCATGGTGTGCCCCGCACGCTCGATGACCTCACGCGCCACAACTGCCTCGCCTTCAACCTGCAGGGCGGTCAGCAGCGCGGCTGGTATTTCCAGCAGAACGGCAAGGCCGTCACCGTGAAGGTGAACGGCAACCTCGACTGCAACGACGGTGAACTGCTGCACCGCTGGATGGGCGAAGGTCTGGGCTTGGGCTGGCGCTCAACGTGGGAGATCCAGCCTGAGCTGGAATCCGGCGCGCTGATGACGGTGCTCGACGACTACGCGCTGCCCGACTACGACATCCTTGCCGTGTACCCGCAGCAGCGGCCGGTGCCGGCAAAGATCCGGTTCTTTATCGAGCACCTGAAGACGGTGTACGGGCAGGCGGGGTATTGGTCGCGAACGCGTTGAGCGTGCGGAAATGGATGACGGTTCCTAAACTTGTCATTAGACGCATCGCGGGTGGCGCGCTCAATGCCGGAGACGGAAGATGCTACACAGAACTGCAGTTCTCGGCGCTCTCATGCTCAGCACCTCCGCCCTGGCGTGCGATCTGACCGGGCTTGAGCACCCGCTGGTGTTCTCGCCCGGCGAGTCTGCGCTGCCGACCGCCGAAATCCTGAAACTGGCGGAATGGGATTCGCAGCTCAAAGAAGATTTTCGCAGCGGCGGCAAGTACCGGGTGCGCTTGCGGGAGGCATTGGAGCCTGCGTCCGACCCAGAACTGGCAGTGCAGCGCCTCAGAAGCATCCAGGCCGTGCTGGACGCTGTCGGCATCGAGGGCGACAAAGTCGAGTCGTCCGAGGCCGATACGCATCTGCGTGCCGCGGAACGCGACGGCGTCGCCCCCAAAATGCCGACAGCCGCCTACGTCGTTTTCCAACCGGACTGCCAAAACCCGTGTTGCCCGGGCTCCGCGCCCGCCGCTCTGCCCACTCCCGAGCGATAGGCGCTAGGTAATCACCACACGCCCCTGCGTCAAATCCCGCAGCGTGACCCGCGCGGCCGCCTCGTCCGTCACCGGCAACCGCACCGTGAGCGTGACACCTGCATCGTACGCAGCATCGACGAGCGTGTAGCCGCCATCGTCGATCCAGCGGCGGATACGGGCCTCATCGGCGTAATCCGTGGATAGGGTGAGCGTGGTGCTGGCGATGCGCTCCACGCGTTCGGCCTGCATGAGGGCGGTGGCGATGGCGTCCGTGTAGGCGCGCACCAGACCGCCGGCGCCGAGCTTGACCCCGCCGAAGTAACGCACCACGGCGCCCAGCGTGCCGTCCAGATCGTGATGGCGCAGCACTTCAAGGATGGGGCGACCAGCCGTGCCAGAGGGCTCCCCATCGTCGGACATGCCTGACTGGCCACCTGCCAGGAGCGCCCAGCAGACGTGCGTGGCAGCGGGGTGTTCGGCGCGCAGGCGTGCAATCACGTCCATGGCGGCAGCCCGGTCATCAACCGGCACGGCCAACCCGATAAAGCGGCTTTTCTTGATTTCCAGCTCGGCGGAAACCGGCGCGCGCAGCGTGTACGTCGGCACGCGCGATCAGGCTAGGAGGGCGGCTACGAGATCCGTCGCGCGGCCGCCCGGCGATTCGAACTTGAGCGAAGCCTCGGTGTGCGCCATGTGCTCTTCCATCAGGGCGATGGCGCCTTCCACGTCGCCGCGCTTGGCGGCGTCCAGGAAAGCAGTGTGTTCGTCGGACGAACGCACGGCGTCGTACGTCGACTGGTACATCATCGTGATCACCGAGCTGCGGGCTGAAAGCTCATACAGCATTTCCTTGAGCACGCTATTCCCCACCACGTCGGCCATCAGGAGGTGAAAGTCGGCCATCAGGCGATTGCGGCGCGGGACGTCAGATAAGTCGCCGCTTGCCGCCACCTTGTGTTCTTCGGCCAGGTGCTTCTCCAGCCGCTTGTAGTCGGCCGGCGTCGCTTTGGCGATGAACTCGCGCACCAGCGCGACTTCCAGCACGCGGCGTACGGCAAACACCTCGCGCGCCTCGGTCTCGTCAGGTTTGGCAACGAACGCACCGCGATCCGGCTCCATGCGGATCAGCTTGTCCTTTGCGAGCATCAGCAGCGCTGCGCGAATCTTCGTGCGGCTGACGTGGTAGACCCGCGCCAGCGCCTCTTCGCGCAGCTTGGTGCCTGGCGGCAGCCGATGCGCGACGATCGCCTGGGCGATGTCGTCGGCAATGCCTTCGGAGGAGATGTCGGCGGCGGTGGTTTCGGTCATGGTGCCGATTTTACCGCCGTCCGACAGCAGCGCCGCTTCAGGCATGCGGCAGCGTGTGGGCGGCTTGTGCAGCCACACCGTGGCCGTGCGCAATCGCCTCGCCTTCTTCGGTGATGTCGATCTTGCCGTCGAGCACCGCATTGGCGCGCACGCGGTCGATGTCTTTCTCCCACGCGGCGATGACCACCGTGGCGACGCAGTTGCCGATCAGGTTGCCCAGCGCACGGGCAATGCCGATGAACCAGTCGACGGAAAGCACCAGCACCAGGCCGATCGCCGGAATGGCCGGAATGACCGACAGTGTGGCTGCCAGGATCACGATGGCCGAACCCGGAATACCGTGCGCGCCCTTGGAGGTCACCAGCGCCACGCCCAGGATCAGCAGCAGATCCTGCAGCGCCAGCGGCGTGTTGGTCGCCTGCGCGATGAACACGGCGGCCAGCGTCAGGTAGATCGAGAACGCATCGAGGTTGAACGAGTAGCCGGTCGGGATGACCAGGCCGACCACCGAGCGCTTGATGCCCATCTTCTCCAGCTTGTTCATGATGGACGGCAGCACCGCGTCGGACGATGCCGTGCCCAGCACCACCAGCAGTTCGGCGCGCAAGAAGCGGATCAGCTTGAAGATGTTGAAGCCCGCCATGCGCAGGATGGTGCCGAGCACGACGAACACAAACAGTGCCACGGCCACATAGAACAGCAGCACCAGGAAGCCAAGCTGCTTGAGCGAGCCCGCACCGTACTTGCCGACGGTAAAGGCCACCGCGCCCAGCACGCCCAGCGGTGCCAGACGGATGATCACGGCCATCATGCGGAACAGCACATGCGAGAGCTGGTCGATCAGGTTGACCAGCGGCTTGGTCCGCTCACCCAGCAGCGACAGCGAGCAGCCGAACAGGATCGACACCAGCAGCACCTGCAGGATGTCGCCCTTCACAAAGCCGCTGACGAACGTATCGGGAATCAGCTTGAGGAAGAACGCTGCCACGCCGGTCGATTCCACCTGCTTGGCAGTCGTCATGTACGACGCCATGGCCGCCGGATCGAGCGTCTTTGGATCCACATTCATGCCGTGCCCCGGCCCGAACAGATAGGCCAGTGCAATGCCCAGCGCCAGCGCAATCGTCGTGACGATTTCAAAGTAGATGACGGCCTTGCCGCCTACGCGCCCGACCTTCTTCAGCTCGCCGGCGCCGCAGATGCCCACCACCACCACCGAGAACACGATCGGCGCGATCAGCATCTTGATCAGCTTCAGAAAGCCATCGCCGAGCGGCTGCAGTTTCTGCGCAAACTCCGGCGCCCAGATGCCCAGCGCGATGCCCAACGCCAGGGCAATCAAAACCTGCCCGAACAACGGGCGCGTAAAGCGTTGCATGGTGAATCCTCCTTTGGATTACTGGTGTCTCAAGCCGTGCCCAATCGTCTAATTCAGTTGGTTGCGATTGTCGTCACGGCCTTGTTTCGCTCGCTGCGTCGCAACAAATTGTCGCGATGAATTGTTGAGCGTTGACGGCATCATAGGCGATCCAATTTTTGTATGCAATTTTTGAATTCACATGCTAGGATCGACTCATGCAGTCCCGCGAAGCCTTGTGCTTCCGCCGTTTACGCTGCACTTCCGGCGTTCCCATCGCTACAGTTTCGAGTGTCCTTACTCGCTGTTTTTGTTCGATGGGCCGGCCGTATAACATCCAGAGACAAAACACCAAGGAGTTCCACATGGCGATGCCCACGCTCGATCCGAACGCGCCGGATTTCACGCGCCGATATCCGAACCTGGCGGACCCCCGCCTTGGCGCAGAGGCCACGTTCGCGACCGACGAATTCTTCGCGCCGAAAGACCGCATGCTCAACCCCGAACCGGCGGTGTTCATTCCCGGCAAGTACGACGACCACGGCAAGTGGATGGATGGCTGGGAAACGCGTCGTCGCCGTAACGGCGGCTATGACCATTGCATCGTCCGCCTGGCCCGCCCCGGCGTCGTGAAGGGTGTCGATATCGACACGAGCCACTTCACCGGCAACTTCCCGCCGGCCGCTTCCATTGAAGCCGCTTATCTGCCGGATGGCGAACCGACCGAGGCCACGCAGTGGACTGAAATCGTTCCGTCGACCACGCTGCAAGGCAACAGCCACGCCTACGTGGCCGTGACGAACACGCAGGCCTTCACGCACCTGCGCGTGAACATCTTCCCGGACGGCGGCATCGCGCGCCTGCGCGTGTACGGGCAGCCGCAAGTCGACTGGAAGGGCGCGGATCGCACCAAGCTGTTCGACCTGGCCGCCATGGAAAACGGCGCCTATGTGGTCGAAGCCAACAATGAACACTTCGGGCCGGCCTCGCGCATGCTGATGCCGGGCCGCGGCGTGAACATGGGCGACGGCTGGGAAACGCGCCGCCGCCGCGAACCGGGCAACGACTGGTGCGTGATCGCGCTGGCCAACCCGGGCCGCATCCGCAAGATCGAAGTCGACACCGCGCACTTCAAGGGCAACTTTGCTGACCGCGTTTCCATCCAGGCCGCGCGCGTGGTGGGCGGCACCGACAGCTCACTGAAGACGCAGGCGATGTTCTGGCAAACGCTGCTGCCCGAGCAGAAGCTGCAGATGGATCTGCAGCACTACTACGAAGCGGAAATCGCCGACCTCGGCATCGTCACGCACGTGCGCTTCAACATGTTCCCGGACGGCGGCGTGTCGCGTCTGCGCCTGTGGGGGGTGCTCGAATGAGTCAAGAGACCGCAGCACGCATTGCGCTGACCATCGAGCCGCTCACGCGCGAAGCCTTTGCGCCGTTCGGCGACGTGATCGAGCTGGACGGGGCCAAGCAATTTCCCATCAACCAGGGCACGACCATCCGCTTTCATGACCTCGCCAACGTGGACGTGGACGTGGGCGAGGGCGGCCGTGCGCTGATCAGCCTGTTCCGTGGTCAGCCGCGCACGCTGCCGTTTGAGGTCAAGATGCTGGAGCGCCACCCGCGTGGCAGCCAGGCCTTCATCCCGCAGAACGACAAGCCGTATCTGGTGGTCGTGGCGCCGGCTGGCGAGCTGGACCCGTCGAAGTTGCGCGCGTTCGTCTCGCGCGGCTGGCAAGGCGTGAACTACGCGCGCGGCGTGTGGCACCACCCGCTGCTGGCCCTGGGCGAGGTGAGCGATTTCCTCGTTGTCGACCGCGGTGGCGAAGGCCACAACTGCGACGAGCAAGACCTGGCCGAATCGGTGTGGTTGACCGCCGAGGCCATGCAGGCCGCGCTGTAAGCATCGCGTCATCGGTGCCGATCCTGAGCCCCCGCACAAACGGGGGCTCAGTCACTTTCAATCTCCGTCCTACCCAATCAGCGAGACATCGACATGACCCAGGCCCAACTTGCCAACCCCGGCATCGATGCGGACATCCGCGCATTTGTCGAGGCCGCGCACGCGCAGCAGATTGATTTCCTGCGCGAGCTGGTGAAGGTGCCGTCGGATAACCCCTCCGGCGATTGCGCCCCGCATGCCGCGCGCGCCAAGGCGTTGCTGGAAGCGCTGGGCCTGACCGTCGAGGCACATGCCGTGCCGCAGGCGCAGGTGCGTGCCGCCGGCATGGTCAGCGCCACCAACCTGATCGTACGCCACACGTTCGGCAGCGGCGGCCCCACGATCGCCATGAACGCACACGGCGATGTCGTCCCGCCAGGCCTGGGCTGGACGCACGACCCATACGGCGGCGAGATCGTCGAGACCGAACACGGCCCGACCATGTTCGGCCGCGGCGTGGCGGTGTCCAAGTCGGACTTCGCCACGTACACGTGGGCGCTGCTTGCGCTGATCGAAGCGGAAAAGCGCGGTGCCAAACTCAACGGCACGGTCGAACTGCATTTCACGTACGACGAAGAAACCGGCGGCGACATCGGCCCGAAGTGGCTGCTGGATCAAGGCTTGAGCAAGCCCGATTACGCCATCTCCGCTGGCTTTGCGTACGGCATCACCTCGGCGCATAACGGTTGCCTGCACGTGCAGGTGACGGTGCGCGGCAGGCAGGCGCACGCCGCCATGCCGCATACGGGCATCGATGCCATCGAAGCGGCCACGCATATCCTGCAGGCCGTGTATGCCTATCGCGCGGAACTCGCAACGCGCAAATCCGCCGTGCCGGGCATCGACCACGCAACGCTCAACGTCGGGTTGATCCAGGGCGGCATCAACACCAACGTCGTGCCCGATCTGGTGACGTTCCGCGTTGACCGCCGGATGATTCCTGAAGAGGCCGGGCGAGATGCAGAGGGCGAACTGCGTGCCGTGATCGAACGTGCAGCGGCGGAGCGGCCGGGGATCGAGGTTTCGGTGGAACGCATTCTTTTGGCGGAGCCGCTTGCCGAACTGCTTGGCGTGGACGCGCTGATTGGCGCGCTGCGACGGAATGCGTTGGCGGTGTTTGGTGGCGATGTGCCGGTGCATGGCGTGCCGCTGTATACCGACGCACGGCATTACACGGCGCATGGCGTGCCGACGGTTCTGTATGGCGCGGGCCCGCGTACGTTGATGGAAGCGCGGGGACACAACACGGATGAGAACCTGCGGTTGAATGATCTGCGGGGCGCGACTGTGGTGGTGGGGTGTGCTGTGGGGGGGTTGTTGGGCGGGTGATTGATATCGCTTGATGGCTTTGGTTTGTGGGGTCGGCTTTGGTCGGCCCTTTTGTTTTTTGGGTTTTGGGTTTGTGCGTTCGTGGTTCATCCCCCTTTCGGTCCCGGCAGGGGATGAAACAAGGGATGCACCACAAAAAACAAAAAAGCACGAATCCCCCCAACACCAACAACGAAACCCCCACCCAACCGCCACCCCTTAAGATTGCGGCACACCCCATCAAGCCAGCACCAAAGCCCCAAAAGCCATGCAGATCTACCACAACCCCCGCTGCTCCAAATCCCGCACTGCGCTCGAACAAGCCCAATCCTTCGCGGCGAAAAACGGCGAACAACTCGACGTCATCGAATACCTGACCACGCCGCCCACGCTGGCCGACCTCAAGCAGCTCGCAGCGCAACTCGACACACCGCTGCGCAGCCTGATCCGCGAAAACGAAGACGAATACGCGCAGCTCAATCTGGCCGATGCGTCAGACGACGCGCTGCTCAAGGCCATCGCAGCCCACCCGAAGCTGCTGCAGCGCCCGGTGCTCGTTCGCAACGGTCGCGCCACCATCGGTCGCACGCCCGAAGCGCTTGAGGCGTTCCTGAAGTAACTCACCGCGCCACCCAAAGTTGAACGGCCTGCCGATTTCCATCGGACAGGCCGTTCAGGGGTGGCCGTATCTCGCTTTGCGCGAGGGCCGGGGCTGCGTCCGTCAAGACGCGCAAGGGCACCGGTTTATTCCAGGCCCATCCATCGGGCCATTTCTGACCCGAATCCAACTGCCAGCAGGGCAGCAAGCACCACTGCCAGCGCCGCCGCGGTCGAGACCATGGCGACTTTCATGACGTCTGCGTCGTGGTGCGCGCTGCTGTGCGTGTGATGAAGATGCTGCGCACGCATGCTCAACGGAACCGCCTTCGCAGATGATTTGCGATGCCAATGCAAGCGCTCCGTCATCGCTCGCAAGTGTTGCGTGTCAAACGCGTCACGGGAAAATCGCATCGCGGTACCTCCCCGTTGTTGGCTGATAGCCGACGCCGGCACGCACCGGCGTCGGGGGCACGTGCGGCCCGAAAACGATACGGCAAGCAAATGGCGTATGCGAGTGGCTTTGCTTGTCGGCGCCGGGTGGCGCAGTCGTCTGGTCGCTCGCACAAGCCCAGCGTAGACGGGGGTTTGTGGCGCCGCAAGTTGCGTTGCGGCATGGTGCGCGCATCACGCGGGCAAGAGGCAAACCGCGTGCGGGTCTTCGCCAGATGCGTGATGTGTCCGGCGCTCAATCCTGAGCAGATTGGTGGGGCAATTGTGCGGCGGCGCGCTCGGCTTCGCGTTTGCGCAATTCGGCCAGCATGTTGCAGAAGAGGGCGCCTTGCTCTTTCGCGTCATCCAGCGCGATGTGCGTGTGCGGCAGCGGGTCGTGCCAGTGCTCGGGAAAGGCCGCTTTGACGTTGCGCCGATACGGCATGCCCGTGAGCGCAAAGGCCAGCGTCTTGATGTCGAGCGCCGCCCAGCCAAACGGAGAGCGCCCCGCAAAACGCATCATGTACCAGAACATGAACGTGAAATCGAAGCCCGCCGGAAACGCCACGAACACCGGTTTGCCCGGCAGACTCTCGACCCATTCCACGTAACGCGGCAGGGCCACCTCGGGTGCCTCCAGGTTGGCGCGGCATGCCGCCCACGCCTCGGGCTGGCTCTTCCACCACTGCATCTGGATCGGATGGCCTTCTGCGCCGGGCAGCGTTTCCAGGTTCGCTTCAAACGTGCCGACGAGCGTCTTGTCGGCCAGGTACGCTGCGCTTGCAAAGCTCAGCATCGAGTGCGGTCCGGGGATGGGGCCGTCGGCCTCGATGTCGGTGCTGACGTAGATTTCGGGCCGCGTGTCGGGCGGCTGGTTGCCCCGCTTGCGGCGGGGCCTGTCGGCCGGCGCAGCGGGCGCGGTGTCGGCGAAGGGGTCGTCGCTCTCGTTGGCGCTGTCCCTGGCGCTGTCGTTGGTGTTTGCGCTCATGCCGAGCCTTCGTTGGCAAACAGGCGATCGGCGACGTACGGGTTGCTGGCACGCTCATCGCCAAAGGTCGAGACCGGCCCATGGCCCGGCACAAACGTGACGTCGTCACCCAGCGGCCAGAGCTTCGTGCGGATCGCGTTGATCAGGTCTGCATGGTTGCCGCGCGGGAAATCCGTGCGGCCGATCGACCCCGCAAACAGCACATCGCCGACGATGGCGACACGGTCTTCGGGGCTGAAGAACACCACGTGGCCGGGCGTATGGCCAGGACAGTGGAACACCTGCAGCGTGCGGCCGGCGGCTTGCACGGTGTCGCCGTCTTCCAGCCAGCGGTCGGGCACGAATGCCTTGGCCGGCGGAAAACCAAAGCGCTGGCTCTGCATGGGCAGTTGATCGATCCAGAACGCCTCGTCCTTCTGCGGCCCTTCGATGGGCACACCAAGCTGCGTGCGCAGGGCATCGGCGGCGGCGCAGTGGTCGACGTGGCCATGCGTGAGCAGGATCTTTTCGATGCGCGCACCGTGCTGCTCCGCGGCAGCCAGGATGCGCTCGATATCGCCGCCCGGGTCGGTGACGGCAGCAGCACCATCGTCGCCAATCAGCAGCGTGCAGTTCTGTTCAAACGGCGTAACGGGGACGACAACGACTTTCATGTGATTTTTTGTGCGCATTTGCACATGGCAGGGATAACCCGATTGTATCGGCCCGAGCCCGCGCCAGCACTGGGCTCGCGGGAAGCGCTGTTACATCAGAAAGAAAATATTACAAAATTGGTGCGAGATGACAGCATGATGTGATCGTTTTAATAGGAAATGTAAATAATCGATCGAAGCATGCATGTTAGACTCGCGCCCATGCTTAAGTTGACCCACCTCAATTCCAGCCATTCGGCCGGCCGCACGCTGCGTGCCTGGCTGACGCATGGCGCCGCGCTGCTGGTGCTGGCGGGCTGTGCCGCCGTTCCTGGCGAGCCGCCCGCGGGTGGGCAATCCGGCCTTCAGGCCAGCAAGCCCGCAGCGCCCACCTTGAAGGTGGCCGACCCCCGCGACAACCCCGATGCCTGGGGCACGCTGTCGTTCCGCGGCGCGCCGGATTCGAGCAGCCTGAAGCTCGACGAGAACACCGATACGAGCCCCGGCCTGCGCGCCGACCTCGGCACGTTTGAGCAGCGCGGCCTGGCCTCGTGGTACGGCCGCGGCTTCCACGGCCGCCGCACCGCCAGTGGCGAGCGCTTCGACATGAACGCCTTCACGGTGGCGCACCCGTCGCTGCCGCTGCAGAGCTGGGTGCTCGTGCGCAACCTCGCCAATGATCGTGTGGTCGTGGCCAAGGTCACGGATCGCGGCCCGTACTATGGCAAGCGCATCCTCGACATGTCGTACGCCGCTGCCAAGCGGCTCGACTTCGTCAAGCGCGGTTCAACGCAGGTGGAAATCCGCCGACTGTCGCGCGCTGAAGTCGAAGCGCTGCGCCCCGAGCTGACGCAAACCGATGTCGCCAGCAACGATGGCGATGCCGATGTGGGTGGCGATGAACCCGCACCGGTGAAGAAGAAAGCGGTCAAGCGTCGCGTCAGGCACCACCGCTGAGCCGCTGATTCGGCCGCCTTCCTGCCTCAGTCCTTCCTCTCGTTTTTCAACGCCAGCGCGCTTTGATATAGCGCGTCGACGGGCGCCCCCGTAATCGCTCCAGCCAGCTTGGCTGCGCGCTTGGCGGGCAGCTCGGCCAACAGCAGACGCAAGACCTGATCGGCTGCCATGGCGGTCGGTGCCGCGTCTTGCGCGCCTGCGCCTTCCACCACCAATACGAATTCGCCCTTGCCATGCGAGGCATCGGCGGCAAGCCATGCGGGTGCCTCCGCAGCAGGCAGCACGACGATCTGCTCGAACAGCTTGGTCAACTCGCGACCGATCAGGAGGCGTCGGGCGGGCAAGTGTTCTGCCAATGCGGCGAGCGTGGCCTCGATGCGATGCGGTGCCTCGTAGAGAACCCACGCCGGCCCGTGCGCCGCCCATTGACGGATGGCCGCGTCGCGTTGCCCGGCCTTGGGCGGGAGGAAGCCGACGAAGGTGAATTGCCCACCGGACGTGTCGAGCAATTCCCCGGCGGCAGAAAGCGCCGTCACCACGGCGCTGGCGCCCGGCAGCGGAATCACGCGCTGGCCTGCAGCGCGCACCGCCTCGACAATGCGCGAGCCAGGGTCCGACACGCCCGGCGTGCCCGCATCGGACACATAGGCGATGCGCTCGCCCTGTGCGAGGCGCGCGACGATGCGCGCAGCGGCCTCGCGCTCGTTGTGTTCGTGCGCCGCGAGCATCGGTCGCGACAGCCCCAGCCGATTGAGCAGTTGCCCGGTGTTGCGCGTGTCTTCGCAGGCCACCGCGTCGACGATGCCCAGCACGTAGCGCGCCCGCAGCGACACGTCGGCAGCGTTCCCGATGGGGGTGGCCACCACATATAATGCGCCGGCGGGATAGTGCTGGTCGTGCGCCAGCAGGGTCCAGTCAGGATCACTCACGAGAACTTCTCTCGGTTACTTGGTTCAAACCGCGAATGCATGCGCCGCAGCCCATCACAGCCGCCACCGGTGAAGCCGGTGAAGACCGCGCGCTGCGCTACTTGCAGGCACGCGGCTTGGCCGTGGTCAGCCGCAATTATCGCTGCAAGGGCGGTGAAATCGATCTGGTGATGCGCGATGCGGCTGGCGCCCTGGTATTCGTTGAGGTGCGTGCCCGCGTGGCGCGCTCCACGCAGCGCTTCGGCGGGGCGGCGGCGAGTGTCACGCCCGCCAAGCAGCGGCGCCTGATTGCCGCGGCTGAAGATTTTCTCGCGCGGCAGGTTGAAGATGTGCCGGCCTGCCGCTTTGACGTCATCGCCATCGACGGTGCGCGTATCGAATGGATGCGCGATGCCTTTGGTGCAGACGCCTAAACCTCGCTCTTCTTTCATCCGGACTTCATTCAAGGACAGCATGAAACTCTCGTCGCCTACGTTTGCCCGTTTCCGTCGCACGGTCACGCGCACCGCCGTGCTGGCCGCCCTGGCCGGCGTTACCGCCACGCAGTTGACCGCCTGCTTCCCGCTGTTTGCAGGCGCCGTGGCCGGCGGCGTGGCGCTTGCCACCGACCGCCGCCCGACCGCCACCCAGACCATCGACCGCGGCCTGCAGATGGAAGCCGAGAACACGCTGATCTCGCGCTACGACGGCCGTGCCCACGTCAACGTGACGGTCTACAACCGCAAGGTCCTGCTGACCGGCGAAGCCGGCACCGAGCAGACCAAGCAGGAGATCGGCCAATACGCGCAGAAGCTGCAGAACGCGCGTGAGGTCGTCAACGAGCTCGTGGTGACGCCGGAGTCGAGCACATTCGGCTCGCGCACCAACGATACGTACATCACCACCAAGGTGAAGAGCGTGCTGGCCGGCACCGAAGGCGTGCCCTGGAACTCCATCAAGGTGACCACCGAAGCGCAGACCGTCTTCCTGATGGGCGTGGTGACCGAGGCCGAAGGCAACAAGGCCACCGAAGCCGTGCGCACCGTGAGCGGCGTGAACAAGGTCGTGAAGGTGTTCGACTATGTGAGCGAAGACGAGCGCAAGCGTCTGGACGCCAATGCCACGTCGACCAACCCGTCGACCGCGCCCGATGCGTCGCAAGGCACGCCGGCGCCGGCGCAGGGTACGCCAACGGCCACGCAGGCCCCGGCGCCCGTCACCTCGGCCTCGCCTGGCGTGACCGTGTCGCCGACCAACTCGCCGGCGCTGCCGCCGGGCAAACAACTGCCTTAAGCCGTCTCGGCTACATCGCAATGTAAGAAACGCAGCCACCGCGCTGCGTTTTTTGTTGGCTGAACGCATCACCGGGCCCACGGCGCGCCGTGCGTGTTAGCGTATGACGCTTCCGCGACTTCGCAGCCCCCCGATGCCCGTCGTCCATCGCCTTGCCGCCGCAGCGTTGCTTGCGGCGCTGCTCACGGCTCATGCGGCCCATGCGGCCGATCGCCCACCCTCCAACCTGCAGGCCCGCACCTGGGCCGCCACGTGCGCCAGCTGCCATCACGCCGATACCGCGCCCGGTGCCAAGTTGACCGCGCAGACGCTGCAACCGCTGGCAGGCCGCTCGCAGGCCGAGCTGATCGACGCAATGCAGGCATTCCGCAACGGCACGCGCCCCTCCACGGTGATGGGCCAGATCGCGCGCGGTTATGACGATGCGCAGATCGCCGCCATTGCCGGCTGGCTGTCGCGCCAACCACAGGAGGCGCCATGAGCGAATGGCTGCGCAAGGATCGACGCGCAATCTTGCGCGCGCTCGGGGCAACCGCGTTGGCCGGGCCGCTGGCCGCATGTGCATCGCTGTCGGGCGCGCGCAATGCGCGTGTGGTCGTAGTTGGGGGCGGATATGGCGGCGCAACGGCGGCCAAGTACGTGCGCGTGTTTTCCGGTAGCCATGTCGACGTGACGCTGGTTGAGCCGAACGCCGCGTTCGTCTCGTGCCCGCTGTCGAACCTCGTGCTGTCGGGCAACAGTGACATGGCGTCGATCACCGTGCCGTATGACGCGCTGGTCGAGCGCCACGGCGTGCGGTGGGTGCGCGACCGCGCATCGGCCATCGACCTGGCCGCCAAGCAGGTGCGGCTGACCGGCGGCGGCACGCTCGATTACGACCGGCTGATTCTCTCGCCCGGTATCGACTTCGTGCCGGGGGCAATTCCCGGTCTCGCCAATGCGGCCACCGCCGCGCAAGCGCCGCACGCCTGGAAGGCCGGCATGCAGACCCTGGCGCTGCGCCATCGGCTCGAAGCCATGCCCAACGGCGGCACGGTGGCGATCAGCATTCCGCTGGCGCCGTACCGCTGCCCGCCCGCGCCGTACGAGCGCGCGTGCCTCATCGCCCATTGGCTGCAACGCGCCAAGCCCGATTCGCGCGTGCTCATCCTCGATGCCAACGACGACGTCACCTCCAAGGGCGCGCTGTTCAAGCGCGTGTGGGCCGAGCGCTATCCGCAGCACATTGAATATCGCCCGCAATACAACGCCGTCGACATCGATGCCACGGGCCGCGTGCTCAAGTTCGATGTGCAGGACGACGTGCAGGCCGATGTCGTCAACCTGATCCCACCACAGCGCGCCGGGGCAATCGCCGTGCAGGCCGGTCTGGCGACGGCCAACGGGCGCTGGTGCGAAGTGGATTTCCTCTCGTTTGAATCGAAGGTGGCACCGGGCGTGCATGTGATTGGCGATGCCATCCAGACCGCGCCGCTGATGCCCAAGTCGGGCCATATGGCCAACCAGCACGGCAAGGTGGCCGCCGCCGCCGTGGTGGCGATGCTGGCCGGGCACGCGCCTGATGCGTCGCCGCTGTATACGAACACCTGCTACAGCTTCGCCACGCCCGACGAGGCCATGCACGTGGTAACCGTCCACCGCTACGACGCGGCCGAGCACACCATGGTGACGGTGCCCGGCGCCGGTGGGCTCTCCGATGCACCTTCGGCAACCGAGGGCAAGCTGGCTCAGGGCTGGAGCCGCGCCATCTGGTCGGACATGCTGGGTTAGGGAAGGTAAGGCCGCGGCGCCCGGCACAAACAATGCGCAAGATTGTGCAAGTCGCGTCAGCGGCCGGCGCCTAAAGTGCGTCATGTGGCCGCACGGGCGGCCGTCCGAACCTTCCGATCATCATGTCTCCCAAGGATCTGCTGCTGGCCCTGACCGTTGTGCTGGTGTGGGGCGTCAACTTTGTCGTCATCAAGGTGGGCCTGCACGGCGTGCCGCCCATGCTGCTGGGTGCGCTGCGCTTTGCGCTGGTCGCGTTCCCGGCGGTGCTGTTCGTGCCGCGCCCCAAGATCGCGCTCAAGTGGCTGGTGGCTTACGGCGCCACCATCAGCTTTGGGCAGTTCGCGTTCCTGTTCTCGGCCATGTACGTGGGCATGCCGGCGGGGCTGGCCTCGCTGGTGCTGCAATCGCAGGCGTTCTTTACGCTGACGATTGCCGCCATCGTGTTGCGCGAGCCGATCCGCTGGTTCCACTTGGCCGGCATGGCGGTGGCTGCGGGCGGGCTGGCAATCATCGGCATGGCGGGTGGCGGCTCGGTCACGGGCATGACCACCGCCGGTTTCCTGCTGACACTGTGCGCGGCGTTTTCGTGGGCCAGCGGCAACATCGTCACCAAGCGGATCGGGCCGGTAAACGTGGTGAGCCTGGTCGTGTGGGGCGCCGTCATCCCGCCGATTCCGTTTTTCCTGCTGTCGTACTGGCTGGAGGGGCCGGAGCAGATTGCGCATAGCCTGGCGAACATCAGTGGGTCGAGCATCGGCGCGATCGTCTACCTGTCTTTTGGCGCCGCCATCTTCGGCTACAGCCTGTGGAGCCGCCTGCTGGCGCGGTATGCGGCCAGCCAGGTTGCGCCGCTCACGCTGCTGGTGCCGGTGGTGGGGCTGGTGTCGGCCGCCGTGCTGCTTGGCGAGCGCCTGGTGCCCGCCCAATGGCTGGGCGGCGCCGTGGTCATGGCCGGGCTGTTGCTCAACGTGTTTGGTGGCCGGCTGGCGGCACGGCGGGCGATGGCCTGACGCCACACCCCATCGACAACAAGCGCCCGGGCCGCAAGGTACCGGGCGTTTTGCTGTGGGCGCGACATAGGATTTGGCCCGTTTCGGGCACAATACCGGGTCCGATTCCCGCCATTTCGCCCGCACACGCATGCGGGCAGCCTCGTCTTCTGGAGACCACATGAAGTTCGCCCCCACGCTCGCCGCTGCGGCGGTGCTGGCCGGCTTGGCGCTGTCCGCCACGCCCGCGCTGGCAGCCGTTGATGCTGCCCGCGCCCTGTCCATCGCCAACCAGAACGCCTGCATGGGCTGCCACGCCGTCGACCGCAAGCTTGTCGGCCCTGCCTATCAGGACGTTGCCGCCAAGTACAAGGGCGATGCCGGCGCGCAAGCCAGGCTCATCAAGAAGGTGCGCGAAGGCGGCATGGGCAACTGGGGCCAGATCCCGATGCCGGCCAATCCCAAGATTGCCGATGCCGATCTGAAAACCGTGATCGACTGGGTGCTCGCGGGCGCCCCGGCCAAGTGAGGAACGGACGATGAATGATGCAATCAACCTGAGCCGCCGCGACGTGCTGCGCGCTGGCGCCATGATGGCGCTGCTGGTGTCCGCCGGCATTGCCACGCCGGCCCAGGCGGCCGAATGGAACAAGGCCGCCTTTGCCGTCAAGGGCGTGAACGACGTGCTCAAGCAACTGGGCGGCGGCGCGGTCGACAAGGGCGGCGCCGGCATCCAGCTCACCGCACCGGACATCGCAGAAAACGGCGCCGTGGTGCCGCTGGTTGTAACGAGCACGCTGCCCGGCACCGACCTCATCGCCATCCTGGTCGAAAAGAACCCGAACACGCTGGCCGCCACGTTTGCCATTCCGGCCGGCACCGATCCGTTTGTCAGCACGCGCGTGAAGATGGGCGAGACCTCGCAGGTCTACGCCGCCGTGCGCGCCAACGGCAAATGGGTGCTGGCGAGCAAGGAAGTGAAGGTCACCCTTGGTGGCTGCGGCGGTTAAACATCAGGAGAACAACATGGCAGACCCGATGCGCATTCGCGCGATGGAAAACGGCGGCACGACCGACGTGAAGATCCTGATGAAGCACGACATGGAAACCGGCCAGCGCAAAGACGCGTCCGGCAAGGTCGTGCCGGCCTGGCACATCACCAACGTGACGGTGCTGCACAGCGGCAAGACGGTGCTCGATGCACAGTTCGGCCCGGCCGTGTCGAAAGATCCGTTCCTCAATTTCAAGTTCAAGGGCGGCGCCAAGGGCGACAAGGTGACGGTCACGTGGGTGGACAACCACGGCGACAAGCGCACCGACGAGACGTCGATCCAGTAAGCGCCAGGAGGCCCACATGCGACGCAGCTTCTTTCGTGTGACCGCCGCGCTGGCGGCCTTGGGTGTGGCCGGCAAGGCCGCTGCCCAGAACGCCCCGCGCGCTGGTGGCGCCGGTGCCCGCTACAAGGTCGTCTACCAGTTGAGCGAAGGCATCGACCAGGCCGTGCGCGCCATCGGCAACCTGCGCAACCACCTGAACGGCGCACCCGGCACGAAGATCGTGGTGGTGGCGTTCGGGCACGGCATTGAGTTTCTCGTTGAAGGCGCCAAGGATGCGCAGGGCCGCACCTTCGACGCGCCGGTGGCGGCGCTGGCCAGCATGGGCGTGGAGTTTCGCGTGTGCCACAACTCGCTGATGGCCTTCAAGGTGCCGGAAGACAAGCTGCTGCTCGAAGCCAAGGTGGTGCCGGCCGGCGTGGTGGAAATCACCCGCTTGCAGCAGGAAGAAGGTTTCGCCTATATCAAACCGTAGGCGACCCACGGAGGGGACCGTGAAACACAAGACATGGACGAAGTTGCTGGGCGTGGCCCTGGCCGGCGGATTGACGCTGGCCGCCAACGCCCAGGACACCAAGGACAGCACCGCCGCCGGCATCGCGCAGTACCGCGAAATGCTGGCCGACGGCAACCCGGCCGAACTCTGGGAAGCCGCCGGCGAAGAACTCTGGAAGAAGCCCGCCGGCCCCAAACAGGCCTCGCTTGAAGCGTGCGACCTGGGCCTCGGCCCCGGCGTGGTGAAGGGCGCCTACGCCAAGCTGCCGCGCTTCTTCAAAGACACCGGCCGTGTGATGGACGCCGAACAGCGCCTCATGTATTGCCGCATGACGCTGCAGGGGCTGACCAAGGAAGAGGCTTCGGCCCGCCCGTTCTCGTCGCCCGGCAAGGCGTCGGACATTGAACGGCTGATCGCGTACGTGGCGTCGGAATCGCGCGGCGCGGCCATCGACATTCCGCTCGCCCATCCCGAAGAAAAGCGCGTGTACGAACTCGGCCGCCGCATGTTCTTCTACCGTGGCGGCGCCTATGATTTTGCCTGCGCCACGTGCCACGCCCAGCCGGGTTTGCGCATCCGCCTGCAAGACCTGCCCGACCTGCTGACCGCCGACGGCGCGCGCTATGCGTATTCCACATGGCCGGGTTATCGCGTCTCGCAGGGCGAGGTACGCACGATGCAGCACCGCCTGTACGACTGCCTGCGCCAGCAGCGCTTTCCGGAACCGCTCTACGGCAGCGAGGTGATTACTGCGCTGGAGATGTTCCTCGCCCGCAACGCCAACGGCGGCAAGATGGACGCGCCGTCCATCAAACGATGAGGCCGACCATGCCGCACATGATCCGACTGACCCTCATCGCCCTGGCCCTGGTTGCAGGCGCTGCCCATGCCGCCGATGCGGCACCCGCCAAGGCCGTCACCCCGCCCAAGCCCGATGCCAAGGCCGACGCGGCCCTCGCCAAGGTCATCCACGAGAGCTTTGTCTCCAAGGGCCCGGCCACCGTGGAAGGCGTGACCGAGCGCGACGACGTGCAGAAGATCTGCAGCCAGTTTGCCGACCGCAACGCCGTGCCCGCCGCCGTGGCCAAGAAGCTGGAAGACGCACAGCTCAAGACCATCCATTACCCCGCAGACAACAAGTGGTTGGGCGACTGGAAGGCAGGCGAGAAGACCGCGCAGAGCGGCCGCGGCATGCAGTTCTCCGACCCGGCCGGCGGCGCGAACGGCGCCAATTGCTACGCCTGCCACCGCCTGTCGAAAGACGAGGTGTCGTACGGCACCATCGGCCCGTCGCTGTATCAGTACGGCAAGTTGCGTGGCGATTCGGAGGCGATTCTGCGCTACACGTGGGGCAAGATCTACAACTCCAACGCGTATGCGGCGTGCTCCAACATGCCGCGCTTCGGGCACAAGGGCATCCTCACCGAGCAGCAGATCCGCGATGTGATGGCGTTGTTGTTCGACCCGGCATCGCCTGTGAACCAGTAAGCCAATAACCCCATGCAAACGCTTCGACGGTTCCTGATGTGGGCAGCAGCGGCGATGGTGTTTGCCGCAAGCACCGCGCAGGCCGTCGAAGTGGGCGATGTGGTTGCGCTGCCCGACCTGCAGTTGCTCGACGGCACACGCGTGCCGGGCGATGCGTGGCGCGGGCACCCCGTCATCATCGCCACGTGGGCATCGTGGTGCCCGTTCTGCGCGCTGCAGAACCCGCGCCTGCAAAAGCTCTACGACGCCACGCGCGGCACTGACCTGCGCATCCTCACCATCAGCATCGACGCCAACCCGCAGCTCGCGAAGGACTACGTCGCCAAGCGCGGCTTCACCTTTCCGGTGACGATGGAAACCGACGCGCTGTGCGCCGCCACCGGCCCGCGCAAGGGCCTGCCCGAACTGCTCGTGCTCGACGCCAAAGGCCGCGTAGTGCGCAAGGAAGTCGGCGAGATGCTCGAAGACGACGTAGCCGACCTGGCCCGCTACGCAAACAGCCCCAAACAATGAACCGCCGCGAATTCGTTCAAGCCCTGGCGATTGCCGCAGCCGCCGGCCTGCGCCTGACCGACGCCCACGCAGATACGCTCAGCTATGACGTGCCGCGTTTCGGCAACGTCCACCTGCTGCACTTCACCGATTGCCACGCGCAGTTGCTGCCCATCGAATACCGCGAGCCCAGCGTCAACCTGGGCGTGGCGCAATGGGCCGGGCAGCCGCCGCATCTGGTCGGGCACGCGCTGCTCAAGCGGTACGGCATTGCGCCGGGCTCCCGCGCTGCGCACGCCTTCACCGCGCTCGACTTTACCGAGGCCGCCCGCCGCTACGGCCGCATGGGCGGCTTCGCGCACTTGGCCACGCTTATCAAGCGCCTGCGCGCCACGCGCCCCAATGCGCTGCTGCTGGATGGCGGCGACACCTGGCAGGGCTCTGCCACCGCGTTGTGGACCAACGGCCAAGACATGGTCGACGCGGCCCTTGCGCTGGGCGTCGACGTCATGACCCCGCACTGGGAGATGACCTACGGCGCCGACCGCGTGCGCCACGTGGTCGATCACGACTTCAAGAACAAGGTCGCCTTTGTTGCGCAGAACATCCAGACCGCCGACTTTGGTGACCCGGTGTTCGACCCATATGTGCTGCGCGAGCTGAACGGCGTGCCGGTCGCCATCATCGGGCAGGCGTTTCCGTACACGCCCATCGCGCACCCGGCCGATTTCACGCCCGACTGGACGTTCGGCATTCAGGAAGAACGGCTGCAGAAGATGATTGACGAGGCGCGCGGCAAGGGCGCCAAGGTGGTCGTGCTGCTGTCGCACAACGGCATGGATGTGGACCTGAAGCTGGCCTCGCGCGTGCGCGGGTTGGACGCCATCCTGGGCGGCCACACGCACGATGCGGTGCCCGCGCCCGTCAAGGTCAGCAACCCGGGCGGCGTGACGCTCGTCACCAACGCGGGCGCCAATGGCAAGTTTGTCGGCGTGCTCGATCTGGATGTGCGCGGCGGCACCGTGCGCGACATCCGCTATACGTTGCTGCCCGTGTTTGCCGACCTGCTGCCGCCCGACCCAGCCATGACCGCGCTGATTGACCGCGTGCGGGCGCCGTACCAAGACAAGCTGGGCGAAACGCTGGCCACGAACCGCGGGCTGCTGTACCGGCGCGGCAACTTCAACGGCACCTTCGACCAGCTCATCGTCGATGGCCTGATGCACGCGCAGGGCGCCGAGATTGCCTTCTCGCCCGGCTTCCGGTGGGGCACCACGCTGCTGCCCGGCGAGGCCCTGACCATGGAAGCGCTGATGGCCCAGACCGCCATCACCTACCCGGCCACCACGCTCACCGAGATGACGGGCGCCACCATCAAGACCGTGCTGGAAGACGTGGCCGACAACCTGTTCAACCCAGACCCGTACTACCAGCAGGGCGGCGACATGGTGCGCGCCGGCGGCCTGCGCTACACCATCGACCCGATGAAGCCCATGGGCCAGCGCATTACCGACATGCGCCTGGGGCCGGGAAGCGGCAAGCCCATCGACGCCGACCGCCGCTACAAGGTGGCCGGCTGGGCCGCCGTATCGCCCGAAGCCCGCAAGGCCGGCGGGCGCCCAGTGTGGGACGTGCTGGCCGACTGGCTGCGCGACCAGCGCGAAGTGACCGCAAGACCGCTGAACACGCCGCGCATTGTCGGCATGGAGGGCAATCCGGGCATGGAAAACGGGGGTTAAACCCCCGATTGAAAGGGCCCGGGGAGTTCGGGTAGACTCATTTTCCACGGGCCGATAGCTCAGCTGGGAGAGCGCCGCGTTCGCAATGCGGAGGTCGGGAGTTCGATCCTCCTTCGGTCCACCAAGAACAATTCCAAAGCAGTCTCAGGAAGTCCGGCGAACCCCGTAGATTCAATGTCTGCGGGGTTTTTTGTTGCCGATTAATTCCAGGGGAGCCCATTGACTTCCGGGGGCACAAGGGGGCATCTTTGGGGGCATATTGGGTTAGCCGATGACCTGATGCCCCCAGGAGGCACAAATGCCGCTGACCGACGCCGCAGTACGGAATGCTATCCCGCGCGACAAGCCATACCGGCTTGCAGATAGCGCTGGTCTCTACCTGGAAGTTTCACCTGCTGGCGGGAAGTACTGGCGTTTCAAGTATCGGTTCGGCGGCAAAGAGAAACGCTTGGCCCTGGGCGTCTATCCGGCGATTGGGCTAAAAGAGGCGCGCGTGCGCCGGGACGCCGCCCGCAAGCTGCTGGCAGACGGCATTGACCCGAGCGTGCATCGCAAGGTTCAGAAGGCTGCAACGGTCGAACGTGCGTCAAACAGTTTCGAAACCGTTGCCCGTGAATGGTTCTGCAAGCAGGCGCCGGCCTGGGCGGCGAGTCATGCAGACAAGATCATGCAGCGGCTCGAAAAGAACGTCTTCCCCTGGCTGGGCGGGCGCCCGATTGCCGAGATTGCTGCCCCCGAACTGCTGACGGTGCTCCGTCGGATCGAGGGACGCGGGGCATTAGACACCGCACATCGTGCGCACCAGAATTGCGGGCAAATTTTCCGCTACGCCGTAGCGACCGGGCGGGCTGAGCGCGACCCCTCCGGCGATCTGCGCGGCGCGTTGCAACCTTCCAAACACGAGAACTTCGCCGCCATTACCGATCCGGCTAAGGTGGGTGAGTTGCTGCGAGCCATCGATGCGTTCAAGGGCACGTTCGTTGTTCGCTGCGCTCTCCTGTTGGCACCATTGTTGTTTGTGCGGCCGGGCGAACTGCGGAAAGCAGAATGGGATGGGTTTGACCTGGACCGGGCCGAGTGGCGCTATTTCGTTACCAAAACCAAGACCGAGCACACTGTCCCGCTGGCTTCGCAGGCGGTCGCCGTTCTGCGGGAATTGGCCGACCTAACGGGAAGCGGCCGCTATGTATTTCCCGGGCGCGATCCGAAAAAGCCGATGAGCGAGGCTGCAGTCAAC
The DNA here is from genome assembly GCF_052045895.1 of Ralstonia sp. 22111. Lineage (NCBI taxonomy): Bacteria > Pseudomonadati > Pseudomonadota > Betaproteobacteria > Burkholderiales > Burkholderiaceae > Ralstonia > Ralstonia sp. 22111. The sequence goes on along the minus strand of NZ_JBQEPR010000010.1, from coordinate 163,473 downwards.
GCCGCGCTGCGGCGCATGGGCTATGACACCAAAACCGAAATGACCGGCCATGGCTTCCGGGCGATGGCACGGACGATCCTTCATGAAGAGCTGCACATCAAGCCTGAGGTCATCGAGCACCAGCTTGCCCACAAGGTGCCCGACGCGTTGGGTACGGCCTACAACCGTACCCGGTTCATGAAGGAACGGCGGGAAATGATGCAGCGCTGGGCGGACTACCTTGATGAACTCAAGGGCGGCGCGCGGGTGTTGTCATTTCCGCACTCAGTGGCTTAACGCGCCTTACAGTTGGCGGTATTCTTCTACGAGCCAAATTCTTCCAGCACGGGCGTTGTAACACCGCGATTATTGCGGGCTCCTGCTTCGCCGCAGTTGCCTGTGCACCACCACTAAATAAGGAGACAGCTCAATGACCGTACTAACCCGGTGACCAACAACTGGAGAAAAGGTCTATGAGCAATTTGGAATGCAGTCCCCGCGACTGCACGGCGCTCGACGAAATCGATTCGCTGTGGAATCTTCATGAGGACTTCGGTGTCACTCATGCTGCGGCACTTGTGGCTGGCTACAACCCAACCACGATTGATCGTTGCAAGGACGATTCTTCGTTTCAAGAAGCCTATCCGAAATACAGCGTCACTTTTACTGCGCTGACCAACGCCATCATGAACGGGCGCTTGCACGCCACGCTGCGCTATCCGGCCCGCGAGTATGGGAACTTGGACTTTTTGGAAGAGATCGACCGCGCAGAGATGGACCTTCCGTACGGCCGTGGCAGCACCGCAAGGGAAGGTGAAGAGCTGACCTCGGACGGTCGTTACTTTTACAAGTCCACTCCCGATTGGTCACAGAGTACGGTGACTCGCGATGAATTGATCGGCTGGTTGACTCGACGCGGCGTCAAATCGGGCTTCTTCTTTCCGATGGCTGCAGATGGCCCAGGGTATCTTGACCCAAGCAGTGAGCGCTATGCGCCAAAACTCGCGGCCGCTGTGCAAGCCTGGGAAGCAGTGACGGTGCCGCGAGGCATGCACCCCAAGCAGGCGCTAATGAAATGGCTTCGTGAGCATGCGGCGGAGTACGGCTTGACCAACGACGAGGGTAAGCCGAATGAGACAGCCGTCGATGAAATTGCGAAGGTCGCAAACTGGCAACCGAACGGTGGGGCCCCCAAGACCCCCGAAGCATAAACGTTCCAGGTCCTGTCGGCGGCTACGGGTGCGCTAACTTTGCCCGCATCCACCCACCCTTTCACTTCGAACCCGCCCACCCCCAAACCAGCTATTCCGGGGTGGGTTTTTGCAATCCGTCTGCCTATTCGCCGCTGCTCTGAAAACCTTGAATGGCCATGTGTTCCGGGATTGGCCCGGACAGCTTACTAAGGGTGAAACATGGCCGAGCAACTACGCAGTGCACTTGAAATCCTGCGCCGCAAGCAGGTCGAGGCTGCAACTGGGCTGTCGCGCAGCACCATTTATCAGCGCGTAAAGGAGAAGACGTTTCCTGCGCCTGTAGCACTTGGCCCTCGCGCCGTCGGTTGGCGTGCAGGTGACATCGATGCTTGGCTGGCCAATCCGGCTGACTACAAAGCGTAAGGAGCTGCTCATGAACGGCTCCATTCCGTTTGAACAGCAGTTCGCCGTCGCTATGGCCGAATACGGTCTGCAACCCGACGAGATTGTGGCTGATGGCAAGCTGCACCGCTTCGATGGGCCGGACGAAAAGCGCGGCAAGCGCTCTGCTTGGTACGTGTTGTACGGCGATGCCCTGCCGGCCGGATCGTTCGGTGACTGGCGGACAAATTTGTCCCAGACGTGGTGCGCTAAGCCGGAGCACGCCCTCACCGACGCCGAGCGCCAAACGCACTACCTGCGCATCGAACAGGTGAAGGCCGAAGCCGTTGCTGCGCGCGCTAAGGTAGCGCAGGAAGCCGCCGCCAAATGCTCGGATTTGTGGGATCGCGCCGACGCGGTGCAAGATGATCACGAGTACATCAAGCGTAAGGGCATCAAGCCGGTGGGTGCGAAGCAATTGGGCAAGGCGCTTCTGATCCCCTTGTGGGATACCACCGGCGCGCTGCATAGCCTGCAATTCATCCGACCGGACGGTTCGAAACAATTCAAGACTGGCGCCAAGGTCTCTGACTGCTACTGCATCCTGGGCGGCAAGCCGGGGCCGGATACACCGCAGCTGATCTGCGAGGGTTGGGCTACAGCATGCAGCCTGCACGAAACGACCGGCTACCCTGTGGCCGCCGCCATGAACGCGGGTAACCTGCTGGCGGTGGCGCACGCGCTGCGCGCCGAAATGCCCGATGTGCCCGTCATTGTCTGTGCTGACGACGACAGCAAGACGGAGGGCAATCCTGGCTTAACCAAGGCGCGGGTTGCTGCTGATTCAATCGGCGCGCTCCTGGCGGTGCCCAACTTCGGGCCGGAGCGCCCGGACGGTGCTACCGACTTCAACGACCTGCACATTGCCTACGGTGCCGATGCTGTGATGGCCTGCATCAAGGCCGCCCGTAACGGAAAAACCGACACCGTAGTGCAAAACTCCCCGACTGCGGGAACCACGTCCAATAGCACTGATCCTGTGTCGGCAGAAACTGACGAGCAAGCCATTGCCCGTATGGCAGCGCTTACATGGATTGAATACGATCGCGTGCGCAAGACCGAGGCCGAGCGCATGGGTGTACAAGTCGGCACGCTTGACCGAATGGTGAAAAACGCGCGCGGCGACGCGGCACGCGAAGCTGCCCCGTTCGAGGATGTGGAGCCATGGCCCGAGCCCGTAGACGGTGCGGCGCTGCTGTCCGAGATCGCAAGCACCATTCAGCGCTTCATCATCTGCGATCCGGAGACTGTCGCCGCGACAGCTTTGTGGTGTATGGCGGCCTGGCTGGTGGATCATGTCAACGTTTGCCCGATCCTGCTCATCAACGCGCCGGAAAAGGCATGTGGCAAGACGCAACTGTTGACTTTGGTCGGCAAGTTGGTGCCGCGCCCAGCCCAGGCGGCGGGCATCTCGCCCTCGGTGCTGTTCCGCATGATCGAGAAGTACAAGCCCACGCTCCTGGTGGACGAGATCGAGACCGTGCTGACCAGAGAAGCAGAAGACCTGCGCGGGCTGATGAACGCCGGCCACACCCGCGAATCCGCTTTCGTCTGGCGCGCCAATACCGCACCTGGCGCTGATTTCGCCCCCCAGCGTTTCTCTGTGTTCGGTTTCAAGGCGCTTGCTGGCATCAACGCCGACAAGCTGGCGGAGACCATCACGAGCCGCGCCGTGGTGGCGCAGATGCGTCGCAAGATGCCCCACGAAACCGCTGAGCGCCTGCGCTATGCCGAACCCGATCTATTCGACACGCTGCGCGCGAAGCTGGCGCGCTGGGCTGTCGACAACGCCGCTGCGATCCGTATTGCTCGCCCCGACTTGCCCAATGCCCTGGGCGACCGAGATCAGGACAACTGGGAGCCGTTGCTTGCCGTGGCCGACCTAGTCGGCTGCACATGGCCTACCGATGCACGGAGCGCGGCCATCAAGCTGTGCAAGGGGGAGGCAGCGCAAAGCACTGGGGCAGAGCTACTGGCGGACATTAAAGCGGTGTTCGACCGCAAAGGGTTACAGCGCATTTCCATGGCTGGCCTGCTGGCAGCGCTCTGCGAAGACGATGAGGCGCCCTGGAAGACCTGGAATCGCGGCAAGGAGATGACCCTCAGGCAGCTGGGCAAAAAACTGCGCGAGTATGGCATCGAGAGCCTGTCGGTGAAGATCGCCTACGAGACATCCAAGGGTTACAAGGTGGAGCAATTTGCGGACGCGTTCGCTCGGTATTTGTCCCAATCGACCGCTACCCTCGTTCCGTTGGTTACTCAGTTACAACCCAACGCCAGCGCGGGTTCGCAGGTAACCGATGCTCGGTTACGTAACCAAGAAGAGAAGCCTTTAGTTACCCAAAAACCGAATAATCATGCGGGTGGAAACCTGGTAACCGAAAAAAATGCGGTGGCCGAAGAGCAAAAAAGTTTGCTGCCTGCGGATGAGTCGGAGGGCGAGCTATGAATGCTGCTGCACAGATTTTGAGCAGGGCCAGGGCGGCGAATATCTCCTTGTGGGTGGAGGGCGAGCGCCTACGCTTCAAGGGGCCGAAGGATGCGGTAGAGGAACTGAAACCCGAGCTTGCCGCCAACAAACCGGAGATCGTGGCCCACCTGCGCCGAGCCACGAGTGACGCCGTCGACCTGTCGCGGTACCCTGTGGCGGATGGGCCGTATACCCCCTACGTGGTGCCTCTGTCGCCCGAGCGCGTGGCAGGGTTGCTGGCTGACCTGCGGGCGACCATTGGCGAGCTGGCCGACCGTGAGGGGTGGACGGGCGACCAACGGGCGCACATGCTGGGCTTGGTTGCCCGACAGCCCGCTTCGACGTTGGCCGATGACTTGGCGTACTTCCTGCACCGGCGCGAGCTAGTGCGTGCGGCAGAGCTTGCGGCTCAGGCGGTCGGTGGTGTGCGTCTTGCCTCGGGCTGAACGTACCAGTCGGCGTCGCGAAAATCGGGCAACTGGTGCTTATAACAGGGCTTGATCTGTCACCGGTCGCCTCTTATCCACTGGACCAGCCGGCGCTACGTCAACCAACCGGCAGCTTCCGTAGTCAAGGGTCACCACGCTTCCTTGGGCACCGCCATTTTTTTTTTGGCAAATCGCCGGTGCCGCGTGAATTTCACAAGGTCGCTTCAAGTTCTAACGCCACCGCTGCTGAAACGCGTGGTCTGCGAATCCATCTTGTGCGCCCACGACGCGCGCCGTGTTCGCGTGGTCCCAGGTATGTCCAATGTTGCCAACGTATAGTCGGCGGCGAGAATCTTAGCGCCTCGTAACGCACCCCCTTAAAATAGTCAAAAGTCCCAATGGCCCAAGGACATGACAACAAACGAAGCGTTTTGCCGCCTAAGCATTTGCAGAAGAAATTCGAGAAGCAGTGCCTGGCGCTTGCCGACGTGGCGGCTCAACAGCGTCGGGCGTTAGAAAAAGCCGAGGCCGCATTTTTCGCACTGATGGCGCAATGCTTCCCCACGTGACCCAACTCAGTCCTGAGGATGAGGGCTCTGCCCACACCTGACGAGAACCACTCATGAACGCGACGTTCTACGCCGGAATTGCCGGCTTGCACTTGCCGCCCGGCACGGATGAGACCGACCTCGGGCAAGGTCTAGTCCTGCGTCGCACGTATGCGCACCTGATGAGTTCGTACACGTTGGCGTTCAACCCGCCGGAGGCACCGGGCAAGCATCACCCGGCACCCTGGAAGGCGACGGCCCGTCAAGACGCATTCGATGTCCACGCGGAATTGATCATTCCGAGCCACTACAAGCCGCCTGGTGACATGAGGCCCTATGACGTCGCGCGCACGATCGTGAGCGTGCTGCGGCTCTGCGTCGATCCGACTATCCGCTTCCTCGTGCAGTCGACACACTCCCTCTCCGAGGTCGCGTTAATGCCGGATCAGGACATCCAGCTCACGCCGGTCGAATCCACGAAGCAATACATCGAACTGGCACTTGTGAACTCGGACAACGACGCGGCGCACCTCGAATGGGTGCGCAAGCATTGGTCGAATGCGGTCGCCCTGATGGCGAACCACGCGGATTTTCGTCTCGCGATGGAGGCGTTCGAATTGTCCACCTTTGTCCCGCACCACTCGCTGACGCTGGTGTCGTTGTGGGGCGCGCTCGAAGCGTTGTTTTCGCCCTCCACCTCGGAACTGCGCTTCCGCGTGTCGGCGCTCATCGCGTCATACCTCTACCCGCCCGGTGAAGCGCGGCTGGACCTCCAGCGCGAGATTTTCGACCTGTACGACAAGCGCTCTGCCGCCGCGCACGGGAAACCGAAGCACAACACCGCGCACCTCGTTCAGACGTTCAACATACTGCAACGGGTGCTCGTGCGGATGATCGAGGAGAAAGAGGTCCCCAGCAAGACTGCGCTCAATAACATGCTGCTCGGCGCACCGTAGCAGACCTGCGTAAGCGCCGCGCTTTACCACTCTTTCCAGAGTTTGACTGCAGCCTGCACGAAGGCGTCGCAATTCATCTGCGTCCAGCACGTATGGTAGCCATCGCGCAGCAGGTAATATTGCTGATTAGCACACACGAGATCGGTCTTCGGTGCCTCCTGCCGATACCAGTTCAGGATATTGACCACGCAGTTTTGGTAGCTCGACGTTAGCTTCTCGGTTGGCACGTTGTACAGCAGTCCTTCGATGTAGTACGAAGGCGCGACGCCGGCCTTGATCAAGCCATCGTCAATCATTCGGTTTCGCATGTTCTTGAACACACGTACTATCGGCTTGAAACGCTGCGAAGTGTTCTGATGTTTCGTCGTCAGATTGGCAGAGTGCTGTTTCGGATAGTTCGCAATCTTTTCGCCCTTACCGTTCCATAAGCAAATCCCTTCGACGTACTCAGAGTCATCCGATGAACGGAACTTGAGGTAGCGGCGGAACTGGATAGCCGCAATCACGTCGGCCTTTCGGCGTGAACCATTTGCATCGATTGCAATGGCTTTGTCGCCAGCCGTGACCGCATCTCCATACTGCTGCGAGAGCACCGACAAGACATCCCGCTTGAAGTCGACGTGCGTGTAAGTCGCGTCGTGAAACGTGGATTTATACGCTGCCTTTTCCTCGTCGGTTAGGTTTGTCAGGTCGCTCTGAAAGCAGTCGTCAAGCCGGATGACGACATCCACATCGCTCTCAGCATAGATGTTCGTGGCGTTGCCGTACGAACCTTGGAGGAACACCTTGAAGTTCTTACCAGCGTAAGGTGTGGTGTCGGCTTCCAGTACGTTCTTGATCGTGTTGTAGGTGTTGCTGGACTGGGTGATTGAACCATGGTGCGACCATGTTTCGAGCTGCGATTCTGGTATTGGCATCTCTTCCCCCTACTACATCAAATACTCGCGAAGCTGCTTCTCCCGCGAGGCAAATGACTCCCGACCGCGTTGGAAAAGAATACCCAGCTTCTTGAGGTCGTGCTCCAGCAAGTCGGTCGCCATCTCTGGCGCGACGTAGGAGTCGCTGATCCGAATGGTAGGCACGTCGTGGAACAGAATCTGGCGTAGCTGATCCATAGACTGCGTGTTGATCTCCAGGGTCTTCTGCAGCAACTGGACACTGACGAGGTACTTCTTCGCTAGCCGCATTAGCAGCCCCGGCTTCGGGTCCGGGTAGGTGCCTACTCCGACGCTCACCAGCCGGATGTCCTTGTGCCCGCACTTGAGCGCCTGCACAGCATCTGCGATTGCGTACAGCGTCGGGTTATTCGCGCAGTAGCCGCCGTCGATCAGCTCAATGTCTTCGCCCATGGCGGTTCTGACGGTCGTGCGCTCGAAGAAAGGATAGGCCGAGCATGACGCCTTGACGGCTTCTGCGAAGCTTACGCCGAAGCCGGCATTGAATGAACCGACCCGGCCGTGCGCCTGCGCAACGCTGCCCTTGAAGATCATCGGACGCTCAGTGAGCCACCTGGCGGTGACGACTCCGATCCCGGTCTTCACATCGCCGAAGTTCGCGTCGCCGAAAACCTCGCTTGCGAGCTTCTTCAACGCCGCTGATCTGGCGGGAGCCGTCCTCTGCGACATCACGGCAGGTACGTGTTGGCGGTACAGATCTAGGATGGCGTCGACGCTGTGGCCGAGCGCAATCAGTGAAGCGATAATGGCGCCCGTGCTCGTGCCGAAAACCAAGTCGAATTTCTCGTGTAGTGGGCATCTAATCATGGCCTCGACTTCCTTGAGCACCCCCAAGGTGTAGAAGCCCTTGGCCCCACCGCCATCTAGGGTTAGCACGCGCAGTATGGGCTCTGAATCGGCGTCGTCATTTCTCTCTGTCATTTCCGGATGCCCTTTCTTTGACTAACTGGTGTTGGTCCAGCGTGCTTGCGAGCTGCGAAAATCGCATCGTATCCGACACACTGCCTAATATGCGGCAACCCCGTCCACTGACATCTGCGTCTGGCCGCGCGCTGCTACCGGATTCCCATCATTTCGAGCCCGCATCGGGTCAACAGCGGAAACTCCGGTGACGTCACAATCGAGTGACGTGCGCCCTGCGTTCGCCGTGGGTCGACATAGAGGGGGGTAGGGGGCGCCCAATCCCTGGGGCCTGGGCGACGAAGACCGCGCGTTAGCGCAGATTTTTATCGCCGCGAAATTGATAATGGGATTCTGAGTGCCCAAGCGCAACAAGGAGGAAAGAACAGTGATGCTAATTGTTCGATTTGTCGTCGCGGTCGCGTTTGTGTTGGCGGTGGTCGGTTGTGATCAAGCTGACGATATTCATTTTGCACCGGTCGTCACTGTTCAAGCTGATGTGAAGGACGATGATGGCCATTGGCATCGTATGTCGCTAACACCGAAGCAAACATCGTTGCTGTCGAGTTGGTTGGAAAACCATCGCGAAGGCTGGCGAGCCCTGATGGAGACGCCGCCGCTTGCGACCTTTAGCTTCAGCGTCGAAACCACTGACCGACATAGGTATATGTTTCAGGTGTTTGTTCGGCCGCAAGGTGACGGGGTAGCCTATGTCTGGGATGGAGAGAAAGTGCCGCTTGAGCATAGGCTTTCCGTGGACGACGTGCGGATATTGCGCGAAGGAGCTGGGGTGGCTGCGCCATAACTCCGGGCGGCTTGCTAAAGCGTCGCCCTGCTGGGGGCATTTTTGGGGGCACATTGACGTGTCGAAACCTGAGAGTGGCGACAGCAAGCGCCACCGCAGCAGTTATTCGGTAGCCCTTCGGTCACCAACTTCCCCCCCGCACAGCTGCAGCATCAACGCCAAAGAAAAAGCCCGCGAGCCAAACAGCATCGCGGGCTTTTCCTCATCTAGGCCACCATCAGCAGCCCCTCACCTCACTCCCCAGCCACCTCCTCCACCTTCTTCCGCGGCCCCCGGCTAAACCGCGCCGACAACGTCCGTCGCGCCGAATCCAACCCTTCGCCCTTACCCGCAACCTTCAGGTACGTGTAACCCTCCAGCGCGGCCGTCATCAGATCACTGCCCATCGCCAGTTGCGAATCCTGCATCCGTTCCAGCAACTTCTCCACGCGGGCGAGGCGAGGGCGCAGGGTGTCGAAGCCCACCAGGTCACGTCGCATTTCCTGCAGGTTGAAATTGGCAGGAAGCACGCTGGGGTTGTTGCTCAGCAGTTCCACGGCCTGGCGGCAGAACGCTTCGGATTTGTCGCCCATCTTCATGAGCGTGCTGCGCTGCTCGACTGACAGGCCAATCAGGCCGACGAGCTTCTCTTCCAGTGTCTTCAGCGCACCGTCAATGGCGGTCAGGTCGGTGGCGCTGGGTTGAAACGAGATCAAGTTCTGGGACATTGCGTTCCTTCTAAAGCGGATATCAACGTCATGCCGATTGGCACAACCCGGTGAGGGTGGCTACGGCTGCGGCGTACCGCAATGCTGTACACAACATTTGACCGAAACCGCTCGCACATGGGGCGGGCACGCCCACTCACGCCGCTCGAGTGTTGGAGCGTGAAGCGCGAGCCTCGGACACTCGAATTCGACTCTCTGAGACTGGCACTCGACCCTCAGACAGTGGAACGTGACCCTCAGACAGTGAAGTTCGAGTGTTTGAGGCTCAAACGCGACCCTCAGAGGGTCGAATTCGACGCTTTGACACTGACGCCCGGCCCTCAAACAGTGAAACGCCAGTGTTTGACGCTCGCGTTCGACTCTCTCAGGGTGAAGCGCCACTGTTTGTGGCTGGAGCGAGACCTTCCGACCGTCGCTGCCGGCGAATCAAGAATCCAACTTTTGGCGCTGGCCGCGTCGCTATAATTCACGCGCTGCCGCACCAACGGCAGTCGGGTCTGGCGATTCGACATACTCACAACGAGCGTCCGCTTGGCGGATACGCTCGCGCACACTCGTGCATGCCTCCTATGGCGGGCCGGGTGGGGAGACCTTCGGGTCTGCCGGTTGCCGTGAGTACCGGTTCGCCAGCCCCGCCGTCAGGCCCGCCACCTTCGTCTGGCGACGAGAAGGCGGACCTCCCGTCAATACTCACGGAGGCTCCTATGCCTATTGCAGACGAGACGCGACCAGCGTCGTACCCTTCTCCACCCGCACCACTCAGTCCAGCGCCCACGTCATCCGACACAGGCAGGCTCACCAAAAACCGCACCTACCTGAACGGCGCCATCGCAGCACAGGCGTATCTCAAGCGCACACGCACCGCTATGTGTAGCCACGGCCAATGCCGGCCGGGCATGCTGCGCGCAGAGCTTCAACACCTCTCTGCGCACGCCTTCCCGCCGGATTTCATCAAAGGCTTTGTGGATGCGATTGATGCGTACGTTTCGATGTCGCTCTGTGGGCGCGACGTCGATCCGCAGACGTGGGATGTGTTAGCCGCCATAGAGCGGCGGGGCTACAGCCAATAACAACAGATTGATGCATTCCCGTGACGGGCGGGAATGCCACAGTGGTTAGGGCAGGGGAGAGGGAGCGTGCTGCGTCAGCTGAAGATCACAGCGCGCGACGCGCCAAGCGAAGAGACCGGCACGTAACGCGCACCCCATCAGCGTTGGAAGTTCTCCGTCAATTCCCTCAACACTTGGACGAAGGCCTTGGTCGCCGCCGTCCGATACGCATCCTTGCGTTGCAGCAGCACGGCCGTGCGGGCCGGCAGCGGCGGGTCGAGCAGCACGGGGTGCAGCTCGGTATGCTCGCGCGCGACGCCGTCGGGCAGTACGGTTGCGAGCTGCCCACGCCGAACGATCTCAACGATCGCACTGATCGAACTGACCTCGATGGCGACCTGAGGGCGAATCTGGTTCCGCGAGCAGTATTCGTCGATGTAACGCCGCGTCGCGAACGCCTTGTTCAGCAGCACCAGCCGTTCGTTGGCGAAGTCCTGCGCTGACAGCGGCTTGCGGCGCTTTGCGCGCGCGTGGCCGCCGCCGACCACGAGGCTCAGCGTCTCGCGAAACAACGGCTCGCTGTCGATTTCCGCGCTGTGAGAGGACTCGAACGCGATGCCGGCGTCGAGCCTGTCATCGGCGAGCTGCGCTTCGATCTGATCTTGCGTGATTTCCTGAATGTCGATCGCGATGCCGGGATGCTGGCTATAGAAACGATCGATCGCGGGGCCGACGAGATACGCCGTGAAGGTCGGCGTCACGGCAAGGCGCAGATTGCCGCGGCTCAGTTCACCGACGTCATGTATTGCTCGCACGCCCGCATCCAGATCCTGCAGCGCGAGCTTCGCATAGCGCATCCACGCCGCACCGGCATCCGTGAGTTGCACGTTCCGCCCTGAACGGTCTAGCAACTGAGTGCGCAGCGCGTCTTCCAGTTGCCGTATCTGCTGCGACAACGTGGGCTGCGAAACATGCAGCGCCTCGGCGGCGCGCGTGAAATTGCGGTGTTCCGCGACGGCCAGGAAGTAACGGATATGACGCAACAGCATGGCGAACTCCCTCGTCCTCTAACTATTGGTATTGCCTATGGTGAGCATCATAAACGCGTCTTGGACACTATGACGGGGCGGGCCCATTCTCTGTTCAACGCATCGCACTGACCGACGTTGCGAACGCCAGATTGAACGGAGCAGACCATGCAAGAGATCATCGAAGGTTTTCTGAAGTTTCAACGGGACGTCGTGCCCGCACGCAAGGCGTTGTTCCGCAAGCTGGCCACCAGCCAGACGCCGCGCACACTGTTCATTTCTTGCTCCGATAGCCGCATGGTTCCTGAACTGGTCACGCAGCGCGAACCGGGCGATCTGTTCGTGATTCGCAATGCCGGCAACATCGTGCCTTCGTTCGGTCCCGAGCCTGGCGGCGTGTCGGCTACGGTCGAATATGCAGTGGCCGCGCTTGGCGTGACGGACGTCGTGATATGCGGCCACTCGGACTGCGGCGCGATGACGGCCATCGCGACGTGCAAGTGCCTGGACCATATGCCCGCCGTCGCGAACTGGCTGCGCTACGCGGACTCGGCAAAGCTGGTCAACGAGTCGCGTGAACATGCAAGCGAGCGCGCTCGCGTCGACTCGATGGTGCGCGAGAACATCATCGTGCAACTCAACAACCTCAAGACCCATCCCTGCGTTGCACTGGCGCTCGCGCAGGGCCGCCTCAATCTGCACGGTTGGGTCTACGACATCGAATCCGGTTCGATCGACGCGCTCGACGCCGCGACTCGCCGGTTCGTGCCGCTCGCGGCGCATCCCGATGTCACCGCAACACCCGCCGAGTGCGTGGCTGCGCACTGATTTCCAGCGCGTTATTCCGACTGCAGATCTCACCACGTTGTCTTATTCAAGGAGCAACATCATGACCCAATCGCAAGTCACGCCGAACGCGCGCGAAGCGTTGACGGAAGCCATCATCGACGCGAAGGTGCGCAAGAACCTCACGTTTGAAGCCATCAACGAAGGCACGGGCTTGAGCGTTGCGTACACGACAGCCGCGCTGCTCGGTCAGCACGCGCTGCCGGAGAACGCGGCGAAGCTGGTCGGCGAGCGCCTTGGACTCGATGCCGACGCCGTGCGCTTGCTGCAAACCATTCCCATGCGCGGCAGCATTCCGGGCGGCGTGCCCACCGATCCCACCATCTACCGCTTCTACGAAATGGTGCAGGTGTACGGCTCGACATTAAAGGCGCTCGTGCACGAAAAATTTGGCGACGGCATCATCAGCGCAATCAACTTCAAGCTCGATATCCAGAAGGTGCCGGACCCGGAAGGCGGCGAGCGTGCCGTCATCACGCTCAACGGCAAGTACCTGCCGACCAAGCCATTCTGAGTTCATCGCGTTGCGGGTCGGGCGATCCGCAACGCACGAAGTGCAATGCAACCCAATCGCTAATCTGAAAAAGGAGAGCCGTCATGTCGACTCAACAGCCAGCAGTTCGTCCGCCGCTTCCGCCGTTCACGCTGGAATCGGCCAAGGAAAAGGTCCGTCTTGCAGAAGACGGCTGGAATTCGCGCGATGCCGCCAAGGTCGCGCTCGCCTATTCGCTCGATACGAAATGGCGCAATCGCGCAGAGTTTGCGAACAATCGGGCGGAAGCGCAGGCGTTTCTCGATCGCAAATGGAAGAAGGAGCACGAGTACCGTCTGATCAAGGAACTGTGGGCATTCGGCGGAAATCGCATTGCCGTCCGCTACGCCTACGAATGGCACGACGACTCGGGCAACTGGTTCCGTTCCTATGGCAACGAGAACTGGGAGTTCGGCGAAGACGGCCTGATGCAGCGCCGCTATGCGTGCATTAACGACATGCCGATCAAGGAATCCGAGCGCAAGTATCACTGGCCGCTGGGGCGTCGTCCGGACGATCATCCTGGCCTGAGCGATCTCGGCCTCTGAGACCTCGCGACACGCGCAGCGCACCCACGCTCAGGGCGTGGCGCTGCGGCGATCGGGTGGCGTTGGGTACGTTTCGATGTCGCTCGGGGCCGCGATGTCGATCCGCAGACGTGGGATGTGTTAGCCGCCATAGAGCGGCGAGGCTACAGCCAATAACAACAGATTGATGCATTCCCGTGACGGGCGGGAATGCTGAGGCATGAGGCGCAAAGCCGGAGTCAAGCGTTCGCTCGTGGACTTGATCGCTGCGGCAGCGGGCGGCCAAGCAGTATGCTGCGAGATCTCACTCAAAAGGAGAGCGGGCGGTGGCACGCGTATATGCTGTGGAAATTGAATTAGGTGATATTGAGTCGATTGCGCAGTTGCATGAGCGGCTAAGAGACCAACTGCAGTTTCCGGGCTGGTACGGGAAAAACTGGGATGCATTCTGGGATGCAATCGTGGCGCTTGTAGACATGCCGCACGTCCTTCGGCTGAAGAATTGGACTGCATTTGAGCAAAGGTTTCCTCGCGATGCGAAGCTGATGTCTGACTGCCTGAGCGACATGGCGAAGCAGTTCCCTTCGCTTGCTGCGCAGATTGAGCGTGGATGACCGATGAGGGCTACGAAGTGATTCCAGCATGGCAGCATTGCCGGGGAGTGATAAATGCCGCGAACGCTCGGGTTTTTCTTGACCGCAGTGCTCTGTGTTACAGCGCATGCGGAACAGGCTGACGAACCCGCCTGGCGAGCCAAACCGCAGGCATACGCCGCCGTCGATAACATCTTCGCGGCGCGGGAACCATTCAGTCGGGCACGTGTTGTCAACCAGGCATTGGTTGAAGCGACGTCCGACAAGGGCCTACGCTTCTGGTTTCGCATCTTTGGCCCTAACTATCGCATCTACTCTGAAGCGGGCGAGGCGAGACGAATCGCAGCGGGGGTGTACCTTTACACCGGCAACGGAGAAGCGACCTGCGACTTGCTGTTCCGGCTTCTGCCCAAGCGTTCTCTTCGTGTCGAAGGTCGACCAACGCCTGACGGCAGCCAAGGCGGTGCTCGGTTCTGCCCCACGGCAATCACTCTATCGTTCAAGCCTTAAATGACGGTAAGGAGACCCGTTTGCATATAGCCAATAACAACAGATTGACGCATTCCCGTGACGGGCGGGAATGCCGAGCAGATGGGGCGAGGTAAGGGTGACAGTTCTGCGGATGAACGACTCGCATTGCTGACCTGGCAACCCACAGCATCACAGCGCGCAATGTGACGTGCAGCGCCCCCAGAAATACCCGGGCCCACGATCCCGATATCGGAGTAGAGTGAGGTACGGATTCCAGCGGGGCCATCATCGGCCCCGGCACAAGAAAAATTTGCTTCGCCTCTGATCGACGCGTCGCCGACGTCCCACCTCGATCCAGCCACCCACGCTGCCTTTCCGAGCCGGTTTTCCGGCACGGCCCGCACTTCACCCGCCCCGGGGAATTCTCGTCTTGCCCTCAAAGCATCACGCTTAGTCGCTCCGGCCTGCCTGCATTTCCTATGGGAGATCCGCCATGGATACCTACCCGACATCCTTCTACAAAGGGTTCGCGATTTACCCCCTGATTTACCCCTTCAACCCGCCACGCGAGTGGCACGAGAAACGCCCCGACCGTGCGTACAGCGTCTCGGTCGTCATCTGCCGTGAAGGCGAGACGATGGACGATGAGCGTTCCCGCGTCTTTCGCCTCAGAGGCGAGCCATGGGACAACGTAGGCGCTGCAAAGCGCGCGGCCACGCATGGCGCCGAGGAAATCATCGATGGGCTCGTGCCTGGCCAGTCCATGGCGGGCGAGTAGCGGGTTCTGTGAGGCCCAACTCGGAACGTCTGCCCGGTGGCCTGTTCAGGCGCCATCATCCAATGAAGCAGCCCAGCAATGCTGGGCACCAGGAGCGCGCATGGTTCGAATGCAGTACTCGATCTGCCTAACGTATGAGATTCACGATCAGTCTGCAGACTTCATCTTCAACTTCCATGCAGCGCAGACTGCGCGGCAGACCATCGTTGCCGAATCGCTGCAACTGACCCCTGCAGTTCCGACCACGCTTCAGACTGAGCCGGGCTTGCTCAACCGTCATCTACGGGTGCAGGCACCGCGCGGCCATCTCGCTATCAACTATGTTGCTACCGTTGATATGCATCACTTGCTCACGTCGCCTCAGTCATTGTTTGAGGTGCGGGTGGCGGATTTGCCGCTGGACGTTATTCCCTTTCTGGCCCCCAGCCGATATTGCGAATCAGACCGCCTCATGGCGTTTGCGCGCCGGGAGTTTGGCGGATATCAGCGCGGGTACGCGCTTGTCCTTGCGATTCGGGATTGGGTCTGCCGGTACGTGGAATTCATTCCGCTTTCCACGAGCGAGCAGACCTCTGCGGTCAGCACATTGGTGGATCGGCATGGCGTATGCCGGGACTACGCCCACTTGATGATCGCGTTGTGTCGTGCGCTCAGCATTCCGGCCCGCTTCGCGACGAGCGTCAATTACGGAGCCGACCCTGCCCTCGGCCCGCCTGACTTCCACGCATTTGTGGAGGTGTACCTTGGCAATCGATGGAATCTGCTCGATCCATCAAACGGATCGATGCCCATGGGGCTCCTGCGGATTGGTACCGGCCGCGATGCCACTGAAGTCCCCGTCGCAATGATCTTTGGTGATGTCGAACCCGCGCGTCCCAGCGTCCAGGTGCACGCGCTCACAAGCGCAGAGCCGAAGGCCGATCTGCCAATGCCGACCGACCAAGCCATCTGCACTTGGTAAGCCGCCAGCGCGCTCACCATTCCTGCGTCGCTGGAGGGACGTCCTCAGGGCCAAGAATGACATCCACTGCGGCGCGCCCCGCCACCTCCCCCACCAAGTGCGCCCATCGCCGTGAAAACGGGCCGCCATGGGCCTTGATCCGTTTGCCGAGGGCTGCCACGCCCGCAGGCTCCATCGGCCCTTCGATCCGGAACCACACATCAAACATGTCCTCAGACGTCTGAGCAAGCTCCACATGAATCTGAAAGCCACGGTAGTCGGTGGTGCGTGTCATGTTGCCTCCGGTGTGCGTTATTTCTGTGCGCCAGTATTGCAGCATTGCCGCATTCAGCGCCAATGACCATGGAAGAATGCGCAATGCGCAATCACGTCATCTTCAACGTTATAGACACACGCAAGGAGCGATCCGGCAACCGAGATGCGCCTGGCGGGCATTGGACTTGGCGCGGGCGGCTACAGCCAATAACAAGAGATTGACGCAGTCCCGTGACGGGTGGGAATGCCTGCGTTAGGTCGGAGTGGCAGCTAGGCGTTGGCTGTTGAAGCTGTCTGCCGAGAGCGAATCGCAGCCACGAAAGCCGACAGAAATGCGCGCATTTCGGACTGCCGCTCAGGCACCTTCAGTAGGGTTTTGATTTCGTCTGGCATTTTTCCAATCAACGGGATGCGCAGAAATACGTCTTCGAGAAACTGATCGCTGACGGTGGACAGCACCAGCCGGAGCGATGTGAGCATGTCGTCGCCACGATGAGATGCATGTGCGAGCGCAATGGGTTTCCCGATGACTTCGAATCGCGAGACCATCCAATCGATGACGTTCTTGAGCCCTCCCGGAATCGCGCGAACGTATTCGGGGCTGGCAATAATGATTCCGTCGCATCCGGACACGAGCGCCAGGAATTCCAGCACTTCGGCGGGTGTCTGTTTCCCTTCCAGGTCAGGGGAAAAGACCGGCAAGGTGTCGAGGCGATGGAATACCGATAGCTCAACGCCCTCAGGGGCAACGTCTTTCAAGCCGAGCAGTAGCGCCGTGTTGACGGAATCGCGGCGGGCACTGCCGGAGATGGCTAGGAGCTTCATCTGGTTTTCCTTTAGAGGCATCCTGCCGCGCGCCGGGCTGTCTGGTTCGATACGCTCGAATCGTCCCGCCGCCCCACCGCCTTTTCAACCCGTCAGCCAAACTTGCGCGCTGCATCGCGCGCCAGGCCGGAACCGATCCCGCCGAACAGGTCGCCTTCGACGCGCCGCGCCGACGGCAGCACTTGCGCCAGTTGTTCGCGCAGCAACGGCACCCCGCTGGAGCCGCCGGCAAAGAGAATGGTATCGACCGCTTCCGCTGCCACGCCCGCCGTCTTCAGCATGGCCTGCACCGTCGAGACCGTCTTGCCGACCAGCTTCCCAATCGACTGGTCGAAATCCTCACGCGTGACGGGCTGCTTCAACTCGGGCGCGATGCGGTGCAGGTCGATCTCCGCCACCGGAGCGTCCGACAGCGCGATCTTGGCGGCTTCCACCTGGATGGCCAGCCAGTGGCCGGCGCGCTCGCGGATCAGGCGGATGAGGCGGTCGAGTTTTTCGGTGTCGGCGGCATCTCGGTAGTTGTCCATCACCACCGTCCACGCCTTGCGCGTGTACACGTGGTTGATGGTATGCCAGCTCGCCAGGTCGAAATACTGGCCAGACGGCATCGCCTTGCCGTTGCGCAGCGTGCTGTTCAGGCCCAGCAGCGGCATCACGCTGGCTAGGCTCAAGGCGCGGTCGAAGTCGGTGCCGCCGATGTGAACGCCGCCGTTGGCGAGGATGTCTTCGCGGCGGTCAAGGCGTTTCGCGCGGTCGGGCGACAGGCGCACCAGTGAGAAGTCCGACGTACCGCCGCCAATGTCGGCCACCAGCACAAGCTCTTCACCGCTGATGCCGGCCTCGTAGTCGAACGCGGCGGCGATGGGCTCGTACTGGAAGGCGATCTCGTCAAAGCCGGCGTCGCGCGCGATGTCCGCCAGCGTGTCTTCGGCGAGCTGATCGGCCTTGGGGTCTTCGTCGATGAAGAACACCGGGCGGCCCAGCACGGCGCGGCGGAATTCATGGCCGGCGGCGTGCTCGGCGCGCCGCTTGAGTTCGCCAATGAAATGCGCCAGCAGCTTGCGGAAGGGCATGGCCTGGCCCATGACCTCGGTGCTGTCGTCCATCATCGACGTGCCGAGCAGGCTCTTGAGCGAGCGCATCAGACGGCCCTCGTAGCCGGCAAGATAGTCGGTCAGCGCGGCCCGGCCGTAGCTGACCGTCGGGTCTTCGGCGTGAAAGAAGATGACGGAAGGCAGCGTGGCCTTGCCGTCTTCGAGCGGCAGCAGGGTGGGTGCGTCCGATCTCAGCCAGCCGACGGTGGAGTTGGACGTGCCGAAATCGACGCCGCAGGCGTTTGACATCATAGGATTGTGGCTTCTGGAGTGCAGCTGGAGGCATGCGCCTGCACGGGATATCAGGAGCGGGGGCCACCGGCGAAGGGGCGCTATTGTAGTGGCTTTGTGCGACGGGTCTGCGCACACCCATTCCCGCCGGCTTTCATCAAAGGCTTTGTGGATGCGATTGATGCGTACGTATCGATGTCGCTCGGGGGGCCGCGATGTCGATCCGCAAACGTGGGACGTGTTAGCCGCCATAGAGCGGCGGGGCTATAACCAATAACAGCAGCAAGACGGTTCCCCGAGACGGGCGGGGGATTTCAATGCAAGTCGCGTAGAGTGAGAATCCGGACAGAGATTTCTTTGCTTCAAGGCTTGGATTGCACTGACGTTCCGGTACGCCGGGCGTGTGTAATCGGTGGCCGCCCAAATAAGCTCCCTCCCTTCAAAAACTAGCGAGCCGATGCATGTTCATGAGAGCCCTCTCCGCGCGCAACTGGTGTGTATCGATCGCGTTGGCATTGGCGCTGCTTGGCGCCGGCATGGCCCAGGCCCAGGTTTCAAAATGGGTGGATGAGAAAGGCGTTGTGCACTATGGCGACGTTGTGCCCGATAAATACCGAGGCAACGCCAAAGCCATGACGCTAAGAAACGATGCGCCAAGCCCGGCGGAGCAACGAGAAGCGCTATTTCGCTTGCAGCAATCCACGGAATCCCCGCGGGCGAAGCGTTCCGTATCGGCCCCCGCCGCGCCTGCGGTCGTCGATGCCGCTGCACCCTCAACGGAAACCGATGGCCTCAGCTGCGCCGAGCAATGGAAGCTGTACCGCCAGGCGCAGGAATGCTTTGGCCCATATAAAAACGCGAATGGCTCGGTAAAAGTCGAGGCCCTTGCGCAGTGCCCTATAGTCAAGGAGCCGACAAATTGCACGGCGCGAAACGCTGAAGCCCGCCGATAGGACCACTCCTTAGAACTGGCTGTAAAGACTTTGCCGGCATTTCGTGGGCTGGGCGGTTTCCGAATCTCCATTTCCAATATGGGTAGGTCGTGACCACATTCATCGTTATCGCACTCCTTCTGGTTTCCCTACTATGGTCAGCGTCCCTTGGATGGGGCTTGCCTGCAACGTTCAGTGGCCGGAGCTGTCAGGGAAAGCGTTGGCGCAGAGCTTTCCCGTCCGCCTCAAAGTTGGAGATCCGCGAATTCCTACTCGTCTTTGTAGGCGCGTTTGCGCTACCTGATAGGCAGAAGCTGATGCTCAGCCCGGATGATGAGATTCTGGCTATATACCGAGCGCTATATCCTCGGCAATGGACTCCTGACGCCCTTGAGCTCGAAACCTTGGCTGAGGATGTTGAGGCGAGGTATGGGTTGGAGTTACGCCATATCTGGAACGAAAGGCTAAGCCTGGGTCAGCTGTTTGCGCTTAGCCGGCAGCATGCGTATGGAACGCCGATCAAGGTTTCTGTCATCGACTGAAATCAGATGCCGGCTGGCGCAAATGTCTTTGCGTCGCTTTGTTTTGGCCAGTATTCAAGTCTTTGGAGCGCGATCAGACTTCGCGCGGTACGCTCAAAACCGACGGCTGACGCCAGGAGGCTAGGCAATGAAGTGGTTGACTGTTTTCGCCCTTGCCCTGTGCTGCTGGGCCACCACATCGCACGCGCAAAGCGGTGATATTGCGGCGCATGTCGAAGTGCATGCGATTCCGTCGTTCACGCTGTCGGACACTCAGGTCTTGACCGGCAGCAAAGACGGAAAGCCTGTGATGGTGGGAGGCGTGCTACGCCTCGCCCAGGCGAGCGGGCGACAGCCGGCAGTGGTGCTCATTCACGGTTCCAGCGGCATTGGCCCCAACATCGAAATGTGGGAGCGCATATTCAATGCCATGGGCATCGCCACCTTTGCCATCGACGGCTTCACGGGGCGAGGCATCGTTTCGACAAGTCGTGACCAAAGCCAGCTGGGGCGGCTGAATCTCATCATCGACGCATATGGTGCGCTTTCCGTTCTGGCACATCATCCGAGAATCGATTCCAAAAGGATCGTGCTGATGGGCTTTTCGCGCGGCGGGCAGGCCACGCTGTATGCGGCGATGCGCCGGCTTCACCGGCTGTGGAATACCAGCGGTGCGCGCTTCCAGGCATACATTCCGTTTTATCCCGACTGCATGACGCGCTATCGGGACGAGACCGATGTAGATGCCCCCATCCGGGAGTTCCATGGCGCTGCCGACGATTACGACCCGCCCCAAAAATGCGAGGCATATGTGGAGCGCCTGCGCAAGGCCGGTAACGACGTTGCAATGACGGTGTACCCCGATGCGCCTCATGCATTCGATCTGCCGCTCGACATGCCACCCACCGTAGCCAAAGGCTCGCAAACGGTGCGCGCGTGCGAGATCGCCGAAGACGAGAAGGGGATATTGATCAACCTCGCCACCCACTCCGAGTTCACCTTCAAGGATGCATGCGTTCAACTGGGCCCGCATGTTGGAGCCAACGCCCAGGCACGCGAAGCGGCCATCCGTGACGTTCGCGCGTATCTGAGTACGCTCTTCTCACGGCAGTAGATTCGGGCATCTGCATCACCCTTTTTTCGCATCCAGCACGACAAGCCAACGTGGCACCTCGTTACCGAACGGCCCATGCGCTCAAGACGCCAGTGCAGCGCAGGTTGGTCCAACAAATCGGGGCCTGCGTGACCTGAAGCATTACGCCCGCGAGGATTCTGCAGCGTTGGCCAGTTTCGCCATTGCCTGCGTTGCTGAACGAAGCGCTTTATCGCCCATCTGCTCGGCAAGTTCTGCTCTGGCCGAACTCCACACCGGCAGCGCATCGGCCACGAGCCGACGCCCCGATGTCGTAAGGGTCAACTGCTTTCCAGCGCGGCCGCGTCCGCCGGTGGCATGGAGCAAATCCCGGCTTTCCAGATTCTGGACAGATCGGCTGAGGGTAGTGGGGTCGACCCCGGCCTTATCCGCCAGCTCGACCAGCGTCGTGCCCTCGGCCTCACCGATTCCAACCAAGAGACTGAACTGCTCCGCCGTGAGCCCGAGCGGCTTGAAACAGGCGTTGTAGTAACGCGTGAGCGCGCGCGCCGTTGCGCGTGCCTGGAAGCCTGGGCACTCCGCTGCAACGTTCTTCAAAGCCTCTGGATCAAAACCCTTCATGCCTACCTCGTTTGACAATCGTGACTGCCATCAATACTGTATATGCATTATTTAGGAGGCACAATGCCGGCATACGTACACGTCAATCTACGCATCCTCGACGCAGCCAAGCAGGCGGCGCTTGCTCCGCGCTTTCAAGCTGCACTGCAAGACGCGGGTGGGCGAATCCTGCATTTCGGCCCGGTCGCGCAAGTTCTGGAGGGCGATGAAGACCCGTTGCCGATGGCTGGCGTGTTCGAGTTCCCGACGCTGGCCCAAGCGCTGGCTTTCTACAATTCCGAGACCTATGCGCCGATCAAGGCGGATCGTCAGGAGGCCCAGCAAGCGCGGATGTTCGTTGTCGAAACGCTGTCGTGATCGGCCGCTTCCGGCCAGTCACGTACGTTGTCGGTACGCTCAAAAAATGCAGACCGCTACTGCGCCTGTAAAAACGTAGCAACGGCTTTCGCCTGGTCGTCTGTCAGCGTGTGAGCAACGGCGCTCATCACGGGAGCGTTGGCGCGCGTGCCGTTCTTGAACACCGCAATCTGCCGCAAGAGATAGGCGTCATGCTGGCCCGCCAGCCTCGGGAAGGTTCCGTTGCCCTGCGCTTGCGCCCCGTGGCACGACGCGCACGCCGGTACGCCTTCCGCAGGCAGGCCGTGCTCGAAAATCTCCTTGCCGCGCGCCATCAGTGCCGGGTCACCCGCAGGGCCGGCAGGTGCAGTCTGCCGTGCATAGTATTCGGCCAGAGACGCAATGGTTGCGTCGTCGAGCTGCGATGCAATACCCCACATAAAGGCCTGTGCGTCAGTCTCACCCCGGCCGCGGTTGCGAAAGCCTTTCAGCTGCCCTTCCAGGTACTGCGGCACCTGTGCGTCCAGGCGCGGAAACATCGGCGCTTCGCTCTTGCCGTGCACCCCATGGCACGAAGAACACAGCTGCGCGGCCAGCTTCTCGCCATCCTGCGCGCCCGCCATGTTTGATAAGCCGATCATCGCCAACGCTGCCAGCGCGGTCAGCCAGACTCGCCTGTGCTGATGGAATCCATTCATGGCGTTCTCCCCCCTCGCATCTTCGCGCGTGACCTACGGCTAGAACATGAACCAGCCAAGCAGGTAAATCGTGTTGTTATCGACCGCGTTTCTGCCGTTGCCGTCGTAATTGGCATGGGCGCCGTTGAACTTCAGGTACCACGTGTACTGCAGCGCGAGCCTGATCTGCGGATGAGGCAAATAGTCCAATTCCAGGATCAGGCCTTGCGTGTCGGGCCGCCCGTTGGCGCTGCCCGTTACAGGCTCTGGGGCGTACAGGCCGGGGTCTGCGCTGCCGGTTGTTGAAAAGTACGCGACCGATCCTCCGTACTTGCGCTGGTAGTAGTACGACGCCTTGGCTTTGAAGGTATCGAGGTGATCGGTTGGGTTGGCTGGCGTGGGGCCCGCGCCGATGCCACCGCTCGGGAAGCTCGCCCGCCAGTTCTGTTGCTCGTGAATCCATGCCATCTGCGCCGTGAACGCATGGGTCATGGTCAGGTACTGGTACTGCGCGTCGAGCGCATAGTCTTTGAAGCGATCGGTTGGTGTGCCCGGCATGGTGTTGTCGGGATACCGGTTGGCCAGCAACCCGAATGTGCCAAACATGACCGAATGCGAGCCCCACTCCTGGTTGTATGCCAGACGCCAGTACGGGTTCGCGCCGCTCAAGCGCGCAACGCCGCCCGGGGTTGCGGTGTCCTGCCCAGCACGGAACACGGAGAAGGCCTGATCGGCAGTCCGATAGGCGCCCAGTTCTGCGTAGATATGGCGTTGCCAGAAAGCGTATGCGCTGGCGCCTACCACCTGCTGTGCCAATGCACCGTCGACAAGGGTGCCTGCCAGTGGAGGCACGCCGATGCTGGGGGCCGCATAGGGATACCCGAACGCCGGCGTGCTGTTCCACACGTCAGACACCGTCGGGTTGTTGTTGACCGTGACGCCGTAGATGAACTCGACGTCCTCACGCGTGAGGTGCCATGCAGCGCGGATATCGGTGTTGTCCAGCGCGCTGTGGTGCGCAACACCGTCGTACGTCCACTGTGCGAAGGCACCCACGGGCCCCGCAATGCGCCCAGCGTAGAACAGGCTCACTTGCTGCGGCACCGTGTCTCCGTTGCGCACGAAGTCGAAGTTGTCCTGATCGATCGTCCGCGTGTTGGTGCGCGAAATCTGCACCATGCCCGAGAGCGGAATCGTCTTGTTGTTGGCCAGCGTATAGCCGGTCATCTTGAAGAAGCGGCCGAAGGGTGTCAGTTCAGGAAAACTGACATGGCACGCCATGCATGCCATTCCGGTCTGGCGGGCGAAAGCCGGTACCGCACTGGCTTGTCCTGACCACGCCATCAGGCCGCCGATCAGCAGCCCCGCGAGCGCATGGAGCGCAGTATTGAAACGTCGCATGGTGCCCCTCCCCACTTTTTTTTGTTCGGTTTTTTCACCAGCACGCTCATCTATGAAAGGCGCCGCTGCCGGAACTGTCAAACGCTCCGACGCGATTAGCCTGATACGGATCAACCTTTTACGCGTGCCACAAAGGCAGGGCGTGCTTGCAAAGAAGGGGGCGTTCCTCGTGGAAATGCCGGTTGTACGTTTGCGCGCTGTGCGAGGGAGAAAACTTGGGCTGTTCTCGATGTTGCTGGGGGCCGCGATGTCGATCCGAAAACGTTGCATGTGGTAGCCGCCATAAAGCGCACGGGCTACAACCAATTGCAATGGATTGACGCCTTCCCGTGACGGGCCGGGAAGGCTGGGGCAAGGTGAGGGTGGCAGTCCCCCCTCCCCACACAGCAGAGAGCAGACGTTGGTCCAATGACGTCAGCGCCTCCAATGCTTCAAGAGGCCCGAGACACCCTCAGTTTGCGGAGGCGTCATCCTTACAGCATCGGTCCCGCTGAGAATTGTTGAATTGCCTCGGCAGGGCCCTTTCCATAGACTCCGCCCCTGGAAAATTAAGGGGAGGCTCCTCCCTCTCCCTGATCGTCCATGCAGTCCTAGCTAGCCTCGGCCACCCGTCCCGGCCGGGGCCTTTTTTTGTCAGATGGCATGCTGACGCCGCCACCTTCGGCCCCTTCTTCTTTGACGCCAGCGGCATCGCTTTCGCTGCATGCGGGAATCGGCTGCTGAATACCTAATCGCAGTTCACGAAAGCCGCATCAGGCAGCTTACGGCCAGGAGCGGCCGGTCGACATCCTCAGTGCGGTTGTGGACAACTCCCGTGCAGCCGTTCCCCGAATCTGACTCTGACTAGAATGGGGTCCCGCTTACAGATGACCTCTCGAATGACGACGAAACAAAGAGTTGCCACTGCGCTGCTTGGCGCGCTCGCCTGGATCATCATCGACCAGGCGACGAAGGCTTTATTCAAGCAAATATTGACGCCCGGCGAAGTCGTGTCATTGCTTTCAGGAAGCCTGCTCGTTCTACCCACCTATAACCACGGCGCGTTCCTAAGCCTGGGGGCTGGAATGTCGGATGCGACGCGCAATATCGTCTTCATCTATGGCGTCCTGGCGATTCTGGTCGGCCTGTTCGTGTGGGTGCTGCGTTCGCCCACGCTCCGCCGTACCGAAGTCATTGCGGCAGCTTGCATTCTGGGTGGAGGGCTGAGCAACCTGTTCGATCGTTGTGTCTACGATGGCCGGGTTTTTGATTTTCTGAACATGGGCATCGGCCAGTTGCGAACAGGGGTGTTCAACGTCGCAGACATGGGAATCATGCTCGGCGTGGCGCTCCTTCTCTTCCGTGGTGTAAAGCGCGGACCAACCCTGCCGGGCGCGTCGACGGCCTGAGGGGTGAAGGGCCCGAGCCAACATCGCGTAGGCGAATCGAAACGCCAGCCGGCTATGCGTCTGCATCGCGGTGCTCGCTGTCGAAATTCAGCCTCGCTTCTCGGAAGCGGTCCGCATTCTCGACGATCCAGGTCCACAACGGGACCATGCGAACGAGCAGTTCCATGCCCGTGTCGGACAGCTCGTACTCCACCCTGGGCGGTATCTCTTCAAAGTCGTGACGGACCACCAAGCCGTCACGCTCGAGCTGTCGCAACGTGCGCGTCAACATGCGTTGAGTCACGCCATGCATGCGCCTGCCGATTTCTGCATGGCGCAGTCTGCCGTACACGCCCAGCGTGTGGACGACGCCGAGTGACCAACGGCTTCCGGCATGGGCGAGCACCTCTCGCCGCAATCCATCATCGTCGTCTCTCAGGCCGTCACATACGGTCTGCGAATAGTTGAGAAGTTCGTCTCGATCCAACTGCGTGGCTCCCAGTATCACGCGTGTGCCTTCTTCCATGCACACCCATGCATCGCTAGACTGCCGCAACACATTCCTTGGCAGGCTAGATGATGAATCAAACAGATCCTAACGCTACGTCCCAGAACATTCTCGTGCTCGGTGCCGGTGAACTCGGTCTCCCTGTACTGCGCAATCTTGCACGCCGCGCGCAGGGCGTGGACGGCGCGAAGATCAGCGTGCTGCTGCGCGCCAGTGCCGTTGAGTCCAGCGCACCCGGCAAGCAACAAGATATCGCTCAGATCCGAGGTCTCGGGATCGAGATCGTCGTAGGCGATCTTGTGAAAAGCTCCATCGAAGAGCTTGCCGACGTCTTCGCGCAATATGACACCGTCATCGGCTGCGCGGGTTATGCAGCCGGCATCGACACGCCAATGAAGTTGGCGCGGGCTGCCTTGCAGGCGCGTATCCCGAGGTACTTCCCATGGCAGTTCGGGGTGGACTTTGATGTGATCGGTCGCGGCAGTCCGCAGGACATTTTCGATGCGCAGTTGGATGTGCGCGAACTGCTGCGCGGTCAGCACAAGACCGAGTGGGTCATCATCTCGACCGGCATGTTCATGAGCTACCTGTTTGAGCCGGACTTTGGTGTTGTCGACCTGCAAAACCATGCGGTTCACGCCCTCGGCAGCCTGGACACCGCTGTGACGCTGACAACGCCCGATGACATCGGCGCGCTCACTGCCGAGATCGTGTTCGCTCAACCACGTATCCGCAACGAGATCGTCTATCTGGCCGGCGACACCGTGACCTACGGTGAAGTCGCGGACAAGCTGCAAGCGGCCCTCGGTCGTCCCTTCAGCCGCTCAGAGTGGACCGAGCAGTATTTGCTCGACGAGTTGGCACGCGACCCGCACAACATGATGCGCAAGTATCGTGCGGCTTTTGCCCAAGGGCGGGGTGTCGCATGGGACAAGCGCGGGACGTTCAATCAACGCCACGCCATTCCTGTCACTGACGTGGCAGCGTGGATCCATGCAAACCTTGCGTCGGGCCGCAACGCGCAATCGTAAGGCGGGCCGCCGGAGCGCGGCTGTTCAGCGTGCAGCCTTCGAGTTGTCCGCGCCCGGCTGCGAATTCAGTGTGAGTCGGTCGGCACCGTTTTACTCGGATGGCGAGCCTTTCGCGGAATAGCTTGCAAGCAGCGCCATACAGCGCTCCCGCAGAAAGGCACTCAGCGCTTTGATGGCGGGTGTCAGTTGCGCGCGGTGGGCGCAAATCAAATGCAGCGGCGCGGGCTCGCCGTATTCCTGCGGAAAGATCTCGACCAATCGGCCGGCCTTCAAATCGTTGATGAGATCCAGTCGCGATTTATAGAGCAGGCCTTCGCCTGCGATGGCCCAGCGGCGCACCGCATCGGCATCGTCGCTGACGCGATTTCCGGTGACTGCCACGGTGCGTTCGCCGCCGGGCAGCGTAAAGCGCCAGCGTTCGTGGACTTGCTCGCTCCAGATGTACCGAAGGCAGTTGTGTCGCCGCAGGTCGTCCACCTTGGCCGGGGCGCCATGTCGTTCGATGTACGACGGCGCCGCGCACAACGCACGCCGGTTGTTGTCGAGCAGTTTGATGGCCAGCAGGGATGAATCGGGCAGCGCCCCGTAGCGCACGGCAAAGTCCAGCGGCTGGCGGATGAGGTCGGCAGACCGGTCGCTCAGTTTCAGGTGCACTGACAAACTGGGGTGCTCATGCTGAAAATCGTCGAGCCACGGCAGCAGCAGGTTTCTCCCGAAATCGGACGGAGCAGACAGTCGCAACGGGCCGGAGAGTGCTTCCCGGCCACCGGCCAGCGCCTGTTCGCCTTGCTCTCGCGCGCCCAGCATGACGCGCGCATGCGGCAGGTAGCGCTCTCCAGCCTCTGACAGCTGCATGCTGCGTGTGGACCGGGTGAACAGGCGCGCATCCAGCGCTTTTTCCAGCCGCTGCACAGACGCGCTTGCCTGCGCGGGGGCGATGTTCAGCTGCCGCGCCGCCTCCGAGAAGCTACCGGCGTCGGCCGTGTGCACGAAGATTTGCACGTCATCGAGGCGGATGATTTTCATTGAAATGCCGAAAGTGTTTGGGCGCGCAGCCCGTTTATCCGCATATCGCTGAAAGATAGCATGGCCCTCATTCACTTCCTGGAGAACGTGCATGAAAGCCATCGGTTTCTATCAGAACCACCCGATCAGCCATCCCCAGGCGCTGCAAGACATCGAGCTGCCGACGCCTGAACTTCGCGACCACGATCTGCTGGTGGAAGTCAAAGCGGTGTCCGTCAACCCGGTTGATGCCAAGATCCGGCGTGGCGGAGACATTCCAGGAGGGCAGGCGCGTATTGCCGGCTGGGACGCTGCGGGCATCGTCCGCGCGACTGGCCCGCTGGCCACCCGCTTCAAGCCGGGTGACCGTGTCTGGTATGCCGGCGACATTACGCGGCCTGGCACCAACAGCGAACTGCATGCCGTGGACGAACGCATCGTGGGCCCCATGCCGGCATCGCTGGATTTTGCGCAGGCCGCATCGCTGCCGCTGACAGCCATCACTGCGTGGGAACTGCTGTTTGATCGACTGCGGGTCCAGGCGGCCGATCCGACGGAGAACAGCGTGCTGCTGGTGACCGGAGCGGCGGGCGGTGTCGGTTCCATCCTGACCCAGCTGGCGCGCGCGCTGACGGGGATGACCGTGATCGGCACGGCTTCGCGGCCCGAAACCCGTGAATGGGTGTTGGCGCATAGTGCACACCACGTCATCGATCACCGTCAACCGTGGGCGCCCCAACTGGCAGCGCTTGGCATTGATCACGTGACGCATGTGGCTGGGCTGAACCAGAGCGCCGCTCACGTACCGCAGATCGCCGCTGTGCTGCGCCCCGAGGGGCAATTCGCCCTCATCGACGACCCGGCGGATCTGGATATCGGCCCGTTCAAGGGGAAATCCATTTCGATTCACTGGGAGCTGATGTTCACCCGCGCCATGTTCACCACCGCCACGATCGCCCGACAACACGCGTTGCTGCGCCGTGTGGCCGAACTGGTCGATCGCGGCGACATCAAGCACACCCTGACGCAGCGTATCGATGGCATCAACGCCGCGAACTTGATCAAGGCGCATGCGCTGGTGGAAGCCGGAAACATGATCGGCAAAGTCGTTGTTGCCAACGGCTGAACCCTGCAGACATCTGACAAGGAGCCTCACCATGACACTCCCTATCGTCCCCACGGCAACGATCAGCCTGGAAGCCGCGCAGGCCTTGCTGGCAGAGGCACGCCGTGCCTGTGCTGCGCGCGGGTTTGCCGCGACCATCGCCATTACCGATGCAGGCGGCCACCTGCGCGCGTTCGAGCGTGCGGACGCCGCGCCTTTCCTGACCGCTGAGGTTGCCATCAACAAGGCATGGACGGCAGCCTCGTTCGGCATGAGCACGCACCAATGGAACCAGTACATGGCCGAGCCCGCCGTTGCCCCACTGGCGCACCACCCGCGCCTGATGCCGGTGGGCGGCGGCGTGCCGATCTTTTACGAGGGTCGGCTGGTGGGCGGCATCGGTATCTCTGGGGGCAGCGCTGCCCAGGACCACGAGGCGGCCGAGGAAGCATTGCGCAAGGCAGGGCTTCTGTCTTGAGCTGTGATCCCGCCTACGCGCTGTTCCTCGGCGTTTGCAATGAGGCATGGGCGGTGACAACCCGCCCAGCCGATTACTTCAACCGCGCCTTCAGTTCTTCGCTGGCTTGATGCAGCGCTGCACGCGTTGCCGGCACGCCGGCCAGCGCATTGAGCAAGCCGAAGTCGTGGATCATGCCGTTGTAGCGCGTGGCGGTCACATCCACGCCCGCTGCATCGAGCTTGCGTGCGTAGGCTTCGCCTTCATCGCGCAACACATCCTTCTCGGCCGTGATCACCAGCGTGGGCGGCAGCCCCTTCAACTGATCGGGCGTCGCCAGCAGCGGCGATGCGTAGATCTCCTGACGCTGCACCGGGTCGGTCGTGTAGGCGTTCCAGAACCACTGCATCATCGGCTTGGTCAGGAAGTGCCCCTGCGCAAATTCGTCGTACGACGCGTTCTCGAAGCTGGCATTCGTGACCGGCCAGAACAGCACTTGCGCGCGCAGTGCGGGCGTGCCGTGCGCCTTGGCCATCAGCGCCACCACGGTCGCCATGTTGCCGCCCACGCTGTTGCCCGCAATGGCCAGCCGCTTGCCGTCTACGCCGATTTGCGCGCCGTTTTCTGCCACCCATTTGGTGGCGGCGTAGATCTGGTTGATTGCCACCGGATAACGCGCCTCGGGCGATGGTGTGTAGTTGACGAAGACGGCGACGGCGCCGGAGTCGGCCACCAGGTCGCGCACAAAGCGCTCGTGCGTGGGGAAGTCCCCCAGCACCCAGCCCCCGCCGTGAACGAAGATGAAGCCGGGTAACGTACCTTTCGCGCCGGCCGGGCGCACGATGGTCAGGCTGATCGGCTTGCCATCCACGGTGATGGTTTTCTGGCTGACGTCAGCGGGCGGCAGCGACACCTTTGCCGCGGCTTGCGCGCCCACCAGTACGGCGCGCGCATCGGCGGGTGACAGCGTTTCCAGCGGCTGGCCACCGCCGGCAGCCAGGGCGTCGAGGAACGCCTGGGTGTTGCGCTCCACGCCGGGGCTGCCCGCAGCAAGGGCGACGCTCGCTGCCAAAGAGAGCAGGGTGCCGGCGGCAAATTTGGTGATGCGGTTCATGGCAGTGCTTCCAATCGGTTGGTTGGGGAATGGTGTGAATGGACGTGCGGGTCAGATCAGGCTCAGGCGCACGTCGATGTTGCCGCGCGTGGCGTTGGAATACGGGCAGACGATGTGCGCGCGGTCGATCAGCGTTTGCGCTTCGGCGTGGTCCATGCCGGGCAGGCTGATCTTCAGGTCCACTTCAATGCCAAAGCCGTTCGGAATGGCACCGATGCCAACGCTGCCCTGCACGGACACATCCGCCGGCACGCGGATCTTGTCGCGCGCACCAACAAACTTCATTGCACCGAGGAAGCACGCGCTGTAGCCCGCAGCAAACAGCTGCTCCGGGTTGGTCCCTTCGCCGCCTGCACCGCCCAGTTCGGCGGGCGTGGTCAGCCGGACTTCGAGCCGGCCATCGTCGGTGATGGCGCGGCCATCGCGGCCGCCGGTGGCACGAGCATTGGCACGGTAGAGGACGTTTTCGATCGACATGGTGGTTCTCCTTAGGGAGGGGTTGAGGTGCGCGCATCGGCTGTCGAGGCCGTGCCGCATTGCTTGCTATTAAATAGCGCGCTACTTAATAGGTTTAAAAAAACGGACGCGGTCAGGCGCCCGTCGGTGATACGTGTGTGCTCAGGCGGCGTTCTTGAAGAGCCGTCCTCGCAATGCATTCAACTGTGTGCGCAACTCTTCCAACTCGCCGGGCGCACACTCCATGGCCGTAGCCATGCATGCCGGCACTTTCTCGGCCCGCTTCTCCAGCGTCTTGCCGGCCGCCGTGAGCGAGATGATCACCCGCCGCTCGTCTTCGGCCGAGCGTTGTCGCTCGATCAGCCCGGATGCTTCCAGCCGCTTCAGCAGCGGGGTGAGCGTGGCGGAGTCGAGGAACAGCCGCTCACCGATCTGCGACACCGTTTGCGCATCCTGTTCCCACAGCACCAGCATGACGAGGTACTGCGAGTACGTCAGGTCCAGCGCCTTGAGCAGCGGCCGGTACGCCTTGTTAATCCCGATCATGGTCGAGTACAGGGCAAAGCAGAGCTGCTCGTCCAGGGCGAGGTCGCGGCGTGCGGAGGAGGGCTTGCGTGTGTTCATGAACGCAAATATAGATAGTGCGCTACTGAATTGCAAGCTATTTTTCTGTGAATTGTTCAGTGCCGGATCGGAGCTACGCTTTTGTCTCCTGGTGACAAACAACGATTGCCCGAGAGCACCGTGCCAAATGCGCGGGCGCGCAAGTAGCGCGCCCGCTTGCAAGGCAAACAACGGCCGGTGATGTGGTCAGCCGGCCTGCACCTCGATACGCCGCGGCTTGGCTTCGTCGCGGCGCGGGATCGTCAGCTTGAGAACCCCGTCGCGCAACTGCGCATCGATGCGCGAAGCGTCAAAGTCGGGGCTCAGCACAAAGGTGCGCGAGAAATGCGGGTGCCGAACTTCGCCGTGCTGCAGCCGCAGCCCCGCCGGTGTGGGCACCATCAATTCGGCATCGACGGTGAGCGTGCCGTCCTGAACGCGAATATCAAGCTTCTCGCGCGGCACGCCTGGTAGGTCTGCATATAGCGTGATGCCCTGGCGGTTCTCGAAGATGTCGACCGGGGGCGCCATGTGAGTCTGCCGGGCGGCCGCCTGTTCAGCCATCTGCTTTGCAGCCGCAGCCTTGCCGGGCTGTGCATGGGTCGCCAATTGGGTGGTGTCGTTCATGATGTGCTCCTTCATGCTTGTGCCGGGCGCGACTCAGCCTTGCACTGTGATCTGACGCGGCTTCGATGCCTCCGACTTGCCGACGCTGATGGTCAGGCAGCCGTTGACGTACCGCGCGCTGACTTTGTCGGGGTCAACGTCCTGTGGCAGCTCAATCACACGGCGGAAGGCGCCCGTGAAGCGCTCGTCGGCATACACGCGCGTCTCTTCGGTGAGCTGGAAATCGGGGCGCTTGCGCTCGCCGCTGATGGTCAGCAGCCCCTTGTCGATCGAGACATCGATCTGCGCGGGGTCGAGCCCCGGGGCGAACGCGACGATCTCGACCGAGTCATCGGTGCTGCCAATGTTGACGGGAGGAAAAGTGCCGAGGCGCGTGGCGCGCAGGCTTGCGGGTGCCCCCGCAAAAAGA
This sequence comes from Ralstonia sp. 22111, assembly GCF_052045895.1. Classification (NCBI taxonomy): domain Bacteria; kingdom Pseudomonadati; phylum Pseudomonadota; class Betaproteobacteria; order Burkholderiales; family Burkholderiaceae; genus Ralstonia; species Ralstonia sp. 22111. The sequence continues at coordinate 130,637 of NZ_JBQEPR010000010.1, read as the reverse complement.
GTGGCCATCTGCCGTTGCAGGCGATCGAATTCGCCCAGCAGATCGGTGCCAAAAAACAGATCGCTCATGGCTGGCTCCTGAAGGGCCCGCACGGAGACTGAACCGAACTACGCGCTCCAGTTCATCGGTCCGTGGCGGGCCACTGACAAACAAATCGAAACACGCAGCGCGAAAACCGCGACTGCATTGACGACACCTAAAATAAGGAAGCAAGGAGAAATTTCAAGAGGCCATTGGGTGCTGGACGAAGAACCCATGCGCAAACGCGTGCTACGTCGCCCTATCGCCAAAGGCTTGCCAGCCCCCGCCCAAGCACTGGCCCGGTCCAGAGAGGCCCCTATTGCCGGCACATCCGGCACAGGGTAAAAATCGGTCTATTGCCCAATGTCGACCCGGAGTCGCCTACCCCCATGGACCAACCAGCCAAGCTCAATGCCGATTCCCTGGGCGTCGTCGAATCGGTGATCATGGGCATTGCCGGCACGGCACCGGCCTACAGCATCGAGATTACGACCTCCACCATCATCGGGACGGCTGGCACGCAGTCACCGGCGAGCATTCTGGTGTGCGGGTTGATCATGTTTGGCATCGCCTACGCGTTCATCAATATGAATCGCGCCCTGGCGAGCGCCGGCACCTCATATTCGTGGGTGAGCATGGTGTTCGGGCGTGCGCTCGGCTTCCTTGCGGGCTGGGCGCTTCTGGTGCTGTGCTGCGTGTTCATGGTGTCGGCGATGATTCCGGCGGCAAATGCCACGCTGCTCATCTTTGATCGGCCCATGATGAACAACGTGCACTACGTGACGCTGATCGCTGCGGCATGGCTCACGGTTGTCAGCGCGGTGGTCGTCAAGGGCATCAAGCTCACCAGCTACGTGCAGGTGCTGATGACGATTGTCGAGGGCATCATCCTGCTCGTGATCATCGTCGCGAGTTTCATTGTGTTCCCGCATACGCCAGCGCATCCATTCTCGTGGGTCTGGTTCTGGCCCTTCACGTTCACGCCCCAGATGTTCGCAAATGGCGCGTTGGTGGCCATCTTCTTCTTTTACGGCTGGGACGTGACGATGAACCTGAGCGAAGAGACGCGGGACGCCAACCACACGCCTGGTCGGGCTGCGTTCTGGTCGATGGTGTTCTTGATGGCGTTCTTCCTCATCTTCATCGTCATTACGCAGCTTGGACTGTCCGACACCGAGATCCAGCACTACAACACGAACATCATCTTCGCCATTGCAGAGAAGTTGTTTGGGCCGACCTGGGGCTACGTCGCCATCGTTGCGGTATTGCTGAGCACGGTGGGAACGGTTGAAACCCAGATGTTGCAGTTCACGCGCACGCTGTTTGCCAAAAGCCGCGACGGCGCACTTCACGCGCGCTATGCGCGACTGCATCCGGTTTGGCGCACGCCCCACATCGCCATCTTCTTCATCTGGATTACCGGGCTTGCCTTGCTGTTCGTGTCGTCTTATCTGCCGACGATCAACGTCATCCTGCAGGATTCGATTACCGCCATCGGCTTCCAGATCTGCTTCTACCTCGGGCTTACCGGGCTTGCCTGCGGCTGGTATTACCGCAAGGTGCTGACACAGGGGCCGTGGGTCGCCATCACCCATGTCATCTGGCCGGTCGCGAGCGGGCTCTTCCTGTTTTTCATCGCGCTCTACAGCATCCCGACCTTCGACTGGGTCACCAACCTCGTGGGGATGGGCGGCATCGCCATCGGCGTGATCCCGCTGCTGCTGAACCGCAAAAAGATCTGGGTGGCTTCCAGAGCCTGAGCAGCACAGCACGCACGACAATCGACGGCGTCGGATGCTGTCAGCCTGCACTGACAGCGCTTGCGGGATTGACCTACAGAAACAAGGGCACGCCCGGACAAGACAATTGGCGTCCACTGATAGCGGCGGCCGGGCGCCCCTCCGATACTGAACCTGTCGGCACCCGGCTTTCGATAAAGGTCATTGTCATGGACGACTATTGCACGCTGTGTGGGCGGCGCGGGCACTCTGCGTCGCACTGCCCATGGGGTTCGTATATGCGGATCGGCCGCTGTTCTCTGCTTCTGTCGAAGGACGGCCGCTCATCTACGTTTCGAAGACTCCCCACTTGATGCGAGCCCATATGCGTTCGTGGGCAAAGTAGGCGATCGACGTGTAGATATTGCTGGCGATCATGAAACCGACTGCCAGGTGAACCGTACCGGTCAGCAGATAAAGGGTGCCGAAGTCCAGGCACATGATCACGATCCGATATGTCGCGGCCTTGATCACAGAACGACGAGCGCTGACGGTTCGCACCATGATGTTCCCTCCTGATCCCGCGCATCGATGCCTGGTAGCGCCGATCGATGAATGCCTTCCGGTTTGGCTACCGCACGGTCTCGGGGAGCGGTGCCGAACATTGCGCCACCGCTGATCGCTGCCGCAGCAACGTCACAACGCGCGTCGCCAGCACCAAACCGCACGATATGATTCCAGTCATAGTGCGCGGTAGACGGTAACGCCAGACTGCGCTGCATCCGACACGGGAGACATTCATGCCGCGCACATCAGTGGCTTATCTACTCGCCGCATTGCTGACGGCAGGAATACTGTCGTGCCCCGCGATTGCCGACACGCCGGCGCGGCAGCAGGAGGTCGCTCAGCGGGGGGCGGACGTCATGCCATTTTCCCTCTCGGCAACCACCCACATCTTTACCAAGACGGCCGACGGCGGTGTCCAGCAGGTCGTGACCAAGCGGGACGATCCCAGCCAGGCTGCGCTGATCCGCCAGCACTTGGCAATGATCGCTCGGCAATTCTCCGACGGCGACTTCGAAGGGCCGGAGCATATCCATGGCAATGCCATGCCCGGATTGGCGGCACTGCGCGCAGCAAAGCCTGGTGAGCTCAAAATAAGCTATCGCGAGCTGTCCAACGGCGCCGAGATCATCTATCAGAGCGGTCAGCGTCGCCTGGTTACCGCGCTGCACCAGTGGTTTGATGCCCAATTGGCCGATCACGGCCATGACGCCATGGCGGGGCACGACTCCGGTTCAAGGCATCACCACGCGATGGGCGCGGAAAAGCCCGAGTAACACTGCCGTGGCCAAAGCCGCCTGGAGGCAGCGTGTTGCTGCGGCATGACGAAGCGGGCAGTGAGTCCATGACATTGCAGGCCGCCGAGTGGGCAACTCCGTCGTCAAAGCGTGCTTGCCTGGCGCCCAATACCGCTGCGACGAAGCCCCGCTCGTCACCGGCAGGGCTTTCTATTCGAGTTCAACCGCTTTTCGCGGAATCGAAAGCTCGATGCGGTACCCGCCGTGTGGCTGCGGCCCTGCGGTGAAAGTCCCGCCCAGGCGGCGCACGCGGTCACGAATGCCCGCGATACCTGATGACGGCGGCCGCCCGGCTGCCGGTTCGGTTGAGCGCGTGACAACAGCGCCATCGTTGCGAATCGTCAGCTCGCAACTGGACCGGTCGCATCGGAGATCGATCACCACTTCCGTTGCCGAAGTCGCGTGCCGAGCAACATTGGTCAGCCCTTCTTGCACGATTCTGAACAGCGCAGTGGAGGCGGTGTCGCTGAACGCTACCGCATGCGTGTTGCAATTCAGCGCGACCCGCAGGCCGGTATGTTGGCCGAAGTCGGTCACGAGCCAGTCGAGCGCGGGGAGCAGCCCAAGGTCGTCGAGGATGGTCGGCCGCAGCCCAGCGGCCAGACGCCGGACCGACGCCAGTGCATGGTCGATGGCACTGCTCATTGTCTGAGTTCTTTCGCGCGCATACGCCTGGGCTTCTGGCGTGGTGCCTGCATCGGCAAGCAAGCCGGTGATGATCATCTTCAGCGCCGTCAATTGTTGGCCGAGGTCATCATGAAGCTCGCGTGCAATACGCTTCTTTTCTTCTTCGCGAGTGGCCTCCACTCGGGATGCCAGCTCGCTCGCGTATTCAAGTTGCTTGAGCCGCTCACGCTCGGTGAGATCCCGGGTGACTTTGGCAAAGCCGATCAGCTCGCCGTCTTCATCCCGCAGGGCGGTGATCACCACGTTGGCCCAGAAACGCGAGCCGTCTTTGCGTATGCGCCACCCCTCGTCCTCCCAGCGGCCAAGCGCGGCGGCACGCTTGAGCTCTTCGCTCGGATAGTTCTGCGCAATTGCCTCGGCAGGATAGAAGACCGAGAAGTGTTGGCCGATGACTTCATCGGCGCGATAGCCCTTGATGCGTTGGGCACCGGCATTCCAACTGGCGATGTGACCTGTCGGATCCAACAGGAAGATTGCATAGTCCTGTATCGCGTCCACCAAGGTGCGATAACGCTCCTCCACGGGCACGTGAGCGATTGCTGCATCGCTTCCCAGTCTTCGCAATCTGCCTGCGTTGGTATCCATACCAAGCCCTCATCGCAACGGGTTCGAGCGCCCAAGGCAAACCTGTTGGAAGTCGCTTCCCGTGCATCTGCATAAGAATATGCTGCCCGGCGACAGCAATCAAAGCATGCCCGGCCACTGCGATGAGGTGCCAGAAGTGCCTGGCCAAGGATTGGCTGCCCGCACGCATTGCATGCTGTTCAGCATTCGCTTTGCAAGGTGTACGCCGGCGGCCTGGAAGTTGGTCGCCGCTTCCGGCTACGGACGCTCAAACCTGCGCCATCCCGCCATCAACAAACAACTCGATGCCATTGATAAAGCTTGCCGCATCCGAGGCAAGAAACGCGACGGCCTTGCCCACTTCGGCCGGCTCGCCCAGGCGACCCAGCGGTACTTGCGCAGCGAGGTAGTCGAACAGGCCCTGGCGCGTTTCATCCGAGGCCAGGCCGCCAAGGCCGGGCGTGCGGATCGGGCCAGGGCTCACCACGTTCACGCGGATGCCGCGATCCTTCAGATCCATCACCCACGAGCGGGCGAAGTTGCGCACCGCGGCCTTGCTGGCGCTGTAGACGCTGAAGTTGGCCGTGCCCTGAACGGACACCGTGGAGGACGTGAGGATGATCGATGCGCCGTCGGTCAGCAGCGGCAGCGCCTTCTGCACCGTGAACAGCACGCCGCGCACGTTGGTGCCGAAAATCCGGTCGAAATGCTCTTCGGTGATGGCGCCCAGCGGCATCATGTCGCCGCCGCCGGCATTGGCGAACAGGATGTCCAGCTTGCCGGCCACCTTGGCGATCTGGGCATAGACGGCGTCGAGGTCGGACAGCACCGATGCATCGGCGCGCAATGCGGTGGCGCCGGCGCCGATCTCTGCGACGGCGGCATCCAGCTCCGCCTGACGGCGGCCGGTGATGAAAACCCGCGCGCCCTGGGCTGCGAGTTCCTTGGCCGCGCCAAGGCCGATGCCGCTGCTGCCACCCGTGACGAGGGCGATCTTGCCTTCCAGTTGCTTGCTCATGATGTGCTCCATGTCGTGATTTCAGGTTTGGATGAATGACCTCGCGACGGCTTGTGTCTTGCGTTGCCTTACTCTGCGTCGCCCCGTCGCCCCGTCGCGTTGGGCATGGAGGCACTGTAGGGCTCAGAAACTTTTCGAAAAAGCGCTCCAAATAGAATTACTATCCACAGTTGTGGATAATCTGCGCGGATATTCGAATGGATCAGCTCCTGGCAATGCGCTCTTTTGCGCGGGTGGTGGAAGCGGGCAGCTTCACGCGGGCGGCCGATTCGCTCGACATGCCCATCGCCACGGTCAGCAAGCAGGTGCAGGAACTGGAGGCGCACCTGGGTGTGCGCCTGCTGCAGCGGACGACACGGCGCGTGACAGTGACGCCCGAAGGTGAGGACTACTACGCCAAGAGCATGCGCATCCTGCGCGACTTGGACGACATCGATGCCTCGTTCAGCCTCGCTCGCGGGCGGCCGCGTGGGTCGTTGCGCATCGATGTCGGCGGGTCGACCGCGCGTGACGTGCTCATTCCGCTGCTGCCAGAGTTCGCGTCGCGTTATCCCGAGATCAGGATTGACCTTGGCGTGTCAGACCGCTCGGTGGATCTGATTGCGGACAACGTCGACTGCGTGATTCGTGGTGGCCCGCTGGACAGCGCTTCTCTGGTCGCACGCCACTTGGGCGATGCGCCGCTGATCACGTGCGCCACGCCCGGATACCTCAAGCAGTACGGCACGCCGGCCTACCCCGATGAACTCAAGAATGGCCACCGGCTGGTGAGCTACGTGTTCAGCCAGACGGGCCGGGCGGTTCCGTTCCGCTTCGAGCGCGATGGCGAAAAGACCGAGATCAAGGTCGAGCATCGCATCGGCGTGAACGAAAGCAACGCGCATCTGGCCGCGTGTCTGGCGGGCCTGGGCATCGTGCAGACCTTCGGTTATGCGGCGCAAGCGCCGATCAACGAGGGCGCGCTGGTGGAAATTTTGAAGCCGTGGCGGCCGGCGCCTTACCCGTTTCACGTCGTCTATCCGCAGACGCGCCATGTCACGCATCGCCTACGAGTGTTCATTGACTGGCTGGTGGAGGCTTTCCCGGCGCGGCTTGAGCGGGCGCCGAAGCGGTAACCGCTCAATATCCGTACTCCCACCGCCATGGCGCGCCTGTTTCCCCCAGGATTGCCGCCACCAAACCGGGAAACGCCCGCTCTGCCCGAACGTCGTTGGACAGAAGCACAACGCACCGCGCTGATCGCGTGAGGCAGACGAAGGTATTGCCGGCGAAATCCTCGTGCCCGCCTTTGAAGAAACCGGGCCCTTGCGGCCCATCGAATACCACCACACCGAGGCCCGTTGCGAGATCAGGCCGCCGAAGCGCTGCGGGGAGTTCCGGCTGGAGGGTGGGGAATTCCGTGGCCGTGGTGATTGGCCCCTGTGACGCGGTCATGGCGGCGCGCGATGCCGCCGACAAGCCGTCGCCTCGCACAAGGCCTGCCACAAAGCGGGCGTAGTCCTCGACCGTCGTGTCCATGGAGCTGGCGGCTGCGGCGCGCCGCCGGTGCGGATGACGGTGCGGCTCACCGTTCTGCGTGGTGCCGTCGGCCTGATTGTCGGCACTGGCTTGCTGCCACGTCGTGCTGGTGCGACGCATATCGAAGCGCTGAAAAACGCGGCGGCGCAATTCGGTATCGACATCGAGTCCAAGCCCGCGCTCGAGCACGAACTGCAGCAGGTTGATGCCAGCGCCCGAATAGGCAAACCGTGCACCCGGATCGAAGTGCAGACGCACCCGCCTGTCAGGTTCGAGCGCGGGCAGGTTGGGTAAGCCCGAGCGATGGCTGAGCAGCATGCGCGGCGTGATCGCACGCCATCGTTCGTCGCCGGCAAGGCTGCTCCAGGCCGGATAGCTGGGCAGCGGCTGCGGCAGGTAGCGCTCGATTGGCGTGTCCAGATCGATACGTCCTTCATCAACGAGTTGCATGACGAAGTAGGCGAAGACCGGCTTGGTGAGCGATGCCGCCACCATCACTGTGTCGGTTCGCAGCGGTTCGCCGGCCGCGTTGCGGCGCCCGAACGCGTGGAGGTACACGGTTTGTCCAGCGTCGATAACCGCGACCGCCATGCCGTTGGCGGGGACATCGGCCATCGCGTGACGCACAGCCGCGTTGGTTGCGTCGGCCGTGGCCAGTTGGGGCGCTGCGCGATCGGGCGTCTGCGCACATGCGGCGAGCAGAGCCACCAGGGCGCCGATCGTCAGTGCGCGTTTGAGAGGCATGGTCGCGATTGCCGCTGTGGACATGTGGATATGTGGATAAGCACGTGAAGAACTTCAGGGACAACTGTGTTGGCTGTCCGGGGTCAGGTTGTCCACAGCACGGGAATAACTTTGGTGGTTGCCGGGAGGGTGGGGCGCGCTCTTCACGAGTCATCCACGCGTCGGCACACACTGTCCGATGGGTTGTGCAGTTCGCAAGCCGTTGACGCGAAAGCGTTTTCGGCAGCTATCCACAGAAACGATCCACCGTTATCTACTACTACTATTTTTATATACAGAAGAAATAAAGAAGACAGCAAAGACGGGCGGGGCACACGGGCAAGATGCTTGATCGTTTGACGTGCGTTACGTGAGCGCGGCCGGCAGTGGCTGCGAACTCATCACCAGATTGCGTCCGCCCGCCTTGGCACGATACAGCGCCGCATCGGCAATCTCGACCAGCGTGTCGATGGAGAGGGCGCCGTCGCCCGGTACGGACGTGGCGCAACCGGCGCTGACGGTCACATAGCGCGACGGCGCGGTGGCTTCGATGCGCAGGCGCAGCACGGCTTCGCGCGCGCGCTCGGCAAGGGCTTGCGCTTGGCTTGCATCGGTGTCAGGCAGGACGACGATGAATTCCTCACCGCCGTAGCGCGCGATGAAATCGGCCGAACGGTGCACCACGCCGGCCAGCGCGTGGGCCACGGCTGCAAGGCAGGCATCACCCTTGAGGTGGCCGAAGGCATCGTTGTAGCGCTTGAAGTGGTCGACATCGACCATCACCAGCGAAAGCGGCTGCCCGCTGCGCTGGGCGGTGCTGATCAGGCTGTCGACCTGCTCGTTGAAGTAGGTACGGTTGTACAGGCCCGTCAAAGCATCGCGCATGGACGCCTGCTGCAGCGAGACGTGCGCCTCGAACAGCCGCCGGTACAGCGTGGTCACTTCCCAAACCAATATGCAGACCAGCACCCCGGGCGCGAACATGCTGAACAGGCGCGCGACGTACCAGCCCACGGTAAAGCGATCGGTGCTGAGCAGGTTGAGTGTGGTGTCCGTCAGGCAGGCCAGTGCGGCAATGGCCAGCCAAACGTCGAGCACCGTGCGCAAGCGGCCGCTGGCCACTACCGCGAGCACGGCAACCGTGTTGATGGCCCACAGGACGACCGCGACAGGGTTGTTGCCATTGCTCGAGCGCAGCGGCGGCGGCAGATCGGTCAGCACTGCAAGGCTGCACAGCAGGCTGCCCACCACCACCGGCCCGCCGATCAGCAGCGAGGCCCACCGGCCGACACGCCCGTCAGCAACGGCATCGCGCGAGAGCCGATCGCGCATGAGCACCGCCAGGATCACGAACAGCGGAAAGCCGCCGTGCCAGAACACCCACATCCATGCCGCACTGGCGGGGCGGGCGCCAAACAGCCCGGTGGGCGAGAACACGCCCGGGAAGGTCAGCAATTGCAGCGCCACGGCCAGCGCGGTAAAGGCATAGGCACCGCCCAGCGCCCCCAGCATCGGCTGTCGCGTCACGGTGAACTGCGCGCCCAGCAGAAACGCGGCAATGCCGGCCGTGGTGAACACCGTCAAGGCGCACATCGGCATGAACGGGTTGATTGCCGGCCATTGCAGGCCCGCACGTGGTGCGGCCATGGCGAGCGTCAACAGGATCAGCAGCGCGATCGCACCGGCAGCCATCGCTTGCCGGCGTGTGGCTCGCTGAATCAGAAAACTTTCCATCGCCCCCCCGGGGTTCGAGATTGTGTGATCCGACCTGCTCGCGTGTCGGTGTGCCTACATCATAGGCAGCGGCCGACGGTGCGAAAAGCCTAGGCAGGGATCGGGATATCGCTACGGCTGGCCCAAGTCGGCGGCCGTGTTCCAAGGGAATTGAAGGGAATCTTCCGTAGTGTGGGCCGGGCATCTCGCCGTTGTTGAATCACTCGGGCCGTTGGCCCACGCTGTATGGAATCACTCAATCACACGCTGTTTCTTTGGCTCAACGCGCCGGACGACGCTTCGGCCACGACCGTCTGGCTGGCGATGGCCTTTGCCGAATACGCGATCTGGCTGGTGCCACTGACGCTTGTGGCCGCCTGGCTCTGGGGCGAGCCGACCACGCGGCGCCAGGCATTGCAGACCGGCGTGGCTGCCGCGCTGGCGTTGTCCGTCAACGTTGGCTTCGGCCTCGCGTGGTATCACCCGAGGCCGTTTGCGATTGCGTTGGGCACCAATCTGCTGCCGCACGCGCCGGATTCATCGTTCCCCAGCGATCACCTGACCGCGCTGTGGACCGTGGCGTTCAGCTTGATGTGGAATGCACGCCTGCGCCGGGTGGGCGTGCTGCTGGCGCTGTTGGGCTTGCCGATGGCGTGGGCGCGCATCTACCTGGGTGTGCACTATCCGTTCGACATGCTGGGTGCGGCGGCCGTGTCGGCCTTGAGCGCCTGGCTGTGCAGCGGCCGCGTGGCGCATACCCTGTCGGAGCCGTTGCACCGTTTGGGGCTGGCGTTGCATGGTGTGGTGCTGGCACCGTGCGTGCGGCGCGGCTGGGTGCGCAAGTAAGCGTGGCTCAGGCGTGCCGGCGCCACGCGCGCCAGAACAGTACGAACGAGAGCACCGTCGCGCCCACGTTGTAGAGCGTCGCCAGTGCAAACGCGTGGCCGTAGTGCGCTGCGTGCGTGGCGGCGTCCATCGTCACCGCGCCATTTGCGCCATCCACCTGGCCCAGCAGCGAGAACAGCAGCACGCCCACCACCGTCACGCCCACCGCGTTGCCGACGGCTTGCATGGTCGTGACGGTGCCGGCGCCCATGCCGGCCTGGGCCGTTTCCACGCCGCTCAGGATGGTGTTGAGCGACAGCGGAATCACCATGCCTTGCCCAAAGCCGTTGAGCATCAGCGGCAGGATCAGCCAAGCGGTGCCCGCGCCCAGTTGTGCCATTGTCGCCAGTACCACCATGCCCACGGCGAAGATCGCCACGCCAAGCAGCAGGGCGCGCTGCCCGATGCGTTCAGCCAGGCGAGGCGCTGTGAGCGAGCCGGCAAAGAAGGCGATGGCCGCCGGCGTGAACACCAACCCCGCTGCCAGCGCCGACAGGCCGCGCCCGAACTGCAGCAGGATCGTCAGCGCCAGGAAGTACGAGCTGATGGCCGTGTAGAACAGGAAGATCGCCAGCACGCCCAGCACAAAGCTGCGGTTGCGGAACAGCGCCATCTCGATGATGGGAACGCGGCCAGCCGCCGACAGCGCTTGTTCCACCCGCACAAAATGGCGGAACACCAGCAGTGAAGACAGCGGCACCACCCACGACCACCATGGCCAGCCGGACTCGCGGCCCTGCATGATCGGCACCAGCAGCATCGCCAGCGCCACCGCGCCTGCCACGGCGCCACGCACGTCCAGCCGGGCCGCCACCGGCGCACGCGATTCGGCCACGAACGCTCGGGCCGCCAAGATGGCGACAATGCCGATCGGCACATTCACCAGGAACACCGCCCGCCAGCCCGACACGTCGGCCGCCAGTGGATGCGCAATCAACCAGCCGCCGATGATCTGCGAGACCGACGCCGCCACGCCCTGCACAGCGCCCATGGTGCCGAACGCCCGGCGCCGCGCATCGCCGTCAAACAGCACGCGCAGCGAGGCCATCACCTGCGGCATCAGAATGGCCGCACCCAGGCCTTGGCCGACGCGCATGGCAATCAGCGTCCAGGGCGTGGTTGCCAGCCCGCACAGCGCAGAGGCGAGCGTGAACACCGCCATGCCGGCCAGAAACATGCGCTTGCGCCCCAACAGGTCGCCCAGGCGCGCGCCGTTGAGGAGGAACACCGCATACGCGGCGCTGTAGCCGACCATCACGAGCTGGATTTCGGCAAAACTGGTGTGTAGACCGGCACGGATGTCCGGAATCGCCACATTGACGATGAACAGGTCGAGAATGGTGACGAAGTTGCCGGTGAGCAGCGCCGCCAACGCCGGCCAGTGCCGTTTGGCTGGCGAGGCAACGCCGCCGGCAGCAAGGGATTCCGTTGACATGGGGGATCTCGGTTTATTAATATACGGTCGTTCGTATACTAGAGAGCAATCGGCCCACGTCAAGCGCCGATTGCGTTGGCCCCACTCACCGATAGGGCATTGCCATGAACGAAACCGACGGCCGCCGCCAGCGTGGTGAACGTGCGCGCGCCCAGGTGCTCGAGCACGCTACCGCCATTGCCTCCACCGACGGGCTAGAGGGCCTGACGATCGGCCGGGTGGCCACTGATGCGGGCGTGGGCAAGGGCAATATCCAAGTGCTCTTCGGCGACAAGGAAACGCTGCAACTGGCCACGCTGGACGCGGGAGTCGTGCATTACCGCGCGACGGTGGTCGAGCCGGCGCTAGCGCTGGAAAGCCCGCTTGCCCGTCTGCGTGCCCTGACCGAAGGCTGGTTCGACTACGTGGCCAGTGGGGCGTCGCCGGGTGGGTGCTTTGTCTGCGCGGCCAGCTACGAATACCGCGCGCGGCCAGGCGCCATCCAGGACAGTGTGCGCGGGCATCGGGAGGCGATGCGCGCCCGCTTTCGCGAGACGATTTCGGCGGCACAGGCCGCTGGTGAGTTGCGCGCCGATGTCGACGTCGACCAGCTCGTCTTCGAAATCGAATCGTTTCGCTCCAACGCCAATGTGGCGTTCCTGATGGGCGACATGGCGGTATTCGAGCGCGCGCGCCGCAGCACGCGGGCGCGCATCGATGCGGCGCTCGCCTGAGCGGACCTCGCAACAGCGACGCGCGCAAGCAACGCCTGTGCGGCGCCGCGGGCGTCCCTCCGCGCCACCTTTGGTTACACTTGTGCGCAGTCGCACAAACACACCAAACACAAGACTCGCGGGGGAATTGGGTATGACGAGCCGAACGATAGCTGCGGCCATCGGAATCGGGGGCACGCTGTGGCTGACCGGCTGCGCAGCGCCTTATGCCGAGCCGCCTGCCGGCGCCAACACGGCCACGGTGGATTTCGTCCGCCCGCTGACCAGCACCAACGCCACCATCCTCGCGTTTGACGACCCAAAGTATTGCGGCAACCCGCGCACCGCGCTCAAGCCGGCTGACGCCACGCGGCCGATCCGCGTCCTGGCGGGTGTGCCGACCGCGCTGGGCGCGAGTTTCATTCGCGCCTCGGGCACGCTCATCTATCGCTGCGGTGTGTCGGCGACGTTCGTACCGCAGGCGGGCAAGCAGTACAAGATGACGGCCAGCTACCCCACCAACGCCCACGTGTGCCGCGCCGGCGTGGTTGAGTCTGACGACGGCCGGTCGTGGCACGCCATCAACGCGCGCTATCGCACCTACCGCATCAACCCGTCGTGGGGCACCGGAAGCTGCCCCGGCCTGACCGACGCAGACGTTGCCTTCATGCGCGACAAGACGCGCTCCGAAGACGGCTCCACCACGCTAAGCGACCTTTCCGATCTGCTGACGCCGCAATGACCCGCCGCACTACCTTCATGATCCGCACGTTCCTGGCCACTGCATCGGCACTGGCAGCGTTGCCGGCGGCTGCGCTGGAGCCAGCCGAAGTGTTCGCCAAGGTCGCGCCCAGCATCTGGGAGGTGCGCGTGTCCAACGCCGCCGGCCAGCCGCTGGCCATCGGCAGCGCGGTGGTGATCGGCGACGGGCTGGCCGTGACCAACTGCCACGTGCTGCGCGGCGGCAAGCAGGTCAGCCTCAAGCGCGGCAACGCCAGCTTTGGCGCGCGCCTGCTGTATCCCGACGTGCAGCGCGACCTGTGCCAGCTTCGCGTTGCCGATTTCCACTACCCCGCCGTCACCATCGTCCCGAGCAGCACGCTGGTGACGGGGCAGAAGGTCTACGCAATCGGCAACCCCCTGGGGTTTGACCTGACGATCAGCGAGGGGTTGATCTCGTCGCTGCGGCATGATGAAAACGGCGAGCTCAAGGCGATCCAGACTTCGGCCGCGATCTCGCAGGGCTCCAGCGGTGGGGGCCTGTTCGACAGCAATGCGCGGCTGGTTGGTATCACGTCGCGCATGGTGTCCGCCGTCTACGGGCAGAACCTGAACTTTGCCGCGCCCGCCGAGTGGATCAACGATGTTCCCGCCCGTGCGCAAAAGGCGCTGGCCGAGCGCGCTGCAGCAGCGTCGTCGGTGTCAGCCAATACGACGCCTGCTGCGGCCATCGCTCCACAGCCGCGCAAGCCCGGTGAACTGGGCCCGAAGTCGCAAGCCGCCTTTGGTGCGTACTTGCACAAGCCGTGGCCCAAGATCTTCGTGGCCGCCGACGGCGATCAATTTGTCTACGAATGGGGCCAGAACGCTGAATTCCGTGCGGTGTCGTCGTGCAAGGAGCGTTATCAGAACTGCTCGATCTATGCCCGCGACGACACGGTCGTCGAAGCCAAATAAACGCCCTCGCAACGCTTGATCTCGATTCAGCCCGGTTCAGGTCGGGGCATGAAGACATTAATATGTGACCCGTTTGGCTGCGCGATGCCCGTTTGAGCGAGCCTGCACAGTCACTCAAAACACGTCGAATAGGAACCTGCGAACATGAATTGGACCGCGACCCGACCGATCCGCGTGGTCGTGCTCGATGACCATGCGGTCGTCCGCCATGGTCTGGCTGCGCGCCTGAAGCAGGAGGCCGATATCGAGGTCTGCGGCATGTTTGCGTCAGGGCGCGAAATCGTGCGGGCACTCAAGGACAGCACCTTCGAGGTGGATGTCCTGCTGATGGACTATTCGCTGGGGCCCACTGAGATCGACGGGCTGAACCTGATCCGCCTGATTCGCGTGCGCTATCCGGAGTTGAAGATTTTGGTGGCCTCGGCGCATCACAACAAGGCGACGGTTGGCATGGTTATGCATGCCGGCGCGCGCGGGTTTGTCGGCAAGGAAGAGGATCTGTCGGAACTGGTGCGTGCCATTCGCACCGTGGCCACGGGCGGCAAGCGCCTGAACGCCGCGCTGGCTGCCGAGATGGAGAGCGACGCCCTGTCTGCCGATGCGCCCCCGCCCACCGCGAATGGCAGCAAGTTCTCTGCACTGCTCGACCGCTCCGAGCTCAGCCCGCGCGAACGCGAAGTGCTGCGCTGCTGCCTCGATGGCATGTCGGTCACGGACATTGCCGAGAAATTCGCGCGCAGCATCAAGACCATCAGCTCGCAGAAGCAATCTGCCTATCGCAAGCTGGGCATCCGAACCGATACCGAGCTGTTCAAGATCAAGCACGAGCTTGAGGGGCAGTGAGCGCTGAGCGGCGCCCAAGCCATGCCCTGCACGCCGGCAACGCCGTCGGCTCAGATGACCGAACCGCGAACGCCTGAATTGGTCAGGCGTTGTGCAGCACGCGCAGCAGCAGGTTCTCCAACTGCTTGACCTCGGCCTGCGAGAACCCGCGCAGCAGGTGGTTCAGCACGTCGATGATCAGCGGCCGGATTTCCGGATACAGCGCGCGCCCCTGCTCGGTGAGCGAGACCACGACCGAGCGGCGATCCGCATCACTGGGCGCGCGCTTGACGATGTTCTTCTTCTCCAGCCGATCGATCAGTCGCGTCATCGCGCCCGGATCGTAGTGCAGCGCCCGCGAGAGTTCGGCCGGGGTGGTGGCGAGGTCTTCAGCCAGGTAGATGACGACCGTCCACTGCGCGGCCGTCAGGTCCAGCGATGCCAGGGCACTGTCGATGTGTGTCACCAACGCGTGTCGGACCCGATGCACGAGCCGACCGATGTTGGTATCGCGGTCCATGGTGTCAAGCTGGTAGGCGCCTTCACTGGTGCTGGTGTCGGCGGCCTCAGGTGTCTGTACGTCGATGCTCATGGTGGTGCTCCCCGTTCTGCCGGTGATCCGGCTTGTAAGGCGCGCCGCATTCCCGTAACGCTGGCGTGCTTCATTGCACACTAATCGTCGCTTGCCCAGGCCGTCAAGCCGGGATCGATACCAACGCAGATCGTCAAATCTCGTTGGATATCGCTGCAAAACGATTGCGGCTGCCAAGGGGTGGGATGGTTCGTATCATGGTTGAAACGTGGCAGCCGACGCATGTGGCGCGGCGTGCTCGTCCTCCTCCATATTCCTTTTTTGAACGCCATGGACCTCCACCTTCAGAACAAGCTCGCGCTCGTGACCGGCTCCACCAAGGGCATTGGTCATGCCATTGCTGTAGCACTGGCCGCCGAAGGCGCCCGCGTGATTGTCAACGGCCGTACTCAAGCGTCTGTAGACGACGCAATTGCGCGCCTGCGCACTGAGGCGCCCGACGCCCAGGTCGAGGGCTTTGCCGGTGACCTGTCCAACGCGGAGCAGGCCGATGCGTTGGTCGCCCGCTTTCCCAAGGTCGACATCCTTATCAACAACCTCGGCATCTTCGACCCCAAACCGTTTGAGGAAATCGACGACGCCGAGTGGCAGCACTTCTTCAACGTGAACGTGTTGAGCGGCGCGCGTCTGTCCCGCGCGTACCTGCCCGGCATGCGTGCCCAGAACTGGGGCCGCATCGTGTTCATCAGCAGCGAGAGCGGCGTGCAGATTCCGGTGGAGATGATCCACTACGGCGTCACGAAGACCGCGCTGCTGGGCCTCTCGCGCGGGTTGGCCGAATTGACGGCCGGCACGGCCATCACCGTGAATGCCGTGCTGCCGGGCCCGACGCGTTCCGAAGGCGTGGATGAGTTTGTCGAGAAGCTCTCCGGCGGCCAGAGCTTCGAAGCGTTCGAGAAGACCTTCTTCGAGACCGCCCGGCCGACCTCGCTCATCAAGCGGTTTGCCAGCACGAAGGAGGTGGCCAACCTGGTTGCCTATGTGGCGAGCCCGCTGTCGTCGGCCACCACGGGCGCTGCGCTGCGCGTGGACGGCGGCGTGGTGAAGTCGGCGTTCTAGAACGTCAGCCCTGACGAATGCGCCATTCCGGCGTGCGGCCCCGGCTTTTACGCTGGCCGTGCCGCTGGTGCATGCCGGCGGGACAAGCCGGCAGCGCGTCTGTTCGCCCGTATCGTTGAGAACGCAGACCAGCCAGACCGAGCGTGTCCTTGCCCGTGCGTTGGCGGCATTCCTTCCACATTTTCGGAGTGATTGCCATGTCCCACTGCAAGGTCTACGGAACCAAACCTGACAACGGCCCCGGTCAACTGGCGGCCCAGGCTGCGCGCGATCGCGTCAACCAGGCGCACGCCACCTGGGCCGTCACGCTGGCCTACGACAGCGGCACGACAACGGCTGTCTACACTTCCGCAGTCGCCAGCGTCGACGATCTGGAAAAAGCGTTCGAAGCGGAATTTCCGCAGTACACGGTGGTCGGTTACTGAGCCGCCTGCCCCGCCACGTGCCCCGGCATCGTGGCGGGCACGCCCCCGGCAACAAACATTGCAATCGGACGGCAGCCCGTCACAATGAAAGTCGGATTGATTTTCGAGGATCGGGATGCAGGGCAAGCGAGCTGTGGGCAGCATGGGTTTGTGGTGGCGGACGGCATGGCTGGGTGCCGTTACGTTGGCGTTCGGTGTTGCGGCCGCTCGCGCACAGCAGCCGGCAACGCCTGCGCCTGCAGATCCGCAGATCGCCTTCTACTACGGCCGCGATGTGCCCGCCGCTGAACTGCAAGCCTTTGACTGGGTCGTGTTGGACCCGGCAACGGCCGGCAGTTTCGATCCGAAGCAGCCATCGTCCACGCTCTGGTTCGCTCGCGTCGACCTGACACAGCAGACCGATGCGATGCGCTCGAGCGCCTGGCCTGCCAATGTGATTGACCAGGTCTTTGCGCCGTTGCTCGCGCAAGGCTACCAAGGCTTCCTGCTCGACGGACTGGACACACTCCAACGCAGCGCCCCCGATGCCGCCAATGCCATTGCGGCATTGATGCCGGCGTTGCATGCGCGCGCACCGAACGCCAAGCTGCTGGCTGGTGGTACGGCCTGGCTCGAGACGCTGGCGCCGCAGTTGTCAGGCGTCGTGACGGGGGGGCTGGTGCGTGAGCGCGCAGGGGGCGAAGGTCTGCGTGATGTGGACGATGCCGAGCGCAACGCGCGCATTGCCACGCTGCGCAACATCGGTGCGCAGTATCACCTGCCCGCGGTCGCGCTCGATTACTGCGTCAACTACAACCGCACGTGTCTGCGTGAGACCGCCGATGTGGCGCGCGCTGCGGGCGTCACCAGCTACGCCACCACACCGGGCGCGGACTTCATCGGCATTGGCCGGCTGGAAGTGATGCCGCGCCGTGTCCTGTTGGTCGAAGCTCAGGAGCCCGGCACCAGCCGCAACACCGCGCCGTCGGTGCTCTATCTGGCCATGCCTATCAACTATCTGGGCTATCGCACCGAATTTGCCGACGCCAACAAGCCGTTGCCGGCCGTCACGCCCGACCGCTATGCCGGCGTCGTCACCTGGTTCGACGGCAACGCATCGCGACCGGGCGCGTGGGCGTCGTGGCTCAGGCGCACGATGGGCGCCGGCGTGCGTGTGGCGATGTTCAACCAGTTCGGGCTGAACATGGATGCGCCTACGGCGCAGATGCTGAATCTGAAAATAATGCCCGGCACGCCGGCGGGCCCGCTTGCCATCGTCTCGCATGATCCGATGATGGGCTTCGAGCTGCAGCCCCATCCCGATCGGCGCATGGCCGTGGGCGTGCAGGTGGACCCTCGTGTGACGGGGGCGCAATCGCTGCTTCGGCTCTCCGCCGGCAGCTACACCTACGATGCGGCGGCCATCATGCCGTGGGGTGGCTATGTGCTGCAGCCCTTCGGTGTGTTTCGCATGCCCGATGTCGACCAGGCGCGCTGGGTCATCCAGCCGCTGGACTTTCTGCGCCGCGCGCTGCAGCTGCCCGCCATGCCCGTGCCCGACACCACCACGGAGAACGGCCGCCGCCTGATGACCGTGCATATCGATGGCGACGGATTCGCCTCCCGCACCGAGTTCCCGCCCGGCGAGTTCTCCGGCCAGGCCTTGCTGCGCGACATTCTGGATCGCTACAAGGTGCCGACTACCGTGTCGATCATCGAGGGTGAAGTGGCGGCCGACGGTGTGTACCCGAAGCTCACGCCGCAGCTTGAGCCGATCGCGCGCAGCATCTTTGCGCAGCCCTATGTGGAACTGGCCAGCCACACGTTCTCGCACCCGTTCAACTGGCTGCGTACCACCAACCCGCCCGACCCGACTTCTGCCGAAACGCCTGAAGGCACCGACACCGCTTTCTCGTTGAGGATTCCCAATTACCGCTTCAGTTTCGACCGCGAGATCGCGGGCTCCATCCACTACATCAACACCAAGCTGGCCCCACCGGGCAAGCGTGTGAAGGTGCTGCTGTGGAGCGGCAACGGCCAGGTGCCTCCGATTGCCGTGCAGAAGACCGTCGAGGCCGGCGTGCTGAACATGAACGGCGGCGACACCTACATCACCCGCTCCAACCCGAGCTGGACGGCCGTGGCGCCGCTTGGCGTGGACAAAGGCGATGGCCTCTTCCAGGTATTTGCGCCCGACCAGAACGAGAACATCTACACCAACCTCTGGCACGGCCCGTATTACGGCTTTTCGCGCGCCATCGAAACGTTCGAGCTGACCGAAAAACCGTATCGCTTCAAGCCGATCGGCATTTACTACCACATGTATTCCGGCACCAAGCTGGCATCGCTCACCGCCCTGCGGCAGGTATATGACTGGGCGGTCGCGCAGCCGGTCATGCCGATCTACGCGTCGGACTACATCCGCAAGGTGCTCGACTTCCGCACCATGGCCGTTGCGCGTGACGGCGATGCCTGGGTCGTGCGCGGCAACGGCGATCTGCGGACCGTGCGCTGGGCCGGGCCCGGCTTACCGCGCCTTGCCGATGCACGCGATGTGGCCGGCTACGCTGCAGGCCCGGGCGGCACCTACATCCACCTCACAAGCGGCTCGGCGCGCTTCACCCTGAACAACGCCGCGCCAGCGCAGCCCTACGTGCGCGATGCCAGCGGCCGCCTGTCGAACTGGCAGCGTGGTGTGGATGGCCGTTCGCTGTCGGTCGATGTGACCGGCTATACGCGGCCCTTCATCCGCTTTGCCAATGCAGCCCGTTGCCGGGCGACCGTGGACGGCCGCGAAGTGAGCGGCTCACATGGCGCTGAGTGGCGCATCGACCTGGGTACGGGCAACGCCGCCAAGCCCGCGCCCCAACACGTCGAGCTGACCTGCGAAAAATGACGTCCGAAACACGGGCGAATGTCTTGTTTGCCAGACATAGCGGGAGGAAAAACGTTTGCGCTCAAGCTTTTCCTGGTCGATCCGTTGTTAACCCGACTGACGACCCCCAGGAAAAAAAGCATGAGAGCGTCTGCGCCCCTTTCTGAAGTTTCACAACCCCCGACCAGTCTCGGTACCCGGCTGGGCGCGATTGGCCTCATCGCCCTGGTGGCGGTGTTCGGCATGTTTGCCCTGGCGAACTCGCAATCGAGCCTGCGCATGCTGGAGGCCAATACCCAATCGGCCATGCACAACCAGGAAGCCGCCATGCGCGACATGATCGGCCTATTCGACGGCACCATGCGCACCGAGGCCGACCGCTTCCTGACCGCCTTTGCCGACGCCGCGCCCGGCCCCTACAGCGTGGACCCGGCGCAGATCGTGCAAGTGGCGGGCAAGCCGACGCCCACCTTCAAGAGCGGCGACACGGTGCTGAACCTCAACTTCACCGTGCCGGACAAGTTCTTCGCGCGCACCGGCGGCACCATCGCCACTGTGTTCGCCCGCACCGGCGACGACTTCGTGCGCGTGACCACCTCGCTCAAGAAGGAAAACGGCGAACGGGCGATCGGCACGCTGCTCGACCGCGCGCACCCGAGCTACAAAGCGTTGATGGCCGGCGAGTCCTTCCGCGGCCTGGCCTGGTTGTTTGGCGTGCCTTACATGAGCAAGTACGAACCCGTGCGCGATGCGTCGGGCAAGTTGATTGGCGCGCTGTATGTGGGTGTGGACGTGCGCTCGGAGCTGGCCCTGCTCAAGGACAAGATCCGCTCGCACGGCATCGGCAAGACGGGCGGCTATTTCGTGGTTGACGGCAAGCCCGGCGCCGATCAGGGCAAGGTGCTGATCGACCATACGCAAGCCCGCGAAGGCAAGAACCTGCTCGACGCCAAGGACGCCGCAGGCCAAGCCTGGGTGCGCGAGATGATCGCGCGCAAGGACGGTACGCTGCGTCATACGCTGGCCGACACGGAAGGCGGCACCGCCCGGGAGCGCCTGACCGTTTTCACGCAATACCCGGATTGGCAACTGGTGATTGCGGGCACGGCCTATGTGGATGAACTCAACGCGGACCTGGTGGCCGCCCGCAATCGCTTCCTGCTGCTGGGCCTGGCACTCGGTGCGCTGCTGGCCGGCGGGCTGTACTGGATGCTGCGCCGTACTGTGAGCACGCCGCTGGCCGAGGTGGTGAACGTCGCCCAGCGTGTGGCTGCGGGTGATCTCACGCACCGGCTGCCCACCACCCGCCGCGATGAGATCGGCCAGGTCATGCGCGCCGTCAACGGTGTCGGCGACGGCCTTTCAGGCATCGTCGACAAGGTGCGCGCCAGCGCCTCCACCATCGCATCGAGCACCGGCCAGATCGCGGCCGGCAATGCGGATCTTTCCGCCCGCACCGAAGCGCAGGCCGGCAATCTCGAGCGCACCGCATCGAGCATCGAACAACTGGCCGCCACCGTGCGCCAGAACGCCGAAAGCGCCCACCACGCGCATGACATGGTGCAGTCCGCCAGCGAGGCGGCCAACGCTGGTGGGCAGACCGTCGAGCGACTGGTCGGCACCATGTCTGGCATCCACGCCACGGCGCAGAAGATTGCCGACATCACGGGCATCATCGACGGCATCGCTTTCCAGACGAACATCCTGGCGCTGAACGCTGCCGTGGAAGCTGCCCGCGCAGGTGAACAGGGCCGGGGCTTTGCGGTCGTGGCCGGCGAGGTGCGCAGCCTCGCCCAGCGCAGTGCAGCTGCCGCCAAGGAGATCAAGGAATTGATCAGTCGCTCGGTTGAAGAAGTGCAGGCAGGCAACGAGGCCGCACGCGGCGCCGGGGACGCCATGCAGGACATCGTGACGCGCGTGGAGCGCATCGCCGGTCTGATGGGCGAGATCAGCCACGCCTCGCGAGAGCAGTCGCAAGGCATCGAAGAGGTCAACCATGCGGTCACGTCGATGGACGAGGTGACGCAGCAGAACGCTGCGCTGGTCGAAGAAGCGGCCGCCGCCGCCGAAAGCCTGCGCCAACAAGCCCAGGAACTGCGCGGCGCGGTGGACGTGTTCCGGCTCGCCTGAGCCGCGGGGCTGTGCGCCCGGTTGTCGAGATAGAAAAACCCGGGTTTAGGCCCGGGTTTTTGTTGGCGCCTCCTTCGTGCGCGGCGATCTAGTGCAGGATCACCCGCCGCACCACGGCGACCAGGGGCGGCCGAATCGAGCGCTCGAAACCCGGACGCAGGCGCAGTGGCTTGAGCAGCATCTTCGCAGCCATGTCGAGCGGCAGATAAGAGCGCACCAGGGCGCTCACGCGCGAGTTCAGGGCGCGGACATCGGCTTCGGGCACATCTTCCTGGCTGCGCTCGATGCGCAGCACATTGCGCAGGGCGATCATCGAATCTTCATTCTTGATTTCACGCAGGCGCGACGCGAGCGCCTTGAGCACGCGCGCGCGGCCCACGCCCTCGCTCGCGTTGCATTCGTTGAAGAAACGCAGGAAGTGTTTGTAATGTCGGACTTCATCGGCCGAGATGCGGCTGGCGAGGTCGCGCAGCACCGGTTCATCGGCTTCAGCCGCGGCTTGGGCGATGGCCCGATAGAAAGTGGCGGTGCCCATTTCGACGACGCAGCGCGCGACCATTTCCAACGCCTGCGTGGGCTCGAACTGGTCGACCGAACAGGTGACTGAGTATTCATCGAAGAAGCGGGCGTAGCCGCGCTCCCAGTCGAACTCGGGCCAGACGGTTTCAACGTAGCGGCGCAATGCACGGCCGTGCTGAAGCTCTTCGCGTTCCCAATGGTGGATCAGCCAGTGCGCAGTTTCGGGGCGATCGGCGTAGTACTGAGCGAGGTTGCCGGCATAGAGGTCGGAGCCGCTTTCCACAAACGACGCACTGGCAACGAGGTAGAACAGCGTGCCGTTTTCGCGTACGCGTGCGACGTCGATGCTGTCGTAAGCGATCTCCTGGACCGACCACGGCATGCGCTCGCTCTCAGATGTTTCCAGATGAACCTGTGACAAGGCGCTTCCTCCGTCGGCAATCTCGCAAAAAGCGGACCGCCTCTGCTATGAGAATGAAACATCACGTTCCATGTTTCAAGACAGATGTGCGCTTCCAAAGGTTCCTAAAAGCAATCTCCTGCGTTCAAAGTGGTGAATGCGTCATGACGATTGCGTCACCCCTGTACGCGACGCAGCGGTGGGTACGGTGCGTTTTCGCGCGTTCCGCAAGCCGTAGGCGAAGGCCGCGAGCGCGACGAGGGCGGCTCCAACCATCGCCCATTCCACTGCAGCATAGCCGCCGCTAGCCCGCCAGAGCAGTGCGCCCAGCCATGGGGCGCTGGCCTGTGCCAGCAGCACGGGCGTCATCATCAGGCCGTTGAGCGTGGCGTACTGGTTGGGCGAAACCAGTTCCGGCATTGCAATCGCGCGGACCATCGTGTTGATGCCGTTGGCTGCGCCATAGACAAGCGCAAACACGATCAGCAGCGGCCCGCTGGACAGCGCCAGCAAGCCAAGCGCGCCAGCCATGGCGCCGTACGTCCACGGTGCAATGCGTACCGGGTGCGCCGGGCGTGAACGCATCATGGCCAGCCGCCCGAGCACTTGGGCGGGGCCGATGAGCGCGGCGATCAGCAACTGGCGACTGGTCGGCACGCCTTTCTCCGTCAGCAGCGGAATCAGGTGCGCGCCGAGCACGGTGGCGATCAGGCTGGTGGCCACGAAGGCCAGCACCACCGCCCAGAACACCGGCAAGCGCAACACCATGCGCCATGCCGAGGCATGCACCGGTGCCGTCGGGTCGAGCGCTTCGGCTGGCGCGTGCACGGGCGGCCGCACGCGCAGGCGCGCATGGATCGGCAGGCAGATCAGCACATGCGCCAGCGCAAAAAGCTGGAGCGTATGCCGCCAGCCGAGGTGTTCCACGCCCCATTGCGCGAGCGGAATGCACAGCGTGCTGGAGAACCCTGCGATCAGCGTGAGGCCGATGATCGGGCGCTGATACGCATCCCCAAACGCCTGACGAAGCACGACGAAGGCCGGGTCGTAGAGCGTAGTGGCCATCGCCAGGCCCATCGGCAGCCAGAGCAGCAGGAAGGCCGTCTCATTCGAGACGCCGGACCACGCCAGCAGGCCGCCCGCCGCGAGCACGGTGCCCGCACCCATCACGCGGCGCGCAGGCCAGCGGTCCAGCGCGCGCCCAACCCAGAACGAGCACAGCGCCCAGACCAGCAACCCGAGCGAAAACCCGCCCGCCAGAAACGGCCGGGCCCAGCCGAGCGTCTCGTGCATCGGCCCCAGAAACACGGTGAAGGTGAAGTACAGCGTGCCCCAGGAGACCATTTGTGCCAGGCCCAGCAGCAACACAAGGCGCCGGCCTTCGGGCGAGCCTGGCGAGAACATGGGGTTCATGAAGATGGGAGCGGTGGGGGGCAGATCGGCGCAGCAAAAAACCATTCTATCGGCGGAGATTGCGGCGCGCGTGCCCCATGCGCAGGGCACGCTCAGGAAGCGTGCCCGTCCATCAGCCGCCGCAAAGCTGCCGTGTCGACGATCTCGACCGTGCGGTAATGGCAGCGGATCCAGCCTGCGCGCTGCCAGGCCTGCAGGTACTTGGAAATCGTCTGCCGCGAGCGTGCCAGCATGCGGCCCAGCTCTTCATTGCTGGCGGCCACGGTGCGGCCATCGCCGGCGCGCGCAAGCTGCAGCAGTCGTTGGGCGAGGCGCGCATCGGCGGGCATTTCGCTGGCGTGTTCGAACTCGTCGAAGATCAGGCGGATGCGCTGGCAGAGCTGCTGCATCAGCGCCCACATGCCGGCCGGGTAGGCCGACACCACGCGCGCAAACGCCGCGCTGCCCAGCAGGACGAGCGTGGTCGGCCCCTGCGCATGGGCGCTGTGCGTGCGGCCGCCGCCGTCGATGAGCGCGATCTCGCCAAACCATTCGCCCGCGCGCAGCACGCCGTAGACGAGTTCGCTGCCGCCGTCGGTCGTCCGGCTGATGCGCACGCGGCCACGCACGATCAGGAACATGCCCTGCGCCGGGCCACCGTGCGGGTGGATGCACTCGCCGTCGGGGTAGGTGACCAGGCGTGCGGTGGGCGCGATCTCGGCCAGCAGGTCGGCGGGGGCGTCGCGCAGCCAGCCCTGCGCGAGCTGCGAGGGCGTAGGAGCCGGGGCGGTATGGGAGGCGTCTGCGGGCATGGCGGCAGGATGCGGCGAGAGCGGTCCGATCATTGTCAAGCGCTTGACAGTCTGCATGCAAGCGCCGGGCAGAGAATGGTTCGCCAGCCGCGCAGCCAGCCATTCAATACGACGCGGCACCGACGCGACCATTCCGGCGACGAAGGAGACACCCCCAAATGACCCATCCCCAACACACCGCCCCGCGCGCGGCGTTCTCTCACATGGAGCACGGTACGCGCGAGGACTGGGCCGCCATCTCGGCCGAATTCATGCCCTTTGCCCGCGCATTGCCCGATCGCGTGCTCGCGCACCTGAAGCTGCTCGACGGCGATTGCGGCGGCTTCCCGATCGATCGTCTCGCGCATTCCCTGCAAACCGCCACGCTCGCCCACCGCGACGGACGCGACGAGGAATACGTGGTCTGTGCGCTGCTGCACGACATTGGCGATACGCTCGGCAGCTTCAACCACCCGGACATCGCCGCGGCCATCCTCAAGCCGTTCGTGAGCCCCGAAAACCTGTGGATGGTCGAGAAGCACGGCATCTTCCAGGGCTATTACTTCTTCCACCATCTGGGGCTCGACCGCAACCTGCGCGAGCAATACCGCAACCAGCCCGAGCTGTTTGAGCGCACCGCCGAGTTCTGCGCCAAGTACGACGCCGCCGCCTTCATGCCCGATTACGACAACCTGCCGCTGTCGTTCTTCGAGCCGATGGTGCGGCGCGTGCTGGCCAAGCCTCGCAACTCCATCTACGTGAAGGAAGGGGAGAGCAAACTATCGCAGCCGAAGGCCGCGGCAGCGTGATGTGCCGGCCTAGGCCTTCACCACATTGACGGGCGCGCCTGCCGCCCACGCTGCCACGTTGGCGAGCGTGGTGTCGGCAATGCCCGCCAGCGCCTCGCGTGTGAAGAACGCCTGATGCGCGGTCACGATGACGTTGGGGAAGCTCAGCAGCCGCGCCAGCACGTCATCCTGCAGCACGTCGGCGGAGCGGTCTTCGAAGAACAGATCGGCCTCTTCTTCGTACACGTCCAGCCCGAGGTGGCCGAGCTGGCCGGTCTTGAGGGCGTCGATCAGCGCGGGGCTGTCGACCAGGCCGCCGCGGCTTGTGTTGATGAGCATGGCGCCCGGCTTCATGCTCGCCAGCGCGCTTGCGTCGATCAGGTGATGCGTATCGGCGTTGAGCGGACAGTGCAGGCTGACGATATCGGCCTGCGCCAGCAATTCAGGCAGCGGCACGTAACGCACGCCCAGCGCCGCAAGCGACGCCTGCGGAAACGGATCGAATGCCAGCAACTGGCAGCCGAAGCCCGCCATGACGCGCGCGAACACCTGCCCGATCTGCCCCGTGCCGACCACGCCGACGGTCTTGCCCGCCAGGTCGAAGCCCAGCAATCCATCCAATGAGAAATCGCCTTCGCGCGTGCGGTTGCAGGCACGGTGCAGCCGCCGGTTCAGCGTCAGGATCATGCCGACCGCATGTTCGGCCACCGCGTGCGGCGAATACGCCGGCACGCGTACCACCGTCAGCCCCAGGCGCTGTGCGGCGGGCAGGTCGACATGGTTGAAGCCTGCCGAGCGCAGCGCGATCAGCCGCGTGCCGCCCGCTGCCAGCGCTTCGAGCACTTCCGCATCGAGGCAATCATTCACGAACGGGCACACCGCTTCAAAGCCCGCTGCGAGGGGCGCCGTTTGCGCTTCAAGGTGCGCGCGCTGGAAAACGAGGTCGAAGCTATGACCGCCGCGCGCGAGTGAGGCGCGGAAGCTGTCTTCGTCGTAACGGTGGCTGCTGAAAAAGAGGATGCGCATGGCGGTGGGGCAGGCGGACGTGATGCCTGCAGCTTACTCGCACCGCCGGGTGGCGGGGCTCAGAGCGTCAGGACGATGCGGCCATCCACCTTGCCGGCCTTTAGATCGGCGAACACCTGGTTGATGTTGTCGAGCTTGTCGCGGTGAATGTGGGCGCGTACCAACCCCTCGGCGGCAAACTCCAGGGACTCTTGCAGATCACGCCGCGTGCCGACAATCGAACCGCGCACTGTGATGCCGTTGAGCACCGTGGAGAAGATCGGCAGCGGAAAATCGCCCGGCGGCAGCCCATTGAGCGAGATCGTCCCGCCGCGCCGCACCATGCCCAGCGCTTGCGCAAAGGCGCTGCGCGACACGGCCGTCACCAGCACGCCGTGCACACCGCCGATCTCTTTCTGGATCACGGCCGCCGGGTCCTGTTGTGAGGCATCGACGACGAGCTTGGCCCCCAGCTCGCGCGCCAGCGCCAGCTTGTCGGGCGCCACGTCGACGGCCACCACGTGCAGGCCCATGGCGATTGCGTATTGCACCGCCACGTGCCCCAACCCGCCAATGCCGGAAATGGCGATCCACTGGCCGGGCCGCGTATCTGTCATGCGGATGCCTTTGTAGACGGTCACCCCCGCGCAGAGGATGGGTGCGATCTCTTCGAAGCCGACCTGCGCGGGCAGGTGGCCGACGTAGTTCGGGTCAGCCAGTACGTATTCGGCATAGCCGCCGTTGACGGAGTAGCCGGTGTTCTGCTGCTCGTGGCAGAGGGTTTCCCAGCCGCTCAGGCAGTGCTCGCAGTGGCCGCAGGCGGTGTAGAGCCAGGGCACGCCCACGCGGTCGCCTTCCTTGACGGCGGTCACGCCTTCGCCCACGGCTGCTACATAACCGACCCCTTCGTGCCCGGGGATGAAGGGCAGGCTTGGCTTGACGGGCCAGTCGCCATCGGCGGCGTGCAGGTCCGTATGGCAGACGCCCGAGGCCGCGATCTTGACAAGAATCTGCCCGCGCCCAGGTGTGGGAACCGGCACTTCCTCAATGCGCAAGGGTTCGCCAAACGCATGGACTACCGCGGCTTTCATCGACTGGGCCATGAGACATCTCCTGGTTGGGGGGGGAGATACCAGTCTGGTCGACGCCTGGCGGGGGCGGATTGATGTGAGTCAACCGCCGAGGAGGGCGTGCGGGATGGGCAACACTGTTAACATGCCGGCATCTTCAGTGTTTTCCTGCGAGCTGCTGCCTTGCCTGTCACTCCCACCTTTCTCTGGCACGACTACGAAACGTTCGGCGCCGTGCCGCGCCGTGATCGCCCCGCGCAGTTTGCCGGCATCCGCACCGATGCCGAACTGAACGAGATCGGCGAGCCGGTCGAACTGTTCTGCCAGCCGTCCAACGACTGGCTGCCCGATCCGGTGTCATGCCTCATCACCGGCATCACGCCGCAGCAGTGCGCCCGGCAAGGCGTTCCGGAATACCGTTTCGCGCAGGCGATCGAGCGCGAACTCGGCACGCCCGGCACCATCGGCGTGGGCTACAACACCATCCGTTTTGATGACGAGGTGACGCGCCACCTGTTCTGGCGCAACCTGATCGACCCGTACGCACGCGAGTGGCAGAACGAATGCGGGCGCTGGGATCTGCTGGACGTGGTGCGCACCACGTGGGCGCTGCGCCCGGAAGGCATCCAATGGCCCACGCATGAAGACGGCAGGCCGAGCTTCAAGCTGGAGCATCTGTCCAAGGCCAACGGTCTGGTGCACGAAGCGGCGCACGATGCGGTGTCTGACGTGCGCGCGACGATCGCGCTGGCGCGTCTGATTCGCAACGCGCAGCCGCGCCTGTTCGATTTCTGTTTGGCGCTGCGCAAGAAAGACCGCGTAGTGGCCGAGATTGGCGATGCGCCGCGGCCGCTGCTGCACATCTCCGGCATGTACGGCGTCGAGCGCGGCTGCATGGCCGTGGTGTGGCCGCTGGGTGGTCATCCGACCAACAAGAACGAACTGATCGTGTGGGATCTGGCGTTCGACCCGTCCGAGCTGTTCCACATGGATGTGGCGACGATCCGCGAGCGCATGTTCACGCGCACAGCTGATCTGGCAGAAGGCACCACGCGGCTGCCGATCAAGTCGATCCACATCAACAAGTCGCCCATCGTTATCAGCAACATGAAGACGCTGCAGCCCGCGCAGGCAGAACGCTGGGGCATCGACTTCGCCACGATCGAACGCCATGCCGCCATCGCCCAGGGCGCGCCCGACATGCGCGACACGTGGCGTCAGGTGTATGCCCGCGAACTGGAGCCGATTGAAGACGTCGACCAGAACCTGTACGGCGGATTTGTCGGCAACGACGATCGCCGCCTGCTCAATGAGCTGCGCACGCTCAGCGGCGAACAGCTTGCGCGCCTGCATGCCGAGTTTGCCGATGCGCGTCTGCCCGAGCTGCTGTTCCGTTACCGCGCACGCAACTTCCCCGATACCTTGAACGAGGAGGAGTACGAGCACTGGGAGCATCTGCGCGCCGAGCGCTTGTTCGAAGGCCGCGATGGCTATCTGACCTTCGAGACCTTCGGCGAGCGGCTTCAACAGCTGGGCGCGGAAGCGGCGGAGAGCGGTGACGCGCGTGCGCAGACCATCCTGCAGGATCTGTACGACTACGCGCAGCAGATCGTGCCGGGGTAAAGATAAATTGGCGCGAAAGCGCCAATTGGCCATGGCTCGCGGCAAATCAGCACCATCCTGCTCATTCGCCGCGCGAAAGCTCTTACTCGAGTTTTAGGAATTTCCCCATATCAGTCCGGATCACGCCGGACTATTCTCGCGGACTGCCCCACAAGCTGCGCGCAGTTGCTTCGTGCGCGCCAATCCGTTGCGAGACTCCGCGTCTTCCAGCCCGTGTACTCCCGGGCCTTGGAACAAGCCACGTCTCCCACTTCACTCCCGTCAATGATGAATTCGGGTGCCGGCACATCGATTTTTGCCCGGTCGTGTTGCATCGAGTGTCAGAACGAAGCATGAAAGCGGACAACACGCTTGCTGCGATTTGATGAGAAAGGAGAAACATGTACTTCGCTGTTGACCCGCCAGACGTTGCGGATGTGACTTCCCAACTGATGACGCTGATCGATGCCAATCCCAATGCAAATTGGATTGCCGTGGTCGATAGCGCTTTTGATCATGGTGGCAGCGCGCTCGCTTGCCACGGCACGCATATTGTTTTGTATTCCAGCGAAGAGCTGGATGCCTTGAGCGAGGTCTCACCGCTGTTGATCCCGTTGATTACGGAGGAAAAGAGGGGGCTGGAAGAGCAACTACTTAGCCTTGCGCAACACTGCGCGGGCCGACCGATGTTGAGCGTAGCGGCGTCTGCCAAGCATGCTGAAGAGATCAAGCTCAATTGGCAGAAGTGCGCACGTGTCGTGACCGACGATGGCCAGAAAATGTTGCTGCGCTTTGCTGATACGCGGGTGCTGCCGGTCTTGCCAGAGACACTGCGTCAAGAATCCTGGGTTGCGCTAACGCATGAACTGAGTGGATGGTGGTACATCGATCGAGCCGGTGAGCTGATGTCAGCTCCACTTGCTGCCACTGGTGCTGCCCCAGCCTTTCCGATTGTGATTGGACGTCGCGGGCTCAGTCAAATACTGGAGCGCAATGAGCCAGACGCCTTGATCGATCGCATATTCGCGCAGACACCAGAGATATTGCCTAAATCGAACAAGGCAGTGTTTTTTGAGCGAATGCGAAATGTATGTGATTTCGCGCGTCAACGGGAGGTTGAGGCGTTTCCGGACGTTGTTGCTTTGGGGACCTTCGATATTACTTGCCGCCATCAAGGCTTGGAGAACCCGAGGCTGCTCAAACTTGTGGCAGACCGGAGGTGGTCACGTGGCGAGATGGCGGCGGCGCTGACCAAATTACTCGATTGATCTCCAATATTTGATTTCCCGAGACGAGTGATCAATTCAATAGGCGAAGCAAGAACCGATGAGCCAACATCATAGTAATCAACCACCGCACGCATTTGCAGCCCTCTTCAGGGCCGCGTCCCGGGCAGATTTCATGGCGCTCTTGAGCATGGTAGTGGGCTTGATCAGCTTCGGCATGGCGTCGCCGGTATTGGCGCAATCCGCCGCTACCAATGCGGTGGAGGCATTCAAGGCGGATTTGAATGCAAGAGACGCACTTGGGTTGCCGCGCGCTGGCGGCAAGGATGGAGAGCCGTTAACTCACGAGATGCTGGATCGCCGGCAGGCCGCTATTCAGCAGGTGAGGGCTGCGCCTGGAAAATACACGCCACGCACGCTGTTGGCACTGTCTGATAGCTTGACGGATGAGCGGGAGCGCGCCTTCTGGGAGTTAGCGGCAATTGTGCGAGCTACAGTGGATCTTCCGAGTTGCGGCTTTCAACCAAGTCAGGTCGGGGTAGCAGAGTGGCTGGGGCTATCAGAAGTTCGGAACCCTTCAAGCCCAGAGTCGGTTTGGCGGGCGCTGATGCCGTCAGTTGTCGACTGGGATCGAAAAACCCCGCGCGAATACGATCCATATTGGCGCTACTTCTCTATCGACGATCTGGACCGCGGTAAGCCTCTTCCAATGTCGACGTTTGAGTATCGATCAACGAAAAACTGGACAGCCGCCGCCGAGTGTCTGAGAAAGACTCTCCTTGAGTACGCCGCAACCGGAGCTTGGCCGAAATGGCAACCCGTAACGACAATTGCGTACAACTGGGACCCCAGTTTTACAAGCGTCAATATTTCGCTTATTGAAGAGCACAATAACAATGAGAAAGGGGTGATTGCCGCGATTCTTGGAAAAAGGGAGGTGATGGGGCGAGATTTTTTCATGCCGCCTTACTGGAAACCAGATGAAGGTTTAATGCTCGATTGGGCGGGGTTTCGGGACAAAAAAATAATTATTGGACAGGCGAGGCCAGTGCCAATTGCCTCAGATGCCAACAGTGATCTGAAGCCAAAAGATCGCCCCTTTCCTCTGATGCTGCATTTCTGCCCTGGAGGTGGGATCAAAGCCACGGTTGCGCACACTCCAGAGGCGGAGATTGTTTCGCCGTGCGACTCATGATCCGTGAACTGGCCACATAAGCCCTCGCCCCGTTTTCATACGACGGCATGCATGTGCAGACATCTCGGAAATTATGTAACGCACGGCCACGCTGCCCTCCACGGTCAAGACATAACTATGAAAGAAGCCATGCTTTCTATCCCGACCCGCTTGCGCCACTACATTGGGCTGCTTGTTCTGGTTGGATGTGCTATCCAAAGCCCCGCCGGTGCAATGGACATTGCGGGCATTAACTATACCGACATCTACGTTTCCCTCTTTACGGTGAATGGCTATCCCGGGCCAAATGTGATGCCCCACGGAGGGGGAGGGAAATTTGTCTGCTGCATCTCTGTGCCCGAGGTGTGGAAGCCGGGTATGACTGTCACGGTGAAATGGACCGACAAGCGCAACGCTAATCCAATTCCATGGAAAACCAGGGTGGTTGAGGTGCCGCAGTACAGCCCGGATGAACGCGGCGTCTTTGTTGTGCACTTTTTCCCAAACGATGAGGTCAAGGTTTTGGTAACCCGTATTACGGTCGGTCACCAGAACTACCCGTTTCCCGATCCCACGGAGTACCACCAGAAATGACAACCCTGTCTCCTGATCCATTCTCCACCAATGGTCTGCGAGAGCTGTCGCCTCGTGAAATCATGCAGCGCACAGCTGCACTGGCTTGCACGCTTCCCCAAGACAATGCCCCTGCCTGTACGGGGCAAGTGAACGTCGGCATCTTCTTTGATGGCACCGGTAATAACCGTCTAGCGGACTACATCGGCATACCGGCCGAGGAACAGGTCAAAGCCATGATGTCAGGGCAGTCCCCTCGGGCTCCCGAAGTGTTTCCAGACAGCGAGAAGAAGCACAGCAATGTGGTACGTCTTTTCCATGCCTACAAGGACGTGCCAAAAGATGGATTCTTCGCCTTCTACATCCCCGGCGTTGGCACACCGTTCGCCGAGATTGGCGACGAAGGTGGTACGTGGGGGAGTGCTTTAGGGGTGGGCGGTGAGGCGCGCATTCTTTGGGCTTTTACACGTCTTCTGAATGCAACCTACAACTACGTTCTGAAGGACTTGCTTCTAACGGATAGCGAATCAAAAAAATTCACGGAAGACAAATCATCCATCAAGAAATGGCAAGACAAGTTGCAGGCGGCGCTGCGAGGCAAGAAACCAGAAATCACGCAGATCAACCTCTCCGTGTTTGGCTTCTCGCGCGGTGCAGCTGAGGCCCGAGCCTTCACCAACTGGCTGTTCGATGCGTGTACGCAGGAAGATGGAGCGTGGTTGTTTGCAGGCATTCCCCTGCGAGTATTTTTCCTGGGCATCTTCGACACGGTTGCCGCAGTCGGCCCTGGCAATACCACTGGCAACGATATGGCCAAGGGCCACTGGAGCTGGGGAGAGTACATGGAAATCCACCCCGCAATCGAGCAGTGTGTGCACTTCATCGCTGGTCATGAAGTGCGAGGGAGCTTTTCGTTAGACAGCGTGCGTATTCGTGGCAGCTACCCGCCCAACGCCAAGGAGGTGATGTACCCCGGCTCGCACTCCGATGTGGGCGGTGGGTACAAGCCGGGGGTCCTTGGCGTGTCGCCAACGCAAGGCGACATCATGGCCACCGTGGCGGGAGCCAACATGTATTTGGAAGCACGTCTTGCGGGCGTGCCGTTGCTGGCTTGGGATGAGTTGCCCGAAGACGACAGAACTGACCTCACGCCATCACAGAAGGTTGTAGACGACATGAACGCCTACTTGCGGGCTGCCAAGGTCGGCAACGGCCGCGCGGAAGACATGCACCAGCAACACATGTCGCTGTACCACAGCTACCGCTTCAAATATCGCCTGAGCTACAAGCAACGCCTCTGGTATGTGCGGGCATCCAAAGAAGACAGGCCGGGTCTTGATATGACCTCCCGGAGCATGATGGAGCGCATGGGCTCGTTATATGGCCACACATTTCCCCAAAATCCCAACTACGATCCCAAGTTTGCGTTGATGAATCATGAGGCAGCCATCAAGTCTGCCGGCATGGAGGCGAGCTACCAACAAAATATTCCTTACCAGCAGCTTCGCAAAGTCATGGTGGCCATCGACGCGAGCAAGCTTTCTGAACCCATAGAGCGATTCTTTGATGAATACGTTCACGATTCGGTGGCGGGCTTCTATAACGCCGGCATGAATGAGTACGGCCTTAACGAGATGGCCATCATGCGGTTTCGCAGCATCTTTGATAAGAACTGATCGTCGAGGTGGTCTTACTCTGCCCGCATCGTCTCCAGTCGCCGCCAAGCTGCCTTGACGTCTTGCACCAGATCCATGCGCATCCATAGATATGTCGCATGCGTAACGGCATCTAAATGCTGAGAACGCTGGTCGCCCAAGTCTTCAATCGCGCTGAACAGCGTATCGAGCTTGGCAATGCTGGCATCGAGTTCATCCCGTGCAGCGTCGATGCACGGTTGCAGACTGGGAGAAATAGGGAATTGGGCGCCGGTCGTCGGCTTGTGTCTCCCTTGCGGGTAGTGAGAAACCACGGCAACGGGTGGGCGGGCATACGACGAGTTGGAAGACCGGCTCAAGAAACTAAAAACCGGCAGGGCCGAAGCCCTCACGCCGAGGCCCGCCCGTCGGGGCGAACGACGACGGCCGCAAGGACTTGAGCATCCTTGCGGAGTTTCTTGAAACCACGAGCTTCCAAACTCGGCCGCGACCGATTGACGCGAGCCCGGGCAATGTAGCGAGAGGCCCATCCACTACGCAAGGTAACGATTCTGCATTTCGACGGGCACAAAGAAAAACGGAGGCCGAAGCCTCCGTTTTTTTCATGGCGATGCTGAATGCCTAGCGCCGATCAGGCTGCCTGCTGCGCCGCCGCCGGATCGCGCCACTGGGCCAGCAGCTTGTTCCAGCGGATGCGCGCCGCCGCGAGGTTGGCTTCCTTCACGTGGCCGAAGCCGCGGATATCCTCCGGCAGGCGAGCCAGTTCCACGGCTTGCGCCAGCTTCTGCGCCGTCAGACCCTTCACCAGTTCATCGACCAGCGCGCGGTATTCGCAGATCAGCGCGCGCTCGGTGCGGCGCTCTTCGGTCTTGCCGAAGAGGTCGAGCGCCGTGCCGCGCAGGCCCTTGAGCTTGGCGAGCACCTTGAAGATGCGCATCGTGCTCGGACCGAAGCGCTGCTTGACCAGGTGGCCCTTCTCGTCACGCTTGGCGATCATGGGCGGCGCGAGCCAGAAGTTGAGCTGGTAGTCGCGGCCGGGTTCGCCTTCGAACTGCGCACGCAGCTTGTCGAGGAACGCCGGGTCGGTGTACAGGCGGGCGACTTCGTATTCGTCCTTGTACGCCATCAGCTTCGACAGGTTGCGCGCCACCGCTTCCGTGAGCGCCAGGGGTTGGCCGGCACCCACCACGGCGGCTTCTGCTGCACGCACGCGCTCGACCACCGCGCGGAATTCTGCGGCATACGCTGCGTTCTGGTACGCGGTCAGCAGATCGACACGGCGGGCGATGAGCGTGTCCAGCGAGGGCAGGGCGATGACGTCGGCCTTGGCACGCGGGGCGTCGCCTGCCAGCTTGAGTACGGCATCGCGGTCTTGCGCGAGGTGGCGGCCCCATTCGAAGGCGGTCTTGTTCTTCTCGACGGCTACGCCGTTGAGTTCGATCGCGCGGATGAGCGCGTCGTACGTCAGCGGAACCCAGCCCTTCTGCCACGCAAAGCCGAGCACGAGTGGGTTGGTGAAGATGGCGTCGCCCAGCAGGCGCACGGCGAGTGTGTTGGCGTCTTCAAAGGCACAGGCGTCGCCGACGGCCGCGCGGATGTCCGCCTCGGCCGAGCTACCCGGGAAGCGCCAGTTCGGGTTCTTGATGAAATCGGCCGTGGGCGATGCCGTGCTGTTGATGATGGCGCGCGTCTGGCCGTGCTGCACCTTCGACAGCACTTCGTCCGACGCCGAGACAATCGCGTCGCAGCCGATCACCAGATCGGCCTCGCCCATGGCGATGCGCGTGGCGTGGATCGAATCCGGACGCTCGCCGATCTGCACGTGCGAGAGCACCGCGCCGCCTTTCTGCGCCAGGCCTGCCATGTCGAGCACGGTCACGCCCTTGCCTTCGATGTGCGCGGCCATGCCGAGCAGGCCGCCGATGGTGACCACGCCCGTGCCGCCCACACCGGTCACCAGCACGCCATACGCGCGCTGGATGGCGGGCAGCTCAGGATGCGGCAGCAGCGGCAGGCCCTCCACCGACACGCCGTGCGATTCCGGCTTGCGCACCTGCGCGCCTTCGGCCGTCACGAAGCTCGGGCAGAAGCCGTTCACGCACGAGAAATCCTTGTTGCACGACGACTGGTTGATCTTGCGCTTGGTGCCCAGCTCCGTGTCCAGCGGTTCGACCGACAGGCAGTTCGACTTGACCGAGCAGTCGCCGCAGCCTTCGCACACTGCGTCGTTGATGAACGCGCGGCGTGCCGGATCAACCATCGTGCCGCGCTTGCGGCGGCGGCGCTTTTCCGTCGCGCAGGTCTGGTCGTAGATCAGCACGCTGGTGCCTTGCACCTCGCGCAGCTCGCGCTGGATCGCGTCGAGGCGATCGCGGTGATGCACCGTTACGCCTTCGGGCAGCTTGATAGCGGCGTTGTACTTCTCGGGTTCGTCCGTGACGATGACGATGCGCGAGGTGCCTTCGGCATGCACCTGCGCGGCAATCTGCGGCACCGACAGCGGGCCGTCGACCGGCTGGCCGCCCGTCATGGCCACGGCGTCGTTGTAGAGGATCTTGTAGGTGATGTTCACCTTGGCCGCAATCGATGCGCGGATCGCCAGCAGGCCCGAGTGGTAATACGTGCCGTCCCCCAGGTTGGCGAACACGTGCTGGTCGCCCGAGAACGGCATCTGGCCGATCCACGCCACGCCTTCGCCGCCCATCTGGCTGAAGGTGTCGGTGCGGCGGTCCATCCACACGGTCATGTAGTGGCAGCCGATGCCGGCCAGCGCGCGCGAGCCTTCCGGCACGTTGGTCGACGTGTTGTGCGGGCAGCCCGAGCAGAACCACGGCTTGCGCTCGGCAGTGACGCGCGGCTTGGCCAACGCCTTCTCTTTGGCATCGATGATGGCGATGCGCGAGGCAATGCGTGCGCGCACGTCCGACGGCAGCTCAAACTTTTCCAGACGCGTGGCGATGGCGCGCGCGATCAGCGCAGGCGACAGCTCGTAGTGCGCCGGCAGCAGCCAGTTGGCCATCGGCACCGACCATTCGCCGCCGGCGTTGTCGCGTTCGTCAAACTTGCCGTACACGCGCGGGCGCACGTCGTCGCGGTAGTTGTACAGCTCTTCCTTGAGTTGGTATTCCAGGATCTGGCGCTTCTCTTCCACCACCAGAATCTCTTGCAGCCCTTCGGCAAAAGCACGCGCGCCGTGCGCTTCCAGCGGCCACACGCAGCCGACCTTGTACAGGCGGATGCCGATGCGGCGGCAGGTTTCCTCATCAAGGCCGAGGTCGACCAGCGCCTGGCGCACGTCGAGGTACGCCTTGCCGGCGGTCATGATCCCGAAGCGCGCCTGGGGCGAGTCGAGCACCACGCGGTCCAGCTTGTTGGCGCGCACATACGACAGGCCGGCGTACCACTTGTAGTCGAGCAGGCGGGCTTCCTGCACCAGCGGCGGATCGGGCCAGCGGATGTTCAGGCCGCCCTGCGGCATGACGAAATCTTCGGGCAGGATGATCTGTGCGCGATGCGGATCCACATCCACCGACGCCGACGATTCCACCACGTCCGTCACGCACTTCATCGACACCCACAGGCCGGAATAGCGGCTCATCGCCCAGCCATGCAGGCCGTAGTCGAGGTATTCCTGCACGTTCGACGGATACAGCACCGGAATGCCGGCCGCCTTGAAGACGTGCTCGGACTGATGCGCCAGCGTGGACGACTTGGCAGCGTGGTCATCGCCGGCCAGCACCAGCACGCCGCCATGCGCGGACGAGCCCGCCGAGTTGGCGTGCTTGAACACGTCGATCGTGCGGTCCACGCCCGGCCCCTTGCCGTACCACATGCCGAACACGCCGCTGAACTTGGCGTTCGGATACAGATTGACCTGCTGCGAGCCCCAGACCGCCGTGGCGGCCAGGTCTTCATTGAGCCCCGCCTGGAAGACGATGTTGTGCCCGGCCAGATGCTTCTTGGCCTTCCACAAAGCCTGGTCCAGCGCGCCCAGCGGCGAGCCGCGGTAGCCGGAGATGAAGCCCGCCGTGTTCAGCCCAGCGGCGCGGTCGCGCTCCTGCTGCAGCATCGGCAGACGCACCAGTGCCTGCGTGCCGCTGATGTAGATGCGGCCACGCTCGAGCGTGTACTTGTCGTCCAGGGAAACGGTTTCGAGCGCGCGGCGTAGCGCGTCGTTCAGAGGGGCATTCATGCGTGCTCCGGGTGGGTGTGTCGGGATCACCGACAGCAGGTCTCTTTTGGTGCTGCCTGCGCCGCTTCTTGTGGAAACTGGCATGCAGCCGTGGGTCGAGGCATCGTAGCATCGCGTGACATTCCGAACACCGTGCAACGCAGCAAGAATGGGGGTGGGTTTTCCCTTGGTTGTGGTGTCCGATGCACGCATGTACGGCGCCGGACGGTACGGTTGCACCAGTTGTGCGGTGCATGCAACGTTTGCGGAAAACTCTGGCAGGCGACTGCCGGCCCGGTGAGTCAGCCTCTCACGCTCTCGATTACGTCGCGCATGCGCATGGCCAATCCATCCATCGCTTCGGCGGGCACGTTGCCGTAGCCGAGCACGAGGCCGTTGTATTGCGCGGTCAGCGTGCCGGGCAGGCAGAAGCGCGACAGCGGCCGCAGCACCATCCCGCGTTCCCGGGCGGCGCGGCTGACCTCCGTGTCTGGCACCGGCGCGTCGAGCCGCGTGGAAAGATGCATGCCGCCCGCACCGCCCGATACGGTGACGATGCCATCCAGGTGGCGCTCGATTGCGGTCTGCAGCGCATCGCGGCGCTCGCCATAAAGGCGACGCATGCGGCGCAGGTGCCGCGTGAAATGTCCCGCCTCGATGAACTCGGCCAGCGCAAGCTGCTCAGCCACGCGCCCGCGCAGCATCAGCGCACCCGCCGTCTTTTTCAGCGCGGGCGCCAGTGCCGGCGGCACCACCATGTAGCCCAGGCGCAGCGCCGGAAACAGCATCTTGCTGAACGTGCCGAGATAGATGACGGGCGCATCTTCGGTCAGGCCTTGCACGGCGGATAGCGGCGCCCCCGTGTGGCGGAACTCGCTGTCGTAATCGTCTTCGATGATCCACGCGCCGGCTGCGCGTGCGTGCTGGATGAGCGCAAGACGGCGCTCAAGGCTCATCACCGCGCCCAGGGGGTATTGGTGCGACGGTGTGATGTAGATGAGCCTGGGTGGCGTGTCGCGCCAGTCTTCAGCGCGGGGGGCGAGGCCATCGGCGTCGACGCTGATCGGCACCAGGCGCATGTCGGCCGCCTGCAACGCGGCGCGCGCTCCGTAGTAGCCGGGGTTTTCGATCCATGCAGTGTCGCCCGCATCGGCGAGCGTGCGTGCGCACATGTCCAGGCTGTTCTGCGTGCCATCGGTGACGAACACCTGCGTCGCATCGCAGCGCACCCCGCGCGAAACACGCAGGTATTCCGCCACGGCTTGGCGCAGCGCGACGTTGCCTTCGACAGGGCCGTAGCCCATCTGCCCCGGGCCGATGCGACGCCACCCGCGCTCCATGCAGCGGCGCCATTGCGCCAGCGGGAATTCATCCAGCGCAGGCGTGCCCGGCAGGAAGGGCAGCAGGTCGCTCATCTCGCCGCGCGGGCGTTCGAGGTCTTTCACGCGGTGCGACAGCTCGGGCGCGGCTTCGGGCGCCTGCACGGGCGTCTGCTGCAGGCCAACGCGCGCCACCACTGTGCCTTGCCGTCGGCTGAGCACGAAGCCCTCCGTGGCGAGCTGCTCGTAGGCGTAGAGCACCGAGTTGCGCGCGATGCCCAGCTCTTCGGCCAGCGTGCGCGATGGTGCCAGGCGCGTGCCTTCCTCGATCTGCCCGCTCAGGATGGCCGCACGCAGGCAGGCATACAGCCGATGCTGTTGTGAGGTGCGCGCTGCGCCTTCGCCGTGCATCGCCGTGCGTTCGTAGTTCGACAGCAGGACGCCGTAGTCCATCGTGGCTCTATGATTTTGGATTTTTGTGGGTCTATGCATGGTGCCACGATTTTTTTATCGTCGGCATATCGATTGACGATTCGGAGCCCCCGCATGTCCACCACAGAACCCACATCGCCCACCGCTCGCACCCGTGTGCGCCGCGTCGCGCACCGCGGCCACTACGACCGCACCACGCTGCACGCCATCCTCGACGAGGCTTACGTCTGCCACATCGCTTTCGCCGACGAGCATGGCGTGCACTGCATTCCCACCGCGTGCTGGCGCGAGGGCGACCACCTTTACATCCATGGCTCCAACGGCAGCCGGATGCTCAAGCTGGCGGGCAGCGGCGCGCAGGTCTGCGTGACCATTACGCACATCGATGGCCTGGTGCTGGCACGCTCGGCATTCAACCATTCGATGAACTACCGGTCGGCCGTCATCTACGGCGCGTTCGAAGTCGTGCCGGAGGCGCAGAAGACTGCGGTGCTCGATACCTTCATGGAAGTGCTCGCGCCTGGCCGTTCGCGACAGGCGCGGCCCGGCAATGCGAAGGAACTTGCCGCCACGACCGTGCTGCGCATTCCGCTGGATGAGGCTGCCTGCAAGGTCCGCACTGGCGGGCCGAAGGATGATCCTGAGGATCAGGACCTGCCGGTGTGGGCTGGCGTGCTGCCGATGGCGTTGCTGCCGTTACCGCCGGTGGTGGAGGCGGCGCCGGGGGGTACGCCTGACTACGTGCAGGAGTGGAGGGACAGTGCTCGCGCACAGGCGGTGGGCGCGGTGATGTCGTGAGGGCTGCGGGGCGCTGGTTGGTTTTGCTTTTTTTGATTGTGGTGCATCCCTTGTTTCAGCCCCGGCAGGGGATGAAACAACGGGCACACCAAGAACAATAATCAGTGCACCAGTTGGTTGATCTCAATAATCGGCATCAACACCGCCAACACGATCAACAACACCACCACACCCATCGTCAGAATCAGCGCCGGCTCAAGCAAGCCAGTAAGGAACAGCGTCCGACGCTCCAACTCCTGCGCCTCCCCCTGCGCAGCCCGCTCCAACATCGCAGGCAGATTGCCCGTCGCCTCTCCCGAGCGGATCAAATGCACCAGCACAGGCGGAAACTGGTTCTGCGCCGCCAACGCCCGCGCCAGCGAAGTCCCCTCCCGCACGCGCGTGGACGCATCTTCCACGTTGGTCTTGAGCGCCACGTTGTTCAGCGTTTCACCCGCTGCCTGTAACCCACGCAAAATCGGCACACCGGCACTGGTCAGGATCGCCAGCGTGCTCGCAAACCGCGCGGTGTTGTAACCGCGAACGAGCTTGCCGAACAGCGGCGCTGTCAGCAGCCACTTGTGCCACGACAACCGCAATGCCGGCTGCTTGAGCAGATTGCGGATCAATACGCCGATCACCACCAGCACGATCGCTGCCAGCCATCCCCAGTTGCGCACGAAGTCGGACAGCCACAGCATGATGATCGTGAGCGTCGGCAGCTTCTGCTTGGTGTTGGCAAACACGCTCACCACCTGCGGCACCACGTACGACAGCAGGAAGATCACGATCGCAAATGCCACCACCGTGACGATGGCCGGATACGTGAACGCCAGCTTGATCTTCGATGTGAGCGCGTTGCGGCTCTCGATGTAGTCGGCCAGGCGGGAGAGGACGAGGCCGAGGTTGCCGGAGTGCTCGCCCGCTGAAACGAGGGCGCGGTAGATGTCAGGAAAGTCTTTCGGATGCTGCGCGAGCGCGACCGACAGCGAACTGCCGCCCACCACTTCCGCGCGGATGGCGGCGAGCAGTTCGCCGACGTACGCGCGTTCGGCCTGATCGGCCAGCGCGGCCAGCGCTTCATCCAGCGGCAGGCCCGCCACCAGCAGGCTGGCGAGCTGGCGCGTAACCAGCGCGTTTTCCTGGGCGGAGAGCCGCTTGCCGAAGCTCGACCCGCCGCGCTTGGTGGCTTGCGCGCCCAGTGCGTCGACCAGCAGCGGCGTCAGCCCACGTGCACGCAGTAGCGTGCGCGCCTGACGCGCGCTGTCGGCTTCGATGACACCCTTGTCGGTCTTGCCGGTGGCGTCGGCGGCTTCGTAGCGAAAGGCTGGCATGCGCTATTCGTGTAATCGCGGCTTAGTCGCGTGTGACTCGCAGCACTTCTTCCAGCGACGTGGCGCCCGTGTCGATCCAGCGCTGTGCATCCATGCGCATGGTCTGCATACCCTGCCCGATGGCGAACGCCTTGATCTCGGATTCAGCGGCCTGGCGGTGGATCATCGTCTGGATTTCGGGCGTGACAGTCAGCAGTTCGTACACGCCGGTGCGGCCCTGGTAACCGGAGTTACTGCAACGGTCGCAGCCGACGTGATGCCACACCGATTTGCGCGCCGGCGCAGCGGGTGCCACGCCATCGGCAACCGGCGTGCCGGCCACGGCTTCCACTTCGGCAGGCGTGAGTTCGAGCACTTCTTCGCGGCGGCAATGCACGCACAGGCGACGTACCAGCCGCTGCGCCAGCACACCCAGCAGCGACGACGACAGCAGGAACGGCTCGATCCCCATGTCGATCAGGCGCGTCACGGCAGATGCGGAATCGTTCGTGTGCAGCGTCGCC
This sequence comes from Ralstonia sp. 22111, assembly GCF_052045895.1. Lineage (NCBI taxonomy): Bacteria > Pseudomonadati > Pseudomonadota > Betaproteobacteria > Burkholderiales > Burkholderiaceae > Ralstonia > Ralstonia sp. 22111. The sequence continues at coordinate 88,012 of NZ_JBQEPR010000010.1, read as the reverse complement.
AGCACCAGGTGGCCCGTCAGCGAGGCCTGTACGGCAATCTGCGCGGTTTCCAGGTCGCGGATTTCCCCGATCATCACCACGTCCGGGTCCTGGCGCAGGATGGCGCGCAGGGCCTTGGCGAAGGTCATGTCGATCTTCGGGTTGACCTGCGTCTGGCCAATGCCGTCGAGGTCGTATTCGATCGGGTCTTCCACCGTCATGATGTTGGTGGAAGCGGAATCGAGTCGCGACAGCGCCGCGTACAGCGTGGTCGTCTTGCCCGAACCCGTCGGGCCGGTGACGAGCACAATGCCGTGCGGCTGGTTGATGAGGTGGTCAAAGCGCGCCAGCGTGCCGGCGCCCATGCCGAGCTTGCCGAGGTCGAGCCGGCCGGCTTCCTTGTCGAGCAGACGCAGCACTGCGCGCTCGCCGTGGCCGGTGGGCAGGGTGCTCACACGCACGTCCACGGGGCGGCCGCCCACGCGCAGCGTGATACGGCCATCCTGCGGCAGGCGTTTCTCGGCAATGTCGAGCTGCGCCATGATCTTGATACGCGAGATGAGCGCGCCGTGCAGCGCCTTCTTGGGGCGCACGACGTCGCGCAGCGTGCCGTCCACCCGGAAGCGTACGACGGATGCATTCTCGAACGGCTCGATGTGGATATCCGAGGCGCCTTCGCGCGCGGCCTGCGTGAGCAGCGCGTTGATCATGCGGATGATCGGCGCGTCGTCTTCGGATTCGAGCAGGTCTTCCACGGCAGGGATGTCCTGCATCAGGCGCGAGAGGTCGACTTCGCCTTCTACTTCGCCCACCACCTGGGCTGCGCTGCCGTCTTGCGCGTTGTAGGCCGTCTGTGTGGCCGTGGACAGCGCTGCAGTGCTAAGCGTCACCAACTGCAGCGCGCCGAACACGCGGCCGAGTTCAGCCAGCGCCGTGCGCGAGGTTTCGGGGCAGACCCACACCTCCAGCGTGTCGACGTCCTGGCGGGCGACGAGCAGCTTGGCGTCGCGCGCAAACGCATACGGCACCAGCCGCACGGCGGACTGCGAGGGCGGCTCGAGCGTGCTGACGTCGGCGGCGGGAGCTTGCGTTGCCATGGTTCGTTGTCCGTTGTCAGCCACCGTTGCGCGGCGCGTTGCCGTCGTAACCGCCGGAGGTCGGCGCCGCGAAGTTCTGCAGGCGCGGCTGGCTGCGCGTGGTGCCTTGCGGCATCGGCATCGGGGCGCCCGGGGGCACCTGCGTGCCGGCCGGGCCCTTCGGCACGATCGACACGTCGCCGTAGTTGTCGGCCGGGCGCATGGCGTTGGGCGAGGGCAGCACCGGCGTGTCCTTGTCCGACGTGGTCGGCAGCATGTTCGGCGAGACAAAGCCCTGCTGCGTATCGCGCATGTAGTTGTAGCGGTTGTCTGACAGCGCGCCCGTAGCATCGGCCGTGCGCAGGATGATCGGGCGCAGGAACACCAGCAGGTTGGTCTTCACGCGCGTCTTGTTTTCCGAGCGGAACAACGCGCCCAGGATGGGGATGTCGCCCAGGCCCGGCACCTTTTGCTCGCCGTCCTGGTAGTTGTCTTCGAGCAGGCCGCCCAGCACGACGACCTGGCCGTCGTTGGCCAGCACGTTGGTCTCGATCGAGCGCACGTTGGTGGTCGGGCCCTGCGTCGCATTCTGCGTGCCCGGCACCACGGCCGACGATTCCTGGAAGATCTGCATCTTCACCAGCCCGCCGTCGGTGATCTGCGGCTTGACGCGCAGCGTGATGCCGACGTCCTTGCGGTCGAACGTCTGGAACGGCGTGACCGAAGCGGACGTGCCCGTCTGCGCGTACGAGCCCGTGGTGATCGGCACGTTCTGGCCGATCAGGATCTTGGCCTCTTCGTTGTCGAGCGTGATCAGGTTCGGGGTGGACAGCACGTTGACTGAGCCGTCCGAGCCCAGCGCCGACAGAATCGCACCCAGCCCGCTGGCCTTGTTGAAGACGCCGAAGTTGCCGCCATTGAGCTGCCCGACGTTCACGTTCGAGAGCGCCGTCTGCGCCGCCGTGCTGCCGATGCCGCCCGTCGTGATGGTGGCAATCGTACCGGCCAGCGTCAGCAGGTTGCCCGAGCCGGTGCCGAAGTTGGTGCCGCCGCCGCCGTAGGTGTTCGGGCCGCCCGCGCCCACCATCCACTGGATGCCGAGTTGCGACGCCTTGGTGGCCGTCACTTCCACGATCATCGATTCGATATAGACCTGCGCGCGGCGCGCGTCGAGATCGTCGATCACGGCGCGCAGGTTGCGGTAGACCGGCTCGCTGGCGGTGATGATGAGCGCATTGGTGGCCGGATCGGCCTGGATGATGCCGCCGGTGGTCGGCGTGTTGTTCTGCCCGAACGAGGCGCGGAACGAAGAGCTGCCGCTGCCCGAGCCGCTGCCCGAACCCGAGCTGCTGCCGTAGTTGGTGTTCTGCGTGTTCTGGTTCTGCGAGGTGTTCACGCCGCCCGCCGGCTGCGAGGTCGCACCTTGCGCGGCGCTCTGGCCGCCCGGGCCCGTCGCTGCCGAGGCCGACAGCGTGGCGTCGGCCGCGACGATCGCGCGCAGCGTGGTGGCCAGCTGCACCGCGTTGGCGTTCTTGAGCGGTACCACCCAGATGTTGCCCGGGCGTGCGTTCGGAACGTCGAGCTTGGCGATCAGCTGTTTGGCTTGCGCAAGGCGTGCCGCACTCGACGCACGCACCATCACGCTGTTCGAGCGTGGTTCAGCCACGACCGACGTGCGCAGGCTCGGGTCCGACAGCGCCGCGCCGGCGCCCGCTCCGCCTGCGCCACCGGCCGACGGGTCGAGCAGCTTCTGCAGCGTGGCCGCCACGTCGATGGCCACAGCGTTCTTCAGCGGAATCAGTTCGGTCTCGCCGGCCACGGGCGTGTCGATGGAGGCGATGATGCGGCCGATGCGGCGCAGGTTGTCGGCGTAATCGGTAATGACCAGCGTGTTGTTGGCCGGGTAGGCGGTGATCGTGTTGTTGGGCGCGATCATCGGGCGCAGCACCGGCACCAGGTTGTTGGCGGATTCATGCTGCAGGCGGAAAACCTGCGTGACGACCTGCTCGCCGCCGCGCGAGCCCGCCGCGCCCACGCTCGTGGGGGAGCCCTGCAGCTTGGCGTCGGCTTCCGGCACGACCTTGGTGAAGCCGTTGCCCTCGACAATCGCGTAGCCCTGCATGCGCAGGATCGAGCCCAGCGATTCCAGCGCCTGCGCGCGCGTCACCGGCTTTTCGGTGACGAGGTTGACGGTGCCCTTCACGCGCGGGTCGACGATGAAGTTCTTGCCGGTGGCTTGGCCCACGGCCTTGACCACCGAGTCCAGATCCGCGTTGACGAAATTCAGAGAGACCTCATCCCCGGGGTTGCCGGCGGCGCCGTTCTGGGCAGATGCCGCGCTCGGCGGGGCGGCAAAGACTGGCATCGAGCCGGCCACCATTGTTGCGCAGCATGCCAGGACGATGGCGCGAACGGTGAGTCGGGAAGAGGCGTTGTACATGGTCTCGTTCATGGTTGTCGGCACGCTGGCTCGCGCGCCGGCTTGAGGATCAAAAGCGGAGTCGATGATTGGACCCGTCGCGCGGGCCCAGCAGACTCAACAGGCCAATCAATTGCGGTTCCGACTCCGGCGTGGCACTGGCCACGCCGGCAAAATGCGCGCCCTGGCCAAGCGTGCCCTGGCCCTGCAGGGTGAGCGGCCCGGCCAGCGTCGATAGCGACAACTGCATCGGCGCACCGCTCACGCCGCCAAACGACACCACCGCCTGGTAACTGCCCAGCGGCCGTACCCGGCTGAGGCTGGATGATACCTGCTCAAGCGTGACAGTCAGCGCGCCCTGGGCGCTGTCTGGCTGGCCCTTTCCACGGCCGAATCGGCCCGACAGCGGCGTCCACTGCGCCCGCAACCGGCCGTCCAGCTTGAGCGTGTTGAACGGTGCGCCAATGCCTTCCAGCAACGATGCCGGCAGGGCGACCGTGCCCGCCTCCGCGTCCCAATGCCCTGGCGTGACCGTCAGCGTGACCGGCTTCTCCAGCGCGCGATCGTGCGTCAGGTGCGCGCGCAGCGTGCCGGTCAGCAGGGGCAGCATGTCGATCGACCAGGACAGCCGACCGGGCAGCACGGTTGCATCGGCGCCGCCGTTGCCGGCCGTCAGCGCCAGCGTTGCGCTGCCGTGCCAGATACTGCCCTGGCTATCGGCCAGCAACACACGGTGGCCCGTGGCGGCGGCGATGCGCTCCGCCGCCCATGCGGCCGGATACTGCGCCACCAGGGTCACGCCCACGGCCAGCAGCGCCACGCCACACCACAGCACGCGCCAGCCGAGGCTCGTGCGCTCGTCGGACTCGGCGCGGCGGCGCAAGCGCAGCGGCGGAAGCGATTCAATTCCCATCGGCACGATCGGACCCGTCAGTGGCCCGCGGCGGCGGGCCCTTGCAGCGTCGCCGTCACGTTGACCAGGGCCGTCGCGCCCACGTATTTGATGTTCGTATCGATCACCTTCATGCGCTGTGCCTGCCGCACCTCCTGCAGCCATTCGGCGACGGCGCCAAAGGGCACCTTGTCCAGTTGCACCTGCACGCTCTCGCCCGACATCGCCGTCCGCGTGGCCTTCAGGCCGTGGTTGGTCAGGCTCGTGTTGAGTGCCTGCTGCAGTTCCGCACCGCGCGGCACGGGTGCAGCGGCAATGGCCGACAGGCTGCGCGCTTCCTGACCGAGCGTTTCCATCTCGGCGAGTTGGGTACGCATCTGCGGCAGCGCTTTCTCGATGCGGCGCTGGCCTTCAAAGGCCGGCTCCCACAGCACCAGGTAGACGATCACGAGTAACAGCACCACGCCGCCGCCAGCCAGGATGCGGCGCTCGCGCGGTTCGCGCTGCATCCAGAAGGTCGTGGCCGCATCGCGCACCGAGTCCGGCACGCCAATGCGCGGCAGGCGGCGGGATGACGATCGGGAAGAAGAGGAGGAAGTCGCCATGGAGGAATCGTTATTGGGCGATGGAGACCGTCCAGCGCGAGCCCGGTACGGTCGCCTCGGCACCGCGCGGGGCCTCGGCGGTGTCCATGTTCAGGCCGACATTGCGAGCAGCGGTGCGCAGGCTGGCGGTGTCGGTGCCGTCCTTGAGCGTGACCGTGAGCGCGCGGCCGTGGTAGTCGAGCGCGAGCAACGCGTCGGGCGCGAGGCCGGTGGCAGCCTGGGCGAAGCGATCGGCCAGCGGCAGGAAGTCTTCCGGCGCCGATTTGCCGGCGGCCAAGCGCAGTTGCTCGACCTGGCGGCGCATCTGCGCGGGCGGGTCGAGGATCACGGGCGTATTCGGGAATGCCGTCTGCAATTGCGCGCGCATGGCGGTATCGAGCCGCTTCTGCTCGGCGCGCAGCGTGAGCCAGCGCGCGTTCATGCCGATGAGCTGCACGACCACGATCAGCACGGTCAGCGCGATGGGCAGGCGCCACAGGCTCCAATCCATGCCGGCCACGCCGCCGCTTGCAAAGTCGAACTGGCAAAGGTCGGCTTCGCCTGACGCGAGGGCGTCGCGTGCGCCGGCGGCCCAGGTGGACCAGTCCAGCGTGGCGGTTGCGGGGTCGGCGGAGAGGCCGGGCGCCAGCTCGCGCAGTGCCGGGGACACCATCAGCGTGGCCGGCGTGGGGGCAATCCCCAGCCAGTTGCCGACGTTTGCGGGCAGCACGCGCAGGCCGTAGCCCTCGGCGCGGCCGGTGCGTACGGTGATGTCGATGGCGACGGGCGCATCCGGGTCGGACGGCGGTGCCGCATCGAGCGCGATGGTTGCCGGTGCGACCGCGGCCACGGTTTCAGCAGCAGGCGCGTCGGCTGCGGATTCAGCGGCAGCGGCAGAGGAAGCGTCAAGCGACGGCTCGGCACGTTCGACGCCGTTTGGCGATTCTGCAATCGGCGCTGCCGCTACGGCAGGCGTTTCAAACGGCACGCAAAGCTGCGCGGGCAGCAGATGGCAGGTGCGGTGCTTGTGGCCGGCAAAGGTATCGAGGATGAAGCGGACCCACGCGCGATCGGCAATCATCAGCGCGCGCGATTGCGGCTCGCGGGGGGCGCGCCAGCCACGGGCCGGTGCATCTCCGAGGCGGGGCCCAAGGGCGATATGGCATTGCTGCGCGTCCTGCACGAGGCGGTCTTCCACCAGGTTGGGCAGGGCCAGGCGCAGCTTGGGCAGCGCCAGCGGCGGCACGTTGGCCGGCACCAGCAGCACATCGGCGGCGGGCAGCAGAAGGATCAGGCGGTCAGCCGCGGGCAGCTCGTCGGTGCGCGACGTGCCTTCGCGCTGAACACGTTGCGGCCCCTGCGCGCCTTCTTCACGCACCAGCGCGAATGGCACGGAGGCAAGCGCGCCCGCCGACCAGCGTTCGGGCGATTGAATGGGCCGGTGCGGCAGGCGCACGTACAGGGAGGTCGTCAAACCGCTCCTCTATTGATATTGATCTTGAGAGTGTGAATGCGAACTGCCGACGGAAGCGCCGGATTGCGCAAAACCCGCGATGCTGAACGATGCGGATGACAATACGGCGAAGGCCAGGGTCTGTCTACAAGCGGCGCGTACGCACGTGGAGGGGTGTTGCGCCGCCGTCATGACGGAATCTCGTCGATGCGGCGGACCCAGACGATGCGGGTCGCGTTATTGTTGATCGGATCGCCACGTGAAACAAGCGCCACTTCCCCGATCCGGGCGCGCTCGTGGCGGGCCATGCCGTAGACCAGAAAATAGTGGGTCTGCACGTCCAGCAGATTGGCTGCGGCGGTGGTGTCGACCCCGGGCGCGATGCCGCGCAACTGGTTGGTGACATCGCCGATGTTGCGGAAGTAAGCGCGGTCGCGCGCCTGCACCAGCGAGCGGGCGCGGTCCAGGCTCAGGTTCGGGATGACGGCGGCCAGCACTTCGGCGCTGGCCGTGTTCGCGTTGATCTGCGTGCGGGTAGGCAGCACGATCACGTAGGGGCGCAGCTTGGCGATCATGTCGGCCGTGTAGCCGGGAATCGTCAGCAGGCTGGCCACGTCGTCGAGCGGCCGGGGGCCGTTGCTGTTGCTGCCGCCGCTCCCGCCGCCGCTGTCTTCGCCGCCTTGCTGACCGCCCTGCATGCCTTCGATCGACTGGAAGCCGCCCAGCATCTGCGCCAGGTACGTCGCCGTGATATTGGCCAGGCTCGGGTCGATGTTGAGCGATTGCAGCAGCAGACCGTACGCCTTGATGGCGTCCTTGTCGCGGCCGGTGATGAGGGTGCGAGCGCCCAGCGTCTGCGCCGTCAGCAAGTTCATCAGGTTGAAGCGTGCCTGGGCATCGAAGATGCGGCCCGACAGGTACGACTCCTCGCCGGCCGTATCCGTGCGCAGCGAGCTGCCGAGGAAGTCCGACAGCTTCGTTTCCTGGATCGGCACGGCCCAGATTTCGCCCAGGTGGTCGACGGCGCCGGTGCGGCGCTGGTCATCGCGCAGGATGAGGCGCGCCCAGTCGATGCCGGCCCGCGCGATCCATGTGGCCTGCGCTTTCAGGCGCTGGTTTTCCACTGCGCGGATCTCCACCTGCTGGCGCCACAACATGCCCGACACGATGACCACGGCCAGCGTGACGACCAGCAGCGCCGTGATGATGGCCGCGCCGCCCTGGCGCCTGGCACGCAGATTCTGTTGAGCAAATCGACCGGAGCATCGCGCCATGTCAAAGCCCCGTCATGCAGATGCGCGTGAAGCGCTGCGGCGCGCCCTGCGGCGTCATGCGCACGAGCAATGCCAGTTCCACCGCGCGCACCGAGGCGGCCGGCACGACCACGCCCGGGCTGTTGGCCGTCGGCGCCGACGCGCTGGGCGCGGAAGCCGTCGGCAAGCCGGTGAGGGTGGTGGTGTTGCTGCCGGCCGGGAACAGCGCCGCCGACAGCGCGCCCGTGTTGTCCATCCAGCCGCCGGGTTCAATCCAGGCGCGGGCGCTGATGCTGTCGACGTTGGCGGCGAGCAGGTAGCGCGCCGCGCCCGCGCCGCCCTGGCGCAGGTTGTCCATCGCATTGCGCAGGTCGCCGCGGTTGGTGATCGGTTGGGTCTGGAGGCGTTCGAGCCGGCCGTCGACGATGCGGTAGAGCACCACCTGCCACGCGGGCGGCTGGCCGTCGTCGCGGCGGTCGCGCACCATCAGCACGCGGTTGGCGTCCACCTCCACCGGTGAGCGCGACAACGTGTTCGGATCGGCCAGTTGGGTGCAATCGGCGTCGAACTGGGCGTAGGCCGTCTTGAGTGCTTCGATGCGTTCGTCGCGCTGGGCCAGCGCCTCGTGCGTGCGGGTCATGCTGTCGAGCCCGCGCCAGGCAATCACGGCCAGGATGGCCAGCAGCGTGATCGCCACCAGCAGTTCGAGCAGGGTGAAGCCGCGCGCCGAACGGTTAGAAGACATTGCGCGCATCGTTCGGCAACAGAGTCACGAGCCAGGCCAGCCGCACGGATTTGGAAGCGTCCGGATAGACGGACACCTCCACGCGGCGGAACACCGGGTTGGGCGTGGTGGCGATGGTCTCTTCGCACCACAGTTGTGTATCGCCCTGCGGGCAGGCGAAGCCGCGCGCGCCGGGGTCGGGGAAGACGCGTGCCAGGCGCAGGTTGGCGAGGTGGTTTTCGGCGCTCCAGGTGGCTATCATGCGCGTCTGCAGGGAGTCGCTTGCGGTGGTCATGCTGCCCATGGCGCGCATGGTGGCAGTCAGCGCCACGGCCACGATGGTCAGCGCCACCAGCACTTCGAGCAGGGTGAAGCCGTGCGTGCGCGTTGGACGGTGGCTGCGCGTCATTGCGTTTGCGCCTCCGTCAGCACGCGCGGGCCGCCGTCTGATACCACGTCGACGCGCGAGCCCTGCGAGGTCAGTGCCACGCGCCACGGCAGGCCGATCGCTTCACGGCCGAACACGAGGCGCTGCGGGGCGCCCGGCACCGCAGCGGCACCGGCCACGATCTGTACGTTGTCCATGCCTTGGCGCCAGTGGCCCGGCGCGAGCACGTCCTGGTTGAGCACGCGCCAGCCACTCGGCGTCGATTCGTAGAAGCGCCAGCCCTGCGCATCGCCTTCCCACGCCACGGGGCGCGAGGTGAGTTGCGCCTCTTCCTGAGCCAGTTCGATCAGGCGGGCGAGCTTCTGTGCATCGTCGGCCAGTTGCGAGCGCGGGTTGGGCGTGGCGTTGACGGCCACGACGGCCAGCACGATGCCGATGATGACCACCACCACCAGCAACTCCAGCAGCGTAAAGCCGCGAGGATGCCTGCGGCGTGGGTGATAGAGCATGGTGAGCGGGCGGCTGAGGGCGCTGCGCTGGCTTAGTTGTCCCAGTTGCCGATGTCGGCGTCGTTGCCCGTGCCGCCGGCTTGGCCGTCTGCGCCGAAGCTGAAGATGTCCACTTCACCGCGCACGCCCGGGTTCAGATATTGATACGGGTGGCCCCACGGGTCTTTGGGCAGGCGTTCCAGATAGCCGCCGCCTTTCCAGTTGTTGGGAATCGGCTCGGTGGTCGGCTTGGCGACCAGCGCCCCAATGCCCTGCTCGGTGGTCGGATAGCGGCCGTTGTCCAGACGATAGAGCTTGAGCGCCTGCGAAATGGACGCGATGTCCTGTTTGGCGGCGATGATGCGCGCCTCGTCAGGACGGCTCATGATCTTCGGCACCACCAGCGCGGCGAGGATGCCCAGGATCACCACCACCACCATGATTTCGATCAGGGTGAAGCCACGCGCTGCTTGGCGGGCGAGGGCGCGCTGGCGGAAGGAAGAGCGAAGTTGGCCTTGCATCATGGCGACAGAGTTGGCAATAAGGGGAAGAGACACAGTATATCCGTGACATATGACCATATATTGCACGGCAGGGTCATGCTGCGATGGCTCTAGAGCCGCACCTCCAAGCTGTTCACCGAACCGGCATGAAGGGCGGATAGAATCGGCGTATTCCTACGGTGCCTTGCCCCATTTCATGAACGCTCGACAGTCGTCCCGCCTGCTCAGTCTTGTACTGTTTGCTGCTCTGTGTGCGCTCCTGACGCACTGGGTGCTGACGCTGTCGTCGCTGCGCTCGCTGGGCGCGCCGCGTGAGGCCCGTGTGGCCCAGACCGATGCGCTGGAGACTGGCGCGGCCGTCACGCTCTTTGGCGGCGGCCCGCAGAATGGCCCGCGCGATGTGCAGGTAATGGGCGTGGTGGCCGATCTGGCGGATGGTTCAGGCGCGGCCATCGTGTCGGTGGACGGTGGCGCACCGCAGGCCGTGCGGGCCGGCAAGTCGCTGTCGTCCAACCTCAAGCTGGTTGAAATCAAGGCGCGTTCGGTGGTGATCGAGCGCAATGGCGCGCGCCAGGAGATTCCGCTGCCGGCCAGCGCCGTGGCGGGCGTGTCGTCGGCCAATCGCAATGCGCCGGCAATGCCGCTGCCGCCCGCTGGCGCCGCAGCCCCGCTATCCACGCCCGGCACACCACCCGCGCCGCCGGTTGCCAACAATCCGGCCAACACCGCTATGCCGGGCGCCATGCTGCCCATTGCGCCCGCTCAGATCAACACGGGTGACGAGCCTGCCAGCCAGGGCGGCGGTATCGTCGGCCCGCGCCACCGCGCGGCGGCGGCCGCACGCAAGGGCGATAACCCCCAGCCGGGTGCCAACCAATAGGCATGGGGTGGCCCCGCCATGCGGTGGGGCGCGCATATTACAGGGCATGTCATCGGGGTAACAGCGTGTAAAAGCCGGCAACGCGTCGGCATTGTCGGGTTCTAATCCGCTACACAGTCCATGTGAAAAGGAGCTGACCATGACCAACAAACGTGCTGTCCAAGCCTTCCTCGCCACCTCGGCCCTGTTCCTGGCCATGTCGGGCATGAACGCCCGTGCCCAGGATGCCAGCGCCCCAGCCGCCAGCGCACAGGCGCCCGCGACAGTGCCAGCTGCGCCGCAAGCCAATGCGCCTGCCGGCAAGCTTGGCCGTCACGGCGGCGGCCTGAAGGCGCTCGACACCAACGGCGACGGCCAAATCTCGCGCGACGAGGCCAAGGGTCACACCTGGCTTGAGAAGAACTTCGACCAGATCGATACCAACCACGACGGCCAACTCAGCAAGGACGAGCTGGCCGCCTGGCACAAGGCCCACAAGGGCGAGATGCGCGAAAAGATGGCGCAACGCTTCGACGCCAAGTTCAAGGCCGCCGACAAGGACAACGACGGCTCCTTGACCAAGGACGAAGTGCAGGCCGGCATGCCGCGTCTGGCCAAGAACTTCGACCAGATCGACGCCAACCACGACGGCAAGATCACCGAAGACGAAATCCGCGCCTACATGAAGGCCCGTCACGATGCCCGCAAGGCGCAGAAGAACACCCCTGCAGCCGCGGCCATGCCGGGCGGCCCGTCTGCCACCAAGGGCGAATAAGCCTTCCACCCGCGGTATCGGTTGTAAGCAAGCGGCGCCTTCGGGCGCCGTTTTTTATTGCTTGCCGCGACGCCCCAAAAAAAACACCCCGATGGCGAACCACCGGGGTGCGGGTACAGCTTGCCTGAAGTTGAGGGTTTTCAGGCCGGCTGATCGTCGGCCTTGAGCACGCCGCGGCGCATCTGGTCGAGTTCGATCGACTCGAACAGCGCCTTGAAGTTGCCCTCGCCAAAACCTTGGTTGCCCTTGCGCTGGATGAACTCGAAGAAGATCGGCCCGAGTTGGTTCTCGGAGAAGATCTGCAGCAGCAGGTCGCCCGGCGCGCCATCGATCAGGATCTTGCGCTTCTTCAGTTCCGCCACGTTTTCGCCATGGCCGGGGATACGCTTGTCGACCAGTTCGTAGTACGTGTCGATCGTGTCGAGCAGCGTGATGCCGTTGCTGCGCAGTGCGTCCACCGTGTTGAACAGGTTGGTCGAGCCCAGCGCAATGTGCTGGATGCCCTCGCCGTGGTACATGTCCAGATACTCCTGGATCTGGCCGGCCTTCTCCGTCCCTTCCTCGTTGATGGGGATGCGGATGTTGCCGCACGGGCTCGTCATCGCCTTGCTCTTCACGCCCGTGACCTGGCCTTCGATGTCGAAGTAGCGCACTTCACGGAAGTTGAAGAAGCGTTCGTAAAACTCGGCCCATTCCTTCATGCGGCCACGGTAGACGTTGTGCGTCAGGTGGTCGATGTAGGTCAGGCCGTGCCCGGTGGGGTTCGGGTTGGCGCCCGCGATGGGCACGAAATCCACGTCGTAGATGCTGATGTTGCCGATGTCGCCGGCCTTGGCGTCGTTCTTGCCGGTCCAGCGGTCGACCAGGTAGATCAGCGAATCGCCGATGCCCTTGATGGCCGGAATGTTCAGCTCCATCGGGCCGCTGTGGGTGTCGAAGCCCCATGCGCCCAGTTCCAGCGCGCGCTTGTAGGCGAACGCGGCGTCCTGCACGCGAAACGCGATCGCGCAGATCGACGGGCCGTGCAGGCGCGCAAAGCGCTGCGCGAACGAATCCGGCTCGGCGTTGATGATGAAGTTGATCTCGCCCTGGCGATACAGCGTCACGTTCTTGTGACGGTGCTTCGCGATGGCGGTAAAGCCCATGTTCTCGAACAGCTTGCCCATGGCAACGGGGTCCGGCGCGGCGTATTCAATGAATTCGAAACCGGCGGTGCCCATCGGGTTTTCCCAAGGCGTGAATTGCATGGTGAGTCTCCTGTGGGGGCGCGCTCTGGAGCGCTCAGGTCTTTGACGATCCTCGCAGTGTAGGAGTGTCCCTCCAAGCAAAAATTGCGAAGTTGTGCCCACCTTGCTAAATTTGCGCAAGAAAATTGCCGAATTAATTGGTGCGGAGCAACAAAAATGAATAAAGTGGAACTCGACAAGATCGACCGCAAGATCCTGGAAGTCCTGCAGAACAACGGCCGCCTCACCAACCTCGAAGTCGCCGAGCGGGTGAATTTGTCGCCCAGCCCGTGTTTGCGACGCATTCGCCGCCTGGAAGAGTCCGGCGTCATCCGCCAATACGCCGCGCTGCTCGACCCGACCAAGATCGGGCTGGGCCTGTCGGCCTACATCAACGTGCGGCTGGAAAAGCAGGGCGGTGCGCCCAAGGGCAAGGGGCCGTCAGACATCTTTCGCGCCGCCGTGGCGACATGGCCCGAAGTGGTCACGTGCTACGCCATGACCGGTGAGATGGACTACCTGCTCAAGGTGTTCGTGGAAGACATGGAGCACTTCGCGCGCTTCATCCGCGACCAGCTGCTTGCGCACCCGGCGGTGATCGATGTGAAGAGCAGCTTTGCGTTGGAGCGGATTAAAGATACGACGGCGTTGCCGGTGGTGGTTTGAGGGCGCCCGTATCAGGCGTTATCCGCCATCACCAAATTCGCATCCCGCACCACCCGCCACTTCCCATCCGCCTCTTTCCGCAGAATCGTCAACGTCTGCCCTGAGCGCCGCGCCACCTTCCCATCCGGCATCGTGACGACGATGCGCAGCGCGTTGCGCAAGTAGGCGATTTCACCAAACACCTGCACCTCCTGAATATCGCTCGTGCCGTCGATGTGCACGTCCTTCATGCCGCTGGACATCTTGGAGAAGGCGTCCTTGCCAAAGGGCGCTTGGCCGGGCGTGAGAAACAACACGTCGTCGGTCATCAGGCCGAGCACGGTATCGATGTCGCCGGTCTTGCTGGCGGCGAGCCAGGTGTCCACTACGTTGCGGATGGCGCGTTCGTCGTCGGTCATGGCGGCAGGTATCGATGAAAGGGCAGCCTTTCACTCTACACCGCGGGCTCGACCGGCGGCGCCACACGGCGCTTGATGAAGACGGCCGGCGATAACACCGGGATATGGCGGGCGCGCAGCGTGACAAGCCAATCACCCACGGCGTCTTCGCAGGTGAGGCGAAAGTGGCTTGCGTCGATCCACTCGACGTCATCCAGCCAGAACGTGTAGTAAGCCGCGCCGATGGTGCCGGTGCTGATCGCGCGTGAAAGGTCGGGCGCGATGAGCGTGATGGAGACGGCCTCTTCAAACGGGCAGTCGTAGCTGGTGATGAGAACGAAGCCGAGGTCGGTCTGGTATTGCCGCAGTAACTCGTAACCGGGGATGGTGAGCGCCGGGTGCGGCACGCCGTCGACGATCACGCGTGTGCGCATGGGCCACTGCTCATACGGGCCGCTGTGTTTCTCCAGGGCGAAGCGTTGGAGCGGCTGCATGACGGCGGCGCGGTACGTGCGCTATTCCTTGCGCATGCCGCACAGGGCGACCTGGCGTGCGGGATCAGCGGAATCCTTCCAGCCGGGTTCCTCGCGCTTCTGATAGGCCTCCACGGTCTGGTAGCCCTTTACGCTCCAGGAGAACTCGCTGTACCGCGAGACTTCGATCACGGCCAGGCCGCAGCGTTTGCGGTGGTCTTCAATCTTGAACGCCGCATGCGGATGCTCGCCCGACAGGTCCTGCTCGATCACCTTGTAGCGCGTGGGGCCGCACTTGAAGAAGCTGGCGTTCCACTCGATGGTCTTCGGGCGGACGAACAGCGCGCCGTAGCAGGCGCGGCCATCACCGCGGAAGGTTCCGGTCAGGGTATCTGCAGCCGTGGCCGATTGCGCGGCCAGCAGCAACGCGACGATAAGGAGGCGACCTACTTGCATGCGGCGGTTCCGATCTTCGGGATAAGCGTGAGCACGTAATCGAGTTTCCGGATGTACGCTGCGTCGCCGTGGTTGTACAGCACGGCAATGTTCTGCGTCGTCACGGGCCGCCAGCCGGTAATCATCTTGCGCATGGCGGCCTTGCGGTATTTGACCACCTGTCCGGGTTTGAGTGTTGCGGCGTTCGGGTTGAGCGTGCGCATTTCCGCCAGGGTTGAGCCTTGTGCGCGGGCGATCTTGTCGAGGCTGTCGCCCGCCTTGACGGTGACCTCATAGACCTTGTCGTCGGTATCGCGCACGCTCCGGACGTCGAACTTCGCCATGCGCGTGAGGAGGTAGCCGATCCCGGCGCGAATGTTCCACGCGGGCACCGTTCGGGCCAGGCCCGCGTTCAACCGGGTGCGGATGGCCGGCGGCACGATCAGGTCGCTGCCTTCTTCGCCGCGCAGCAGGGTATTCAGACCGGGGTCGCCCAGGTTGCCGATCTGCATCGGCTTGGTCTGCCACGCTTCCGAATCTGCCCCAGTTTCGACCCACACCATCGCCTTGACGATCTGCCAGTCCAGCGGCAGATAGCCGGCGTTGCCCATCAGGTAGCGGTTGTATTCCCCCACCGCAGACTGGATATCGCAGTCGTAGCCGTTCCAGCGGTCGGGGTGCTGGGTAGAGGTGTTGATGTAATCCTGCCAGCGCTCGAAATCGGTTTTCGGTTTGGCCTGGGCCTTGGTGACCATGTGCCCCTCCGCGGTTGCTTGACCTATGGAGGGGCATGGTAGCCAGCGCCCGCCGGCCGCGTGTTAACGGCTGTTTATGTACCTTGCTGGCGGCTGTCCACGGCAATGCATGTGCACCCAAGCGGTGGCGTCGGCTAGTCCGTGACTTCAAACGCAGCCGGGTCGGCCAGCGCCTCGAGCCGGTGCGGTGCCGTGGGTTTGACGGCCGTCGCCGTCATCGCTTGGAGCATGAGCCGCTCGCGCACGCTGCCCAGAAAATCAGCGCGGTGGCGGCGCAAGACAAAATCGCGGTAGTTGTCCGTTTCCAGTGCGTGCCATGCCGCCTGACGGCCGGATTCCGAGCGCATGCGCGCCGCTTCCTGTGTGTGTGTTTCGATGCGGGCGTTGGCGGCGGTCAGCGGGGCATAGCCGTAGCGGGCCATGTCGTCGCGCGCCAGGGTTTCGATGAGCGTGATTTCATCCATCGACAACTGCTGGTGGAATTTGTCGATATTGGCCGTGATGGGCGCGAAGCAGTTGGACGTCCACAACGCTGACAACCGCGAAATCTGCCGCGCTTCGGCCGAGCGCGAGACATCGAGCATCTGCGGCAGGAAATCGATCTCCAGGAAAGCACAAACGCGGCGCAACGTGCTTTCCTGGTCGACCAGGAAATCTTCATAGCGGATGGTGCACGTGCGCTCCGGATACTGGGCGATGAGCGCGTTGGCGGCGCGGTGCGCGGCCACCCAGGTCTGCGTGTTCAGCAGCGTGTCGAAGTCGTGGATGATCGCGCGGTTCATTGACGCGACTTGGGCGCGTGGGTCCCGCACGACATTCAGGAAGCGCATGTCTGGGAAGAGCGTCATCAGCTCGGCGGCGTAGTGCACGCTGTCGAGTGATTTGTCCATGACGACGCGGGCACCTTGCTGCGCGCCCGCACGCAGCAGCAGTTCCCACACCACGCGGTGCACGCTGCGCGGTTGGTTGCGCAAGGCTTCGAACACCTCCACCGGATCAAACACCATGCCGGGCCACTTCACCATGCTCGCTGCCTGCAGGCCGATCACGTCGGTCACGAGGCGGAAGTAGGCGCGATCGTCCTGCAGGTCGCCGTACAGCGGCACCAGCGGCATGAAGTCGACGATGTGCAGCGGATACGGCGCGTAGAACGCGGGGTTGAAGTTCAGCCGCAGGCGCAGCGCATGACTGCCGCAGCGGCGCAGCGGAATCATCAGGACGGGGCGTGGCAGGGCGGTCATCGAACGGTCTCCGGTTGGCGATTGTCCAGCCAGGCGGACAAGTGAGCGTGCAGCGCGGCCGTGGCTGCCAGCAGTGGCATGGCGCCGGTATCGAGCCGCAGCGACGGCGCCTCCGGTGCCTCGTACGGCGACGAAACCCCGGTGAATTGCGGGATCTGCCCGCCTCGCGCTCGGGCGTATAGCCCCTTTGGGTCGCGCGCCTCGCACACATCGAGCGTGGTGCAGACGTGCACTTCCACAAACCGGTCTGCGCCGATGATCTCGCGCGCCATCTCGCGATCGGAGCGCAGCGGCGAGATGAACGCCGTCACGACGATCAGGCCGACGTCGTTCATGAGGCGCGCCACCTCGGCGGCGCGACGCAGGTTCTCGGTGCGGTCGGCTTCAGTAAAGCCGAGATCGTGGTTCAGGTGGTGGCGCAGGTTGTCGCCGTCGAGCACGGCGCAGCGCTGGCACGTCTCGTACAGGTGCTTTTCCAGCGCATAGGCGAGGGTGGACTTGCCCGCGCCGCTCAGGCCCGTGAGCCACAGCGTGAGCGGCGCATGACCGAACTGATGCGCGCGGGCTTCGTCAGCCACAGCGCCGGCATGCCAGTAGACATTCCGTGCGCCGGGGCTGGCGCAGGAAGAGAGCGCAGGCTTCATCTCGGCGTCCTCCGCGTCAGGCCGGCAACAGGGCGGGTTGGTGATAGCCGATGCGCGCTGCTGCGGGGGCTGCCGCTTTCGCCTGGTTTGTCAGCTTGAATACGCTCACCACGCCCACCAGTCGGCTCGACTGCTCGCGCATCGATTCCGCTGCTGCGGCCGCTTCTTCAACCAGCGCGGCGTTCTGCTGCGTGACTTCGTCCATTTGCGTGATGGCGCGGTGGATCTGGTCGATGCCGCTGGCCTGCTCGTCGGTCGCGCCCATGATTTCGGTCACGATGGCAGTTACGCGGTGGATGCTGGTCACGACATCCTGCATCGTGGTGCCGGCTTGTTCCACCAGCGTGCTGCCGGCGTCGACATGGTTGGCAGAGTCGTTGATCAGCAACTTGATCTCTTTGGCTGCCGCAGCAGAGCGTTGCGCCAGCCCGCGCACCTCGCTGGCGACCACCGCAAAGCCGCGTCCCTGCTCCCCGGCACGGGCCGCTTCCACGGCTGCGTTGAGTGCGAGGATGTTGGTCTGGAAAGCAATGCTGTCGATCACGCCGATGATCTCGCTCACCTTGCGTGCCGATTCGCTGATCGCGCCCATTGTGTCCACCACGCGCGCCACCACCGTACCGCCTCGCGTAGCGACCTCGGCAGCCGTGGCGGCGAGCTGGTTGGCGTGCCGCGCATGATCGGCGTTCTGCTTGACGGTGGCGTTGAGCTCTTCCATCGACGCGGCGCATTCCTCCAACGCCGAGGCCTGTTCCTGCGTGCGGGTCGACAGGTCGAAGTTGCCGGTGGCGATCTGCTCAGATGCCGTGGCCAGCGTGTCGGTGCTGGTGTGTACCTGTTCGGCAATCGTCGCGAGGCTGTCGCGCATGCGCTTCATGGCGTGCATGAGGCTCGTCTGATTGTCGTCGCGCGTCGGTATGGCCACGGCCAGGTTGCCGCCGGCGATCTGGCTGGCAATGTCGGCCACCGTGCCGGGCTCGCCGCCGAGCTTGCGCAGCAGCCCGCGCGTGATGAGGACGCTGGCCGCGAGACTCACGAGCAGTGCCAGCACGCTCAGCGCCAGTAGCCAGTTGCGGCTGTCGATGTAGCTCGACTTGGCCTTGGCGGTGTTTTCGTCGTTGAGCTTTTCTTCAAACGCCTGCAGCTTGCCGAGCAGATCCCACCAAGCGCGCTGCACCGGGCGGAATTCGAAGCGCAACACCTTGTAGGCGTCTTCCTTGTGGCCGGCGGCAATCAGCGCCTTGACGCGCGCTGCGAACGGCGCGGCCAATTCAGCCTGCTGCCGGATTTGCGCAAGCAGCGTTTTTTCTTCGGCGGTGGTGTCCGGCAACGTGTCGAACATGCGGCCAAGCTTGCGGTCGGCTTCGCTGTACAGGGCCTCCTGCTTATCAACGCGGCTCAGTTCGATCTGGATTTCGTCATGCTGCTCCAGCAGCACGATATTCCGGTAAGCCAATGCCCGTTCAGTAACGCTCGAATACATTTTTGCAGCGAGCTTGGCTTCCACGGCGTTGATTTCCGTAGTGTCCTCCAGCAGCCGTCGAAAATCTGACATGCGCTGCAGGCTGAATGCCATCAGCAGCACGAGCAGCCCCATCGTTAAGCCAAAACCCCACGCCAGTTGGGTGGCCACCTTCATTTTCGAGAAGCGCATCTTTGTCCCCGTCATAATCGATAACGAATGCACTATCGAGCGGTATGGCGGGAGCTTGAGTGATTTAAATCAAATTACTCAATATGCGTAATGGCACGTCGGACTGGCATCACAAAATAAGACTGGGAATATCGATGACGCTTTTTGCAGATATTATTTTATTGAAATGACTTGCATTAAATTGCGAGCAATCCAAATGCGCCGCGCAAAACAAAAACGCCCGGGGGGAACCGGGCGTTTCTTGTTGGGCGAAGCAGTTACACCGTGCGCTTTTGCGGCACCAGCGAGCGCCAGAAGCGCTGTCCAAACCGGCGCACATCGCGCAGGTTGCGCTTGAGCATGTAGTCCAGGTCGGCCACTTGTTCGTCGATGGCTTCCGTCAGCAGGCTCATCGTGTCGGCGGGCGGCAATTCGAGATAGGCATCGGCTTCGCCATAGGCGTACTGCACGCGCATACCCGCCTTCTTGGCGATGTGCATCATGGCTGCATTGCGCGACAGGCAGTGCATGTACAGCGTACGCACCTTGGTGTTCTGGCCATGCATGGCGGCACGTTGGAACAGCGCGCTGCCCACGCCCTTGCCGCGCGCCGATTCCGACACCGACACGCCGAACTCCGCCACGCGCCCTTGCGGATTGTCGCGCAGGTAGGCGAGGTGGCCCACGCCCGTCAGCTCCAGACGCTCGTCGTAGACGCCAAAGACCTTGTCGTGGTCGAAATCGATGCTGTCGACGTACGCCTCGATCACGTGATCCCGCACCACCTGGCCGAATCGCAGCAGGCGGTCTTCCTCGCCCAGGGCGAGCAGGTGTTTGAGCAGGCGCGACCGGTGGTGCGCAGCAAGCTCGCGCACCAGCACGGTGGAACGCGGCGCGCCTTGCGCTGCTTCCGTTTTGTCGATGTCGTCCTGGGTGACGACGCCGATGGCCTTGCTCAGCTCGAGCGGGTTCACGACACGGTTTCCTGTTCTGATCGCGCCTTTCAGTGGAAGGCTGCGAAGTGATGAGTCGGAGGCGCGGATGGCACCTCCGGGGCACTCAATCGGGTGCAACTGAGTGTTGTGCAATGCACCATGCTATTGTAGTGCAATCAGGGTTTCCCCGTAAGTCTGGTGTCAGACTTTCCAGAGGATTTCCCGGTAAATCATTGATTTAACGCATCCGACGGTGGGTTCCAGAGGTGTGGCGTGGCAACAACGTAAATGCTGCATCGCGCAAAAGCGAGCGAAGGCGCGCTTTCCGGGTGCTCTGAAAGTTACATCGCCCAGTTACCTGCAGCCGCCGTTCGTAACGCCGCTCAACAATAGCCGTGCGAAGATGCGCCATCAAGACGCCCCAGCCTCCTGATTTTCCATGACGCCCTCGCGCATTCTTGTGATCTACGCGCATCCTGCGCCGCGCCGTTCGCGCGCCAACAAGCCGCTCGCGCGTGCCCTGGCCAGCCTGCCTGGCGTGGCCATGCACGACCTGTACCGGCAGTACCCGGATTTCGACATCGATGTGCGTGTTGAGCAGGAAGCGGTGGAGGCGGCGGAGTTGCTCGTCTTCCAGTTTCCGGTGCAGTGGTACGCCACGCCGTCGCTGCTCAAGGAATGGATCGACGTGGTTCTGGAGATGGGCTGGGCCTACGGGCCGGGGGGCATGGCGCTGCGCGGCAAGCACCTGATGGTGCTGGCCACGACCGGCGGTCGCGCGCATTCCTACAACCCGGATGGCGTTCACGGCCACACGTTCGACATGTTCCTGCTGCCGCTGCAACAGACGGCTGCATTGTGCGGCATGCAATGGCAGCCACCGCACGTGCTGCACGATGCCGACGATGTGTCTTCCGATGTCATCGACGCCCATATCGCCCAGGTGCGCGCCGCGCTGCAACCCTGGCTCCCGACCGACGCCGACTCCGTCGCCTGACGTTTCCGATCTCCTCCCTGCCTATGCAATCGCACGATCTGCTCGTCAATTTCGTCATCTACCTGGCTGCGGCCGTGGCGGCAGTGCCGCTCGCGCGTCGGCTGGGGCTGGGCTCGGTGCTCGGCTATCTGCTGGCGGGGGTGATCGTGGGGCCGTGGGGCTTGCGGCTCATCACCAATGTGCAGTCGATTCTGGATTTCTCGGAATTCGGCGTCGTGCTGATGATGTTTGTGATTGGCCTGGAGCTGGAGCCGGCGCGGCTGTGGTCGCTGCGGCGGAGCATCTTCGGTTACGGCGGGCTGCAGATTCTGGTGTGTGCGCTGGCCGTCGGGCTGGCGGTCATGGCGGTGGGCCACCCGTGGCGCGCGGCTGTGGTGGCGGGGCTGGGGCTGGCGTTGTCGTCCACGGCGATTGCGCTGGCTACACTTTCCGAGCGCAACCTGATGCGCACGCCGGCGGGCACGGCCAGTTTCGGCATTCTGCTGTTCCAGGACATTGCCGCCATTCCGATGATCGCGTTGCTGCCGCTGCTGGCAACCGAGGCAAGCGACGCGTCCGGCGGTCATAGCTGGGTGGCGGCGGCCAAGGCAGTTGGCGTGGTGGCGGCCGTGATCTTTGGCGGGCGCACGGTGTTGCGGCCGGTGCTGCGCGCCATTGCCCGTACCAACATGCGCGAGATGTTCACTTCGTTCTCGCTGCTGCTGGTGGTGGGCATTGCGCTGCTGATGCACAGCGTGGGCTTGTCGATGGCGTTGGGCGCTTTCATTGCCGGCGTGCTGCTGGCCGATTCCGAATACCGTCACGCGCTCGAAACCGACATCGAGCCGTTCAAGGGACTGCTGCTCGGCCTGTTTTTCCTGGCGGTCGGCATGTCGATCGACTTTGGCGTGCTGATGCGCCAGCCGTTGGCCGTGATCGGGCTGGTTGCGGTGTTCTTGGCGGTGAAGATTGGCGCGCTGCGCCTGCTGGCCACCCGCTTTGGCATTGCGCGTGGGCAGGCATGGCTGTTTGCATTCCTGCTCTCGCAAGGCGGTGAATTCGCGTTTGTTGTATTCGGCCCCGGTGTAGCTGGCAACGTGCTCGGGGCGGAGACGGCCGCTGCGCTCAACCTCGTGGTGGCGCTGTCGATGGCCGCGACGCCATTGCTCCTGCTGCTGCACGACAAAGTGCTGGTGCCGCACCTGATGGATGGCAAGAAGCGCGCGCCCGACGCCATCGAGCCTCAGGATAACCAGGTCATCATCGCGGGCTTCGGCCGTTTCGGGCAGATCGTCGGCCGCATGCTCTACAGCCAGGGCTACAGCGCCACCGTGCTCGATCACGATCCGGACCAGATCGACATGCTGCGCCGCTTCGGCTTCAAGGTCTTCTACGGCGACGCCACCCGCATGGACCTGCTGGAAACCGCCGGCGCCGACAAGGCCAGCATGATGGTCGTCGCCATCGACGACATGGAAACCAACCTGGAGGTGGTCGACCGTGTGCGCGAACGCTTTCCGCACCTGAAGCTGTATGTGCGGGCGCGCAACGTGTCGCACGTGTACCAACTGCGCGACCGCGGCGTGGAAGTGATCGAGCGGGAGATGTTCGAGGGCTCGCTCATGCTCAGCCGCCGGGTGCTGGAGGGGCTAGGCAAGGAGCCGTACGAAGCGCACCGCATCGCGCAGACGTTCCGCCGCCACACGCTCAACTCAATGGAGCAGGTCTACCCCGTTTACCGCGATCAGAAGAAGCTCGTGTCACTTGCCCAGCAGGGGCGCGACGAGCTGGCCGAAATGTTCCAGCGCGACCGCACCCAGCGCAAGCGCCTGCGCGAATCCGGCATGCCCTGGGGCGAGGGCGACGTCCATAGCGATGAGGAAGGCACGCAGCCCGATAGCGATCTCGCCAACGAGGTCGACGGCGGCGACGCCGATGCCCCGATCGATTGCCCGGCACGCGCGGGCCTTCGGCGCGACGGCTGACTCGCGCCGGTTACGGTCGCGCTTCATGCGCAAGCCGCGCTCAAACAAAAAGGAGCGCTTTTGGCGCTCCTCGGGGCAGATCCAGGTTTAGGGCGGCACTTACACGGCCACGCTCACGTTGCGCCGCAGTTCACAGGTGCTGAGCGAATCGGCCTCGCCGCGCAGCAGCAACTGGCCGTTGCCGACCAGTTCGCGGCAGCGCCAGAAGACAAACCAGTCGCTGGCAAGCAGCCCGTCGATGGCGCCCATGATGCTGCCGACCACGTCCCGGGCGCTGGCCCAGTCGGTGGGAACGTGCTCCAGGATCACTTCGTCCACCGTGCCGTACGACACCGGCACCAGCGTGTTGCCCTTCCACAGCCGGGTATCGGCGTTCTCGCGCACGGTCTGCTGCCACTCGTAGGCCAGGCGGCCGATGCGCAGCACCGACACCGGCGCGATGGTCGAAAACCGCCGTGCCAGCCGGGCACCCGAATACATGCCGATGGTCGTCAGCGGGCCCTGGCCGTTGGGCGCCTCAAGTTCGCGCACATCCATGCCGACTTCATTGATGCGCTGGGGCGCTTGGTGCAGGTGGAACGCCACCCGGCGCAGCATGAGCTGGTCCGACGCGCTTTGGCCGTGCCAGATGGCGACTTCGGAAGTGGCATCGCGCAGGTCGGCGAGCGACGCAAGCGCGTCGCGCATCTCGGCGGCGAAGTCGATATTGCTGTTGGGCGCCACGCGCTGCCAGAAGCCGGAGCGCGCCATGGCGATGCTATCGACGTCGACCAGCGGCCCGACGGCGAGATCGTCGCGCAGTACGACTACGGAATCGGGGCGGCCAGCCTGTGCGAGCGCCTGCTTGAGCGTGGCGCCGGCAACATCGCCGTTGACGACATGGATGTATTGCATGGCAGCAATTGTAGCGAGAGTGTCAGCCCGGCGCTTTCGTTTTACGCATCTCTATCAGTATTCCTTTGCGCGGTGTCATGCGCCTATCCAAAGGGGGGATAGCACTCGGGCAATGCTCAGGTGGGCGTGCGAAAATCGCCGTTTTGTTGCAGACCATAACTAAGAACAGGTGAGGAAACATTCATGAGAGCCCCGTTGTTGCCCAAGGGCATGCGCCCCGCTGTGCTCGCCGTCGTCGCAATGGTGGGTGTGCTGGCTGCCGGCCATGCCGCCGCCGTGCCGCCGGCTGAAATCTACAAGCGCGCCCAGCAGGAAAAACCGGCGCTGATCGACACCATGAAGACGTTGGTCTCGATCGAATCGGGCAGCAAGGACATCGAAGGCCTGGACAAGATTGCCGGCGTGATCGCCGAGCGCCTGCGCGGTATGGGCGGCGACGTGAAGCTCATTGACCCCAGCGACCATGCCTACCGCATGGCCGACACGCCCGAGAAGATCGGCAAGATGGTGCTTGCGCGCTTCAAGGGCGAGGGCAAGCGCAACATCATGCTGATCGCGCACATGGATACCGTGTACTTGAAGGGGATGCTTGCGCACCAGCCATTCCGCATCGACGGTGAGCGCGCCTACGGCCTGGGCATTGCCGACGACAAGAACGGCGTGGCGGTCATCCTGCACACGGTATCGATTCTGCAGGCCGTCAACTTCAAGCAGTACGGCACGCTCACGGTGCTGATCAACGGCGATGAGGAGATCAGCTCGCCGGGCGCGCGGGCCATGCAGGCCAAGCTGGGCGCCGAGCAGGACGCCGTGTTCTCCTGCGAAGGCACGCGCGTGACGTCCGACAAGCTGTCGCTGGCCACCAGCGGCATCGGCGCGATCCTGCTGGATGTGAAGGGCAAGGCTTCGCACGCGGGCGGCGCGCCGGAGCAGGGCCGCAACGCGCTGTACGAGCTGTCGCACCAGGTGCTGCAGATGCGCGATCTGTCCAAGCCCGAGACGGGCCTGAAGGTGAACTGGACGGTGGCGCAGGCCGGCACCAACCGCAACGTGATCCCCGCCGTGGCCAGCGCCCAGGCCGATGTGCGGCTGCTGCGTGCAGCCGACGCCGACAAGCTCGAAGAAATCGTCAACGAACGCATCAAGAACAAGCTGATTCCGGATACCCAGGTCTCGGCCCGGTTTGAGCGCCGCCGCCCGCCGCTGGAAGCCACGCCGGCGTCGCGCGCGCTGGCCGAGCACGCCCAGAAGATCTATGGCGAACTCGGCAAGACGCTGGAGATTGACGACAAGGCCGAGGGCGGTGGCACCGATGCCGCGTTCGCCGCCTCGAAAACCAAGGCGCCCGTGATCGAGCGCTTCGGTCTGGCGAGCTTTGGCGCGCACTCGAATGACGCCGAATATGTCGACCTGAATTCCATCGTGCCGCGCCTGTACCTGCTGACGCGCATGGTCATGGATGTGTCGCGCGACCGCGTCGGTCCGGCCAGGTAACCGCACTGCAACGCGGCGCGTAAGGCTTACACGCGCCGCAGCACATCTCCTGCGCGAAGCCGCTGCTCAGCGGCTTCCCAACGCCCGGCTGCCGGGTATTCCGCTTGCTTTCCCTTGACGCATGTCCCCAGCTACGGCCGCCCCGGCCGGTGGAGCGCGCGCCATGTCCGAACATCCCTTCCCAGCATCGAATGACCCCGCCGACGAACCGGATGGGTCACCCGCGCGCCCGAGCCGGCGCGGCTTTCTGCAGGGCGCGGCAGCTGCGGCGTCGGCGTTTGCGCTGCCGCACGAGTCGGCCGGCGCGCGCGCTTCTGCGTCTGCCCCGGCACGTTCAGCCGCGTTGGCGCCGGCGCGGCCGGTCTCGCTCAATATCAACGGCAAGCCGTATGCGTTGTCGCTGGAGCCGCGCGTCACGTTGCTCGATGCGCTGCGAGAGGTGCTGGCGCTGACCGGCACCAAGAAAGGCTGCGACCGCGGCCAGTGCGGCGCGTGCACCGTCCTCGTGAATGGGCGGCGCATCAACAGTTGCCTGACGCTGGCGATCATGCACGAGGGGGACTCCATCACCACCGTCGAAGGGCTAGCGCACGCGAAAGACGGCCTGGTCGACCGCGCGGCGCTGCATCCGGTGCAGGCCGCGTTTCTTGAACACGACGCGTTTCAGTGCGGATATTGCACGCCGGGGCAGATCTGCTCGGCCGTGGCGGTGCTGGAGGAGGCGCGCCGCGGCATGCCGAGCACGGTCACCTCGCCGGCGGCAATGGTCAATGACGGCCCCGTTGCGCTGACCGAAGACGAAATACGCGAGCGCATGAGCGGCAACATTTGCCGCTGCGGCGCGTACCCCAACATCGTGGCGGCGATCCGCGTGGTGGCCGCCAAGTCCGGCAACACTGTTTGAGGAGCCGCCATGCAATCGATTGCCTATGACCGTGCGTCTTCAGTGGAGGCCGCCGTGCGCCTGGGCCATGAGCCGGGCGCGCGCTATATCGGCGGCGGGACGAACCTGCTGGACCTGATGAAGGGCGGCGTCGAGCAGCCGCAGCGGCTCGTGGACGTGAGCCGCCTGCCGCTTGCGCAGATTCGTGCGTTGCCCGACGGCGGACTTCGACTGGGCGCGATGGCGCGCAATGCCGATACGGCGGCGCATCCGCTGGTGCGCTCGCGCTATCCGCTCCTGAGTGAGGCGATTGTGTCGGGCGCCTCGGGTCAGCTGCGCAACATGGCCACCAACGGCGGCAACCTGATGCAGCGTACGCGCTGCCATTACTTCTACGACACGGCGTACCCGGCGTGCAACAAGCGGCAGCCCGGCTCCGGCTGCGCCGCGCGGGAGGGCTTCACTCGCATGCACGCCATCCTCGGTGCGAGCGAAGCCTGCGTGGCGACGCATCCGTCCGATATGGCCGTCGCGTTGGCAGCGCTGGATGCCACTGTGGTTGTGCACGGCACGCACGGCGAGCGGCGTATCCCGATCGAAGCGTTCCACCGGCTGCCCGAAGCGCATCCCGAGATCGACACGACGCTCGGGCCCGGCGAGTTGATCGTCGCCATCGATCTGCCGCCGCCCATGTTCGAATCGCATGTGCATTACCTGAAGGTACGCGACCGCGCCAGTTATGCGTTTGCGCTGGTGTCGGTGGCGGCGGCGCTGGCGTTGCAGACGGATGGTCGGACGATCCGGGAGGCGCGCATCGCGCTGGGCGGCGTGGCACACAAGCCTTGGCGCGCGCATGCGGCAGAACAGATGCTGGCGGGGCAGGTGCTGGACGCGCAGTTGTTTGCCCAGGCCGGTGCGTTGGCCGTGCAGGGCGCTCAGCCGCTGCGCGACAACGGCTTCAAGGTACCGCTCGCACAGCGGGCGGTGGGGCGCGCGCTGACCTCGGCGGCCAATCCGACCAATCCGACTGGGGGTGTGGCATGAGCAACGTCGGCCAACCGCTGGACCGCACAGACGGTCTGCTCAAAGTCACCGGCCAGGCGCGCTACTCCGCGGAGTTCCAGGTGCCGCGCCTGGCGCATGCCGTGCTGGTGCAAAGCACGGTGCCCGCCGGCAGAATCACACGGGTCGATACACACGTCGCGCAGGCCATGCCCGGCGTGCTGCTGGTGATGACGCACGAGAACGCACCGCGCCTGCCCAACGGCGGCAAGCCCGCGCTGGAGCCGCCGGCCGGACGCGCTCTGTCTTTGTTGCAGGACGATCAGGTGCACTACAACGGCCAGCCCATTGCGCTGGTGGTGGGCGACACGCTGGAACACGCCCAGGCCGCAGCCCGCATGGTCCGCGTGGAGGTCGCTCAGCAGCCCGCGCGGCTCGATTTTGAGACCGCCCGCGCCGATGCGCACTCGCCCGGCAAGGTGCAGACGCAATCGGCCGACACCACACGCGGCGACGTGGCCGCTGGCATGGCCCAGGCGGTGCAGCGCATCGAGGCTGTCTACGGTACGCCCATGGAAACGCACAATCCCATGGAGCCACACGCGACCATCGCTGTCTGGGAGGGCGATTCGCTCACGCTGTACGACAGCACGCAATACGTTTCGGGCGTGCGCCGCACTGTTGCCAAGACGCTGGGCTTGTCGCCCGACAAACTGCGTGTGGTGTGCCCGTTCGTGGGCGGTGGATTCGGCTGCAAGGGCTCGGTGTGGTCGCACGTGGTGTTGGCTGCGATGGCCGCGCGCCAAGCGGGGCGGCCCGTCAAGCTGGTGCTGGAACGCCCGCAGATGTTCGGGCCGGTCGGCGGGCGCCCGCGCACCGAGCAACGCATCGCCTTGGGCGCCGCCAGCGATGGCCGCTTCACCGCCATCTCGCATGACTCGCTGACCACCACGTCGATGATCGAAGACTGGACCGAGCCATGCGCCATCGTCACCCGCATGCTTTACGACACGCCCAACCAGCGGACGACGCATCGGCTCGCGCGGCTCAACATCGGCACGCCGACGTTCATGCGTGCGCCGGGCGAGGCCACCGGTACGTTCGCACTGGAAGTGGCGCTGGATGAAATGGCCTACGCGCTCGGCATCGATCCGGTGGAGCTGCGTCTGCGCAACGACGCCGCGCAGGACCCGGAAAAACGCATCCCGTGGTCGAGCAAATCGCTGGCGGCGTGCTACCGCGCTGGTGCCGAGCGCTTCGGCTGGGCGCGCCGCAACCCGCAGCCGGGCAGCATGCGCGAAGGCAACACACGCATCGGCTGGGGCATGGCAACAGCCACATACCCCGCCAACCGCAGCGCGGCCGGCGCCACCGCGCGCTACCTGCCGGACGGCACGGCGCACGTCGAATCCGGCTCGCAGGATCTGGGCACCGGCACCTACACGGTGATGACCCAGGTGGCGGCCGATGCCATGGGCATGCCCGTCGACCGAGTGCATTTCAGCCTGGGCGATACGCGCATGCCCGAGGCGCCGGTGTCGGGCGGCTCGCAAAGTGTGGCCAGCGTATCGCCCGCCGTGCAGACCGCCGGCGCGCAGGCTCGCGATGCGCTGATTGCCGCGGCTATTGCCGATGCCAGCTCGCCGCTACATGGGCTGGCCGCAAGCGACATCACCGTGGCCGACGGCATCTTGACTGCGCGCAGCGGTGCGCGCGAGCCCGTGGCTGCCGTGGTCGCGCGCTACGGCCGCCCCATCGAGGCGACCGCCAAGGTGCAGCCGGGCGAGGAGAAGCAGAAGTACTCGATGCACTCGTTCGGTGCGGTGTTTGCCGAGGTGCATGTCGATGCGGACCTGGGCGTGGTCCGCGTCTCGCGCATCGTGGGCAGCTACGGCGTAGGGCGGTTGCTCAACGCCAAGACGGGCCGCAGCCAGCTCATGGGCGGCATCGTCTGGGGCATGGGCATGGCGCTGTTCGAAGAGAGCCTATTCGATACGCGCTACGGCCGCATCGTCAACAACAACCTGGCGGAGTACCACGTGCCCGTCAACGCCGATGTGCCCGACATCGACATCCTCGTGCTCGACGAGGCGGACTCGCACATCAACCCGCTGGGCGCCAAGGGCATTGGCGAGATCGGCATCACGGGCGTGCCGGCGGCCATTGCCAACGCCGTCTATCACGCCACCGGCCGGCGCGTGCGCGAATTGCCGATCACGCTCGATAAGCTCGTCTGAGCGCGCATGAAAAAGCCCCGCTGGCGCATCACCAGCGGGGCCTGAGTGGGCCAAGAGGCGGAAAAACGGAGGATGCCTGGAGACCGGCCCGTAATTGATCAATGCGTAACGACTGCGTGACGAACGCAGTGCATGCCGATCAGCGCATCAATTCGGAACCGGGTACCCGTAGACCGTACCGCCGCCCTCGCGGGAGCGGCCGGCCGGGTCGCTGCGCATGCCGTCCGAATACGGATCGAAGCGGCCGCTGCGTGCGCCTTCTGTATACGTGTCGAAGCGTCCGGTGCGGGCACCGTCGCTATAGACGTCAAACCGTTCGGCCCGCGCATTCTGGCCGAACACTTCCACGCGGCTGGCCTGCGCCCAAGCGCTGCCCGCCGCGAGGGCCCCGACCGCCAACATGGCGGCCAACCCCATTTGCTTGAGTCGCATGGCGAACTCCTTCTTCAACTGATTTTCGGTGCTGTTTTAGGCGTGGTCATTTGATGTCTTGCCACGGTCTACAGCCTAGGTCAGGGGGCATGCCGTATCCACGGTGGTGCGACGAACGGTTTGTTGTCGGTGCCGAAATGATGCAAGTCAGCGTGAACGGCGCTGAATATCGCGCCAATGGCGTAACGCCCCCGGCAATCCCCCAACCTTTTTGACTAATCAAGAGAGCGGTTCAAAGCCGACGGTCCGCGTTGGTGCACCACGGCAGGGCAGTGCACGCTGGCAAGCCTTGCCGTAGGCCGATTTGGTGCGGTGCATTAAGAGCGATGCGCGCGTACCACACTTGGTAGAACGATTCCGTGAATTACTTTGCCGGGCATATGGGCTTTTGTTAAATTTGCGCGGCACTTCCGACACGGAAGTTAAGGAAACGGAGGAGCCCAACCTCATGCACACGGGGTCGGGCGGTTTGAGACAACTCTTTTATTACGAGCCCACATGAAAAAGTCTGCCATTCTGGTTGCAGTTGGCGCCCTGTTCGCAGGTTCTGCCTACGCCCAATCGAGCGTGACGCTGTACGGTATTGTCGATACCAGCATTCACTACATCAACAACGCCAACCAAGCTGGCAACAGCGTGACCCAGATGGAAAGCGGTGCTGTGTCGAACAGCCGCTGGGGCCTGAAGGGCTCGGAAGACCTGGGCGGTGGCAACAAGGCGCTGTTCGTGCTGGAAAGCGGTTTCAACTCGGACTCGGGCCGCATGAGCAGCACCGGTACGCTGTTCAACCGTCAATCGTTCGTGGGCCTGTCCAACAAGGACCTGGGCACCATCACGCTGGGCCGTCAATACAACTTCGGCTTCACGACCGGCGGCAACTTCGACCCGCTGGGCGTGGGTAACTACGACGGCAACTCGTGGATGTACTACGGTCTGACCGGTCTGCGTGAATCCAACATGCTGAAGTACGAAGGCAAGTGGAACGGCCTGTCGGTCGGCCTGGCCTACGGCTTTGGCGAAGTGGCTGGCGCTGCAAGCCAGAACTCGTACGTTGGCGGTACGGTGGCCTATGAATTCGGCCCGGCCTACATCGGCGCCTTCGCACAACAGCACAAGGACGTTGCTGGCAACAAGCAAACCGTGTGGGGTATCGGCGGTAACTACACGATCGCTGCAGCCAAGCTGTTCGCAGGCTACATCGACAGCAGCGACGCAACGGGTTGCGTGAACAGCTCGGCAAACTGCGTCGGCGGCAGCGCTTTCGGCCTGAACATCTACGGCAACGCCACGTCGGGCGCTGGCCTGACCCCGGGCGCCACGAAGCGTCGTGACCACGTCGGCATCCTGGGCGTGACGTATAACGTCACCCCGGCGCTGGCTCTGACGGGCGCGTTCTACTACGACAGCATCAAGAACGCTGCTCTGACCGCCGGCAACGACGGCAAGCGCTACACCGGCGTTCTGCTGGCTGAGTACGCCCTGTCCAAGCGCACGCAAGTGTATGGCACGGTCGACTACAACAAGGTCAAGGACGCAGCTCTGCCGGAACTGTCGGGTGGCGGCAACGCAGCCGGCACTGGCAAGTCGAACCAGACCAGCGTTGGCGTGGGTATCCGCCACATCTTCTAATCGACGCTGTCACTCGATTGGGAATGGAAAAGGCGCCTTCGGGCGCCTTTTCTTTTGCCTGCTGTTTTTGTGCTTCGTCGGGCAAGGTTGCCTGGGCATCCGCCTACAATGTTGACTCCTGTTTCGTTCATCTGACATTGCGCCATGACTTCCGCACGTACTGCCCGCCGCCGCCTGATTGCCTCTGCCGTGCTGCTGTGCGCCGGCCTGCCGCTGTTTGCCGCTGTGCCCGCGCAAGCGCAGGACTATCCGGTCAAGCCGATCCGCATCATCGTCGCGTACCCGACTGGTGGCATTTCGGACAACGTGGCGCGTGCACTGGGCGAAAAGCTGTCGGCGCAACTTGGCCAGCCCGTGGTGGTGGAAAACCGCGCCGGGGCCGGCGGCAGCATCGGCATGGACGCCGTGGCCAAGGCGCCGCCCGATGGCTACACGCTGGGTTTTTCGTCGGTGAGCCCGCTCACGCTGAACCCGCATTTCAGCAAGCTGCCGTATGACCCGCAGAAAGACATCGCACCCGTGGCCAATGTCATGTACGCCCCGATGATCCTGCTGGGCACGCCCGCGTTCACGGGCAAGAGTTTTGCCGACATGCTGAGCCAGTCGCGCAGCAAGCCGGGCTCGATCCGCTGGTCGACATCAGGCCTGGGTACGGTGGGGCATCTCGCGCTGGAGCAGATCAAGTCGCAGGCGCATGTGGATATCACGCTCATCCCGTACAAAGGCGGTGGCCAGCAATTGACGGATGCGCTGGGCGGCCAGGTAGAGATCATGTCGACTAACGTTGGCCCGACGCTGATGCAACACATCGCGAGCGGCAAGCTGCGCCCGCTCGCGGTGGGCGCGCCGCACCGGCTCGATACGCTGCCGAACGTGCCGACCTTCACCGAATTGGGTTACGCCAAGGCCAACATGGCGTCGACCTTTGGCGTGTTCGCGCCGGCCAAAACGCCTGCGCCCGTCATTGCCCGCCTGAACGCAGAGATCAACAAGGCGCTGGCTGCGCCTGATCTGCGTGATCGCCTCACGCAGGCCGCCGTGGTGCCGGCCGGCGGTACGGCCGAACAGTTTGCCGCGGCCATCCGCGCGGAATACGACAGCAACGGCCGCATCGTCCGCGCCGCAGGCATCAAGGAGCAGTGAACCGGCTTACGCCGTGAAGCGGTACCCGACGCCGACTTCGGTCAGCAGGTGTTCGGGCCGCGCCGGATCGCGCTCGAGCTTGTGGCGCAGGTGGCCCATGTAGATGCGCAGATAGTGGCTGCTGTCGGAATGCGCGGGGCCCCAGACTTCGCGCAGCAGCTCGCGGTGCGTCATCACGGTGCCACGGCGGCCGAGCAGTACTGCCAGCAGCCGGTATTCGATGGGTGTGAGATGCACGGCTTGGCCATTGCGGCTGACCAGGCGGCGCGCGAGGTCGACTTCCACCTCGCCGAAGCGGATAACGCTGCCGCCGTCTTCGCCGCGCTTGGCGTGCCGCCGCAGCAGCACGCGCAGGCGCGCAACCAGCTCCCCCACGCCGAAGGGCTTCGTCAGGTAATCATCTGCGCCGGCATCGAGCGCGTCGATCTTGTCGCGCTCATCCACCCGGGCCGAAAGCACGAGCACCGGCACTTCCGTCCAGGTGCGCAATTCGCGAATCAACTGCATGCCATCGCCATCGGGCAGGCCGAGATCGAGGATCACTGCATCCGGCTGACGCGTGCCCGCTTCGATCAGGCCGCGCTCGACGCGGTCGGCTTCATGGACTTCGCAGCCTTCCTCCTCCAGTGCAGCGCGGACGAAGCGTCGGATGTGCGGTTCGTCGTCGATGACGAGGACGGTGGGTGTGAATGTGAACGGCATGGCACGCATTGTAGAGGGCGCCCATAAAAAAACGGACCCCGAAGGGCCCGTTTTGCCTGCATGCGATACCGCTCCGCTCAAGCCTTCTTGGCCCAGGCGCTGCACCAGCCCTTGTTTGCGACGTCCTTGCCGGCGAACAGCGGGCAGGCGCCTTGCGCAGCCGCACCGCCTTGGTACAGAGCGCAGTTGCCGCAATGCTGATCCGGCGTGTGCTTCGGGAACTTGGCCTTGTCGGCCTTGGTGGTGTCAGCCACGTAGCCCAGCGCTTTGGCTTGCGGGTCGGTTTCCGCCACCATCGGTGCAGCCAGTGCCAGGTCCGACATCGACATGACGGCGCCCGCGGCGGCCACGATGGGGATGCTCTTCAGGAATTGACGACGATTGGACATGCTGATTCCTTTTGTGGGAGTGTGTTGTGTGGCGTCCCGTGCCGCCCGTGCAATGCTCAGGCTCGCCCTAGGGGACAGCGGACGGCGTCGGCGCGCCATTTACCCGCTCGTGCATTCTGGCACAGCAATCGGCCGGCAGCATCTGCGTAGGGTCAATGTTCCGCATACCTGAGTGCAGCAATCGGTTGCTTTCGTGGCCTTCGATCCACACCACGCAATGCCGCGGATGCACCGTGTGGTCGAGGAATGCCGGCGTCAGCGCAATCGCAGTCGTCCAAATGGCTGGTCCACTCCAGTGGCAATTTGCCGCAGAGGCGTGGGTGCTTACGCCAGCAGACCTTGCAGCGCCTTTAAGAATGCGTCGCATTCATCATCGGTGCCGACCGTGATACGCAGATGCTGGTCGATGCGCGGGAGCTTGAAATGGCGCACGAAGATGGCTTGCTCTTTCAGCCGCGCTGCCAGCGTTGCCGCGTCGTGGGCGGGATGCCGCGCGAACACAAAGTTCGCCATCGACGGCACGACCTCGAACCCCAGCGACTGCAGCGATTGCGTCAGCCGCGCGCGGCTTGCCATCACGCGTGCGCACGTGGCGCGAAAGTACGCATCGTCTTCGTATGCCGCCTGGGCGGCCGCCTGCGCGAGGCGATCCAGCGGATACGAATTGAAGCTGTCCTTCACGCGATTGAGTGCTTCGATGAGCGCCGCGTGCCCAAACGCGAAGCCCACGCGCATGCCCGCCAGCGAGCGCGACTTCGACGTCGTGTGCACAACCAGCAGATTCGGATAGCGGTCAATGAGCGCAATGGCGGACTCGGCCCCGAAATCCACATAGGCCTCATCCACGACGACGACCGACGACGGGTTCGCTGCGACGATCCGTTCGATCTCCGCCAGCGGCAACGCGTGGCCGGTCGGCGCGTTGGGGTTTGGGAACAGCACGCCGCCTGCGTCGCCCAGATAGTCATCGGCGCGGATGGAGAAGTCGTCCGCCAGCGGCACCACTTCGCACTGCACGCCGTAAAGCCGCGCGTAGGTCGGATAGAAGCTGTACGAGATGTCCGGAAAGCGCAGCGGCTTGTCGTGTTTGAGCAGTGCCTGGAAGACGTGCGCCAAGACTTCGTCCGACCCGTTGCCTGCAAAAACCTGCTCGGGCTGGAGGCCCACCTGCGCGGCCACCGTCTCGCGCAGCCGGCGCGACAGCGGATCGGGGTAGCGGCGCAGGTTCTCTCCCGTCTCTCCCAGCTCTGCAGAGATCGCGGCCACCACGCGCGGCGACGGCGGGTACGGGTTTTCGTTGGTGTTCAGCTTGATGGGCCGCGCGATGGCCGGCTGTTCGCCCGGGACATAGGGCACGAGTTGCTGAACGATATCGCTCCAGTAACGGCTCACGACTCGACTCCTGATGAGGTGACTATTTTCTAAGCGTGCTCGCAGCGCGATCGACGAATCGAAAAAGGCAGAGAAGCTGAAAAGGTTCGGGAATAGGCAGGCCTGCACGTTGCGGCAGAAGCGCGGTTCTGGCGTCGGAAAACCGTACAAGTTGCGTAAATCTTTGATTTTTGGCGCGCCCGGCTGGGATCGAACCAGCAACCCCTGCCTTCGGAGGGCAGTACTCTATCCATTGAGCTACGGGCGCATATCGGCACAGAACGCACCGAAAGAGAAGCCCCGCAGGATAGCGCATTTGGGCGCAAGCGTCCATCGCACTCCCGTGGACCCCTGGGTATGAGGCCTGCTGCTGCAACGTTTCGTTGGGTTTTTGACGCAGGTCGAAAAGCGGCGCCTAGGGCTGTCCCGCGTGTCAAAGGCCAAAGCATTACGGATATAATCGCGCGTTATTTGCCAGAAGAAAGACGGGGACAGGTCTGTTTGGGCCGACGCGGCGATTGAATCGCCATGGTCTTCCTGCCCTCATCGCGATCCAATGCGGCCCCCACGCCCTGCCGGCGATGCTCGTGACCTTGCCGGCGGCGCTCTGAGGGCTCCAAGAGCGGTTTCACCATCCTGAGAGTTGAGCATGAGCGACGCGCAACACGACGAACACGAGCCTCTGATCAAGACCCCCAAGCAGCTGATCATCGCGGTGATCGCCGCCTTTGCCGTTCCCATTCTCATCATCATCCTGTTGGCCAATTACGTCGGCCTGGGTGCCAGGGAAGGCGCCGGCGGTTCAGGCATGTCGGAAGAGGCGGTCAACGATCGCATCAAGCCCGTTGCACAGCTCGAACTGAAAGACCCGAACGCACCGCACGTTTTCAAGACGGGCGAGCAACTCTACAAGGAAGTCTGTGCGACTTGTCACGCAGCAGGCGTGGCTGGTGCGCCCAAGTTCGGCGACGCGGCAAGCTGGGGTCCGCGCCTGCCGCAGGGCCTGGATGGCCTGACGAAGGTCGCGCTGGCCGGCAAGGGCGGCATGCCCGCACGCGGCGGCACGTCGCCGGATGACGTCAGCGACTACGAAATCGAACGCGCCATCGTCTACATGGCCAACTCCGCTGGCGGCAAGCTGCAGGAACCGGCTGCACCGGCGGGCGCGGGTGCAGCTCCGGCTGCAGCATCGGCATCGGAAGCATCGGCTCCGGCGGCGGCCCCGGCTCCGGCGGCTGCAGCGCCGGCACCTGCTGCAGCGCCGGCCGCACCGGCCGCCGCTGCCGCACCGCAAGCCTCGGCGGGGGAAGTTGGCAAAAAGGTCTACGAGTCGACTTGCCAGATGTGCCACGCCGCCGGAGTGGCTGGCGCGCCCAAGTTTGGCGACAAGGCCGCCTGGGCGCCGCGCATTGCCCAAGGCAAGGCCAAGTTGTATGAATCCGCGCTGCACGGCAAGGGCGCGATGCCGCCCAAGGGCACTTATGCCGGCTCCGATGACGACGTGAAAGCTGCCGTCGACTACATGGCCGCCGCTGCCAAGTAAGCCGTCCTGCATTCCCGAAGAAGCCCGCCTCGTGCGGGCTTTTTTGTTGCCTGCTCCGGCAGTGACACGCGCGAGGCATGCCATTTGCTACGCCTAATTCGAATGTGCGGAGAACGCGGCAACCATGCTGCTTCGTCCCGCATACGTCTGTGCAATGAGGCAAACGGAGGTTGCGATGCGAATGGAACGAACGACGCTGATCTACTGGGTGGCTGCCGCGCTGGCAATCGGTAGCTCGACCGCTATGGCGGCCGACAACTGGGTCAAGCTGGCCCCGCTGGCCGACAACGGCGGCTCGCTCTATCTGGACAAGGACTCCATCGAGCACAACAAGGATGGCACCGTGCGTGCCACGACGCGCGACGCCTATGACGCGCCGCGCAAGCTCTCGGACGGCAGGGCGTATCAGTACGACACGCGCACGTCCGTCTACGACTGCAAGGAGGGGCGCATCCTGCCGGTCAGCGCGCTGATCCAGGATAGCCAGCACGGTACGGTGCTCACCAAGACCATCGACGGCCCCCGCTGGGAGGCCATCGTGCCGCGTTCAGAAGGCGAGGCGATCCTGCGCGCCGTTTGCCAGAAATAGCGCGTTGACGACGGCGTTACTGGACGGCCGCTGCCGGCGCGAGGTCGACGCGCAGCGTCCCGTCCGCATCCATGCGCGTGGTGCCGCGCGCAGCGGCCTCGCGGTAGTGATACAGGTCGAAGCGCAGCGGCCCACGCGTTGATGTATCGGTCACGAGAATGCGGCTGTTGGTGACCAGCACGTTGTACATCTTCAGGTCGCCGGACTGGATCCAGATGCGGCTGGCCGCGTCGGTTGGCGCAGACGCGCACAGGGCCGGCGCGGGGCCGAAGCCGAGCACCAGCCCGTCTGGCGTGACACGCGCCGTTTTCATCTGACCGATCAGCCGCGGCGGCGGAAACACCGTGTATTGGTCCAGCACCATCTCATTGCCGTGCAGCTTGGCGCCGTCGCGATTGAGCGGCGCCAGCTGCGACAACTCCAGCCCCATCCCCTTGAGCAGCGCCAGCGTCTGGATGCCCATCACGCGGGCCTCGGTGGGCGTATAGACGAGGTAGCGCGATTCCTTCAGCGTCAATGTGCCGCGCATGCCGAACGGCAGCCACACGCCGGGAAAATGATTGCGCAGCTTGAGCCCACCCGACACGTCGAGCACGCCGTCGCCGGGCGTGAGCGACAGCGCATTGAGCGAGCGCGGCGAATAGTCGAGCAGATACCGGTTGAACAGCGCATCGAGCGAATCCTTGGGCACCGTCACTTCACCGCCGAGGATGCGGATGTCGAACTGGCTCGGGTCGTCCATGTCGACGGGCTGCCCCGGCTTGTGCGGCACGAGCTGCGCGGTGAGTTGGTGCACGCGAAAGCCGATGTCGCCGGTGATACGGAAATCCACATCACGCATCTGCACCACGGGCGGTGCCGTGCCCGAGTCGCGCGCAACGGCGGGGCCGCTGGCGTTGGGTGCACCGGAGGACGGATCGCAGCGTTGCCCCCATTGCTGGCGCACGGTGGTCAACTCCTTGCGCTGTGCGCCGGCCATGGGTGGCTCGGCGGCGCGGGCGACGGCGCTGGCAAGAAGACCGGTCAAGCCGAGCGTCACCACCACCAGGCGCAACATCAGGGCGGCGAGAGCGAAGGCGGGGGCGATCATGGCGCGGTCCTCTTGGCGAGTTGCAGGGCGGGCTTGCCCGCTTTGGCGACGGCAGGTGCCTTGGCGGCTCTGGCAGCGCTGAGTGTGTCGAACGACGGCATCAGCACGCGAATGCCGCCATCGGGCGAGAAGCGCAGTGACCCTGCCACCAGCTGATCGCGATAGCGGTACAGGTTGAACACGAACGGCTTGGCCGGATCGGCGACGACGATATCGATGCGCGCATTCATCGGCATCGAGCGCATGAAGCGGATGTCGCCGCCGCGAAAGAGGATGTACGGGCGCTGCGCGTCGGCGGCGGTGGCCAGTGGTGGCATCTGCGGGTTGCCATCGCCGATCTGCATGAGCAGCCCCTCGCGCGTGACGCGGATGGCGGAGAGCTTCAGATCCAGCGCGGGCGGCGGAAAGAGCTTGGGCACCTGCATGACGATCTCGCTGCCGGCCAACTGCACGGCCGGCGTGGACACCGGCAACAGATCGGCCAGTTCGATATGCGCGGCGCCCATCAGCGCGCTGGCGTCCTGGCCCCGGACTTTGACCACGTTGGGGCGGAACACGATGGTCTGCGGATCGCGCAGGACCAGCGGACCACGCAGCTCGATCGGCACCCACGCGCCGCGCCGGCGCATCTCGGCACGCATGTCGAGCGAGCCGTCGTCCAGTGAGAAAGTGAAGTTACGCAGCGGCGGATCATCGCCCGGCCCGCGCGCAAAGACCACGGTATTGAACAGTGCGGCCATGCTCTGAGCCGTGACGCGCACCGAGCCGCTCACCGGCTGCAGCGTGTACGACGACACATCGTCGAGCCATACCGGGTCGCCGGGCGCACGCGGCACCATGCGCAGCGCGAGCTGATCGACCAGGAAGCCCACGCCACCATCGAAGCGGAAATCGACGTGGCGCAGATACGAGATCGCATTGGG
Organism: Ralstonia sp. 22111; assembly: GCF_052045895.1. NCBI lineage: Bacteria > Pseudomonadati > Pseudomonadota > Betaproteobacteria > Burkholderiales > Burkholderiaceae > Ralstonia > Ralstonia sp. 22111. The sequence goes on along the minus strand of NZ_JBQEPR010000010.1, from coordinate 48,952 downwards.
CTGGCCGGAGTCGCGCAGCGTGGCGGGCCGCACCTCGCGCGTGGCGAGATTGCCAGACTGGAATGGCGCGCGCGCCTGCGCCCGCGCGTCTTCAAGCTGTTTGGCTTTGTCAGCCTCGATGGCGCCGTGTCCGTCGCCGGCGGTGGCGCAACTTTGCAGCAGCAGCGCCGCAACCACCGCGCCCGCAGCCCGCAGCGCGCTATTTCGATGACGCAAGGTCAAGTCCCACATCGACGGTCTCCTCGTCGTGAGAAACGCACCGGAAACGTTCCGGTCACCGACGCGGTCTGTTGCCGCGCTCGTGTAGAATTTTTTGCATGCCTGCCCGCAAACCAACCGGCGACGCCGGTCCGCCTGCCAATCCGCCCGCCCGCGAGTTCACCATCGATGAACTCGCGCGCGCGGCCGAAACCACTGTCCGCAACGTCCGCTCGTATCAGGACCGCGGCCTGATCGATCCGCCCGAGCGGCGTGGTCGCGTGGGTATCTACACCCAGGCGCATCTGGGGCGGCTCAAGCTCATCAATCACCTGCTCGGGCGCGGCTACACGCTTTCCAACATCCAGGAGCTGCTCAAGGCCATCGTCGAGGGCCATGACCTGCGCTCCATCCTCGGGCTCGAATCCGCCATCGCCAGCCCGTGGTCGGACGAGTCGCCCAAGCATTACTCGCTTCTGGCGCTTGCCAAGCTGTTTGGCCGCGCCATGTCGCGTCAGGCGCTGGCGCGGGCCATCTCGCTCGGCCTGCTTGAACCCGATGGCCTCGGCTATCTGGCGCGCAGCCCGAAAGCATTGCTGGCCGGCGCGCAGATGGCAAAGGCCGGTTTCCCGCTCGTCGAAGTGCTCGACATCATCGAGCGTGCCCGGCCGCATACGCAGGCGGTGGCCGACGATCTCGTCTCGATGGTCGTGCGCGAACTCGACAAGTACGGCAGCGATCTGCCACCGGTCGAAGACGTGCCGCGTCTGGTCGACGTGATCTGGCGCATCCGTCCGCTGGCGCTGGTGGCGGTCGAAGCCGAGCTGATGCGCGCGCTTGAGACGGCCGCCAACAAATATCTGGGCGACCGTGTGGCGCAGGTCATCGAGCACATGCATGAACCGCCGGGCAGCACGCCCGGGCCGGACAAAGGCTAGTGTCTCCGGCGCGCCCATGCGTGGGGCGCGCCTTATCTATTTCTAGTTTGATCCTGATACGACGGGTGCTGCAGGCGTTTTGAATGCCTGCTCAAGATCCGGCCGCACCGGCCGTCGAGAGCTTGCGCCGGATCGACGGCGACGGTGCTTCCCCGTTGGCAGCCGCATAGGCTTCGATCTCCGAGATCAGCTTGGGCAGGCGTTCGAGTGCGGCGCGGTTGTCTTCATCCCACGGGTGGAAGGACGGCCGGAAGAAGTCGAAGAACTCCGGAATGATCTTGCGCAGCGGTGCCGGGTGGATCCACAGGTAATGGAACGCCTTGCCCAGACCGAAGAACTTGTTCTTGCAGGTGCGGTCGGCAAGGATCAGCCGCATGTGCACGTAGAACACCATCGCCCAGAAGGTGACGGTCGTCAGCAGCATCGTCGAGGTGCGCAGGATGTAACGGCGCAGGCCCGGCTTGATGGCGAGGTTCCACACGTCGTAGCTCACCGCCTTGTGCTCGGTCTCTTCCATGGCGTGCCACATCCAGACCTGGCGGTAGCCGGGTTCGGAGTTGCGGCCCAGGCCATCTTCATGGGCGAGTACCTGGCCCGCCAGCATTGCCGTGTAATGCTCCAGCGCAACCGTCACCGCCAACTGGTGCGACTTGGGCGTGTACTTTCGCAGCATGTTCAGGAACTTGCCGACAAAGCGGTCGATGCGCGTGGCGGGCAGGCCGGCGCGGTCGAGCAGGTCGTTGTACAGCACGTGTTCGCGCGTGTGCATCGCTTCCTGGCCGATGAAGCCGGCCACGGCCTGCTTCAGCTCTGGGTCGGTCACCAGATGGCGGTAGTTGCGCACGCTGTCCATGAAGAAGCGCTCGCCGGTCGGGAAGAAGATCGACAGCGCGTTCAGGAAGTGGGTGACATGCGTGCCTCGCTCGTGCCAATTGCTGATGCGATCAGCCGGCAGGTGAGGATGCACGTCGCGGCGGACTGGCATCATGGGCGGTTCTCCTGGAATGTGGTTTCTGAAAGGCGCGTCGACGCGCGCCCTTGGTCGAGGAATGCACAGAGGTCGGTCCCCACGCGTACGGGGTCTTCCTCCATCGGGATATGGCCGAGCGCCGGATACATGCGCAGCATGGCGCCGGGAATGCGGCGGGCGAATTCGCCGGCATGCGCGGGCGGGATCCACCGGTCGCGCTGGCCCCAGAGGATGAGCGTGGGCACTCGGATCGAGGCCAGCCCGCTGGTATCGACATCGTCAAAGCGGAACTTCGGCACCATCTTGCCGATGGCCTGTCGTGCACCGTCGGCATAGAAGAAATCGGCGTAGCGGCGCAGCGTGGGCTCGGACACGCGCGACGGGTCGCCATACACATCGCGCGTGGCGGCGCGGATGATGCCTTCGGGCAGCATCCACGGCGACGTCATCCGCACGCCAATGTGATTGAACAGGTCGATGTAGATCGGCAGCTTCATCGGAAAGCCGGCCGAGTCGATCAGCACGAGCTTCTCGACGCGGCCCGGGTGCCGCACGGCAAAGTCCCACGACACCATGCCGCCCAGCGAATTGCCGATCAGCGTGAGTTTCGACAGGCCCAGCGTGTCGACAAACGCGTCGATGAAGTCGCGATACAGCGGCAGTTCCATCGTGCGCGGGCGGCCTTGCGCATCGCGCAGCGGGCCGGTGATGCCGAACGGCGGCAGGTCGAGCCGGATGACGCGGTAGCGCCGCGTGAGCTGCGGCAGCACGCCATCCCACGTGTGCAGTGACGCGCCAAAACCGTGGATCAGCAGCAGCGTGCCTTCGGAGTTGGCTGCGCCTTCATCGGTGTAATGCACGCGCGTGCCCATCAACGGCAGATAGCGCGACTGCGGCTTGGCGTAGCGTGCGATCAGCACATCGCGGCCGATGCTGCGCAGGCCGATGCGGCCGGGGCGCAGCATGGCGCGTGCAACGTTGAGCAGGTTCGCGCGCGGGGGGCTGGCGAACAATTCTCCGGTGGTGGCCGTGTTCATCGGCGGCCTCCTACTTTGCGCGGGCGGTGGCCGGCGCCGTATCGTCGCGCAGCGCTTTCTTACGCGTACGGCGGGCTTCGCGCACGACCAGCGCCTGGTAGGCCGCCGGCAGCAAGCGGGCCATTACATCGGCGGCGTGGGCGTCGGGGCCGATCAGCACGCGGCGCTTGTTCTTGCGCACGCCATCCAGGATCACCTGCGCGGCCTTGTCCGCCGAGGTGATGAAGAACTTCTCGAACTCCGCCTTGCCCTGCTGTTCGTCGCGCACCAGGAAGCCGTTCATGCTCGGCGAGACGCGGCTCGACTTGGCAATGTTGGTCTTGATGCCGCCCGGGTGGACGCACGTGGCTGACACGCCGCAGTTCATCAGGTCCAGTTCCTGGCGCAGCGCCTCGGTGTAGCCGCGCACGGCGTACTTGCTGGCGTTGTAGGCGCCCATGCCCGGCTGCGCAAAGATGCCGAAGATGCTCGACGTGTTGATGATGTGGCCGTTGCCGGTCGCCTTTAGCAACGGCAGGAACGCCTTGGTGCCGTGCACGACGCCCCAGAAATTGATGTTCATGATCCAGGCCAGCTCGTCGTCTTCCATGCCTTCGATCGTGCTGGACAGCGCCACACCCGCGTTGTTGAAGATCAGGTTGACCTTGCCGTGCGCGGCGGCCGCTTCTTCGGCCCAGCGGTACACCGCGGCGCGGTCGGCCACGTCGACGGCGTGCGTGGTCACGCGGATGCGGTCGCCTTCGTGCGCGCGCACCAGTTGCAGCGTCTGCGCGAGCGCCGCTTCATTGCGATCGGCCAGTGCAAGGTGGCAGCCTTCGCGTGCCAGCTGCAGCGCCAGCGAGCGGCCCATGCCCGACGCGGCACCGGTGATGGCGGCAACCTGGTTGTTGAATGACTTCATGGCGTGGTCTCCGTGGGGCTGGCGCGCTTCAGACGCGGTCGAGCGCTTCTTCGTTGGGGGTGTTTTGGGCGGCCGGCACCGTGCGGGCGGGCACGCGCAGCGGCACACCCTTCGGGACGGCCATCGGGCGCGTGCGGTAATCCGCCAGCCGGAAATGCGCCGTCGCACGGCGGAACTGCCACGTGAATCCCGGCCACAGCGTGGTGTTCTTACCGGTCTTCGGGTCGAGGTACCAGCTCACGCAGCCGCCGGCCGACCAGATCGCATTCGACAGCCGCTTCTGGATGCCGTCGTTGAAGCGGCGCTGCACGTCGGGGCGTACGTCGATGGCCGCCACGTTGTGCGCACGCATCGACTTGAGGGCGTCGACGATGTACGCCACCTGCGACTCGATCATGAACACCATCGACGAGTGGCCGAGCCCCGTGTTCGGGCCCACCACCATGAAGAAATTCGGAAAGCCCGACACGGTGGTGCCCAGGTAGGCCTCGGCGCCGTGCTTGTCCCACGCATCCACAATGTCGACGCCCTGGCTGCCAAGCAGCACGCCGCGCGGGAATGGGTCCGTCGCATGAAAGCCGGTGCCAAAAATCAGGCAATCCACCTCGCGCCGCGTGCCGTCGGTGGTGACGATGGCGTTGGGCTCCACACGTGCGATGCCGGAGGTGATCACGTCGACGTTCTCGCGCGTGAGCGCCGGGTAATAGTCGTTCGAGATCAGTATGCGCTTGCAGCCGATGGTGTAGTCGGGCGTGACCTTCTCGCGCAGCACCGGATCGGCAATGCGGCGCTTGATGTGGCTGCGCGCCATGCGTTCCACCGCCTTCATCAGCTTCGGATGAATCACAAAGCCGAGCACGCGCGACTCCAGCATCCAGTAGATGCCCGTGCGCATCAGCTTTTGCGTGAACGGCAGGTGGCGGAAGAGCCAGTGCTCGGCGCGCGACACCTTGCGGTCGGGCTTGGGCAGGATCCACGGCGGCGTGCGCTGATACAGGTCGAGGCGGCCGACCTTCGGCGCAATCTGCGGCACGAACTGGATGGCCGACGCGCCGGTTCCGATCACGGCCACGCGCTTGCCGCGCAGGTCGTAATCGTGCTCCCAGAGCTGCGAGTGGAAAGCCTTGCCCTGGAAGGTTTCGATGCCGGGAATGTTCGGCCAGGCCGGACGGCTCAGGCCGCCCATGCCGGAGATGAGCGTGCGGGCGCGGTAGCGGCGGCCGTCGGCCATCTCCAGGTTCCACACGCCGGCGGCTTCGTCAAACGTGGCGCGCGTCAGTTCGTGATGGAAGCGCACGTGCGGGCGCACGCCAAATTCATCGGTGCAGCGCTCCAGATACGCGCGAATTTCCGGCTGCGGCGAATACATACGCGACCAGTCCGGATTGGGTGCGAACGAAAACGAATACAAGTGCGATTGCACATCGCACGCGCAGCCGGGGTAGTGGTTGTCGCGCCACGTGCCGCCCACAGACCCCGCTTTTTCGAAGACGAGGAAGTTGTCGATGCCGTTCTGCTTGAGCTGGATCGCCATGCCCAGGCCGGCAAAGCCCGTCCCGATGATGGCGGCATCGATCAGGGCGGGGGCGTCAGGGTTGCGCGGGGTCGGCGCAAAAGCGTCGGGGCGCGGAAAATCGGTCCGTGCGTTCACGTGGTGTCTCCGTGGGCACCACATGGGCGCCTCTTAATGTGACATTGGTCGATGTCATCGTAGGAGGCCGCCAGGACCGAGTCAATCGGGCGATTGGAGTGGCACGTCTAAAAGCGATGCATCGATCGCTTGAAACGGTTTTCCCTTATGAATCCGTCACTTGCGTGCGGTGCACAACGTCGGCTGACACCGGCAAGAAGGCGTTCAACAACGCGTTGATGTGCGTTAGCAGACGCAAAGCGCGCCTGCCGGCGGCGTGGATGTCGTCATGGGTGCCATCGTGCACGGCATGGCGGAAGGCTTCCGCCACAGCGTCGACGTCGGGGCTGTGCAGAAGTGCCAGTGCGCCGCCGGTGCGATGGGCCCACTGGCGCAGGGCGGGGCGGTCCATCGCGTCCAGCAGCGGCTGGAGCCGCTGCGCATCCTCGGCCAGCGACGACAGAAAGACCTGCGCCAACCCGGCTGCGGCCGGGTCCGTCCCGAGCGCGGCGTGCAGATCGTCGAGCGACAAAGTGAATGGATCTTCCGGGGGCGTGCCCGCAACCGCGAGACCATCGGGGCTCCACAGCGCAGACAGCGCTTCCTGCAGCGTGGCGAGGGTGGTTGGTTTCAGCAGGCTCGCGTCCATTCCAACGGCACGGCAGCGCGCGTGCTCTTCAGCGAGCGTCGTTGCGGTGATGGCGATGATGGGCAGGCGAGGCCCGTCCGCGCGTTCTTGTTCTTCGTGGCGGATGTGCCGGGCCAGGTCGAAGCCGTCCATTCGCGGCATGTGGCAATCGGTGAGCAAGGCGTCGAAACGGTGTTCGTGCAGACGCTCAAGCGCAACGACGCCATCTTCGGCCAGCGTGACCCGATAGCCGAGCAGACGCAGTTGCTTGGCGATCAGCTCGCGGTTGATCGGATGGTCTTCCGCCACGAGGATGTGTGCACCGGGCGCTTCAGTGGGTGCGGCGGCGGGAAGCGCGCGTACCGTCGCGCTGGGGGCTTGCGTGGATTCGGGTTGCGGGACGGCGCGTTCGCACGCCTGCACGAAAGCGTGCCAGCTCAGCGGATTGACGCTCAGCGCGTTGCCCGGTCCCGCATAGCCTGCTTCTGACGTGATGCGGATGGCGCGCGCGTCTGCCTGCGCCGCCGAGGTCAGGAGGATGTCGGCGTTCGGTGGGTGGCCGGCCTGCAGCCCGGCCGCAACCGCGAATTGCGTGAGGCTGTGGCGCACGGCAGGGTCGTCCACCACGATGGCGACGCTGCGGCCCGCCAGTTGCGGCAGCGCATACCGCGCTTGCAGAACCGGCACGGCCAGCCGCAGCGTGACAGCCGTGCCGTATCCGGGGGCGCTCTCCATGACCAGTTCACCGCCCATCAGGCCCGCAAGCTGACGAGAAATCGCCAACCCCAGACCGGTGCCGCCGTAGCGCCGCGTGGTCGAGCGCTCGGCCTGCACGAATGGCGCGAACAGCGTTGCCTGCACCTCCGGTGAGATCCCGATGCCCGTATCGATGACAGAGACGACGAGGTGCGCCGTGCCGTCCGTAACACGCGTGCAGTCGGCTGACAGTCGTACGCTTCCCGTGTCGGTGAATTTGATGGCGTTGGAAAGCAGGTTGAACAGGATTTGTCGTAGCCGAATGCTGTCGACAGAAACGCTGGCCGGCACATCGGCGCCCACATCCATGTGCACGGCGAGCGATTTCTCGTGTGCGCGGCTTGCCAGCAGGCCGACCGTGCCGTCAAAGACTTCGCGAAGGTCTGTGGCTGAGGGGGAAATATCCAGTCGGCCGGCCTCGACCTTTGCGTAATCGAGGATGTCATCGAGGATATGCAGCAGCGCGCGCCCCGAATCCTGTACCAACGAAACCATCTGCTTCTGCTCGCCCTCGAGCTTCGTCTGCTGCAGCAGTTCGACCAGGCCGAGCACGCCGTTCATGGGCGTGCGGATTTCGTGGCTCATCATGGCCAGGAAGCGGTCTTTCGCGTGCAGGGCCGATTCCGCTGCGTTCTTGGCGGCTTCCAGCGCGTCGGCCTGCTCGCGCTCCGTGGTGACGTCGCTCAGGTAGCCGTTCCAGACCGTGCGGCCGTCCGGCTCGCGGTGCGGGATCGAGCGCGCGTGCAGCCACCGCACCGTCCCATCTTCACAAACGTGGCGGAATTGCTGGTCGAACGGCGTCAGGTGTTGCGCAGAGGCAAGCACCGTGTCGATCATGCGCTGCCTGTCCTCTTTATGGATGAGCCGTTCAGGTGTGGACAGGTAGCTCAGCAGGTCCTGGGGTTGTGCGCCGAGTGTTTCGTGCGCTTTGCCGGCCACGTAGGTGATGCGGCCCTGCCCCTGGCCCGGCGGCAGCTCAAACTGATAGACAAGCGCGGGCAACGACTCGGTGACCTCGCGCAGGCGCTGCTCAAGGCGTTCGGCCCGCGCCTGCGTTTCACGGATCTCGCTGATGTCGACCAGCGAGGCCACGGTGCCGGCAGGTTGCCCGTCCGGCAGGTGAAACGGCTCGATCCAGTACAGCACGTTGCGCGATTGGCCGTCCGGCGTGTCGATGATGAGCTCTTCGCGCGTGCTTTCGCTGGCCTGCGCCGCGCGTCGGTCGATATCGGACAGCGGCGACGTGTCGCCGACCGAATACAGCCCCAGCTCCTGTGGCGTGTGCCCGAGCAACGACGCGCGTGTCCGGCCGAACATGTTGCAGAACGCCGCATTCACGGCAACGTAACGGTGTGCGGCGTCATGGGCGACGAGCGGGAACGGCACGGCCTCCATCAGCGCGCGTTGGAAGCTCAGTTGCCGCGCCAGGCTTTCCTCGGCGCGGCGGCGCTGGTGGTTCTCGCGGCGCAGTTGCATCTGCTTGATGGACAGTGCGACCAGTGCAGCCAGCACCAGCGCCGCCGCTGGCCCGAACTTGCCAAGCACAGCCGAAGTGGACGGCCCCAACTGGTAGCTGACCGACAGCCACTTGTTGCGGATGCTCACTTGTTCGCCTTCGGGCATGGCGAAGAGCGCGCGGTTGATGAGCGGCACCAGCGCAGCGTACCGCGACGATACCCCCACGCCGATGCTTTCGATCGTATTCGCAGAACCGGTCACCTTCAGCTCGCCTGGAAAGTGATGACGGATCAGCGCATCGGCCACCGGCAGGTTCACGATCGTGAAATCGGCTTCCCCGGTTGCCGTCATTGCCAATGCATCGCTGACCGAGCGTGCAGGCAGGATGCGAATCTTCGGCACATTCTGGTTCAGCAACGTGGTCAGGGTCTCACTTGCCGGCAGGGCGACGGTCTTGCCGGAAAGTTCGGGAAGCGCAGCCACCGTGAGCGCGTCGCTGCGCCCGACGATCACCATCGGTGTGGCATCGATCGGTTGAGAGAGTGTGAAGCCGGGCGGGCGGGAATCCTGATCGGATATACCGAGCAGGATGTCGACCTCGCCGCTGCGCGCCTTCGCGAGCGCTTCAGCCCAGTCGCGCACGGTCACCCGCTCGAAGCGCAACCCGAGCGTACGCGAGAGGAAGTTCTGATATTCCGGGAAGATACCCAGCATCCCGCCGCCCGTTCCGTTGAAGGTGTAGGGCATGTAGTCGGGGTCGGCGGCGTAGCGCAGGGGCGGGAGCGACGCGAGCATGGCCCGCTCGTTGTCCGACAGCTGCACGCCCATAAACGAACCGCCGCCTTGCGTGATCCACCGCGCGCGCAGCTCGCTCATGGTGGCGTCGGGCAACTGGGCGAGATGGCGGTCCAGATAGCGGATCAACATCGCCTGCCCGCGCGGCGCGGCAAAGTGCAGCGCGTCGACCTGCTGGTTCACAAGCTGCACGATGGAAAGCCGCCGATAGCGAGGCTGCGACATCAACTCCCGCGTCGGATAGGTCACGCCCACGTAAGCGTCTGCCGCGTCATGCAGCACGGCGTCCAGGGCGTCTGCCGCCGTGGGCGTACTGATCAGGCGGATGCTCGGGTATTGGCCAGCCAACTCTTCTTCGAGCGAAGAGCCCTGCTCGACGGCGATGCGCATGCCGGAGGCAAACGGGTTCTGCGCGACTTGCGTGTTGTCGTTGCGCGCGACCACCGCGGTGGGACGTTCGAGGTATGGCGCCGAATAGATGAGGCAATGGTCGTACTGCGAGCGCGGCGCCACGCTCATGATGATGTCGACGTCGCCGCGGCAAGCCGCCTTGAGCAGCTCATCACGCCGTGCAAAGACGTGCGGGATGACGCGTACCTGATCCTGGGGAATCAGATGCATCAGCAGGTCACCGGAGAAGCCGCTGAGCCGGTCGGCCTCGACGCCCTCCAGCGGAGCCATGGCATCACTGATGACGCCTACGGTCACCTTGGGCGGAAACTGCGTCAGCCGTTGAACGGCCTGCGCCGCATCTTCCGCATCGGCATTGGGCGAGCTGCCCAGCCAGCCCAGCGCAACGGCACAGGCGAGCAACCCCGCGCCGATGCCGATGCGCAGGCGAGCCGACACCGAAAGCGTGACGCGGGCCATCGTCTCAGGCCTCGCTGCTGCCAAGCAGTCCGTGGCGCACGGCAAAGTCGAACAGCGCCGCCTCGGTGCCAAGCTCGAGCTTGCGCATGGCCGTCTGCTTCTGCGAGCTGATGGTCTTGACGCTGCGGTTGAGCTGCAAGGCAATCTCGCTGACCGTCTTGCCGGTCACGTACATGCGCAGCACTTCCAACTCCCGCTTGCCCAATTTGGCGACGGGGTCGTCGTGGACAGCCTGTGGCTCGCCGTTACGGCAGAGCAGCTTGGCATTGAGCATTGGCGAGAGATAGATGCGACCGCCCGCCGCCGCATGCATGCCTTCGAGGATGTGCTGTGGCTCGTCGGATTTGCTGACAATGACCTTGATGCCCGCGCGCAGGATGTTGCTCATCAGTGCGCGCGTCTCGAGCATGGTGAGCACCATCACGCGCAGGTCGGGGTGGCGGCGCACGAGGAATTCGAGCAGGAGGATGCCGTCGCCGTAGCGGCTGCCAGGCATGGCGTAGTCGGTGATGACAAGGTCGCATCGCACGCGACCCAGCACGGCGAGCAGCTCATCGGCGTTGCTGGCTTCGCCCACCACCTCGAAGCCGTCGACCCCCGATACGAGGCGCCGCACGGCCGCCACCACGCCAGGGTGATCATCTGCAATGACGAGTTGGACGGGGTTCTGCATTCGACGTGTCTCCGAGCGTGTAACGCGCGGCAATGTGTTTGCCGCATTGCTGAGAATCGCCGAAGCCTCCAGGGCGGAACATCGGAAACGTCCTATAAATGCGCCCCAATCCGCGCTCTTCTGGTGCAAATTTGTCGCAGCACGTTGCGATCGTGGCCATCATTTCGGATCCGGGCGGTGTACCGGTGCGTGGCACAATGCTGGCGATTGCCTCGCACGCTTGATCGCACCGATTTCCCATGACGCCCACATCCTCGACAGCACCTTCTGCGGCCGCACGCAAGCAGAGCGCCGAGCGCTCCACCTTGGTGAGCGCTGGCGTCAATTGCCTGCTCTCGGCGGGGCAGATTGCGGCGGGCCTGTGGTCGCACTCGCAAGGCCTGGTGGCGGACGGGCTGCATACGCTGTCCGACTTGATTGCCGATGGCATCGTCTTCATTGCCAACCGCAACAGCCACAAGGGGCCGGACGAAGACCACCAGTACGGCCACGCGCGTTACGAAAACGCCGCGTCGCTGGGCTTGGGGCTGCTGCTGATCGGGGCGGGCGCGGGCATGATCTGGGCCGCAGTGGAAAGCCTGCGCTCGCCGCAGGGGCCGACGCCCGTGCATGGATTGGCGCTGGTGGTGGCGCTGATCGCGCTGGCAGCCAAAGAAGGGCTCTTCCGCTACATGCTGGCCGTGGCCAAGCGCATCAACTCACGCATGCTGATTGCGAATGCGTGGCATGCGCGTTCCGATGCGGTGTCGTCGTTGGTGGCGGCCGTCGGCGTGGCGGGTAACCTGATGGGCTATCACTGGCTGGACCCGATAGCCGCCTGCATCGTCGGGCTGATGATTGGCCGTGTGGGTGTGCGCTTTGGGTGGGAAGCGCTCAACGACCTGATGGACCGCGCCTTGCCGCCCGCGCAGGTGGAGGCGATCCGGACCAGTCTGGAAGCCACGCCGGGCGTGATCAACGTGCACGACTTGCGTACGCGTGTGACAGGCGACCAGGCATTGGTGGACGCGCATATCGAGGTCGATCCGCGCGTCTCGGTAAGCGAAGGCCATGCGATTGCCGTGCGGGCCCGCACCAACGTACTCAGTGCGCATACGGCGATGGCGGTGCTCGACGTGCAGATTCACGTCGACCCGCGCGAGCACATCGCAACCGACCCCGTGCCGCTACCCGACCGCGATGCGCTGCACGCCGTGCTGGCCCAACTGCTGCCGCCCGGCACGCCGCTGGACGCACGCCACTGCGTGCTCCATTACGTCGATGGCGCGGTGGAGGTCGACTTGGTCCTGCCACCAGCGCTGGCCGCCGAAATCGCCCGCATCGCCGATGCCATCCACACAAGGTGGGATGGTCTCGTGCGCCTGCGCGTGCTTGTTACGGACGCTTGAGGTTGTCGCGCTAGCGGCACTGGTCGACCGCGTTGGCCGGCTGCGTCTTGGCGGGGTCGAAGTGCAACTGCTCCAGCCCCTTTTCCGTCAGCGACATCCAGTCGATCGCGCCAGACGTGCGCAGCAAACCGGTGCTGCCGACCGGCCGCCATTGCACGCGCTTGCCGTCGGTGTTCAGCAGCGTGGCCGATAGCGTGAGCGAATCCGGCCCCGCGTGCAGTTGCAGCAGGCGGCCATCGGCGGCGGGCGTATAGGCGGTGTTCTGGTTCACGGCGATGCCCGCTTCGCGTACCGTTGCGGGCATGCACGGAATGGACGCGCGCACTTTGCCCGTCGTGTCGATCAAGTCGGCAAAGCCGTTGCCCTTGGCCACGCCCACCAGCAAGTACCGCTCGATCGCCGGCATCCACGTGACGCTGTAGGTGTAGTACTGCAGATGCTTGTGCAGAAGCTGCTCGCCGGTCACGCGTCCGCTAACGGGATCGAACACGGCGATTTTCAGATTGGCCTCGGTCTGGCCTGGCACGAACTGCTGCCAGGCAAGCAGCGCATTGGTGCTGCCGCCAGCCACCATGGGCCACCATTCGCGCCGGCCATCGGCAACATCGACGTTGTGCAGGCGACGGCCTCGCCCGTCGTAGACCTTCAGGTAGACGCCGTTGCCGCTGCCGAGGTTGTCGACGCCACCGCCAGTGATCCAGCCGTCGGAGTAGAACACCACGAAACGGTCGCCCACGGCCGTGATGTGGCCCGAATGGCTGCCGGATTCCACCAGTTGCGGATACGGCTTGATGGGCCGGAGCGCGGTGTCGTAGATGCCGAAGCGCTGGTTCACGTTTTCCGGCGCATTCCAGCCGTCTTCAAATGACACCATCACCTGGCCCGCGCGGTTGCGCGCCACCGTCACGGGCTCCTGCGCTTCGGGCTTCTGGATGAAGATGCGTGGGGCATCGAGCACGCCCGTGTCGGCATGCCATTGCGCGACATAGACATCGTGCGGCCAGTTTCCGCTGCGATCGGCACCGCGCGGCGGCAGGCCCGAGCTACTGAAGAACACGTTGAAGGTGTCGGCCTTGGCGCCAGGCACCGCGCTGATGCCATGCATGTATTGACGCGGATCGGGGGCGCCAGCCGTCGCAACGGCGGGCAAGGCCAGCGCGCACGCAACGGTCAGCAAGGTACGGTGCAGGAAAGACAGTCGGGACACGTGACGCTCCATCTTCATCGGTGGCTCGGGTGGCGGTTTCAGAACCGATTGGGCCACGGGCACCCGCCGAAGTTGCTGCGCGAATGGGGGAGCCCGTTTGGCGGAGAGGCGCTCAGTGGCACCCGATCCCGGGCGACCGGTTTACCCCCCGCCGAGGCGATCAAGTTTCAGTCCCGTGTGCCGTTCTTCACAAACAAGAGCGGAACCCATTCCGCCAATCCCTTCCCAGCGCGGCCAGAGTGGGCACAAGCCCGCCGCCCACCGCGCCAGAACCGACCCAACGAGAACAACATGACCCAGCGACTCGACGCCCGATGGCGAAGCGAAGTGACGGAGGCTCTACGTACCGTGGAGGCGCAGTTCGGCGTGGCACCGCAAAGCCTGCCCCGCGACGCGCTGATTGCGGCCTTGACCGACGCGATCTGGGCACAGCGTGCCGCTTATGCGCGTGTGCGCCGGACGCTGGTTGCGTGTCCTGAGCTGGCAGACGAATCGATGTAATCGGCGCACCGCGGTGCCGCCGCCATTTTGAAGAAGGTGATGTGATGCGGTACTGCGGTTCGCTGGATCTGAACCATCTGCTGCGCCAGCCGTTTGCCCAACTCGGCCGGCTGGTGCGCGATGAAAATTCGGGGCAGCCCCTGCCCCCGGTGGAGGTGGCCGCGCGCGCGGTATTGCTGCGCGCTGCCGGCTACGAGGTGATGCCCACCTGTGGGCACCATGACCGACGTGGCTTCTGTCTCGGCCACGCAGACCAGATCATCGGGATGTAAGCGCCGCACCTACGACGCATGCGCCACGTGCGCGCAGTCATGCGCACATGCTGTTGCGAACGCGCATCAGGGCATGCCAAATCGGCCCGCCTGCGTGGTCTCTGGAGCACCCGCAAAGCGTTGACTGGCGCACCTTTGCGGGCAATCCGTTGCCAAAAAGCAAACGGTAAAAATGACTTACATTCCGGTCCTTTTTCGGCCCATGGTTCTGGTGCATCCTGAACCAAGATAGATCGCACGGATGGCAGATTGTGCGACGTCGGACGCAACGTCAGGCCGTAAGTCGGAAGTGAATCGAAGCGGCGGCGCCTGCAATCTTGGGGTCAGGGGAAAGAACATGAAGACGCAATATCTCAGCAAGCAAGAAATCTACGACGGCGCGGTTCGCCATCTGTTCGGTCAGGGGGGCGCTGCCATCCTGCCGCGCGGCGGTGCGGCGTACCACGGCCAGGGCGGCCGCTGCTGCCCGATCGGAAACCTGATCGGCGTGCGTGACTACACGACGTCGATGGAAAGCGTGCCGGTGCGCTACATCCTCAAGCCCACCAACGAGATTCCGCGTTATATGGACGCGGGCGTCATGGCGTTGCGCCGAGCGCTCAAGCGCGCGCGCATCGATGTGGACGACCGCGACACCGTTGAGCTGCTCTCCAAGCTGCAGAACGCACATGACGTGTTCGGCACGTGGGAGTGGAAGGAACGCCTGCAGTCGATTGCGCGCCAATTCGGCCTCAGCGGCGCTCTTGTCGATACATTCTGACCGACCGGCCGGTCACAGATCACCCTATAGAAGGTGACACCATGAAAGGGAAGGGGACGTTCCTCGGCATCGAGGACATTTTTGAACGCGTGCGCGCACACCTGCTCGCACAGCAATGCCGCTCTGAAGACGCCGACGGCGAGCCGCGTTATCGCGGGCTCGACAACCGCCGATGCGGCGTCGGCATTCTTATTGACGATGCGTTCTACTGCGCCGCGATCGAGCGCCTGGGCGTGAGCCTGCTGCGTGTGCCGAGCGATGACCCGCTTGCGCGTGCGCTGCGCTGCTCCGGCGTGAATGTCGACGACGACCAGGTGGTCGATCTGCTGATCGATCTGCAGGACATCCACGACTTGGCGGCCATCGAAAGCTGGCCCGCGGCACTGGAAGACATCCGCCGTCGGTTGCCCGACCGATTGCCCGATACACCACTGGCAGCCTGAACGACGTATCCACCGCGAACCCGGCCCTGCGCCGGGTTTTGTCATTTCAGGGCATCAAGCTCCGGATAGTGGCGGAAGATGCCCATCGTATTGAACGGAATGCGCCGCGGCGATTCCAGATACGCCGCGATGTTCGGCTGTGCCGCCACGCGATCATGTAGCGCCACCAGATGCGGCAATTCGCGTTCGTAGCGCTGCATGTGGCGCGGAAACGCATACCGCAGCCCGGCCACGATCTGGAATAGCGACAAATCCACATACGTCAGTGCATCACGCACGGCCCAAGTCGGGCCGGCGGGGTTGCGCGCGAGCACGCGCTCGAAGTAATGCAGGAATTTGGGCGCGCGATTGTCGAGAAAATCCTGCGTGCGGCGCTTCGCTTCGGCGCGCTGGTCTTCGTAGTACTCGCCTGAAGCGATGGGGTGGTGCGTGTCGTGAATCTCCACCACGAAATCGGCAATCGTCAGTTGCAGGCCGTGCGTCCAAAGGCCGCCGGCTTCGTCGTGCGGAGCCAGGCCGTAGTGCTGGCCCAGGTAAAGCAGGATGTTGGCTGTCTGCGAGATCACCAATTGGCCGGCCACCAGGAACGGCGGCGCGAACGGCGGCGTGGGAATGCCCGCGTCGTTCAGAAACGCCTCGATGGCGGCTTCGTCTTCGCGGCCGAGATCGGTGTAGGGCACGGCGGCCTGCTCCAGCGCCAGCCGGACGAATTCACCGCGGCCCTGGATTTCGGGCCAGTAGTAGAGCGTGGTTTCCATGGTCGGGCGGATAAGCGAGGTGGGGGCTGCGCAGCAAGAGCGATGCCGCATCGCAGCGGGAACGGTGCCTGCGAACGATAATAGGCGCTTGCCCCTGCGCCTGTTTCAACCCCCCCGCCGTGAACGCTCCGCTTTCTCCTTCGCCCGCCATCGAACCCGCCGATCCTTCGCGCTGGCTGGTCCGGGGCCACCCCGGTTATCTGCGCGCCAATCTGGCGCTGTTCGCGGCGGGCTTCTCGACGTTTTCGCTGCTGTATTGCGTGCAACCGCTCATGCCGATGCTGGCGCACGACTTTGGCCTCACGCCCGCGCAGACGAGCCTTGTGCTGTCGGTGTCCACGCTGCTGCTGGCCTTTGCGATCCTGTTTGCGGGGCTGCTGTCGGAGTCCATCCATCGCAAGACACTGATGGGCGTGTCGCTCGTGCTCTCGTCGGTGCTCACATTGGCGGCGGCGGTCCTGCCGGGCTGGCACGGGTTGCTGGCCACGCGGGCGTTGCTGGGTGTGGTGCTGGGCGGCGTGCCGGCGGTGGCGATGGCGTACCTGGCCGAAGAGGTGCATCCGCAAGGGCTCGGCATGGCGATGGGCCTCTACGTCGGCGGGACGGCATTCGGCGGGATGGCCGGGCGTGTGCTGACCGGCGCCGTGGCAGATCACTTGGGCTGGCGTGCTGCCATGGGTTTTACCGGCACATTGGGTTTGCTGGCGGCGCTGGCATTCCTGTGGCTGCTACCGCCGTCGCGGCGTTTTGTGCCACGCAAGGGTGTGGCGCTGGGCGATCTGTTCGATACGCTCGGCGCGCATCTGCGCGAGCCGGGCCTGCGTTCGTTGTTCGCCATGGGCTTTCTGCTGATGGGCGGCTTCGTCACGATCTACAACTACGCGAGCTTCCACTTGCTCGATGCACCGTATGCCCTCAGCCAGACGGCGGTGGGCGGCATCTTCATGGTGTACCTGCTGGGTATTGGCGCTTCCGCCTGGTTTGGCCGATTGGCGGATCGCCATGGCCGCGGCCGCATGCTGCTGGCCGGCACAGCGCTGATGTCGGCGGGCGTGCTGCTGACCTTGGCGGGGCCGCTAGTGCTGGTGATTGGCGGCATCGCGTTGCTGACTTTCGGCTTTTTCGGCGCGCATGCGGTCGCCAGCGGCTGGGTCGGGCGCCGCGCGCAGCGTGCCAAGGGGCAGGCTGCGGCGCTGTATCTGCTGGCGTATTACCTGGGCTCCAGCCTGATCGGCACCACAGGCGGCAAGCTCTACGCACCGTGGGGCTGGCCCGGGGTGGTGGCCCTGGTGATGGCCTGCATGGCATGTGCGCTCGGCACGGCAGCGTGGCTCTGGCGGCGCGCTCCGCTGCCGCCGGGCGCCAAGCGCTGAAGTTGTGCACCCTGGGAATTCGCGTATCGTGCCGTGGTCGATGTCTGCACGATCGCTTTCCCTGTCATGCGTACTCATTCTCTCTTCCTGACGCGGCGACTGTGGCCGCTCGCATCGGTCCTGCTTTTGCTGATGGCGTGCGTCGCCAACCCGGCCGACGCTGCCCCGGTGTCGTTTTCCAAGCTGGCCGGGCTGCCAACCTCCACCGCCAGCGCATCGGCGCCGGCAGCGGACCCCGCGCAGACGCGCCAGTCGCTCGACACCGTCATCACGCTGCTCAACAACGACCAGCAGCGCACGGCTCTCGTCAATGAACTGAAGCAGTTGCGCGACGGCATGAGCGCGCAGCAGAAGGCGCAGGCCGAACAGGCGCCGGGTCTGTTGGGCGCGGTGGCGTCGCTCATCGAGAACGGCTCGTTGCAGGCCGATGTTGAAGCCGGTGCCCCGCGCTACTGGCTGCGCCGTATCGAGGCCGCCAGCGGTAACGCGAGCCTGCTCGTGGCGCCCGACAAACGCATGCCGCTGGCTGCGGACTTTGCCAGCACCGTGGGCATCTGGGCCGCCATCGCCGCTGGCCTGCTTGGCCTGGGCTGGTTGATCCGCCGCGTGTTCGGTCTCACCGCAGGCCTCGGGCCGCATCCGACCACGCGCGCACTGTTGATCGACGCGGCGCGCAAGATCGGCCCATGGGCGATTTCCTTTGCCGTCATCATGCGGCTGGAGCGCAATGCCTCGCCCGGCTTTGTCCTGGCGGTGGTGCTGGCCTACGCCATCGTCTGGGGCGCGATCATCACGGCCGGCGTGGCGATGCTGTTCTCGCTCTTTTCCGGCAGCGCGCACCGGCGTGTGGCGGTGGAATACCTGTTCAAGCACGGCATGTGGCCGATCTTTCTGACGGCCAGTCTGGGCGCCTGCGGCGACGCGCTGGTCGATCCGCGCGTTGCCTTGGTGCTGGGCGGCTCGCTCAGTCTGCTGCTGGCCACGGTGTGCAACGTGGTGGCGTCATTGATGCTGGCGGTGGGCGCGTTGTGGGCGCGCCGGCCGATCGGGCAGTTGATTGCCAACCGACCGCTGGAGCTGCGCAGCGGCGAACACACCGGCAACCAGATCCGCCGTCTGCTGGCCGCGTTCTGGCCAGTGCCCGTGGTGGTGCTGGCGAGCGCCACCGTCGTGGCCACCCTGACGACGCCCGACAACGTTGACGTCGTGGCGCGCCGCGCGGTGATGACGTCGCTGCTGCTGGTGGCGGCGTTCTTCCTATCGGCGCTCATCCGCCCCCGCGCCAACTGGCGCTCACACCTGCGTCTGGCGCGCAGCTCGCCTTATTTCGAGCGGCTCAAGCATTTCGTTGGCGCGCTCATCAAGCTCGTCATCTGGATCGCCTTCCTTGAGCTGGTGCTGCGCGTGTGGGGCCACACGCTGGTGGAGGTCGCGCACAGCTCCGTCAACGGTAAGCGCATCGCCGATGCCATGGTGGGCCTGATCAGCACCGTCTTTGCCACCTGGCTTGTCTGGATCCTGCTCGACACGGCGATCCTGCGGGCGCTGTCGCCGGCCTCGGCGCGGGCGCAGCCCAGCACGCGCGCGCTGACCATCCTGCCGCTGCTGCGCAATGGCCTGAAGGTGACGCTGGTGGTGACAGCCAGCATTGGTGTGCTGGCCAACCTCGGCGTTAACGTGACGCCGCTGGTGGCGGGCGCCGGGGTGATCGGTCTGGCGGTGGGCTTTGGTGCGCAGTCGCTGGCGCAGGACTTCATCACCGGCATCTTCATCCTGATGGAAGACACCATCAGCGTGGGCGATACGGTGGACGTGGGGGTGGCCACGGGCTCCGTCATCAACCTGACCATCCGGACGGTGCGGCTGCGCGATGGCACCGGCGCGGTACTGTCGATCCCGTTCAGCCAGATCAAGACCGTGCGCAATCTTTCGCGCGATTACTCGTTTGCCGACTTTGAAGTGCGCGTGGCGATGGAGGCCGAACCGCAGCAGGCGATCGATCTCGTGCGCACGGCGGCTGATCAAATTGCAGGTGAGCCGCGCTTTGCCTACACGTTGCTCGGCGGTGCGGAAATCTTCGGGCTGGACCGCTTTGAAGGTGGCGCGATGATCGTCAAGGGGCGGTTCAAGACGCGTCCGCAGAAGCAGGCGGATGTGCTGCGGGCGTTCAACGTTGTGCTCAAGGATGCGTTCGACAAGGCGCACGTGCCGCTGGCGGCGCCGGGGACGGTGTTGCGGACTTCTGCGGCGTTTGAGGCGTGGATGACGCGGGGTGGGCAGGAGAAAGGGGCGTCGGCTTCCAATGAACCACCTGCCGCGGCGCCAGCGTAAGGGCGTTGGTGGTTTGCTGCTGTTTCGTCCCCTGCTGGGGCCGACTCACTTTCTTTGTCTTGCCAAAGAAAGTAAGCAAAGAAAGGCGCGCCCGAGATGGCGACCCCCTCCTTGAATTTCTGTAACCGGGCGGAGAAGGAGGCAAACTCGCTGCGCTCAGACGGGCCTCCTTCTTTTTTCCGCCCGCTTACAGAAATTCAAGGCGCCATCTAGGGCAGGGAAAGTCAAAGGCCAAACCGTCTGGGCGCACGTCTTGGCGCCCAGGCCGTGTCTTCGTTTTAGAACCCGTGGCGCATGCCGACCATGACGCCGGTCTGCGAGGCTTTCGGCAGTGCGGCTGCCAGGACGGTGCCGGCGTCTTTCTGGTGGGTGTAGTCCATGCCGACGTACAGCCACGTGCGCTTGCTGACCACGTAATTCATGATCGCGTAGGCGGTGTAGCGCAGGCCGTCGGGGTCGCGCTGGCGCGTGGCCATGCCGCCCACCACGAGGTTGTACTGACCGCTGAAGTCGTATTTCACGCCGCCCAGGATGAGGTCGTTCTTGGTGGGCGTGCCATCGCGGTAGTTGATGTAGCCGAGCATCAGTTTGGCGGGGCCGACCTGCACGCTGCCGCCGGTGGTCCACGTGCGGGTGCCGACCGATTGCAGGTCTTTCTGCTGCTCCCACGCGCCGCCGAACGCGAACGGGCCGCTGGCGTAGTTGAGCGACAGCGCGCTGTAGTTGCCTGCGGAGAACGCGCCCGCCTGCTCGCCCATGCCGACCATCACGCCCGGGCGCCAGCCGTTGAAAACGCCCACGTACTTTACCGCGTTGTCGATGCGCACGCCGGTGGCGGTCACGTGCCACGCCGTTGCGCCGAGGTTGCCGATAGAAAGCGCGTCGTACTGGCCGGCCGTGTTGAAGACGAGGTTCTCTTGTCGGCCGAACGTCAGCGAGCCAAAGCCGCCTTCCAAGCCGACATACGCCTGGCGTCCGAACAGCCGCGACGTGGCGGGCGTGGTGGGCTTGTAGCCGCCCAGGCCCATGTCGTTGGTGGAGCCCACGCCGGTGTCCGGCGCGAAACCGCTGACCAGGTGGAACACGGCTTTGAGCCCGTTGCCCAGGTCTTCCGAGCCGCGAATGCCGAAGCGGCTGCCGCTGTAGTAGCCGCCCGCCATCTCGGCCTTGCCGTGGCCGTTGGCGTCATTGTTGGTGCTGTAGCGCAGGCCGGTTTCCATCACGCCGTACAGCGTGACGTTCGATTGCGCATGCGCGGTACCGCAGGCCAGCAGCGCCGACAGTGCAACAGCCGATAGCGGAATGGAACGGATCGAAGTGGTCATGTGGCTCCCTTGTTGTCGTAACGACTGTTGTGTCGGCCGGAACGGGTTTTCCGGCCTGGCTCGGGGGGCCGACTCTCAGGCAAGTCTGCTCTGTAAGGGTTGAAGTTACGCATGCACCGGCAAAGCGCCGCACACGTCGCGCAGGTTGGAGCGTTGCCCGCTGAAGAGGCATCGCGCGTAAACCGCGGGCTTACAGATTCTTGGGGGTTTTCCCTTGGGCAGGCGGCGTGGCGCGGGGCTGCCGCTACACTGGCGACGCTGATTTCCGTTCGCCGCCCACGGTCCCGCCATGCCTTCGTTCTCCGTTCCCCTGCTCAACGCCCTGCGCGACCAGTTGTCTGCGCTCTCGCCGGCGCAGCAGGGCGTGGCGCGGTTGATCCTGGAGGCGCCGGAGCTGTCGCTCGAGCAATCCGTGGAGACGCTGGCCGTGCGCGCAGGCGTGTCGATGCCGACGATCGTGCGGATGTGCCAGGCGCTCGGCTTTGAAGGCTTGCGCGAGTTCAAGGCCACGCTGGCCGCCGAGCTGGCGCACGCGCAGCCGACGCTGCCGGGGCATGTCGGCCGGGCGGACCCGCCTGCGCTGGTCGCCAGCAAGGTCATCGATGGCGCCACGCGGGCGCTGGCCAAGCTGCGTGAATCGCTGTCCACCACGCAGGTCGACGCCGCTGCCGAGCGCATTGCCCGCGCGCGCCGCGTCGATTGCTATGCGGCCGGTGCGGCTTCATCGTTCATGGCGAACGACATGCAGGCGCGGCTGATGCGGCTCGGGCTCGCGTCCAACGCCTACTTCGATGCGCATCTGCAGCTTGTGTCGGCGGCGATGCTGGGCGCGTCCGACGTTGTGGTGGCGTTCTCGCACGTGGGGCGCATGCCGTATCTGCTCGAGTCGATTGCCTATGCGGCCGAGCAGGGCGCCTGCGTGATCGCCATCACCCAGGCGGGCACGCCGCTGGCCGAGCGCGCGCAGATCGCGCTGACCGTGGACGTGCCGGAAGATGCGGTGATGCGGGTGGGCACCGAGGCGTACCTCGTGCATCTGACCGTCATCGAGATCCTGATGACGTGCGTGGCGCAACGCCGCGACGAGATGGTGCGCTCGCGCATGCGGGCAATCCAGCGGCTGCTGACCGAGCGCAGCGTCGATCGCCCGTAAGCGACGGCGACGAAGCGACCAAGGCAAAAAAATGGCGCCACGCGGGCGCCATCCACAACACATGCGGCACTCAAAGCCGCGAGATCGCCAGCCCGATCGCCAGCAGACTTCCCAAACCGAAGATCGTCCAGCCGACTGTGCGGCGTTTGGTGGTCATCACCCACAGCCACAGGCCCGAGATCGACAGGAAGATCAGGCAGCCGGCCAGCGTATCCACCAGCAGAATCCACGGCACCGTCATGCCGACGCCCTTGTGCAGGCTCATCAGCGTGCCGAGGAAGCCGTTGTCAGTCTGGCGGATCGCTACCGAGCGGTTGCCGGCCCAGTATTCCGCCTGGATCTGCGTGGTGGCGCTGCCGAAGTTGAAGGTCCATTGCTCGGGCTGCATCAGCGGTTTGGCGGCGGGTTCGCGCGGCGCGTCGGCGGTCTTCTCGTCCTTGGCGCCTTCCCCCTTGGCCGGGCGCTCGGCCCAGGCCACCGGCTTGGCCTTTTCTATGCGCGTGCGGGTGGCCGGCTCCGGCGTGTTCAGCGTCTGCTGCAGCCAGGCGGCCATCGCTTCAGGTGTTGCGGGCACGGGGTCGGGCAGGGCGATCTGCGTATTGATGCGCTGTTGCGCCACGGGCAGTTTCAACACCGCGCGGTGGTTCAGCCAGATGCCCGACACACCGAAGATCAGGCCCATCACCGCGCCCCACAGCCCGAACCATCCATGCGTCTTGCGTAGCCACCGGACGATCGTGGCGCGGCGGTTGGCTGGGTGTTCGGATTTGGCCTTTGCCGGGCGGGCGTTGGCGGCCGGTTTGGCGGCGGGCTCGGCCGAAAGCGGGGGATGGGACAGGTCGGTCATGAAGCACAAGGCGGCGTAACAGCCGCCGGAGGGAGGCAAATCGACCGGCCAATATAGATGAGAATGATTCTCGTTGCAATTGGGTGCAGCTTACAACGTAATACGCTCCAACGCCCGCCGCGACGCTTCATCCGCCGGATAGAAGCACTCGATGCGCATCTCCTGCAGCCCCGCATCGCGCGGGGTGCCCAGCGTGGTGAGCGTGGAGAACAGCGAGATCGTCACGCCGTCGCGCTGCAGTGAGATGGGCAGGAAAGGGGGCGGATCGCCGGCATCGTGCGCGGGTGCAGCGTTGGCTGCCGGCGCATCCGACGCATCGAACAGCGCCGGTTGCATCGCGCGGATGTCGTGCAGCAGCCGCTGCGTCGCCGGGTCGATGGCTTGCAGCGCAAGTTCTTGCCGCACGCGCCGGGCCAGGTACCGCCCGACGGCATCGCGGTTGGCGATGGCCGGCCATAGCGCGGTCGGATCGAATACCAGCTTCATCATGTTGACGGCACCCGGCGCGCCTTCGGACCGGTCGTCGCCGATGGCCCAGCGCATCAGGCGCCGGTGCGCGGCATTCGCATCGAGCACATGCCAGAAACGGTCGAGCACGATGGCCGGATACGGCGCCTGCTTGTCGAGGATCAGCTTCACCGCGTGGCGCACCGCCTGCATCATCGGCGAGCCCTCATCGGGCGGTGTGGCGAGGCCCTGTTCGGAATAGGCGGGGGCGAAACCGGCAGCCAGCAGCATCTGATTGCGATGGCGCAGCGGCACGTTCAGCTCCTCGGCCAGTTGCAGGATCATGTTGCGGCTGGGCGTAGCGCGGGCCGATTCCAGAAAGCTCACATGCCGCTGCGACACACCCGCCGCCAGGGCCAGTGCCAGCTGGCTATAGCCGCGCCGCGTGCGCCAGAAGCGCAGCAACTGCGGGAAGCGCGACAGCGCCGCCTCAGGCGGCTCGATCGCCACCTGGGCGCCATGGGAGGCATGGGCGTCTTCAAGCATGAGGGTGTCGTCGATGGACGAGGCGGAGGTGGGCTTGGTGGGCGTCATGTCACCTATTGAAGCAGAGTCAGGTAGCTGCCGCGATTACCCGCCGCGTAATTGTGACCGCCTCTGGCGTCGCCAATACTCGGTCCATCCCAACCCGATACCTCGAGCGGAGTGCCCATGCAGCGCGAACCGATCGACTACCCCGCCGATGCCCTTCCCACTCGCGACGACCACGTCCGCACGGCCGACGGCTGGACGCTGCCCGTGACGGTCACCAGCCCCGGGCTGGGCGCGCACGGCACGGTGGTGATCTGCTCGGCGCTGGGCGTGCCGCGTCAGTTTTACGCGGCGTTTGCGCGTGGGCTGTGTCTGGCGGGCTGGCGTGTGGTGACGTTCGACTACCGCGGCATTGGTGAGGCGGTGGCGACTGGCCCGGGCACGCCGCGCTTTGCCGACTGGGGCCGGCACGACATCGACGCGGTGCTGAAATGGGTGCACGACACGCTCGTCCCCGAGGGCTGCGGCGGCCGCAGGCTGGTGGTGCTCGGTCACAGCGCGGGCGGGCAACTGGCGGGGTTGGCGCCGCACATCGTGCATGCCGATGCATTGGTGCACGTGGCGGTCCCGCTGGCAGATGCGCGGTTGTGGCCGTGGCGCGGGCCGCTGGCCCGTCCGCACTTTGCTTGGCTGCTGCATGTGCGGATTCCCTTGGCGGTGGCGCGCGTGCGCGGCGGCATGCTGCCGCTGGCGGCCGTCGGCATGGGGCCGATGTCGATTCCGGCTGCCATCCTGGGTGATTGGGCGCGCTTTGCCCGCTGGCGCGGCTACATCTTCGGGCCGCGTGCCGGGCTGGATACCTCGCGCTATCCGAGGCTTGCCGTGCCGCTCCTCGCCTGGGGGTTTGACGATGATCCGATGGCGCCAGCCAGCCCCGTCGACGCGCTCATCGCGCAGTTTCCTGCCGCGCGCGTCACGCGCCGCCAGGTGAGCGGCGCTGCGCTGGGCGCCAAGGGCGTCGGCCACATGGGCTTCTTCCGGGCATCGTCCGGCGCGCCGTGGTGGCGCGAAACGGTGGCGTGGCTCGATGCCCTCGCTTGATTGAGGGCCCGCTCAGAAGGTGTAGACGAGGCCCGTGCCGCCAAAGTAGCTCTGCTTGTTCTGCACGATCGGGCTCTTGGCCGCGTTGCCCAGCAGGCGTGAGGTGCCCACCGCCGTCTGCACCGCCCAGTGGCGCGAGAACGTATGCGTCCAGGCCACCGTGAGCGTGGCCGCTTGGAGGCCGCTGCTCGCGCTGTACTGGGCGAAGCCGCTGTTGGCCGACTGCTGCCGCGTCACGCCAAAGTACGTCTGCATGTACTTGCTCGAGCCGAAATGCAGGCTGGGGCTCACGGTGATCTTGTCGCTGCCCCAGCTCACGACCGGCGCCGCCACGTCAACGTGGCCCGACCAGCCGCGCTCGCGGTGGGTGATGGGCACTTCCAGCGTGGCGCTGCCCGTGGTGTCGCCGATCAGCTTGCCGCCCACCGTGAACACGCCCAGCAGCGATCCCTTGACGGTGCCCATGCCCTTGAGATGGTCCGAGCCGGGGCGGCCATAGCGGTTGGTGTCGGAGCGGCCCGGGTCGTACGACAGCGCGGCCGAGGCGAACATGCCGTTCAGGAAGCGGAGGGCATAGCCCGCGCCGCCCTGTGTCGGGTCGATGAACCAGCCGTTGCCGAAATCTGCCCGGAAGCCTGGGCCGGCCGTTACGGTGTACTCCTTGCTGCCCTGATAGCGCGGCGCCACGCCCGCGTTGAGCGACAGCGAATACGACGATTCATCGGCATACACCGAAGACGGCGGCAGCCACATGCCGGAGAGCACGGCCAGATAAGCGACGGAAAACCGGGGGGAGAGTCGATTGAGCACGTAGGACCTCTTGTTGGACCTCTTGAGAGAGAGCCCGCAGTCTGGCGAGGTGCCGCACGCACGTCTGTCTGGAAATTGCCGGGAAGTTGTGCGCAATTGTGCGCGAGTGTCTGCAAGTTTCTCCGCCCCATCCGCTCGCAAGGCGGGCGCCGTACACTGCGCGCCAACACAAGAAGAAACGGGGGTACGGGCGATGAACGCGATGACCGACGCGCCGCTCAAGACCAAGGTGTTGCTGATCGAAGACGACGACCGTCTCGCACAGCTTGTCGGCGAATACCTGGGCAACTATGAATTTGCAGTTGAAGTCGTGCGCCGCGGCGACATTGCCGTGGCCGCCGTGCGTGAACACCAGCCCGCGCTGGTGATCCTCGACCTGATGCTGCCGCACATGGACGGCATGGAAGTGTGCCGGCGCATCCGCGCGTTCTCGCGCGTGCCGGTGCTGATCCTGACTGCGCGTGTCGACACGTACGACCAGGTGGCCGGCCTGGAAATCGGCGCCGACGACTACGTGCTCAAGCCCATCGAGCCGCGCCTGCTCGTCGCCCGGGCCCGCGCGCTGCTGCGCCGTTCGACGCCGGTCATGTCGACCTCCGAGCCGGTGGCGCCGCGCGACGACACGCTCGTCTTTGGCGAGCTGGCCATCTCGCCGCCCAACCGCACCGTCACGTGGCGCGGCCAGCCGGTCGATCTCAAGACGGCCGAGTTCAACCTGCTGCTGATCCTGGCGCGTGCGGCCGGCACCGTGCTCAGCCGCGACGACATCCTCAAGCAGTTGCGCGGCATCGAGTTCGACGGACTGGACCGTACCGTCGACTCCGGCATCTCACGCCTGCGCCGCCGCTTTGGCGATGCCTCGCCCGAGCCGCACAAGATCAAGACGATCTGGGGACGCGGCTATCTGTTCAGCCCGTCGGCGTGGGAGGACTGAACCGTGCTCAAGTCGTTACTGAAGCTGTACGCGATGGTCGTGGTGGCGGCGGCGCTCGCGCTCATCGGCGTCAACAAGTCGTTCGTCTGGCTGTTCCACGACACGCTCACGCACGGCGAGCGCGAAGTGCGCAAGGGCTACGCCTTCGTACTGCAGGAGTATCTGGACCGCGCCGATCGCACTGACCCCGCTGGCCGCGATGCCGCCATCGCCCGCTTGAACAAGAACGCCTGGGAGAAATTCGACATTGTCGATCCGGATACCGTGCCGGATTTCTCGGCGCAGCAGCGGCGCGACCTGGCCGACCACAAGCTTGTGCTGATGACCAACGGCAAGGACTACTACCTGCCGCTGCACGACGGCGCCGTGCTGCACGCTTACAGCGCCGATATGGACTACCTCGGCATCCAGTTGATCGCCTATTCGCTGATCGCCATTGCCGCGCTGCTGCCGTTGCTGCTCTGGGTCTGGATGCACTGGCGCGACCTGCGCGTTCTGGAAGATGCGGCGCGCGGCTTTGGTGCAGGCAATCTGGCCACGCGCGCCAATTTGCGCAAGCGCTCGAACGTGTATGCCCTGGCGCGCCAGTTCGATGAGATGGCCGAGCGCATCCAGGGCTCGATCCAGCACCAGCGCGAGATGATGAACGGCATCTCGCATGAGCTGAAGACGCCGATTGCGCGGCTGGAGTTCGGCATCGCGCTGCTGCAGTCGCCCGAGTCGGAAGCTCAGCGCAACGTGCGGCTCGATGCGCTGCGCCGCGATGTGCGCGAACTTGATGAACTGGTGAGCGAGCTGCTGGCGTTGAGCCGCCTGGAGCAGGGCGCCACGCATCTCGTGCTGATGCGCGTGGCGGTGGGCGAGTGGCTCGACAGCGTGGTCGCCAGCGTGGCCAACGACGTGGCCGACCGCCAGCTCACCCTGGCTGTGCATGCCGATACCGCCCCCGCGCACCATGTGTGCGACCCGCGCCTGCTGGCGCGCGCGTTGCTCAACCTGATCCGCAATGCCGCACGCTATGCCGGCAACACCATCACCATCCGCGCTGAAGCCGGCCCCGCCGGCGCGCTGCGCCTGACGGTCGAAGATGACGGCCCCGGCATTCCCGAGCCCGATCGCGCGCGCGTGTTCGAGCCGTTCCTGCGCCTGGATGCCAGCCGCGACCGCCACACCGGCGGCTTCGGCCTGGGGCTGGCGATCGTGCGTCGTATCGCGCTGGTGCATGGCGGTGATGTTCGCCTCGATGCGGCAACGGCGGGCGGTGCTCGCTTTGCGGTGCTGCTGCCCGCCATGACGCTTCCGCCGTTGTAGGCGCAGCAGGAGGTGGGCGTTCCAGGCGCGCTAAGCGTCTTCGCCGCCCGGTCGATGCAGAAACGCGCTCGGGCTGCTGCCGAACGCCCGGCGGAACATCGCAGAAAACGCGCTCTGGCTGTTGTAGCCGAGTTCCTGCGCCACGCGCGACAGCGGCATCCCCTGCGACATCATCGGGATGGCGCTGGCGAGCACGGCCTGCTGGCGCCACTGCGAAAAGCTCACGCCCAGCTCGTCCCGGAAGCGCCGCGCCAGGGTGCGGGCGCTGGCGCCTACATCGCGGGCGAGCGCGTCGAAGGTGAGCGAGGTGCCCGGGTCGGCCATCACGCGTTCGCACAGGGCGCGCAGGCGCTTGTCGGCAGGCATCGGCAAATCCAGCGGCAATGGGGCACTGCGGCGCAACTCGTCGAGGATCAACATGGCCAGCGCCTGCTCGCGCGCGGCCGGCAGTGGCTGGCGGACATCCATCGCGGCAATCAACTCGCGCAGCAATGGTGATACCTCCATCACGCGGCACTGCGCGAGCGTGCCGGTCACCACGGATGGATCGGCATACAGCGTGCGCAGGAAGGCGGCTTCGACCACCCACACTTCGTGCTCGATGCCGGGCGGAATCCAGATCGCCCGCGAGGGCGGGACCACCCAGGCGGTGTCGCCGGCCTGCACGCGCAGCACACTGTTGTGGCTATACGCCACCTGCGCCCACGGATGCGTGTGGCGAGGAAACCGCGTGTTGGCGTCCATCTGCCGCGTGTAAAGCCGCACCGGATGTGCCGCTGACGGCGGCGTGCGGCCTTCGATATCGGTTGGCAGGATGCGCTGTGGCATGGCGGGTTTGCGACAGAAACGGTCGGGCCAGTGTAAATGCGGCAGCAGGACTTGTCGAAGCCAGATGTCGATGGCAGGCTATCGCCCGGCGCCGGTGAAGTTTGGCGTCACACAACAAAGCGGATCGCTCAAGCGGTCTCGACAAAAACGCCGTCGCCCACGAGGCACGCGGCGACATGGGTGCGAACAATGCAAACGGGAAATCACACGCGTAGCCGGGGGGCGCGCGGGGCAATGGGATGGTTGCGGCCGTGGGCCGCGCTTGCCACGTGTGTGGCATGCATGGCGGCGCTGACAGCGCCGGCCGCCCGTGCCGACATCAGCATCATCCAGTCCTTGCCGCTGTCCGGCACACAAGCCGCGACGGGGCGGGCGCTCAATGCCGGGGCCCGGCTGTATTTCGACTGGCTCAACCTCGATGGCGGCATCAACGGCGAGACCATCCGCCTGGTCGCCCGCGACGACGAGCAGAAGGTCGAGCAGACCCTGCGCAACGTGCGCGACATGGCCAAGATCGACAACCCCGTGGCGGCGCTCACCGTGGTCGGCACCGCCAATGTGGAAGCGCTCATGCGCAGCGGCGTGCTGGCCGAAGCCAATCTGCCGCTGGTCGGCCCCGCCACCGGGGCCTCCAGCATGACCGGTGATCCGCTGGTGTTTCCCATCAAGGCGAGCTACCAGCAAGAGATGGACAAGATGGTGGGCGCGCTCGTCACCATCGGCGTCACGCGCATCGGGGTGCTGTATCAGGACGATGCGCTGGGCAAGGAAGTGTTGGCCGGCGTGGAGCGCACGCTCAAGCCCTATAAGCTAACGATTGCGGCCACCGCCTCATACCCGCGCAATACGGCCTCGGTGAGCGCTGCCGTCGACAAGCTGCTCGGCACCGATGTGCAGGCCATTTTCCTCGGCGCCACGGCGGAGCCCGCCGCGCAGTTCATCAAGCAGTACCGCGCGCGCGGCGGCGGTGCGCAGATCCTGGGGCTGTCGTCCATTGATCCGGGCATCCTGCTCAAGGTGGCCGGCATCGATGCGGTGCGCGGCTATTCCCTCGCACTTGTCATGCCGAACCCCGGCAAGAGCGTCAATCCCGTCATCCGCGAATTCAATCGAGCACGCACGGCCGTGGGCGCCAGAGATGTCGAACTTTCATTCCGCGCGGTAGAAGGCTTTGTGGCCGCCAAGGTGCTGGCCGAAGCCGTGCGCCGCGCCGGCCCCAAGCCCACGCGCGACCAGGTGCGCCGCGAGCTGGCCCATCTGCGCAATTTCGATGTGGGTGGCGGATTCATGGTGGACTTTTCTGACCGCACGCGGCCCGGCTCGCACTATGTGGAGCTGGGGGTGGTGGGGCCGAATGGGCTGGTGATTCAGTAACGCTCGCACTGCGATGATGGGGTTCGTGACGCTGAACGCCGAGTTCGGAACCTCATGCATGGCGTTCTGAACCTCAAGCGTGAGCCTGTTTGCTCGGCACGCCGAGTCCGGAACTCGAAGTGTGAGGTTTTTGACTCGGCCCGCAGAGTCGGGAACGCCACGCGTGAGGTTTTTTTCTCGACGGTGTGGGGTTCGGAACGCCGAGCGCGAGCCTTTTTGCTTGGCGTGTCGGGTTCGGAACGCCAAGCGAGGGGTTTTGTTCTCGGGGGATGGGGTTTGGGACGCGGCTGGGTGGCTGGAGTTTGGATTCTTTTGGTTTTGGTTTCTCGCTCGTTTCGTCCCCTGGCGGGGCGACCTACTTTTCTTTGTCTTGCCAAAGAAGAGTAGGCAAAAGAAAGGCGCGCCCGAGATGGCGACCCATCCCTTGAATTTTCGTAACCGGGCGGAGACGGGAAAAACTCGCTTCGCTCAGACAGTTTCCCGTCTTGTTTCCGCCCGCTTACGAAAATTCAAGGCGCCATCAAGGGCCTAACGTCAAAAGAAAAGGCCAACCCATCGTGCGGTTGGCCTTGTCGTTTGGGCTTGTGCTGCGATGGTTTCGCCTTTGACTTTCCTGCCCTAGATGGCGCCTTGAATTTCTGTTGCAGGGAGGAGAAAGGAAGGGAAACTGTCTGAGCGAAGCGAGTTTTTCCCTTCCCCTCCCTGCAACATAAATTCAAGGAATCTTTCGCCATCTCGGGCGCGCATTTCTTTGCTTACTTTCTTTGGGCAAGACCAAAGAAAGTGAGTCAGCCCCGGCAGGGGATGAAACAAGGGATGCACCACAAAAACAAATCCCCGCAGGAAGCAAAATGCAAAACGCCCCTCGGAGAGATTCCCCTCCAAGAGGCGTTCATTCGTTCCAATTACCCGTCAGGCCACAGGCGCCGTCCCCGCCCCATGCTCATGCCTGCCCGCCGGCTTCACAATCGCCAGCGTGGCAATCAACCCGCACAGCGCGGCGAACGACACCCACACGCCCGGCATCGCCTTGTTGCCGGTGGTGTGGATCAGCCACGTGGCAATCGCCGGGGTGAAGCCACCGAAGATGGCCGTGGCCAGGCTGTATGCCAGCGAGAAACCGGTGGTGCGCACTTCCGGCGGCATGATCTCCGTGAGGGTGACGACCATCGCGCCGTTGTAGCTGCCATACAGGAACGACAGCCACAGCAGCACGATCAACATGCGCGCGAACGACGGTGCGGCAACCAGCCACTGCATGGCCGGGTACGCCGTCACCAGCATCAGCACGGTAAAGAGGATCAGCAGCGGGCGGCGGCCGACGCGGTCAGACACCGCGCCCATCACCGGCAGCCAGAAGAAGTTCGAGGCACCCACGCACAGCGTGACGATCAGGCTGTCCATGTCGGACAGGTGCAGCACGCTCTTGCCGAACGTCGGCGTGTAGGCGGTGATCAGGTAGAACGACACCGTGGTCATCACGACCATCAGCGTGCCCGCACCCACCAGGCGCCAGTTCTGGCCCATCGAGCGGAACACGGCGCGCAGGTCCGGACGGTGCTTGCGCTTCTGAAACTCTTCCGTTTCCTGCAGCGAGCGGCGGATGATGAACAGGAACGGCACGATCAGGCAGCCGATCAGGAACGGCACGCGCCAGCCCCATGCGCTCATCTCGGACGGAGGCAGCAGGTACGACATCAGCACGCCCAGCAGCGCGGCAAACATGACGGCCACTTGCTGGCTGGCCGACTGCCAGCTCACGAAGAAGCCCTTCTTGCCCGGCGTGGCGATTTCGGCCAGGTAGACCGACACACCGCCCAGCTCCACGCCGGCAGAGAATCCTTGCAGTAACCGGCCGATCAGCACCAGCAGCGGCGCCGCCAGCCCGATGGTGGCGTAGCCCGGCACCAGTGCAATCAGCAGCGTGCCGCAGGCCATGAGCGCGAGCGTGACGATCAGGCCCGTGCGGCGGCCGTGACGGTCGATGTACGCGCCCAGGAAGATCGCGCCCAGCGGGCGCATCAGGAAGCCGGCGCCAAAAGTCACCAGCGAGAGCATCAGCGAGAGGAACTCGTTGCCGGCCGGGAAGAAGGTGTCGGCGATGGCCTTGGCGTAGTAGCCATAGACCATGAAGTCGTACATCTCCAGGAAGTTGCCGCTGACCACCCGGAAGACGGTGCGGGCCTTGGATTCGTTGGGGTTGGAGGTATGCATGATGGGTCTCACTCAACAGCTTGGGTACAACGTGCGGGCGAGCCAGACAGCGAGCTGCGGGCCGCCTCGTAAAAGGTGGTGATGTGGTACGGCGTGCTCGACGGCATGTCGGCGCGCAGGCGCTGGCCCGCGGGGTCGATCACCTCGTTCCAGCCTTGTGCGTGCAGGAAGCGTGCCGACCACGCCGGCAGCAGGCGCGCGAGCATGGCGCCTTGCGTTTCGGTGCACAGCGCTAGGGCGCGGCCGTATTCGGTCTGCGCCCAGATGCGCTGGCTGGCGTCGCGCATCGTGCCGTCCAGATTGAGTGACAGGCACACGCCCTGCGTCTCGGCATCCACGCCGTCGGCGCAGGCGGCATCCACCGCACGGGCGAGGCTATCGGCCAGATGGCGGCCGGCTTCGGAGCGCGTAAAGACGTCGGCGTGTGCGCGCACGAGATAAAACCATTCGAACTGGTGACCGGGTTCGATGCGGTTGTCGGTGCTGGCCTCGTCAACCGGCAACTCGGCGATGCTGCCCGTGCGCGTGTCGATGAAGCGCGCGAGGATGCCTTCAGCCAGCGTGTGCACGCCGGCCTCGGCCCAGGCGGGCGGTTCGTCCAGCGCGGCGGCGGCCAGGTAGGCCTCGGTCAGATGCATCACGGGGTTCTGTGCGACACCGGCCAGCGTGGTGCTGAACGTGGCGTCCATGGACGCAACCGGCAGCGGCTTGGCCCCGGCCCGCGCAAAGCTGCGCGCGATCACGTCGTGCGCGTCATGCATCAACGCGGCCGCGCGCGGATCGCCGCTCACGGCCAGCCAATGTGCGGCGGCAAACAGCACGAAGGCGTGCGTGTACAGATCCTTGGTGGTGTCGTGCGGGGCCAGCGCGCTGTCGATCGCAAATACCCAGCCGCCGTGGATCGTGTCGCGAAAGCGCGTGTCCAGCGCATGGCACAGCGCAGCGGCCCGTTCGGCGCAGAGATCGCGGTGGCGGCTGGAGAGCTGCGTAGCGCGCGCGAACGTATACAACTGTCGCGCACAGGCCATCGCCCGGTAGCGCGCGGTCGACGCTGGCACCAGCGCGCCGTTGTCGACGACGAGGGCCTCATAGCAGAGACCGGCCTGCGCGTTCCAGCCCGGGCCGAGCCACATGGGCAGCAGAACGTCGTCGTAATAGCGGTCGAATGACGCGAGCGCAGCCTCAGTGGCGGCGGACAGCTCGGTGGCCGTATCGGGCAGCGGGGGCGAGGAGGATTGTGA
The DNA here is from genome assembly GCF_052045895.1 of Ralstonia sp. 22111. NCBI lineage: Bacteria > Pseudomonadati > Pseudomonadota > Betaproteobacteria > Burkholderiales > Burkholderiaceae > Ralstonia > Ralstonia sp. 22111. Next base: position 14,949 of record NZ_JBQEPR010000010.1, on the reverse strand, counting down.
AAGCATGTGCGCCGTGATGATCGTGGCGGGCGTCGACCCGTTTCAGCCAGGCCGATTGCTCGAATCTGTTCTGTTCACCATAGGCGACGTACTTGCGTTGTACATGTGAACAGACCCGGGATTGTGCTCCAACTGGTTGCCCCGCGCCACGCACAACAGGGGCAATCCCGGTCATGGCGCAGGGTTGTGGGTCCAATGAAAGGTTTTTCCCGGATGCTGCCTGGGCGTGGGTTGTGCGAAGATGAATCACCCCCTGGCTCACCCCTGGTCCTGCCCCGATCCATGCACCGTCGCGACCTGCTCAAGCAGTTGGCCGCCGGGCTGCTTGCCCTGGCGCCTGGTTTGTCCCGCAGCGCCACGCCCGGCACCGCCGCTGGCGCCCCCGAACCGTTTGACGAAGCCCGCCTGCTGGCGCGCGCCCGTGCGTTGGCCGCAAGGCCGTACCGGCCGCGCAGCACGCAACTGCCCAAGCCGCTGGCCGCACTGGACTGGGACGGCTACCAATCCATCGGCTATCGCCCTGATCACGCATTGTGGGCCGGCCAGCACCTCCCGTTCGAGGCCAAGTTCTTCCATTTGGGGCTCTTCTTCAAGTCAGCAGTGCAGATGCACGAGGTGGTCGACGGCCACGCCCGCCTGATTGCCTATGACCCCGCCATGTTCGATTACGGCAAGAGCGGGCTGGATCGCCAGGCGTTGCCCGCTGACCTCGGTTTCGCAGGTTTTCGGCTGACCACCAAGGCGGAGCCGACGCGCGATGTGGCCGCCTTCCTGGGTGCGAGCTACTTCCGCGCTGTGGGCGGGCAGTGGCAGTACGGCATGTCGGCGCGGGGCTTGGCGATCGATACCGGCTTGCCCCGCGCAGAAGAGTTTCCGGACTTCACCGAATTCTGGCTGGTGCGACCGGCCGCCGACGCCGATACGTTGCGCGTTTATGCGTTGCTCGATTCGGCCAGCGTGGCGGGCGTCTACCGCTTCGACATCCGCCCCGGCGACACGCTCGTGATGGACGTGGGCGTCACGCTTTACGTGCGCAAGCCGATCGAGCGCCTGGGCATCGCGCCGCTGACCAGCATGTTCCTCTACGGCGAGAACGACCGCACCGACCGCGCCGGTGATCGCCACAGCGCAGCGCGCCGCTGGCGTGCATCGGACTGGCGCCCGGAAATTCATGATTCGGACGGCCTGGCCATCTGGCGCGGCTCGGGCGAATGGGTCTGGCGGCCGCTGGCCAATCCGCCCATGCTGCGCAGCCAGCGCTTTGCCGACGACAGCCCGCGCGGCTTCGGCCTGCTGCAGCGCGATCGCAATCCCGATCATTACCAGGACGACGGCGTGTTCTATGAGAAGCGCCCGAGCGTGTGGGTGGAGCCAACGCATGACTGGGGTGAGGGCGCGGTGGAGCTGGTGGAGCTGTCGGCCAACGATGAAACCTTCGACAACATCGTCGCGTTCTGGCGGCCGGCCGTGGCGCCGCATGCGGGGCAGGAGCTGGCGTTCGGCTATCGGGTGACGTGGGGCGCGCAGCCTGCTGCGGCCTCACCGCTGGCGCGGGTGGTGGCCACGCGCACGGGCATTGGCGGGGTGGTGGGGCAGCCGCGCAAATACTTCTCGTGGCGGTTTGTGGTGGACTTTGCCGGCGGCGAGTTGTCGCGGCTGGGGCGCAGCACGGCGGGGTCGACTGTGGAGCCTGTCATACGTGCCTCGCGCGGGCGGGTGGAGATTGCGTCGGCGCGACCGCTGGCGAGCATCGATGGTGTCCGGGCGATGTTTGATGTGGTGCCGGATGCTAGCAATGCGCCGATTGAGTTGTTGCTGACGTTGCAGTCGGGGGAGCGGTTGCTTTCTGAGACTTGGGCGTATCAGTGGACGCCGCCGGTGGATCGGGCGGTTTGATTCTTTGGCTTGCTTGATGGATGCGGGTGGTGCGCCCCTTGTTTCATCCCCTGCCGGGGCTGACTCACTTTCTTTGTCTTGCCAAAGAAAGTAAGCAAAGAAAGGCGCGCCCGATGCGGCGAAAGACTCCTTGAATTTGTGTGACCGTGCGGGGAAGGAGGCAAACTCGCTGCGCTCAGACAAGCCTCCTTCCTTTTTCCGCCCGCTCACAAAAATTCAAGGCGCCGCATAGGGCAGGGTACGGCTACACCGTCGCTGCTGTTGGTTAATCGCGGGGCGGTGTCTTGCTGAACCTCTTTGCCATTTCTGCCCAGCCTTCCGCGCCCAGCTTTTCCATCGTCGCGATATTGCGTTCGTAGATGTCCGCTGCGTCGGGTACGGCTGCGGCGGCGCGGGCGATGCTGTCTTCGCGCAGCAGGTGCAGGATGGGGACGGGCGCGCGGTTGGTGGCGTTGGCGATGTCGTCTGGGTCGGCATCGGCGAAGACGAAGTGGGGGTGGAAGCTGGCCAGTTGCAATTCGCCTTCGTAGCCGGCTTTAGCGAGCAGCGATTCGGCGCGCTCCGTGAGCGAGTGGAAATCGAGGAAGTCGGTCAGGGCGGGGACGATCAGCAGCGTGGTGTCGATCTGTGCGGCGGGCGTGGCGTGCAGCCGGTCGGCTTCGGCACGCAGGTGGTCGAGCACGTCGCCGTCCATCGTGGCGCGGCTGACGGCGTATCGAACCTGCCGCTTGACGTGCACGGCCTTGGCGAAGGGGCACAGGTTCAGGCCGATGACGGCATCTTCCAGCCAGCGCTGCACGGTCGCGACATGACGGGCGGCGGCATCCGCGTCCAAGTTGAGGACATCGGCGGGTGGATCGAGCAAGACGAAATCGAGGGCGTGATTGGACACGGCGTGCGGGGAGGGATGAGACAGCGCGCAGTGTAGTCGATGGTGTGGGAGCGCTTCTTGCGACGGAATGGGTGTTGTGATTTGCAACGTCCGGCGCGCGCCCTTGATGTGCGCCGAGATCACTTCGGGTGCTTCGCGCGCCGCTTATGTGGTCAGTCCATTCCCTGTTTTTGTAAAAGAAGGAGCTCAACCATGATTGAACTGCGCCTGAAAACCGCCCTCGCCGTGGCCGCCACGTTTGCTGCGTCGGCTGCTTTCGCACAGATGACGCCGGCACCGCAGACTTCTCCGCAGACCACCGGCACCGTGCAGGCCGCCCCACAAGGCGGGCCGGCCACCTCGTCGTCTGACCCGCTGGTGCAGAAGCGCATTGACGACAAGGCTGCCAGCGACGAATACAAGGCCCGCAAGTCCGACGCCAAGGCCGCGTACAAGGAAGAGAAGAAGGCCGCCAAGGCCAACCGCAAGGCCGAGAAGAAGGAAGCCCGCGCCAAGCGCAAGGAAGCCATGAGCGAACAAGGCGGCCCTGCCCAGACGCCGAGCAGCGAAGGCAAGTAAGCCGCCGGCCGAACATGAAAAAAGGCGATCCGAGGGTCGCCTTTTTTTCTGCCTGTTGCGTCTGCCGTCAGTGCCCGCGTGTCGTCGGCAGACGGACCTGCGCGACGGCCATTTCCCACTGGGCGATGCGATGCGCCGCCTCGTCGCGGCTGATCACGGGGTGGAACGTGCGAGAGGCACGCCATTGCTGGGCGACTTCGTCCTCCCCCTGATAGAAGCCGGTGGCGATGCCGGCCAGGTAAGCCGCGCCGAGCGCAGTGGTTTCGATGATCTCGGGGCGCACGACCGGAATGCCGAGCAAATCCGCCTGAAACTGCAGCAGCAGGTTGTTGGCCGATGCGCCGCCATCAACGCGCAGTTCCGAGATGGTGGAAACGGCATCGCGCGTCATGGCTTGCAGCAGCGCGGTGCTTTGGAAGGCAATCGACTCCAGTGCGGCTCGGGCGATGTGGCCGATGGTCGTGCCGCGCGAGAGGCCCACGATGGCGCCTTGTGCGGTTGGATCCCAGTACGGCGCACCCAGGCCCGTGAACGACGGCACGAAGACCACGCCGCCGGAATCGGGCACCGAGGCGGCCAGGCCTTCGACGTCGGCGGAGCGCTGGATGGCGCGCAGCCCGTCGCGCAGCCACTGCACCACCGCGCCGCCCACGAACACGCTGCCTTCGAGCGCGTAGCTGCGTTTCGGGCCGCTCTGACAGGCCGCCGTGCTGATCAGCCCGTTGTGCGACTGGACCGCCTTGTCGCCCGTGTTGAGCAGCATGAAGCAGCCGGTGCCGTAGGTGTTCTTGGCCATGCCGGGCTTGAAGCACGCTTGGCCGAAGAGGGCGGATTGCTGGTCACCGGCAATGCCGCCGATGGTGAGCGAGGCGCCGAGCCAGTCGGCATCGGTCTGCCCAAATTGATACGCAGACGGATGCACCTCGGGCAACAGGCTCGGGTGGATGTCGAGTGCGCGCATCAGGTCCGCATCCCATTCGCCGGTGTGGATGTTCCACAGCATCGTGCGGGAAGCGTTCGACACGTCCGTCACGTGGAGGCGGCCGCGTGTGAGTTGCCACACCAGCCAACTGTCGATGGTGCCGAAGGCGAGTTCACCACGCGCGGCGCGCTCGCGGGCGCCGTCCACGTGGTCGAGAATCCAGCGCAGCTTGGTGGCGGAAAAATACGGGTCGATGATCAGGCCGGTGCGCTTGCGCACCTCGTCTTCCAGACCCTCGGCGCGCAGGCGTTCGCAGATGGCTTCGGTGCGGCGGTCCTGCCAGACGATGGCGTTGAAGATCGGTTTGCCCGTGGCGCGTTCCCACACCATGGTGGTTTCGCGCTGGTTGGTGATGCCAAGCGCCGCCATGTCGGCGGCGGAGAGTTTGGCTTGTTCGAGTGCGGCGCGGCAGGTGGCGAGCTGACTGTTCCAGATGTCGAACGGGTCATGCTCCACCCAGCCGGGCTGCGGAAAATGCTGGGGAAACTCCTGCTGGGCACTGGCGACGATCTGGCCGGCGCGGTTGAAGACGATGGCGCGTGAGCTGGATGTGCCCTGGTCGAGCGCGAGGAGGTATTCCATAAGGCAGAGTCTGATGACTGTCGGGCCAGGTCAAGGTGCTCCCTGCCCGACAGTGGATGAAACGGAAACAAGCATGGTAGCCCGCAGGTGGCCGTCGTCAAAGACCGGCGCCCTGCGGGCGGCGCGTGATCAGCGCACCTTGCCGGCCTTCCAGGCTGCGAGCAGCTTGTCGTAGGCCACCGTCTCACCCTTCGGACGCTCGTTGTCGAGCTTCTTCCACGGGGCGTGTTCGGTCGACAGCCACTTCGACGGATCGCTTTCCGGGTTCAGCTTCGGCGCGCAGTTCTTCATGCCTGCGCGCTGCAGGCGACCCATCACCTGGTCCATTTCCTTGGCCAGGTTGTCCATCGCGCCTTGCGGGGTCTTCTCGCCCGTGACGGCCGTGGCGACGTTCTTCCACCAGAGCTGTGCCAGCTTCGGATAGTCGGGCACGTTGTTGCCGGTCGGCGTCCACGCCACACGGGCGGGGCTACGGTAGAACTCGATCAGGCCGCCGTACTTGGCTGCGTTCTTGGTGAAGTAGTCGCTGTGGATATCGGAGTCACGAATGAACGTGAGGCCGGTGATCGACTTCTTGAGCGACACGGTCTTCGACGTGACGAACTGCGCGTACAGCCACGCGGCCGAGCGGCGCTCGAACGGGGTGGACTTGAAGAACGTCCACGAGCCGACGTCCTGGTAGCCGTTCTGCATGCCGTCCTTCCAGTACGGGCCGTGCGGCGACGGGGCCATGCGCCACTTCGGCGAGCCGTCGGCGTTCACGACCGGGCCCGGCTTGGTCATCGGCGCGGTGAAGGCGCTGTACCAGAACACCTGCTGGGCGATGTGGCCTTGTGCGGGCACCGGGCCGGCTTCGTTGAAGGTCATGCCGGTCGCCTCGGGCGGGGCGTACTTCTTCATCCAGTCGATGTACTTGGTGAGGGCGTACACGGCGGCCGGGCTGTTGGTGGCGCCGCCGCGCGACATCGAGGCGCCCACCGGTGCGCAGCCTTCCACGCGGATACCCCATTCGTCGACCGGCAGGCCGTTCGGGATGCCCTTGTCGGCGGAGCCGGCCATCGACAGCCAGGCGTCAGTGAAGCGCCAGCCGAGCGACGGGTCCTTCTTGCCGTAATCCATGTGGCCGTAGACGCGCTTGCCGTCCAACTCCTTCACGTCGTTGGTGAAGAAGTTGGCGATGTCTTCATAGGCCGTCCAGTTGACGGGCACGCCCAGGTCGTAGCCGTACTTGGCCTTGAACTTGTCTTGCAGATCCTTGCGGGCGAACCAGTCGGCGCGGAACCAGTACAGGTTGGCGAACTGCTGGTCGGGCAGCTGGTACAGCTTGCCGTCCGACGCGGTGGTGAAGCTCGTCCCGATGAAATCCTTCAGGTCCAGGCCCGGGTTGGTGAACTCCTTGCCTTCGCCGGCCATGTAATCCGACAGCGGCATCACTACGCCATAGCGGTAGTGCGTGCCGATCAGGTCGGAGTCGGAAATCCAGCCGTCATAGATGCTCTTGCCGGATTGCATCGAGGTCTGCAATTTTTCGACGACATCGCCTTCCTGCATGATGTCGTGCTTGACCTTGATGCCGGTGATTTCTTCAAAGGCCTTGGCCAGCGTCTTCGATTCATAGGCGTGCGTGTCGAGCGTTTCCGACACGACGTGGATCTCGGTCACGCCCTTGGCCTTGAGCTTGGCCGCGGCGTCGATGAACCACTTCATTTCCGCCATCTGCTGCTGTTGATTCAGCGTGCTGGGCTGGAACTCGCTGCTGATCCACTTCTTGGCTTCGGCTTCGCCGGCATGGGCTGCGCCGACTGCCAGGGCGCTCGCCAGTGCAATGGCACTGATTTGGAGCGTCATGCGCCAGGATGTTTTCATCGGTATCTCCTCGTGCTTGTTGGCTTGTTGTTCTCCCCGCAGCGAAAACATCCGGCATTCCGACGCGGGGAGCGTGATGGAATGCCTGTGCCCGTACGTCAATTTGGGCGTGGAAGCATCAACGCGTGCCGATGCCCCCGGACCTGCAAATTCAAGTTCGATGACGCGTCAGCCGCGCCACATCACGATCAGCAGCACCACCATCGAGGCGATGAAGCCGCCCCAGGCGCTTGTCTCTTCCGACGTGAGCCCAACCCACGCCAGGTTGATATAGGCCGCGGTCAGCAGGCCGATGAAGAGGCGGTCGCCGCGCGTGGTGGCGATAGGCAGGAAGCCCTTGCGCTCCACGGTCGGTCGAACGACCTCCCACACCGTCATGCTGGCCAGCATCAAGGCGATGCATCCAAAGAAGATCGCCACTTCGGGCGTCCAGGCCATCCAGCTGAACATGTTCATTTCTCCAACATTCGTTCCCTCGTCCGTGGAAACGTGATCAGGGCGAAGCGCAGCGGTTCTGACGGTTCGGCGCGGCCGCAGACAGTACGTGTGGTACGGCAAGGCCGCGCCGGGCCGTCAGAATCGTCCTGATCGCGTTTACACGCGGCCCATCGCGAAGCCCTTCGCGATGTAGTTCCGCACAAACCAGATCACCAGCGCGCCCGGAATGATCGTCAGCACACCGGCTGCGGCCAGCACGCCCCAATCCATGCCCGAGGCCGACACCGTGCGCGTCATCACCGCGGTAATGGGTTTGGCATCGACCGAGGTGAGCGTGCGCGCGAGCAGCAGCTCCACCCAACTGAACATGAAGCAGAAGAACGCCGTCACGCCCACGCCGGCCTTGATGAGCGGCAGGAAGATCTTCAGGAAGAACTTGGGAAAGCTGTAGCCGTCGATGTAGGCCGTCTCGTCAATCTCGCGCGGGATGCCCGACATGAAGCCTTCGAGAATCCACACCGCCAGCGGCACGTTGAACAGCATGTGCGCCAGCGCCACGCCCAGGTGCGTGTCCATCAGGCCGACCGTCGAATACAGCTGGAAGAACGGCAGCAGGAACACCGCGGGCGGCGTCATGCGGTTCGTCAGCAGCCAGAAGAACATGTGCTTGTCGCCCAGGAAGCGGTAGCGCGAGAAGGCATATGCCGCCGGCAGCGCCACCATGGTCGAGAGCACCGTGTTCATCGTCACGTAGATGATGGAGTTGATGTAACCCCAGTACCACGACGGATCGGTGAAGATGATCTTGTAGTTATCGAACGTGACGAGCTTCGGCCAGATCGAGAAGCCGGCCAGCGTCTCCTCGTTGGTCTTGAGCGACATGCTCAGCATCCAGTACAGCGGCAGCACGGCAAACGCCACATACACCGCCAGCGTGATCGCACGGGCGATCTTGCGCTGGTGTTCGTTGTTGTTGTTCTTACGCATGGTCGTCTCCCACGGCCGTGCTGGCGCTGCCCATGCGTTGCATCCAGTTGTAGAGGACGAAGCAGAACAGCAGGATGATGAGGAAGTACACGATCGAGAATGCCGCCGCCGGGCCCAGGTCGAACTGGCCGACCGCCTTCTGCGTCAGGTACTGCGACAGGAACGTCGTGGCATTGCCGGGGCCGCCGCCGGTCAGCACGAACGGCTCGGTGTAGATCATGAAGCTGTCCATGAAGCGCAGCAGCACACCGATCATCAGCACGCCGCGCATCTTCGGCAGCTGGATGTAGCGGAACACGGCCAGGCGGCTGGCGCCGTCAATCTCCGCGGCCTGATAGAACGCATCCGGGATCGAGCGCAGCCCGGCATACGCCAGCAGCGCCACCAGCGGCGTCCAGTGCCACACGTCCATGATGAGCACCGTGATCCACGCATCGAACGAGTGCGACGTGTAGTTGTAGTCGATCCCCATCTCGTTGAGCCAGTACCCGGCCAGGCCGATATCGGAGCGCCCGAAGATCTGCCAGATCGTGCCGACCACGTTCCAGGGAATCAGCAGCGGCATGGCGAGCACCACAAGCGCGGCCGAGGCCTTCCAGCCCTTGGACGGCATCGACAACGCCAGGCCGATGCCCAGCGGAATCTCCACGGCCAGCACGCACAGCGAGAAAATCAACTGGCGCGTGAGGGCGTCCTGCAGATCGCCGTCGCGCAGGATCTGGCGGAACCAGTCGACGCCCACGAACACGTGCTGCTCGGGGCTGATGATGTCCTGTACCGAATAGTTCACCACCGTCATCAGCGGCAGGATGGCGGAGAACGCCACGCACAGGAACACCGGCAGGATCAGGAACCATGCCTTGTTGTTGAACGGCTTGTTCATCGGCCGATCCTCTCGTCATTGCTGTAGTACAGCGTCTGCGGCGCATCCAGGCGCAGCCATACGCGCGATTCGGTCACGCTCACTTCGTTCGGCAGCTTGGCCTTGATGGGCAGGCCGCCAGCCTCGCCCAGGCTTGCAGTCAGCAGCTGGTGCGTACCCAGTTGCTGCACCTGATGAACGTTGGCCGCCACGGTGCCGACTTCTCCCGGTGCGGCCAGCTGCACGAACTCCGGACGGATGCCGAGCTTGAGCGAACCGTTTGCGTTCTTGAGCGTAGCGAGCGTGTCGTGTCCGACCGTCAGGCGCTGGTCGCCCAGCGCGATCACATCGCCATCTACCGTCACCGGGTAGAGGTTCATGCCCGGGCTGCCGATGAAGTAGCCGACGAATGTATGGTCCGGCCGCTCGAACAACGCTTCCGGGCCGCCTTGCTGCACCACCTTGCCTTCAGTCATGACGACCACCTCGTCGGCAAAGGTTAGCGCCTCCACCTGATCGTGCGTCACGTAGATCAGCGTGAGCTTGAGCTGCTGGTGAATCTTCTTGAGCTGGCGACGCAGTTGCCACTTCAGGTGCGGATCGATGACGGTGAGCGGCTCGTCGAACAGGATGGCCGCCACGTCCTTGCGCACCAGGCCGCGGCCCAGCGAGATCTTCTGCTTGGCGTCCGCGGCCAGGCCCGAGGCGCGGCGCTTGAGCGCGTGCTGCAGCTCGAGGATCTCGGCCACTTCCTCCACGCGCTTCTTCACTTCGGCTTCCGGCGTCTTGCGATTGCGCAGCGGGAAGGCGAGGTTGTCGAACACGGTCATCGTGTCGTAGATGACCGGGAACTGGAACACCTGCGCGATGTTGCGCTCGCGCGGGCTGGCGTGCGTGACGTCGCGGTCGTCGAAGAGCACCTGGCCTTCGGACGGCGTCAACAGCCCCGAGATGATGTTCAGCAGCGTGGACTTGCCGCAGCCCGACGGGCCGAGCAGCGCGTAGGCACCGCCGTCGCGCCACGTCATGTTCATCGGCTGCAGCGCGTAGTCGTTCAGACTTTGCGGATTGGGGCGGTAGCTGTGCCCCAGGTTGCGGAATTCAATGCGCGCCATGTGCGCCTCCCTGCTTGGGCGCGCTCACCAGCTTGCCCGCTTCATCGAACAGGAACAGTTCGGCCGGATCGACAAACACGTCCAGCGCCGCGCCGAGTTCGAACTCATGCACACCCGGCAACTGCGCGACCAAGCCGATCGTGCTCGACTGGCCGGCGGCGTGCGCGCGCACGTGCAGATACGTTTCGGAACCCGACAACTCGGCCAGCTCCACCGTGCCCGGCAGGGCAACCGCACCAGCATTGCGCGGCGACAGGCGGATGTGGCTCGGACGCAGGCCGATGCGGCAGCGCGTGCCGGCCGCCATCGGCAGCGGGCGCGTCCATGCAACGTCAATGCCTTGCGGCAGGCGGATCTGGTTGCCCTCAACCACGGTGGCGTCCAGCACGTTCATCGGCGGGTCGTTGAAGATGGCCGCTGCGTTGACCGACACCGGCACTTCATACATGTCGAGCGTCGGGCCATCCTGCAGCACGCGGCCTTCATGCATGACGACGGTGTGGCCGCCCAGCAGCAGCGCTTCCTGCGGCTCGGTGGTGGCGTAGACGACCGTCGTGCCGCCATCGGCAAAGAGCGATGCCAGCTCGGCACGCAGTTCTTCGCGCAGCTTGTAGTCGAGGTTGACCAGCGGCTCGTCCAGCAGCACCAGCGGCGCACGCTTGACGAGTGCCCGGGCCAGCGCGCAACGCTGCTGCTGTCCGCCGGACAACTCGGCCGGCAGGCGCTGCAGCAGGTGTTCAATGTGCAGCTTGGCGGCGACGGCACGCACACGCGTGTCGATTTCGCCCTTGTTGGTGCCCTGCAGGCGCAGCGGCGAGGCGATGTTGTCGAACACCGTCATCGCCGGGTAGTTGATGAATTGCTGGTACACCATCGCCAGATTGCGATCGCGCACCCCCACGCCCGTCACGTCCTTGCCATCGACCAGTACGCGGCCGGTGGTCGGCCGGTCCAACCCGGCCATGATGCGCATCAACGTGGTCTTGCCGGCTTGCGTCGGCCCCAGCAGCACGTTGATGGCGCCGGGCGCCAGCCGCAGGCTGGTCGGGTACAGGTGCGTCTGCGCCCCGACCATGGCCGTAACCTGGTCCAGTTCCAGAATCAATTGATGTCTCCCGTCTTACTGCTTTGATTTCTTGATGTCTTGGCGCGTGCGCCCGGCCCGGTGCGTCAGGGCGCGCGTTCCGCAACTGGCGCGGTCTCGCCTTCCGGCAGATGCCGAGCCAGCCAGCCTTCCAGGCGGCTGCGGTCGGCATCGCTGGCGTGCAGGCCCAGCTTGGTCCGCCGCCACAGGATGTCCTGCGCCGTGCGGGCCCATTCGTGTTCGATCAGGTAACGGATTTCGGCTTCATACAGGCCGGGCGTCACTTCGGCGCCCAGCTCTTCCAGCCGCGTGGCGCCCGCCAGCAGCGTGTTCAGGCGCGTGCCGTACTGGTGCGCATAGCGCATCGCCAGTTGGGTCGGCAGCCACGGCAAACGTTTTTGCAGGCGCGTCACAAAATCGTCGAAGGTGTATTCGGCAACCAACTGCCCTGGCGCTTCCAGATCGCCGCCCGGCAGCGATGCAGTGGCTGTCCACGAAGGCTTGCCGGCCAGCGGCAGATGCGGGGCCAACTGGTCCAGCGCTTCTTCAGCCAGCTTGCGGTAGGTCGTGATCTTGCCGCCCCACACGTTGACGAGCGGTGCGCTGGTGCCGTCGGCGCCGGTCTCGCATTCGACCAGGTAATCGCGCGTGATGGCCGAGGCGTTGGCAGCGCTGTCGTCCAGCAGCGGCCGCACGCCCGAGTAGCTCCACACCACGTCGGCCGGCGTCAGCTGCTGGGTGAAATAGCGGCTGGCCATTTCGCACAGATATTGGATTTCGTCCGCGTCGATGGCGACTTGGTCCACCGAGCCCTTGTATTCCAGATCCGTCGTGCCGATCAGCGTGAACTCGTTCTGGTACGGGATCGCAAAGACGATCCGCCCGTCCGGGTTCTGGAAGATGTAGGCGAAGGGGTGATCGAACATGCGCCGCACGACGATGTGGCTGCCCTTGATCAGGCGCAGGCCGCGCGTGCTCGGCAGCGCGTGCGCAGAGCGGGCGAACTCCGCCGCCCACGGCCCGGCGGCGTTGACGACTGCCTTGGCGCGCACGGAGCGGATGCCGTCCGGGCCAGCCAGAGCGGCGTGCCACCCATCGGCGCGGCGCTCGGCGTTCAGGCAGCGCGTGCGGGTGAAGATGTGCGCGCCGCGGTCCGCCGCATCGCGGGCGTTGAGCACCACCAGGCGGGCGTCGTCCACCCAGCCATCGGAATAGACGAAACCGCGCGTGTAGCCTGCCTTAAGCGGCTTACCCGCCGGATGCTGGGCGAGTTTGATGGATTCCGAACCGGGCAGAAAGCGCCGGCGCGCCAGATGGTCATAGAGGAAGAGGCCCGCGCGGATCATCCACGCCGGGCGTTGGGCCGCGTCGTGCGGCATCACGAAACGCAGCGGCCACATGATGTGCGGCGCCATGCGCAGCAGCACCTCGCGCTCCTGCAGCGCCTTGCGCACCAGGCTGAATTCGTAATATTCGAGGTACCGCAGCCCGCCGTGGATCAGCTTGGTTGAGGCCGAAGAGGTGTGCTGGGCCAGGTCGTCCTTTTCACACAAGACCACCGACAGGCCACGGCCTACAGCATCACGCGCAATACCCACGCCGTTGATGCCGCCTCCGACCACCAGCAGATCACAGTCCAGATGCGACGCGTCAGAAAGTTGCATGGGTTGGAATCTGTTGATTTGCGCGTCTTTTCTTGCGAATAGTGACGCGTTGGCGGATAGTTTAGTGAAGGGCGAAAATAAAGCAACATAGGGAATCGCCTAATCCGCTCATATGTGTTCGTTTGTGTTCATTTCGTGACTTGATGCTTCCGCGACACCGCCAGATCCTCGAATACGTCCGCCAGCACGGCGATGCCTCCGTTGACGCGCTTGCCCGCGTGCTCGGTGTCACGACGCAAACCATCCGTCGCGATATCCGTCAGCTTGAAGACGAGCGCCTGCTGGCGCGCTACCACGGCGGCGTCGGCTTGCCGTCGTCGGTCGAGAACATCGACTACGACCAGCGCCAGGTCTTGCACATCGACGCCAAGCGCCGCATCGCCGAAGTCGTTGCGCGCCACGTCGAGCCCGGCCGCTCGCTCATCATCAATATTGGAACGACCACCGAAGAAGTTTCCAAGGCGCTGGTCGGCCAGAACGGCCCGCGCGGCCTGCGCGTCATCACCAACAACCTGAACGTCGCGTCGATCCTCTCCGGTAGCCCGGATGCCGAAGTCATCGTCGCCGGCGGCCTCGTGCGCAACCGGGATCGCGGCATCGTCGGCGAGGCCACCATCGACTTCATGAAGCAGTTCCGTGTTGACATCGGCATCATCGGCGTCTCCAGCATCGACGAAGACGGCACGCTGCTCGACTACGACTACCGTGAAGTACGCGTCGCCCAGGCCATCATCGAGCAGTCGCGCGAGGTCTGGCTCGTCGCCGATCACTCCAAATTCGGCCGCCGCGCCGTCGTCCGCCTGGGCCACGTCTCGCAGATCGACAAGTTCTTCACCGACGTCCCGGTGCCCGAGCCGATGGCCGAAGTCTTCCGGGCTGCCGAGGTCGACGTGATCGTCGCCAGCGAAACGCTCTGATGTTTGATCTGGCGCTCCTGAAGTCTTCGCCCCGTCGACTACAGTGAAATGACAAGGCGCGCACCTTGCGAGCCGCTCTGTCGTCCAGACTCGTCATACGGGGAGCATCGTGAGCGAGCACTCACATGCGGCAATCCTTTCGATCTTCGCGGGCATCGTCACCGAGCAAATCATTGCTTTGCGCGAGGCCCTTGCCAAGCTGGTCGCGCCCAGCCCCAGCGATGAAGATCTCCATCAATTCCGAGTCACGTTGCGCCGTCTACGTTCGGCTTGGGTGACGTTCGCGCCCGTTTTGCCGCGCAGTTTTGCCGCAGAGTGGAAGCCTCGCCTGCGTGCACTTGCCGCATCCACTGGCCCTGTGCGCGAATGGGATGTGCTGCTTTCCGATTGGCTGCCCGCGGCTCAGCAGTTCTTATCTAATGACGATGATGTAGGCCGGGCGTGGTTGGACCGGGCGCTCACGAAGTCCAAAGAGGCGCGCAATCGAGCTTGGGAGGCGTTGCGAGCCGAACTGGCGTCGCCTGATGTGGCGGAAACGCTGCTCGAACTTGAGCGTGCGGTCGCGGCATTTCATATAGAAGGCGAGTCGGAGCAGCATCCCCGTTTCGCTCGCGCCCAGGCCCGGGCGCTCAGAAGGAAGCTGATCCATCGCGGCCGCCATCCCAAGCGGTCGTCCGCAACACGGCTGCATCGCGCCCGAATCGCCGCCAAGCAGTGGCGCTATCTGTATGAAGCGTTCTACCCGGCGCTTGGAGCCCACGCAGCCAAGCGCTACCGCAACCATTTGCGCAAATTGCAAGACGCCTTGGGCGAAGTGCACGATGCGAGCGTTGCTCTTGATTGCGTTGCCGACTTATTGGGTGCGCCACCACCGCTTTCTATAGTGAGCGCCGTTCACAAGCGCGCCTGTACTGCGCGGGACCGGGCCGCGAAGGGGCTGCGATGGATACGGTCTAACAAAGCGCCGTAAACCCAGAAAAAGCGCAGAAAAACCCTGTCGCAAGAAAGGGCTTGCACTGTTCGAGAAACCCGCCTATAGTTCGCCCCTCGCTGCAAAACACAGCGCCGAAACGCAAGTGGAGGTGGTGGTGTTGAGTGGTGGAGAA
>NZ_JBQEPR010000009.1:214474-217419 GCF_052045895.1 Ralstonia sp. 22111 | reverse complement strand
GGCCGGCGCATCACCAAACACGCACAGGCGGTCTACTTCGAGCCCCTCGGCGCTGGCAGCGTCTACATCCACAACGAACGCGCACGGGTGAACAAGGAACTGGGGTGTGGTCTCACGCTCTACGGCTGGGACGGCGACACCCTCGCCTGGGAAGCCCGGCGCGACGCCGACATCATGCGCCAGGGCGCCTACCACCCGTCACCCGGCAGCACCCGCACCACGCACTATCTGTACGAACCCAACAGCTTCGTCCCCATCGCCCAGGGCGTCACGCACGGGACGCTGCCCCTGCACAAGCAGCCTGCCTATGCCGAGGCTGACTACGACATCGATGAGGATCCGCTGTGGCAGTACGAGATTCAGCCCACACCGTTTGATAGTTTGGCGTGGTACCAGTGCGACCACCTGGGCACGCCGCAGGAGCTTACTGACCAAACCGGTGAGATTGCGTGGAGTGCAAATTACAAGGCGTGGGGAGCGGCGCAAGAAGTCATTAGCGATGCAGCCAGGAAGGCGGGCATCCAGAACCCGATTCGGTTCCAGGGGCAGTACTTTGATCATGAGACGGGGCTGCATTACAACCGGCATCGGTACTATGACCCGAGCAGTGGGCGGTTCATATCGAAGGATCCGAT
This sequence comes from Ralstonia sp. 22111, assembly GCF_052045895.1. Classification (NCBI taxonomy): domain Bacteria; kingdom Pseudomonadati; phylum Pseudomonadota; class Betaproteobacteria; order Burkholderiales; family Burkholderiaceae; genus Ralstonia; species Ralstonia sp. 22111. Next base: position 216,784 of record NZ_JBQEPR010000009.1, on the reverse strand, counting down.
TGGGTTGGCAGGTGGGATTAACGTACACCAATACGCGCCCAATCCGGTCAACTGGATTGATCCGCTCGGGTTGCTGAAGCTCGACTATGACAAGAGCACGGGAAGTTGGAGCACACCGAACGGATTGAGCTACGGCAAAGGGTCCAAACAAGGCAATCGAATTAAGCATGTCTTGGAGCACGAGTCTCCTAATTCGGACAAGCCAACTCACTCAGTGTTCTGTACCTGCAAGAAAGGCGGTTCATTAGACTTGGTGGATGAGGCCTGGGCGAAACGCGGCCAGCCGTTAGCCAACGATCCGGGGGCTTATGTCATCCCCATGGGTAGGGCTGTAGGTAGTGCCGGGGAGGAAAACATCAAGGTAATCACTCGTCCTGGAACGAACGAGGTTATTACGGCTTATCCAGCGCATTAAAGGAGTGGAAATGATTTGCCCACGGTGTGAGCAAGATGCGATTGTAGAGGCGCGAATCAAAGCGAATGAGCGCATAATTTATATTTGCCCCGAGTGCGACGCGACATGGTTATCAAGCGGCGAGATTAGTTCCGAAAACTTCTTTGATTATGGAACTTATATGAAGTCGATTGGGCTATCCCAGCTATGGGATGAGCTGGAAGTAATTAAGCGTATTTGATGACCCAAGGGCCGTGTGAGCGGCCCTTGTTGCTGATGTGATGAGTTGAAGCCCGTCGTTTAGATGGCAGTGAGCATCGCGCAAAGACTGGCATACCCCCCGACAATCCGTGTCCAAGACGTCCGCAGCCTGTCGATTCAACTCGATTCCTTAGCAATATCGCCCAACTGGATGCAATTCAGCGAGGTATTGTGTTGATGAACGCAAACGGGACCAACACGGAGACATTTGATATGGGCAAAACTGTCGGCGAAGGCTATAGGGCGGGTGGTGGTTGCCCTGAGACCACGAAGAGGGTTACGGTGGTTCGGCGCAACGGAAATATCGTGACTGCATATCCACAGCTATGACTAAGCTGATTAACTTCAATTATCTTCGTCCGCTTTATTATTTTCTTCTGTCTATGACGGATGATGAGTTGGACCATTTTTACATCAATACCGACGAAGGGGTAAATAGGATCTATGAAGAGGCGAAGGCCGAATTTAATCGCTTTGGTCCGATCTCACGGGAGCGTGTTATTGATGTATTGGAATACGTTCTGGCTTCAGATTCCTGGCTCGAAAACTGGAAGAAGATTATTCCTCAGGAGGTCCCGCTGGACGACATCGATGATAAGAGGAAATATGTTCACGATCTCTTCGTCTCATTGGCCGGTCGTGAGCCAAGCCTTGACTTCGACGTAAGAGACGTTGAAGTAACGGATGCTGTCGGGCCAGAAGGATTAGCCATCAAGAAGTAGCGCAGTACAATGGCTTTACAACCGGCACCGGTACGGGCGATTCATCTCGAATGATCCCATCGGACTGTTCGATGGGGTAAACGTCTACCAGTACGCGCCGAACCCGATCAGTTGGATCGACCCGTTCGGGCTGTCCGCTGCAACTGATTTGCCACGGATGAAAGGGCGAAGCGTGCCGCGCGTTGGGTCAGTGCTGAATGATGCGGGCTTCGCCAAAACGAAAGACAACGGCGTAAACGAGACTTGGAAGCATGCGGATGGATCGCACGTCCGAGTTCACAAATACGGAAACAAGTGTCCTTGCCCTTATAGATCGGGAAATAACGCGCATGTCCACAAAGAAGATCCTGCTGGGAATCAACTTAATGACCGAGGACTTGTGTCGCTAGATCCGAATGAAACACGCATTGGTATCCGTAATCCTGCTGATCTACCAGCTGTTCGAGGGAGGCCACACGGATCATGAGCTACGAATATAGATTGGTATTTGACGACACTACTTCAGCGCAGCATGTCATAGACTCGTTGAAGTCGAGTGACGCATGCGTCAAGGCGCAGGCACTGGAAGTTTGTCTGAAGGATCGGCAGCTACAGACATTGGCTGAATATGATGTTAGGTTGACTCAAGAGAGCGATCGGTCGCTATGGCTGGAAGTTAATTTTAGATCGCTGAATTTATGCAAGCTGGTGCAAGGAGCGTTGAGCGGCAGGGTTGTTGGATGTTTCGAAGATGGGGATTTGGACGATGAAGTAACGCTGAAGGAAGCGTTTCGCATCAAGACAAACAACTAGACAACAAGGGCCGCGGGAGGGGGGCCCTTGGAGAAGGAGCACGGCTATGGCTCAAGGAACTGGGGTGTGGCTCAAAACTAAATTCCAGGATTAGTGCTCACAAAACCGAAATAGCAGACCAAGCAAAACAGCAGGGAGCAA
>NZ_JBQEPR010000009.1:0-214430 GCF_052045895.1 Ralstonia sp. 22111 | reverse complement strand
ATGAAGCATGAGGCCAACTGTTGCGTGAACTTTGAGTGCAGCGGAGAAAGTGATTGAAAATAAAAAATAAATTCAGAAAGGCAAATATCTATATTTTTTTGACCTTCGTTGGAATGATTCCGTATTGGACTCTCAAAGAATCGCTTGGGACGGTTGCGTTCATTTCTGTCTATCTCGTGTATGCATTAATAATAAAGGTTGTTGCGGAGAAATTCGGAAGGGGGGTGATGTGAGCGCTGAAATTATCCGCGTAGGCGATTCCACGGACCATGGCGGCATCGTACTTAATGGCATTCCTAGCACTGACTTGGATGGCCGCCCGATGGCCGGGGTTGGCAACATGGTCTCGTGCCCAAAGTGCAGTGGTTCGTTCGCGATCGTGGAGGGGGCCGCGCACTATACCGTCAACGGCGTGCAGATCGCCTTGAGCGGCATGAAAACCGCCTGTGGTGCGGTACTGCTCGCCGGTAACCATCGTGCACAGGTTAATGGCTAACCCATGACCGCAACGCCCCAACTCGTTCTCTGATTATCAGCAGATGCCATTCACATCGAAGGCGGCTGGCCCACAGACGAAACAGCCAGCGTCCAATCCCGAGACGCAGAGGCGGTCTACCACGAGCGCCTCTCGCTGCCAGCATCTACATCACAACGAGCGCGCCACGGGCCAACAAGGAGCTCGGCCGCCTTCACGCTCTACACCTGGAACGGCGAGACGCTTACCTGGGAGGTCGTGATTCCAAGCCGCAATGCACTAGCAGACGCGCCAGCGCCCGCATGATTGCAATGCCGTCGGCACGCAACCGTTCACACCAAGGAATGCGGAGTCTGGTGAGATTTCGCGCCACTTCGTCGCGCCATCCGCCGAGGGACGCTTTCATGGGATACACCACACATGATCACCGTGCCCCCAACAACCGACACTCTGCCGACAATGCCAGCAGGTTCGGATCGCGCTCGCGATTGCGCTGCATCACCAGCACGATGTGCTGGCTGATCGCATAACGCGCGGCCAGCGGAATCAGTTGCACCTTGGGGCTGAAATCAGCCACGCGGCGCGGCAGCAACGCGTAGCCGATGCCGCCGCTCACGAGGTTCATGAGCGAGAAGATGTCGCCCACGCGCAGGGCAATCTGCGGCGCAAAGCCAGCCTTGTCGAAGGCTGCCATGAAATCGTGATACGTCGCAAAGTCGTCGCCGAGCGCGACGAACTTTTCGCTGCGCACGGATTGCAGGTCGATCTCCGCTGACGACGCATACGGCGAGCCGAGCGGCGCGGCAAACAGGATCTCGTCGTCGAACATCGGCACGGTCAGCAGGTCTGGATTGCGCAGCGGCTCTCCCAGTGCGATGACGATGGCGTCGAGCTGGCCGTCTTCCAGCTTGGCGAGCAGGCTGCGGTTCGAGCCCAGCGTGAGTTCGATGTCGAGTGCGGAGCGGCGCGTCTTCAGGCCCGCAAAGATGCGCGGCAACGTGCCGACCGTCATCGAATAGAGCCCGCCGATCTTCAGCGTCGTTGACGAGAACCCCGCCGCTTCGCGCGTGCGGCGCACACCGGCTTCGCACTCGGCAAGGATGCGCTCCACGTGTTCTGCGAACACATAGGCGGTCGACAGCGGAATCAGCTTGCGGCCATCGCGCTTGAACAGCGGGCAGCGCAAACCTTCCTCCAGCGAATGCAGCGCGCGATGCACGCTCACCGTGCTCTGCCCGAGCGCTTCCGACACGCGTGCCATGTTGCCCAGCGTCATGAACGACTGGAACACCTCGAGCTTCTTCAGGGTGATGTCTTCATCGATTGCCATGGCAGGGTCTCCTCCGGGCGCGTTCTGTCTGCGCGCTGCTATCAGAATCGGCCATTGTTTCATTAACTTCAAGTTAATGAAACCGCGCCTAGGTTGATTGAAGTGCACCTTTTTACAGCCTACGGTATAGGGCATCAAATCCATCAAGGCTGGAGACGCCACCCAATGCAACCGATGCCCAACCAATCGGCAAACGGGATCAACGCACCCATCCCGCCGCAATGGCGCCGGCGGCGCGACGAGAAGGAACGCCGCCTGACTGCAGCGCGCCGCATTGCCAACGGCAAGGTCATTCCCACTGGCGACATCGTCGCCGCGCTCGAAGCGCTGCTCGCCCCGCGCGACCGCGTCGTGCTGGAAGGCAACAACCAGAAGCAGGCGGATTTCCTCTCTCGCTCGCTGGCCAAGGTGAACCCCGAGCGCCTGCACGATCTGCACATGATCATGCCCAGCGTGAGCCGCGCAGAGCATCTCGACATTTTTGAAGCCGGCATCGCGCACAAGCTCGACTTCTCGTTTGCCGGGCCGCAAAGCCTGCGCATCAGCCAGTTGCTGGCCGACGGGCTGCTGGAAGTCGGCGCCATCCACACCTACATCGAGCTGTATGCACGGCTGGTGGTGGACCTGATCCCCAACGTGTCGCTGGTGGCCGGTTTCAAGGCCGACCGCGACGGCAACATCTACACCGGCCCGAGCACCGAAGACACGCCCGCGCTGGTCGAGCCCACTGCGTTTTCCGACGGCATCGTCATCGTGCAGGTCAACGAGATCGTCGATGACCCGGCCGACCTGCCGCGCGTCGACATTCCCGGCTCGTGGGTCGACTTCATCGTGCAGGCCGACAAGCCGTTCTACATCGAGCCGCTGTTCACGCGCGACCCGCGCCTCATCAAACCCGTGCACGTGCTGATGGCGATGATGGCCATTCGCGGCATCTACCAGCGGCACAACGTGCAGTCGCTCAACCACGGCATCGGCTTCAACACCGCTGCCATCGAGCTGATCCTGCCAACGTACGGCGAACGCCTGGGCCTCAAGGGCAAGATCTGCCGCAACTGGACGCTGAACCCGCATCCGACGTTGATTCCCGCCATTGAATCCGGCTGGGTGGAAAGCGTGCACTGCTTCGGCACCGAGCTGGGCATGGAGCGCTACGTGGCCGCGCGCCCCGATGTGTTCTTCACCGGCCGCGACGGCTCGCTGCGCTCGAACCGCATGCTGTGCCAGCTCGCCGGCCAATATGCGGTGGACCTCTTCATTGGCGCGACGCTGCAGGTGGATGGCGACGGGCATTCGTCCACCGTCACGCGCGGTCGGCTGGCCGGTTTTGGCGGCGCGCCCAACATGGGCCACGACCCGCGCGGCCGCCGCCACGCGACGCCTGCGTGGCTCGACATGACCGAACCCGTGACGATGCTCGAGCGCGGCAGGAAGCTCGTCGTGCAGATGGTCGAGACGTTCCAGGAAGGCGGCAAGCCGACCTTCGTCGACACGCTGGATGCAGTGGCCGTCGCCAAGCAAAGCGGCATGCCGCTGGCGCCCATCATGATCTACGGCGACGACGTCACCCACCTGCTGACCGAAGACGGTATCGCCTATCTCTACAAGGCACGTTCGCTGGAAGAGCGGCGCGCGATGATTGCAGCGGTGGCGGGCGTCACATCCATCGGCCTGCGGCATGACCCATCCAAGACCGAACAGATGCGCCGTGACGGCCTGATCGCCCTGCCGGAAGACCTTGACGTGCGCCGCAGCGATGCCAGCCGCGAGCTGCTCGCCGCCAAGAGCATCGCCGACTTGGTCGAATGGTCCGGCGGCCTGTACGACCCGCCTGCACGCTTCCGGAGCTGGTAATGGAGAAGACATTGCAACGGCCCCTGCCGGCCAGCCCGAGAGCACGCGCGAAGCGATTGGCCGCGCTGGTCGAGTCTGCCCTCATCGACGAGGTAACGCTGTCGCCCAAACCCGGTCTGGTGGATGTGCGTGGCAACGGCGCACATCACGATCTGGACTGGACGCTGATGGTGCATTCCGCCCAGACCCTGCGCCCCGCGTTTGAAGCCATGGCATTGGCTGGCGCGCAGATCGAAATGCAGGCCGGTACACAACTCGCGCTACGCGAGCGCATCGGCCGCCTCGGCCGCGAAGGCGAAGCGGCCATGCTTGATGCCACCGGCGGCATCAACACACACCGTGGTGCCATCTGGGCGCTCGGCCTGCTGGTCACGGCTGCAAGCCAAGCGCCGCATGCATTGGGCGCGGCCGCTGTTGCAAGCCGCGCGGCACGCCTGGCCAACATCCCGGATCGCTTTGCGCCTGTCTCCACTGGCCACAAGGGCGAGCGCGCCTGCAATGACTACGGCGTGGGCGGTGCGAAGGGCCAGGCCTGTGCCGGCTTTCCGCACGTGATCAAGGTCGCCCTGCCGGCGTTGCACCATGCGCGCGCTGCAGGCATTCGCGAAGACCATGCGCGCGTGGATGCATTGCTTGCCGTCATGGCTGCGCTGGACGACACCTGCGTGCTCGCACGCGGCGGCGCCAAGGCACTGCACATCGTGCAGACCGGCGCAACCACCGTACGCGCAGAAGGCGGCTTGGCCACAGCGCAAGGCCGCCTCGCTTTCCGTACGCTTGAACAAGACATGCTGGCGCTGCACGTGTCGCCCGGCGGCGCGGCCGACCTGCTGGCTGCAGCCCTCTTCCTCGACCGCCTGCCGACAGACGCGCGCGTAGCGTCCGACATCGAATCCGCTCATCAGGAAAACGAACATGGAGCAGCTTGATTTTCAGTTCACCGGCGGCGCACCCGCCGCGCGCCGTGCATATGCCGGCGTGGTCGGCTCGGGCGACCTTGAAGTGTTGCTGACGCCGGGCAACGCCGGCCAGATCGACGTGGCCATCACCACGTCCGTCAATGGCATGAGCGCGACGTGGCAGGCGCAACTTGCGCGTGTGTTCGGCTCGCACGCGTGGCCGGCGGCCAAGATCATCATCAACGACTTCGGCGCGACACCGGCCGTGGTGCGGTTGCGGCTTGAGCAGGCGCTTGAATCGCTTAACACGCTCGGGTCATAAGGAGAAGCCATGTCACGCAACCCGATTGAACGCGACAGCTTTATCGAACGCGACGCGCGCCGACGCGCCATTGCCCTGCTCGACCCCGACACCTTCCGTGAGCTGCTGGACCCGTTCGAGCAATTGACCTCGCCGTGGCTGCCGCGGCAGGGCATCGTCACGCAGGCCGACGATGGCGTGGTGGTGGCCCGCGGGACGCTGGGCGGGCAACCTGCGGTGGTGCTCGCCATTGAAGGCGCCTTCCAGGGCGGCAGCATGGGCGAGGTGTCCGGCGCCAAGATTGCCGGCGCGCTGGAGCTGGCGGCAGAAGACAACCGCAATGGCATTCCCACACGCGCCGTCATCGTCTTCGAAACCGGCGGCGTGCGACTGCAGGAAGCCAACCTGGGCCTTGCCGCCATTGCCGAGATCCACTCAGGCATCCGTGCGCTGCGCGAGTACGGACCGGTGATCGGCATCACCGCAGGCGTGGTCGGCTGCTTTGGCGGCATGAGCATCGCCGCGGGCCTGTGCAGCTACCTGCTGATGACGCGTGAGGCACGCCTCGGTCTCAACGGCCCGCAGGTCATCGAGCAGGAAGCCGGCATTGAAGAATACGACTCGCGCGATCGCCCCTTCATCTGGAGCCTGACCGGCGGCGAGCAACGCGCCGCCACCGGGCTGGCCGATGTCTGCATCGAAGACGATTCCGTCACGATCCGCGCGCAGGTGATCGAGTGGCTGCGCGCCGGCGCGCCAAAGCACCAGCGCAGCGAGCAGATCGATCACTACCTCGAACGCCTCAACGCCGTCGACACATCGCGCCAAGCCACGGCAGAAGATGTGCGCGCGCACTATGCAAAGGACGTCGCATGAGCCAGAACGATCTTTCCACGCGCGGCGCGACCTGGATGCGCGCGCTCGCCAACGGTACGCCGGTGCCGGGTTACGGCAGCACGCTGCAAGTCGTCGATGCCGCACTCGCGGGTCAGCCGGCGCGCTACATCGCTGTCGTGCCCGATGCCGAAAACCGCTTTCCTCGCGCACGCAACGGTGAAGTGGGCCTCATCGAAGGCTGGCAGCTTGCGCGTGCCGTGCGCGATGTGATGACAGCAGATGCCGCGCAGGAAAAGAAGCGCGCCATCGTCGCCGTCATTGATGTGGCAAGCCAAGCCTACGGGCGCCGCGAGGAGGCCTACGGCATCCACCTCGCCCTGGCTGCAGCGGCGGATGCCTACGCTGCCGCCCGCCTGGCCGGTCACCCCGTCATCGGCCTCATCGTCGGTCGCGCCATGTCGGGCGCCTTGCTGGCGCACGGCTACCAAGCCAATCGCCTGCTCGCCCTGGACGATGCCGACGTGATGGTGCACGCGATGGGCAAGGCCGCAGCGGCGCGCGTGACGCTGCGCTCGGTCGCCGACCTGGAACGCCTCGCGCAAGAGATTCCGCCCATGGCATACGACATCGCCAGCTTCGCGTCGCTCGGCTTGCTGTGGAAACTGCTGAAGGTCAAATCCGCCGACGCACCCGACGCCGGAGACGTCGACACCGTGCAGACCGCACTCGCCGCAGCACTGGCCAACATCGCGGCTGATCCATCGCGCGGCCTGGAAAGCCGCCTGGGCGCACCGCTGCGCAGCGCATCGTCAGAAGTCCGCAAACGCCTGCGCGAGCAATGGAACGCGCAGCCGGAAAGCGCATAACGAATAGGAAGCACATCACGGCGCGAACCTAAAGCACCAGATGGTGTGGCCGTGCCCTGCCCTACGCGGCGCCTTGAATTTCTGTAAGCGGGCGGAAAAAAGAAGGGGAACTGTTTGAGCGAAGCGAGTTTTCCCCTTCTCCGCCCGGTTATGGAAATTCAAGGAGGGGTTCGCCGCATCGGGCGCGCCTTTCTTTGCTTACTTTCTTTGGCAAGACAAAGAAAGTGAGTCAGCCCCGGCAGGGGATGAAACAAGGGATGCACCACCAACGCAATCAACGCAGGCAACGCAAAAAACCAGTCCTCACCCCTCGATCACCAAAACACCACACAACAGGCGACCCATCGCCGTTCCTTCAGGAGACAAAGACGTGATCATTTACGGTACAACCCTGCTGGCGCTATGTCATCTCGCCGGCCTCTTCCTGGGCGATCTGCTCGGCCAGGCCATCGGCGTGAAGGCCAATGTCGGCGGCGTGGGCATTGCCATGCTGCTGCTCATCTTCGCGCGGCTCTACCTGCACAGGCACGGGCTCATGCCCGCCGCCACCGAAGCGGGCGTCTCGTTCTGGGGCGCCATGTACATCCCGGTGGTAGTGGCCATGGCGGCCACGCAGAACGTGGTGACGGCACTGCGCGGCGGCCCCGTTGCGTTGCTCGGTGCCATCGGCGCGGTGATCGTGTGCGGTGTGTGCATCGCGGTCATCAACCGCACAGGCAACGCGGAAGACCGGCGCCCCCTGCCTCCGCTGCCTGAAACCGAACAAGCCCGCGCTTAAGGAGCCGCACCATGCTGTCAATGCTAGAGAAAGTTCTGCAGCACAACGGGCTGGTCGCGGCGTTCGCGCTGGTCGGCATCGTCATGGGCCTGTCGATGTGGGTGTCCAAGAAGCTGACGTTTGGGCGCGTGCACGGCTCAGCCATCGCCATCATGATCGGGCTCGTGCTCGCCTACTGGGGCGGCATGCAGACCGGTGGCGAACGCGGCCTGGCTGACCTGAAGCTGTTCGGCGGGATCGGCCTGATGGGCGGGGCCATGCTGCGCGACTTCGCCATCGTGGCCACGGCCTTTGAAGTGCAGGTGACTGAGGCACGCAAGGCGGGCATGATCGGCGCTATCTCGCTGCTGCTGGGCACGGTGCTGCCGTTCATCGTCGGCGCGTGTGTTGCCTACGCCTTCGGTTACACCGATCCGGTGAGCGTCACCACCATCGGCGCAGGTGCCGTCACGTACATCGTCGGGCCGGTGACCGGTGCAGCGCTGGGTGCCACCTCCGATGTGATGGCGCTGTCGATTGCCACGGGGCTCGTCAAGGCGATCCTGGTGATGGTCGGCACGCCATTCGCTGCCAAGGCGCTGGGCTTGAACAACCCGCGCGCGGCCATGGTGTTCGGCGGATTGGCGGGTACGGTCAGCGGGGTGTCGGCGGGTCTGGCGGCCACGGATCGGCGCCTGGTGCCTTACGGCTCGCTGGTGGCGACGTTCCATACGGGTATCGGCTGCCTGCTCGGGCCGTCGATCCTGTTCCTGGCTACGCAGGCATTGCTGCGATGACACCCACGCCGCTGCGCGCGCACGATCTGCTGTGGGTGTCGGAGATGCCAACAGCGACGGATGGCACTCCCCTGCCGGACTGGGCCATCACGGCATGCCGGCAAGGCGCGCCAGTCGTTGTGCGCCGGGCCCCGCGCGGCAGCGATGGTGCAGTGCCCGTCGGCCTGCGCGGCGGTGCGCGGCATGAACGCTGCGCAGCGACGGTGTTTGCCAGCAGCATCACGCGTGTGGTCTCGCCCGAGGCGCTGGCCGCCACAACGGCCTCCATCGCACCCGACGCGCCGTTTGCGGCGCTGCGCACCTTGCGTGCGCTTGCAACAAAATTCGACGCGCTGGGCTGGGCGTGGGGCCCGACCGGCGGTGCGGGCTTCGCGCTCGCCAGTGGCTTGCCGGTGCTGCATGCGGATAGCGATCTCGATCTCGTGCTGCGCATGCCGCATGCACCGTCGGCCGCGCAGCGCGATCAGCTCGTGCACGTGCTGACCGAAACCGAATGCCGCGTCGACCTGCAGATCGACACCGGGCGCGGTGGATTCGCGTGGCGCGACTGGTTGAACTCGCCCCGCCAGGCCTTGCTCAAGACCGATCACGGCCCACACTTGGTTGCGGACCCGTGGAGCGATCTCGTATGAGCGTGCTCTTCATGTTTCCTGGCCAGGGGAGCCAACGCGTGGGCATGCTGCATACGCTACCTGACGACCCGGCCGTGGCACAAACATTGAGCGAGGCGGGCGACGTGCTGAGCGTCGATCCGCTCACGCTCGACACCGCAGAGGCATTGCGGTCGACGGTGGCCGTGCAGCTCTGCCTGTTGATTGCCGGTGTGGCTGTGGCACGCACGTTGGCTCGGCAGGATGCGGGGCCGGACATGGTGGCGGGCCTATCGATTGGCGCGTGGCCTGCAGCCGTCATTGCAGGCGTGCTGGAATTCAGCGATGCGCTGTGTCTTGTACGCCTGCGCGGGCAACTCATGGAAGACGCGTACCCCAGCGGCTACGGCATGGCCGTCACGGCCGGACTGACTGAACCCGAGGTCGCCGCCATCGTGGCGCAGGTCAACTCGGCCGCAACGCCAGCCTATGTCGCCAACCTGAATGCGGAACGGCAGATTGTCGTGGCGGGCAGCGATGCGGCGCTCACGCAAGTCATGACGCGCGCGCATGCGGCGGGCGCATCGACGGCAACGCGGCTGTGCATGGCAGTGCCGTCGCACTGTCCTCTACTTGACGCACAGGCTGCCGAGCTGGCTACCGCCGCCGCAAAGGTCACGGCCCACACGCCGCAACTCACCTACGTCAGCAGCAGCCGCGCGCGAGCGCTATTCCGCGCAAACCTCATCGTTGAAGACCTGGCTTGGAACATGGCCCGGCCAGTGCTGTGGCATGACACGCTGCGGCATGCGCTTGAGCGTGGCGCACGGATGGCCGTGGAGATTGCGGGCAACGGTGCGCTGATGCGCCTCGCGCAGCCCGTCTTTGCGGGTGACGCGGTGCTGGATGCGAGCAATGGGCTCGATGCGGTGCGGGTGCGGATACAACGCCAGCGGCGTTTGGACAGCCGATAGCGGATAAAAGAAACGGAGCTTCGCGCCCCGTTTCCTTTTGCCCCTCGCCGCTTAAACGATTTCCCGCGTTTCCATGAACTGGATGTCCGGAAACCGCTCCTGCGTCAGCCGCAGGTTCACTTGGCTCGGCGCCAGGTACACGTAGTCGCCCGCACCGTCCAGCGCCACGTTGTGGCCGGCCTTGTCGATCAGCTTGTCGATATCTTCCTGCTTGCCGCGCAGCCAGCGGGCCGTGGAACACTCATGCGGTTCGAAGATGGCATCGACGCCGTACTCGTGCTCCAGGCGGTGCGCAACCACATCGAACTGCAGGATACCGACGGCGCCCAACACGAGGTCGTTCGAGGCCAGCGGGCGGAACATCTGCGTGGCGCCTTCTTCGGCCAGTTGCTGCAAACCCTTCTGCAACTGTTTGAGGCGCAGCGGGTTGTTCAGACGCGCGCGACGGAAGAACTCCGGCGCAAACGACGGGATGCCCGTGAACTTGAGCGCCTCGCCTTCCGTGAATGCATCGCCCAGCCGGATCGTGCCGTGGTTGGGCACGCCGATGATGTCGCCGGCGAACGCCTCTTCCGTGGTGTTGCGGTCCTGCGCCATGAACGTGATGGCGTTGTTGATGGCGACCGTCTTGCCCGTCGACACCTGCAGCAGCTTCATGCCGCGCTCGAAGCGGCCCGAGCACACACGCACAAAGGCGATGCGGTCACGGTGCTTCGGGTCCATGTTGGCCTGGATCTTGAAGACGAAGCCGGTGAACTTCTCTTCCATCGGCTTGACTTCGCGCGTCTCGGTGGGGCGCGCCAGTGGCTCGGGCGACTGGTCGACCAGCGCATCCAGCAACGACTGCACACCGAAGTTGTTCACCGCCGAGCCGAAGTACACCGGGCACTGCTTGCCGGCCAGGAACGCCTCTTTGTCGAACGTATGCGATGCGCCGCGCACGAGTTCGATATCGATGCGCAGTTCTTCGGCCTGCGAGCCCAGCACGCGATCCAGCTCCGGGTTGTCCAGGCCTTGAATCAGGCCGGCGGTGGCGCCCTTCTCGCTGTCGGCATTCGGATCGAACAGCTGGACCGTATCGTTCACGAGGTGATACACGCCCTTGAACGACTTGCCCATGCCGATCGGCCACGTCATCGGCGCGCACTGGATCTGCAGCACGCTTTCGATTTCATCGAGCAATTCGATGGGCGCGCGGCCTTCGCGGTCGAGCTTGTTGATGAACGTGAGGATGGGCGTGCTGCGCAGGCGGCAGACGTTGAGCAGCTTGATGGTCTGCGCTTCCACACCGTTGACGGAGTCGATCACCATCACGGCGGAGTCGACGGCCGTGAGCGTGCGGTACGTGTCTTCCGAGAAGTCTTCGTGGCCCGGGGTGTCGAGCAGGTTGACGATGTAGTCGCCGCCCTCGTTCCGGTACGGGAACTGCATCACCGACGACGTCACCGAGATACCGCGCTGCTTTTCCATCTCCATCCAGTCGGAGGTGGCGTGGCGGTTGGCCTTGCGCGCGCGCACGGCGCCGGCCATCTGGATGGCGCCGCCGAACCACAGCAGTTTCTCGGTCAGCGTGGTTTTACCCGCATCCGGGTGGGCAATGATGGCGAACGTCCGGCGGCGCCGGATCTCCTGCTGCAGCGTACTCACGGGCAAAAACCGAAAGGGAGAAGTGATGAATGCGCCCATGGCGTGGGCGCTGGCTGGCGGGGTCATCCCGGCGGCCGATGGACTGCCCGAACGGAGTTGTCAATCCGGGGCAGCCGAGATTGTACGCGATCGGCGCCCTTGCTTAAGATCGACTGATCCGAGCGGCAAACAGGGGAAACCCCCTAGGAACCGTCCCCCGGACGGAGGAGACCAACCCGTTGTGGGAATGCGCTGACAACCCTTTCGGAGTCGATGTTATCGAAGTTGTCATGAAGCTCCCGTATTGTGGAGGCCGTCGCGAAACCCGCCTTTGGGTACGCCGCGACGTCGAAAGAAGCAAAGAAGCAAGGAGTCCAACATCGTGCGTAGTCGAACCCCTGTCGATCCGGCAGTGCAACGCATCATCGAGACCACCCGCAAGGCGTGGCAACTCGACGAACAAAGCGTGCGCGCGGCGCGTCAGCAGCGTGCCGCCAATCGCCGCAAACGGATCAAAGCCCTGCCGCAGGACAGCCTGCAGGCACTCGCCGCACTGGCCCTGCAAGCTGAAATCTGGGCCGTGCGCAAGACCGTGGTGACGGTCGGCTAGCCGCGCAGTTCCTCACCGTGTCGAGGGCCACAGTCGTGGCCCTTTTCTTTTGGGCGTCATACGGCCGCGGGGTCGCATGAGAGGGGGCATGGCGGTTGCTTGTGATTGGCTGACATGACTCAGCTCAGGAGGCCGACATGACCGAACTGACCCCCAAGCCGCCCACCAGCAGCAATGGCACCAACGGCACACATGGCGCCAACGGTGCGACCATCACCACGCTGCATCCGCAGATCGATCACACCGCGCAGCGCGTCAAAGATGCCACGGCAGAAGGCATCGACCGGCTGGCGAGCGTTCTTTCCACGGCGCTCACGCAATTCGACAAACGCACCGAACAGTTGAAGAACCTGCACGCGAATGTCTCGGAACAGGCGAGCGGCTCCGTGCGCCAGCATCCGGTCATTACGATCGGCTTGGCGTTCGTGGCCGGAATGCTGCTGGAGCAGTTGACGCGGGATTGAGTTGGCGTCTCAGGGCTTAGCCGCTGTTGCGCGCGGGGGTTCGGGTTGCCCCCGTCCCGCCACTGGACAGATTTGCCGCCAGCGTTGGGTTGAGCAAGGCCGCCTGCGCGGCCGCGCCGGTCTGGCCTGACGCTTCGTACTGGCGGCTGCCGAATCGCAGCGCGTATTGCCGCGTGACCAGCGCCCCAAAGAAGAAGATCTGGGCGGAGTAATAGATCCACAGCATCAGCGCCACCACCGAACCCGCTGCCCCGTAAGACCACGCCACAGCGCTGTTGCCGAGATACAGGCCGATGAGGTGTTTGCCCAGGGTGAAGAGCAGCGCCGTGACGACGGCGCCCAGGGCTACGTCGCGCCAAGCCACGCGCGTTTCGGGCAGCATTTTGAAAATGGTGCCGAACAGCAGCGCAACGACGGCAAACGAGAACGCCGACGACAGCACCTGCGCCACCAGCAACGCAATGCCCGAAGTGGAACCCGCCCACAACGCGCCCCAAAAGCGCTCCACCACGGCCAGGGCCGCATTGATGGTGAGCGACACCAGCAGCAGAAACGCCAGCACGAGGATCAGGCTGAACGACAGCAGGCGCGAACGCAACAAGCCCCAGAGCCCTGCCTGTTGGCGCGGCGGCACCTCCCAGAGTTCATCCAGGCTGTCCTTGAGTTCGGAGAAGGCCGTCGTGGCGCCCACCAGCAATAGCGCGACGGCCGTGACCGCCGCGAAGAGGCCACTGCCCGAGCGCCGCGTGGCTGCGAGCACGGCCTCCACCGCAGAGGCACCCTGCGCGCCCACCAGCCCCTGGATCTGCCCGAAGATTTCGCCACGCGCCGCCTGTTCGCCAAAAAACAAGCCGGCAATGGAAATGACCAGCACCAGCACCGGTGCCATCGAGAACAACGTGTAGAACGACAACGCCGCGCCCTTGCTCGCAGCGCGGTGCGCAGACCACTGCCGCAGCGCCCCCATCAGCACTTGGGCAGAGCGCTTGAGCAGGTCGCGGTCGAAGAAGGCAGCCAGGCGCATGGGGGATCCTTGCAAAGCGACGCGGCCAGCGCTGTGCCGGCCTCGACCTTGAGCCTAGTCAGCGCACGGCACGCGCGCAAGCGCGACCGTGGCTGCGAGGAGTCTTGAGGGCTGACGCCCTCAGTCGTTACCGCTGCCCAGCAACCGGCTGATCAGAAAGCCTGCGCCGAACGCCAGGCCGATCGTCGCAAGCGGATGCGAACGCATGCAGTCCGCCGCGTCGCTCATCAAGCGCTGCTGCGAGGCGCGCCACTGATCGCGCTTGGCCGCGGCCTCGTCAAGTGCGGTGGCCGCAGCGTCGGCAGTGCGGTCGATGGCCTGTGCGGTGGTCGCCTTCACACGCTCGGCGGCTTGCGCCACGTCGCCGCGGATGAGGTTGCCATTGGCATCGGATTTGGGAAAAGGATTGGTTTGAGACGGTTCCATCAGTCGGTGCTCCTGGAGTTGCATGGCATCGTGAGAGCCGGGTTGAAAGCTGTACGCTTCATCCCGGCGTCATCCTCTGCCCGCGACCAGACCCCAGATGAGGCTGACCACAAACAGCACCACGAAAATCATGAAGAGAATCTTGGCAATGCTCGCTGCGCCGGCAGCGATGCCGCCAAACCCGAGCACGGCCGCAATCAGGGCGATGATGAAAAAGACGACTGCATAACGCAGCATGGTGACCTCCTGTGCAGTTGAGTGAGCTTGCCGCCATGGGGCGGATACCCCACTGGTTCAGCAAGCCGCGTACCGCGCCAGGATGTCGGGTTATGCCTCGGTGGCATGCGCGCGGCCGGAGCCCGCGCTGTTGCCGTCGCCGCCGTCGTCGGCGTTGCTGTTGCCGTATTCCTCCAGCCGGTTGTAGAGCGTCTTGAGGCTGATACCGAGCAGTTCAGCCGCGCGCTTTTTCACGCCGCCGCACTGTTCCAGCGTGGCGAGGATGATCTTCTTGTCGGCGCTCGCCAGTGAGGTGCCGACCGAAATCGTCAGCGTGGAACCGGACGAAACCTGCGTGCTCGACACCTGCAGCGGCACGTTGGCCGTATCGATGCCGGCGTCGTCCGACAGGATGTACGCGCGTTGCACGTAATTGCGCAGTTCGCGCACGTTGCCCGGCCAGTGATAACCGCGCAGCGTGTCCATGGCCGGCGGCAGGAATGCCTTCTTGGTATTGCTCTGCGCGTTGAGCTGATCCAGGAAATGCTGGGCCAGCAGCTCGACATCCTTGCCGCGCTCGCGCAGCGGCGGCAATTGCAACGGAAACACGTTCAGGCGGTGATACAAGTCGGCGCGCAGCTTGCCATCGGCCACGGCCTCTTCGGGGTCGCGGTTGGTGGCGGCAATCACGCGCACGTCGGAGTCGATTTCGCGATTGGTGCCCACGCGCATGAACACGCCGGTTTCCAGCACACGCAGCAGTTTCACCTGCAGCTCGATCGGCATCTCGGTAATTTCATCGAGGAACAGCGTGCCGCCGTTCGCGCGCTCGAAATAGCCTTTGTGCTGACGGTCTGCGCCGGTAAAGCTGCCGCGCTCGTGGCCGAACATTTCCGACTCGATCAGGTTGGGCGAAATGGCGCCGCAGTTGACCGGCAGGAACGGCTGCTTGCGACGCAGGCTGAGGTCGTGGATGGTCTGCGCGGCCAGTTCCTTGCCGGTGCCCGACTCGCCAATCAACAGCACGGTCGCCTCGGTGGGCGCCACGCGGCTGACCTGGTCATACAGCGTCTGCATCACCGTGGAATTGCCGAGCATCTGGCCGAAGAGGCCCAGGCGGCGCAGCTCGCCGCGCAGGTTGCCGATTTCGGCTTTCAGATCGCCGGGGCGCGGGATGCGCGCCAGTACGGATTTCAAGCGCTGGAAATTGACGGGCTTGACCAGGTAGTCGGCCGCGCCCATGCGCAGCGCCTCGACGGCGGTTTCCACACTGGCGTGGCCCGTCATGACGATGATCTCGGTGCCGGAGTGCGGCGCGATGTCTTCCATCAGGTCCATGCCATTGCCGTCGGGCAGGACAAGATCGATCAGCACGGCATCGGGGCTGTGACGCGACATCTGAATGCGCGCATCGCGCAGCGACCCGGCCAGCGCGGTGGTGAAGCCTTCGGCGCCCACCAGCTCACCTAGAGCGGCACGTGCGTTGGCATCGTCTTCGACAATCAGGATATGTGGCATCTCGATTTGGTTGGATGAACCGGTATGTGCCGGCAATCATGCATGGCGCAACGGTGCGCTGGGCGGCAGAACCGGCGGCATGTGCAAAAAGTATTCCATCCAATACAACCTCGGCGATGGCGTGCGAAAACCCGCGTTGGCAATGTTGGCGTCGGTAATTTTTACACGCACGCATGCAAGAAATGGAACGAATGCATCACACCACGGCGAGCCGTTGGTATCACGCACGAGTCAGCATAGTTGAGATGGTCGGCGCTTCGCCACCTGCGGGCTGAAATGGATACCTTACGCCGCTTTGAAATGTGAAACCCGCGCGGCATCTGCGTCTCAGGCCCGTTTCTTGTCAGCGTTTGGCCGACAGGATGGAAGAAACGTCAGCGCATGCCCGACATACAACGCGCTTGGGCGGACCTGATAATGGCTCAACTTTTCAACACAATGTGACGGGATGACGACGTACCCTGCCTTCCGAAGACTGCATCGCTGACGATGCAGCCGCTCGCCAGGACGTCCCCGTCGCAACCAACCACGAGGGAGCCATGTCCTTGAGCGAAGCCTTCGCCGACGAACGTGCAGTGACCGTTGGGCGCCTGAGCTATCCCCCTGCCCTGGCCGACTTTGACGACACCGAGCGCGTGCCGTCGGACGCCGAAGCATCCCCCGCCCAACCGATTGCCGAGCCGGATTTCGGCCACCTGTACGGCCGCTCGTCGGTGATGCGCGCGCTGTACGACCAGATTGGGAAGGTGTCAGGTACGCTGGCCACGGTGCTCATCATGGGCGAATCGGGTACGGGCAAGGAATTGATCGCGCGCACGGTGCACGACATGAGCCCGCGCGCAGACCAGGCCTTTATTGCGGTGAACTGCGGCGCCATCTCGCCCAACCTGATCGAGTCGGAATTGTTCGGCCACGAGAAGGGCAGCTTTACTGGCGCGGCCCAACGTCATATCGGCTATTTCGAACATGCCTGCGGCGGCACGATCTTCCTCGATGAAATTACCGAGATGCCGGTCGAGATGCAGGTCAAGCTGCTGCGCGTGCTGGAGACCGGCGTGTTCATGCGGGTGGGCGGCACCGAGCCGATCCAGACGCGTGCGCGCATCATCGCGGCCACCAACCGCAACCTGCTGGAAGCGGTGAGTGAAGGTGCCTTTCGCGAAGATCTGATGTATCGCTTGGCCGTGGTGCCGCTGCAGGTACCGCCGCTGCGCGATCGCGAAGACGATATCGAAGAGCTGGCCTTGCACTTCCTTGCCCAGTTCAACGCTGCGCACCAGACCGACAAGGTGTTTTCCCGCCAAGCTCTGGCGTCGCTGCGTGGCCAGCCTTGGCCTGGCAATGTGCGTGAGTTGCGCAACGCTGTGCAACGCGGCTACATCCTCGGCGAGAAAACCGTCGAACTGGCTGCGCCACTGGCGCCCGCACGCGGCCCCGCGCGTCCGACCGTCAAGGAAGGTGTGCTCAGCCTGTCCGTAGGCGTGACGCTGGCCGATGCGCAGCGCGCAATGATCCTGGCCACGCTGGAGCATTTTCATGGCGACAAGCGCCAAGCCGCCAAGACGCTCGGTGTCAGCCTGAAGACGCTGTACAACCGCCTCGACCTCTACCAAAGCACCGCGGCCGCCGCCATGGCGGCTTGACCGCGCGCTTTCAAGCTCAAACGCCCCCGCTCTGACGCACCCGCCGCATCCGCGCTGACGTTCTAGCGCGGATGCGCGTGCGCGCGTTCGCCTGGATGCTCGTGGCGACGGCGCTCCTGCGGTTCCGGCGTCGGCCGGCGCGGAGTGGGTTCGGTCTCCGCGCGGGCGCGCGGGCCCGTGCGGACGGCGGTGGTGAGTGTTATCGGCATGGCGAGCCTTCCCTTTCAACGTTACTGACCTTGCTTCGAGCTACCGGGGTAGGAATTCCCTGTGGTCGTTGCGGCCTCATTGCCTCCGGCCTGCACGCCCGAGTGCGACATGTCGCCCGCGCTGTTGGTACCGCCCGGCACGGTCGAATTCGATTTCGATTTCTTGTGATGGCGATGCTTCTTGTGCATCGGCTTGCTGGTGTCACTGCCACTACCCGCGGCGGGGGCCGCGTCGTTGCCGGGCATCGCTGTATTGGCCGTGCGATCGGCAGTCGAAGACGGCGGATCGGTGCGCTTGCCCGTCGCCTTGGTGGGGTTGCTGGATTCCTGGTTGTCGACCGGTGCGGTCGTCGTCTGGGCGACGGCCGTGCCGATGCCAAGCCCGAAGATGGCGCTGGCGAGGGCAGCGGTCAGGAAACGTGTTCGCATGTGGTTTCTCCTGGGATGTGATGTGCGGTAAGAAGGCAGATGGAAGCGCACTGCGGCGCGTCTCCCGCCCTCCAGCGCAGCAACGCATGTACCTGCGTTGCCACGGCTCTGCGTCTGCCGGCCCACTCTGCAACCACCTCCAGTGCTGTCATGTGCCGGCAACAATGCGCATATAAAAACGACATGACCATGTAGAAACGGCGTGCCAGCCGTCCGTAAAGCCTTGTGGCGACTGGCTTTGTTGACATGGCATACCCTTTGCATCGATGCGGTGACCGGTCGACGGAAATGTCGACGCCCACTCACCAAAGGAGGCAAGGCGAATGGTCAAGGCCGCTCTGGAAATGCGTGCGAAGCAGCATCTCGCGCTCACGCCGCGACTGCAGCAATCCGTCAAGCTGCTGCAGTTGTCTGCAACCGAATTTGCGCAGGAAATGCAAGAAGCGCTCGCAAGCAATCCGTTCCTGGAAGAGGTCGAGCAAGAAGCGGGGGCGCAGCCCGATGCGGCACGCACCGGCGACATTGCCATTGCGCCCGATCTCGACGGCGCCGCGGCCGACCACACGCCTGCAGACGATGCCCCGCTGGAGACCACCACCAGCGCCATTGAAACCGACGCGACGCTGGCCGCATCGGAAGATTTCCCGACCGACTTCAGCACCTACTACAGCCACGGCGGCGCCCACCATGGCGACGGTGAAGACAGCGACATCGGCGAATGGGTCCACTCCACGCCGAGCTTGCGCGAACATCTGCATCAGGAGTTGCGCAGCTATCGCCTGTCTGAGCGCGACTGCCTCCTCGCACAGACGCTGATTGAAGCGCTGGACGACGACGGTTACCTGCGCCAGTTGCTCTCCGAGCTGATTCCGCTCGCGCCGGTGGAGCCGCCGCCCACCGAAAAGGAGATGCAGATTGCGCTGGCGCTCGTGCAGAGCCTGGACCCGCCGGGCGTGGCTGCGCGTGATCTGGCGGAGTGTCTGCGCCTGCAGATCGAAGCCCGCCCCGCCGACACCGAAGCCGAAGAACGCATCCAGGAGATCGCGCAAGACATCGTGCGCAGCCACCTGCCCCGATTGGCCAAGCGCGAATTCACGCAGATGCGTCGCGCGCTCGCCTGTACCGAAGAGGAGTTGCGCGACGCCTGCGCACTGATCCGCATGCTGGACCCGCGCCCGGGGCTGCGCTTTTCGCAGGCCCATGCGGGCTACATCGTGCCGGACGTGATCGTCACCAAGATCAAGGGCAAGTGGGTTGCCCTGACGAACCCGGCGGTGGCGCCGTGCGCGCGCGTCAACAAGGTCTACGCAGAGCTGTTTGCTCAGACACGGGGCCACAATCGCACGCCGCTGGCGCACCAACTGCAGGAAGCACGCTGGCTGATCCGCAATGCGCAACAACGCTTTGCCACGATCCAGCGCGTGGCCGAGGCGATCGTCGCGCACCAGAAGCACTTCCTGGAATACGGGGAGGTGGCCATGAAGCCGCTGGTGCTGCGTGACGTGGCTGAAGAGCTGGGACTGCACGAATCGACCATCTCGCGCGCCACGGGCAACAAGTACATGGCCACGCCGCGCGGCATCTTCGAGTTCAAGTACTTCTTCTCGCGCCAACTGGCCACCGACACCGGCGGCGCATGCTCGGCCGCGTCGGTGCGGGCGTTGCTCAAGGAGATGATCGAAGCCGAAGATTCGGACGCGCCGCTCTCCGATGTGTCGCTCGCCAAGATGCTGGCCGAGCAGGGCGTGATCGTTGCGCGCCGCACCGTGGCCAAGTATCGCGGGCTGATGCGCATTGCGCCGGCCGAAATGCGGCGCCAGGTCTGACGCGCCCGCCACCGACAGGAGCCCCGTGCGCAAGCTTCCCACCGATCACGACTCGCCGCACCGCGTCGACGATGCGATGACCGCGTCATTGCATCTGGCCGACGTGACGATGTTCTGGGCGGCGGAAAGCGGTGGCGTCAAACGCTACCTGCGCGCCAAGCACGACTTCCTGCGCTCCACGCACTGGCGGCACACGCTGGTCGTGCCCGGCACAGCTGACGACGCAAGCAACGAGATCGCCGTGGTACCAGGCGTGCCGCTGCCCCTGTCGCATGGTTATCGCATTCCGTTGCGGACCGGGCCGGCCATGCGGGCGCTGTGTGCGCTGTCGCCGGACCTGATTGAAGCCGGCGATCCTTATCGGCTGTCGTGGGCGGCGGTGCAGGCCGGCGCGCAACTGCAGGTGCCGGTAGCGGCCTTCTATCACTCCGATCTGCCTGCGTTCTTCCGCCGACTGGGCGGACCGCCCGCAGAGCTGGCCGCAGCGGCGTACGCCCGCAAGCTGTATCCGCACTTCGATACGGTGTTCGTGCCCAGCCGCTACATCGCGCAAAAGGTGGCTGACCTGGGCGTCCAACGCATTGAACTGCAACCGTTGGGCGTGGACACGCGCCTGTTCCACCCAGCGCGGCGCTCGCTGCGTTGGCGCGAACAGCTTGACCTGCCGCGCGATGCACGCGTACTGCTGTACGTCGGCCGCTATGCACCCGAGAAAAATCTGCACGTGCTGTGTGATGCAGTGGACAAGCTCGACGACGGCAGCGTGCTCGTCACCATCGGTTCGGGTCCGACACCGCCACGTGGCAAATACGTGCGCGCGCTCGCTTATGAAGGCGATCCGCAGCACCTGGCCGCGGCCATGGCGAGTGCCGATGCGTTTGTGCACGCGGGCGATCAGGAAACCTTTGGCCTCGTCGCGCTGGAAGCGATGGCCAGCGGCGTCCCGGTCGTCACCTGCGCGGCCGGCGGCTTGAGCGAGCTGGTGAACGAGCGCGTGGGCTATGCCGTGCCGCGTTGCCGCGCCGACGATTTCGCCCAGGCGCTTCAGGCGCTGCGCCAACGCGATCCGGTGGAACTGGCGCACGCGGCGCGACGCCACGCCATGCGATACGACTGGCGGGCCGTGCTGCCGCAACTGATGCAACGCTATCTGATGCTGCTGGGCCGACAAACCGGCACCACTGCGGAAACCACCACCCCACAACCGGCTCGCGAGCGCGTGCGTGCATCGCGCGGCCGGTAGCCCCGACCGATCCTGTTCATCATGTCGCGCCATCTCATTCTTGCCATGCACGATGTCACGCCGGCCACCTGGCCTGCGTGCAAGGTGTTGCTCTCTGCGTTGGATGAGGTGGCGCGCGTACCAAAGTCTCTGCTGGTCATTCCGAACTTTTATCGCGGCCCCACCGCACGCAGCAGCGAGCGCTTCTGCCGCGTCATGAGCGAATGCCTGGCCGAGGGCGATGAGCTTGTCCTGCACGGCTATGCGCACCTGGACGACCAGCCCCCCGGCGGCGTGATCGACCAATTGATCCGCACGCGCTATACCGCCGGCGAAGGCGAATTCTCTGCGATCCCGCTGGCAGCGGCGCGTGCGCGCATTGAAGCCGGCGCCGCATGGTTTGCCGCCAACGGTTGGCCGCTACATGGCTTCGTCGCCCCGGCGTGGCTGATGAACCCCGCCACCTGGGAGGCGCTCGACGGACTGCCGCTGCGCTATACGACCACGCTGCAGCGTTTCTTTTTGCTGCACCCCCGGCGCCCGCTGAAGGCGCCGTGTCTGACATACAGCGTGCGTTCGCCGGCGCGCCGGCTGGTGTCGCGGTATTACCTGCGCTGGCTGGCGCAGCAACACGCAGAGGCACCACTGGTGCGTCTTGGCCTGCATCCGGCAGACGCGGCGCATCCGGACGTCATTCGCCATTGGCAAGAGCTGCTCGCCGCGTGCCTGGAGACGCGCACGCCCGTCACGAAGAACGGCTTTGCGCAGGTGCTGGCCCAGGCGTGGATGGGCGGCCCGGAAACCGCCGTCGCCGGGCACGCACAAACATCGTATTGAGCGCGGGCGCTAGAACAACCACACCGACAATCCGCCGATCAACATTCCAAGGCCTGCACCCGCCAGCACGTCGCTCGGATAGTGCAGACCAAGCACGACGCGAGAGACGGCGACCGTGAGCGTGAACGGCACGAGCGCCAGTGCCATGCGCGGGTAATACGCCGCCATCACGATGCTGAACGACACCGCATGCAGCGTGTGGCCCGATGGAAAGCTGAACTGGTCGAGCACGCGCCCGCACAGGTGGATCTCTTCGCATGAGAGGTAGGGCCGAGGCCGGCACACGCCGCGCTTGAGCAGGATGTAGATGACCAGCGAGAGCAGCCCCGTCAGGCCCATCTGCTTGGCGCATTCCCAGCCGGTGTCACCGCCCACCACGGGCAACGCCGCCATCAACGCATACCAAAGCATGCCGTCGCCAAGGCGACTGACTCCACGATAGAAGCGCATGGCCGACGCATCGCCCGCCACGTGGTTGAGCGCCACGGCGAGCTGCCGATCGCGCTCGCGCCAGCGCTTCCAGTCAGGCCAGGCGTGGGTCGCCATGGTAGGCCTCCCCGCTGGTGGCAGCGTCGTGCACGGCGATGAGCGCGGCTTCAAAGCGCTCGAGCACGCGCGGCCAATCCAGCGCCTGCGCAGTCAACCGCGCCGCTTGGCCCAGGCGCTGCCGCAAACCGGCATTGGTGGCGAGTGCGACGGCCGCCTGCGTGAACAACGCGGCATCGCCGACAGGCGCAAGCCAGCCGTTCTCGTGGCTGCGCACGTGCATGCCGGCCGCGGCAGTATCGAACGCCACCACGGGCAAGCCGCTGGCCATGGCCTCGACCACCACGTTGCCGAAGGTCTCGGTCACGCTTGGGAAGAGAAACACGTCCGCCGATGCATAGTGCGCGGCCAATGCCTCGCCGTGCTGCGTGCCTGCAAAGATGGCATCGGGGCAACGACGGCGCAGTGCGTTGCGTTGTGGACCGTCGCCCACCATGACGAGGCGGGCCTCGGGCACGCGCTCACGCACGGCATCAAATGCATCCAGCGCGACACCCAGGTTCTTTTCCAACGCAAGACGCCCCACCGTGAGCACGACCGGTGTGTCGGCACTGGCGCCCCATTGCGCACGCAATGCGTGACTGCGGTCTTGCGGCGTGAACCTGTGTGCGTCCACGCCCCGCGTACTGACGGTCAGGCGCTCAAAATCGAGGTCGCTTAACTGCCGCTGCAGTTCGCGCGTGGGAACAAAGGTGCGATCGGTGCGATTGTGAAACGTGCGCAGATAGGCGCGCACCAGCGTTACGGCACCATCCCACGCGTAGTGGCGGCCGTACTCGTCAAAGCGCGTTCTGAAATCCGAAGTCACGGGCGCGCCAAGTTGCCGCGCAGCCCGAATGGCCGACCAGCCCAGCGGCCCTTCCGTGGCGACATGCACCAGGTCGGGTCGATAGACGCCCCACGCGCGAAGCAGGCGCCGCCGTGCGGGCAAGCCCATGCGCAAATCCGGATACAGGGGAATCGGCACGCCAGGAACACGCAACGTGTCGTCCGCCAACGCAGGCTGGCCGGCGTCGATGGCGCCCTGGCGCGGGCGCACGACCATCACGTCATGCCCGCGCGCCTGCAAAAATCCCACGGTGCGCGCGGCAGTGAGCGACACGCCGTTGAGTTCCGGCGGCCAGGTTTCGGTCACATAGGCAATGCGCATAGGCCGATCAACCATTGTGCTCGTCGCGGCTGCGCGAAGGGCCGCCTGCCTGGCCCCGCTTGTCAGCAAGGTCGTCTGCGCTGCGGTTGGCGACTTGGCGATCGCTGTCGTTGCGGTTGGCCGCATGGCGTTCTCGCACGACGCGTTCTACGCCCGGGGTGTTGTGCAGATCGGTGTCGAGCTGGCCGCTTTCGATGTCGCGCGCGGCCTGCTCGACATCGCTGCGCGGGGCGGAACGTTGCTCTTCAAGTTGCTGGTCGCGCTCGTGCGGGAGCCGCTCTTCCGAGCCCGACTGCGGCTTGCCTTGCTCGGGCTTGCCGAGCATCTTGTCGATGTTTTCAGCGTTTCGGCCCGCCCCTGGCGCACGCGGCGGTGTCGTACCTGCCGGCCGTTCGCTGCGCTGATGCGGGCCACGTAAGGTGGGGCGTAGTCGGTTCATGGCGCCCTCCTGCGGACGTGATCTGATTGCCTTGCGCACCGCAACCGACGTGCCCACAGCGCACGCATACCACGTGCAATCGACAAGACCCGCACCACTACTGCACAACAACGCGACGTCAACGATACAACCTGCCGATGCATGCGCTGGCGTCGAGACGTGATCGTTGCGTAAGCGTTACATGCACGCTTGTAACGCTTGCTGCGCAAGGTGACGCTTGTGCAATCAGCGGAGAAGCCGCACGCGCTCCGAGCGACGTGTCGGGCGGCCGCGCAGTCGGTCCAGCAACCGCTGCGACACGCCGGCGGGCGCATCGGTGGTGCCGAGCAGCGTACCAAGCGGGCGCAGCCGATCGACGTGATCACATACCACCTTGATCATCGCCGTGATCGACGTCCCCAGCAGCAAGCCCCATAGGCCCCACAGCCAGCCCCACAGCAGCAGGCCGATGTAGACCACGCACGGATCGAGCTTGGACGCCCGGCTCTGCAGCCACGTCACGAGCAGCGTGCCGACCAGCGTGGCCAGCAGCAGCGTGACGCCTGCCACGACAAGCGCATCTGACCACGCGCCCATCTGCAGGTATGCGCCAATGCCGCTGGCCACGGCAATCACCACCGAACCCAGATACGGCACGAAATGGAGCACGGCGGTCGCGAGCCCCCAGACCGCCGCGTCTTCCATCCCGAGCAGCACAAAGGCAACGGTGGTCAGTACCCCCAGCACAATGTTGGTGGCAAACAGCACCAGTAGCGAATACTGGATCTGCGTGCCGATGACCGCCATCATGCGCACCGCGCGCTTTTTCTCGCTCAGCGTGTTGCCCACCGCGCGCACCCATTTGCGCTTGAGCGCCTGGCCAGACGCAAGCAGGAAGTAGACGAGAAACGAGACCACGACGAGTTGGCCCGCCAGCGCGAAGAGGTTGGCTGAGCCCGTCCACAGGAACTCGCGCAAAG
This sequence comes from Ralstonia sp. 22111, assembly GCF_052045895.1. Lineage (NCBI taxonomy): Bacteria > Pseudomonadati > Pseudomonadota > Betaproteobacteria > Burkholderiales > Burkholderiaceae > Ralstonia > Ralstonia sp. 22111. The sequence continues at coordinate 189,606 of NZ_JBQEPR010000009.1, read as the reverse complement.
GCAGGACGGGCTGTGCGGCCGCCTGATCAGCAGGTGCAGCAGCTGCAGGCGAGCGCTTGGCAGGCACCGGTGCAGGCTTGCCCTGCACGCCTTCGGCGGCGTGCTCGAGCGCGACGGTCACCTCGCGCATCTTGTCGAATGCGCCGCCCATGTGCCCGCGCATACCATCGACGGCTTCTGCCATGCGCTCCGCGGCCAACGGCAGCCGGGCCGCCATGGCAGAGACGCCGTCTTGCATTCCGAAAACCAGCACTGCACCGGCAATCCACAGACCGAGCACCACGATGGCCGCTGCAATAGGGCGCGGCACATAGCAACGCCGCAGCCACACGACCACCGGGTTCAGCGCAAACGCGAGCACCACGCCAAGGGTGAACGGCACCAGAAACGCCCGTGCCCATTGCAGAAATACCAGGGTGCCACCAATGGCCACCAGCACCATCGCCACGCGCCAAGCCGGCTGCCGCAGCCCGTCGAGAAGGCTGCCGTGCAAGGGTTCCGGCTGCGGGGGAGGCGGTGTGAGTTCAGCTGGCATGGCAGAGAAAGTGGTTCACCGTTCTCTGCGCAAAAGTTGTGCCTTGGTGCGCCTATGAAGGCGTGGAAGCAGGCATGGCAAGCATGCGCAACGTGCGCACCAAATCGTACGGCGACACGGGCTTGATCAGGTGTTCCTGAAAACCCGTGGCCAACGCCTGCGCACGATCGTGCGGCTGTGCAAATGCAGTCAGCGCAATGGCGGCCATCGGCGCAGTACCTGCCGGCAGATGCTCGTGTTCCCACGCTCGAATTCTCTGCAGGATCGCGTAGCCGTCTTCATCGGGCAGCGCGATGTCGCACACCACCGCCTGCGGGCGGCCTGCTTCGCCCCGCGCGCTCCAGGCGTCGAGCAGCGCCATCGTTTCGTGGCCGGAGCCCACGCTGCCGACTTCCGCACCGACTTGCGTGAGCAGTGTGGCCAGCGCGTCGCGGGCATCGTGCTGATCGTCGACCAGCAGCACGCGCAGGCCCGCCAGTGAGGGCAATGGCCCGGTGCGATCGGGGTCGTCAGCCAGCGGCGTGATCAGATCGGCGCCAGCATGCAGCGGCAGATATACGGTGAAGGTGGTGCCTTGCTGTTCACCCTCACTGCGCGCATAAACGCGTCCGCCATGCAGTTCGGTCAGGCGCTTGACCAACGCCAGACCCAGTCCGAGGCCGCCCGTGCGCCGCGTGTGCGCGCCGTCAGCCTGGCGAAATGGATCAAACAGGTACGGCAGGAACGCCGGCGCAATCCCGCGGCCGTTATCGCGCACGACAATGCGCGCCACCTCGCCCAGCAGATCGGCTGACAGCCAGACCTCGCCACCTTCCTGCGTGAACTTGATGGCGTTGGTCAGCAGGTTCCACACAATCTGCTCGACCCGATCGGCATCGCCGTCAATCTCGTGATCGTTCAGTTCGATGGTGGTGTGCAGGGTGATGTGGCGTTCGGCTGCCAGCGTGTGCACGCTGTTGAGCGCGCTCTCCAGCGCCGCGCGCAGCACGAATGGCTCGCGTGTCAGGCGCAGCTTGCCGCTCATCACGCGCGTGGCGTCCAGCAGGTCTTCGATCAAGCGCACCTGCTGCTCGACGCCGGTCTTGATACCGGCGAGCGCGCGCTGCATGAGCGGCGCACCGCCTGCGATCTGGCTCTCCAGCACATACGCCCAGTTCTGGATGCCATTGAGCGGCGAGCGCAGTTCGTGCGACACCACCGCCAGGAACTGATCCCGCGCCAGCGCTGCGGCCTCCGCTTGTGCACGCGCGGCTTGTTCACGCAACAACAAGGCATCCCGCTCGCGCTCGGCCTCAGTACGTTCGGTCACGTCGTAAATGATGAGCAGCGCCGATTCCATCGCACCATTCCGGTCGGCTTCCGGAATGACACGCGCGTTGTAGTGCGCAATGCGCGGGCGTCCGTCCCGCGCGTCCAGATGCAATGCAAGCGTCTGTTCAGCGCCCAAGGCGAAGGCGCGGCGCGCGGCGTCCTCCAGCGGGCACGTGACCTCGGCGGAAAGGGGCGATGCAGCCAACGTCTTTCCGATCAGCCCGGCAGGCGTCACACCAAAGGCTTCGGTGACGGCGCGGTTGACATACACGCAGCGCAGTTCGCGATCGAGCCGCGCAATCACGTCGGGCGCGTTCTCGACCAGCGTGACGAACTCGCGCTGATGGCGAAAGCGCTCGTGCTCGGCCTCCTTGCGCTCGGTGATGTCTTCCACCACGCAAACGAGCGCCTGCACGCTGCCGTCCGGACCATGCTGCGGCGAATACGCGGCATGCACGAAGCGGCGGCCAACATCGGCCGGGTACGACAGCTCCATTTCAAATTCGACGCGCTGCCCAGCGAATGCATCGCTCAGGTATGGCAGGACGCGCGCATACGCAGCCTCGCCCATCAGTTCGCGCAGATGGCGCCCCAGCACGTCTTCGTGCCGAGCGCCAAAGCGCTCTGCATAGGCGCGGTTTGCAAAGCGCACGCGGTGCTCGGGGTCGATCTGCACGAGCGGAAACGGCACGCTTTCGGTCAGCCATTGCAGCTGGAATTCCGACTCGGCGAGCACCGCCAGGGTCTGCTGGCCCTGCGTCACGTCTTCGACCACGCCGACGGCATGGGCGGATGCACCGTCGAGGCTTGGCATGAGGTAGCCGCGTTCCCGAACGCGGTATTCGCGCGTTTGCCCGTCGTCGGGGCCGAGCCAGCGGTATTCGAGGACGAACTCCTGCCCCCGCGCCAAACCCTCCCAGGCGGCACGCAGGGCCATATGGTCATCCGGATGCACATGGACGAGCCAGCGGTCGCGGATACCGCACAACGAATCGGGCTGCACGCCCCACGTCTGCGCCCCGGCGCTCACGTGCAGACGCGTACCCGTCAACGGATCGTCTACCCAGAACACATCAACCTGCTTCCTGGCGGCCAGTGCAGCACGCGTCTCGCGCGCTGCGCGCACGGGTGCCGACCAGCCCGTTACGGATTCACTCATTGCGCCCTTCGTTAGCAGTTTTCATTCCCGGCAGGCGCCGCCCAAAAAAATGCGGTGCCGCAGCACCGCATCATAGGGCGTGGAACGACGTTACTGCGAGGGCAATTCAGAGGCCGTCTGCGAAGCGCCGTTAGCCTGTGCCACCAGCACACGAATCGCGTTCGGTGTCACTGCGCCAACACCCCCTGCCGGCAGCGTGGTGATCAGCCAGTCGGCGTTGTTGGCCAGGCTGAACGGTTGCGAGGTGAAGATGATGTTTTTCGTTCCCGCCGTCGCCACGCGCACCTGGTACGTGCCGCCATCGACGTAGATCGAATCCTGCGTGCTGGCCGGCGCAGCGCCGCCATACGCAGCACCGCTCATCGTCGGCGCAATGGCGGAAAGATCCACATTCGGCGCGGTCACGTACACGTCGACGTTGGGGGCGTTGTACGAAGCGTTGAAGGTGCGCACGCGCGCCTTGTCCGACAGGATCGACTTGTTGTACGGATCATCGATCAGTGCCAGGCTCGTCGCCGAACCGTTGGCGGCCACGATGGCCAGCGCCGTATAGCGGTGGCCGTTTGCGGGCGTGAAGCCGGTCGAGGCCAGCGGCGTGCTGCTGCCCGTGTTCGACACCGTGCCCGTGCTGGCCGTCGCGTCGATGCCGAAATAGTTGCTGACGTTCTTGAAGCCGACATTGGTGATCTTCGTGGTGCCGTTCACCCCAAAGTCAACGTTGCCGATAAACGGGTTGGCGTGCACCGTGCGGTATTGCGGCGAACTGGTGCCGATGATCTGCCCGATGTCGTCGTCACCGCCGCCGCATCCGGCAAGCACGCCCAACGAACCCAGCGCCAGCACGGCGACGATCTTCCTGATCTGTATCTTCATCTTGCACCTCGGAGGGAGAGTCTTTTCATGAATCGGGCCGCAACCATCGCACGCCCATGTCCGTTGTTGTCAACTTGTGGAGCCGAAGATAAACGCGCACATTCCGCGCACCTATCGAACCGGTTCCGATCGTTTTGTCGGATGCGTCCGACATACGAAGCGACGTTCCCGCATTGAGCACGGCGCGTGCCCATCGCAGTTGAATGACCACTCCAATCAGGTCTCGCGGCCTGGGCGTGAATGCGGATCGCTATACTTGCGCGATCTGTTTTGTCTTCGTGCCCCACACACGCTTCGCATGCTCGAACCGCGCCCGGCTGATGCCGTGCCCCTTCCCGATAACGCCGCTTCCCAGGCCGATCTGCAGGCTTTCGCGCAAGAGCGCGAACGCGTGCAGGCGTGGCTCGCTGCGCGCGCTTCTGGCGCCCGTGCGGTGAGTGCTTCCACGCTCTCGCAGTACCGCGTAGAAGCGGAGCGCGTGTGCTGGTACGCGCGCACATTCGGTAAGCCGATCGCAAGCTGGCAGCGCGACGACGCGTCGGCCTATTTGCGCTTTTTGCAAGAACCGCCTGCATGGGCGATCAGTTCGCGCGGCATCGAACGCGACGATGCCAACTGGACGCCGCTGCGCGGCCCGCTCTCGGCACGTTCCACTCGGCAGAGCAGCGTCATCGCGGCGAATCTCTGCGGCTGGCTGCAGCGCACGGGTTATCTGCGCGCGAATCCATTTCTCGATGACGATGCGATCGTCATTACCGTGCCGGCGCCAAGCGCGCCTGCACCCAAATCCGTCGGGGCATCCGAATCGGACTCGGCACTGAGCGCATCCGACATGGCATTGATGATCGATGCCGTGCGTGCGCGTGTCGCCTTGGGCCGTGAAGCGCGCTTGCGCCAAGCGCGCGATCACTTCCTCGCCGTGCTGCTCGCACAGGCGGGGATACGTGTATCGGAGCTGGTGTCCGCCCGCATGGGCGACGTGGCGCTGCACGCCGTGCCGACCGGCCACGCGACATCCGACGCACTCTTGCCCGCGTCGGTCTGGCTGCTGGCGATCGGCACAGGCCGCTCGCAGCGCTGGCTGCCATGCGATGCGTTGATGTCTGCGCTGCGCGAGTACCGCACAGCCTTTGGCCTGTCGCCGCTGCCGTTGCCGAATGAAGCTACGCCGCTGCTGCTGTCGGTGCGCAAGCGATCGCCACGACGCGCAGACGGCACCATCATCGACTCCCCCGCCCTGCGCCGCGACTTCGGCGAGCGCAAGGGCATCGCCTCGCGTTCGCAACTGCTGCTCATCGTCAAGGCCATGCTCGGTGAAGCGGCTGAGTACGCTCGTGGCCTGGGCCACGCCGACGCGGCAGTACGCCTGGCGAATGCCTCGTTGCGCGGCGTGCGCGGGGCTCACTTGCGCGAGCGGCTTGCCGCTGGCGAAGCCGCCGCCGACATCGCCCATGCGCTCGGTCTTACCGCCCTGCCGAGTGCTTCCGTGCGTGCGCGCGAAGCCGATCTGGCCGCCAGCATTGCTGACGCTGCGCGCAAACTGGCCCTGCCGTCCGCCTGACAGTCCTCCACACATCGCGCAGAAACGGGTACGCGCCGTCTGCGCAGATGCCGTATTCACGCATTGTCGAAATCAATTGTCGGTGCGATTTGCGCGACAGTTGTCGCTTACCTCGTCCGCAGAATTGGGTACGCTTCGCCGCCAAATTGTCGACGGCGGCACGCAGAAACGGGTACGCTCGGCCCCGAAATTGCACGCAGAAACGGGTACGCTTTGACTCAAATGCTCCAATAAAAACGCGGACCCGAGAGTCCGCGCTCATTGTGTGTTGCTTGAAGACCCTGGCGCTCAATGCCCGCCCGACAGATAGAAGAAGCGGAACAGGAACACCGCCGCGATGATCCACACGATGATCGGCACTTCGCGCATGCGGCCCGTGAACAGCTTCAGCCCCGAGTACGTGATGAAGCCGAACGCGACGCCGTTGGCGATGGAATACGTGAACGGCATCATCAGCGCTGTCAGCACGGCCGGCACGGCTTCGGTGGTGTCTTCCCAGTTCAGATCCACCAGTTCGCGCAACATCAGGCACGACACATACAGCAGCGCGGGCGCCGTCGCGTAAGCCGGCACCACGCCAGCCAGCGGCGAGAAGAACAGGCATAGCAGGAACAGCACCGCCACCGTCAGCGCGGTCAGCCCTGTCCGGCCACCGGCCTGCACACCCGAAGCGCTTTCGATATAGGCGGTGGTCGACGACGTGCCCAGCAGGGAGCCCGCCATGATGGCCGTGCTGTCGGCCAGGAGCGCCTTGTTCAGGCGGTCCATCTTGCCCTGCTTGAGCAGGCCCGCGCGGTTGGCCACGCCCATCAGCGTGCCGGTCGCGTCAAACAGCTCCACCAGGAAGAACACCAGCACCACGTTCAGGATGCCGACCGATAGCGCACCCATGATGTCGAGTTGCATCAGCGTGGGCGCGAGCGACGGCGGCATCGACACCACACCGTGGAAGGTATTGCCGGCAAAGAAGAAGCTCGCTGCTGTCACGGCCAGAATGCCGATCAGGATGGCGCCCTTCACGCGCAGGTGGTCCAGCGCCACGATCACGAAGAAGCCGATCACTGCCAGGATGACGGAAGGCTGGTGCACATCGCCCAGCGTCACGAGCGTCGCCGGATTCCCGACGATCAGCCCCGCGCCCCGCAGCGACACGATGCCCAGGAACAGCCCGATACCCGCCGTGATCGCCACGCGAATCGAATGCGGAATCCCGTTGACGATCATCTCGCGGATGCGGAACACGCTCACGAGCAGGAACAGGCAGCCGGAAATGAACACCGCGCCCAGTGCCGCCTGCCACGTAAAGCCCATGCCCTTGACCACCGCGTACGCAAAGTAGGCGTTCAGGCCCATGCCCGGCGCCATCGCGATCGGGTAGTTCGCGTACATCCCCATGATGACGGTGCCGATTGCCGCGGCAATGCAGGTGGCAACAAACACCGCGTCGTGCGGCATGCCTGCGTCAGCCAGGATGTTCGGGTTGACGAAGATGATGTACGCCATGGTGAGGAACGTCGTCAGCCCGGCAAGCACTTCCGTGCGGACGTCGGTCTGGTGTTCCTCGAGCTTGAAGGTGCGCGCGAGCCAGGTCATTCAGGTTGTCTCCTCTTGTTGTGAAGTGTCATGGCTGGCCGACGCCGTCCTGCGCCTGGCTCCCCCGATGCACGCCCACCATGGGGCGAGGCTACTCTTAGCAAGATTCCGGCGCCCCAAGGCGGCGCGTACGAAATGCCGTTCATGCGAATCGAATGATGGAAAACGCGCCGGCCAAGTGCCAGCCCGGTGCGCGGGATGCGCATGATGCCCGAAACGCCGGGCGTGTGCACATCGCCTGGCGAGCCCTATCGTCCAGGCAGCGCAGGACACGACTTCACCGACAAACCGTACCCGTTTCTGCGAAAGCCCGATGCTACGCGGCCTGCGTGGCGACGGGCGTACCCGTTTCTGCGCAGACAAGCGCAGAAACGGGTACGAATTTCCACGAATACAGAGGGCGTACTGACAGGTAAAGGCGTACCTGTTTCTGCGAGCCGTTGAAGTGCGACGCCGTACCCGTTTCTGCGCATGGTCGCGCCCAAGGTTCCCTCTAAAGCGAACCCGTTTCTGCGCAAGAAGCCCGGGGTGGGTTGTACCCATTTCTGCGCGGCCCTCCGCAGAAACGGGTACGCCCTATCTGCACCCCGCCTCGCCAAGCCCTTGTCCAATAAGGCTTTTTACCCGCAGAAACAGGTACGGCCGCTGGAACGTCATGCCGCGAGACATTGCCAAACGGTCTCCCCTCGTCCAGGTTTCAGCGATGAAAGTTCAGGATTCATCCGTCTTAGGCAGCAGGCTTGATGATCTGCAGCTATATGCTGTTTTCTAGCCGCCACGCAGAAACGGGTACGCGTGGGTCCTAGGCAGGCGGTGCGAAGCGTGCGCTCGCTTTCAGCGAACAACCAACGATAACAAGCACCACGAAATCGCCGGAATCGGCAAGCGCGCAGATTTGGGTACGCCAACATGTGCCGAAATCCCCTTGATCCACGCAGAAACAGGTACGCTTCGACGGCAAACAGGGTGAGTCGGTCTAAAAAATCGTCAAATCGGCCGCAGAAACGGGTACGCGCATGCGAAAACGCACCGAACGGCCTCGCCCAACCCCGGTTTTCTGTGGATAACACTGTGGACAACATGATGTTGTCCCCGCAGATTCCGGTACGCCCAATGCGCAGAAGCGGGTACGGTTTCGCGCAGAAGCGGGTACGCCATCGCGCAGAATCTGGTTCGCGCGTTCGCAGAATCTGGTTCGGTTTACCCCTCTAAACCCAGCTGTGACAAGGCTTTGCGGGGCGCGTATACGGTTTACCTGTAGTAAACGTAGAAGGTATATATAGCTTGTAGTGAGGAAAGGTCTTCCGTGGACAACCTTAACGGTTGCCCACCGATGCCCTTACCGCGACAACGAGCGAAAATAAGAAAACGTACCCAATTCTGCGTGACAAGGCGAAGGCGTTTTAGTACAAAGGCTCTGAACAATTCTTGCCCACCATGGTCACCAAACGCCTTACACCCAATGGGAAACCGGCCGACGAGTCGCCCGGCCGCATCATCGTCCCCTCGGGAGGGCAAGTCATTGCCGCGCCGGAGAAGTTTCAGCGCCTGTTCGACGAAGCACAGGCGATGGAACGGGAAGACGCCTGGCAAAGCGGCGAGGTTGGCTTTCTCAGCCGCGCCAGCGTGCAGGTCACCCTCCCCTATCGCGCTCCAAAGGGGGCACCGCCAGTCTGGACGCGTTCCAGCGGCAACATTTCGCTGATGATCCAGCCGGGCTACTTCACGCAGCAGCGTTCTGAGCGGGCCAGCAATGGGCGGCAGCGCATCGTCTCCGAGACGGTCTCTTTCGGCTATCCCTATGGCTCATATCCTCGGCTGATGCTGGCCTGGATCGGCAAGGAGATCATGGCCAAGAAGAAGCGCGGCGAATTCCAGGGCACGGTGGAAGACCGGCGCATTTCGCTGGGCAACTCGCTGTCCGAGTTCATGTACAACTTGGGCATCCCAATGGCCACCGGCGGCAAGCGGGGCACCATGACGCTGGTGCGCCAGCAGATGATCCGCCTGTTCTCTGCCACGATTGCCATCGTGCAGAACAAGTCGGCGCCCAGCAGCCAGAATCAGAACCAGGAACCACTGTCGATCGATCGCATCGGTTACCTGCTGGCCGATCAATTGTCGACGTGGTGGGATCCAATGCAGCCGGGCCAGGGCTCGATGTTTGAGAGCTTCGTGGTGCTGTCCGAACCGTTCTTCAACGAGCTCGTAAATCGTCCTGTGCCGGTGGATATGCGTGCGTTGAAGGCGCTCAAGCAATCGCCGTTTGCACTGGATGTGTATTCGTGGCTCACATACCGCTTCTTTACGATCCAGAAGCGTACGGAGATCCCTTGGGAAGCGCTGCAGATGCAATTCGGTACCGAGACCGAAAGCGAGCGGAAATTCCGTGCGTTGTTCCGCAAGGCGCTGAAGGACGTGCTGGTTGTCTATCCAGACGCGAAAGTCGATGCTGACTCATCCAAGGCGCTGATTCTGCAGCCATCGCGTACCAGCGTGCGGAAGCTGGCCTGAAGCACGCAAAAGCGTTGGACAAAAAGAAAGGGGAGCAGATGCTCCCCTTTTTCATCTCAGGCGATCAGCCTGAAATTTATTCCGGCTTGATCGCCGAGGCTTGCAGACCCTTCGGGCCTTGCTTCACCTCGAAGGTGACCTTCTGGCCGTCCTTCAGGGTCTTGAAGCCCGAACCCTGAATTTCGGAGAAGTGCGCGAACAGATCTGCGCCGCCGCCGTCCGGAGTGATGAAGCCGAAGCCTTTGGTTTCGTTAAACCATTTGACAGTACCCGTGGCCATGCAAAAATTCCTTTAAAAAACAAAAAACACGTCGTCCAGCCGATCCGGACATCGCACGAAGAACCGGCTGATTCCGAATCTTGCGTAGACAAAGTCTTCAGACGACTGTCCGAGCATCATAACCAGTTTGAGGCAGAGTGTCGATGGGCGGTATTTTTGCGAAATGTCGCTTTTATGCATCCCACTGGTAAACACCTACAAAGCCCGTAAATGTTGGGTTGAACGCAGAAAGTTATGCGCTAAAGGCCGCATTTACATCTCAATTTAGGTGAATTGAAAACCACCTAGACGGCCTCTTTTTCGGGTGCGCCTATCCGTTGAAATTTGTATGAATTGAAATTTATCGAACTTGTGTTTTTATGCTGTCTTCCCTAAGATGAGCGCTGCTGACTTTCAGCGCTGAAAGTGGAGGACCAGTGAGCGCCAAGATCGTAACGGTATTCAATCAGAAAGGCGGATGCGGCAAGACCACGGTCAGCATGCACATCGCCGGAACCCTTGGTTTGCGGGGGAGTAAAACGCTGCTGGTCGATATGGACGAGCAAGGAACGGCCACACGGTGGGCCGCTCAAGCGCCCGAAGACAAGCCCTTTCCAGCTTCGGTGATCGGTTTAGCGCCGTCTGGCGGCGCCATGCACAGAGAGGTGCGCAAGTTTGTGGCGGACTACGATTACATCGTCGTCGATTGCCCTCCAGCGGTCCACTCGCCGTCTTCGTCAAGCGCGCTGCTGATCTCCGACATTGCGTTGATTCCCGTAGTGCCGTCGCCTCCGGATCTCTGGGCTGCCGTGGCCGCCAAAGCCCTCGCGCAGCAGGCCCAGGTAACCAATGAAACGCTGCGCATTCGCGTACTGGCGAACATGGTCCAGCGGCGGGTTTCGCTCGCGAAGCAAGCAATTGAAATTCTTGGTGATGATGGTGATATTCCTTTGATGGATTCCATGATCGGTTCGCGCTCTGCATTTCGGGAGTGTCAGGCGATCGGTGCGACGGTGCATGGTGTGTCGGGCGCCCGGGAAGCCATCAGTGAAGTCGACATCTTGATCGACGAGGTGTTGCAGTTGTTGCAGGAGGAACGTGTATGAGCGCGAAGTTGAAATCGCTCAAAGACGGCATGCTGGCCGGCATTGCCGCAGAGAAGACCAAGGCGACACCCGTTGATCGTTTTGCGCTAGCAGAAAAGGCGATCACATCGCACCCTCGGGGCCTGCTTGGCCAAGCTACCCCCGCCGCTGCTTTCAGCGCTGAAAGTCCCGTGCCCGCGAATACGTCTGAGCGCCGGGTGATCAAGGTTTCGCTTGAGCGGTTGCAGGAAAATCCGCTTAACGCCCGCCGCATCTACGATCCGCAGATCGTCCAGGAGCGGGCGGCGTCCATTGCTACGCATGGTCAGCAGACGCCAGGCTTGGCGGCGCCAGACCCGGCGCGCCCAGGTTGGTATGTCCTGATCGACGGCCATTACCGGAAGCGTGCCTTGGCCGCCGCTGGGAAGGCCGAGATGGACTGCTTCATCGAGGACGGCCTGTCGGATATCGATTTCTATCGGCTGTCCTTCGTCTTGAACGAGCAGCGTTCCGGCCAATCCGTGTTGGACAACGCCATCGCTTGGCGGCAGCTGCTAGATGAAGGAAAAGTTAAAAAAGAAGAAGATATTTGCGAGATTACCGGCGTATCCGCAGGAACGGTCAACAAGACCTTGGCGCTGCTGAAACTGCCGGAGTCAGTGCTCGAAGTCATGAAGGAGCGACCGGCTGGTATCGGCATCGCGACCGGATACGAGCTGACGCTGTACTTCAAGAGCGCGGGCGAAGACCGTACGCGTGAGCTGGTACATCGCGTACTGGAAGAGGGGCTCTCAAGCCGCGACGTGGAGCAGATCCGCAAGGTGGCTCAAGAAGGGCGTACTCGCAAGGTGAAGGAAGTCAGCCGCCAATACAAGATTCGAAGCGCGGAAGGTGATCTTCTCGGCACAATCAAGGAGTGGGATTCCGGGAGAGTGATGCTTGATGTGAAGCTCGGAGATCGTGCCGCCCGGGAATCGCTGGTGGAAGCGCTGAAAAGCCGATTTGGCCTGGACGTCGCCCTACTGTAGTTCCGCCGCAGATTTGTCCACAAGAAGCGCCCCATGGGGCGCTTTTTTTTGCCCTGATTTCGGCCACGAGGGGCATATCGGCGCGTGGAGCGTACCCATTTCTGCGCAGGCTCAGCGGTGTCCGGTGCACCCCATGGAAGGCTCGTTCCCCCGCCCGCCCGGCGCCGAAATGAGGGGGCTTGCCATTCAAAGGGGATGTTTATGCTTCACGATTGGACTGCAAGTACAACTGCGCAAAATGTAAATAATGATATTTAACGTACATCGCTTGAGGTTTTTAACCCTTTATGTACACTATATGGACACTCGATAGCCCCTATGGCACGCCCCGGTCTCTATTTCTCGGCTGAGCAGCAGCAACGAATCGTTGAAGCGATTCGACGGTTGGATATCGCCTTCCCGCACGACAACGCTGTGTTCCTCGATGAGGTGATCGAAGCCGTTCAGGCGGTGACGCGCCGTGTTTACGGCGTTCGGCGTTACGTGCAGTGGTTGGCGGAAGCCGGAGTACGCCGGCGTCCGAGCAATGCGACGTTACAGAAGGCGATCGACCGGGCGCAGGGGCGTGGGCCGATTCCAAGTGGTATCGCTACGGATGCGGTTGAGCCTTGGCCGATCCCGTTGGCACACGCAGAAACGGGTACGCTTTCTGCGCGCGACGAACGCAACCGCATCGCCTCGCGCGCCATTGGCGCGCCCGGTGCGGGCGCCGAATGGATGGAAGCGCGCATCCGAGCCGAGGTGGCGGAGCGCGCGCTGGAACACGAAGCCGCGCGCAATCGGCAATTGCAGGCCGCCATGGCCGACTTGGAGCGGCGTCTCGGCGAAGCGCTTGCCACGGCGCCGGCCGTGCCGCCCAAGTTGACCGACGCGACCCTCGAGCGCCTGGAGCAGACCATGGAAACCGTGACCCGCCTGGAGGGCGCGGCCAGCGCGCTGGCGGGTACGGAGCGCTTTCTACGCTTGCAGAACGATGCGGTGCGCCAGCAGACGCAAAACGAAGCCGATCAACTGCGTCAGCGCATCCGCACCCTGGAAGCCGAGGTCGCGCAACTGAACGCCCAGATCGATGCCTATCGGCGCACGCCCGAGCGCACCGCGCCGGTCTCGCGCGGCTGGGTCAAGCCATCTTCCTGATTTTCGACACACTGTTAGCGGGTGCTTACTGGTCTGGCCGAGCGCGAGTTGGCTCAGAACGGCACGCAGAATTGGGTACGCTTTTCGACTTTCGGCGCTGAAAGTTGGTGCGACGGAGTTTCAACCCGTTGTAGGAAAGGTGCCGATGCAACGCCCGCAACGTTGCGCGGGGGGCGCCAGATGGTGCTCCGTCAAAGGGTCGACCCCTTTTATTTACGCTGGCATATGACTTGCTCATGACGCTACGTCTCACCAATGGAGTTGTCATGAACGAGAAGATCACCAAGGCCGTGTTTCCCGTGGCGGGACTCGGTACACGTTTTCTACCCGCCACCAAGGCCAGCCCGAAAGAGATGCTGCCGATCGTCGATAAGCCGCTGATCCAATATGCGGTGGAAGAGGCTGCCGCCGCGGGTATCACGGAAATGATCTTCATCACGGGCCGCGCCAAGCGCGCTATCGAAGACCATTTCGACAAGGCTTACGAGCTTGAAACCGAGCTGGCCGCCAAGAACAAGCAGGCGCTGCTGGAGATGGTGCAATCCATCAAGCCGTCGGGCGTCGAGTGCTTTTATGTGCGTCAGCCGGAGACCCTGGGCCTCGGCCACGCCGTGCTCTGTGCGCAGAAACTGGTACGCGACGAACCCTTCGCTGTGATCCTGGCCGATGACTTGCTGGACAACCAGCCGCCCGTCATGCAGCAGATGACGGAGCTTTACGACCATTACCGCTGCTCCATCGTCGGCGTCGAAACGATTGCGCCGGAAGCCTCGCGGTCGTATGGCGTGGTTGCCGGCCGTGAATGGGATGATCGGCTGGTCAAGCTCGATGGCATCGTCGAAAAGCCGGCGCCGAAGGATGCGCCGTCGAACCTGGGCGTGGTCGGGCGCTACATTCTGACGCCGCGCATCTTCGATCATCTGCGCAATCTGAAGCCTGGCGCAGGCGGCGAATTGCAGTTGACGGACGCCATCCAGAGCCTGCTGGCCGAAGAGCAGATCCTGGCGTATCGCTACCGTGGTCAGCGGTTCGATTGCGGAAGCAAGTTCGGTTACCTGCAGGCGACGGTCGAGTTTGCGCTGCGCCATCCGGAAGTGCGTGCTGACTTTGAGGCGTATCTGCATGAGCGTCTGGGCCTGCCCCAAACGCATGAAGATGTGTCTGCCGAGATGGAGTCGTTGGTTCGCGACACCATTCCGCTGAGCGTGGCCGCCTGAGCTTCGTCCCTTTCAGAATCGGTCGTGCGGGTTTCCGCACAGGCCGCCCGGCCGATTCTGATAAACCGCACACCTCTCCGATCTCCCGTTGTTCGGTCAATTCCCCGCAAAGCCTGGTGCCATGGGCGTTTGTGGCGGGTCGACACGCCTGTTTTCTGCATGGAATGCTTCTTGAGTAAGAGCGACCACCCATAAACCGGCGGACCGCTTGGACGTCGCACACGCAGCTCCGTGTGCGAACTGTCACCAGCAAAGGCCGCCGCAACGCTCCAAGGAGACACCATGACGCAGCCTCAGGCTGGTGCGGTCACGGGCGACTTTTCGCCCGCGCAGGCCCCCACCAAAGACACTCCCGCAGACGTACGCCGTCGTCTGCGTTCCATCTTCTCCGGTTCGATTGGCAACCTTGTCGAGTGGTACGACTGGTATGTCTACTCGGCGTTTGCCCTGTACTTTGCCAAGTCGTTCTTCCCGAAGGGCGACCAGACCGCGCAGCTGCTCAATACGGCGGCGGTGTTTGCGGTCGGCTTTCTGGCGCGTCCGGTGGGCGGGTGGTTGATGGGTATCTACGCCGATCGCTACGGCCGCAAGCGCGCGCTGTTCTTCTCGGTGGTGCTCATGTGCGCGGGCTCGCTCATCATTGCGCTCACGCCGAGCTACGCGACCATCGGCGTGGCGGCACCCGTGCTGCTGGTGCTGGCGCGTCTGCTGCAAGGCTTGTCGGTCGGCGGAGAATACGGCACCTCGGCCACGTACCTGAGCGAAGTCGCCAACAAGGAAAACCGCGGCTTCTACTCGAGCTTCCAGTACGTCACGCTCATCGCCGGGCAACTGACGGCGCTGGCCCTGCTGATCGTGCTGCAGCAGTTCGTGCTGTCGCCGGCGCAGCTTGAGGCGTGGGGGTGGCGCATCCCGTTCTTCATCGGCGCGCTGTGTGCGCTGCTGGCAATGGTCATGCGCTCGCACATGGAGGAGACGCAATCCTTTACCGCCGCGAAGACAAACAAGAAGCGCGGCACGCTGTCGGAACTGGCCAAGCATCCGCGCGCCGTTGCAACGGTCGTGGGCCTGACGACGGGCGGTACGGTGGCGTTCTACACGTACTCGATCTACATGCAGAAGTTCCTGGCCAACACGGTGGGGCTGTCGAAGGACACGGCCACGCTGGTGTCTGGTGCCACGCTGCTGCTGTTCGCAATGCTGCAGCCGATCGTGGGCGGGTTGTCCGACCGCATTGGCCGCCGTCCGATCCTGATCGCGTTTGGCGTGCTGGGTACGCTGTTCACCGTGCCGATCATGACCGGCATCAGCCAGACCACCAACGTGTGGACGGCCTTTTTCCTCATCATGGCTGCGCTGGTGATTGTCTCCGGCTACACGTCGATCAACGCGGTGGTCAAGGCGGAGCTGTTCCCCGCGGAAGTGCGTGCGCTGGGCGTGGGCCTGCCGTATGCACTCACGGTGTCGATCTTCGGCGGCACGGCCGAGTACATCGCGCTGTGGCTTAAGCAGGCGGGTCACGAGTCGCTGTTCTACTGGTATGTGACGGGCACGATCTTCCTGTCGCTGTTGGTGTACGTGTTCATGCGCGATACTCGCGAGCATTCCCGCATCGAACATTGACCCCATGTCGCCAACTGACGGCCACGCCGACCTTGCCCACCCCGCACACGGGCGCGGCTGGCGCATGGCCGTCGCGCTGGCCATGGCGGCGTGCTGTGCGGCAGCGGGGTGGGGCGCTTACGCCATCGCACTGCAACGCTACGTTGCCACGCGCGCCGAAGAGGCGGGCCAGCGCACCACCTTCTACGCACAGAACCTGCGCAGCACGCTGGCCCGCTATGAATCATTGCCGAGGCTGGCGGCGCTGGAGCATGTGCTGCACGTCGCGCTGCAAGAGAATCCCCAGGCTGGCGACGCTGTCATGCGCCGCGCAGCCAATGCCTATCTGAAGGAAGTGCAGGCGGCCACCGATCTGGCCGCTGCGCACTTGATCAATACGACCGGCCTCACGATTGCGGCCAGCAACTGGGATCTGCCGACCTCGTTCGTCGGCCAGAACTACGCATTCCGCCCGTACTTTGTCGAGGCCATGCGCGAAGGGCTGGGTCGCTTCTACGGCGTGGGCAATACCACCGGCGAGACGGGCTATTTCGTGGCCGCCCCCGTGCGCGAAGACAACAAGCCGATCGGCGTGGTCGTCGTGAAGGTCAACCTCGATGCATTCGAGGCCACGTTGTCGCGCAGCGGCGATACGGTGCTGCTCGTGGATCGGTACGGCGTGATCTTCCTGTCGTCCGTACCCGAGTGGAAATACCGCACACTCGGCACGTTGAGCGCGGACCAGCGCGCAGCACTCGACGCGACGCGCCAGTACGCCCCCCACAACCTCACGCCGCTCGGAATGCGCGACGGGCAAGCCGCAAGCGTACCCTTTTCTGCGGACCACCCGCCGCAGACCGTGCGCGTGGCGTTGCCCGGAAAATCGGCGTCGACGCTGCGTGTGCAGTACCGCCCGGTGGGCCTGCTCGGCTGGCAGGTCGCCGTGTTGATCGACCCTCGCGACGAGCAGCGTACCGCGCTGGTGGCCGGTGCAAGTGCAGCGTTTGCGATGGCGTTGATCTTCGCCGTACTCGTGGCTTTGCGCCTGCGTACGCGCCGGCGCGAAGAGCAACACCGCGCGCGCGCCGCACTGCGCGAAATCCAGCGTGATCTGGAAGCACGGATCGCGCAGCGCACCGCCGAGTTGACGTCCGCCAACACCGCACTGGCCGGCAAGGTCGAAGCGCTCGATGCCGCGCAACGCATCCTGCGCGAAACGCGCGATGCTGCCGTGCAGGCCGGCAAGCTCGCCGTGCTCGGCCAGATGGCCGCCGGCATCACGCACGAACTGAACCAGCCGCTTACCGCGCTGACCACGCTCTCGGACAACGCCAACCAGCTTGCCGAGCGCGGCCGCATCGGCGAAGTGCGCGGCAACCTCACGCACATCAGCCAGCTTGCCGAACGCATGGGCCGCATCGTTTCGCACATCAAGGCGTTCTCGCGCAAGGGCGATGCGGCACGCGCGGCTGTGTCGGTGGACGAAGCCATCCGCCAGGCGCTGATGCTGGTGGAGACGCGTCGCCGCCAGGCCGGGGTGACGGTGGTGACCGAACCCGTCCCAGCTGATCTTGCGGTCTGGGCCAACGCCGTGCGGCTTGAGCAAGTGCTCGTCAACCTCATCCGCAATGCCATTGATGCCACCGCCGAGGGACCGGTCGCCGAATCGGCTACCGTGCGCGTAAGCGTCGAGCCCATCGAGAAATGGGTGCGCATCACCGTGCGCGACTTCGGTCCGGGCATTTCCACTGATGTGCTGCCGCGCCTGTTCGAGCCGTTCTTCACCACCAAGGACGATGGTCAAGGCCTGGGGCTGGGCTTGGCGATCTCGCTGGCGATCATCGAAGACTTTGGCGGCCGGCTCGAAGGCCGCAATGCGGGTGACGATGCAGGTGGCGCAGAATTCATCATCGAGCTTGAACGCGTTGTGAAACCCACATGACTGAACACGGCACGCCAGACCCTTCCCCCATCGACCACGCGCCCGTCTTCCTGATCGAAGACGATGACGTCGTGCGCCTGGGCTGCGAGCAGGCACTCTCGCTGGCCGACGTGCCGGTGCAGTCCTTTGCCGACGCGGAAAGCGCGCTGGCCGCACTCGCTGCGCAAACGCCGGCCGTGGTCGTCACCGACGTGCGCCTGCCCGGCCGCGACGGCCTGGCTGTGCTGCGCGAGATGCTGCGGCACGACCGCCAGTTGCCCGTCATCCTCATCACCGGTCATGGCGATGTGACGATGGCCGTGGCCGCCATGCGCGCGGGCGCATACGACTTCATGGAGAAGCCGTTCCACTCAGAGCGCCTCGTCGACGTGGTGCGGCGTGCGTTGGAGAAGCGCCGGCTCACGTTCGAAAACCTGCGTTTGCGTGAAGCGCTGCAGGGCCGGCAGGCGTACCCATTGATCGGCCAGAGCGCCGTCATGCAGAACGTACGCCGGCTCGTCACCGCGCTGGCACCGACCGATGCCGACATCCTCGTCACGGGCGAGACCGGCTCGGGCAAGGAAGTGCTCGCGCGCGCCATTCACGAAGGCAGCCGACGTCGCGGGCCGTTCGTCGCGCTCAATTGCGCGGCGCTGCCGGAGTCCGTGTTCGAGAGCGAGATGTTCGGCCACGAGGCGGGCGCTTTCACAGGTGCCAACCGCCGCCGCATCGGCAAGATGGAATATGCAGATGGCGGCACGCTGTTCCTGGATGAGATCGAATCGATGCCGCTGGCGTTGCAGGCCAAGCTGCTGCGTGCGCTGCAGGAACGCAGCATCGAACGGCTGGGCAGTAACGCCAGCGTTCCGGTCAATTGCCGTGTGGTGGCTGCCGCCAAGGTCGACCTGAAGGAGGCATCCGATCACGGGCAGTTCCGCGCGGACTTGTATTACCGCCTGAACGTCGTGTCGATTGCGCTGCCGGCGCTGCGCCAGCGTGCCGAAGACATTCCGCTGCTGATGGCCCACTTTCTGCAGCAGGCCGCGGTGCGCTACGAGCGTGCGGCGCCCGATTGGTCTGCGCAAGACATGATGCGCTGGCAGCACCACGACTGGCCCGGCAACGTGCGCGAACTGAAGAACGTGGCGGAGCGCTTTTGCCTCGGATTGGACGACGGCCTGGTGGTTTCAGAGGCGAGCCAGCATTCCCTGGCCGGCCGGATGATGGCGGTCGAACGCACCACCATCGAAGAAGCACTGCGCGCCACGGAGGGCAACGTTGCCCGTGCGGCCGATTTGCTCGCCGTGCCGCGCAAGACGCTATACGACAAGCTCAATCGGCACGGCATCGAGCCGGACAAGTTCCGCAGCAGTTAGCGCAGCGAGGATTCGCCGATCTTGCGGCCGCCTTGCGGAGGCCAGCACGTTGCTGCCAGCAGCACGGCGGCCACGGCGTAGATCGCTTCGGTCACCGCCAGGGGCAGCACATGTACCTGGTACAGCGCAGCGGGCAAGTCAGCCAGCGCATGCAGCAACACCGCCAGCACGACGATCACAAACCGCCGCTGCCGCACCGCGTGCCACACCACCAGCGTGAGCGTGAACTGGATCAGCATCGCCGCAAGGCGCTCGCTCACCGCACCGAGCGCCAGCCACGGCGACAGCTGCGCCAGCATGGCATGGATGGTCCCGACCATGGCATCGGCACCGCTGGCCGCGAGGCGCGATTCCAGCTCGCCGCGGTTGCTGGCAATGCCGAACATCACCATCTGGGCCTGCGATGCCGCACCGACCAGCCAGGCTTCGATGCCCGCGTGACCGAGCGCATACGCCACCGGTGTGGCGGCACCCCCCGGCTTGCGCACGAGAAAACGCAGGCCGAGCCAGCGGCCGCTTTCCTCGAACAAGCCGGCCATCAGCGCGCCGTAGATGACGAACAGCACGGGCATGCGCAGCCAGTGCGCCGTGGTCGGGTTGAGCTGCAGCAGGTACAAATGCAGCGTGCGTTCCAGCACCAACGCAAACACCACAAACACCGCCGCGCCCACGCCGATGTCGCGCCATGCCAGGTCGAAGCGCCGCCGCAGCCAGAACCACGCTACGACGGGCACGCTTGCGATGAGCAAGGCCGCGATGGCGTGGGCAACAAGGGCAGGGATGGCGACGGTGAACATGGCGGATGGAGACAGTCGGGCAATCGAGTTGGCCGCATGCTACCTGAGCGTGCTGGCGCGAGTCTTGCGGGCCGATTGTTACAATACGTACCTGCGGCAGCAATGCCGCTTCTTGGCTTCTTGATATGGCAGGACGGACGGTCGTGAAACGCATGATGTGGCGGTGGATCTGGATATGCAGTGTCGGCGTGGGCGCCTTCGGCATGGCGGTGCCTGCCCAGGCTGCACGCTGGCACCAATACCTGACGACGACGTCCGTCGTGGCTTCCATCGATCGCACGTCGCTGCGCTCCAACCGTACCGGTCACAAAATTTTTCTGGCGCGCACGGTGCTCAAGCGCAGTGAACGCCGCGCCCATGGCGCCCATTACCGGCCCGGCACGATGATCCTCTCGCGCCAGGAGATCGACTGCCATCGCCAGCGCATCCGCCTGGTCGACTACGTGGTGCGCGGTCCCGACGGCGCCACGCTCGATACCGATACCGCAGCCGGCGCGCACTGGATGCGCATCCGCCCCGGTACGCTCGCGGCGCGCTCGGCCGCCTATGTCTGCGGCCGCCGTTAGACACCGCGGCGACTCGACATTGATCGGCGGGCATAGCACTATGGTGTTTGCCCTCACACCACAACAAGACGCCGGCCGCGAGGGGCGCCGGCGCCAGCCGACCGTTTGATGAAACTGACCCTGAAGTCGCAGGCGGCCATCATGGCGACCGTCATCAGCGTGACGGTGGTGAGCGTGTTCGGCTGGTCGCAACGCGAGCCGATCCGCCGCGAGGTGATGGCGCAGATCAAGGCGCAGCAGACGGCCATGGTTAAGGAGTCGGCGGAAGACCTGAAGCAGCGGCTGGACACATACCTGGGCGTGCTCGAGCGCACTGCGCAGCAGATGCGCACCGTACACTTTGACACGCCGGCGCAAGAAGCGGCGTTCTACCGCTCCATCCAGCCGGCCAGCGGCCTGTTCGATGGCGTGTTCCTGGCCTCGGCTGACGGCAAGGTGACAGCCACCTCGCCGCACCGCGCGGGCGTGGTCGGCATCGACATTTCGGATCGGGATTACTTCAGGCAGGTCATGGTGGTCGACCAGCCGACCATCTCCGCTCCGCTGCGCAACCGTGTGGGCGGCGAGCCCATCGTCATCATGGCCGCGCCCGTGCATGATCAGGACGGCAATCTCGTCGGGCTGATCGGCGCGTCGCTGTACCTGCTCAAGCCGAACTTTCTGGGCGACATGCGCGATATGCGCGTGGGCCAGACCGGCCATGTCTACCTGGCTACGCGAGGTGACAACCCCGTTTATATCGTCCACCCCCAGGCCGACAAGACGCTGGCGCCGCTCGATGCCGATCCGGCGGTGGCCGCAGCCTTTTACGCGAATCCGGACGCACTGCCTGATCGCGGTGGCGACGTGGTCACCACGCAAGACATCACCTCGGCCGGCTGGACCCTCGCTGCGGTGTTGCCCGGCGCCGAGGCCAACCGGCAGCTCTTCCTCATGCGCCAGCGTTTTCGCTGGTCGCTCCTGGTGCTGGCGGCGATGATCGGCGCATCGGTGTGGGCGGCGATGCTGTGGCTGTTGCGCCCGCTTGGCCGGTTGCATTCAGCCATGACGCAGCTTTCGGCCACGGACTTGCGCAACGCGCCTCCGCTCGAGCTGGGCAGTACCTCTGCGGAAATCGACGCAGTATCAACGGCGTTCCATAAGCTGATGGACGAGGTCGTCCGCCAGCGCGCTGAACTCGAAGCCGTCAACGATGCGTCGCCGCTCGGGTTGTTCCGCTCGGATGCGGAGGGGCGGACTGTCTATACCAACGAGGCGTATCGCCGGCTGCTCGGTGCAACGCATGAAGAGGCGCTGGCCGACGTGTGGCTTGCACGTCTGCATCCGGACGACCGCGATGCCACCATGGCCGGTTGGCGCGACGCGGTTGCACGCGGGGCCGGCTACAACGCCGAGCAGCGCGTGATCGTGCCAGGCCTGGGTGAGCGACTGCTGGTGGTCACGACAGCGCCGGTGCGGGTGGACGGCGAGGTGGTCGGCCACGTTGGGGCCATGGAAGACATCACCGTGCGGGCGCGGGCGCAACAAGCCTCGCGCGTGCTGACCAAGATCCTCGACTCCACCACCGACTTCGTTGCGCAGAGCGACGTACAGGGCAACGTCACCTACATGAATCCGGCCGGCCGCCGCTTTGCCGGCATTGCGCCGGGTGCCAATCTCCATGGCCTGACGGTTGCAGATTTCTACCCCCCCGAGACAATGGGCTGGCTGCGCGAGGTGGCCGTACCCGCAGCCTCGCGCGATGGCGTATGGATTGGCGAAACCACCGCGCGAGGTGCCGAGGGTCAGGTCGTGCCGATCAACCACATGATCATCGCGCACCGCGATCCTGCCGGGCGTATGGAGTATTTCTCGTCGGTCATGCGCGACATCACGCAGGACAAGGCCGCCAAGGAAGCGCTGCAGCGCAGCCGCGAAACGCTGCAGACCGTGACCGATGCGCTGCCCGCGCTGGTGGCCTTCATCGACACCGAGGAGCGCTTCCGCTTCCTGAATGCCGCCTACGAGAAAGCGTATGGACGATCGACCGTGAGCATGCTCGGGCAGACGCTGCGCGAAGTCGTGGGGGACGACGCTTACAGCAACCTCCGCGATGCGTTGCAGCGTGCGCTGGGCGGAGAGACGATGGTCTTCGAGCGCGAGACCGGGGCCCTCGATCAATACCGGTGTGAAGAGGTCAGCTATCTTCCGCAGTTCGATTCGCAAGGCCGCGTGGCGGGTGTGCATGCGGTCACGCTGGATATTACGGAGCGCAAGAAGCAGGAGCTGCGCCTGCGCGCGCTGACCACCACCGACCACCTCACCGGCCTGGCCAACCGTGCCGGCTTTGAAGCGCGTTTGCAGGCGGCGCTGGACCAGGCACGTGTGAATGGATCGACCGGAGCGCTCCTGCTGATCGATCTCGACCACTTCAAGGTGGTCAACGACACGCACGGGCACGCCGTTGGCGATGCGCTGCTGCGCACCTTCGCGCAGCGCTTGGCGCGCGCCGTGCGCCCGTATGACGGCGTGGCGCGTTTTGGCGGTGACGAGTTTGCCGTCATCCTGGAGCACCTGTCGCACCCGGGCGACGCAAAGACGGTTGCCGCGAATATCCTTGCCGCATGCAACAAGCCGTTTCGCCTGCGTGAGGCGATGGTGCAGGTGGGCGCGAGCATCGGTATCGCAACCTTCGACGCGCGTACGCTGGCGCAGAGCGTCGTCTTCGAAGCCGCCGACGAGGCGTTGTACGAAGCCAAATCGCGTGGCAAGGGCTTGTTTGTCAGCGCCGACGAGCTGCCCACGGGCTGATTTCGCAGTGCGGCAAGGCACGCAGAAACGGGTACGCTCCACGTCGATCTGACGGTGTTGCGCAGGCAATGTTGCGCCGCAATGACTGCCCCCCAGGCCGGGCGGCGGACAATCCCCTATCGCACGGTCGTGCGCTTTCCGGTAAAGTCCCGCGACTGACTGCACGCGCCGGCCACCCCGGCGCGTCGCACAAGAGCGCTGTACCCATGGCGCCTTCGCTTCACACTCCGACGCACTTCCGGTGCACGCATGCCCGATCCGGCATCGCTCGCCCGGCAGGTCTTCCGTCGTTTCGCCAACGTTGTCTTGTCTTCGTGGCGCGAAACCCGGCAGGCGAGCGTCCGGACGCGATGCAGGGCGCATGCGGGGGGAGCGACGGTGTTGGGCCAGCGCATCTTCGAGACGCATCGCATTCAAGCAATCGCGACGGACAAACAAGGAGCAGGTTCGCATGCAAAAAATGATCAAACGGCTGCTGTTGACGGCAGTGGCTGCGGGGGCGGCAATCGCAACGGGCGCGGCAACTGCGGCCCAGGACATCAAGATCGGTGTGGCAGAAGCGCTGTCGGGCGGCGCAGCCCAGTATGGCGTGGCCATCCGCAACGGCTTCCAGTTGGCCGCAGACGAAATCAACGCCGCGGGCGGTATCAACGGCAGCAAGATCGCACTGGTGATCGAAGACGAGCAGGGCAAGAAGGAAGAGGCCATCAACGTCTTCAAGAAGCTGATCTTCCAGGACAAGGTGGCGATGGTGTTCGGCCCCACGCTGTCGAACTCGGCACAGGCGGCCGACCCGATCGCGCAGGCTTCCAAGACGGTCGCCTTTGGCACCTCCAACACCGCAGACGGCATCACCAGCATCGGCGATTTCGTCTTCCGCAATTCCGTGACCGAAGCCGACGTGCTGCCGGCAACGATCCAGACCGTTGTGAAGAAGGCCGGCGTGAAGAAAGTGGCCGTGCTCTACGGCAACGACGACGTCTTCACCAAGAGCGGGTACGACAACTTCAAGAAGGCGCTCGAAGACCTGAAGATTCCGGTGACAACCACCGAGACCTTCGCCAAGGGCGATGTCGACTTCAAGGCGCAACTCACGAAGATCAAGGCGACGAACCCGGATGCGATCGTGCTGTCGGCGCTGATTGCCGAAGGTGGTCCGATCATGGTGCAGGCGCGTCAGCTCGGCCTGAATGTGCCGGTCATCGGCGGCAATGGGATGAACTCGGTCAAGGTGTTCGACCTGGCCAAGGATAAGTCCGACAACCTGTGGGTGGGCAGCCCGTGGTCGATCGAGAACCACACGGCCGAGAACAGCAAGTTCATCACCGCCTACACCGCCAAGTACAAGGCCGCGCCGGACCAGTTCGCCGCGCAGGCGTATGACGCCATGTACATCGCGAGCAAGGCGCTGAAGACGGTCAAGTTCAGCGGCAACCTCGAAGCCGATCGCAAGGCAATCCGCGATGCACTGCCGGCAGTCAAGCACACCGGCGCGACGGGCGCGTTTGCCTTCCGCCAGGTGACGGCACGCGGCAAGCCGGCCGGCTACGACGCCGTGCAGACGCCGATCGTGAGCGTGACCAAGAACGGCAAGTACACCATCGAGAAGTAATCTTCGGTTCTCGTTGAAACCCTTTGAACGAGACAGGCGGGGCGTAGCTAAACCTACGCCCCATCGCTTTTTTTGCGGCTGCTTTGGTGACTGCTTTGGTCCCCTTCGGCCGCACCTCACTCTGATTCATCATGCTGGAACAGCAACTCGTCAATGCGCTGTCGCTCGGCTGCGTGTATGCGTTGTTCGCCCTGGGGTTCACGCTGGTTTTCGGCATCCTGGGCGTGATCAACCTGTCGCACGGCGCGGTCTTCATGCTCGGTGCCTATGCGGCGCTGCAGGTCGTCCTCCACTTCGATCTGCCGCTGTGGGCGGCGCTGGCCGTCGGTTTTGCCGTGAGCGGCGTGGCCGGCCTCATCATCGATGTGCTGCTGCTGCGCCCGCTGCGCCGGCGCAACGCGCCGCACCTGATCCCGATGATCGGCACCATCGGTGCGGGCATCGCCATCAATAACGCCATGCAAGGCGTGTTCGGGGCGGAGAACCTGCGATTCCCGGCGGGGCTTGTGTCTGACGCCTCGCTGGACCTGGGCGGCATTCATCTCACGCCGCTCGAGCTGAGCATCATCGTGCTGTCGTTCGTGCTGATGGGCGCGCTCATGCTGCTGCTCAAGCGCACGCAACTCGGCCGCGCGCTGCGCGCGATTGCAGAGTCGCCGAAGGCGGCGGCGCTGCTCGGCATCAATGTCGAAGGGCTGTTCTTGCTGACCTCGTTTGCGGCCGCGGCGCTGGGCGGGTTGTCGGGCGTGCTGATCGGCCTGTACTCCAACGCCGTGTTCCCGTTGATGGGCCAGCCGATGCTGCACAAGGGCATCGCGGTCATCATCCTGGGTGGCCTGGGCGATATTCGCGGCGCAATGTTGGGCGGCCTGTTCCTCGGTTTTGCCGAAGTGCTGTCGGTGGCCTACATCGGCTCGACCATGCGCGACGCGGTGGCGTTCGGCTTGCTGTTCCTGATCCTGCTGGTGCGGCCGCAAGGCCTGTTCGGCAAGGTGCTGGAACGCAAGGCATAAGGAGACCGACGACATGGAATGGTTCGACAACTTCTGGTCGGTCTACAGCAACCTGGTGCTCACGCTGGGCATCAATGCGTTGCTGGCGCTGTCCATTTACCTGACGCTGTCGTGCGGCTTGCTGGCGATGGCGAATGCGGCCTTCATGGGCATCGGCGCCTACACGGCGGCGCTGCTGACGATGAATGCCGAGATGCCGTTTTCGGTCGCCCTGCTGGGCGGCATGGTGGCACCGGCCGTGGTGGCCGTTGTCATCGGCCGGCCGACGCTGCGTCTTTCCGGCGTGTATCTGGCCATGGCCACGCTTGGTTTTGGCGAAGTCGTGCGCGTGCTGATCCTGAACACCGAAGACTGGACCGGCGGCGCGCTGGGCCTGAACGGCATTCCGCAGCTGACCGAGTGGTGGCACGTGGCGCTGGCCGTATTGGCGACGCTGTTCGTGCTGGCGCGCATGCGTCGGTCGAAGGTTGGCCGCGCTTTCGAGGCCATCAAGGAAGACGAAACCGCTGCTGGCCTCATGGGCATCAACGTGGCCGGCACCAAGCTGCTGGCGTTCACGCTGGGTGCGGCCATCGCCGGGCTCGCGGGTGCACTCAATGCGCATCTGACGTTCTTCATTGGCCCGAACGAGTTCGGTTTTGATCGCGGCGTGGAGATTCTCACGATGACGATCCTGGGCGGCACCAACGGCCTGACGGGCCCGGTGCTCGGCAGCCTGATCCTGTCGCTGCTGCCCGAGTTGCTGCGTGCGTTCAAGGATTTCCGCCTGGTCGTGAACGGCGTGATCCTGATGGTGATCGTGCTGTTCCTGCCCAAGGGCATCTGGGATCCGGCGCGTTTCGCGCGCTGGTTCGGCATCAAGCGCGGCGGCACCATGCCGGGCACGGGCAACACCCCGGCTGCTTCCAATGAATCGCACTGAGGCCGCCATGCTGAAACTCACCTCCATCTCCAAGCGCTTTGGCGGCCTGTCGGTGCTGCAGGACGTCAACATTGAAGTGCCGCAAGGCACCATCTTCGGCTTGATCGGCCCGAACGGCGCCGGCAAGACGACCGTCTTCAACCTGATCACCGGCCTGCTGGCACCCACGGGCGGCTCGCTGACGTTCGCCGGCGAAAATCTTGTCGGCAAAAAGCCGCACCAGATCACGCAGATGGGCATCGCACGCACGTTCCAGAACATCCGCATCTTCAAGGAGATGACGCTGCTGGAGAACGTCGTGGTGGGCATGCACCGGCATCTGGACTACGGGGCACCAGGCCTGCTGCTGTCGCTGCCCAAGTACCGCGCTGCCGAGCGCCGCGCGCGCGACCGGGCGCTGGAGCTGCTCTCGTGGGTCAAGCTCGACCACAAGGCGCACGACATTGCCGACAACCTCTCGTACGGCGACCAGCGCAAGCTCGAACTCGCGCGGGCGCTGGCCACCGAACCCAAGCTGCTGTTGCTCGACGAGCCCGTCGCCGGTATGAACACCGGCGAGAAGGTCGACCTGATGGCCGAGATCGAGAACATCAAGGCGCGCGGCTACACGATCTTCATGATCGAGCACGACATGCGTTTCGTGATGGGCCTGTGCGAGCGCATTGCGGTGCTCAACTTCGGCCGCATCATCGCCGAAGGGCCGCCCGAGGCGATCCGCAATGACCCGCAAGTCATCGAGGCGTACCTGGGCCGCGATGACGACGATGACGCGAACGGCGATGCCGCGCAGAAGGAGACGGCATGACCACGTTGCTGGAAGTCAAAGGGCTCGATGTGTCGTACGGGCACATCGCAGCCGTCAAGGGCATCGATTTTGCGCTCAAGGCCGGCGAGATCACCTCGCTGGTGGGCGCAAACGGTGCGGGCAAATCGACCACGCTGCTTGCGCTCTCGGGCCTGATCCCAAAGTCGCAGGGTGACGTGCGCGGCCAGATCCTGTTTGAGGGCGAAGACGTCACGCAGTGGTCCGCCCACAAGCGTGTGGAGCGGGGCATCGTGCAGGTGGCCGAAGGGCGAGCCACGCTCACCACGATGACGGTGCGCGAAAACCTGGAGCTGGGCGCCTACACGCGCAAGGACAAAGGCCAGATCGCCTCGGACCTGGAGCGCGTGTTCCACCTGTTCCCGCGCCTGAAGGAACGCATCGACGGGCTGGCGGGCAACCTGTCGGGCGGCGAGCAGCAGATGCTGGCCATTGGCCGCGCGCTGATGGCTCGCCCGCGCGTGCTGCTGCTGGATGAGCCCTCGATGGGCCTTGCGCCGATCATCGTGCAGGAGATCTTCCGCATCCTGCGCACCATCAATGCCGAGGGTCTGACGATTTTCCTGGTCGAGCAGAATGTGCGTCAGGCGTTGAAGATCGCGCAGCACGGCTACGTATTGGAAACCGGCGAGATCGTGCTGGCTGACAGCGGCAAAAACCTGTTGGGCAATCCGCGCGTGCTCGAAGCCTACCTGGGCGGCTGAGCGTTCCGAACACGCCTCGGCATGCAATATTGCCGAGGCGTAAGAACCGCATATCCATTGGGTTTGCGGTTCATTTTCATCCAAAAGCGTACCCGTTTCTGCGTACGTTCAAATCCCTGCCAAGACGTGGCGCTGTGCGTCGAACAGCGCGATCAATGCGTCGGCCACGGCCCGCACGCGCGGTGATCGTCGAACGTCGGGGTGGATCACCAACCAGATTTCTCGATGCAACGCAGGGTCGTCGATGGGCAATCGGCGCAAAAGCGTACCCGTTTCTGCGGGCGCGCCGAGCAGGTGAGGCAGCGCCGCGACACCCAGTCCGGCCAGCGCCGCCTGATGCATTGCGGCCAAGTCGCTGCAGCGTAAGACCACGCGACGTTCGCCTGCGTAGTTGTCCAGCCAGCGCTGTTGCGGGACGTGGCGGAGGTTTTCGTCGTAGCCAATGAATTCCCATTCGGCTTCGGGGCGTGCGAGTACTTCTGCGGTGGCGTACAGGCCGTAGCCGAGGTCGCCCAATGGCCGTGTCGCCAAGGTCGACGACGTCGGACGCGACAAGCGCACTGCCAGGTCGGCTTCGTGCGCCATCAGGTTGGCGTTGCGCTTTTCGCCCAGCAGCACGAGGTCGATGCCGGGCCATTGCCGGCGCAGTGTCGCCAGGTTTGGCGCAATGATGTGGCTGGCCACCGTGGGTGGCGCGGAGATACGCACCGTCCCGCGCAAGCTGCCCGCGCCCGCTGCCGCACGCGCAAAGCCGGCGGCTTCCTGCTCCATGCGCTCAGCGCGCTCGGCCAGTGCGTTGCCTTCAGCGGTCAGGCGCCAGCCGCGCGGCAGGCGGTCGAACAGGCGCACGCCCAACGATTGCTCCAAGGCATCGGCACGCCGCGCTACCGTGGTGTGTTCCACCGCCAGCCGCCGTGCGGCGGCCGACAAGCTGCCCTCGCGCGCCAGCACGAGAAAGTAGCGCACGTCATCCCACTGCAAGGAAGAGGAAGGTTCGGCCGCCGCCGCACGCGCCGGGGCGCGCGCATTTTTTGGCCGACCTGGGCTTTTTTGCACAGAAGCTGATCGGTTTTTGTGAATTCCCGGGTGATTCTGAACGGATTACGCTTCTTTCACAACGTGACGAACGCAGTACCCGTCATCCACCAAACCGAAAAGCGTACCTATTTCTGCGAGGACTTTTGTCATGCATGCCAAGGTGATCCAACTGCGCGAACCCGGACCGGCATTGGGTTTGCGGCCCGCCAGCCTGATGTTGGCGCCGCCTGCGCCGAACGCGTTGACGGTGCGGCACACGGCCATCGGCGTGAACTTTGTCGACGTGTATCACCGTGTCGGGCTGTACCCGGTGCCGGCATTCCCAGCGGTGCTCGGGGTAGAGGGCGTTGGCGTGGTGGAAGCGATGGGGTCGGAAGTGCGCGGCTTTGTCGTTGGACAGCGCGTGGCCTGGGCCGGCCTGATGGACGGCGCACCCGGCGGCTACGCCAGCCACCGCAACATCCCGGCCGAACGGGCGATTGCCTTGCCCGATGCGCTGGATGACGAAACCGTGGCAGCCACGTTGGTCCGCGGCATCACTGCACACATGCTGCTGACGCGGGTACGGCAGACGCGCGCCGGCGATACGCTGCTTGTACACGCTGCAGCCGGCGGCCTGGGCGTGTTGCTGGTGCAGTGGGCCAAGCGCCAGGGTGCGCGTGTGATCGGCACGGTTGGCAGCGAAGCCAAGGCCGCCGTCGCGCTGGGCCACGGCGCAGACCACGTTGTGCTGCATCGCCAGCAGGATGTGCGCGAAGCCGTGCTGCAGCTCACCGGCGGGGAAGGCGTCGACTACGTGATCGACGGCATTGGCGGCGCGATGCTGCAGACCTCGTTGGCGGTGACGCGGCCGTTCGGCGTGGTGGCCAGCATCGGTCAGGCGGGCGATGTCGGCAACGCCCAAACGGATGTCGTCGATCTTGCGGCGCTTGGACCGTCGCGCTCCATTGCGCTGGCGCGGCCGGGCGTATTCCGCTACATGGCCAATCTGTCGAACTACCGGGCAGGAGCGCAGGCGGCATTGCAGCGCATGCTGGATGGCGTGCGCGTGCCGGTGGGCGGTACCTATGCGCTGGAAGATGCGGCCGCCGCGCACGCCGCGCTGGAAGCGGGACAGACCTCAGGGGCGTTGCTCTTGCGCCCTTGAGAACCCCGCGCGCCGAAGGGTTTCCGTACAAAGCGTACCCATTTCTGCGGGACACTCAGCATCGTTGCTTCACGCTGCCAGGTCTCGCGTTTCGAAGGTTTGACCTCATCCCACAAGGAGCCATCGCATGCCGTACCTGATTCTTTTCAACTACACCGCACCGCTCGAAGCACTCGATCGGGTGCTGCCTGCGCACCGCGCGCATCTGGACGCGCACTATGCGAGCGGCCACTTCCTGATGTCGGGGCCGTTCTTCCCGCGTGAGGGCGGTGGCATCCTGGCGCGTGCCGAATCCCGCGAAGAGATCGACGACATCGTCGCGCGCGACCCTTTCGTCATCGAAAACCTCGTGCAGGCGCGCGTCATTGCCTGGGGCCCGAATCGTCGGAGTGCTGATACACCGCAGGCGTGGTTGCCAGACGCCCTGGTCGCGACGTCGACTTAAAACCGGTGCGGCGCCGCCGCTATCATGTCGGCTTGTCCTTGCGCGAACCGACATGACCGACACGCCGCCGCCTCAATCTGAAGTGCCGCGCCAGCCATGGTGGCGGCGCGCGACTGCCCGGCTGCCGTTCGGTCGCGAGCATCTGGTGTTCGTGATCGCCGGGGTGATCGGCTGCGCAGGCGCCTTGTCGACGATCCTGTTTCGCGAGTGCCTGCGCCATCTGCAATGGTGGCTTTCCGGTACGGACCAGGGTTTGGTGGCCACGGCACGCGCGCTGCCATGGTGGGCGCGTCTGTTGGTGCCGACGGTAGGTGGACTGCTGGCAGGCATCACCTTGCAGGTGGGCCTGAAGTGGATCCCCCGAAAAGGCTCGGAAGACTATATGGAAGCCATTGCCGTGGGCCATGGCGTGCTCAGCGCGCGCCAGAGCCTGGTGCGCAGTGCGTCGTCGTTGTGCTCCGTGGCCAGCGGCGCGTCGATCGGGCGCGAAGGGCCGATGGTGCAACTGGCAGCAATGTGCGGCTCGCTGGTCGGCCGGGTACTGCGGCGCTGGACGCCGGTGCCGGTCGAGCAACTGCGTCTGCTGGTCGCCTGCGGTGCGGCCGCTGGCATCACCTCTGCCTACAACGCGCCCATCTCGGGCGCCGTGTTTGTCTGTGAAATCGTGTTCGGCGTCATCACCACGGCAACGCTCGGGCCGCTGCTGGTGGCGGCTGTCACCGCCGATATCGTGGTGCGCCAGTTCTTCGGGTACGGGGCGGTCTACGAGATGCCGCACTTCGATTTCGTCTCCGGCTGGGAAGTGCTGACGTATCTGGGCCTTGGTTTGGCGGCGGGGATGGTGGGGCCGCTGCTGCTGGGGCTGATCGACCGCGCGCGTGATGCGTTTGCACAGACCAAGCTGCCGCTCACGCTGCGATTGGCGGCCGGCGGGTTGATTGTCGGTGCGCTGTCCACGGGCGTGCCCGAGGTCTGGGGCAACGGCTACAGCGTGGTCAATAGCTTTCTGCACGAGCCGTGGCTCTGGCAGACGGTGGCGCTGGTGCTGATCTGCAAGGTGGTGGCGACGGCGTCGAGCGCGGGCTCTGGCGCCGTGGGTGGCGTGTTCACACCCACGCTGTTCTGTGGCGCTGCGCTCGGTTTGCTGTACGGCACGGGCATGCACGCGCTGCTGCCGGGTGCTGCGCCGGTGCCGGTCAGCTACGCGGTGGTCGGTATGGGTGCGCTGCTGGCAGCCACCACCCATGCGCCGCTCATGTCGATCCTGATGATCTTCGAGATGACGCTGTCGTATCAGGTGGTGCTGCCACTCATGTTGGCGTGTATTACCGGCTATGTGACGGCACATGCAGCCGGTGCGCCGTCGGTGTATGCGCGTGCGCTGGCGCGCAACCGTGCAGATGCCGGCGACGATGCGCAGCACCTTCCATCGCCGTCACCGAGCACGCAGAAATAGGTACGCTTTGCTGGTTTGGGAGGCGCCTGACCACAGATATTCCTTGAGGGCAAGCTTGCCAAGTCAGCTAAATCCAAGGAAAAGCGCTCTATAAGCCTCTTTGAATTGTGCGTTTCCGGGAACTTTCAGGAGTTTTTGCGACATTTTGTTGCTGTTGCGAATCGTTATCATTTATATTTGCGTCCGCAATTCGTAGTGCGCTCTCGTGCACGGCGGCACGGGCGCAGGAGGGCGTTCCGGAGCGGCTGGCACTCAATAGAAGAGCGCCGCCGGAGAAACCACGCAATGAACCGCCGCACGCCCGTCGCCAGCGCCCTGTTGGCCCTGTTTGCCACCCCCACCGTCGCACTTGCCCAGCAGGCCACGCTTGCGCAGGCACCCGCCACCGCCACGTTGCCGGAAGCCGTTGTAAAGGGCGCCGCCCCGCGCGACGACTACAACGCCGCCAAAAGCTCCATCTCGAAGCTGCCCGAGAACCTGCGCGATGTGCCGCAATCGGTGACGGTCGTGCCCAAGGCGCTGACCGATGCGCAAGGCGGCAGCTCGCTGGCCGATGCGCTACGCAACGTGCCGGGCATCACCATCGGTGCGGCCGAAGGCGGGCAGATCGGCAACAACATCAACCTGAACGGGTTCTCGGCGCGTACCGACATCTACCTTGATGGCTTCCGTGATCGCGGCCAGTACTACCGCGACCTGTTCGCCCTCGATTCGGTGGAAGTGCTGATGGGCCCATCGTCGATGCTGTTTGGCCGCGGTTCAACGGGCGGCGTCATCAACCAGGTGACGAAGAAGCCGAAGCTGAAGGCGGCCACGGAAATCACCGGTTCGGTCACGACCAACGGCCTCGTGCGCGCCACCGCCGACGTCAACACGCCGACGTCCGATACCTCCGCCTTCCGCATCGCCGCGATGGCGCAGAACGGCAAGACGAGCACGCGCGACGAAATGACCGCGCAGGATTTCGGCATCGCGCCGTCGTGGCGTTTCGGCATCGGCACGCCAACCGAGGTGACGCTGTCCGCGCTGCTGCAGCACAACCGCGACATGCCCGATTACGGCCTGCCCAACCTCAACGGCCACCCGGTCAACGTCAGCCCCAAGACGTACTACGGCTACACCGATGACCGCACTACACAGGACGTGGCGTCGTTCTCGGCCAATATCGATCACAAGTTCTCGCCCAACCTGCGGCTGCGCAATCAGACGCAGTTCAATTACGTACAGACCGATGCGCGCGAGACGGCGCCCAACGCGGTGGGTACGGTCAATTCGTCAGGCGTGTTCACGGCATTGACCAACAGCAATCTGCCGCTCTCGGCGCTGTCGGTGCGTCTGCAAAGCCATGACCGCCGCATCCGTGACTATTCGCTGTTCAACCAGACCGAGCTGACAGCCAAGTTCGATACGGGTTCGGTCAAGCACACGCTGCTGGTCGGCACCGAGTTCGGCCACGACGGTTACGACAACCAAAACTATTACCGCAACGGCTCGTGCAACGGCACGCCGCTGGCGCAGTCGAGCATGACAAGCGGCTTCGTCTCGTGCGAGCCACTGGTCAGCCCGAGCTACACCACGTCGCCGGCCAGCACGCCGTCGAGCCTGGGCAACCTGCAGGGCGGCTCGGCCAACACGGTGGCTGCGTACTTCAACGATTCGATCGAATTCACCAAGCAGTGGAAGGCGGTGGCCGGCCTGCGCTACGACCGCTATGTGGCGAGCATTTCGAACTCGCTGAATTCGGCGAACACGCCGGCGTCGGCCAAGATCACCGCGCTGCCGTATGCGCAGCAGACCGTGAACTTTGTCAGCACGCGCCTGGGCGGCATCTGGCAGCCGACGGACTGGCAGTCGTACTACGTGTCGTACGGCACGTCGTTCAACCCGTCATTGGAACAACTCGTGGGCACCACGGGCCAGCAGGGGTTGGACCCGGAGAAGAACAAGTCGTATGAAGCCGGTGGCAAGTGGGATCTGCTCAACGGCGATCTGTCGGTCAGCTCGGCGCTGTTCCAGATCACCAAGGACAATGCCCGCACGCAGATCGACAGCACGACGTACACGTCGGCCGGCAAGATCCGCGTGCGCGGTGCGCGCCTGGGTGCCACGGGCCATGTCACCGACAAGCTGCAGATCTTCGCGGGCTATACGTATCTGGATGCGCAGATCGTCAATGGCATTGCCGCGGGCACGCAGGGCATGACGCCGGCCAACACGCCCAAGCATTCGGCCACAGTGTGGACGAGCTACGCCTTTGTACCGAACTGGGAAGTGGGTGCGGGCGCGTTCTACATGTCCCAGCGGTATGCCAACAACACCAACACCGTGCAGACGGGCGGCTTCGTGCGTTGGGACGCAATGCTGGCCTACCATCAGCCGAAATACGACGTGCGGCTGAACCTGTTCAACGTGTTCAACAAGACGTATTACGATGCGCTGATTCCGTCCGATGGCGGTCGCGCCGTGCCGGGCACCGGCCGTGCGGCGATGCTCTCGGTGGTGTATCGGATGTAATGGCTGGGGGATGGGCCCCCGGCTGCATCCCCGTTTCTTTCGAGCGCCATGCTTGTCTGCATTCCGAACGTTTTCAACGCCGCGCAGGTGGCTGCGCTGCGCGATCTGCTCGATAACGCGGGCGATGCCTGGGTCGATGGCCGCGTGTCGGCCGGATATTCGGGGGCGCCAGTCAAGGTCAACCAGCAGATTGATGAGGGCGCAGAAGTGGCCCTGCAGTGCCAGCAGCTCATCCTGAGCGTGCTGGAGCGGCACCCGCGCTTCATCAGCGCGGCGTTGCCGAACGTGGTGTACCCGCCCATGTTCAACCGCTACGGCGAGGGCATGACCTTCGGCGCGCATGTCGATGGCAGCGTGCGCATCCACCCGCACAACGGCACAAAGCTGCGCACCGACATTTCGGCCACGCTGTTTCTGTCAGACCCCGCCAGCTATGACGGGGGCGAACTGCAGATTGAAGACACGTACGGCATGCACAGCGTCAAGCTCAATGCCGGCGACTTGGTCATCTATCCGGCAACGAGCCTGCATCAGGTGACGCCCATCACGCGCGGGGTGCGCGTAGCGAGCTTCTTCTGGATCCAGAGCCTGATTCGCGATGACGCGCAGCGCGCCATGCTGTTCGACCTGGACAACGCCATCCAGACGCTCAACCAGACCGACGCGGATGCCACCGCGCGCCGCACGCTCATCGGCGTGTATCACAACCTGATGCGGCAGTGGAGCGAGACCTGATCAGCGTCTGCAGCGCCGCACCCGAGATGGAGCGGCGCAGTATTCGCACGAACTGTGCGCTTCGGCTTAGTGGCCCGAACGGCGATACAGCTCGGCCATCATGCCGCAGCTTTCCACGTGCAGCGCGACGGCGCGGCTGGCTTCACGGCGCACGATTTGCCAGAAACGGGCGAGGCGCGAGGCGGGGGCGGCTTTGAGAGCGACGGTGTTCATGGCGATTCCTTCTGAGGACTGATTTAGGGATAACCCTAGTAGGGAATACCCGAATGTTAGTCCGAATATTGCGGCGCAGCAAATCGCATTTGCCAGTGTCGCCTCATCGCCACATATGCGTGCCTAATCGGCCACTCTGCTGACCGTGCCGGCATTGCCGTCCACGCAGATCGTCTCGCCGTCTTCCAACTGTGCCCGGATGCCGGGCAGGTTCACCACCGCCGGAATCCCGAACTCCCGCGCCACGATGGCGCCGTGCGAGAGGTAGCCGCCGGTTTCCATGACGAGCCCGCCGGCCTTCAGGAAAAGCGGCGTCCAGGCGGGGTCGGTGCTGGGGGCGACCAGGATATCGCCCGTTTGCAGCGCGGTGCCGGCAGCCGCGTGATCGACGAGCCGAGCCTGCCCCCGTGCCGAGCCTGCGCCTACGGCGGTGCCGCTCCACGCATCGCCTGTGAGGGCGATTGGCGCGCTGGTCCCGACCCGCGCCTCGCCATGTTCGGTGAGGATGTCCGGCTCCTGCGCGGCGGCCCAATCGTCCAATTGCTGGCGGCGTTCACGCGCGCGCTGGGCGGCGAAGCGCACAGGCAGCGCGCCGGTGCCCGCGGCAACGCATTCGTCCAACGTCAGGTTGAAAATGTCTTCGGGCGTATCGAGTCCTTCTTCGCCGACAAGCCTGTCAGCCAGTTTCAACAGACCGATGCGCAGCGCGTCCAGATACGCCACCAGCGCGCTGCGCGCGGCTTCGCGCTGGTTGCTATCGCGCACGGCACCCTTGAGCATCCCCCGCACAATCGGGCGCAGCCAGAACGGCAGGCGCGCCCACGCACGCTTGGAGGCAGCCAGCTGCCGTTGCCGCACGGCATTCGCGTCGCTGCCGATCAGCCCGACGACGAGGTCGAGCACATAGTCGGGTTGCTCGCGCCAGCGCGGGCGGCGGAAGTAGCTCTCTTCAATGGCGCGGTGCCCGTAGCGCTCCAGAAACGTACTGAAGTGCTGGCGGAACGGGCTGTGCGCCGGTAGTTGCAGCGCCCATTGCGTGCCGATGCGGTGGTGGGCGCGAAGCCAGGCGAGCGCCTCGGCATCGGCGGCGGCCGTTTGCGCCAGGGCCATCAGTTCGTAGCTTTGCTGCGCAGTCACACTGGGTTCAGCGCCGGCCATGAGCGCGGCGGCCAGGGCGTGGCCCTCATCAGGGCACTGTTTTTCGATCACGTCGACCAGGCCCGAAACGGAGCCGCCCGCCGAGCCTTGCAGGAAGAACAGGCCGTCTGCGCGGCGCGCGATGTTGAAGCGTTCGCGCAGGCAGGTGGCCAGCTCTGCGGTCGATTCCGGCCACGCGTCTTCACGCCATTGCGCAGCTTGCTTGCGGGCGCGGTTCAGATCGCTTTGTGCATGGCGGCGCGCGGCGCCGGCGCTGCACAGATAACGCACAAGCCGCGCGCCACGCGCCAGCCGTTGCGGCCATGTGGCGCGCGGCAGCGCAATCTCGGGCTGCGTGCCGCCCAGCATGCGGTTGATGGCCTCTGGTGCAATGCCGAACGCGTCAAAGGCCTCCCACTGCATCAACGAGACATCCAGATACACGCGGCCACCAAACAGCCTGGCGCGCGCCAGCCCTGGCAGCAGTGCGTAGCCTGCCAGCGAGTACGCCAGCATCAGCATCCGGTTGGCCGCGTGACCATAGAGCGTCCAGTCGATGGGCGACAGCGGCGCGGGAAACACCTCGCGCGTGTTGCCGCGCGTCCAGAACGTCGGCTGAGTTTGGAGCGCAGCGTAAGTCTGGCGGGCGGCCGTGGTGATCGGGCGCGCCTGCACGATCCAGAAGCGTTGCCCGTCCCAGACCCATTCGATGTCATAGCGGGGCTGGGCAAAGTCGAGCGCACGGGCCGTGTCGCGCGCGACCGTGGCCAAGGCGATGAGCTGCGCGTCGTCCAGCACGGCGCGGCGGGCGTCTGCAGTCGCGGTGTCTGCGAGTGCGGTGCCGCCTTCGGACAGCGCCCGCGTCATGCGGTGCTTCGTGCCGATCCGGCGTTCGACCACATGCAGCGTGTCGTCTTGCGGCGCAACTTCCAGCCGGTCGACGTCGCCATCGGCATGGCCGCCCACCAGCGCTTCGCCCAGGCCCCAGTGCGCGTTGACGACGATGTGGTCGTCGCGGCCCGTCAGCGGGTCACACGTAAACGCGATGCCTGCGGCCAGTGCCGGCAGCATCGGCATGATGACCACGGCCATCGCCAGGTCTGTCGTGTCGATGCCAAAGCGCTCGCGGTATGCCAGCGCTTGCGGTGCATGCGCCGAGTCCCACACTGCGCGCACCGCGTCCGCCAGCCCCTGCATGCCCATCACGTTCAGTCGCGTCTCGTGAATGCCCGCGAACGAGCGTCGCGCGGAATCCTCCTGCGGCGCGGAAGAGCGCACAGCCAGCGGCGTGTTTTGCCAGCCGCGCGCGGCCAGCGCTTGCGCGATGGCAGCCAGCACCGTATCGGGCACCGCCTCTCCGTGATTCCGCCGGAGGGTGGCGTCCGCGGCCAGCACGAAACCATCGGGCACCGGCACGCCGAGTTTTGACATCCGGCCAAGCTGCCAGCCCTTGCCGCCCGCCACAGCGGCACCAGCCGCCGCTGCAGCCGGCCAATCGAGCACGAGCGGGTTCATCAAGCCTCCTTGCGGGCCATGCCGTGCAGGAACAGGTCGATGACGGCGGAGAAACCCGCGTGCAGGTCTGTCTCGGGACGTGCCAGCCAGCGCATGAGCGCGCCGAGATACAAATACTCGAACAGCCCCGCGAGCTGCTCGGCATCGAATCGGGTGTCGAGCTCGCCCGAGCGCTGCGCCGCGTCGATGAGCGCCATGAACACCGCTTCCAGCCCGCTGCGCTTGTCGCTGTCGCGGTTGCGGGCGGCCAGGTCGGCGCTGGCAAAGCGGTAGCGGAAATACGCGGCCAGATAGGGCCGGCGCACGTTGCACCAATCGGCCGAGGCGGAAAGCAGCACCGCCAGGCGGGAGGCGAAATCCGGCTGTCCCTCGATCTGCGCGCGCAGTTGCGTGCCGCCTGCCGCCAGTTCGGCGTGGAACTGGTGCGCCAACAGGGCTTCCTTGACCGGAAAGTGGTTGTACAGCGTGCCCTTGGACACATCGGCCTGCGCTGCAATCTGCTCCATCGTCACCGCGTCGTAACCGTGCTGCTCGAACAGGGAGAAGGCGGTGGCCGCCAGGTGGTCCAGCGTCTGGTTGCGCTTGCGCTCGCGGCGGCCGGCTTCAATGGGGATCGGGTTGGACGACATGATGGGCACACCATTGTTTAAACGATGTGCAATTTTATACGTCGTTCAAAAATATGTGCAAGCGAGAGCCCCTCTGTAGAATCAGCCCATTCTTCCGGCAACCTTTTGACAGGACCGACCATGACTGCACTGCGCACGCTATATCCGCCCATCGAGCCCTATGCAACCGGCATGCTCGACGTGGGCGATGGCCACACGGTTTACTACGAGCGCGTTGGCACGCCCGGTGCCAAGCCTGCGGTGTTCCTGCATGGGGGGCCGGGTGGCGGCGTTTCGGTTGATCATCGCCGCGTGTTCGATCCCGCACGCTACGACGTGATGCTGTTCGACCAGCGCGGCTGCGGGCGGTCGACGCCGCACGCGGGGCTGGAGGCCAACACCACGTGGCATCTCGTGGCCGATATCGAACGCCTGCGCGCCATTGCCGGCGCCGAGCGCTGGCTTGTCTTTGGCGGCTCGTGGGGTTCGACGTTGGCACTCGTTTACGCGCAGAAGTATCCGCAGCACGTGAGCGAACTTGTGCTGCGTGGCATCTACACCGTCACGCAGGCCGAGCTGCGCTGGTACTACCAGTACGGCGTATCGGAGATGTTCCCCGAGAAATGGGCCCGCTTTCAGGCGCCCATTCCCGAGGCCGAGCGCGGCGACATGATCGCCGCCTATCGCAAGGTGCTCACCGGCAACGACACCGCCAGGCAGATCGAAGCCGCCCGCGCCTGGAGCGTATGGGAGGGCGAGACCATTACGCTACTGCCCGACCCGAGCAACAGCGCCAAGCACGCCGACGACCATTTCGCCCTGGCCTTCGCGCGGCTGGAGAATCACTACTTCACGCATCAGTGCTGGCTGGAAGAGGGCCAGTTGCTGCGCGAGGCGCACAAGCTGGCGGGCATTCCCGGCGTGATCGTGCATGGCCGCTACGACATGCCGTGCCCCGCGCGCTATGCGTATGCATTGCATCAGGCGTGGCCCGATTCAGACTTCCACCTGATCGAAGGTGCCGGCCATGCGTGGTCCGAACCCGGCATCCTCGATCAGCTGCTGGCCGCAACGGATCGCTTTGCCGGCAAGTAACCCATGACGGATTCCGCCGACCTGCGCTTCCTGCTGGCCATCCAGGACAACGGCAGCCTGGTGGCGACGGCGCGCGCGTTGGATGTGACGCCCTCAGCCGTGTCGCAACGCCTGCAGCAACTGGAGAAGAAGCTGGGCACACGGCTGGTCGATCGCACCGCACGCAGCCTGCGCTTTACGCAAGAGGGCGCGCTGCTGTGCGAGCGCGGCGCAGAGCTGATTCGCCAGCTCGACGCATTGTCAGAGGATTTGCACACGCGCCGGGGCGGCTTGGTCGGTACGCTCAAGGTGAATGCGCCGCTAGGGTTTGGGCGACGTTACGTGGCGCCTGTCATTGCCGATTTCCAGCAGCAGCACCCTGATGTCGACATCGAACTGGCGCTGTCCGATGCACCCCTTATCGAAGCGGCGGACCGGTTTGACGTGGTGGTGCATATTGGCGCGCTGCAGGTGTCGAACCTGGTCGGCCATGCGATTGCACCGAACGCACGCTTTGTCTGCGCGTCGCCCGCATTTGTGAAGCGCTTCGGTTTGCCCGAAACGCCCGATGACCTTGCCGCGCTGCCTTGCATCGTGCTGCGCGAGAACAAGGAAGACGTGTCGCTCTGGCACTTCAGCAAGGGCCGCACGAGCCGCAGCGTGCGCGTGCCGAGGCAACTCATCTGCAACGACGGCGATGTCATCCGCCAGTGGGCGTGCGAAGGGCGCGGCGTGATCCTGCGCTCCGAATGGGATGTCGCCGATGATCTGCGTGCGGGCCGCCTCGTGCGATTGCTGCCCAGCTGGAAGGCGCCGGATGCCAACGTGATCGCGCTCACGCACAACCGCGCGGGGTTGCCGCAACGTACGCGTCACTTCATGCAGGCGCTGCAGAACCGCTTCAAGCCGCAGCCGCCGTGGCGCGCATGATGCAGCGTCACTGAATCGTTGATTCAACCTGGCTTCACCGAAAGCCGCTGCGCGGTACCTACAATCGGTGGCATCGATCTCCACCGATTTGCAGGTGACAAGCGTGAACGCTT
The DNA here is from genome assembly GCF_052045895.1 of Ralstonia sp. 22111. NCBI lineage: Bacteria > Pseudomonadati > Pseudomonadota > Betaproteobacteria > Burkholderiales > Burkholderiaceae > Ralstonia > Ralstonia sp. 22111. Next base: position 148,283 of record NZ_JBQEPR010000009.1, on the reverse strand, counting down.
CCACGGTTTCTCCCGACGCCCGCTATCCCAAGGCCATCCTGTTCGATCTGCTGACCGCGCTACTCGATTCGTGGTCGTTGTGGAACCGTGCTGCGGGCTCCGAGCAGGCAGGCCGCACGTGGCGCGCCGAGTATCTACGGCTGACGTACGGCTGTGGCGCGTACGTTCCGTATGAAGCGATGGTGCGGCAGGCCGCGCAGAACGCTGGCTTGCCGGCTTCCGCCCCGGAAGCACTGGAAGCCAACTGGTTGCATCTCGCACCGTGGAGCGGCGCAGCGCAAGCGCTGGCCCAGCTGCAGCCGCACTGCAAGCTGGCCGTTGTCACCAACTGCTCGGAACGACTGGGCCGGCAAGCCGCCGCGCTGTTGCCTGTTTCCTGGGATGTCGTTGTCACGGCCGAGCAGGCTGGCGTGTACAAGCCCGATCCGAAGCCCTATCGCATGGCGCTTGAACAACTTGGCGTGGATGCGGCTGACGCGGCATTTGTTGCGGGCTCCAGCTACGACATGTTCGGCACGGCGGCCGTCGGTCTGCGCACGTACTGGCACAACCGCATCGGCCTGGCGCCGGTGGAGGGCGCCCAGTTGCCTGAGATCACCTCGCCCACGCTCGAAGATCTGCTGCCCTGGGCCCGCCGTTTTGCCGCATGAGGATGCAAACCATGACCGCCGACACGCACACGCTTGAAACCCTCGACACGCCGGCTGCGCTGATTGACCTGCCGCGCATGCAGCACAACATCGCCCGCATGCAGCACCGCATGAACGCGCTGGGCGTGAAATTCCGCCCGCACGTGAAGACCACCAAGTGCCTAGACGTGGTGCGCGCACAGGTGGCGGCCGGCGCGCAGGGCATTACCGTATCCACGTTGAAGGAGGCCGAAGCCTTCTTTGCCGCGGGCATCAGAGACATCCTCTACGCGGTCGGCATTGTCGCCACCAAGCTGCCGCGCGCGATGGCGCTGCGCAAGCGGGGCTGCGATCTCAAGCTCGTGGTCGACAACGCAGAGGCCGCCCACGCTGTGGTCGACCACGCCCGCGCGCACGGTGAGCGCTGTGAAGTGTGGATCGAAGTTGACACCGATGGCCACCGCTCCGGTATCACGCCCGAGCAAGATGCGCTGCTGGAAGTCGGCCGCATCCTGAAAGACGGCGGCATCGACGTGGGCGGCGTGATGACGCACGCCGGCTCCAGCTACGATCTGAGCGACCGCGCCGGGCTGGCCGCATTGGCTGAGCAGGAGCGTGCCGGTTGCGTGCGCGCCGCGCAGCGCCTGCGCGAAGCCGGGGTGCCGTGCGCGGCGGTGAGCGTGGGCTCCACGCCCACCGCGTTGGCCACCGAGCACCTCGAAGGCGTGACGGAAGTGCGCGCGGGCGTCTACGTATTCTTCGATCTGGTCATGCACAACGTGGGCGTGTGCGCGCTGGACGAAATTGCACTGAGCGTGCTGACCACGGTGATTGGCCATCAGCCCGACAAGGGCTGGGTGATTGTGGATGCCGGATGGATGGCGATGAGCCGTGACCGCGGCACGGCCAAGCAGTCGCAAGACTTTGGCTATGGCCAGCCGTGCACGCTCGATGGCACGCCGCTCGACGGGCTCATGCTGATTGGCGCAAACCAGGAGCACGGCATTCTGGCAGCGAGCGATGGCTCGGTACAAGACGACCTGGTGGCGCGCTTTCCGGTCGGCACGAAGCTGCGTGTACTGCCGAACCATGCGTGCGCCACGGGGGCCCAGTTCCCGGAGTACCAGGCGGTGTCGTCGCGGGGCATGGTGCAGACGTGGGGGCGGTTCCACGGGTGGTGAGTGGTGCGGCCGCGCCCAGCATGAAACCGCGCAGGAGCAGGCTTGACGCGAACAGAGCGGGTGGCCGGCGGTGCCTCGTCGCTGCATCGCTGCGGAGCACAAGCCTCGGCATGCCGAACCCGTCCGGACAACAAAAAACCCGCGAGGCTCATCGCCACGCGGGTTTTTGGTCGCCCCTGAACTGCTTGGGACTGTGTTTGGTGCCCAGGAGAGGACTCGAACCTCCACGGAGTTACCCGCTAGTACCTGAAACTAGTGCGTCTACCAATTCCGCCACCTGGGCTAGGTGAGCGGCGCATTTTACCGACCGCCAAAAAATTTGCAAGCCCCTCTTTTCTGATCGGCTATTCCACCGGCGCGCCGGCGTTACAGCCGTTACGCGTGTGGCGGTCCGCAGGACGGCAACCTCGCTGCTACGCTGCCACGCAGCTATTTGCATTCCCCCCAACATGAGGTTGATTGATGATGAAACTCCGCCACGCCGCCACCGGCGCCCTGCTGGCCGCGCTTGCCACCTTTGCCCACGCCGAGCACCCGATCTGCACGATCGTGGCCGATGCCGCCACGGGCAAGGCCGTCTTGCACGAAGGCAAGTGCGACGAGCGCGTGACCCCCGCTTCCACCTTCAAGCTGGCGCTGGCCGTCATGGGGTTTGACCACGGCTTCCTCAAGGACGAACACACCCCCGTCGAGCACTTCAAGGGCGGCGACCCCGACTGGGGCGGCGAAGCCTGGCACCAGCCCATCGACCCGGCGCTGTGGCTCAAATATTCGGTGGTCTGGTATTCGCAGCGCATTACGCATGCGATGGGCGCGCAAACCTTCCAGGCGTACGTGCGCAAGCTCGGCTACGGCAACATGGACGTGAGCGGCGACCCAGGCAAGAACAACGGCATGGACCGCTCGTGGATCACCTCGTCGCTGAAGATATCCCCGGAGGAGCAGGTCGACTTCATGCGCCGGATCGTCAACCGGCAGTTGCCGGTATCTGCGCGCACCTACGAGATGGTCGACCGTACCGTGCAGACCTGGCAGGTGCCGGGCGGCTGGGCGGTGCAGGGTAAGACGGGCACCGCCGGCCCGGCGCCGGGCAATACGTCGCCCGACGGCACGTGGGACCAGGCGCACGCTTACGGCTGGTTTGTCGGCTGGGCCAAGAAGGGTGACAAGACGTATGTGTTTGCCAACCTGATCCAGGACGACAAGGTTGAACCGACCTCGGGCGGCATCCGCTCGCGCGATGCGCTGCTTGCCCGCCTGCCGGAAGTGCTGGCCTTCGCCGGGCACTGACCAACGACGTCATTCATGCATGACGGTGCGCGGCTTCGCTGCGCACCGTCGTCTCATCCACGCCCAGGCGCTGATGCAATTCCTGCCAGCCCTTGGGCGTGACCAGCACCGCGCGTGAATCCCGTGCGCGCAGCATCCAACCGGCATCGCACAGGCGCCGCAGGAACTGCACCCCCAGCGGACCCGCCAGGTGATGCGTGCGCTCCGTCCAGTCCAGGCATTGCCGCGCCAGACCGCGCCGCGTGGGGCGAATGGCACGCACATCGAGTCCCACATCGCCAAACCAGGTAATGCCAGCGGGCGTGATCTCGTATTGCTTATCTGGCATCGGCAGCAGATAGCCGCGTGATTGCAGCGCGTGCGTGACAGCCACGCCCACCTGGCCCGCAAGGTGGTCATAGCAGCAGCGGCAGAAGCCCAGTTCGCGCGCTTTCGGGCTGGGTGTGGTGCGTCGCACGGCCGCGGCGGGCGTGATGGCGGCAAGGTGCTCCAGCGCTTGTGCCACATGTGCCCCGGCCAGCCGAAAGTACTTGTGCCGTCCCTCGGTTTCCACCACCACCAAGCCACCGTCGAGCAACTTGGCCAGGTGCGTGCTGGCCGTCTGTGCGGTGACGCCCGCAGCATGCGCCAGCTCCCCAGCAGGCAGCGCGCGCCCATCGAGCAACGCCGTCAGCATGGCTGCCCGTGCCGGGTCGGCGATCAGGAAGGCCGTGCCGGAAAAACTGTTCGGATGCGACATGTCGGGCTCCTCGTCATGTGGCCATTCTAGGGAGCCGCGCGCCGCGATGCTTCGACACGCATCGAAGCGTTGCCCAGGGTGCCGGCACTACGCTGGGGCCATCGCTTGCTAAAGCAAAAGCCAGAGGCTCCCAGATGGATGGAATCACGATGCAACAAGCGCATGCCGACACCACGACACATAAACGCGTGGTGCTGTGCGTGCTGTCGATGGCCGTGCTGGTCGCACAGATCGACACCGCCGTCGTCAACCTGGCGGTGCTCCCGATAGGCCAGTTCTTCCACGCACAGGTCGGCCCGCTGCAGTGGGTGATCGACGCCTACAACCTCGCCTATGCCGCGCTGCTGCTCAGTGGTGGCCTGCTGGCGGACCTGTACGGCCGGCGGCGGGCGTTTGTGTCGGGTGCGGCGGTGTTCTCGGTGGCATCGGTGCTGTGCGCGCTGGCGCCGTCGATCGGGTGGCTGATCGGCGCGCGTGCCATGGCGGGGGTGGGGGCGTCGCTGTTGCTGCCGGCATCGCTGGCGATCTTGCGGGTGGTGTGGCGCGACGCAGGCGAACGTGCGCATGCGCTGGGTGTCTGGGCAGCATGCAACGGCCTGGCCATGGCGATCGGGCCGACGGCCGGCGGCGTGCTGGTCACGCACTTCGGCTGGCGCGCCGTGTTCTGGGTGGTGGTGCCGGCCAGCGTGGCCATCATGGTGCTGGCCGTGCGTGTGGTGCCGGAATCGTCCGACGCCGCGCATCGTCGTTTCGATGCGCTGGCCCAGTTGTTAGGCGCGATCACGCTGGGTGGGCTGGCCTTTGCTGCTATCGAGGCGCATCACGCGCCTGCTGTGGCGGCGGCTGTGCTGGCCGTGGCGCTCGTCGCGCTGGCGTGGTTCATCCGCGTAGAGGCACGCCACGGCAGCGAGGCGCTGGTGCCACTGGATCTTTTTCGCGTGCGCGCGTTCCGCGGCGCCATCGTCGCCACGGCCGGCATGACGTTCGGCATGTACGGTGCGCTCTTCCTGCTGCCGCTCATGTGGCAGAGCACCGGCCGCTTCAACGTCATTGGCGCGGGCCTTGCGCTGATGCCGATGGCGCTGGTCTTCATGGCGGTGTCGCCCATGTCGGGCACGGTGGCGCGCCGCCATGGCGTGCGGCTGGCCACGGCGGGCGGGGTGGGCATCATCGCGCTGGGGCTGCTCACGTTGGGGGTATGTGCCGGCGCGGCATCGGTGGTGCCGGCAGCCGTCGGGCTGGCACTCACGGGGCTCGGCATGGGCTTTGCCACCGGGCCGCTGATGGGCGCGGCAGTAGGCGCCGTGGGGCCGGAGCGTTCCGGCACGGCATCGGCGCTCGTCAACGTGGCGCGCATGACAGGGGCGACGTTGGGCGTGGCGATCCTGGGCGCGGTATATGCCGTGTGCGGCAGCGGCGCATCGGGGTTGCGCGTGGCCATGTTGTGCGGTGGCGCGGTACAGCTTGCGTGCGCTGCGGTGGCGTGGCGGCATGGCACTGATCGCCGCTGAGGGTTCTGCAATGTCCCCCGCTTTTACGGCAGATTGGCGCAGGCAAGGCCATCTGACGCGCGGCCAAAAAAATGCCCAGCGAGGGGATTGCCGGGCAAAGTGGGATCTGAATTCGTACGATAGAACTACCTTACAAGTATTTCTTCAATCAGATTGAAAACAAATTCAAAACACCACACGTTTTTGAGGGTTTGCTCTAAAGAAACGGGCGCTTGAATATCCATGCATGTGCGGGTTTCTCCTGATGGCTGCGCCATTTGCGGGTGGATGGCAAACGATTTCTTTTTGAAATGGAAAATCCAATGGCGGTACCTTTCAATAAAAGAGGAATCTAAAAAATGCCAAATGAAACAGACGTTATTGGATTGAAATGAATTGACGAGTGAATTCAATTCTTTCCGAATTGAATTGTCGCTTCGGCCGGGTATGTTGGCCGCCAGTCGCCGTCGGTACGCACACCACTGCATGGGCAGGCATTTGCATTGATCGAATTTCGGGGCGCGTCAGCCGTCAGGAATTCGGGGTTCTGTGTGTTCGTCCAGCACCGAGGGTTTCAGCTGGAAGCACTCGCACGAGCGCCTGCGCGGCGACGACGGCAAGCTCGGCATGCGCTGGAACGGGTAAGCCGGCAGCAACGAATCAGTGCGGCACGCTGCAGAAACCCTGGGCGCGCCAGGGCTTATGCTGCATCACAACAAACAAGGGCCAGCCCCTGCGGTTTCCCTCGGTGCTTGGCGCCATGCGGCACCGTGGTCGCTTGCGAGTTTTGTTCACGCGTTTTGCAGTTGTCTGTCATGACAGGAATTCGTGAAAACCCTAGGAAACCCGCGCCCACCTTAGCGATTGGTTATTTCATGCGAAAAGCCTACGCTTACTACGTAGTACTACGTGTGGCTGCTGCGTACAGGTGCGGATGGTTTTCCAGAAGGCGCTCGATCACAGTGCGCCGGATAACTACAAAGGCGGAAAGCAATCCGTCAGACATCCGTCTGGTCACGCATCGGGCGTGGCGCCTCACCTGTTCAAAACAACATCCGAAGTCCCCGAACTAGGAGACAACCCATGAAGTTCTTGCTCGCACTGCCTTTCATCGGCCTGCTGTGGGTGCCGTTCTACAACCAGGAAATGCCGGCGCTCTTCGGCTTTCCGTTCTTCTACTGGTACCAGTTCCTCTGGGTGCCGATCACCTCGCTGCTGATCTGGATCGTCTTCAAGAACGGTCAGAGCAAAGGAGAAGAATGATGGACGGACAAATCAACTGGACTGCGCTGGCGGTCTTCATCTTTTTCTTCGCGCTGGTCACGGTGATGGGTTTCATCGCCTCGCGCTGGCAGCGTGGCAACTCCGACAAGGGTGCCCACATTGAAGAGTGGGGCCTGGGCGGCCGCAACTTTGGCACCTGGATCACGTGGTTCCTGGTGGGCGGCGATTTCTACACCGCCTACACCGTGATCGCCGTGCCGGCACTCGTGTATGCGGTGGGTGCGTATGGCTTCTTCGCGCTGCCGTACACGATCCTGGTGTACCCGATCGTCTTCCTGATCATGCCCAAGCTGTGGAAGGTGGCGCATGCCAAGGGCCACGTCACGGCGGCCGATGCCGTGTACGGCCGCTACGGCTCGCGGCCGCTGGAGTTTGCGGTGGCGCTGACGGGCGTGGTGGCGACGATGCCCTACATCGCCCTGCAGCTCATCGGCATGGAAGTCGTGATCAAGGCCCTGGGCTTGACGGGTGAGCTGCCGCTGGCGGCCGCCTTCGTCATCCTGGCGCTGTACACGTACTCCGCCGGCCTGCGCGCGCCTGCGCTCATCGCCTTCGTCAAAGACATCATGATCTACATCGTGGTGCTGGTGGCGGTGGTGCTGGTGCCGGCCAAGCTGGGCGGCTACGGTGCCGTGTTTGCCACCGCGCATGATGCGTTTGCCTTGAAGGGTGGCGCCACGGGCCTGACGCTCAAGCCTGCGCAGTTCCTGCCGTTCGCCACGCTGGCGATTGGCTCGGCGCTGGCGGCGTTCATGTATCCGCACACGCTCACGGGCATCTTTGCCGCGCGCAGTGCAGATACCATCCGCAAGAACGCTGTCTTCCTGCCGGCCTATACGGTGCTGCTGGGCCTGATTGCGCTGCTGGGCTTCATGGCCTACTCGGCAGGCATCAAGGTCACCAACAACAACGACGTCGTGCCCGCGCTGTTCAACGCGCTGTTCCCGAGCTGGTTCACGGGCTTCGCGTTCTCGGCCATCGCCATCGGTGCGCTGGTGCCGGCGGCAGTCATGTCGATTGGTGCCGCCAACCTCTTCACGCGCAATTTCTGGAAGCCTTACGTGGCTCCGGACCTGTCGCACGCGGGTGAAGAAAAGGTGGCCAAGGTGATCTCGCTGATCGTCAAGGCGGGCGCGCTGGTGTTCATCCTGTTCCTGCCGACCAAGTTCGCGCTGGATCTGCAGCTGCTCGGTGGCGTGTGGATCGTGCAGACCTTCCCGTCGGTGGTGTTCGGGCTGTTCAACATCTCGAACCGCTTCCGCGCACCGGCGCTGCTGGCCGGCTGGGCGGCGGGCATGATCGCCGGCAGCTGGCTGGCGTTCTCCGATGGCATCAAGCCTGTGCACACCTTCGTGATCGGCGGTGACAAGTACACCATCTACACGGGCCTGGCAGCACTGGCCTTCAACATCATCGTTGCGGTGGTGGTGCAGTTGCTGATGGGCAAGCGCGGGCAGGAAACGGCCGCGCTGCGTCAGGCAGGCTGATCGACGCTGCAACTCGCAGAAGCACGAGAAAGGGCCGGTACCTCAGGGTGCCGGCTTTTTCTTTGGGCGACCGGCACGCCGCGCAGCCGGGAGGTTCAAGCGGACACCAAAAGAGGAATCCGCACCGTGAACGTCGTGCCGTGTTCCGACGATTGCACATCGATCGTGCCGCGATGTGCCTGCACGATGCAGCGGCAGATATACAGGCCAAGCCCAATCCCGGCAGCGCTTCCCCTCTGGTCGGGTTGCGTCGCGCGGGTGAGCGGATCGAACAGGGTTGGGAATGCGGCGGGCGGGATGGGGTTCCCCTCGTTTGAAACGGCAATCGTCATCTGCCCATCGCGCCCGGCCGCTTCAACGGCGACCCGCCCCGACCCATAGCGCACCGCGTTGGTCAATAGATTGACCAGCAACTGGCCGATCCGGCTGCCGTCCCACTTGCCACGCAGTTCGCCGGCCAGGCGCAGGTCGATCTGCGCGTCGGGGTACGACGCACATACCTCGTCGATGGCATCGCTGCACAGTCGCCCCATGTCCTGGGTGCTGAAAGCCGCGGGCAGGAAGTCGCCCAGGCGTGTGCGTGTGAAGACAAGCAGATCGTCGGTCATCTGTTGCACGCGCATCGCCCCGCGCTGGATGAACGCGACCGCCCGCACGCTGCGCGAAGACAGGCCATCGTCGTGCAGCAGCGTTTCTGCCGAAGCCAGGATCGCGCCGAGCGGGGAACGCAGGTCATGCGCTAGCACCCCGGCAAACAGGTCGCGCATGCGCTCGGTTTGCTGGGCATGCTGGCGCACCGATTCGGCAAGCATCTGGTCGATGGCTTCGTTGAACCGGATCATCTCTTGCAGCGCCAGCGCGGGAGCCTGCGGGTCCTGCTGCCACCGGCGGAGCACGCTGGCGCGCAACGCGCGGTATTCCGCCACCAGATCGTTGATGTCGAAGCCATGCGAGAGACGATCGTCTGCATGCTCGTGGGCGGCTTCATTGAAGCCCGAATCGGACGGCGCACGGTCGCCCCACGATTTGGCGTGTTGTTGTGCAGACGTCTGCCCCTCGCGCATATCGGCAGCAATCCGCAGGAGAAGGTCGCGCGCCGAGTTGCGCAGCTGCTGTTCAGACAGACGAGGGCGGCCACCGTTGAGCTTGCGCGCGTAGCCCGTCCAGTCCTCGATGAGGCCCGCCAGGTTTGCCTCGATAAAGTCGGATAGGTTCATGGGTTTCCTTGATGGTGGCGAAAGCCATGGTGGAAAGCCGTCTCGTGCGCCGCGCCGCTGTCATCCCGAGCGTTTGCGGGAACGGCCCATGCTGCGCTTTTGGCTACAAGGTATGCAAACGGCGTTCCTCTTGCCAGCCATACCGGTGTGAAGGAGTGGCGTTTCAGTCGCCCATTGCGCTGGTTTCGGTAAAGATGCGGGCGCGGTCCACTAATTGCTAAGCGCGCCCGACACCCTGCGGAATCGGGACTGATCTGCCAATCCTATGAACCACGACCCCTTGTCTGCTGAATCCGGTTTTGCGTGGCTGCGGTTGTGGGCCGAATCCACCTCTGAGTTCTCCGTCTTTGCCCTGTCGCGCCCTGGCGTGGTCGCCACGTGGAACCCTGGCGGCGAACGGATGCAGGGCTATCGGCCGGACGAGATTATTGGCCAGCCGCTCGCCCTTTTGTATCCGCCAGAGAGCCGAGCCTCGGGTGCGCCGCAGGCCGCGCTGCGTGCCGCCGCAGAGTCAGGGCGGTATGTCGCGGAGGGATGGCACATCCGCAAGGACGGCACGCCCTTCTGGGCGAACGTTGCCATGACGGCACTGCGCGACAGCAACAACGCGCTGATCGGGTTCGGCACCGTGATCAGCGATATGAGCGAGAAGAAGGCCGCCCACGACGCCGTGCTCAATAGCGAGCGGAATTTCCGGCTGCTGGTTCAGGGTGTGACGGACTACGCCATCTTCATGCTGTCGCCCGACGGGCACATTACGAGCTGGAATGCGGGCGCGCGGCGCATCAAGGGCTATACCGAAGACGAGATCATCGGTTCGCACTTTTCGCTGTTCTATACCCCCGAGGACGTTGCGGCCGGTGTGCCGTTCCGTGGCCTGGAAACGGCCCGGCGCGAAGGGCGATTTGAAGCTGAAGGCTGGCGCGTGCGCAGCGATGGGAGCCGCTTCTTCGCGCACGTCATCATCGATGCCATCTACGAAGACGGCCAATTGGTCGGGTTCGCAAAGGTCACGCGCGACATCACGGAGCGGCGGCGCGCGAGTGAGCAACTGGAGCAAACGCAAAGGGCGCTGTTCCAGGCCCAGAAGGTGGAGGCCCTGGGCAAGCTCACGGGCGGCGTTGCCCACGATTTCAACAACGTTCTGCAGGTGCTGCGGGGCAACCTCGAACTGCTCGAAAGCCGCCATGGCCGGGATGGCTGGAGCGCTGAGCGGCTGACTAACGCCATCGATGCCGTCGACCGCGGTGCGAAGCTGGCCGCCCAACTGCTTGCCTTCGGCCGTCAGCAACCGCTTGCGCCCGTCGTGATCAACCCCGCGCGCCAACTGCGCGCCATGGACGATCTGCTGCGGCGGGCGCTGGGCGAGGCGATCGAGATCGAATCAGTGGTCGCGGGCGGACTGTGGAATGTTGCGGTCGATCCGCATCAGTTCGAGAACGTCATCCTGAACCTGGCCATCAACGCGCGTGATGCGATGCCGGACGGCGGCAAGCTCACGCTTGAACTCTCGAATGCCACGCTGGATGACGACTACGTGGTCGCGCTGCCCGATGTGCAGGCCGGGCAGTACGTCATGCTGGCGGTGACGGATACCGGCACCGGCATGGCCCCCGACGTCATGGAGCAGGCCTTCGACCCGTTCTTCAGCACCAAGCCCGAGGGTGAGGGCACGGGGCTGGGGTTGAGCATGGCCTACGGTTTCGTCAAACAGAGCGGCGGCCATATCCGGCTCTACAGCGAGGTCGGTGAGGGCACGACGGTGCGCATCTATCTGCCCCGTTCCACCGATATGGCGGTTGAGCCCGCACGCGTCAAAGCCGGAGCGCTCAAGCACGGCAACGAGACGATCCTCGTCGTGGAAGACGACGCAAAGGTTCGCGAGACCGTGGTCGATCTGCTGAGCGGCCTCGGCTATGCCGTGCTCAAGGCCAACAATGCGGAGCAGGCACTGGCCGTGATCGAGAGCGGCGTGCATATCGACCTGCTCTTCACCGATGTGGTCATGCCCGGCGCCCTGCGCAGTACGGAAATGGTGCGGAGAGCCGTGCAGGCACTGCCCGCGCTGAAGGTGCTCTATACCTCCGGCTACACGCAGAACGCCATCGTGCATGGCGGGCGGCTCGATCCGGGCGTCGAGCTGCTGAGCAAGCCGTACAGCCGCCAGCAGCTTGCATTCAAGCTTCGCCACGTGCTCGGAAACGATGCAGTGGAGGCAACGCGACGCGATGAGGAAATCGCGCAGCCCAAGCTCGACACGGGCGCGGTATGGGAGCCTGCGCGCCTGCGCGTCCTTGTGGTGGAAGACGACGCTTCCTTGCGTGGCGCGGTGTGCGAGCTGCTGATGCTGATCGGGATCACACCCCAGCAGGCGGCCAGCGGCGCGCAGGCGCTGGCCGCGCTGAAGTCGGGGTCTTTCGACGTGTTGTTCACAGACGTGGTCATGCCCGACATGTCCGGCATTGAACTCGCACAGCGCGCGTCCACACTGCATCCGGAACTCCGCGTCGTCTTCGCCTCCGGCAACCCGATTCCCAACCACGACCGCTTTGCGTTCAGGTGGACTGCGCTACGCAAGCCTTACACGCTCGATCAGTTGCAGCACGCACTGCAATCGATGATGGCGCGAGAGCGGTCCGCCACCGATACATAGCCGAGCACCGGGGTTTGAGGGCGGCGTTCGGCCCTCGGAGACCCGTCTTCCACAGTCGGAGGCCCACGCACGGCACTCAGACTGTGGAACGCCGCAGTTTTCGCTCGAAATTTTCGACCTCCGAGAGTCGTGCGCGAGGGTCAAACTGTCGACCGCGAGCGTCAAACCGTGGCGATCGACTGTTTGAGGCTGGATCGCGGCTCTCCGAGGTCGAAAATTTGAAGCTCGAAGAGCCGGGCGTGAGGGGTAGACTGCGGCGCGCGAGTGTCTGACGGTGATGCGCGACGCTCCGAGGGTCGAGATCGAGTGTTTGAGGGTCGAGCGTGGGGCTCGGAGCTTGGTGCTTGCGTGTCTGAGGGTGGAGCTTGAGTGTCTGGGCGTGGGTTCCATACCAACTTCCCTGTAGCCTGGGCCACACCGCTCGCTGACTGGCCCGGAGCGCGTCATTGGCGGCAGGTCCGCTTCGATCAATTCAACGCACCTGCGCCCGCCCCGCGCGAAGCTGCGCCGCAACCATCGCCACCCGTGCGCCATAGCGACGTGCGGTTTCAAGATCTCCTGGCGACATTTCTTCCGGCGATGCATCGGCGGGCGTCTGCGCCATCGGCGCGATGTACGATCCCATGCGGTTCAGGTCGTCGCGCTTGGAGGTCTTTACGTTCGCAGGCTTGATATCCATGCTGACCCAGAGGCCGCCATGCTGCCCCGTGAGCAGAACGAAGTATTCGAGCGTGTTGAGCTTGTCGCCATTGATGCTGGCGCTGTTGGTAAAGCCGCCGAAGACCTTGTTCTGCCACGCGCCTTCAAACCAGGGCTTCGACGAAGCGTCTGCAAACTTCTTGAATTGCCAGCTCGGCCCGCCCATGTAGGTCGGCGAGCCGAACAGGATGGCGTCCGCTGCTGCGAGCGTGGCCCAGGCGTCTTCGGGAATATTGCCCTCGGCGTCGATGGCGACGAGGGCTGCGCCGGCGCCTTCGGCAACAGCGCTTGCCATGCGGGCAGTGTGCCCGTAGCCGGAGTGATAGACGACGGCCGTTTTTGCTGGGGTGGTGGTTTCAGTCATGGTGGCTTCCTATCGTGAACGTGGTCCGCTGCGGACGACATGGGAGGCCACTCTACTGAGCTGTGACGGCGTGATAAACGACGCCGATTTGAACGTTCTGTTCTTCGCCGGATGAACAATGCAAAACCTCGACGCGCTGTTGATCTTTGCCCGTGTGGCCGAAATGACGAGCTTTACGCGCGCGGCGGAAAGCCTCGGCATCCAGAAGGGACGTGTGTCAACAGTGATCCGCACGCTCGAGCAGGATGTGGGTGTCGCGCTCCTGCACCGGACCACGCGGAGTGTGCAGCTGACCGAAGACGGCCGTGAATTCTATGCACGTGCCCGCGACCTGCTGGCCGAAGCGCAGGAATTGCAATCGATGTTCCTGGCGAATGGCGGGCCGGTACGCGGGCGGTTGCGCGTCGATCTGCCGACCGAGTTGGCACGCAGTGTCGTGGTGCCTGCGCTGCCGCAATTGATGGCGGCGCACCCGGAGCTGCAACTGGAGCTTTCCAGCACAGACCGGCGCGTCGATCTTGTCCAGGAAGGCTTCGACTGCGTGATCCGTTTCGGGCCGATTACCGATGAAACGATGATTGCGCGGCCGCTGGGCAAGCTGCGCATGACCAATGCGGCAAGCCCTGCCTATCTGGCGCGGTATGGCGTCCCGCATACGCTGGAAGACTTGGTCCGCCAGGGGCATCAGATGGTGCATTACACGCTCACGCTCGGCGCCAGGCACGCGGGGTGGCAATACCCCGATGGCGATGGTTATGCGTGGCTTCCGCTGCCCGCCGCCATGCAGGTCAACAGCGTGCAGACGTATCACGCGGCCGGGTTGGCGGGCATTGGATTGATCCAGGCGGGCTACACCGCGCTCGCGCCCCATCTCGAGAGCGGTGCGCTGGTTGAGGTGCTGCCAGACCTGCGCCCTGAGCCGCTGCCTGCGTCGTTTGTGGTGGCGCATCGGCGCAACCTCTCGCCGCGCGTCCGGGTCTTCATGGCGTGGATCGAAGGGCTGTTGAAGCCCTATCTGGATTGAGCGTTGGCGCGCCGCTGCGCTGCCAGTCAGGTTATCCCGCTCGATTCATCAGAATCGCGCCGGCAATGATGCTGAAAATCCGGTCGGTGCGCGGGGCGTGCGAAGGCTGCTCCCGCAGCCAGGCGAGCGCGGCGATCAGGTCGAACAGCTCGGCGCCGTCCAGATCGGGCCGCGCTTTTCCGTCGGCCTGCGCACGGGCAAGAAGTGCCGCACCGGCACTGCGCAGGGTGACGCACGAAGCATGCAGCGCGGAGTCGGGATCTTCGATGGCGCCCATCATCGGCCCGAGGATGCCGCGATGTTCGTGCGTAAAGGCGACGATTTCCTGCAGCCAGGCCAGCAAGGCCTGATCCGAAGCTGCCGACGTTTCGAGTTGCTTGGCCCTGTCCGCCAGGGCCTCGAAGCTTGCGCGCAGCAATGCCTCGAGCAGGGCTTCGCGCGTGGGGAAATGGCGGTACAGCGTGCCCAGCCCGACCTCGGCCCGGCGGGCGATATCACGTAAAGAGGCCTCGGCGCCCTGTTCCATAAAGACGTCGCGGGCAGTGGAAAGCAGCTGGGCGTAGTTCTTCTTTGCGTCGGCGCGCATGGTTTTCCTTGACAAAGCGGAGCACCGCTCCAATTATACGGAGCACTGTTCCGGTCACGATAGCCGATTTCGGCTCAAGGAGAAAGACATGTCACCCAAGACCATGAAAGCCATCCAACAACATACGTTCGGCGGTCCGGACGTGCTGCGCTACGAAGACGCCCCGGTGCCCGAACTGCGTGCGGGCGAAGTGCTGGTGCGTGTGCATGCGGTGGGTCTGAATCCGCCCGATTGGTACCTTCGCGAGGGATACAAGATGCTGCCGCCGGAGTGGCAGCCGAAGGTCGAATTTCCCCTGATTCTGGGGACGGACATTTCTGGCGTGATCGAGGCCGTGGCCGAGGATGTGGACGGCTTCTCGGCGGGCGATGAGGTGTACGCGATGGTGCGGTTCCCGACCGGCCTCGCGGGCGGCAGCCGCACCTATGCGGAATATGTCAGCGTGCCGGCGTCTGAAGTGGCACGTAAGCCAGCCGGTATCGACCACATGCAGGCGGCGGCTGCGCCGATGTCTCTGCTGACGGCATGGCAGTTCCTGGTCGACCTGGGCCACGATGCGCCCAATCCGCTGCAGCCGAACCAGCATGTGCCCGTGGCACTGGCGGGCAAGACCGTCCTCGTGAACGGCGCCGCGGGCGGTGTTGGCCATTTCGTGGTGCAGGTCGCCAAGTTGAAGGGGGCGCGGGTGATTGCCGTGGCCTCGGGCAAGCACGAGGCGCTGCTGCGCGGGCTGGGTGCGGATGAAGTCATCGACTACACCACCTCGGCGCCGGAGGATGTTGTCCGCGATGTCGATCTCGTGGTGGATGCGGTGGGCGGTCCGACCTCAGGGCGATTCCTGCGCACGCTCAAACGCGGCGGGGCGTTGTTCCCGATCTTCCCCCTGGGCCTTGCCGATGCCGAGGAGGCAGAAAAGCGCGGCGTGACGGTTTCGGCCACGCAGGTCCGCTCGAATGGCAAGCAGCTCGGAGAACTCGCCGAGCTGCTCGACAGCGGCGCGATTCGCGTCGTGATCGACAGTGCTTATCCGCTGGCGCAGGCAAGCGAGGCACACGCGCGGGCGGCGCGCGGACACATCCAGGGCAAGCTGGTGCTGCAGGTTCGCTGAGGAGCAACGTCGATGACCCCCATCAAAGACGCGATCGATGATCTGTTCAACAACCCGATGCTGACAACAGAAGAAGCGGTCGAACGGCACTTCGATTCCGCATTTCGTCAGCGTGTGAATGGAACGTGGAGCGACCGTGTGGCGTTTGTTGCCCGCATCGAGCAGCTTCGGGGTGCCGGCGCGCAGGCCACGATGACCGTGCTGGACGAATTTTCCGAGGGCGACCGCTATGCCGAGCGACACGTGATCGAGCTGCGCGTGCGCGACGGGGCACGCGTTTGCCAAGAGGTGTCTCTCTTTGCAATGCGCGGCCCCGACGGACGTTTCCTCCGGATTGAGGAGACGACGCTGGCGCTTGAACCCTGCGCTGCAACGATTAGCTGAACATCGAATCGTCATCCGAGTAATCACTGCCGCCCAGGTCGCTATCGTCGATCAGCCCAAGGCTGTCGTCGCGCGACGCGGTGTTGGTATTGCCGTTGTTACCGCCGCTGTCGCTGTCGTAGTAGTTGTTGATGACGGTTTCCGTGGCGCCGCCCATCACCGGCTGCTGGCCGAAGAAGCCGCCACCGCCACTGTTGTGGTGGAACATGTTCTCGATGCCCTGGAACAGCAGCGCGCCGCCGGCCACGCCGGCTGCGGTGGTCGCGACGCTGCCCAGCGTGCTGCCCAGGCCGCCGCTGAAGAAACCCGAGCGCGCCGGTTGCGCCGGGGCCTGTTGGGCCTGGGGCGGCATCTGCGGCATCTGCGCCGGGGCGGCCTGCTGCGGAGCGTATGCGGGCGTGGGCGTCGGGCTGCCGGCGTGGCTGCCCCAGTTGTTGGCCGAGTCCATGAACGACGCGCTGCGGCCGGCTTGCGCCGCCTGCAACTGGTTCTGCAGCGTGGCGATTTGCGCCTGCGCCGAGGCCAGCGCCTGGTCGAGCAGCATGGCGCGCTGCACGAGCAGATAGGCCGCGTCCGGCTGGCGGGCCACGGCGTCGAGGATGCGGGCTTCGGCCTGCGGGTCCTTGGCTGCGGCGCGGGCTTGCGTCAGTTGGGCCAGGAAGTTTTCCAGCGCTTGCTGTTCTTGCGGGGACATGGTGTGTGTTCCTGTCTGGGTGGGTGCGACGTGACCAAGGTAGGCGTCAAGTCTTAAACGAAAATTAAGGCCCGGCAGCTTCTTGTGTAACGGCCTGTAACCCCAGGCCCCTAGACGGCCGGGCGGTATTGGCTGGGATTGGCGCCCGACACTTTGCGCATCAGGCGCCGCAGCGCGGTGGCGTCTTCGTAGCCTACGGCTTCGGCCACGCGGTCGATGGTCATGCGGCTCGATTCGATCAGCATGCGGGCGCGGTTTAGGCGCACGCTCTGCACCAGGGCGAGGGTGCTTCTGCCGGTGGCCTCCCGCACGTGCCGCGACAGCGTGCGTTGCGACATGGCCAGCTCGTCGGCCAGCGTCTGCACGCTGGGCGGGTTGGGCAGTGCGGCTTCAATGCGTGCCACCAGTCGGGCAATCAGCGCGTTGCCGTTGGCCAGCATGGCGGGCACCACAAACGGCGCCTGCGCGTGACGGCCGTCGATCAACAGCACGCGCCCCACGGCATCGGCCAGCGCCACGCCAAAGCGCGTGCGCAGCAGATGCAGCATCAGGTCGGTCTGGGCAAAGGCGGCGCCAGCGGTGGTAATCGGGCCGTCGGCGCACACCATGCGATCTGCGTCGACCGTGCATGCGGGTTCCCACTGCTGCAGCGTCGGGGCCAGCCACCAAGACGTGGTGACGCAGCGCCCGGGCAGCACGCCGGCCGCCTGTAAGAGAAACACCGCCGAGCACGATGCGGCCACCTGCCCGCCCGCTGCGACCTGCGCGGCCAGGGCGCGCGCTGCTCGCTGCGCATCGTCCTGCGCCAGGCGCGTGGCTATGACGCCGGCATGGTCTAGGCCTACGCCCGGCACGATCCAGGTGCTGCCATCGGGGCGCGGGCGTTTTGGCAGCGCAGCAGTCTCCACCTGCATGCCGTTGCTAAGGCGCACGCTGGGCGCGTCGGCTGACAGTACGCGCCAGGTTGCGCGCGGGGCCTTCACACGCGGGGCGAGTGTCGACGCGGCTTGCAGAATGTCCAAGGTGGCCGCCACGCTGGTGGCGTACGCGCCGGAGAGTACGAGGATGGTGAAATCCGCCATGACCGAAGTTGCCCGAAAGATGTCGAAATCGACACTGCCAGTCTAGCGGCTGCGCGGGTTCAATGCAGGCATGTCAACGACGCTCACGAGTGCCCACATGCCGAACATCCTCGTCAAGATTCCTGCAAACACCTTTGACGGCGACGCACGCGCGACGCTTGCCCGCCGCATCACCGAGGCGGCTGCGCAGGCCGAGCAGATTCCCGATGATCCGCGCAAGCGCGCCACCACCTGGGTAATGGTGGAAGAGGTGCCGGCCGCCTCGTGGTGGTGCGGCGGGGCGGATGTGACAACGCAGATGGTGCCGTGTCTGGTCGTCGCCCATGTGCCGGCCGGTGTGCTGGATGCTGCTGCGCGTACGCGCTTCGTTCAGCAGATGCGCGAAGCCTTTGCGCTGGCGTTGCCAGCCGATGATGCGCGGCGCGTGGTGACCTCCGTGATGCTGCATGACGTGCCCGACGGTACCTGGGGTGTGAACGGCGCGCTGTGGACGCTGCCCGATTTCGCCAGGGCGGCGGGTTATGCGCATCTTCAGCATCTCGTCGCCTGAGCCAGGCCATTCCAACGGAGCCCACGCATGACAAGCCAGCACACGCAGCAGGATGACAGCCTGGAAGACTTCACGCGCCGCCAGATCACCCTGGATGGCATCGCCAAGACCGTGTACGTGGCAGGCACCGGGCCGGGTGTGATCGTCATGGCCGAGATGCCGGGCATCAGCCCGCATGTGGCGCGGTTTGCACGCTGGGTGCGCGATGCGGGGCTGACGGTCTACATGCCGTCGTTGTTCGGGCGCGATGGCGCGGTGCCCGAGGCGGAGGCGGGCGCGGAGGTGTTCCGCCATGCGTGCGTGAGCGCGGAGTTCCGTGCCTTTGCCGCCAACCAGTCGAGCCCCGTCACGCAATGGCTGCGCGCGCTGGCGCGGCGGGCCCATGCGGAGTGCGGCGGCCCGGGCGTGGGCGCCATCGGCATGTGCTTCACCGGCAATTTTGCGCTGACGATGATGCTGGAGCCGGCCATGCTGGCGCCGGTGCTGTGTCAGCCTTCCTTGCCGCTGAACGCGCCGGGCGGGATCGAGATTGCGCCGGAGGACGCGGCCGCCGTGCGCCAGCGGTTGGAGCAGGAAGACCTGACCGTGCTGGCCTACCGCTTTGAGGGTGACCGCTTCTGCCGTGCCGAGCGCTTTGCCGCGTATGCACAGGCGCTGGGCCCTCGTTTTGTGGCGCGCGTGCTGCCCGACAGCGCTGCGCACCCGAATCCGCCGTCGTTTTTTGCCCAGCATGTGCCTTGTCCGCACAGCGTGGTGACCGCCCACCTGATCGACGCGGCCGGCGAGCCCACGTTGGCCGCTCGCGACGAGATCCTGGCGTTCTTCCGGCAGCGCCTGAGCTGAGTGGGGGCTCACATGCGGGTGTGAGCCCGGCGCCGCCCGGTTCGGTGTAAACCCCGGGGCGACGTCTGAGCAAATTGCTTTACAACTAAACTATTCATGACTAAGGTAATACCGCATCAAACGCGGAGCCGTTGTCATGAAGATTGTCTGTATTGGTGGTGGGCCGGCCGGCCTGTACTTTGCCCTGCTGATGAAGCTGCAGGACCCGTCGCACGACATCACCGTGGTGGAGCGCAACCGCCCGTATGACACGTTCGGCTGGGGCGTGGTGTTCTCCGACCAGACGCTGGGCAACCTGCAGCGCGCCGACGCCAAGAGCGCCGCGCAGATCCTCGACGCCTTCAACCACTGGGACGACATTGAAGTCCACATCCGCGGGCAGGTCGTGCGCTCCGGCGGCCACGGCTTCTGCGGTATCGGGCGCAAGCGCTTGCTGAACATCCTGCAGGCGCGCTGCGAGGAAGAGGGCGTCAAGCTGGTCTTTGAAACCGACGTGCAGGATGACACGGCTTATGCCGATGCTGACCTCATCATCGCCAGCGACGGCCTGAACAGCCGCATCCGCACCAAGTACGCCGCCACGTATCAACCCGATATCGACACGCGCCGCTGCCGCTTTGTCTGGCTGGGCACGCACAAGCTGTTCGAGGCCTTCACGTTTGCGTTTGAAGAGACCGAGCACGGCTGGTTCCAGGCGCATGCGTACCGCTTTGATGACGAGACCTCCACCTTCATCGTCGAGGCACCTGAAGAGGTATGGCGCGCCGCCGGGCTGGACACCATGGAGAAGGAAGAGGCCATCGCGTACTGCGAGCGGCTCTTCGCCAAGTACCTCGACGGCAACAAGCTGATCTCCAACGCCACGCACCTGCGGGGCTCTGCCCAGTGGATTCGCTTTCCGCGCGTGGTTTGCCGGCATTGGGTGCATACCAACACGCACGGCACGCCGGTGGTGCTGATGGGCGACGCCGCGCACACGGCGCATTTCTCGATCGGGTCGGGCACCAAGCTGGCGCTGGAAGATTCGATTGAACTGGCACGCAGCATCGGCCAGCACTCGGGCGATTTGCGTGCCGCGCTTGAGCACTACGAGGCGGTGCGCAGCGTGGAAGTGCTGCGCATCCAGAACGCGGCGCGCAATTCGACGGAATGGTTTGAAAACGTCGCGCGTTACGCCAACCTGCCGACAGAGCAGTTTGCCTATTCGCTGCTCACGCGCAGCCAGCGCATCAGCCACGAGAACCTGCGCCAGCGCGACAAGCGCTATCTCGAACAGTTCGAAGACTGGATTGCTGAACAAGCTGGCGCCCAGCGCGGGCCGCAGCACGGCCCGGTGCCGCCGATGTTCACGCCCTTCACGGTGCGCGGCGTCACGCTCAAGAACCGCGTAGTGGTGTCGCCCATGGCGCAGTACTCGTGCGAAGACGGCCAGCCGGCGGATTACCACCTTGTGCACCTGGGCGCGCGCGCCATGGGCGGTGCCGGCCTGGTAATGGCGGAGATGACCTGTGTGTCGCCCGATGCGCGCATCACGCCGGGCTGCCCCGGCTTGTGGAACACCGACCAGCGCGACGGCTGGGCGCGCATCGTGCAGTTCGTCCATGCCAACAGCGATGCGAAGCTGGGTATCCAGCTCGGTCATGCCGGCGCCAAGGGCTCGACGCGCGTGGCATGGGAAGGCATCGATCTGCCGCTCGAAGACGGGCAAAACTGGCCGCTGATCTCCGCATCGCCGCAGCAGTATCTGGATGGCGTGAGCCAGTGGTCGCGGGCCATGACGCGCGACGACATGGACCGCGTGCGTGACGATTTTGTCCACGCCGCGAGGCTGGCGGCGGACGCCGGATTCGATTGGCTGGAGCTGCACTGCGCGCACGGCTATCTGCTGTCCTCGTTCATCTCGCCGCTGACGAATCAGCGCAATGACGAATATGGCGGCTCGCTGGAAAACCGGCTGCGCTTTCCGCTCGAGGTCTTCCACGCAGTGCGTGAAGTGTGGCCGAGCAACAAGCCGATGTCGGTGCGCATTTCGGCGCATGACTGGGTGGAGGGCGGCATCACGCCGGACGATGCAGTGGAAATTGCGCGGGTGTTCAAGGCCGCAGGCGCGGACATGATCGATTGCTCATCGGGCCAGGTCAGCAAGAAGGAGCAGCCCGTGTACGGCCGCATGTTCCAGACGCCGTTTGCCGACCGCGTGCGCAACGAAGCGGGCATTGCCACCATTGCGGTGGGCGCCATCTCCGAGGCGGACCACGTCAACAGCATCATCGCGGCAGGCCGTGCCGACCTGTGTGCCGTGGCGCGCCCGCACTTGGCCAATCCGGCCTGGACGCTGAACGAGGCCGCCCGCATCGGCTACCTCGACATGCCGTGGCCCAAGCAATACCGCGCAGGCAAGCTGCAGTTGGAGCGCAACCTGGAGCGCGAACGCGCGATGGCGGCGCAGGCGGCGGGTTTGTCTCCGCTGGAGCAGGCCAACCGCATGCAGGGGGTTTGAGATGGCGACACCTGCAATGCTCACCGGGCACCACGCTGTCGTTACCGGCGCTGGGCGCGGGATCGGCGCTGCGATTGCCGCGCAACTCGCGGCGCAAGGCGCCACGCTCACGTTGATGGGCCGCAACGCCGATGCACTGCAAGCCACTGCCAAGACGTTGCCCGACAGCGCCCGCGCGCAGGTCGTGACGTGCGATGTGACCGACGAGGCGAGTGTGTCGGCAGCGTTCGAATCTGCACGTGCGGGGCTCGGCGCCATCTCCATCCTCGTCAACAACGCAGGCCAGGCTGAGAGTGCGCCGTTTGCCAAGACCACGCTTTCTCAATGGCAGCGCATGTTGGCCGTCAACCTGACGGGCACGTTCCTGTGCACGCAAGCGGCGCTGGCGGATGTGCAAGCCAGCGGCCGTGGCCGCATCGTGAACATTGCCAGTACGGCAGGGCAGCGCGGTTATGCATATGTGTCGGCGTATGTGGCGGCCAAGCATGGGGTGATCGGCCTCACGCGCTCGCTGGCGCTGGAGCTGGCGGCGCGCGGCGTCACCGTCAACGCAGTCTGCCCCGGCTATACGGAAACCGACATCGTGCGCGAGAGCATCGACCGCATCGTCGCCCGCACCGGCCGCAGCGCAGAAGAAGCCCGGGCCGAACTGGTGAAGGGCAACCCGCAGGGCCGGCTGATCACGCCGGACGAAGTGGCGAACGCCGTGGTGTGGCTGTGCTCCGATGGCGCGTCTTCCATCACCGGGCAATCCATCTCGGTATCCGGCGGGGAGGTGATGTGAGCACCGAACGCACCCGGCGCAAAACCGCACTCGCTACGCGCGCCTCCGGCCACCACGCCGTCGTGCAGGCGCTGGGCGACCAACATATCGGCCTGGAAGCCCGCGCGCATGTGGACGACCACATGGACGTGAAGATCTGGCTGCGCCTGTTGGCCTGCAGCACGCAGATCGAACAGCAGATCCGCCAGCGCCTGCGCACGCGTTTCAACACCACGCTGCCGCGCTTCGACTATCTCGCGCAGCTCGACCGGCATCCGGACGGCCTGCGCATGAACGTGCTGTCGCGCTACCTGATGGTGACCGGCGGCAACGTCACCGGCCTGACCGACCAGCTGGAGAAGGAAGGGCTTGTCAAACGCGAGGCGGATCCGGATGATCGCCGGTCCTTTCGCGTGCTGTTGACGGATGCCGGCCGCCGCCACTTTGCCGAGATGGCCGCCGAGCACGAACGCTGGCTGATCGAGATGTTCGATGGCCTGGGCATGACCAACAAAGACGCGCTGTATGCGCAGCTCGGCCACCTGCGCGTGCACCTCGCGCACCGCGAGCAAGAGCTGGACGCCCGCGAAGATCAACCCTGAACGAATCCGACCCAACCATGACCGACCCGAATCACCGTGTGGACCCGGCCCTGCTGGCCGGCAACCGCCGACCGCTGGCGGGCTATCAAGCGAAGCATTTCCTGTGGAGCGTGGAGGGCGGCGTTGCCACCATCACGCTCAACCGGCCCGAGCGCAAGAACCCGCTTACGTTCGATTCGTACGCCGAGCTGCGCGACCTGTTTCATCAGCTCAAGTGGGCGGATGACGTCAAGGCCATCGTGCTGGCCGGTGCGGGCGACAACTTCTGCTCCGGTGGCGACGTGCACGAGATCATCGGCCCGCTCGTGCAATTGAAGGCGCCCGAGCTGCTGATGTTCACGCGCATGACGGGCGAACTGGTGAAGGCGATGCGTGCGTGCCCGCAGCCCATCGTCGCTGCCATTGACGGCGTGTGCGCTGGCGCGGGCGCCATCCTGGCAATGTCTTCCGACCTGCGCCTGGGCACCGCGCGCAGCAAGACGGCGTTCCTCTTCAACCGCGTCGGCCTGGCCGGCTGCGACATGGGCGCCTGCGCGATCCTGCCGCGCATCATCGGTCAGGGCCGCGCGAGCGAACTGCTCTACACCGGCCGTTCGATGAGCGGAGAAGAGGGCGAGCGCTGGGGCTTCTTCAATCGCCTGTGCGAACCGGCCGAGGTGCTGAGCCAAGCGCAAGCCCTGGCCGCCGACCTGGCCGCCGGCCCGACCTTCGCCAACGGCATCACCAAGACGATGCTGCACCAGGAATGGACGATGACGATCGAGCAGGCCATCGAGGCCGAGGCCCAGGCGCAGGCCATCTGCATGCTGACCGAAGACTTCTCGCGGGCGTATCACGCGTTTGTCGCCAAGCAGAAACCGGTATTCGAGGGCAACTGAGATGAGCGACAAAGACTATCTGCAATGGCCCTTCTTTGACGACAAGCACCGCCAGCTCGAAGCCGAACTCGACGCCTGGGCCACGAAGCACATCCCGCACGATCACGGTCCCGATGTGGATGCCGAATGCCGCGCGCTGGTGAAGCTGCTCGGCCAGGCCGGCTGGCTGCGCCACGCCGTGGGCGGTACGGCGCACGGCGGTGCGGGCGAGACCATCGACACGCGCGCCATCTGCCTGATCCGCGAAACGTTGGCGCGCCATTCCGGCCTGGCCGACTTTGCCTTTGCGATGCAGGGGCTGGGGTCGGGCGCCATCTCGTTGCACGGCACGCCGGAGCAGCGCGAGCGCTATCTGACGAAGGTCGCGCACGGCGAGGCCATCTCTGCATTTGCGCTGTCCGAACCCGATGCTGGCTCCGATGTCGCGGCCATGGCTTGCGCCGCGCGTGAAGACGGCACTGATTACGTGCTCGACGGCGAGAAGACGTGGATTTCCAATGGCGGCATCGCCGACTTCTACGTCATGTTTGCCCGCACCGGCGAGGCGCCGGGCTCGCGCGGCATCAGCGCGTTCATCGTCGAAGCCGGTACGCCGGGCTTTGAGATTGTGGAGCGCATCAACGTGATTGCACCGCACCCGCTCGCGCGCCTGCGCTTTACCAACTGCCGCATTCCGGCCAGCCAGCGCGTGGGCGCGGCAGGCGAGGGCTTCAAGGTGGCAATGCGCACGCTCGATGTGTTCCGCACCTCGGTGGCCGCAGCCGCGCTGGGCTTTGCGCGCCGCGCGCTGGACGAAGCGCTGGCGCGTGCCACCACCCGCAAGATGTTCAGCGGCGTGCTGGCCGATTTCCAGCTCACGCAGGCCAAGCTCGCACAAATGGCCACCGCCATCGACAGTGCCGCGCTGCTGACGTACCGCGCCGCGTGGCAGCGCGACCAAGGCCGCACCGTGACGCGCGAAGCCGCCATGGCGAAGTTGACCGCCACCGAGAGTGCGCAGCAGGTGATCGACGCCGCCGTGCAGATGTGGGGCGGCCTGGGCGTGGTGAGCGAGCAGCCGGTCGAGCGCCTGTACCGCGAGATCCGCTCGCTGCGGATCTACGAAGGCGCGACGGAAGTGCAGCAACTCATCATCGCGCGCGAACTGCTGCGTGCGGCGGCGCCCGCCAAGTCCTGAATACGCCACGTCCACGCCAGAGACGGAGATTCCTCCATGCCCAGCGCCCATATCGACACCTTCGCCCGTGACCGGCTGCCGCCGGCAGAGCTGCAACCGGTGTATCGCTTCGACCTGCCGGCGCTGCAGTTTCCGCCGCAGCTCAACTGCGCCACCGAACTGCTCGACCGCCGCGTTGCCGCGGGCGAGGGCAGCCGCCTCTGCATCCAGGCGCCCGGCATCCGCTGGACGTATGCCGATCTGCAAGAGCACGCCAACCGCATCGCTAATGTGCTGGTCAATGAGATGGGCGCCGTGCCGGGCAGCCGCGTGCTGCTGCGCTCGCCCAACAGCCCGATGCTCGCCGCCTGCTGGTTTGCCGTGATGAAAGTGGGCGCGATTGCGGTGACGACCATGCCGCTGCTGCGCGCCAAAGAGCTTGGGCAGATCCTGGGCAAGGCTGAGATCGGATTCGCGCTGTGCGATGCGCGGCTCGTCGACGAGCTACGCGATGCCGTGGCGCAAGCGGCCACGCCCGTGCAACTGCTGTGCTTTCACGATGACACGCCGGAAGGGCTGGAGGCTGCGATGGCGCGCCAGCCGGCCACCTTCACCAACGTCGATACGGCGGCGGATGACACGTGCCTGCTCGCCTTCACGTCGGGCACGACGGGCGTGCCGAAAGCGACGATGCATTTTCATCGTGACATCCTCGCCATTTGCGCGTGCTGGCCGCCGCATGTGCTGCAGCCGCGCGCGGACGACATCTTCATCGGCAGCCCGCCGATGGCGTTCACGTTCGGGCTCGGCGGTCTGCTGCTGTTTCCGATGAGCGTGGGTGCTTCGACGGTGCTGCTGGAAAAGGCATCGCCGAACGATCTGGTCGATGGCATCCGCACATTTGGCGCGACGGTGCTGTTCACGGCGCCCACCACGTACCGCAACATCGCGGCGCGCGGAGACGAGTTGCGCGCCACGCCGCTGCGCCGCTGCGTGTCGGCCGGCGAAGCGCTGCCGGTGGCCACGCGCACGCTGTGGAAGAACGCCACCGGCATCGAGCTGATTGACGGCATTGGCGCGACCGAGATGCTGCATATCTTCATCTCCGCTGCCGATGCCGACGTGCGCCCAGGCGCCACCGGCAAGGCCGTCCCCGGCTATGTCGCACAAGTCGTGAATGACGCAGGCAACCCTGTGCCGCCGGGCACGGTGGGCCGCCTGGCGGTGCAAGGCCCGACCGGCTGCCGCTACCTGGCCGATGACCGCCAGCGCGCCTACGTGCGCAACGGCTGGAACCTCACGGGCGATGCCTATGTGATGGATGAGGAAGGCTACTTCCACTACCACTCGCGCACCGATGACATGATCATCTCGTCCGGCTACAACATTGCCGCGCCCGAGGTGGAAGACGCGCTGATGCAGCATCCGGCCGTGGCCGAGTGTGGCGTGATCGGCGAGCCTGATGAAGAGCGCGGGCAGATCGTCAAGGCCTTCGTTGTATTGCACCCCGGCCACGCGGCGGGGCCGGAGATGGTCAAGACGCTGCAGGACTTCGTGAAGCAGACCGTGGCCCCGTACAAGTATCCGCGCGCGATCGAATTTCGCGCGAGCCTGCCGCGCAGTGAAGTCGGCAAGCTGCTGCGCTATCGCCTGCGCGAACACGACAAATCATGAGTGACTACCACTTCGAGCGTGCCGCCCGCATCCGCTTTGCACACTGTGACCCGGCCGGCATCGTTTACTTTCCGCAGTACCTCGTGCTGTTCAACGGCCTGGTCGAAGACTGGTTTACCGACGGCCTGGGTGTTTCGTATGCGCAGATGCTGGGCCCGCGCCGCATCGGCCTGCCCATCGTCAAGCTGCATTGCGAGTTCAGCGCCATCAGCCGCATGGGCGACGACGTGCAGTTCAAGCTGAAGCTGGAGCGGCTGGGCAATGCGTCGCTCACGTTGGGCCTGGATTGCTGGGCCGGCGACGAACAGCGCGTGCGCTCGCAGCAGGTGCTGGTATTTACCGATCTCAATACGCATCGCGCGATGCCGATGCCGCCCGATGTGCGGCAGGCGATCGAGGCGAGCGTTCAACAGTAGTCGCAATCGAACTAGAAGGAATTGCATCATGGAAGTACTCCTCCCTCCCAACTGGCCGCGTCCGAAGGGCTATGCCAACGGTGTGTCCGCACGCGGACGCATGGTGTTCGTGGCCGGCATGATCGGCTGGGATGCGCAGGGCGTGTTCCACACGGATGACCTGGCCGGTCAGGTCCGCCAGGCGCTGCAGAACATCGTCGAGGTGCTGGCCGCCGGCGACGCCAAGCCCGAGCACATCGTGCGCATGACGTGGTACGTGACCGACAAGAAGGCCTACGTAGCGGCCCACCCCGAGATCGGCAAGGCGTTCCGCGAGCTGATCGGCAGCTTCAGCATTGCGATGACGGCAGTGGAAGTGGCCGCGCTGGTGGAAGACCGCGCGAAGGTGGAAATTGAGGTGACGGCGGTGGTGCCGGATTAGCCGTTTTTGGTGCCTAACGAGAGACAAAAAAGTCTGTACGTGGACAAAAAAGTCTGTACTTAGACAAAAAATTTCGTACCTAGACAAAAAAATCTGTACTACGTTCGCTCTTGAAACGTATAGGCACCGGTTAGTCCAGATTAAGCGGCGGGACCGGTGTTTTTCGAATAAGTGCTGGCTAGTCGGAGGCGGGCGCGGTCGCCGTTTCCCAGACCTTAGTCGTATGATGACCAGTGGGCCCGGTCGTAGAAGTCCGATGGCAATTCGAGGCTCAACGTTCCGAATTTATCCAACAGCCTCTTGGCGAGCTAGGGCGAAGCGACTTGTTCCGCGTATAGGATGTGGTGAAGGCGCTTCCCGAACTTGCACTCTTGGGAGGGCTGGGCTCAGCCTCAGCACCCGGGGCCTCAAACCCCGAAGAATGGCTCAGGGCTGAGCCTTATTGACGACATTCAGCATCGAGTGCTTCAGCTCGGTTGCTGCGAAGATGTGCAATCTGGCGAATTCGGTGACGGTAGGTAGGTCCGTCTCCTCGGCGCTCAAGTGTTAGCGATTTGCATTAGTTGTTGCACCGCGTTTCAGGAGTTGTTGCGCCGCTGTCCCGGAATCTCTGGTGAGCACTGGGTTTCGGGGCGGTGCAACAACTAATTGAAACGCCAAGTTGGCGTGGCAGACCTCCGGGTTTGCGTCTGCAGTTCTCCCTGCCGAGGCCGTCTCGTGGGCTCACGTGCCCCCAGCGCATCCCAATGCGCCTCCCAGGCTCCGGCCCAAACTTTACTCGCGCATCGAGATGCGTATATAGCCGAATACTCTTTCGTCGACTAACAGAAGACTCTTCCGCGCTCTCGGTTTATGGCCCGGTCTGCGTGTCCGGCTAGCCAGGCCCTGTCGCCAACTTGGCTCCCATAATCGCCTACATGCATTCGCGTGCGCTACGGAATCTGGAGAGCGGTAGCCGCTCGTCGCTACACGCTCTCATCCAAGTCGTTCGGGCTCTCGACGCGAGCAGCGGTTCGATACCATTGCTCCAGTTCCGACCGCTAATCTGCCCATGCTGGCACGAACTGCTGGGCCACGTGAGCGGGAGAGTAAGTCGCGAGTCACGAAGTCTGCCTGAACGCAGTCTGGCATTCACGTTCAGCTAGTGACGAAATATCCGCAGCAAGCGGCGAACTATCCTTCCACACCCAGACGGCTCTGGCCCCTTGGATCAAGAGGCGCCGCAGATAGGCGTTGCCTCGCTTTGTGATGCCTGCCAAGCGTGTCGTGCCACCGGTGGAAAGCTGCCTGGGGACGAGCCCCGCCCACGAGGCAAGATCGCGCGCGCGTTTGAATTCGCTGCCATTGCCAATCGAAGCCACGATGGCCGTTGCAAGCAAGGGCCCTACACCGGGAATCGATTGCAGGCGTTGACACACATCACTGGCGCGGGCCAGTTGCTCGATCTTCGCATTGAGTTCATCGATGGCCCGCTCGGTCTGGTTCCACGCCTGCAGCAGAATTCCGAGTAGGTCACGCATCATGGGTGTGAGCAGACTGGCGTCATCTGCCAGCAGCTTCGGCAGCATAGTGCGCAGCGCGTAAAAGCCCTGCGCGATCTCGACGCCTCGATCCAGCAGCAGGCCTCGAATCTGATTCGTCATGGCAAGCCTCTGACGTACCAGGCGCTCTCGTGCCCGATGAATTGCTTGCACGTCCATCTGCTCTTCGCTACGAATCGGGACAAACCGCATGGTGGGCATCCTGACCGCCTCAGCGATCGCGAGCGCATCATTGAAGTCGTTCTTCTGTGACTTCACGAACGGCTTGACGTACTGAGCAGGCAGCAACTTCACGTTATGGCCAAAGCCCAGGAATTTGCGCGCTAGGTACTGACTGCCGCAGCATGTTTCCATACCGATCAGACACGGCGGGTGACGTGCCACGAACTCGATGAGCTGAGCGCGATTGAACTTCTGGCGACAGATGACATGGCCTGTGTGATCTGTGCCCACAACGTGAAACCAGCGCTTGCCGAGGTCAATTCCGAGAGTGATCGTGCCCATGATCGGCTCCTGAAGTGAAAATGCCACGATAGAACAAGCGGGCGGACCATTCCATTAGTCTCCGATGCCCTGTTCGATGGCTGGCGCGTGCGCGCGTTGACGGTCGTGGACAACTACACCAGAGAAAGCCTGGCCATCGAAGTCGGCCAGAGCCTGAAGTGGGAAGATGTGGTGCGAGTACTTGACGCAGTGATTGCCGAGCGCGGCACGCCTCAGACTATCAAGGTGGACAATGGCAGCGAGTTCATCTCGAAGGCCATGGACCGGTGGGCATACGAGCACGGCGTGGAACTCGACTTCAGTCGGCCAGGCACGCCGACCGACAATGCCAAGGTAGAAAGCTTCAACGGGCGCTTCCGGCAGGAATGCCTGAACGAGCACTGGTGCTTGTCCTTGAACGATGCTCGGAGCAAAATCGCCGACTGGCGGCAGTACTATAACGAGAGTCGTCCCCACTCCGCACTGCGATGGGCGACACCCGCCGAATTCGCCCGTCAGGCAAGGGAAAATGCCTCGACGTACGAATCAACGACGCCGGAAATCTCCACTTCTGGACGGTACTAATTCCGGTGTAGGGTCAAGGGAGCCGAGTCTTTGGCTGAGTCGATGACGGTTCGCGGGGCAGCAGAAGACTCAGACAGGCCAAGTCCGTCCGGTTCAGATGGCCGTGTTGCGCTAAAGGTCATGTTGATCCTACCTGCGCAGGCTGGCGGTCCTCGCAGCGTTTGACCCTCAGCGCACGGCAGCTCGCTCAAAAGCACGGGATTCCCGTTTCATCAGATGTCCACAATGGACATAGGATTGGGCTCGCCGGTCGCCATTCTTTCTCGGCAGAACGAAGATCTGCTGTGGAAGGGGAGGGCGGCCGGACCTGGCTCCGCGATTCTCGATGCGGATTATTGTTGAGATTGACCCGAATCAAACGTGGGCATAGCTCACGAAATCCGTACGCAGCTGGTCGCCTTGGCAACTGATCGTCGCAGCTGCCCGTTGCCCCTCACAGCGCATTCGGCGCTGTCGTTCCCCGAAGCACCGCAGCGATGTTATCGAGCGCGGTTAATCCCATCTGGTCGCGCGTCTCGAACGTCGCGCTCGCCATATGCGGCGACAGAAACACATTGTCGAGTGCTGCAAAGCGCGGATCGATATTGGGCTCGTTCCGATAGACGTCGAGCCCCGCTGCGAAAAGTCGCTGCGACGCCAACGCATCGTAGAGCGCATCCTCGTCGACGAGACTCCCGCGCGCTGCGTTGACGAACACCGCGCCGTCGCGCAACAAGCCGAACTCGCGGCGCGTCATCAACGGCGTGCTGCCGCCAGGCACGTGCAACGTGAGGATGTCGCTCTGCGGCAGCAGCGTGTCGAGATCGGCGCAATAGCGCGCGCCGGCCTCGACCTCGGGCGGCGCGGGCCGCCGGTCCGTATAGAGGATCTGCATTCCGAAGCCGCGCGCACGCTGTGCGACCGCCCGGCCGATCCGGCCGAAACCGACGATCCCTAGCGTCTTTCCGTTCACGCGCATGCCAAGCATGTCCGTCATGCCGAACGACTTTCCCCACCCCGCGCGTACGATGCGCTCGTACTCCGACGCACGCCGGCACGCGGCGAGAATCAGCAGCATTGTGAAATCGGCAGTGCAGTCCGTCAGCGCGTCGGGCGCGTTGCTGACAACGATCCCGCGTGCGTGCGCGGCCGCCACGTCCATGTGGTCGTAGCCGGCGCTCGCGTTCGCGATGATCTTCACGCTCGGCGGCAATGCCGCGATGTGCTCGGCCCGCAGCCCCGATTTCTTGCCGATCAGCACAGCCGGCGTCTCGTGGCGGATGCAGAAGTCGACGACCGACGGCGCGTCCATGTCGGCGTCCGTCACATACGCGTGAAACTCGGCTTCTGCACGTGCGGCCACCGCCGCGGGAACCCGTCGCGCTACTAGGAGACGGGGGCGATTGTCATGAGGCATGGTCTCGTCCTTGGGTCGGAAAACGGAGCACAGCCTACGAAGCACGGTCGGCGTGGGTCAATATTGATTGTTTCGATCAATGTATGTGCGCGGGGCGCCGCCGCAGGCTTTCGGCCTCACTCCGGCTGCGTCGTGCGCCGCCCATCCGGCCGCGCCGGTCCGCGAGCGACGTCTCGTCGAACTCAGGAAAACCCTGACGCCGCCACGTCGCGACGGGGCCGTTGATATTGATTGAAAGAATCAAGATTGCTGGGGAATCGTCACCGCGCAATGCTTTTTGCATGTTCAACGCACTGAAGACGAGGTCGTGAAGATGCAGGCAGAAAAAAGAATCGCGGCGGTGACGGGCGCAGGCACCGGCATCGGCCACGCGGCGGCCGTCGCGCTGGCGCGAGCCGGGTTCAGCGTCGCACTGCTCGGCAGGCGTATCGATCCGCTGCTCGAAACGAAAGAGATCATCGAGGGGGCCGGGGGCGTGGCGGCGGCTATTCCGACCGATGTTTCCGACGAGGCATCGGTGGATGCCAGCTTCGCGCAGATCGCACACGAGT
Source organism: Ralstonia sp. 22111 (assembly GCF_052045895.1). Classification (NCBI taxonomy): domain Bacteria; kingdom Pseudomonadati; phylum Pseudomonadota; class Betaproteobacteria; order Burkholderiales; family Burkholderiaceae; genus Ralstonia; species Ralstonia sp. 22111. Next base: position 116,013 of record NZ_JBQEPR010000009.1, on the reverse strand, counting down.
TCGGGCGTCTTGACGTGCTGTTCAACAACGCGGGCCGCAACGCAGGCGCCGTGCCGCTTGACGACTACTCGCTGCAATTCTGGAACGACGTGGTCGCGACCAATCTGACGGGCGTGTTCCTGTGTGCGCGCGCCGCGTGGCGCCAAATGAAGCGGCAGACGCCGCAAGGCGGCCGCATCATCAACAACGGCTCGATCTCGGCGCACACGCCGCGTCCGAACACGATTGCGTATACCGCCACCAAGCACGCCGTTCTCGGCATCACGCGCTCGCTCGCGCTCGACGGCCGGCCATTCAACATCGCGTGCGGCCAGATCGACATCGGCAACGCTGCCACGTCGCTGACCGAACGCATGACGAGCGGCGTGGCCCAGGCCGACGGCCGTATCGCACCGGAGCCGCGCGTCGACGTCGCGCACGTCGCGAATGCCATCGTGCAAATGGCGAGTCTGCCGCTCGAAGCGAACATTCTGAACATGACGATCATGGCGAGCGCGATGCCCTTCGTTGGGCGCGGCTGACCCGACGCGCGCCGGCACATACAACAACCATACGCCGGCCCATCCATCAGACAACAGGAGACAACATTGAAAACTGCAGAAGAACAGGTTGCGGTCATGCGCGAGTTCGACGCGCACGCAGGCGCCGCCAGGCGATCGCGGGTGCGCTATGGCGTGCTGTCGATGCTGCTGGTAGCGACCGTCCTCAACTTCGTCGACCGCTCGGCGCTTGGCATCGTTGCGCCCGCGCTATCGAAGGATCTCGCGCTCACCCGCGTACAGATGGGTGAGCTGTTTGCCGTGTTCGGACTCGCGTACTCGATCGCGCTGGTGCCCGCAGGCGTGCTAGCCGACATGCTGGGCTCGCGCGTCGCGTATGCGCTGTCGCTCGTCGGCTGGTCGCTGGCCACGCTGACGCAAGGGCTCGCGCACGGTTACCACATGCTGCTCGGCTCGCGGCTGGCAATGGGAGCGCTCGAGGCGCCCGCATTTCCGTCGAACGCGCGTGCGGTCACGATGTGGTTCCCGGTCCAGGAGCGCGGCTTCGCAACCAGCGTATACGTGATGGGCCAGTACATCGGCACACCGCTTTTCACCGGACTGCTGTTGTGGATCTCGTCGGCGTTCGGCTGGCGGGCCGTGTTTTTCTCGACGGGTGCGTTCGGCATCCTGTTCAGTGTCATCTGGTATCGGTTCTATCGCGATCCGTCACGGCATCGCAGCGTCAACGCGGCCGAACTGCAGTACATCACTGAGGGGCGTCCCGTGGTGACCGCGCGCGATCGCTTCGACTGGCGCATGGCGTTGCGCCTGCTCAGCTACCGACAGATTCTCGCGATCTGTCTGGGCAAGTTCTGCAACAACACGCTGCTGGTGTTCTTCACCACCTGGTTCATGACCTATCTGGTCGAGGAACGGCACATGTCGATGATCAAGGTCGGATTCTTCCAGGCGATGCCGTTCATCGGCGCGACGTTGGGCATCCTGATCGCAGGCTATCTGTCTGATCTCTGCATCCGCCGCGGCGCGTCGATGTCGTCGTCGCGCAAGGCGCCGCTCGTGATCGGCACCTTCCTCGGTGCATCGATCGTGCTGGTCAACTTTGTGCACTCGAATGGGCTGGTGATCGCGATCCTCACTGTCGCGTTCTTCGCCCAGGGAATCGGCTCGATGTCCTGGGCCGCTGTGTCCGAGATTGCGCCCAAACGCTATGTTGGGCTCACCAGCAGCATCACGAGTCTCGCCGCGAATATCGCAGCCGTCACCACGCCGCTGATGATCGGCTACGTGACGCAGCACACCGGCAGCTTTTTCTGGGCGCTGAACTTGATGGGCGCGATCTGCCTCGTCGGCACGCTGTCGTACTCGGTGCTGCTTGGCAAACTGTCGCGTATCGAGCTCTGACCCCGTACATGCCCTTTATCCGCCAACCCGCGGACTATTTTACCCGCGCACCACGATCATGATCGAATTCAAATGGGATCACCTGCAACTCTGCTCGGCCGATGCCGAGGCCACCGCCGTGTGGTTCGCGCGCTGCCTGAACGCCAAAATCGTGCGACGCCCCGGCCGCGTCGACCTGCGAATCGGCGCTGTCAACCTGTTCATCACGGCACAGCCGGACGCCCGTTCGGCGACCGTGACGGAGGGGCGTCGCGTGCAAGGCATCGACCACTTTGGCGTGCTGGTCGATGATTTGGACGCCGCTTACGCGCACTTGGTCGCGCAGGACGCCGAGATCGTCCAGCCCATCACACGAATCCGCGCCGGTGTGCGCGGCTGTTTCGTACGCGCGCCAGGCGACATACTCGTCGAGGTGCTTGAGCGGCGCGCAGCTGAAATGACATTCAACTGAACCCGGTCTATAGTCGGCGCAAGCGGCCAGACACCGGCCGCATCGTCATCACGATTCCCCATGCAGAACTGGATCACCCTGACGGAAGCAGCGCGACGGCTCGGCGTGCGGGCGCAGACCGTCTATGCGTATGCGAGCCGCGGCAGTATCGCCGTGATGCAGGACCCCGACGATCCACGCAAGAGCCTGTATCGCGCGGAGGACGTGGTCACGCTGTGCCGCAAGAAGCAGGTCGGCCGCAAGCGTGCGGCGCTGGCAGCCAGCACGATCTTTGGTGCTGAGCCGTGCATCTACAGTGGCATCACCACGTTCTCCAAGGGCCGCGCCTGGTATCGGGGCCGCGACAGCATTCAACTCGCTGATACCGCCACGCTTGAGGAATCGGCTGCTCTGCTCTGGCAGGCCACCACGCCCGTGTCGTTCGACCCGCCCGCGATCGCACTGCCATCCGGCGAGCGCGATCGGCAATGCGCGTTCTCGGTACTCGCGATGCTGGCCGCGCACGGCCACTCGACGCTCGGCCGGCTCGACAGCGCATTGCACATCGAAGCCGGGCAACTCGTCGCGATCGTCTCGCGCGCGTTCGGCGCGCATGACGATGTCTGCGCAAGTCCGCTCAGGACCCATCAGCGGCTCGCAGCCGGCTGGGGCCTCGACAGCGATGGCGCGGACCTGCTGCGCCGCGCGATGGTGCTGGTTGCGGATCACGAGATCACGAGTTCGGCATTCGCCGCGCGCATCACCGCGTCGACCGGCGCATCGCTCGCGGGCTGCCTGCTGACGGGGCTCGCAACGTTGTCGGGCCCGCTGCACGGCGATGCATCGGGGCGCGTGCGTGCGCTGTTCGACGACGTGCAGAGACTGGGCGCCGAGCACGTTGTCGATCACCACCTGAAGTCAGCGGTCCCGATTCCCGGCTTCGGCCATCATCTTTACCCAGACGGCGATCCGCGCGCGGCCGCGTTGCTCGCACGACTCCATCCGCCAGCAGAACTGGCGCATTTCGTCGACAAGGTCACGGAACTTACCGGCCAGCGGCCGACCATCGATGTCGCGTTCGCGATGCTGTCAGTGCAGCTCCAGTTGCCGCGCGATGCGGCGTTCGGCCTGTTCTCGATCGCGCGCAGCGTAGGGCTGCTCGCGCACTGCATCGAGCAGTTACGTGTGGGCAGGGTAATTCGGCCGCGCAGCCGTTACACGGGTCCGGCGCTCGACGAGCGGCATCTGCGCTCCGACACTGAGGACAAAGGCAAATTGCCGAAAGCCGGTGTGATCGAGAAGAATCGGGTATTCAAGATCGTGGAGTAGCCCGCATGGCGACGTCTCGCGACAGCGAGTCGGGGCATCAGGCACCACGAGCGGGCCAACGAAGCTGCCAAAATTCCGTTCGACAGGATTGGGTATTTCTACCATAGTAATAAGTCGGGTCTTGTCATTTCAGAGGGCAGCCTGAACGGGCCGAGCGCTCCGCTATCTGTCTATCTGTCCTTGCGCTGTCGGCCCGGCGATCGGCTGGTTTGTATCGGTTACGGGCGGCCGTACTGGGTAACAGTCGGCCAGAAAGGGGCGGCTCCAACGCCCCGCATCGGCACGCAAACCGGGACGGCAATGTGATTTCCTGCCGAACCATCTACACCACCGCACCAATCAAATCCGAAATCTGCGCCGACGCCCACGCAAAGTGAGTCAGCGCGCGGGCGCGCTTGTGCCGATAACTGCCGACGAAGATGACGACCGACTGTTTGGCGTTGTCGGCCTGCAGGACGATGAGCATGTCCGTGTAGCGGTGTTCCTGATGATTGTGCTTGTCGAACAGTTAGAGCGCGCGCTCGATGTCGGCGGGGCAGAGTCTGGCGAGGTCGGAAGGTGCGCGGGCACCGGCCTAGGCGATGGAGCCGCCGGCCGATGTGAGTTATCTGGAGAGGATGCGGCGGATCTTGTCGATCTCTTCGCCGGGGCAGAGCGGGATGCGGAGAAACTGAGGTATTTGCAGGGGAGGGAGCGGGCGTTGGAAGCCGCGCTTCGCTGACCTTTCGAGTGGCGCACTCGGTCCTATGGCCGAGCTAAGTCAGTTTGTCCAGACTGGCGCCATACCCTTTTGCAAATTGGCCTGAGCGCACCATGACTAAATTACTTGTTGTCACGTCCAGTGGATGGCTCAACAAAGTCCCGGAAGTCACCCTGTCGTTCTGGATTATCAAAATCATGTCCACCACCGTCGGGGAGACCGGTGCGGATTTCCTGGCAGTGAATGCAGGCCTGGGCCAAGGGCCGACCGGCGCGGTGATGTTAGCCGTGCTGGCGGTGGCTTTGTTCGCCCAGTTGCGCACTAGCCGCTACACGCCTTGGATTTACTGGTTGACAGTAGTGTTCGTCAGCATCGTCGGTACCCAAATCACTGACATGCTGACCGATAGTCTGGGCGTCAGCCTGTACATCAGTACAACGGTGTTTGCCAGCGCGCTCGCTGTGATCTTCTGTCTCTGGTATCGCGTCGAGCGCACCCTCTCCATCCACGACGTTGTGACGCGGCGGCGGGAGCTGTTCTACTGGGGCGCCATCCTCTGCACATTTGCACTGGGTACCGCTGCTGGTGACCTTGCGACCGAGGCATTGGGGCTCGGCTTTGTCTGGGGTGCAGTGGCATTCGGTACGCTGATTGGCATCACATATGCGGCATGGCGGATGGGTGGCAATGCAGTGTTGACGTTTTGGATCGCCTACATTCTGACCCGACCCCTCGGAGCCGCGCTGGGCGACCTGCTCACTCAGGCAAAGACCTATGGCGGCTTTGGCATGGGTGCCATGTGGACCAGTGCGTTGTTCCTGTCGGTAATCGTCATGTTGGTGGCCGTCGCGCAGCTCAGCATAAGCGGTCGCCGCTCTGCCGAAGTTGCTGAATAGACCACTTTCTACTCCACAAGGAGGGAAACATATGCTGATTAAGCACTCCCTCGCGCGCCCCGTGGTGGCCGCGTCGGTCGCCGTGCTCGTGGCCGTCGCGGCAGGTTGTTCTAAACAAGCGGATCAGAACAACCCCGCAGTACAAACAACGGCATCGCAGGGCGGAGCGCAATCGCATCGTAAAACGGCCTCCAAACTCGGAGATTTGTCGGCGTTCCGCAGCATCGCCAGCGACGTTGCCACCATCGTTGACAGGGGGGATTTGGTCGCAGCCAAGGCACGCATCAAGGATTTAGAGGTATCTTGGGATGCCGCTGAGGCCGGACTGAAGCCTCGTGCAGCAGACGATTGGCATGTGCTCGACAAAGCTATCGATAGGGCATTGGCCGCGCTGCGTGCCGATACGCCAAACCAAGCCGATTGCAAAACGGCGATGGTGGACCTGCTGAAAACCTTCGATGCGCTCGAAGGCAACGCCTAACCTCGGAACGCGCCCTCATGAAAACATCGACCGAACATGCGCTCACCAAAGTGCCCGAAGTGACGCTAGGGTTCTGGCTCATCAAGATTGCCGCCACTACACTCGGCGAAACCGGTGGAGATGCCGTCTCAATGTCCATGAACCTCGGATACTTGGTCGGCACAGGCATCTTTGCGGTGATTTTTTTGGCTGCCGTGTTTGCGCAGACCAAAGCCAAGCGGTTTCACCCATTTCTTTATTGGGCCACCATTATTGCGACTACCACCGTCGGTACTACATTGGCCGACTTTGCGGATCGCTCGCTGGGCATAGGCTACGCTGGCGGGTCTTGCTTGCTGCTCGCTCTATTGCTCGGCTCACTTTTCGTTTGGCATCGCACGCTCGGCTCTGTATCGGTGAGCTCTGTGAGTTCGCCCAAGGCTGAGGCGTTCTACTGGCTAACAATCATGTTCTCGCAGACCCTGGGGACTGCGTTGGGTGATTGGACTGCAGATGCAGCAGGCTTGGGCTACACCGGAGCGGCTGTCGTTTTCCTCGCGCTGCTTGCCATCGTCGTGGCTGCCTATTATTGGACTACCGTGTCGCGTACGTTGCTCTTCTGGGCCGCGTTCATCTTGACGCGCCCGCTCGGTGCGGTGGTCGGAGACTTCCTCGATAAGCCGCATAGCTCCGGCGGGTTGGCATTGAGTCGCTACTCTGCATCGGCCGCGCTTCTGGCATTCATGTTGACGGCAATCCTGTTGTTCCGGCAGAGAGCAGCCAGAACGGCACACTAACGGCGATCTCAGGAGGCAGGGAAGTGCGAGTATCCACAACGCAGCAACGAGTTTGTGCTGCCTTCGAGAATCCGCATTGTGCGACCACTGATAGAGCCGGATACTCGTCTTTCAAAGAACCGTCGCCCCTCGGATGCATACGATGCCGCTTTAGGGAGCAAGTTCGAGAGTGGCCGATAAGAAAACACCCCTGCGAGAGGGGTGTGAGATAGGTGAATGGACTTCTGGTGCTGCCCAACACTGCAACTATGTATGTGTGGCAGGGGGTAAGAACAACCGGCTGCCCATCCTACCCATGCGCCATCAGCTCCATAGCCGCCCGAGCCAAAAGCCCGCTGCGTGTTTCATGCCGTTTCTCGGCAAACCGATCCAGCTTTCTGAGCACGAAGCGGGGGAGTGACACGTTGATGCGCTCCGGGGAGCGGTCAAGCTCCTCGTCGTCGATTTCAACGATCGCCCAGATGGCACCCGCGTACTCGTCTTGCTTGATCAGGTCTTCAATTGTCGAGCAGGTTACGTCTACGTCTTCGCCGAGCTCTGCCAGTGTCTGCAGATGACCCGCGATGGCCTCCCGCGTGTTGCGGATGGCTTCATCGACGGTATCGCCCCACGAGTGCACGCCGGGAATATCCGGCACCGTGACGCCATAGACGCTCCCCTCGTCTTTGTGAATCGCGATGGGGAATTGCATGGCCTTTCTTCCTAGGTTGTTACGCGACCGGTTTTGCACCTCTGCGAAAAACCGCCGGCCTCATTTCAGGCCGGCGGATTTCTGGATGCTTCGAACTGTTCCGATTGGCAGGTCTTTCTTCGGGTGTGGCACCGTCACAAGGCCCCGCTTTTCCGGATGTTTGTAGTGATGATGGCTGCCAGTGATGCGCACCAACTGCCAGCCGTCATCGAGGAGCATCCGGATTAACTGCCCAGACTGCATGGGGGTCTCCGGTTGTTCTGTGTGTAATTCTACACACGGATGCGGCGGAGGCAAGAGGAAATGTGTAGTTATGTGTGTCGTGTGGGGTGGTGCACGTGGGGAGCGGTTCTGGCGGACGCCGACACGCAGCCGAATGACCCTCAGTTGAACTGAGGGCGACCGCTATCGCTGAAAGGCAGAGGGATATGCGATGTGGTCCAACGGCTGTATTTGGCCAAGAGCAATGCAAGGCCTGATCACGACGCGGCGGCAACTGGAAGTCGGAACGGCGCACCGAGTCGGTTGAACGCATTCATTGCGGCGATGGTGATCGTGAGGTCGACAAGGTCTTTGGGCGTGAACGCAGCCGAGGCTGCGGCATACGCTTCATCTGAGGCATGCGTTTCGCTGACGCGGGTCACTTCCTCCGCCCAGGCGAGCGCGGCTCGTTCCTGGTCGGAGAATAGGTGGTGCACCTCGTCCCAAACCGGTACCAACGTGATCTTGTCGATCGACATGGTTTTTCTGAGGTCGCGGCTGTGCATATCGATGCAGTGTGCACAGCCGTTGATCTGGGAAACGCGGAGGAAAACAAGGTGGACGAGTTCCTCTGGAAGGTTCGTCTTCTTCGTGACGTAGTGGTGGATAGCAAAAAGTGCCTTCGCGCCGTCAGGTGCGATCTCTTGCCAGTTCAATCGGGTCATCTCGGTCTTTCCTGTTGTTGAGGGATGAGTAATTTGCGCTCGGCGCGGCTGGGCCGCATATCGACTCGGGCGACAATCCATGTCATAACGCCACGTTACTCCGTCGAGTTTTTGAGAAACAGGCCCAAAAATTGGCAAAACGACTGGTCCAAGATGACTGACTCGAATACGCCCGCTGCGATTTCCATCCAGGTGGACCGTGCTACCGCCGTGCCCATCAGCGACCAGATCCATGCGAGCCTGCGACGGGCGATTGTCGATGGCCGGCTGGCGCCCGGACAGCGTTTGCCGTCCGGCCGTGACCTCGCGGCACAGCTTGGTGTCGCGCGCGGCACTATCCGCGTGGTCTACGATCGGCTGATCGCTGAGAACTTGGTGTTCGGCGCCGGCTCTGCAGGCACACGCGTAAGCGCGCAGCTGCCTGCAGGCCGAGCGGACGACGAGTCGCCACTCGACCGGCCGTTGGCAGCGTTCACGCGCCCATATTCAAAAGCGCCGCTACCGTTCCAGATGGGCGTACCCGCCCACGACGCGTTTCCCGCCAAGCTCTGGGCCCGCATGCGGATGCGCGCCGTACGCGCCGATGCCGTCGCCTTCACGGCCTACGCCGACCCGCGCGGCGAACCTGAGCTGCGGGCCCAGATCGCAAGCCATCTGGCCGTTAGCCGGCAAATGCAATGTCATCCCGATCAGATCATCGTCACCAGCGGATATCGGCAGGGCCTGATGCTTGCGCTGACCGCGCTGCGTGTGCACGGACGCAAGGTGTGGATCGAGGAGCCCGGTTATCCGCTCGGAAGACGGGCGCTGGAACTGACGGGAGCCGTGATCGAACCCGTGCTTGTCGATGCCGAGGGGCTGCGCGTGGAAGATGGCATCGCAAGCGCGCCAGACGCCCTGCTGGCCCTGGTCTCCCCGGGGCAGCACGCACCGCTGGGCGTGACCTTGTCGCCGGCTCGTAGACGCGCCTTGCTTGAATGGGCAGTGGCAACGGGCGCCTGGATCATCGAAGACGACTATCTGGGGGAACTGCAGCTCGACGGCCGGGCGGCACCGGCCCTTGCCGCAGGCGAAGGTGCCGAGCGTGTGATTCACATCGGCGCGTTCAGCAAGACGATGAGTCCAGCGCTGGGGCTTGGGTTCGTCGTCGCACCACGCTCGGTGGCGGAGCGTCTGGTCGAGGTCGCCGCCGTGCTGGCACCGGCGCCGAATCGGACCACGCAACTGGCAGTGACGGAGTTTTTGGAGGACGGGCATTTCCTGCGGCACCTGCGCCAGATGAAGGCGCTCTATGCCGAGCGCCGCAGCCGCGCCCTCACGCATATCAATGCGTTTCTGCCTGGCACGCTGACCGCCGGCCTCGGCCTGATCGCGCCGCTCCCCCTGTCCGCCGACGACAGCGCTATTGTCAGCATTGCCCGCGCGCGCGGCCTCGCGCCTTCTGCTCTCTCGGCCTGGTACCTTTGCCGCAGTCACGCGCAACGCGGCTTGCTGCTCAGCGTGACGAACCTGCGTACTGACAACATCGATGCCGTCTGCGAGACGCTTGCGGAAATCGTCGCGGCTCAATGAGCCGTGGCCACAGCCTGCCGGACCTCGTCGGTCGCGGCACTATCATCCTGCAAGCTCCCGCCGCCAAACCGCACGGCATGCGTGAGTTTCTGGTGGGCACGCCTAATGGGCACCGAATGATGATTGGACGGGGACTGTCGTAACCTGTGTCAGTACCCGAGGTACTGGCAAATTTCACATCCACAAACATCGACATCATGGATACCAGGCTACGTGAATTGGGCATCGAACTTCCACCCGTTCTGCCGTCACCCGGGAATTTTCTTCCTTACATGGTCCGTGGCAACTATCTCTATCTGTCTGGGAAAGGAGCACCGCGCAGGCAGCTGCAACCTGGGCAAACAGTGCCCAAAGTCGGAAGGGAAGTCAGCACCGAAGAAGCAACAGCCCACGCCAGGGAAATCGGCATCTACCTGCTCGCGTTGATGAAGGATGCGTTGGGCAGCCTGGATCGTGTGGAGCAGGTCGTCAAAGTGCTGGGGATGGTCAATGCGGTGGACGACTTTACCGAGCACACCGAAGTCATTAACGGCTGTTCTGATCTGCTGGTGGAAGTGTTCGGCGCACGAGGCCAGCACACTCGGTCAGCGGTTGGCGTCAAGTCGTTGCCAAAAGGCTTTGCCGTTGAGATTGAAGCCATGGTGGAGATACGCGACTCTAAGTAGACGCAACCCGCATCGCCAGCCACCCGACCAGCGATGCGAGACCCATCCCACCCTACACCCCCGCCTCAAACAAATCCTAAATCTGCACCGACGCCCGCGCAAAGTCAGTCAGCGCGCGGGCGCGCAGAACAACCGTGCGCAGCAACCAGCCTGCGCACGCTTGAATCGGCTGGCATCCACGCCCAGCCGTAAAGACGGGCGACCGCGATGGTGCTGGAACACCATCAAGGCCGCCGGACCCACTGTCAGTACCAGTGAGCCAAGCCAAGGCCCGCCTACCTTCCTAGGAGGCGCGGCGATTCTAGCAAAGCACTTAGGCTCAATTGATACCAATGGCAACACCGATCATTCCATGGATCGGCGGCAAGCGCCGCCTCGCGGATCTCCTGCTTTCCCGCTTTCCCGCCCACAAGTGCTACGTCGAAGTCTTCGCCGGCGGCGCCGCGCTGTACTTCCTGCGACCCGCCGCCAGCGTCGAGGTCATCAACGACATCAACGGCGATCTGGTGAACCTGTACCGCGTCGTGCAGCATCACCTCGAAGAGTTCGTGCGGCACTTCAAGTGGCTGCTGACCAGCCGAGAAATGTTCAAGATCCTGCAGGGCACGCCGCCGCACACGCTCACGGACATCCAGCGTGCCGCGCGCTTCTATTACCTGCAGCACACGTGCTTAGGCGCCAAGCTGGAAGGGCAGACGTTCGACACCGCAACGACGGCGCCAGCGCCAAACCTGCTGCGCATCGAGGAGTCGTTGAGCGCCGCGCACCTGCGCCTGGCGGGCACGTACATCGAGAACCTGAACTGGGCCGACTGCATCGAGCGCTATGACCGCCCGCACACGCTGTTCTACCTCGACCCGCCGTATTGTGAGGCCGTGTATGAACACGGAGAGTGCAGCGTGTACCACGATATTGCCAAGGCATGCTCTGAGTGCTGCTTGAGCGCGGTGCACGCATCGGGCATCTGGAAGACGTAGTCGAATCGTGCAAGGCGCAACACGTTACAGAAGTCTCGAGTCGAGCACCTGAAACTGCTGAGCGCGAAACTGCGCCGCGGCCGAAAGAGCACACCACCTGGCATGTCAAAGCAGGCAGAGAAGACTATTGCTCGAACGTTATCTGGTGACCTATGCCGGTCCGCTACCATTTTGCATGATCGCCATCGGCAGCAACTGGGCCGTATGCAGTGCTGTCACGCCCGTTCGTTGGCGAATCTGCTCCCTGCAGCTGAAGCCGTCGGCAATGACCAGCGTGTCGTGCGCCGCCGACCGGATCGCCGGCAGCAGTACCCGTTCGGCACATGCCGACGAAACCTCCTGCTTCTCACGCATCAACCCGAATGCGCCGGCCATGCCGCAGCAGCCGGAATCCAGCAAGTCATAGTCGAGCCCAAGTGCATCGAGCAAATGCCGCTCGCCATCGAGCCCGAGCACGGAACGGTGATGGCAATGTGCGTGCACCAGCGCCGTGTCGTTCAGATGCGGGAATCGCGCGGTCTTGTTCTCGTTGCACAGAAAATCCGCCAGCAAAAAGGACTGCCGACGCAGGCGCAGGGCCTGTTCGTTGCCGGGCAGCAGCTCGGGCATTTCATCCTGGAAGACGGACAGACAGGCGGGTTCGAGCACCACCACCGGCGTGCCGCGCTTGATGTCTTCTCCGAGCACGCTCAGCACACGTTGCAGGTAGTGCTTCGCGCGGTCGAGCATGCCGTATTCATAAAGCGGCCGGCCGCAGCACACCGTGGCGGAAGGAATGTCGACGCTGTAGCCGGCAAACGCCAGGGCCTGGGTCGCGTCCCGGGCGATCTCCGGCTGGAACGCGTTGTTGAACGTGTCAGGCCAAAGCAGAACGCGAGGCCCGTTGCCATGTGGGCCGTGCTGCCGGAACCATTGGCGGAACGACACGGGCGCAACGCGCGGCAGGCTTCTTTCATCGGCAACGTTGGCGACGGAGCGGACCAGCGCGGCGAGTGGCTCCGTCTGCGTGAACGCATTGACGAGCCACGGCATGCGCGTTGCCAGTTGGGCCCAGCGGTCGATCAGGCCGAAGGCGTAGGCCTCGCGCGGGCGCACGCGGCCAGCGTAGTGGTGGGCCATGAATTCTGCGCGATACGTGGCCATGTCTACCTTAACCGGGCATTCGCCCTTGCAGCCCTTGCACGACAGGCAGAGGTCCAACGCCTCGCGGACGGCGGTCGACCGCCAGCCGTCACGCAGCACGCCGCCATGCATCATCTCGAACAGCATGCGTGCGCGGCCGCGCGTGGAGTGTTTCTCTTCACCCGTGGCCATGTAGCTCGGGCACATAGTGCCGCCGGCCTTGCGGCATTCCCCTACGCCCACGCACCGCAGCGTGGCGCGCGCAAAGCTGCCCTGGTCTGACGGATAGTGGAAATGCACAGGCACGGCAGGCGGATCGTAGTCGGTACCAATGCGCAGGTTTTCATCGACGCGGTATGGGTCGACGATCTTGCCCGGGTTCATCCGATTCTGCGGGTCCCAGATGTGTTTGAACGTGCGCAGCGCCTGCATGATCGTGGGCGGATACATGATGGGCAGCAGCTCGGCTTTGGACTGGCCGTCGCCGTGCTCACCCGAGATCGAGCCGCCCAGGCTCACCACTAGCGTGGCCGCTTCGTGCAAGAAGGCGCGCCAGTGGCGGATGCCTTCCGCGGTCTCCAGGTCGAAATCGATGCGAGTGTGTACGCAGCCCTGGCCGAAGTGGCCGTAGAGGTCGCAACCGTATCCGTACTTGTCGAACAGGGCGCGCAGCTTGCGCAGGTATTCGCCCAGGCGCGCGGGCGGCACGGCAGAATCTTCCCACCCCTCCCAAGTGATCTTGTGGTTGGGCACATGGGCGGTGGCCCCCAAGCCCGATTCGCGCACGCGCCAGAGGTGTTTCTCACCCTCGGGGTCATCGAACAGCTTCATCGATGGTGGATGCTTGTCCTGCTTGAGCGCATCAATCAACCGCTGGGCGGCCACGTCGGCGTCGTCCTTGGTGCGGCCGCCAAACTCGACCAGCAGCCAGCCTTTGCCGTCGGGCAGCAGGCTGATGTCGTGCGGGCGCATGTGGATGGACTGCATGTCGGCAATCAGCCGATCATCCATCCCCTCCACAGCGATGGGCTTGTGCGCCATGACCACTTCAACGTGATCAGCCGCGCTATACACGTCGGGGTATCCAAGCACGAGCAGCGAGCGCGCCCGTGGGCTTTCCACCAGGCGTACCACGGCTTCCAGGATGACGACGCAGGTGCCCTCCGAGCCCACCAGCGCATGCGCAATATTGCTGTCGTACTCGGGAAGCAGCGCCTCCAGGCTGTAGCCCGATACGCGGCGCGGAATGCGTGGCAGGTGGCGCCGGATGTCGTCGGCTGTACTGTCGCGTAATGTGCGCAGGGCGCGGTAGATCTCGCCGACACGCCCCTCCTGTGCGGCGAGGGCCTCCCACGCTTCGGCCGTAGTTGCGCCTACCGTCATGCGCGTGCCGTCGTAGGTCAGGATATCTAGCTCGACAACGTTGCGGATGGTCTCGCCTCCCATGACGGAGTGCGGGCCGCACGAGTTGTTGCCGATCATGCCGCCCAGCGTGTTGTGCGTATGCGTGGCAGGGTCGGGGGCGAACGTGAGGTGATGTTGCTCGGCAGCGTCGCGCAGGCGGTCGAGCACCACGCCGGGTTGCACGCGCGCCGTGCTCGCCACCGGATCGATCGACACGATCTGGTTCATGTACTTGGAGAAGTCCATGACGACGGCCACGCTGCACGTCTGGCCACACAGGCTTGTACCGCCGCCGCGCGAGAGCACCGGGGCGTTGAAGCGACGACAGACCGCCACGGTCTCGATCACGTCGTCGGCGTCGCGCGGGATCACCACGCCCAGCGGCACTTGGCGGTAGTTCGATGCATCAGTGGCGTACAAGGCGCGGCTGCCGTCGTCAAAGCGGACCTCGCCGCGCACCGCCTTGCGAAGGGCCACGGCAAGCGCCGCAGAATCTATTGGCGTGGAAGGCTCGCCACGAGCGCTTGCCGAAGGCGCGTCTGGCATCAGGTTAGATAGCATCGTGCATCCTGCTCCTTGAATGTCAGGCCGAAGCCCGGTGCGCCCGGATCGGGAATGAGGCAGCCGTCACGCAGCCGCGCGCTGCCGTCGAAGAACCGGGCTTCGATGCGCGCGTGGTCCTCGAAATGTTCGGCATGCACGGCTGCGGAGGTTGCCGCACACAGCGAGGCGTGCAGCGCCGGTGCGCAGTGGCTGGACATCGGCACGTGAAAGGCATCGCACAACGCCGCCGCGCCCAACCACCCGGTGACGCCGCAGCGTGTGGCGTCGGCCTGCAATACGTCAATGCAGCGGGCCTGCAGAAGGTGCAGGAAATCGTCGGGGACGAAGCCGTATTCGCCTGCGCTGATCTGCATGCCGGGTGGGGCATGCTCGCGAACTTGGCGCAAGCCGTGCAGATCGTCGGATGAAACGGGCTCCTCGAACCAGCTGACGTCCAGCGCGGCGAACCGGTGTGCCATGCGGATGGCGAGGGCGGGCGTATACCCGCCATTCGCATCGACGAAGACTTCCGTTTGTGCAGGCACCGTGCTGCGCACCGCTTGCACGCGCGCCACATCCTCTGTGTTGTGACGGCCGATCTTGATCTTGACGCGTGTGAGCCCGGCCTGGGTCCATTCGCGCGCCTGCTCGCGAAGCGCGGGAAGCGTCATGCTGGTAAAGCCGCCGCTGCCGTACGCAGGCACGGCAGCGCGCACGATACCCAGCAGGCGTGCAACCGACACGCCCAGCAGCCGTGCCTTCAGATCCCACAGGGCGATGTCGACAGCGGCCATGGCTTGCGCGCACAAGCCGGAGCGCCCGAGGTTTCGCACGCAATCGGCCATGGCACGCCAGCATGTATCGACAGCCAGCGCATCGTTGTCTTGCATGGCAGGCGCGAGTCTGGCCGCGATGAGCGCAGCCGCGGTGGCATCGGAATAGCCGTAGCCCATTCCGATACACGGCCCGGCCGATACGTGCACGACAACGAGCGTGGTGCTGTTCCACTGCAGCGTGCCGTCGGACTCCGGCACTTGTGTCGGGATGCGGTAGGCATGGACTTCGACTTGCCGGATCGGCGCCGTGGAATCTTGCACCATGACATGTCCCTTTCTTGTTGAGCGCGCGACGCGAGCCTCAGTGGCCCGTTGCACGGCGCAATCGGATACGCATCGGTCGTGCCGCGCCAAAGCGCGCCGGTCTGCCTTTGTTCTTGTCGTCGTGCGTGCAATTTCTACAAGACGAGTCATGCCTGGCGGTATGCGAATGCGCCGCGCCGACGCGCAAGTCGATCCCGCTACACATCTTGATGGCGAGAGATGGGCATGTCGCTTGCGTTGGCTGCTGCGCCTCTTCTTCCTGCCCGGGAGAGCCCGGCGCCACGCGCATTCCCGGCTTACGCATTCATGGCACAGGCCTTCAGCCGTCAGGCGGTTCTTCTCATCAAGCTGACGGCGGCAGCCGCGGTTGCACTTGTCTGCGCAGGCATCTGGCTTTGGCGTCTGTCAATCACACCTGACATTGCGATGGACGAGCCTGCCGACCAGCCGATCCCCTTCAGTCATAAGCATCACGTTGGCGATGACGGCATTGACTGCCGCTACTGCCACACGACGGTCACGACATCGTCCTCTGCCGGCATGCCCGCCACGTCGATCTGCCTGTCGTGCCACGCGCAGCTGTACCGCGATGCGCCGATGCTCGCGCCGCTGCACGAGAGCCTGCGGCGCAACCAGCCGCTGCAATGGACGCGCGTGCACAAGCTGCCCGATTTCGTGTACTTCGATCACAGCATTCACGTGAACAAGGGCGTGGCCTGCGTCGAGTGCCATGGCCGTATCGACCAAATGCCGCTGACACGCCGCGTGGCGTCGCTCGACATGAAGTGGTGCATCGGCTGCCATCGGGACCCGAGCTCGCATATCCGCCCGGCCGACCAGGTGTTTTCGATGTCGCCGACGCCAGCATTGTCCGAGCAGGACATGGCGATGCTGCATCGGCTCTATCAACTGCAGGACAGCCGGCGCATGACCGACTGCTCAAGCTGCCACCGTTGACGCGCCAATGCCGACACGCCACACCATCCCCATCCATCCAACGCCGGGCGACGACGAGCCGGACAGCCCGGGCCGCCGGCATTTCATGCGCTGGATGGCGGCATCGGTGGCGCTGGGCAGCGCAGCTTGCAGCGGCCCACCGGCCGAAAAGATCGTGCCGTACGTGCACATGCCAGAGGGTCTGACGCCGGGCCATCCGACGTTCTATGCGACCACGCTGACCCGGCATGGCTATGGATGCGGCGTGCTGGTCGAAAGCAACATGGGGCGGCCGACCAAGGTGGAGGGCAATCCCCGGCATCCGGCCAGCCTGGGGGCGACGAGCCCGTTCAGTCAGGCAGCCATCCTGCAGTTGTGGGACCCGGACCGGTCGCAGATGCCGCGCCGGGGCGGTGCGCCGGCATCGTGGAACGCGTTTGAGGCTGCACTTGCGGAGGGGGCGCGTTGGCAGCAGGCCGGGGGTGCGGGGCTGCGCCTGTTGACGGGGCACATCAGCGCGCCGACGCAGCTCGACCAGGTCCGCCGCCTGTTGGATCGCTATCCCAAGGCCGTCTGGCACAGCTACGACCCGCTCGACAACGGGAGTGCGATGCGTGCGGCACTGCTGGCCTTTGGGCGGCCGCTCGACATGGTGCTGAATCTGGAACACGCCGAGACCATCGTTGCGCTGGATGCCGATGTGTTCGCCTCAGGGCCCGGCCATCTGCGCCATGCGCGTGATGCGATGACAGACCGCCGCGCCAGCGCGCCGCGCTTTACGCGTCGCCTCTACGTTGCCGAATCGACCGAGGGATTGACTGGTGCCGTCGCAGACCACCGCATCGCACTCGCTCCGCACGAGATCGAGCGCCTGACATGGCGCCTGGCCGCGAAGCTCGGGGTGCCGGGCATGCCGGCACTGACGGTACCGGCGTCCACGAGATTGGCCGTGGCTTGGGAAGACCACTTGACCGAGCGGCTGCGCGCGGCGCCGCAAGCGGCCGTGCTCGTTGCAGGGCCAACGCTGTCTGTGCAGACGCAAGCGCTCGTGCATCGCCTGAATGTGCATCTGGGCGCGATGGGGCATACCGTCGTTCCCATCGAATCCGTGTTGGCAGACACGCATCAACTGGCGCGGCCGTTGCCGGAACTGGCCGATGCGATGCACGGCAACGATGTCGACACGCTGTTGATGCTCGATTGCAACCCCGTGTATGACGCGCCGGCCGATCTGCATTTTGCCGAGGCGTTGAAGACGGTGCGGCTGCCCGTTCATCACGGCCTGTACTACGACGAGACGGGGCAGGCGTCTGTCTGGCACGTGCCACTGGCGCATCCGTTCGAGCAATGGGCAGACGCGCGCGCCTGGGACGGCACGGCATCCATCGTGCAACCGTTGATCGCGCCGCTTTATGGGGGGCGGCACATCCATGCTGTGCCGGCCATGTTGCTCAGACAGACAGACCAGTCGGATCACGATCTGGTGCGTCAGTACTGGCAGCGCCGCTTGGATGTGACCGGCGTCAAGTTTGAAGCTGCCTGGCGCACGGCGTTGCAGGACGGGGTGATTGCGGGCACGGCATCGTCTGCCGCGAGCGTCCAGCCATCTACAACGCTGTTGGTGTCGCCCCGCTTTGATACTCCGGCCCTGCGGCCGGTCTTTGTGGAAGACCCCGCCGTGGGCATCGGCGAATTCAGCAACAACGGCTGGCTACAGGAGTTGCCCCGACCCCTGACGGGCCTGACGTGGGACAACGCTGCATATATGGGGCCGGCCACCGCGCGCAAGCTCGATGTGCGCACCGGCGACGTTGTGCGTTTTACTGCGGCAGATGCGCCCACGCTGAGCATTCTTGCGCCCGTATGGGTGTCCGATCGGCAGGCGGAAGGCGTGGTCGTCCTGCCGCTCGGTTACGGGCGGGGCGCCGCCGGGCGCGTGGGCAATGGCGTGGGTTTCTCCGCCTATGGGCTAACGCGTGCGAGCACGGTGCCAACGCTGACGGCAACCGCCGTCGGCCGCCGTCATCTATTCGTCCATACGCAGCAGAACAACGAGATGGAGGGCCGGTCCATCATTCCGGTGGCGTCGGTCGCGCAGTTTCGGGACGATCCGCGCTTTGCCTCCGCTGGAGTCAAGGCGCCGGAAGCATCGCTGTATCCGCCGTGGCCATACCCGAACTACAAGTGGGGCATGGCGATCGACCTGAATAGCTGCATCGGCTGTGGAGCGTGCACCATCGCATGCCAAGCGGAGAACAACATCCCCGTGGTCGGCAAGGACCAGGTGATGCGCGGCCGCGCGATGCATTGGATCCGTGTGGACCGCTATCGCCCGGAACCCGGGACCGCTGCATCAAGACAGCGGCTTCTGTTCCAACCCGTGCCCTGCATGCACTGCGAGGATGCACCGTGCGAACTGGTCTGCCCGGTCGGCGCCACCGTGCACGACAGCGAGGGGCTGAACGTGCAGGTCTACAACCGTTGCGTCGGTACGCGCTTCTGTTCCAACAACTGCCCGTACAAGGTTAGGCGCTTCAATTTCCTGGATCACCTCGACACGGCACTTGCGCGCCCGGCCCCGGCACAGAACCCCGATGTGACCGTGCGGCGCGGCGGCGTGATGGAGAAGTGCACCTACTGCCTGCAACGCATCACCCGCGCGCGGTTGGCCGCTGAAGAGTTGCGTCGGCCACTGCGTGATGGCGAGGTGGTGACTGCGTGCCAAGGGGCTTGCCCCACCCAGGCCATCACGTTCGGCAACCTGAACGACGCCGATAGCGCGGTGGTGCGGGCCAAGGCTTCCCCGCTGGACTATGGGCTGCTGGCCAATCTGAACACGCGGCCGCGCACAAGCTACGCAGCCGTGGTGGTCAATCGCGATGAGGATCTCGCGCGGGCCGAAGCGCAGGAGCAGGGCGATGCCTGAAGAACGCGTCGCAGCGAGCTCGCAGGAAGCCGGTGCGTTGCCGCCCGAGTGGGGCTATGCCAGCGTGTCGGACAAGATCGCCGGCCTGGTGCTTCAGCACCCATTTCGGTGGCGGTGGTGGACCGCCTTTTTGGTCACGCTTGCTGGCTCGATACTCTTCTTCGCGGCCGTGGCGTGGCTGTTTGCGCACGGTGTAGGCATCTGGGGCGTCGACATGCCGGTTGCGTGGGGCTTTGCCATCGGCAACTTCGTGTGGTGGATCGGCATTGGGCATGCGGGCACGTTCATCTCGGCTGTGCTGCTGTTGCTGCATCAGCGCTGGCGCACGTCCATCAACCGGTTTGCCGAGGCGATGACGCTGTTTGCGGCCGGCATTGCAGGCCTGTTCCCGATCCTGCATCTGGGGCGGCCCTGGTTCTTCTATTGGCTGGTCCCGTATCCGGACGTGATGGGCCTTTGGCCCCAGTGGCGAAGCCCGCTGGTGTGGGACTTCTTCGCCATCAGCACGTATCTGACGGTGTCGCTGCTGTTCTGGTATGTCGGCATGATTCCGGACCTCGCCACGCTGCGCGACCGTGCCTGCGTGCAAGGCAGGCGCACGGCGCGTCATGTCTATGGACTGTTGGCGCTGGGCTGGCGCGGCGAGGCGCGACACTGGGCGCATTACGAAAGCGCGTATCTGCTGCTGGCTGGTCTTGCAACGCCCTTGGTGGTGTCGGTGCACTCGGTGGTGGCGCTGGATTTTGCGGTGGGCAACACGCCGGGCTATCACTCCACCGTATTCCCGCCGTTCTTTGTAGCGGGCGCGCTGTTCTCCGGTTTTGCGATGGTCCTGACGCTGGCCATTCCGCTGCGGCGCGCGTTCGGGCTGCACGACTTCATCAGCAACAAGCATCTCTCGAATGCCGGCAAGGTGATGCTGACAATGAGCCTGCTGGTGGCCTACGGCTACGCCACGGAAATCTTCACCGCGTTCTACAGCGCCGACGAGTTCGAAATCTACATGACGGTCAACCGCTTGACGGGGCCGTATGCGGGGCCGTACTGGATGATGCTCGTCTGCAACGTCGTGCTGCCGCAGATGCTGTGGTCACGGCGCGTGCGCCACAACGCGCTCGCGCTCTTTCTCCTGAGCCTGGCCATCAACCTTGGCATGTGGACGGAGCGCTTCCTGATCGTGGTGACGAGCTTGCACCGTGATTTTCTGCCGTCGAGCTGGGGCATGTTCTATCCGACCGCGTGGGACTGGATCACGCTGTTCGGCTCCATCACGCTGTTCGTTTGCCTGTTCCTGCTGTTCGTGCGGTTTCTGCCGGTCATCTCCATTGCAGAGATGCGCGAACTGGTGCACGAGCGCGACCCGGAGACGACATGAGCGCAGCGGCCTCGCCCCCGTACGGTGTCGTCGCCGAATTGCGCAGCGCCGATGCATTGCTCGATGGTGTGCGCAAGGCGCGCGCCGCAGGCTTCGAACACGTGGAGGCCTATGCACCTTATGTAGTGCCTGGCTTGGCGGAGGCCGTTGGCGCGAGCGAGAGCCACGTCCCCGCGTGGACGTTCACCGGCGGCGTGGTGGGGGGTGCCGGCGGCTACTTCATGCAATGGTTCGCAGCCACGTTGGATTATCCGATCAACGTCGGCGGACGGCCGTTGCACAGCTGGCCAAGCTTCGTTCCCGTGACGTTTGAACTGGCGATTCTGTGTGCCGCGTTGACAGCGGTAATCGTCATGCTGGCCAGCAACGGGCTGCCCAAGCTGCGGCACCCCGTGTTTGGCGTGGAGGACTTTGCGCAGGCGACGCGGCACCGCTTCTTTCTCTGTCTGCCGGCAACATCGATCCGGCCCGACCTGGAGGCAGCACGCCGCTTCCTGGAGGGCCTGGAGCCGATGAGCGTCCAGGAGGTGCCGGCATGACGGCCGTACTGCGCCTGGCAGCGCTGCTCGCCGTCGTGCTTGTAACGAACGCATGCGAACGTGCCAAGCAGGACATGTACGACCAGCCGAAGCTCAAGCCCTATGCGGCCGCGGGCCAGTTTGCCGACGGCAGTGCGTCACGATCGCCGCTTCCTGGCACTGAGGCAGCTTCCGCCGGCCCGTTTGCGGGAACCAGCAGCGGCCGCGTTGGCGCAGGCGCGGCACGGGATCGCGCAGCGCTGTTGGACGCCACACAGGCCCCGCCACCAACCCTGCAGCGACTGCAACGCGGGCGCGAGCGCTACGAGATCTACTGCACCCCCTGCCACAGCGTTGCCGGCGACGGAGATGGGTTGGTCGTGCGCCGAGGCTTTCCGAGCCCGCCGTCGTTTCATATCGACCGCCTGCGCCACGCACCGGACCGTTACCTGTTCGATGTGATCACGCAGGGGCACGGCGTCATGCCGCCCTACGCCGGGCAGATCGAGCCGGATGATCGCTGGGCCATCGTCAGCTACGTGCGTGCGCTGCAACTGAGCCAGCATGTGCCTGCCGATAGGCTCACGCCGGCGGCACGCACGCGGCTCGACGGAGCATCGGGGGCCGGATCATGAAGGCCCCACTTGGCGTTGTGGGCGTGGTGCTCGCCGCAGTCGGCATTGCAGTCGCCTGGCTCGGCCATGCCGCTTTGCTGGCCGCGTGGCTTGCAACGTGGTGGTGGTGCGCCGGCCTGGTGATGGGCGCGTTGGCCAATCTGTGGATTCACAACCTGACCGGTGGACGCTGGGGCGAAGGCATCCGCGCCGACATCCTGCAATGCAGCCGCATGATGCTGCCGCTCGCTTTGCTGTTCCTGCCGGTGCTGCTCGGCATGCATGCGCTTTATCCATGGACGCAGCACGCCAGTGATGGCGCTGCACGCTGGACGGGAGCGCTGCCATCGCATGCCGCCAGCTTCAAGAGCGTATGGCTTTCGCCTTGGTTCTTTGCGGCGCGCAGCATCATCTGGCTGGTTGCGTGGACCGTGCTGGCGACGCTGAGCCGCTTGCCTGCGTACGAGCGCAGCAGGCGCTTTGCCGCTCTGGCGCTGATCGTGTATGGGCTGACGGTCAGCCTTGCGGCGGTGGACTGGATCATGTCGCTGATGCCGCTCTGGTATTCCAGCGGCTTCGGCCTCGTGGCTGCCACGGCGCAGATGCTGAGCGGCTTTGCATTCGTGCTGTGGCGCAGCGTCAGCCGTACCACCGCGCTCAATGCACAGCTCGGCCGCGACCTTGGCAATCTGCTGCTGATGTACCTCATGACCTGCGCCTATCTGACCTACATGCAGTTCCTGGTGATCTGGAGCGCCAACCTGCCGCATGAGATCGCCTGGTATGTGGCGCGCCGCGACCATGCGTGGCCCATCCTGGCGTGGGGGTTGTGGTTGTGCCAGTTTGCCGCGCCGATGGGCATTCTGCTGTTCCGCCGCGCCAAGCAGGCGCCGCGCACGCTGGCCGCACTGGCGCTGACAGTAGTGATGACGCAGTTGCTCTGGGCGTGGTGGCTGGTGCTCCCTTCGGTGAGCGTGTCGCTTCACGGCATGTGGAGGGTGGCCATTCCGATGGCCGTCCCGTTTGCCGTTGGGGTGCGGTACTGGCCGGCGCCTGTGCGCGTTGCTCGCGCTGGCAACGAAGAGGTCAACCATGCCTGACAGACCCCAACCGCATCGCATGCCCGAGGACGCCGTGCCGGGCGCACACCGCGCCGCGATTGTTGGTGGCGGGCTGGCCTTGGTTATCGTGCTTGTCGCGGTGATGTCGTACGTGATCTGGCACGCGTTTGGAACACCGCACACCGCAGCAGCACCCGAAGCAGGTCCAAAGCTGTTGCAGCCCGCGCCACAACCCGCTCGCGAGCGCTATCAGCGTGAGAAGGATCGGCTCATCAATAGTTACGGCTGGGTGGACCGCCGGCAGAACATCGCGCGCATCCCCATCGACGAGGCCATGCGCATGCTGGCTGCGCCGCAGAACAAGGATGGCTCGTGATGTGGCGCGCGTTCCTGCTCGGCTGCGTCGCAACCTGTGCGAATGCCGCCGTCGACGCACCGCTGAGCTTGCCGCCGCAGCCCACGGTTTCGCTAGCGCCGCAGGCCGGCGCAATGCTGCCGCTGGATGCGCAGTTTGTTGACGACAATGGCCGCCCGGTTCGGTTGCGCAGCTTCTTCGGCATACAACCGGTCATCCTCGTGCCGGGCTACTACCGCTGTCGCAACTTGTGCACGACGGTGATGGACGGTGTACTCCAGACACTGACGGCGGTAGGACTGCCTCCGGGTTCGTATCGCGTGCTCGGTATCAGCTTCGATCCGGCAGAGGGCTGGACGCTGGCGCACGACAAGCTCGCCGCTTATGCCCCGTTGCTGGCCCACGCCGGCGCCGATCTGCGTCTGCTGACCGGCGCGGCCCCGCAGATCACGCAACTGACGCGCAGCATCGGTCTGCGGACAACACGCGACCCGCAGACCGGCGATTTCGCGCATGCCGCAGGCTTTCTGGTGGTGGCGCCGGACGGCCGTGTGTCGCAGGTGTTCGACGGCGTTCGCTTCGCCCCACGAGATGTCCGGCTGGCTCTCGTGGAAGCATCGGCCGGCCGCGTAGGCAGTCTGCGTGACAGGCTGGTGCTGCTGTGCTCGCATTACGACCCGCATGTCGGCCGGTACAGCGTGACGGCGCTTTGGTTGGTGCGAGTCGCCGGTCTGCTGGCGCTGGCAGGGCTGCTGTGGTTTGCCGTACGACACATGCGCAGGAGCCCGCGATGAGGCTCGCCCAGGTGTTTCCTCCCGCGGCATCCAGCGCAGCAACGCGCTACGACACGCTGATGCTCACGATGACGATCGTGCTCGGCGTCATCGCGCTGGCGCTGCTGCTCGCCACCATGTGGCTGTGCATCCGGTATCGCGCCGCATCGTCGGTGGACCGGCGTGATCCACCCGTGGGCAATCGCACGCTGGAGCTGAGCTGGTTCATCGGTTTGCTGGTGGTGTTTGTCGCCGCCTTCACTTGGGCGGCAGCCGACTTCGCGCAGCTGTATCGCATTCCACCGCAGGCTACGCCGGTGTTTGTCGTCGCACGCCAGTGGATGTGGAAGCTCGAGCATGCCAACGGCCGGCGCGAGATCAACGAGTTGCACATCCCAGTGGGGCAACCGGTGCGTCTGCAGATGACCTCGCAGGACGTAATCCACAGTTTCTTCGTGCCGGCGTTCCGGCTGAAGGCGGACGTGGTGCCGGGGCGCTACACCACGCTGTTCTTCACGCCAACGGAAGTCGGCGAATTTCACCTGATGTGCGCCGAATACTGCGGTACCGACCATGCAACCATGGGCGGCCGGGTGATCGTCATGCCGCCGGCAGATTTCGCGCGGTGGCTCGACGGCGGCAATACCGAACCCGACATTGCCGCACGCGGCTTTGCGCTGTTTCGGCGCTACGGTTGCAGCGGCTGCCATGCGGCCGGCTCCACCGTGCACGCACCCGACCTCGCCGGCCTGCCCGGGCGATTGGTGCACTTGGACGACGGCCGCATCGTCAAGGCCGACGACGCCTATCTGCGCGACGCGATCCTCCAGCCGAACAAGGACATCGTGGCCGGCTATACGCCGATCATGCCGTCCTTTGCCGGGCAGATGCCCGAGGAGGATCTGTTTGAAATCCTCGCGTATCTCCATTCAACAGGGGCTGACGATGCCGGCAACGCGCACTGACACGCCATTACCGGGCTACTTCAGCGGCGGCGACACGCTGCGGTCGTGGTTGCTCACGCGTGATCACAAGCGCATCGCGTGGCTGTACATGGTGGCCATCACCGGGTTCTTCTTTGTGGGTGGCCTGGCGGCTACGCTGATTCGGCTCCAGTTGCTGACGCCCAACGGCGCGCTGGTGTCTGCCGCCAGTTACAACCGGCTGTTTACTGCGCACGGCGTGATCATGGTGTGGATGTTCCTGATTCCGTCGATTCCATCCGTGCTTGGCAACTTCCTGGTGCCGCTGATGGTAGGCGCGCGCGACATGGCGTTTCCGCGCCTGAATTTGATGAGCTGGTATCTGTATGTGCTGGGCGGCGCGGTCGCACTGTGCGCGTTGGCGTTTGGCGGGGTCGATACGGGCTGGACGTTCTATACGCCGTTCTCGACCATGTTTTCCAACAGCAATGTCGTCCTGACACTGGCTGGTGTGTTCATGGTCGGGTTCTCGTCGATCCTCACCGGCTTGAACATCATCGTGACGGTGCACACGCAGCGCGCGGAAGGCATGCACTGGATGCGGCTGCCGCTGTTCGTCTGGGCCAGCTACGCCACGAGTGTGATCCTCGTGCTTGCCACCCCCGTGCTGGCAATGACGTTGCTGCTGCTCGCGGTGGAGCGGCTGGTCGGCATCGGTATCTTCGACCCTGCACTCGGTGGCGATCCGCTGCTGTTCCAGCACCTGTTCTGGTTCTACTCGCATCCGGCGGTCTACATCATGATTCTGCCGGCGATGGGCGTCGCCAGTGAGATCATCCCGTGCTTTGCGCGGCGGCCCGTGTTCGGCTATTGGGCAATGGCCTGTGCCATTCTGGCGATTGCCGCGATCGGCTTCCTGGTGTGGGGGCACCACATGTTCGTGAGCGGCCAGTCGGTTTACGCCAGCATGACGTTCTCGCTGCTGAGCTTCCTCGTGGCGGTGCCCTCGGCCGTGAAAGTCTTCAACTGGACGGCGACGCTGTACAAAGGCCACATCCACCTGTCGGCGCCCATGCTCTATGCGCTGGGTTTTGTCGGGCTCTTCACCGTCGGTGGGCTGACGGGGTTGATGCTGGCCGCACTCGCGCTGGATGTGCACCTGACTGATACGTACTTCGTCATCGCACATTTCCACTACATCATGGTCGGCGGCGCAGTGATGGCCTATCTCGGCGGGTTGCACTTCTGGTGGCCCAAGCTGACGGGCCGCCTCTATCCCGAGACGTGGGCGCGCGTGGCTGCCGTGGTGATCTTCATCGGCTTCAATCTCACGTTCTTTCCGCAGTACCTGCTTGGCGTGGCCGGCATGCCGCGCCGCTACCACGCGTATCCGCCGGAGTTCCAGGTGCTCAACATCCTGTCTTCAGCGGGGGCGGGCATTCTTGCGGTGGGATATTTCCTGCCGATGGGGTATCTGATCTGGTCGCTATTTCGCGGCGAGCGTGCGCCGGCTAACCCATGGGGCGCGACAGGGTTGGAATGGGGGGTGGCATCGCCGCCGCCCGTGCACAACTTCGATGTGCCGCCCGTGGTCACGCGGGGCCCGTACGCATACGACGTGCAGAGCGGCAAGGAGCACATCCAATGAACCCGTGCCCAAGTGCCAGCGCGCCCTTCAGTGACGAGCCGCCGCACATGGTGGCAAGCCTCGGCATGTGCGTGTTCCTGGCCAGCGAGGCGATGTTCTTCGGCCCGCTGATCCTCGGCTACCTCTACGGACGGTTGCACTACCCCGATGCCTTTGCCGCAGCGGGCCGACATACCGAATTCGCACTGGGCACGATCAATACCGCGTTGCTACTGACGGGCAGCATGCTAGTGGCGATGGCATCCGCGGCCTGCGAGTCGAATCGCCATCGCCTGGCCGCACGGTTGCTCTGCGGCGGGGCGGCACTCGGCGCGGCCTTCCTCGCCATCAAGGCGACAGAGTATCGGCTGGAATGGCTGCACCACTTTGTGCCCGGTGCGGACTTCGCGCTGGATGTGGCGGGGCGTGCCATCGGGCAGCCGGCACAGTTGTTCTTCCTGCTGTACTTCGTCACTACGGCGTTGCATGCCGTGCATCTGACGATTGGCGTGATGGTGATGCTGGTTATGGCTGCGCGGCTCAGACATGCGCAGGCAGGCTCTCCGCAAGTGCATGTGGCAGGCTTGTACTGGCACTTTGTCGATGTGGTGTGGTTGTTTCTGTACCCGATGTACTACCTGCTGGGTCGGAGCGGGTCATGAAGACCACGTACGGCGCGATTGTTGGCGTTTGGGTGCTGCTGATGGCGTTGCTGGCCGCGACAGCGGCTTCTACCTTCCTGCCGCTCGGCATCTGGAACAGCGTGATCAATATGCTGATTGCAACCGCCAAGGCACTTCTGATCGCCAAGGTCTATATGCAGTTGCGCGGTGTCTTGCTGAGCGTGACAGCAGCGGCGCCACTGTTTTTGCTGGCAGTACTGATTGCGCTGTCGACCAGCGACTACGGCACGCGCCTGCCATAGAGAGCAGTGAGTTCTCTCGAAGGAGAGCCTGCCATTGTGCTGAAGCGATACAGCGAGGCGCACACTACCAACACAGAAACCCCATGTCTCGCTGCGAATTCAGCGCTGTTTGCGGAGCCATGTTTGTGGGGCCGACCGATTGACTGGTCGACAAAGAAAAAACAGGCGTTGAAGCGCTTGTCGCGGGGTTGGCGGTAGCTCATAGGTGTTGGCTTTTGTACCGCAAGCAGGCATTGAACAAGACTTTGTGCCCACCCATGGCGTCCTAGACGCGCGCGTGGCCAGGCTCGTAGGCACGGCGTCCGACGAGTACCGGCTGAAAAAGAACGTTGTCCAGGCGCTGCACTTCATGCAGACCGACCTCGCGCATCAGTTCTTGCAGGCGGTCGGTGGTCACTGCGTAATAGCGACTTGTAAGAGCCTCCGTTGCGCAGCGGCCATCGGGCTGTTCGGTAGTGAGGTACATGCGCAGGTCGTAGCAATTGCCGTCCCATTCCCAAACCTGGACAGCAAGGAAACGTCGTCCCTCTGAATCACGATGAAGCCCATATGGGCGCACGTCAGGTGAGCGCCGTTCGATGATGGCGTAATCTCGAACGGAGAGCACCAGCAGACCACCCGGGCGGAGCACGCGATGAGCACTGCGCAGCGCCTGCAGAATCTCTGTGTCTGTGAGCAAGTGTGGCAAGCTGTTGTCGCAGGCAAGAACAGCAGCACAGCTTTCGCCCGCAGCGCAATGCAGTGTGCGAAGGTCGTCTACGCGTACGCTGGCCTGTAGATTGCGCGCATCCAGTTCTTGCCGCAACCTTTCGACCGCGCCGGCCGACAGGTCCGAGGCGGTCACTGAATACCCCTCGGCCACCAATCCCAACGTCTGGGTGCCAATGCCACAAGCTGCATCAAGAACAGGCTCTCCTGGTCCAATGCCCCACCCTTTTAGAAGCTGCGCCAGTGCCTCGCCTTGATTGCGAACGGCGGCGTCCCAATCGCCATAGAGCAAGTGATAAAAGGGGGCGAGTCGGTCGTAGAAGTTGCTGCTCATTTGTGCTCGTCGTCGGTGGGCTGTAATCAAGGTCAGCATAGGCGCCTCGGCGCCGCCTTGCGTCTATAGGTCCGTCGGTCCGCTCACCTTGGTTCGCTTGGACTCATTTCCTGCGGCCACCAGCATCATCAAGATGATCGCCCCCTCTGTAGTTGCTCGACGAAGCGAATGAGCGCCGGATTGCCGTCGTCGGCCCTGCAGACGAATGACACCGGATGGGTCATCGTGAGGTCGGGATGGTCGAGCAAGATCACGTCTTTGGGGCAGGTATGTTGAGAGACGTCCGACACAATGGAATATCCCATCCCGGCTGCAACCAGTCCAAGGATGGTCAACACATCGCTACCAATCTGGACCTTCTTGGGCGAAAAGCCTGCCTGCTGGCATTGGTACGTAAGAAAGTCATCGTACGCTGGCGCAGTCTCGCGCGGAAACCATATGCAGGGCTCATCTTTTAACTGCGCGAGTCGCTTAGGCACCTTTTTCGCCAGCACACTGCCACGCTGCAGTGCAAGCTTCAGGCGGCAATTGAAGAGGGGCGTTTCTCGGAGACTCTGATCGTCCGGCTTATCGTGAGGCAGGTATCGCCATGTGAGGAAACCTCCGTCGAGTTCGCCGGCAATAATCCTTGCAATCTGGCGGGTCGATAGCGTTGGCTCCAGCATGAGAGCAACCTTTGGGACAGCTGCCGTGAACGACCGCAGCGCCCCCAGTATCTGAGGGTGCCAGCTGTAATTTGGTGCTATGCCAATCCGCAACGCTCCTTCCACGCCGCTTGCGATGCGCGAGAGCCGCTCCTTGGCCGCATTAAGCTGAGCAAGCACCGCCCGCACGTCAATTGCGAACTGCGCCCCAGCAGTAGTCAGCGCGCTTCCTCTCGCTCCCCGCTCGAACAGCACCACGCCGAGCTCTTCTTCCAGGTCCTTCATCTGCCGGCTTAGCGCGGGTTGAACGACATGCACGTGCCGGGCAGCTTCAGAAACGCTGCCGTGGTCCGCAATCGCCAAAAAATATCTGAGTTGACGCAGCTCGATCATGATTCACCCCATACCGCAGAGATATGGCCCATATCTCAATTCAGCATTTCTTGTTATAGCTTCCCCATCCTACACTGCCGCGCACTCTCATAACAAATAAGGAGACTGCCATGCACGACAGTGTGCTTGCCGAAGACATGAACAGCCCTAGCGTGCTTGTTCAACGACGTACGATTGTTGCCGCAACAATAGGTAACGTCCTTGAGATATACGACTTTCTGGCATTCGCCATCTTCGCGGTACCGATCTCGAAGGCATTCTTCCCATCGGGCGATGAGTACGTCGCGCTCATACTGACGTTCATGACGTTCGCCGCAGGCTTCATAGTGCGTCCGCTGGGTGCGCTGATTCTTGGTCGCTACGCTGACCGTGCCGGCCGCAAGAACGCACTGAGCCTCACACTGCTTCTCATGGCGCTGGGCACACTGGTACCGGCAATCTGTCCGACGTACGAAGCCATTGGAATTGCTGCACCCCTTATTCTGGTTCTCGGACGCCTGGTACAAGGTTTTTCAGCAGGCGGGGAAATCGGCAGCAATGTGGCAATGTTGATTGAGAACGCGTCCCAATCGAACCGCGCGCTTTTCAGCTCATTTCAGCAGGTGGCACAAGGTGGTGGTGTACTTGTAGCCGGGTTGATCGGACTTGGCCTGACTCAGTATTTTGGCGAGCAACAGATCCTTACCGAGTATTGGCGGATTGCCTTCCTTGTCGGCTTGCTCATCGGCCCCGTCGGTTGGTATATCCGCCGCTCAATTCCTGAAACGCAAGAATTCGTGCGCGCCGAGGCATCCGGCCACACGCACACCTCTTTCATCTCCGGATTGCGCGCACACTCGGGCCGCATTTTTCTAGGCATCGCAATCATGGTCTTCTGGACCGTAGCGGCACAGGTGTCCAATTACTTCACAACCTATGCTGTGCGCGATCTTCACCTGCCGCTAGTGGCAAGTTACGTTGGGCAGATCGCGTGTGGCATCACGTTGATAGTGGTCTGTCCGTTGGTCGGCTCTTTTGCAGACAAAGTCGGACCATTCAAGCCAATGGCATGGGGCGCTGGGCTTGCGGGTGTGCTGGCATACCCATTGTTTTCAGTGCTCGCCTCCCACCCGAGCTTTCTGACGTTGGTCGCCGTGCAGTCAATCATTTCGGTTTTCCTTGGTTTGTATGCTGCCTGCGCACCGTTGGTCTTGGCTGACATTTTCCCCACCGAGTACCGCGCTACCGGTGTCGGCACTTCCTACGCGCTGGGTGTGACGATTTTTGGAGGTCTCACTCCGCTTGCAGTCACCACCCTCATCCATATCAGCGGGGACAAATTGATCATTGGCCTCTACCTGTCAGGAGCAGCCCTCGTCAGCCTCGTGCTCATCGGCGTTATGGCGCTCGGCAGGCTGGCTTACGGCACCCGATCGGTCTGAAGCGACTCCACCTGACGCAAGAAGCCGCGCCTGCAGACGCGGCTCAACCTGCAAGCCTAGAAGCATGAAAAGCCCCAAACACGAACACGTTGACTATTCGGAAATCGTTCGCATCCGACGCTGTCTCCACGCACATCCCGAGCTCAAATTCGAGGAGGAAAAGACGTCCACCTTCGTTGCCAAGATGCTCCGCGATTGCGGTATTGAAGTCGTAGAGCACGTCGGCGGGTACGGCGTGGTGGGCACGCTCAAGAAGGGAAGCTCTGATAAATGCATTGCGCTACGCGCAGACATGGATGCCCTGCCGTTGCAGGAAATGAACACGTTCCCTCATGCGTCACAGTTAGCGGGGAAAATGCATGCCTGCGGACACGACGGGCATACGGCGATGCTGTTGGGCGCTGCGATGCAACTCAGCAAAGGCATCGACTTTGACGGCACGGTGCAGTTTGTATTCCAACCTGCCGAGGAGGGCGGCGCAGGCGCCCGACGGATGATCGAAGACGGGCTGTTCGAGCGCTTCAAGATCGACGCTATCTTCGGCATCCACAACTGGCCGGGCATGCCGGCCGGCTCATTTGGCGTGCGAGCCGGCCCTCTCATGGCTTCTAGCAGCACCTTTAACGCGAAAATCATCGGCAAGGGTTCGCACGGCGCTCAACCGCACCACAGCCTGGACCCGGTTGTCGTGGCAGTGCAAATCGCCCAGGCATGGCAGACCATCGTCTCGCGAAATGTCGATCCAAACCGCGCCGCCGTCCTGTCCGTCACGCAGATCCATGCTGGTACCACGGACAACATTATTCCGGAGGTCGCCACACTTTCTGGAACGGTTCGCACCTTCGACGCCGCCACACTGGATCTGATCGAACATCGGATGTCGGCGATTGTGGAGAACATCGCCGCCGCCTTTGGTGTCAATGCAAGCTTTGCTCTTGAACGAATCTACCCGGCCTTGTTCAATCACGAAAAAGAGACCGGCGACGCAGCTGAGGCAATGCTATCCGTTGTCGGACACAGCAGGCTCGATACGAACGTCGACCGCGCGCTGGCCTCCGAAGACTTCGCATTCTTCCTTGAAAAGAGGCCCGGCTGCTACGCATTCTTGGGCAATGGCGTACTACCTGGCAGCCAGAGCGAAACCGGCCTCACATCTCATCAACTCCACAGTCCCCACTACGATTTCAATGATTCGATCATCGGGACTGGCATCGCCTATTGGATATCCCTGGTCGAGCAGCTCCTACCAGTGAAAGTGGCTGCTTGAGGGGAGATCGTCCGCGGGGAAGGCACCAAGTCACCAATACCACTTCAAGGTAGACACTGTAGCTCCAGGTAGGGGACGAATATATCGCCACGTTCTCGGCGAGCGGGCCGGCCGTATCTGCGATGCGCCCGGCAGTCGAGTTCAGTTGCGTCGGCGTATAGACAAAGCGGAAGTTGCGCAGTCCAGATGTGGAGATTCAGGTAGGCGATAAAGAGCCCGGCCAACCAGGCACCATGCGGTTGGCCAGGCTTTGTGTTTCTTGCTTGTTCGTCGAAGAGCCCCCTTGGTACAGACTTTTCATTTCGCCAAGGTGGAAGCGGCTCAATCAGATCAACACCTTACGGGCGATTTTGGTACAGCCTTTTTTGTCTGCCATTAGCACCCCCTGGAAGCCGTGGCGCGCGCTTTGCCGCCGCGGATCGCGATGGCCGGTCATCTTCGACCGGCTTTTTCTTCCCTGCTAGGGCTATCAAAGATGAGATGCAGGAGGCGTCCGGTAGCCGGGCAGGCTTAAGCAGGCTTTTCCCTAAACAGGAACGTTGTGCCGGCCTCTCGTCCGCGCCGGTATGACTGCTCAGAGGGCGATCATCTGCAGTCCGATGCTGGGTGACATCCGTCGAGTTCGCACGTCGGGCAATGAAAACGCCTCAACGGACGAATCAACGGCACCGGACATATCCCCGTCCAGGCAGTGCCCATTCCAATGGGGAGCGTTCCCTGTGCGGGTTATCCCGAGTTTCGATGGACGCATGCCTACCCTAGCATGAAGTTCATTTTGAGAACAATTGTTCGCAATTAGAACTTCTCGCTTGTCAGTGAAGCGAAGGGATGGTGCTGGTAGAGGCGGTATGCCTTGGTCCATTCCTATGAAGTATTGACCGTCCGTTCAAGCCATAGCGCTCCTTGGAGCCTGTTGAAAGTCGGCACGGATTGTTGCGGCTTCTCTCTTGGAAACACCATGAGTCAATCTAACGTCGACGCACAGAGCATCATCAATGGCAGCCGGTTCGGCCCGTTCCAGTGGCTTATCTTTGGGATGTGTTTCTTTATCGTCCTGTTGGATGGCTTTGACACAGCAGCCATAGGCTTCATTGCGCCATCGCTTGTGTCGGAGTGGGGCATTTCGCGCCCAGCTCTGGCCCCCGTTTTGAGTGCCGCGCTCTTTGGCTTGGCAGTGGGTGCTCTCGTCGCCGGCCCACTGTCAGACCGGATCGGGCGCCGCCTTATGTTGATCGTCTCCGTGCTGGTCTTCGGTGTCGCTTGCCTCGCATCTGCGTATGCGAGCAGCATCACGAACCTGACAGCGTTGCGCTTCGTAACCGGTATCGGGCTTGGTGCCGCAATGCCGAACGCAGTGACCCTGATGAGCGAATTCTGTCCTGACAAACGCCGCGCGGTCATTGTGAACCTGATGTTTTGCGGCTTCCCTCTAGGTGCCGCGTTCGGAGGGTTCTTGGCCGCCTGGATGATTCCGCATTTCGGCTGGCGTAGCGTTCTCATGCTGGGCGGTGTTGCGCCGCTAGTGTTGCTCCTGCTGCTGGTGTCGCATTTGCCGGAGTCAGTTCGCTACATGATTGCGAAGAGCCAATCCGTAGAGAAGATTCGCCGTACGTTGGCGAAGATCAATGTGGCCGCGCACGACGCGTCATCGTTCTTCATGACCGAGCAGACCCAGGCACCCTCGGGCCAAGGCGGTATTGCGTTGGTTCTGTCCCGATCCTATGTTGTCGGATCGATCATGCTTTGGTTGGCGTACTTTATGGGGCTGGTGATCTTTTATGCCTCTATCAATTGGATGCCCATTCTCTTGAAGGAGGCTGGGCTCACGCCCAAGGCTGCAACGTTGATTTCTGCGCTCTTCCCGCTGGGCGGCATTGGGGCTGTTCTGTGCGGCGCCCTAATGGACAGATTCAACGCCAATCGGGTGATTGCAACTTGCTACGCGCTGACTGCCCTGACCGTGTATGGCATTGGCCAGGTCGTTGGCAACGTCGGACTGCTCGTTGTTGTTGTTTTTGCTGCCGGCGTTCTGATGAACACAGCACAGTCGTCTATGCCCGCGCTGGCCGCCGCTTTTTACCCGACGCAAGGTCGGGCTACAGGCGTTGCTTGGATGCTTGGAATTGGGCGGTTTGGTGGCATAGCCGGTTCCTATCTTGTGGCAGAGCTCACCCGTCAACAAGTCGGGTTCAGCGGCATCTTCTCAATCATTGCCATTGCGGGCTTGATCGCGTGTGTCGCTCTCTTCATCAAACAGCGCGCGCTTCCGCAGAAGTCGGAGCCAACAGGGATTCGCTCAACCGAGATAGTCGGTCACTAAGCGCCCGCCTTGGGCGTTCTCTTCCTGAAGGAGCGCATTACTGGCGTTTCACTGGCCGTGATCGGTGCCCGATTGCACTGAAATGAAAGTGCAGTCGGGACGCTCCCGCTTCGTTCCTTCTCTCTGATCGTCCGGTTTGCTTCGGTCGATCCTTCTTTACCGGGCGCGCTGGCTGTAGACACGCGGTACTGCGTCGGGCTGCAGCCGAACGTCGCCTTGAACCAGCGGGTGAAGGCACTGGGTTCCGAGAAGCCCAGCAAGCCCGAGATCTCCGCGCATTGGCGCTCGCCTCGGTCCAGGTGCCGCACGGCCAGCTCGCTGCGCACGGCGTCGAGGATGGACGAAAACGTCGTGCCCTCCTGCGCGAGATGACGATGGATGGTGCGCCGATTGACCCCCAGATGATGTGCGATATGGTCGATCGTGCTGCGTCCGGAC
Organism: Ralstonia sp. 22111; assembly: GCF_052045895.1. Classification (NCBI taxonomy): domain Bacteria; kingdom Pseudomonadati; phylum Pseudomonadota; class Betaproteobacteria; order Burkholderiales; family Burkholderiaceae; genus Ralstonia; species Ralstonia sp. 22111. The sequence continues at coordinate 80,939 of NZ_JBQEPR010000009.1, read as the reverse complement.
GGCAGCAGCATCAGCATCATCTGCCGCACTTCATTCGACATCCGCTTGCCGCCTTTGGGGTCAAGATCCTCCAAGTACCGGCGAACATACCGCGCCATGACGGGATCGGCCGATGGAAGCGGCAAATCGAGGTCGCGGGCATTACAGACGATGCCGCTGAACGCGTGGCCGAATTCCACTTTCGTGCCAAAGACCCGGGTATGCACGGAGCGGTCTTTCGGCGCGCCATGCGCAATGAAGATGGCCTTGGGGTGCCACTCATCACCAAGGAAGAAGCGCAGCAGCCGGAACAGCACCCCTACAACCAGCTCGGTCGCCTGCTTGAGCGATCCACCGTCGCTGGCCAGCACCTCGTCACGGATGACCGCAATGCCGTCTTCTTCTTCGACGTGAAGAAAGATCGCCTCGTTGTGCAGATGGCCGTAGCGCGCCATCGCCTGCAATGCCTGGCGCAGCGTCGGCTCGTCACGCACGAGGAGGATCAATGGACCGAGGTTCGACGCGCGCCGTGTCTCCGCCATCCGCAGGCCAAATGTTTCGATGCCGCTGCGCTGGGCAGAAAGCTCAAGCAGCCTGCCCACCTTGTCGGCCGGAATCTTGAGGTCGACATCAGACAGGCTGTCCGCCGGAAGCCCCACCTCCGCCAGCATGCGGAAGGGGTCCAGCCCGCCCGCGCGGGCGGCTTCGGCGTATCCGGTCAGGCTGGCGCTGCGGACAAGGTAAGGCATCAGGGTCTTCCCAGGGTGTCCCGAGATGTTAACAAAATGTCCCGGAAGGTCAATCGTAAAACGCGGGCGGTACCTAGAATCCAGACATCCCCAATGTGCTGCAGACCCGAGCGTGACAGCTCTGGCAAGGAACTTCGCAATGACGACAAACGCCCCGATTGACCCATCCGCAACCCCGGTCTGCGACAGCATGCGCGCCACCGGCAACTGGAATCCCAACTGGGAGCCCTTTGCAGAACTTGACCCGGCATGGACTGAAAAATTCATGGCCATGGGAGTCATGCCGCATAGCGTGCTTGATCCGAAAACGCTGGAATTCCTTGCCATTGCAGTCGATGCGTCGTGCACGCACATGTACGCGCCCGGCGTGCGTCGCCACATCCGCAAGGCGCTTGAACTGGGTGCCGCCAAAGAAGAGATCACGGCGGTGCTGCAGGCCGTGTCGGTGCTCGGCATTCACAGCATGAGCCTGGGCGCGCCCATCCTGCTGGAAGAACTTGCCGCCCGCGAGAACAAGACCGCCACCGTGGAATAAGCCTCGGGGCGAACTGATACCGAAAGGAGACACACATGCAATTCTTTGACGATTCGATGCTGCCTGAGAACCAGGAGCCGCTGGTGATTCAGGTGGCGCCGTTCGGGCCGCAATTCCTTCCCAGCGACTCCGACGACATCGCCGTCTCGATGGACGCGCAAATCCAGAAAGCGGTGGATTGCTACAACGCCGGCGCGACCGTGCTGCACGTGCACGTGCGCGAGGAAGACGGCAAGGGCAGCAAGCGTCTGTCGAAGTTCAACGAAATGCTGACGCGCCTGCGCGAAGCCGTGCCGAACATGGTGCTGCAGGTGGGGGGCTCGATCTCATTCGCGCCGGAAGACGAGGGCGCTGCGGCCAAATGGCTCAGCGATGACACGCGCCACATGCTGGCCGAGCTGTCGCCGAGGCCCGACCAAGTCACGATCGCCATCAACACCAACCAGATGAATGTGACCGAGCTGCTGACGCACGACGATTGCGCCGGCACCTCGATGGCCGAGCCCGCCTATTTCCAGGCCTACAAGGAGATGTGGATTCCGTCGGGCCCGACCTTTGTCGAGGAGCACCTCAAGCGACTGCAGGCGAGCGGCATCCAGCCGCACTTCATGCTGGCCGATGTGGGGCAGCTCGAGACCGTCGAGCGCCTGATCCGGCGCGGTCACTACACCGGCCCCGTCGTGCTGAACTGGGTCGCCATCGGCGGCGGCGCGGACGGCCCCAACCCGCGCAACATGATGGAGTTCATTAACCGCTGTCCGCAAGGTGCGGTGCTCACGATCGAAAGCCTGATGCGCCACGTGCTGCCGCTCAATACCATGGCCATCGCCATGGGCCTGCATGTACGCGTTGGCATCGAGGACAACCTGTGGGGCAAGAAGGGCGAACGCATGACGTCGGTGCAGCAGGTCGAACAGATGGTGCGCATCGCACGCGAACTGCATCGCGATGTGGCGAGCGGCACGGACGCCCGCCGCATCTACAAGATCGGCGAGCACTACAACGGCATCGACGAGACGCTTGCGGCCGTGGGTTATGAGCCCAATCGCAAGCCGGGGCAGCGCGGCTTCCAACTGGCGGCCTGAGAGCGCAGCAAGCGGCGGGCGCACCATGGTGGCGCGCCCGCTTTGGTGTGTTGACGCTGGTGGACGTTGCCGCAACGGGATGCCTGCCAGTGACGGTTTGTTCGGGACATGACGCATGAAGCTGGATAAGAAGGTTGCCGTGGTGACAGGGGCGGCTGGCGGTTTGGGGAAAGCGATCGCATTGGCCTACGCCGATGCGGGTGCCAAGCTCGTCGTTTGCGACATCAACACGACTGCGCTGGAAGTGACCCGTGCCGAGATCGAATCCCGCAACGCTGAATGCCTGGCCTTGCACTGCAATGTGGGCTCGAGCACGGCCGTCGCGAACATGTTTGAACAGATCGACGCGCACTTCGGAACAGTGCACGTCCTCGTCAACAATGCGGCCGTGATTCCATCCCAGTCGGTTGACGAGCAGCGCCGCTTGCAGCACTACGCCTACCTCACAACGCCGCAACCGCGCCACGCGCTGGGCTTTACCAGCAGCATGACCGACGATGATTGGCATCGCTTCTGGGATGTGAACGTACATGGCGTTTTCTACTGCACGCGTGAGGCGCTCAAGCGGATGGAGCCGCAGCGCGACGGCAAGGTCATCAATATCGCGTCGATTGCGGGGCTGTCGGCTTTCAGCGCGCACAGCCCGCACTATTCAGCGACCAAGGGCGCCGTCGTGGCGTTCACCCGATCGGTGGCAGCCGAGGTGGCCGGCGCCAATATCTTCGTCAACGCTATCGCCCCGGGTGGTGTGCATACCGACCATTTCGAAGCCTTTCTTCAGGGTATCGGCGAAGAGAAGCGCAACCAGCTCTTCCAACTCGTCCCGCTGGGCCGACTGGGCACGCCCGAGGAATACGCCTCGCTTGCCGTCTATCTGGCTGCGGACGGGCATTACATCGCGGGTCAGATCATCAGCCCGAATGGCGGGATGTTCTAGCCGGAGTCGATCGGCCGGTGCAGGCGTGTTCAGAGGATGAGTCCGGAGCTTGGCTGGCACAACAGCAAAACCCAAGAGCAAGACGCAGCTCAAGCGGCGCAATCTCAGGAGACAAGCATGTTTCAGAAACGCCCCATGATCGCTTTGATTGCATTGCTGGTCATCCATACGCTGGCGCATATCGATCGCAACATGCTGCTGGGTTTTTCGTCGCAGGTGATTGCCGATCTTGGCCTGAGCAATGCGCAATACGGTTTCCTGGTGGGTGCCGTCTGGGTATTGAGCTTTGGGGTGATGGCCGTCTTCCTCGGTACGCTGGCGGATCGCTTCAGCCGCACACGCGTGATTGCGGGTGGGTTGCTGGTCTGGAGCGCTTGCACGGCGGCATCCGGTTTTGCGCAGAACTTCGAGCAAATGGCGGCGGCCCGCTTCCTGGTCTCCAGCGGCGAGGCTGCGCTGGTACCCGCGGCAGTGGCGATGCTGGGCGAGTTGTTCCCAGAGAAGCAGCGCGGCACCGCGATCGGGCTGTTCTTCATGGGCATCCCGGCCGGCATCGGTTTCAGCTTCCTGCTGGCGGGCACCTTTGGGGCCACGCATGGTTGGCGCTCCACATTTCAGGTGCTTGGGGTTGTCGGCGTGGTGATCGCTGTATCGCTCGCCTGCATGAAAGAGGCGCCCAAGAGTGCCGGCCCGCAACAGCGGGGCGCACCTTTCTTTACGCAAATACGCGGCGCGTTGCGCGTGCTGGCTGGCAATCCGGCCTTGCTGGCGGTGACGATTGGCTTTGTGCTGGTGCACATGGTGTTTGCCGGCTTGTCATTTGCGCAGTTGTGGCTCGTGCGTGAGCGTGGATTCGATGCCGCCGCCATCGCGCGGACCATCGGCACGCTGCAACTGATTGTCGGCACCATTGGATCGGTCGCGGGCGGTGTCATGGGTGATCGCCTCGCCAAGCGCATGCGGGGCGGACATGTGGGTTTCATGGTGTTGCTTGTCGCCATCTGCGGCCCGCTGATGATTGCGTATCGCTTCGCGCCCCCCGGCTCGGCGTTGTTCTACATGGGTATGTGCGCTGGCTTTTTCCTGCCGTTGGCACTGTATGGCCCGACCAACACGGTCATCCTGAGCCAGGTGCCTGTGCACATGCGTGGGACGATCTCCGGTTTGAGCATGCTGCTGATCAATGTGTTTGCCATCACGCTCGGCAACCTTGCGGTCGGCCTGATCAGCGATTGGCTCGCCCGATCGGGAGCCCCAGCGCCCCTGACCTTCGTGCTATTGGGCACCGACGTGCTTGCCATCCTGTCGGGCGTTTGCTTCCTGGTGGCTGCGCGCGTTGGACTTCGCACATATGCGGCGCCCGGCCAGGTTCATTCCCTGGTATCCCACCCCCACGCCTGACGCGGCTTTTTGCGCCATCTGGAAGACAGATTCGAGGCGAGGAATCTCCCGACTTGCTGAAGCGGATGATTGATGGTGCGCGGTGCATGGTCGAAGATCACGTGGCCTGTGCAGATGAAATCGCGCGGCCCACCAAGCTTCGCTTTAGATGCCGCGGGTTCGGACGGTGCACGTCGGCCTCACCTTGGTGCAAGCAGACTTGAACGCGTTCCAACCTGGTTCAATGTGTTCTGCCGCCCCATGCCACTCAAACTGCCCTGCATCTCGTCCAGTGCGCCTGCCGCCCATCCCTCGTCGTCCCAAGCGACTGGCGGCGAGACGAATACGCCATCCACATCTGCCAGACAGGCGTCTCGCCGGCGCGGCGAACTTGACGGGTTGAAGAAGGCACCGCCAGCGCCGCCAGCGCTGCCGGGCGCACCGCAGGCCAACGTCGGCATAGCGAAACGGATAGGCAAGGCAATGCGTGCGCAAGTCAAAAGCACATTCAGTGGCGTGACGAAGGACGGCGCGAGCCGGCTCGACTGGAACACGCCGTTTAGCGCCCACTCGCGGGCCGGCAGGCCCACTACGTTGCGTGATTTCGCGCACGTCAAGCAAGCTGCGGCGCGGATCGCCGCCGCGCGTGAGGACGCACCCCAGCCCGGCAGCCCTTCGGGTTCGGCACGTAGAACGGAGCAGGCGCTCAATCAGGCAATGACGGGACTGCGCACCCAGATTTCAGCGATCACCAATGCCAGCGCCAGTCTCCACGGTGGCCAGATGCAGGGGGCGCAAGCGCTGCAGCACGTTGATGATGTCATTGCCTACTGGGAGACGGCGCAAGGGCAGGCGCTTGCCGCGAAAGTCAGCAGCGAACCGGCGGCATTCGTGGCTGGGGTGCAGGAGATGGCTGCGGCGCATTCGCCCGCCGTCGCCATGGCGGTATCGCTGGCGCTCGTGTCGGCCAAGGAACGTCTCGACCCGGAGAACGCCACAAAGCTCAATGGCGACGTCTTCTCTTATCTGAAGCATGCGGACCTGGGCGCCGAAATCGGACAGGCGAAAACGCATTCCGAGACATCGCGCGACTCCCATATCCTTGCCCTGCGTGGCGCGATGGAGCAGACGCGCGATGCCTTGATGGCAAGCCGGTGCACCACGGGCGCCGGTTCGGGCGGCGAGTCTTCCGCGCCGTCACACGCGATCGACGTGAAGGCGCTGCAGACCTTCATCCAGACGGTGCGCGATTTCCCCATCGCCATGCGCGGGGCGGCACGACAGGCGCCGCAGGCCCTTGCCGATTGGCCGGGTGTGCGCGACAGCCACGCGCAGTTCGATGCGCGCAACGCCGAGGCGGCTGCCGCATGCTTGGCGACGCTCGAAGCGGTGGCTGATGAAATCGGCTCGCAACCGCCTGCGCACGCGCAAAAGGGTGCGGTTGAAGTTTCCGCCCACACCGCCGAGAAAATACGCGAGGCGCAGGAGGCGATGATCTCGGTGGTTTCGACGCCGGCACACCTGCACGCACACGACCAGCAGCTCAAGCATGCCGAAACGGGGCGAGCCGTTGCGTGGGGCGCCCTGCAGCATGCCGCGACCACCGGTAATTTCGAGGCAATGCTCGCCGCCACCGGCAACCGCAATCTTGACGCAACCGCTCAAGGAAACCTGCGCGTCCATCTGCAGGCGGGCGCTGTGATTGCCGCAGCGCTGAAGGCCAAGCCGACCCCGGAGGCACTGATTGCAGCGCGGCTTGCCCCGCACGAGGCCGTGTCGAGCGCGACGAATTTCGCCCAGCGCGTCAGCGACGCAAGCGCCAAGCTGATCCACGGTGTAGGACCGTCGACGTTGAGCGCCGCCGACAAGAGTGATCTGGTCGCATGGCGCAACGGCTTCACCGATGACGCACCGGGTTCCGACCTGAGCCAGTTCAAGGCGCGTATGTTCAAGTCGCTTGCCTGGGTTGACCGGATGGACGACGACCGGCGCGCGACATTGCCAAGCCACCACAAATCGCCGCTCTCTGCGGCGCGCTCTGGTATGGCGCAGGGCGATCGCGCCGTCCTGGCGAACGAGCAGAAAGCGTTGATGGCCGAGCTGGCGAAGCCGGCGGTCAATGAAGTGGTGCAGGCGGTGGCTGTCGAGATGGAACGCCTTTGCGGTAGCACCCCGCCCGCTGAGGTTGCCTCCGGAGAGGGGGCGCCCACTCGTCCGGAAACGTTGAGCGACACCCATTGCCAGTGGATCGCGCTGCGGGTCGCGCTTGAAGACTGGATGCCCGAACACCAGGCCGCCCGCCAAGGGCATCAGCTCGTGCTGGGCCGCGAATTTTCGCCAGCAGCGTTGCCGGAAGCGGTCGAGCAGCGTATTCGCAAGTTCACGGAGGATGCTGCTCACAAGGTGACATCGGGCTCGCCCGAGGCCCTTGAACAGGCGATTGCAAACGTCCGGCAGCATCTTGGCAATGTGCGCCTTGGCTTTGAAGATGTGCATGCGCTTGCAAATTTCCTCAATGTCGAGCAGCCCGAGCCCTTCCAAAAGGCAATGGAGGCGGCCCGAAAAATTGCCACGGCGCCGCCGCTGGCCCCCGCAGACAGATCACAGCACAGCGTGCGTGCCATGCTGGTGGATTACCTCAAGACGATTCCGGGTGGCAACACGGTGCGGTTCAGCCGCGGCACCACCGGCGGGTTCAGTACCAAGGGCATTACCAAGGCGCTCGTCAACGCCAAGAAGCGGCTGCTGGGCGTGCCGGTGGCCGGCAATGCCCGTGTCGATCTGCGTTATGAGAAAGGGCGTGAAGCGGCGGTCTCCATGTCGTACCCCGTACACGCCGCCGAGTTGTTTATCGGCACGGAAAAGCGCCACCGTGGCCGCATCGGCGCGGGCTGCTTCTTTGGTGCCAAGCTGTTCAAATGCTGCCGCACGGGTGCCAACGTCGACGTGAACCCGTACGAGCACGAGCGCACGGATGCCACCGGCATCATGGTCCGCATCCCGCGTCGGACGGCGGCCAAAGATGCGGAAGTCCGCGCGCTGTTCTCGCGCGTCACCGACTTCATGTTCTCGGCCGCGGATGCCCGGCGCCGCTCGCCTGAGGGCATGCCCGACGCAGACGCGCTTTTCCACGCCTTTGCCAGCGAGTTCTACGCCGAGCACGATCTCTCGCTCAGCTGGATCAACCAGAAGACGCGCGCGCATCGCAGCGAGATGTCGGTCGGGATCGGTGTGTCCGTCACCAAGCTGCTCAACCCCGGCCAGCACCGTAAAAGCCAGCAAGAGACTGGCGCTCTTGGCACGAGCCTGGGCTACTCGTTCGAGAAGCAATGGCTGTCGACATTCAAGCAGCTCGACGCCACCGGCACCTACCGGATTGCCAACCTGCGCGAGCAGAAGCTGAGTCGGCACAAGGTCAACCTCGGGCTCACCACATCGGCAGTGACTGGCACGACGGGTAATACGTCGGCCGATCTCTTCGGTGGGGGCGCGGTGGTCAAGGAGCGCGGCACGAACGTGAAGCTGCGCCTGGCGATCGATCGGGACAACGTGCTGCCGACAAAGTCGGTGGCCGATTTCGAGTTCGACAGCTTCCACGATTACGCCCGGTATGTTGAAGCCACCAAGCAGGAGTGGGTGAAATTCTTTGCCTATCCGCACCGGAACGATCCGGATGGCGGCCTGGCGAAGGGCCTCAAGGCGGTCAACGACAACCTCGATACGGCGCGGCTGCTCGACAGCCCTTACAACGCCTTCTTTGTGCGGCGCGCCCTCACCGCGGATGCTGCGAAAACGCTCAACGATCTGCAGCAGCTTTCGCTGGTGACGCCGCAAAGCGAGACCAAGCTGCACGAGCAGCTCGCTGCCTCCTACACGAAGACCATCAACGCCCCCAATTCCTGGATGCCGATCGGCTTGCGTGCTTACGAAAAATACAGCGAGGCCGACGGGTTCAACGTCAATGCGGGGCTGCGCCTGACGCAGAACACCGGGCTCAAGGTTGAGCGGCAGATCGTGTTCGATACGATCGATGCCAAGCTGCTGAAAGAGTACGAAGCGCAGTTGAAAGAAGGTCAGAACACGCCGCCACATTCAGCGGCAACACAAGACCCGCCCCGCGTGCCGCCATCGACTCGCCCGCTGCAGCGCCAGGGTTCTTCGGACATACCGCTGTATCAGAGCGTGCAAGGTGCGCGTTCCGAAATCGAACGAGCGGACGAAGAGGTTGACCGCGAATCGGCTTCCGTCCCGCCGCGCGGGCAGCGGTCTTCGTCGCTTGCCGACATGTTGGCCATGTCTCCGCCGCGTTCGCGACCCGACGACACACGCGCGCATCTGGAGCGGTTGAAACAGCAAATGGATGCGAAGGCCGGCATTGCTTCCGCTCCCAAGAAGTCCGGCAGTCTGTCCAGCAAGCTGTTTGGGCAGCGCAAGCCCAAGCCGCAATCGGTCGGGTCGCGTGTGCAGGAGCGGCCGGTCAGCACGGGCTCCGGCTCAAGCCGTCAAAAGGCGGTGGTGTTGCCGGAAGCGACTGCGGCGACGACTTCGACCGCCAAACCACGGACATCCGAGACATCGTCCACCTGACTGGAATAACACATCGAATACTGCTGGGCGCCCTCCGTATTGAACCGGCCTTGGTATGCGCTCTTCTTGTCCGGTCAACGGTCATTCAACATTACGATCGCGTTGTTAAATCGCTTGGTGAATTAAATGATGAATGCTTCATGAAGGTGATGCTCCCATTGTTCAATTAATCTCATCGACGTTTGTTCGCAGGCAATGCTCCGATAAACTAGCCGGTAGCCATGATTCACGTGCCTCCGTGAAGAGCGGTCAAGAAGCCCCGGGCGGTTACAAGCTGCCTGGGGCTTTCTTTCTTTGGATGGCGCAGCTCCAACGCTCCGGCCTTCAGCACCACGTCGATCACGCGAAGAACGTTCGCCCTCTTTCTGCATATTGCCGCAGCAATCGCGGTGAACCGAGTTTTGAAAAAAATACCAATCAATACTTTCGTATCGCATTGGTTCCTTCAAAAAAACTTCAATTAACCTCACCCGTCATTCATGCGCACCAAGCGATGGTAGTCTCGCCATGGTGGTTGGCATACGTTCTGATCATGTTTATATGGAACATCAACTTTATTTAAAAGTTTTGATGTTTGTTCTGCTCGCGTCCTTTGTGAGTAATTAAAGGACGGATGTATGCGCCGCTGGATTCAAATATTAAACAAATTTGGCGAGGTCGGGATCATGAAAAAAGAGGGTGGTGCAGGCAATGCGCGAGAAGCGCGCTATGCGGCAGATTCGTGCATGAAGGGGCGCGGATATTCTCATCGGTATGCGGCGGCCGCTTTGATTTCGCTTGCGCTGTTCGGTTGCGGGGGCGAAGGCGACGGCACGAGCGGTGGTAGCGCGGGCACGCAGGCGGCGAGCAGTGCGTCGGCAACGGCCCAACCGGGTGCCAGCCAGGGGGGGCTCAAACACACGCAGGGCACCGAGAGCGCCCCCGCAACCGCCATCCTCAACAAGATGGGTCGCGTGCCGCGCCTGCAGGTCGGCTTGGGTTCCGGTCAGTCCACCGATGACATGAAAGCGCAGAATATTCGCCCCGACATCGTCGATACCTACCTGGTTGGCGTCGGACAAAACGCCTGGCCTAACTGGAACACGGACGGCGCCTACGTGACCTACACCGCGCAGCGCGTCCAGGGCATGGGCGCAACGCCGATGTTCACGCTTTACCAGATGGCCTCCAATGGCGACGGCAACATCAGCGGCATCAACGACGCGACGTTCATGAACAGCTACTGGTCGCAAGTGCGCATGATGTATGACCGCATCAACGCACTGGGTACGCCGGTGCTGGTCAATCTGGAGCCGGATTTCTGGGGCTACGTGTGGTCGAAGGCGCCCAATCATGATCCGGCGCAGCTTGCTGCGTCTGTGAACAACCAGCAGGAATGCAGCTGGCTGCCCAATACCGCAGCTGGCATCGGCATGTGCCTGGTGTCGATGGGCCGCTGGCACGCACCCAAGGCGTTGCTCGGGTTCCCGCCCTCGTTCTGGACTGGCACGCCCGACGTGATCGGCAAGGAAATGCAGGCAGTCGGCGCGAACCAGGCTGACTTCATCGTCGCCCAGGCTGGCGACCGTGATGCCGGCTGCCTCGAGGCCGCCGCAGTTGGCGAATGCATGGGCCGCACCGGCCCGTTCTATCTGGACGAGAACAACGTGCAGACGCCGAACTTCCACCAGGAGCAGAACAAGGTCGAAGCCTACCGCGATGCGCTGGGCAATGGGCTGCCGATCCTGTGGTGGCAGACGCCGTTGGGTGTGCCGTCCGACACGCCGGGTGGCACCCCCAACCACTACCGTGACAATCACGTCGATTACATGTTGCGCAACCCGTGGGAGTACGGCGGCCTGCATACGTTCGCGATCGTCTTCGGCGGTGGCGGTACGTATTCGACAAATATCAACACCGATGGCGGCCAGTTTGCGCGCCTGTTCGGCCAGTACCTGTCGTACGGTGGTGTTGGCGTGCAGTAAGTGAGGTGCCCGCCAGAGACATCCTTTGTCTCAAGTGCGGTTCAGCACGCCCGGCGTGGCCAAGCGACGCCGGGCGTGACACGTTCCAAGTCGCGGCGGGCGTGCGCAGCGGTACGCCGAGCTTCGCTATGGGGTGGGTGCGACGTAGCGGATCATGTTGTTTGCCAGGTCGGCAACGTACAGGTTGCCGTTTGTGTCGACCGCGATCCCGGAGGGTTGATTGAACATCGCGGTGCTCCCAGGGCCGTCGGCGCTGCCCGCGTTGATGGAGCCCGCCAGGGTGGCAACCACGCCCGCCGGGGTCACCATGCGGATCAGGTTGTTGCCGTCGTCGGCGACATAAAGCACGCCGTTGGTGCCGATCGCGAGGCCCACCGGCAGCGAGAACGTTGCCGCGGTACCCACGCCGTCATCACTGCCGGCCGCGCCGGAGCCCGCCAATGTCGAGACGACACCTGCCGGCGATATCTGCCGGATATCGCTGTTGAACCACTCCGCCACATACAGCGTGCCCGACGGAGAGAGTGCGATGCCCGACGGGCCGTTGAAGGTGGCGAGCGCGGCCGCGCCATTGTTGCTGCCCGCTGTTGTTGTGCCGGCCAGTGTGGTCACCACGCCGGCTGGCGTGATCTTGCGGATCATGTTGTTGCTGTAATCCGCCACGTAGACGTTTTCGTTGGCATCCACCGCGATGCCCAGCGGGTTGTTGAATGAGGCGCTTGCGCCGATGCCGTCGGCGCTCCCCGCAGTTGCCGAACCGGCAAGCGTCGTCACGATGCCGCCCGGCGTGATCATTCGAATATCGTTGCCGTAGAACTCCGTCACATAGATGTTGCCGCTGGCCGCCACGGCAATGCCGACAGGCGTCGCGAACTTGGCGCTGCCCGCCATGCCATCGACGTGGCCCGGGCTGCCCGTGCCCGCCAGGGTCGTGACGACGCCGCCCGGTGCGATTTTGCGAATGACGTGGTTGGCGTAATCCGCTACATACAGGTTGCCAGAGGCGTCCCGTGCAACACCGCTCGGCTGTCGGAACGACGCAGCCGAACCCGTGCCGTTCGCATACCCCGCAGTGGTCGAACCGGCGATGGTGGACACCATCGATTGTGCGACTGCACAGTTCACGCTCACGTTATTGACATTACCGTTGGCCAGCCCGCTGCCGTTTGCAATGGAGCAGGACTGCCAAAGCGGTTCGGCGTTGACGGAGACAGCGTAGGCGCTGCCTGCCGCTACGGAAACGGAAAAGCTGAAGCCGCCGTCGGTGGCTTGGACAATCGGATCCGCACCGTTGTTAAGCAACGTGAGGCTGCCGTAATCGAGCAAGCCTGTGACCGTTCCCGCAATGGAGTAAGTGGCCGGGGCCGTTGGGGCCACCGGGCCGACCGGTGCTCCAATTGGCGCGCCCGGCTGCGTTGCACTGGGGGGTGGCGTGGTGGCCGCATCGCCGCCACCGCCGCATGCGGCCAGGATCAGGCAAATCGGGATGGCTTTCAGAAGCGGAGGGCACGCGGAGGGCATGGCTTGGTGCTGGCTAGACGTCGATCAGGTTGGATTGGGCCATCGACCCCAGCGATCAGGGGCGCGGCATGTGCCTTTTGCGCCGCCATATAGACCATCTCCGATATGACGCCAGACTCGGCAATGTGACGCAAACGATTGAGCATTTGCGTGCCCCCCTCGCTTTGACGCTTGGCTGGAAGTATCAGGGCTCGTTTTACATCGACGCGGATCAGACGATCTGAAGCGGCTTTTTCTAGAAAAAACGTTTGCGTGCGGGTTTCCACTGCCTGGGCGTCCAATGTGAGGGCGCCGTATACATACGATCCTGCACATGCTGCGGCATGCGTGATGCGGCGGGCTCGCGGTGCGTGCGCTTCCCGTTGCCTCCCAAGTTCCACGTCCTCTGCGATCTACCGTGATGACACCGTCTCGTTATTGCGTCGGGCGCGCGGGCCGCGCTCGGTCAGCGGATCGCCGTTATCGTGGAGTTGGGTGTAGATCGCAGCCAGCGCAGATTGAACCTTGCGCATGCGCATTCGGTAGAGCATCAAGGCGGCCATCAGCAAAGCCAGCAAGACTCCCAAGACTGGGTCGATGATGTGGGCACGCTTCCAGGGTGCCGGGTCATCGGTCGTAATCGGACTGCGGCTTGCAAGCCCACCGTCTGGCGTGTGGCTCTCTTCCCCGGCCGTCGCCGATGCTGCGGCAGGCTGTGCCGAGGCATTCTTCAAGGCTGCGAGCCGCCGCATATCGGCCAGGTTCTGCTCAACTTGCGCAAGGCGCGATTCGAGCTCATGGATCGCCTGCCGGGCTGCAACCAACTCCTCGTTGAGCTGTTCCACCTTCGCCTGCTCTTGCGGGCCTGTAGCGGAAATGCGCAGCGTGTTTTTGTCCGCCGCATCGGCTGGCACCGATGGTGGCCGACTGCCGGCAATGGCGTTGGCATTTGCCTCGGGCACAGGCGGTGCGCGGTCGGTAGCCGCAGTCTGCGTCAGCAAGCGGAGCTGGCGTTTGGCTTCAACGCTCGCCACCGCCGTTGCTTCCTCTGCCGTGGGCACACGTAGCGTGGCGCCGACGCGCAGTTGGTTGATGTTTCCACCAATGAAGGCGTGCGGATTGCTGCGGTAAAGCGCCAGCGCGGCTTGTCCGGCGGACACGTACGCCCGATTCTGCACGGTGCCGAGCGCGATCTGTGAGAGGTTGTCACCCGCTTTGACGGTATAGACGGCTTCGGCGTGCCTGTCGTCTTCACCTGCAGACGGCGCCGTGGCAGCAGCCGATGGATGCGTGCCGTCTGCCGTGTTGACGGCGGGAGCCGATGCGACTGCCACTGCTTGCGTCTGCGGGCGGTCTGCCGGTGCACTGCTGGGCGGCGACACTCCCGAAGCGGGCGCCGATTTGCGTTGCGTCTGCAGGAACGTGGTGGGGGCGCTTGCCGCGCCCGGCGGACTGAGCAACACCGTATAAGTCGCCAGCGTGTTTCCACCTGGCCCCGCAAGGCGCACGACGATATCCGCAATGGCGTCTGCCTGCGGAACGGTCGAGTACACGCGAACGACATAGCTGCCGTCTTGCCGCTGTACCAATGTCGTATGCAGCGAAGTTGCGCTTGCGCCGTAAGGCACGCCGGCGGCGAGGTAGCTTTCGCGGGTGCCGGGCTGCAGCACCAGCGCTTGTGCGTCGTGCGGCTGCAACCCCGTCAAGTCGATTTCAGCCTCAAGCGGCTGGCCAATGTTCGAATGCAGATGTAGCACGCCCAGCTCGACTGCGTGCGCAGCCGGCAGGAAGGCCCAAAGGGCGGCGGCCGCCCCTGCAGCTAGCGACCGACGGACTGGCCCATGCGCAATTCCTCCACGAAATCGCTTGTTCATTTTGAATGCTCCCCTTGTATTACTGACACCCGATTTATTGGTTTGGGGGGTGGCCGGGAAGGATAGAGCGTTTCGTCTGCGGACCGCCATGGACGACGGGGCAGTTGAGAAAAATTCAGAGTTCGAGCGTCGTGCCTGTTCGGACCCTGGGGCGGCAAACGCAACGCGGCATGCAGGGCCGGTCGGGCCACGCAAGCAAGCGATGGCGCCCGGGCTTACCGGCTGAACCGGTCTCGCAAGCTTGCACTCTGGTTCAGGCTGGTCAGCATGGCATCGAGCCAATGTTCATCTTCACCTGCCGTCGGGGCGTTCAACACATGCCTGCTGTGCTCGGGTGGCGCATCTGTCGCGTGCTTGAGAACGACGGCGTGCATGGGTTTGGCGGCATCCTGCATGGGTTGCGGCGCCGGCTCTTGGGCACGCGTTTGCCCGGCAACGGGCAGCGGCGCGCGTGCTGCGAGCTTGCGGTTCAGGATGCCTTCCACGGCCCGGGCATAGATGCCGTTTTCCCCTGGAGACTCTGAGTGATAGGCGCCGATGGCATGCCAGCTGTTGCCGTGCAAGTGCACCTTGCGCGCCAGATGCCAGGCGGCCACATAGGCGCTGACGCACGGGTCATAGAGCATCTGGCGGCCGATGCCGTAGCGCGACAGCTCCGGCAGGTGGATGGTGTTGATCTGGAACATGCCCAGGTCTTCACTGCCGTTGCGGTTTCGGTTGTGCGCTTGCGGATTCAGGTGCGATTCCTGATAGCCGATGGCACGCAAGACTTGGGCGTTGACGCCGTGGTACGCGGCGGCATCGTCGATGCAATCTGCCAGGGCTGCGGCAGGCAGGCAGCCCAGCAGCGCAATGGCGAAAACCAGACCCCGCCGCAGCACCGCGGCAAGCCGGTCACGCCCGCGCATGGTCTTGCCTGCCAGCGCAGGCGCGCGTCACGGGGTGGCGTTGTTGCAGGCGTTGCTGCTGCCAGTTGTGACGTGTTTCGCGACGTGTGGGCGGGGCTGCATGGGTAGTTGCGCGACGCTCCCGCGCAGCCATGATGCGAGACGATGGGGCATGCATTGCGGATCTCCGGTAACGAGCATGCGCGCATCATAGAAACGCGTGCCGGGCGATGCGCACGCGCCGTGCGAATTTGCCGGGCTTGCAGCGAAACCGGATCGAGAGCGTGCATGGGCACGATGGTTCGCCGCGGGCGCAACGGGTTCGTCCGGCCACAAGTCGTGTTGCGCGGTGGTCCATACGATCAGCAAACAGGCGGAAAGGGCGTGTGGCCCGCCGCCGATTGCCACTTCATCTTTTCTTGGGCCCATCATGCAATCACATTACGGTAGTGCCCCCATGCCGCCCGATACCCTCGCGCAGACCCGTGCCGATCACGGTGAGGCGGATGCAGGTGTGTCGGTGACCAACAAGCTGTCGCGCGCATTGCGGCGCGTGCTGCAACGTGTGCGGACCGGACACGCCGAGCCGTCGCCAGCCGCCAGCCGATTTCACGTGCCGACACCGCATCATGATCGACAGGTCGCGGCGACTGCTTCGCGCACACAGCATCAACAGCGCGCAGGCGCGGCGCGCGATGCGTTGCGCATCCAGCAGGCCATGCCACAAGGCCACGGCCTGCGTGCCCCCGTTCCTCCTACTGATGCCAGCCGCTGGCTGGCCGTATGCGAGGCGGTGGCGGGTTGGCAGCAGGAGATGGCGCGTCGCCTGCACCGCTACAGCGGCCCGTTGCTGACCGACGCCGCACGGCCCACGGAGCAAGGCCTGGCCCTGGCGGCCACGCGCATGCTGCTGGCCATGCAGCAGAAGAGCCGGCACCTCGTGCTCGACGGTATTCCGGTGATGCGCCTGCCAGCGGCCCTGTGCCTGGCCGAAGAGCTGGAGCGGCTGACCGTGCACGATTGCGATCTCTTCGAGTGGCCGGCATCTGGTGGTTTGCCGGTCAACCTGAGCGCGCTGCATTTCGCGCGCAACCCACGGCTGTCAGCGTTGCCCGGGCGGATCGGCAAGCTGTTGCAGCTGCAGGAGGTTGTCGTGCTCGATTCGCCGCTGCGCGCGCTGCCGTCGTCGTTGTCGCAGTTGCCGAAGCTGGAGCGACTGGTTCTGCAGGGCACGGATCTGCGCATCGTGCCGGTCGAGCTTGGCTCGCTGGCCGCATTGCAAACACTGACGCTGGCCTCCAACAAGCTGCTCGTGCAACTGCCCATCAGCCTGGGCCAGCTTGCGCAACTGCGAGAGCTTCACTTGCGCGGCAATCCGCTGCTCTCCGTGCTGCCCGATACCTTGGGCAACCTGGCTGAACTGGAGCGGCTGGACCTGCGCGAGAACAGCGCCATGACCACGCTGCCCGAGTCCTTGGGGCGACTGCACAAGCTGCGTCATCTGGATGTCTCCGGCATGGCGAGCCTCGTGGCCGTGCCGGAAAGCATTGGCCATTGCACACAACTCCGTACGCTGCGCCTGCGCGATTGCGGATCGCTGCGCTGCTTGCCTGCGTCCGTGGGTGACCTGAAGGCGCTGACGCACCTCGATTTGCGTGGCTGTTACGCCTTGTCGGGCTTGCCCGATACGCTGCGCGATCTGCCGCCAGCGTGCCGCGTCGATGTGCCGGCGCACTTGTCCGCTCGGTTGGACGAATTGCGCCCTGCAGCCGGTGCCGTCTCGACGGCAGGTTCCAGCATTGCGCCAGATTGGATGGCACTGCGCCAGGGCTGGCGCGCGCGCCTGCAGCCCTATGACGCCGAATATGGCAGCGATGCCTTGTGCATCTGGATGGAGCGCTATATCAACGCCATCGCGCCCGACGCCATGCGTGCATACCGCGACAGCCGCCGTCTCGGCCAACTGGTGGATGGCCTGTGCGACCTGCCGGCGCTGCGCAGCGCCGTCTTTCAGCGAGCCCAAGAGCGCTATGCGCTGGGTTGCCTTGACGAAGAGGCCCTGCCGCTTGACGCGCTGATGGCGCTGTTGGTGAGTGAGCGCCTGCGCGAGCCCGGGTTGCCCGAAGACGCTGCCGCGCGAATGGTGCGCGCCGAGGCTTTCGCAGCGTTGTTCGAATATGGCGCCGCTGGCGGATCGATCGACGAGGCGGTCCAGAAGCTCGCGGCTTGGCCGCCGCTGCAGAGCTACGTGGCACGCTACGTCAGGGCCGGCGAGGGCGTGGCACAGCGGCACGTTGCCGTTGCGCGCGACTGGCTGCACGCTGGCTAATACGGCCGTTCAATCGTGTATTCCATGGGCCGGCTCGATGCCGGCCTTTGTCTTCTTGAGCCTGGCAACGAAACCAGAATGCTTGCGGGCAGGTAAAAAAAAGCCAGCCCGGGCGCATCCCGAGCTGGCGGTGGAACGTGAAGTCAGCAGCCCTTACGTCTGCGATTCGCCCTCGTCGGTCGGGAATGCGTTGCCGAGCACCGCTTTGCGGCGCTGCAGCTCCTCCTGCGCCTGTTGGCTGATCGGCAGGTTCATGGCGGCGAGCCGCTGCAGGTCCGCCAGGTTGGCCTGCTTGACCGATGCCCTGGTCGGCTCCAGGCGTGTGCGCAGTTGGCCGATGGTGCCCGTGGGTTGTGGTTTGCCGTGCAGGGCCGCTTGGGTTCGGTTGTTCTCGCGTTGCAGCGCCTTGGGGTTGCGCACCAGAGACTGGATACCGGTATTGCGCTCCTCGGTATGGAACAGCGCGGCCGAGTTGATGGCGCGCGTGTTGCCGATGATCTTCGAGAACGCATCGAGCAGCGGACGCCCCTGGTTGGAGTCGCACAGATAGTCGGCGCGTTCCTCGATGGTGGTCATGGCTTGCAGGCGCGCACGCATCGCGTTCACGTCGATGTGGCTCACGTCGATCGGCTTGGCCAGCGGTTCGGCAAGCTTGAACAGCGGTTCGCCGTTGGCGGTCGAGCCTGGAGCGTGCGCAGCCACCTGCGTCGACACCTGGGCCGCACGTGCAAACGGTGTTGCGGCGTGGTAGCGCACGAACTCGTTCTTGATCTGGACGGGGCGGTTTTCGGCAGCCGCGGCGTTGATCTCCTGCGTGGCTGCTGCGTACTTGGCCACCACGTCGACCATCAGGTTCGGGTTGGCGAGGTAGCGATCGCGGTGTACCGGATTCGCATCGAACGCCTGCCGTAGCGCGGCATCTTCCTGGTGGGCTTCTGCGTCGACGATCTTGGCCAGGAACGGGTGCTGCATGATGAGGTAGCTCGTGTCGGAGCCCATCACCTCGCCAGCGTAGCTCTGCGTGCTGTCCGTATGCGAGACCGACGGCGTGAACGTGCCGTGCGGTGTCGGTACCGTTACCGCCAGGCTCATGCCGCTGTTCTTGTTGCGCAGGACGCGCGCGTATTGCAGCTCCATCGGCGCGTTCTGCACGTCAGGGGCCTGACGCAACTTGACGACCAGGCTGGTGCCGTCGGTCACATTGAGCAGCAGGCCCTGCGTCTGGCGGATCACTTCCTGCGGATCGAACTTGTCGTCCTGCAGCCGCATGTTCGGCGCGAATTTCTCGATGGCCGCTTCGATGGCCTTGTTCAGTATCGCGCCGGTAATGGGTGCACCGCCCTGCGCCGTGAACGTCAACTGCAAGAACTTGCCGGTACGGCTGGGGTTGGGTTGATTATTGGCGTTCATCAGGCGTGCCTCGGCGGAGAGGGAAATTTGCCCCGCGCTATTGCCGACCGAGATGGAGCCCGTGAAAGGCCCCAGCTGCACTTTGCCGGTGGACCGACCGAAGCGGTTGACGATTGCGTTGAGCGCACTGCTCTGCGCGCCGCCGGAAACCGTTGCCTTCAGTGCTGCATCCCAGCGCTGCCACAGCGATTTGTCTTTCAGCGGGCCGTTCTTCTGCACGTCGTAGTTCTTGAGCGGCAGGTACGTCTTGTCCAGCATTTCACGCGCGGTCTTGTACATCGAATCCGCGGTCAAGATGGCTTCGGCCGCCGCCATACCGTGCTCCTCGCGCTGCGCCATCTGCTGCTTGACGACAGAGATATGCGCACCCACGCAGCCCAGCGCCAGGCTGATGGCAGCGTGGCTCTTGGCGACGAACGCTTCGGGGTGGGCCAGCGCATCCTTCTGCGGGTAACGGCCCTGCCACACGGTCTGGTTGATGTGTGCGAAGGCGGCTTCTCGATGCTGGGTCAACGTACTGCGCTCGCTGACAGGCATGAAGCGATCATTCCTGGCGAGCACGGCGCCGGCCTGGTTGGCAAATTGCAGATACGTGCCGATGAGATGCTCCAGCTGGTCCGTCGCGTGATTGAGCTGTTCCGGGCTGGCGTGCGTGATGGCGTTGCGGAACTGCGCGGGGATGCTGGCTTCTTCACCGTAGTGCAGGCGCTCGGTTTCGGTGAAGGGCAGCGCGGGTCCCGCATGCAGTTCCTGCGTCAGTGCCTTGCGTGTCTCGTTGTACAGATGGAGTTGCGCGGGCGGCGGTTCGGCACAGGCCGCATCGAGCTGCTGATGCAGCTTGAACGTGGACTGGTAATCCTTGTGATAGCCGGGGTCCAGCAGCGTGTGCGGTGCGGCTGCGCTTTCTGTGAAGAACTGCGCGACGTTGCCGCGCAGATTCACATCAAAGCTGCCGGCGGCTTCCAGGTTGGTGCCGCCGTGGGTCTCGTTGCCGACGTTGGCATCCAGGCTGCCGGTCACCTGGCGATAGGCCAGGATGCGGTCGCCATAGGCCACCGAATCGGGCACGTCGCGTCGCGGTTGTGCGGGCAGCGGCTGTCCGCTGCCCATGCGGTCCGTCACGACGTCGGTGATCGGCGGATACGCGGCCTTCATCAGCGTGCTGAAGTGCTCGCCGCCCACTTTCTGGTCGATGGCGCCCGCCAGCAGCGTCATCTTCAAGGTGTTGAAGCCCTTGGCAATCTTGGCGTCGTTCAGGAAGTAGGGCTTGCCGGCGGCTTCCGTGTAGTTGCGGCCCAGCGCGTGAGACACGAGGTTGGCCAACGATTCCAACTGCTGCATCGCCTGGCGCGCATGCGGCCCGGCAGACTTGACCCAGGCATGGTTGGCATCGTGATTGGCAACGAGCTTGACGAGTTGGCGCAAATCCTCGTGTTCGAGGAAGACATTGCCGCCGGACAGGTCCAGCCGGCCCGTGAGCTTGGCGGCCCACTCGCCCAGCTTGCCGCCCAGCGCAACCTTGGCAAAGGCTTGAGCCGAGGGCCAGTAATCCACGTCGCCGTCGTCGTCGGCAAAGTAGATGCGGCCCTTGCCGCCACCCGCTTCCACCGACACGTGCGCGCCGGCGTAGCGGTTGGTGGGGAAGGCCGACACTGCCACGCTGCCAGACGTGCCTGTGCTCACGTTGGAGCCGGGCTTTGCCGTGCTGATGCCGGGCGCCTTGGCTTCGAGGTTGGCGGTTTCCTTCTCGGCATAGTGGCTCATGACCTCGTGCGCGCTGCCGCTCAGGTGCGTGCGCTTGAGCTCGGTGAGGAGCGCCGCGATGCCCTTGTATGCATCAGCCGGATCATGATTGCCCAACGATTTGGCAAGCTGGCGCGCGGTCTTGGCCGCCGACGCAAATGCATCACGCACGGCCATGCCGACCTCATGCGGGGCCTTGCGGGTGTTGTCTGCGGCAATCGTCTGGATGGAGCCCAACTGATGCTGGAGCTTGGCGAGCAGCCCGTCGCTTTGCGGGTGCGAGTGCATGAGCTCCACCGGTACCCTAGGCAGCGCATCCTTGAGCGCCAGCGCCATCTGGCGTAACTGTGGCTTGTTCAGCGCGCCGGTATCGGGATCGAATACGGGCGCATCCGGCGGCGTGTGACGGCCGTGCTCGCGCTCGCTGGACAAGGGATTCAACGGCGGTTGCGCCGGCTGTTGGGGCGGCCACTGCAGCTTGCCGTTGCGAATACGCTTCTGGGCTTCCCGGTGCGCGGCGCGCGTTCCGCGTCCGCTCAACGTGGTGCTCGACAGCGCAACCTTGAGCTGCTCGTTCGTCAGCGATGCGGCGCTTTTCTTTTGGCGGCTCGCCGTCACCATGTCAGCAAGGTCACGCAGGCCGCCAGGCAACTGCGAAGTCTTGCGCACGCTTGGCAGCGAGGACTGCGATGCCGACGTACTGGACGACGTCTGTGCCGGAGGCGTCGCACTGGAGTGGCGGGAGAATATCTTCATGACGGGCGAGGGCTCCGAAGGTTGGCATGCCGGGGCAACGCGGTTTCGCCCGAGCACAATTGAACCTTGCAAGCGTAGCCAGCCCCCGCCGGCCAATGTTGCGGGCGCCGAAGTGCTGCGTCGGCATCCGAAGCGACCGGCTCGGCGGCTCAATATCGTGGGGGCGCGCCGCCGTCGTCCAGCTCAGCCGTGAGCGCAGCGATGGCGTCAAGCAAATCGGCCGCTTCGGGATCGTCATCCAGCGCATAGCGGAAGCGATAGATCATCTGGCCGGTCTGCGGGTGTCGCACGACGCTGCCACGTGCCGCGCCGTCCACTTCCAGGCAGAGACTAAGCAGTAAATTGAGCGTCAACGCCACGTCCAACGTGTCGCGCGGGCCAAGCTCGACATACGCCGTCAGCATGTCGGGCTCGGCGTAGCTGTCATAAGCCAGCCAGACGTTGCGGCTGCCAATGCGCAGGGCATGCGCGGGCAGTGCGTCGTTGTCAAACGGGGGTTGGGGCAATTCTTCGGGGGGCATGGGCGGGCGCCGTGGCGGTTGTTGCTGCAACGAATTGCAGCAACCGGGTTGCACCGCTCAACGATGCCAGCAGGGGGCTTCCGGATGTCGTGGGTGTGCCGAAAAACTGCGATAAAAGCCGAAAAAATGCGCCCCTGAAATATCAGCGGTAGGTAAAATCTCGACATCTGGGTGTGGGCTTTCTCGCCAACAGATCGGGCCGTTTGCCGACGGACGGCCAGCACAGATTTTCGCGGAGGGTACCGTGACGCAAACCTGCCAGCCAGTTACCGAACTGGCCTCTGACTGGTTCCGACAACACTATGCTTGGCTCGCCCGCCGTATGGGCTGCAAGACAGGCTGCCGCTTTGGCGCCGAAGACATCGCGGCGGAAGCCTTTGCGCAATTGCTGCAGAGGCCAGGGTGGCAAGACACCCGTGAGCCGCGCGCCTTGCTGACAACGATTGCGCAGCGCCTGCTCTATGACATCTGGCGTCGTCGTGATCTGGAAGAGGCCTATATGGCCTGGGCCGCCACGCAACCGCAAGCGACGCTGCCATCGCCGGAAGAGCGCGCGTTGATCCTCGAGACCCTCACCTCCATCGATCGCGTGCTCGATGGGTTGCCGCCCAAGGCGCGCAGCGCCTTTCTCTATAGCCAACTCGATGGCCTCACGTACCCGGAGATCGCCGAACGCTTGCAGGTGTCTGTTCGCATGGTGCAGAAATACATGACGCAGGCCTTGCGCCTGTGCTATTTGGCCGAATCATCGTGAAGCACGTGCTGGACGATCGGATTGCCGAGCAGGCGATCCAGTGGCTTGTCATACTGCGTTCGGGTACGGCGTCCGAGATGGAGCGCCAGCGCTTTGCCGCCTGGCAGGAGGCCGATCCCGCGCACGCCGCCGCCGTGCAACGTTTGCAAGGCGCGTTGGGCTCGATGGCACTGCCGTCCGTGGCAGAACCGCATCGGCGCGCCGCGCGACGGCTTCTCGATGCGCCTTCGTCGACAGCACGGCATGTGCGCCGCGCGCTGATCTTCAGCGGGCTGGGTTTGGGCGTTGCCGCCCTCGTTGACAGAGAGATTCCGCTGACCGACCTGGCTGCCGACATGCGCACGGCGACCTCGGAGCGTCGCGACTTCACGCTGGCTGGCGGCTATCAACTACGCCTGAATGCGCGCAGCGCGGTCGATGCCTCTGCGGTTGCGCGCGGTTACGACGTGCGTCTGCGCAGTGGCAGCGTGCTGGCCGTCGCCGGGTCGCCGTCGGGTCAGTTGCGGTTGTGGTCCGCCGCGGGCGCGGTGGAATGCACGGGCGGCATGATTTGCGCAACGCTGGAGCCCGATGGCGCGATGAAGGTTGCCGTGCTCGAAGGCACCGCGGCGTTGTCGACGCCGGCCGGTGCAGTTTCCACGGCGCGTACGGGCGAGGTACGGCGCCTTGGTGACGGCGGCATCGAAAAACTGACGCTGATGGCCCGCAACGTGGCGGCCTGGACACGCGGCATGGTCGAGGTCGAACACCAGCCCTTGTCAGACGTGATTGACGCATTGCGCCCTTACCACCGTAGCCTGATCGAGCTGCTCCCTGACGTGGCCGATCTGCGCGTGACCGGGCGGTTCCCGCTCGACGGCCATCGTGCCCTGCACATGCTGGCCGAGACACTCCCCATCCAGGTGAAGGAGCTTGCCGGCGTGTGGGTGCGCATCGGCCCACGCTGAGCGCTGGTCTGCCGCAAAAATTTTTTTTGCGATCGGGGTTCCGGTTTTTCTTTCTCGATGCACAGAGAGAGTAAGAGGCTGCCGCGGTACCCATCCGCGAGCGCCACTGCATCCAGATGCATAGCTTTCACGAGAGCGAAGGACGACATGAACGCCCGGGTCCAGAACGACGTGCTGCTACACGCAGCCGACAGCACGGCAGAAAGCCGGTATTTCTCCCCTTTCCCTGCAGCTGCCGCTTGGCGGGCGCAGGCGGTGGTGCCTCTCACGATCGCGGTTCGGCAGGTTTCGCCCGCCCCAAACGGCGGGATCCTGGTCGACTTGACCGAACTGGCCGAGGCCGCCGGCGAAGAGCCGCCCGCCCAGCCCGTTACGCTGGAGCAGGCGCATGCGATGCTTGGGCGGATGTTGGAATCCAGGCGGCGGGCGCCTGCCCGTTCGTCCGGCAAGGGGGCGTTGCTCTCCGCGCTGACCCCGCGCCAACGCGACATCCTGCGAGAGGCGGCATCGGGAAAATCCAATGTGGAAATCGCGCAGGCGCTGCATATCGGCGTAGAAACCGTGAAATCGCACGTGCGCCAAATCCTGATGCGCTTACAAGCACGCAATCGGACCGAATTGGCAGCGCTATATCAGCAATGTGCGGGTGAAAACCGCTCGCACGAAAATCACTAACGCGATAACCATTAACAAGGCAATATTTTTTAAACCGGCACTGAATTTGTTAAGCCGATACTGAAATTATCTGCCTTGAAGCGTTTTATTAAGAAATGCTAAAACAATCTGCCGTGGTTGCGGTGGGCCCCGCGGTGCGCAATCGTTTGCGCAAAAAGGCCGCTTAGGCGGCCAGGATGGTGCGCGCCTCGGGGCCTGCGGGCTCGTTGCTGGCGGCTTGCACGGCGAGCTGATAGCCGCGTGCATAGACGGTCTTGAGTTCCACGCCGGTCTCGGGGCCGAACTGCAGTTTCTTGCGCAGCTTGTAGATGTGCTGCTCGATCGAGCGCTCGACGATGCTGGCGTCTGCGCCCCACACGGCGGATGCGATCTGCTGGCGCGAGAGAAACGACCCCGGCGACGAGAACAGCAACCATGCCGTCGCAAACTCCCGCGCGGTCATGCGAATGGGGATGCTGTTGACGGTGGCCGTGCGGGTCAGGCGGCAAAGGCGATATGGCCCCACCACGACGTGGATGCCGGCATTCTGGCGCACTGGCTCGGCTCGGCGCAGTGCTCGTTGCACGCGGGCCTGCAGCTCTTCAGCGGTGAAGTGTCCGGTCAGCACGTCGTCCACGCCGGCATCGAAGGCCGACGCCATGTCCCCCCGGTCGACAAACTGCCCGAACACCAGGGTGGGCCAACACATGTCGGCATTGCACTCCCGCCACGACAGCACCAGCTGCCCGGCCGTACGGAAATGCTGGGCATCGATCATCAACAGATCAAACGTTTCCGTGCGGCGCGCGCGGAGCAGCGACAGGGCGTCGTCAAAGCGGACGCACTCCGCCTCCTGGGTGGATAGACAGCTCGCCACGTAGGCAAAGCTGGATGGGTTCGAGGTCAATACGGCGAACTTCATGGCGCTCCCCTTTCAAGCCACTGCACTACAGAATCGAATCGTTGCAGATGGCGCTTCAAACTGAGGCCAAGCATAACGTTCACAATTTGCTCACACATCCCTATAAAGAGTGAAATCGCGTTTAGATCTGATTAAGTTTTTTTTGTTGACTCTGCAAGTGTGAGTTGAGCATGCACATGCCGCATTATGAGTGAACGATTATGCGCATATGCAAATTAAAAAACCGCCGAGAACATTAATTCGGCGGCTGATATGACAATCTGATGAAAAGATCTCTAGCCGAACTTGATGGCGGCGAGTTCACGGGTGCCTTCTGCTTCCTTGCTGGCACGCAGCTGCAGCGCACTCGTCAGGCCACGGCTGCGGCTGGTGGACACTTGTTCGACGATAGCGAGCTTCTCCGGCACGCGGGACGTGGGCGCTTCGAGCAGCGCCTGCGCAAGCGCTTCTGAAGCTTGCGCGTCGGCAGAATTCGGGTCGATGCTCCGGTGCAGGTCCGCCAGGGCGAGGTGGCCCTCGATCTCGCGAGCAGCGGACGGCCGGAGCCGATGCCGGTTCAGGTAGCGCTGGTTGGGGCGGGCGTGCTTTTCAACGGTCTCGCAGTAGGCCTCGAACTCGCGCGCGGCCTGTTCCGGTGTGCCGCCTGGCTTGTGCGCAAGCATGTTGATCCATGCATCGCGTTCGCTGCGCACGACGGCCAGGTATTCACGCACGCTGCGGTATTCAGTGTCGAAGTAGCTGACGCGATCGGCAATCTTGCCGTTCTGGTAGCCCATCTTCACCTTCGTCGTATGGCCGCCTTCCGAGAGTTTCCAGTTGAACCCGAGCGGCATGCCGCCGGTAAACGACTGTGTGAACTTGCCGCTCTCGCCGGCTTTGGCCGAGGCGTTGTCGTCAGGAGCCGCCGTGTAGAAGGTGCGGCCCACCGAGAACGCCAGTCCACCCCGGGCCGTCACCTTGTGCCCCGTCGCGACGCTGAACTGCTCGACGCGCATCGTGCCGGTCTTCTCCTGGAGGGTCGCCGTGTTGCTGAGCGTCTTTTCGCCGCGCAGCCGGGCCGACGGGCCGATCCGCACCGGCGTGTGCGGGCTGCTCACGCGTACATTCATGCCGACGCTTGCGTCCATCGAGGCGCGCCAGCGCTTCTTGGTCTGGTCGACCCAACTGATCGAAATGCCGCCGCTTTCGCCACAGTGCTGTGCCAGCGCATTCCACAGCGTATCGGCATCGGGCCGCTGCTCGGGCGCGGCGCACGCGTGCTCGAACAGCAGGTTGGTGGCCTTGACGATGGCATCCGCAGCGGCTTTGTCGTCGTACTTGATGGGTTCCCAGTCGTCGTGGCCCTCCACGGGGCGCTGCGTGGGCCGCGTGGCCCGGATGACCACGCCGCGCGGCTCACCTGTCTCCAGATCGAATGGCGTGACCTTGACGGCGAGCAGATTGGCGCGCAGGCGCTTGCCCCACGTTTTGAGGTCGTAGCCAACGGAGGCCCCCACGCCAACCGAAGCGCGCATCGTGCGGTCAGTGCCGACGAACACGTCGCGCCCATGAGAACTGCGTCCGATTTCCACCACGGCCTGGCGGCCTCTGCCGTAATTGGCGTCCAGTTGCACGGATACGGGCACCGGCAGCGCCTTGCCGACGTGCGACAAGCCTGTCGATACGCCGGCCGTGCTGCCGCCAATCCAGCCACCGTTGGACAGGCGCACCTTGTTGCCCGATTCCATGGACGTGAGCAGCGTCTCGATGGTCTTGCGCGCGTCTTCGATCGTGGGCGCCTGCATCTTGAGGTCTTCCGGGTGCTCGAGCTTGTCGGCACGCTCAAGTGCGCTTCGGAATGCGGGCGCCTCGGCGGCCTCGCCCGCGTGGGCACTCCAGTAGCGCAACAGCGTGGCCGACGGCTGGAGCCCCACGAGGTATTCCGGCGGCTCGCCCACCAGGCCGGCGTGGTCGATGAGCTGCGTCACGTGAGCCTGCGCGGTGTTGACTTGCGGCAGGGTCAGCGTGTCCAGGCGGGTTTGCGCCCACGCCCGGGTGTCTACATCGTCGGTCAGTCCGGCCGCGGCCACGAGCTGCGCGAATTCCTGATGGGCCGGCGAACTGCCCGGTGTGCGTGCGACGGCAGTCGGCTCGGCGCTTTCGCGTTGCATGCGGCTGACCGCTGCGCCGACTTCCGGTTGCAGCGCACGCAGCTTCTCTGCCGTGAGCGCGTAGTCGCT
This sequence comes from Ralstonia sp. 22111, assembly GCF_052045895.1. NCBI lineage: Bacteria > Pseudomonadati > Pseudomonadota > Betaproteobacteria > Burkholderiales > Burkholderiaceae > Ralstonia > Ralstonia sp. 22111. The sequence goes on along the minus strand of NZ_JBQEPR010000009.1, from coordinate 53,207 downwards.
CAACGGCGCGTTGGCAGCTGTCAGCCCGGCCCAGTGTGCAAGGATTGCGCCGCGCCAAAGATCGCCCGGGTGGGCGATGGTGTGCAGCGGCGGTGCATTGCCTGCCTGCGCGAGCGTGTCGATCATCGTCCGTAGCGCCGCCGTATAGGCGTCCATTTCCTTGACGAGACCCGGCCGCTGTGCGCCGTGCATGCCAAGCGCAGCCGATGACAGCGGCGATTTCTTCTTGCCGATCATCTGCCAGAAATGGCTGCCCGTGGTTTGCTTCTCTACGCGCGGAATGGTGCGCCCGACAAACTTGGCCAGGCGTGCCTTGGTGTTGGCCAGATCCGAGCCCGGACCATCTTCACGAAAGCCCTGGTGCCACGCAAAGAGGACCCCCGCCTGTTGCGCGCTGACGGGCTCGCCGCGCAGCTTGAGCGCAGCGGCGTGCATGACGTTGACGGCGAGTGACTCGGCTTGCGTGCCGCTGCCCGCCGGACGCGCGTGCAGCAGGGCGGTGGGGTCGGCTGCGGTGGCGGCGGCCGTATGCACATGGTCGGCCGCCTGCAGAAAGGCGCGCGCGGTGTGCGCCTGCTCCGGTGTGGGCGGAGTCTCCATCAGGCCGGTCAGCGCTTCAAAGCCGTGATGGCTGCGCGAGAGCAACTGCGCCGTGCGCCAGGCCGCGCTTGCCACGCCCGCATCGCTCATGCCCTGCGGCATTGGCGGGACCGCCAGGCTGCTTGAAGAGCGACCGGAGCGACCGGAGCCACCCGACCCGTCTGAACTGCTTGATCCGTACTGGGCCAACAGGCTGGATTGCCGGGAAAGCGAACGGGGGCTTTGCTCGTCACTGGTTCGGCTGGCGCCGGTTTCGCTGCGCTGTGGCGACGTTTCGCCCTCGCCAAACAGATGAGACAAGCCCAGGTCCGACGTGCTGGAACGGTGCGACGCCGTTGCCGATGCCGTCTCATTGAACAGGCGGCCCATGCCCAAGGAGGAGCTGCTCGTGGAATGTGTTGAGCCCTCATTACTCGGCGTCGAAACAGGTGCCGCAAAGGCGGCAGCATCAAAGTGCACCGCATGCGTGACGTGCTGCAGCACCCGCAGCGCATCGCCTGCATTGCCGCCACTGGTGGCCGCCAGCGCGCGTGCCGCCAACATCGGGCGGATGTAGCTGCCTGCGGCCGACGAGGTGCCCTGCGCTGGAGCCGCCAAGACGCCGAGCCGATCGGCCAGCAGCTCACGTTCGCTTGCGCTGCCCGCCATGCGGAACAACTGCGCAATGCTCTGGCGGAACGCTTCGCCCGTAGCCGGAACCGTCAACGCTGCGGCGGGCGATGCCGCTTGGGGTGTCGGCGGTTTTCCGCGTTGGCGCAAGCGCTGCGCACCCTGTTCAGCACGCTGCATCATGGACGACGTTTTGCGCTGCGAACGTGCCGCGCGGCGTGTTTCTTGATGTTCCTGCACCTGCGCTGTGGCAGGGTGCGGGGTGCCTTCGGTGGCCTGCGGCGTTGCCTCGGGCGTGGTCGTCAACGTGCCGCGCGTGGGCGCCTTGTAGTTGTCCACCGTATTGAACGACGTGCCGGAGCGCTTGCGGTCGCTTAGCAGCGTAGCCAGTTCTGTCTCGTCACTCTTGGGCAGCTTTTCGCGCACGCGCGATTTCAGGTTGCTGAGCCAGCCACCCTTCTTGCGGGGCTGCAGAGCATCGCCGCCCTCGGCCGATTGCGATGGCGATGGCGTGCGCGCGGCGAAGTCGTGGAGTGTCTCGTACTCCGACGGCGATGTCGGCACGTTGACGGGCAATAGGCGTGAAGGTGGCATGGCGCGAGATGTTCAGGCACTGGCCTGGTCAATCGGCATACCACTTTGATGCGGCCGAATGACAAACACGCGCGCAATGCGAATCCGCCGTGACGATGGCGAAGTTGCATGCCACCGGCCCAGGCGCAATCGGCTAGTGCACCGACCACTTCGAGACCGATGTCGCTGACGCCGCAAGCCCGCTCATCGCGTCAACGAGCAAAGCGCCCGTCGGGTCGTCGTGAAGCGCGTAAGGGAAGCGATAGACCAGCGTGCCGGTGTGCGCCTGCTGCGCCACCTCGCCCCGCGACGAAGCTGGCAGGCCGAGGCACAGCCCGAGGATCACGTGCAGTGCTTCGTCAACGTTGATCTCAAGCGGCTTGCCTAGGTCGATACAAACGGTGACCGACTCATGGTCGGCATTTGCATCTGCATCACAGGTGAACCAGAGCTGGTATGCGCCGATGAGGATGGGGTGCGCAGCGAAGGGGAAGAACTCGCCGGCGCGTAGAAGCGGGATGTCTATGGTTGGCAGATACGGTGTGCGTGAGGCGGACATGAACTTGGATTGGCGATGCCGCCGAGCCGACGCGTCAGCTTCAACGAGCACCTTCGCATGTAATGCCGCGAGCGTACGGCGTTATATGACAGCCGGCGTACGCGTTCACGAAGTCATCACGGGCGCTGCGAAGGCACGCCCGTAGGGGCGCTGCCGTGCGCCCCATGCATGCGCATTACGCCCGAATCCACACGTAGGTGCCGTTCGCCAGGTTCTCGAACATGTCGTCTGTCGTCTGCAGGATGTTGTCGCGCCAGTAGCGGCCGTGCTCGGCATAGTGGCCCAGCAGTTCGGCCAGTTGCTCGCCGTCGATGTCGGGGTCGTAGGCCACACGCACGATCAGGATGATGCCGCCCGTATCGCCATCCAACCCGAGTTGTGCATGGTCTTGCGCATAGATGGTGACGTTGGCTTCAAGCATGAGGCGGAACACGCGCAGCGTGCGGCCGCCTGTGACGATGCCGTAGTCGAAGTTCAGGTAGAACGCGTCGATGTCTTCCTCGACTGCATCGATGATGACTTCGAACCCCTCCACCGTGAGCCGGCCGGCGGCGATGATGGCATCGGCATCCGGAATCTGCAGATGCATGCACATGTCGCGGATGAGGCTGTCGCGCCGTTCGATGCTCATGCTTTACACCAGCAGATCTTTGGCCGCTTTCGGGCCGGCTTCCATCAGCTTGGCGAATGCCTGTGTGCGGTTCAGCTCATCCTCGAGATGGGCTGTGTTCAGCATGTCGTCCGCGGCGGCGGATACCACGGCATGCAGCGTGCCGGATGCGTGCGCACCTGTGTGGCCGTGCGCAGGGTGCGATGCAGACGGATCCTGCGCAGGAGTTGCGGCAGCTGCAGAAACGTTGCGGTGGATGGGGGTCATGTCGGGATCGCGGTAGCGGGTCGGATTCGGTGAATCGGGCTGCGGCGCGATGGGCCGGGGGAGAACAGCAGAAGCGCGCGGGCAATACATCTAAAAAACCGCTCGGGAACGGCGCGGCCCCGTTCCCGAACGTTGGCGGCACAGGATGTGCCGTCCGGAACTGATCATTACGAGATCAGGTCCTTGGCGGCCTTCGGGCCCGCTTCCATCAGCTTGGCGAACATGTTGGTGCGGTTCAGTTCGTTTTGCAGACGGGCTGCGTTCAGCATGTCTTGCTCGCCTTCTTTCGTGATGGCTTCGTTTTGAGCATCGAACGACAGGCGGCTACCGGTGTCACGCAGGGCAGCGGTGGTGGTTTGCACGGTCATGGAAAACTCCTTTTCGGTGGATGAGTGGTCTCGGGTGAGAGCCGGGTTTTTCAACAACACCCCGGAATGGGATGCCGCTGATTCGGTTCAGCGAACGTGCTGCTGTTGTGTTCGCCGTGAAGTCATCATCGTGGATTTCATTGCGCTGGACCGGCGAAGAGGCGAAATGTGATGTCGTCTCGCGAAGCCCGTATGTGCACTGCGCGCGTTATGCCGGGATCAACCCCGAGCACACTTGTGCCGCGCTGGAAAAGCCGTGCGACAGCACGCGAAGCTGCTCGCGGTTGTTGACGTCCGTCGCACGAATGGCGCGCTGTTCCATGTCCATGGCGGTGTGCTTGAGCGCTTCGATAGCCTTGTTCAGCGGGCCGAAATCCTTCGGGCCTTCCTGCTTGGCAAAAGCCTGAATGTCGTCAAACGTTTCGATGATGTCGAGCGTGAAATGGTCAAACATGTGAGTCTCCAGAAGAAGGGGAATGGCAAGAACGATCTGCGCCTTAACGCTGCGCAGCGAGAAAATCCTTGGTGCCGTCGGAGCTTTCGATGTAGCTCAGTTCATCCACGGAAAGCGCGGATGTGGCATCGGCCTTGGGGTCACGCACGCGTGCCTGCGTGATGTCCAGGGCGATGTCCTTGATGTTGCCGCCCAGGTCGCTGCGCACGTGGTCTGCCGTTGCGCGAACTCGCTCAGGGTGCACGGCTGGGCCCGTAATGGAGAACCGGTTGCTGCCCAGGTAGCTGATGCGCAGCCCCGGTTCCTGCAGCGATTCACGCAGGTTTTCAATGACCTCCTGCGCGATGGAAAGATCGGTGCGGACAGACGCTGACACCGCTCGCAGATCGCGCAGCGTGGCAAGCTCTTCGTTGGCCGACGTCACGATGCCGTGCACGATGATCTCGTTGTCGTGCTGTTCGATCTGCAAGCCGTCGATGCGGTGCAGTGCCAGGCATGTGCGCACACGTTCGATCAGCGGTATTTGTGCCGTGGCTGCGGAATGCGCGGCGGAGGATGGCTCGCGTGTCGATGCCAGCAGCAGCGCGCACGGCGTGAGCAGCGCGACTGCTGTCACGCCCATCCAGCCTTTGCGTGCGCGAGGCCGGGTGGGCGCGGGCGTTTCGGAAGCGGGGGCTTGCGCAGCAGCAACGCTGTGGCTGCCGCTGTCCGTGGCTGCGGGCGATAGCACCCGCTCCAGCAGTGCAAGGTCGGGTGGCCATGCCTCGCCGGCCGGCCCGACACAGAGAATGACCTCGCCAAAGCGGCGAGGGGTCAGGTCGTCCCAGGTGCTGCCGCCATCGTCGGATTCAATCAGGACGCCGTGTTCCGTATCGACAAGCAGCGCGATCGGATCGCCCGCCCAATCAGAGATGCGGATGCTGGCTTGTGCGTCGGGGCCGACCGTCCAGCGGCCCGGTGTCAGGTCGAGGCAGGCGCCGGCATGCGCGCCTGCCAACACGCGGATGTGCTTGTTCATGGTGATTGCGGGGAAGGATCAGGAAGCGGAGGCAGGGCCAGACCCAGCCCCGCCCGGTAAGACCAGAGTTCGGTTGTCCAGCGGCGCGCGACGGCGCTGCTGCGTGCGATGCTCTCGCCGCGCTCGCGGCCAATGCGCGGCCGCGAAGGACTGAGCAGCAAGAGCGGAAACAGCAGGTTGAACGTCTTTTCTCGGTCGGTCAGCGCGCTGGCGGCGTGTTGCGGCGTGGTGGTTGCCAGCAGCCGGTCTTTTACGGCGGCCAGCGTGCCGGGCGTGCCTTCGATGGGCGTCTGTTTCAAGTAGCTGCGCAAGATGTCGAACGCCATGCGCAGCGGCATCGGGTGGCCCGTGTGCATGGCGTGCCGGACGGCAAGCAGCTCCTGTTCAAGGCGCTGGAAGCTGGGCGATTCCACTTCGGCCAGTAGCGTGTCGGCCGGCAACGCGCCGGCCTCTGTGGCTGCTGTTTTCTGTGGTGCCGCGGCAGCGGTCTCTGCGGCTTGTTCCTGCAGGTACTGCAGCAGCAGGGCGCGGCGGCCCTGGGCGCTGCGGCGGTCTCTTGCCTGGTCGTCGTCACCGTCGCTTTGGTCTTGCCGGGACGACAGGCCAATCACCATCGGCTCGACCTTGCGCGCATGCTCCTCCAGCATGAGGAGCAATTCTTCGAACGTGCTGTCGGTGATGGGCTCTTCGGGCGAGCCCGCGCCGCTGCGCTTGCCTGTGCGCGGCCGGCGCACGCGTTTTGCAATCTGCGCGACGTGCTTGTGGCGGTGCAGCTTATCTTCGACCAGCTGGTCGGCCCAGTGGTGGTGTCCGTGCGCACTATGCCGATGATGCTTGCGATGGTGCGGCGCGGCCGTGTTCTGCGGTGCCTGTACCGGATCGGGCAACGAGAGAACGCTGGGCGGCGAGGCGGAGATGCGTGTCATGGCACCCTCCTATTGGAAGAGCGATTGCAGGATCGTGTTGCCGAACTGCAGGATCGATGCCGCGCCCCACGGTGCAGCCACCACAATCACCACGGACACGATGATGAGCTTCAGCCCATGCGAGATGCTGCTGTCCTGCAATGAGGTCACGGCTTGCACGAACGAGATCAGCAGCCCGGCAATGGCGGACACCGCCACAGCGGGCAAGGACACCAGCAGGCACAGCATGAGCGCCGTGCTGGTCAGGCGCGTGATGTTGTCGTAGTCCATGGCGGCCCCTTTAACGATAGGTGTTGACCAGGCCGTGAATCAGCACAGACCAGCCGTCCATCACCACGAAGAGCAGCAGCTTGAACGGGATGGCAACGTTGCTGGGTGTCACCTGCGATAGCCCCAGCGCCATCAACAGGTTGGCGATCACCAGGTCGATCACGATGAAGACGAGATACAGCAGGAAGCCGATGCGGAACGCCGCCGTCAGCTCCGTCAGCGTGAAGGCGGGCGCGAGGATGATGAGATCGTCTTCCTTGAGCTGTGCGGCTTTGGCCGGTGGCCATAGTTGCTGAGCCGAGCGCATGAAGAACGCTTTCTCGCGTGCGTTGGTGTGCTTGTCCAGGAACTGCCGGAACGGCTCGCGCGCGGCATCGAGCAGCGGCATGACCTGGCTGACGTTCGCGCTGGAATCATTGAGTTGCATGTGGGCGCGCTGCATGGCCTCCATGCCGACCGGCGCCATCACGAAGCACGACACGATCATTGCAATTCCGTTGAGCACCATGCTGGGCGGCACCTGCTGCACGCCCAACGCATTGCGCAGCAGGCCGAGCACGACCACGATCTTGGTGTACGACGTGACCACCATGGCGGCAAACGGCAGCAGCGCAATGGCAACCGCCGCAATGATGAGCGAGGCGAATTCAATGTTCTGCATGGCGCGCGCTCATGGCGGTGATCTGCAGGCCCAGATGCTCGCCCACTGCCACGAGTTGCCCGTGGCCGAGCGTCTGGCCGTGGCAGACCAGGCGGACCGTGGCATCGCGCAGCAGGACGGGCAACTGCAGGACGTGGCTTGGCGCGAGGGCAGCCAGCTCGGCCAGCGGCAGGCTCATCACGGCAACCTCAAGGTGTACGGGCACCTCCAGTGCTTCTACTGCGATGCCGTCAGTGCTGTCGGGTGTGGTGTCGTGCGTGGCGGCGGTGTCGTCGTTTGCGAGCGCGGGAACATCGAGAATCGTCACGGTGCCTTCCTTGTAGTGAGCATGGGCAGTGAAGTGGGCGCGTCGGCTATCACCGCATGTGAGGCGTACGGCGCCTTCATCGGTGTCGGGGCGATAGGCGTGCATGCCCCAGCCGAGCAGAACGTCGCCGGCCGCGAGCGAAGAAAGCGTGTGCGTTTGGCATCGACGGCTGGCGATACGAACGCCCATCGGCAGTCCCACCACGCCGAGTTGTGCAAGCACAGCGTTGCGATCGGCCACGGGTGGCGCGGGCGGCGCGGCATGCCAATCGAGCGTGGCGATGCGGCATGGCGTTTCACCGTGTGGCCCATCCAGCCGCATCGGCAATTCCGGCTGATCGCTACGTTGCGCATCGTTGTGTTCGGGCGTGAATGTCGCCAAGGTGGCGTCTCCCAGCCCTGCCGCAGACAGCGTGTCGAGCATTGGCGCGAGCCAAAGCCCGGCAAGCGCCGTGCGGCGTTGCGCATCGGCTTCGTGTGCGATGGCGTGGAGTGCGGGGTGGTTGGCGCCTTCAACAACAACGTCGACCGCACACAGCGATGAGCGAATGCCAAGTCGCATAGGCGCCTGCATGGGCGCGGCGTGGTCTACGGCGTGCAGTTGCCAGCGGCGTCCGTGGTCATCCGGGAACGGCGTTCCGGTCAGCCGTGTCAACGCGGCCTGGGCCGGCGTGAACGCACGCAGGTGCGCATCGAGCGGGGATGGCGTGAGCCCGGTGTCCATGGCGAGTCGGCGGAAGGTGTCGGGTGAGGCGTGGGAACGATCACCACACTTCGAGTTCGATATCGATGCGCTGCTCCAGCAAAACGTGAATGCGTTGGCGCAGTGCATCGCCATGCTCGGAGAGTAAGTCGCGCGCCCGCGGGTGTGCCGCCAGGAAGCGAAGCCATAGCGTGTGGGGCGAAAGGCGCAGGGTAAGGCGGGTGTCGGGCAGCACGCGCGGGTCGAGGTCCAGCGTCACTTCCCAGCATTCGCTGTTGGCTTTCACAACACGGGAGCCGCAGAACCTGGAAAGCAACTGCGCGAGATGTTCCGTCACGGTGCTCCCCACGCTGATCTCTGAGCACGTGCGCACCAGGCGGCTGATCATGGCCGAGGTGTGAAGCGGCGGGGCGTCGGGCGGCGCTTCATCGGGCTGCGCATCGGCGTGATCTTGCGCGGGTGGTTCGTGCTCTGGGGTGTCCTCGCATGCGGCGTCGCTGTACGCATCGAGCGGTATCCAGGCGGTAGCTTCATCCGCGCAGGGCTCGGCCTGCATGCCGGCTCGCCCGTCTGCGCTGCGTTGCGCGACGGGCCGCCGGACGGGCGTGGCCGGATGGACGATGGGCGGGGCTCGCCACAGGCGTACGGGCGTGGTCATGGCGGCTTACAGCGTGAGCTTGCCCACGGGCTGCAGATCAACGTACGCGCCCAGCTCCTGGAAGGAATACACGTTCAGCGCCTGCAAGCGCGGCTCGATCATGCGGCGGACATAGCGTCGGATGTCCATGGACGTGACGATGGCAAGCGCACCGACCGGCGTCGCACCCGATTGCGGCGCGCTGCGGCTCATGTGTTCGAGCCGCGTGACGATGGTGTCAACCTGTTGCGGGTCCAGCGTCAGGAAGTTCCCTGCCGGCGTGGGTTTGATCGCCTGGCGCACCGTCTGCTCCACCGTCGGGTCCAGCAGAATGGCGGGCATTTTGCGTGAGCCACAGGTGGCCTGGTGCGCGATCTGTCGCCCCAGATCGCCGCGCACGTACTCCACCAGCATCAGCGTGTCTTTTTCTTTCGGGCCCCAGATGACAAGGCTTTCGAGGATGGCGCGCATGTTCCGGATGGGCACCTGCTCTTCCAGCAGGCGGCGCAGCACGTCGGCCATGCGCTGTGCGGGCACGGCCTTCTGCGCCTCGGTGACCAGGCCCGGGTACTCGGTGGTCACGCGTTCCATGATCCATTGCGTTTCCTGCAGGCCGATGAACAGATGTGCGTGCTTGCGCAGCACATGCACGACGTGGTCGGCAATCACCTGCTCGGCGTGGGTTGCTGCATCGGGCGCTGCGTCCAGTTGCGCACGCAATGGTTCAGGCAGATCGGATACCGATACTTTGCCGTCAAGCACCGCGACCGGCTGGCCAGGGATGTCGTGCACCAGCACTTCGTACGCCTCTTCGGGTTGCGCGGCGCTCTTCCAGACCGCAATGCCGGGGAAGGGCAGGCCCAGCTCTTCAGCCAAGGCGTGCCGCCCGCTTTGGAACGCGGCATCGAGTTTGGGAATGTCGAGCCCCTCTGCCAGCCGTGTGCCCAGGCGAACCCCCAGAGGCGCCGTGAACGACGGGGCCTTGTCGGCAATGGTCGGCGCTTTATCCTTGGACCCTTCGCGCAGCAGCGCGGGCAGGGTATCGCTGTCGGTCGCGCTACCCGTGTTCAGGCGCTTGCGCAGCGTGTAGCCAAAAGTGAAGACAACACCTGCCAGCGCGACAAACAGAAACGACGGAAAGCCCGGCACCAGCGCAAAGCCGGCCAGTAGCGCGCTGGCGGTGAACATGGCCCGTGCGCTGGTCGAGAGCTGCCGCACGATCTCCTTGCCGAGCGAGCTTGGCTTGGCGCCGTGGTCGTCGTCTGACACGCGCGTGATCATCACGCCGGCCGCCACCGAGATCAGCAGCGAGGGAATTTGCGACACCATGGCGTCGCCGATGGACAGCACGGCAAAGCGGTTGGCAGCTTCACCGGCCGTCATGCCGTGATACGTGATCCCGATCACGATGCCTGCGAGGATGTTGACCAGCGTGATGACCAGGCCGGCAATCGCATCGCCCTTGACGAACTTCATGGCGCCGTCCATGCCGCCGTGCAATTGGCTTTCCATGGCCAGCAGCGCGCGGCGCTTGCGGGCCTCGTCTGCGCTCAGGTGCCCGGCGCGCAGGTCGGCGTCAATGCTCATCTGCTTGCCGGGCATGGCATCGAGCGTGAAACGCGCGCCGACTTCGGCCACACGTTCAGAGCCCTTGGCAATCACGATGAACTGCACGGTGGTGATGATCAGGAACACCACCAGACCCACCACCAGGTTGCCGCCCACCACGAGCTTGCCGAAGCTCTCGATGATGTGGCCGGCGTCTGCGTGCAGCAGGATGGATTTGGTCGATGCGATGTTCAGCGAGAGCCGCAGCAGCGTGGTGAACAACAGCAGCGACGGGAACGCCGACAGCGACGTTGCCGCCGGGATGTACATCGTCACCATCAGCAGCACGACCGATAGCGTGATGTTCAGCCCCAGCAGCGAATCGATCAGGACGGTGGGCAGTGGCAGCACCATCAACGCAATGACGGCAACCACCAACGCGGCGATGCCGATTTCGCCGCTGAATTCAGAGAAGGCGGTCTTCTTGGCCATATCGGATGCCTCAGTTCAAGATGGAAGGGCCTGCGCCCGAGTGTTTGGCGCCGGGGTCTTTCGCGCCGATCTCGCCCACCCAGGCCAGCACTTCGGCCACGGTTTCAAACAGGGCTTCGGGCACGGGATCATTCAGCTTCACGAGGTACAGCGCGCGTGCCAGCGGCGGGTTGCCGATGATCGGAATGCCGAGCGCCTGCGCTTCTTCGCGCAACCTCAGGGCTTCGTCGTCGACGCCCTTGGCGGTGATGCACGGCAAGCCGCATTGTTCGGGTGCGTAACGGATCGCCACGGCGTAGTGCGTGGGGTTGACGATCACGGCCTGCGCGCCGGCCACGGTCTGTTTAGGCTTGGCTTCGTCCACCATCTGGCGCGCCAGCTGCTTGCGCTGGCCCTTGATGTGCGGATCGCCCTCGCTGTTCTTGTGTTCGCGCTTGACTTCGTCCTTGCTCATGCGGTGGTCGCGGATGAAGAGCCAGCGCTGGATGCCAAAGTCCACCGCGCCGAGCAGCAGAAACAGCAAGCCGCCCGCGCCCAGCAGCTTCACCAGCATCGACATGCCGATCTGCGCGATATCCATGACGGGCTGATACGGCGTGCCCACAATGGTCGGCAGCAACATCAGGACGAGCTTCCACAGCGCGGCCCCAACGGCGAGCGCTTTCACCACCATCTTGAGCAGGTCAATCATCGAGCGCATGGAGAAGATGCGCTTCAGACCCGATGCAGGGTTGATGGCGCTCATCTTCAGCTCGAGCGGCTTGGTTGAGAGCACGATGCCCGTCTGGCCCCACGTGGCAATCCAGGCGACCAGCGCAAACGCGAGGCTCAGCGGCAGCGTCATCAGGGCCAGCTGAAGTGCGACGTGGCCGAGCGTCTGCTTGAGGGTCATGGCCGGGTGCCGGCTGTTGTTCACATCGAGCGCGAGGTCGACCAGCGCCCGCCAGCGATCGCCCAGCAGCGATGCCGTCATGGCAAGCAGCAGGCAGCCCGTGAGCAGCACGACGGCGGCAATCAGGTCGGCACTCTTGGCGGTTTCGCCGTCTCTGTGCGCGTCTCTGAGTTTCTTGTCTGTGGGCTCTTCGGTTTTTTCGTCCGACATGGCGGTGCCCTGGGGTGTCGACGGAGGAGGCCGCGGCGTACGGTGCCGTAGCGATGCGAGGCATTGTGCAGACGCGGGCGCTACGCGCTTGGCGCTTGAGCGAAGGCGGATGCGCCGTTCCGAAGCCGGCGTGCGGGTCGGACGAAAACAGGCGGTTCTGCGTTGTGCATGGGGGCGCACAGCGCTGACCGACTTCGGGGCGGGGCGCTCTTTTTCGGGGTGGGTGGCTGGCGCGCGGCATGCGGGCGTCTATGGTTCCACCCGAGGTCGGCCGGTCTATCAATGCCGGCATCGACATGACCCGACACGGAGAACCCTGCGATATGGAACCGATTCAATGTAGCAACCGCCTGCTGGGCGGGCTGCTCGAAGTCTTGATGTATGCAACGCGCAGCGGCCAGTTCGACAACGCGCAATCGCTGCTGACTGCATTGCGCACGCTGCGCCCGAATTTTCGCGAACTCGACCTGGTGGAAGGCTGGCTGCTGGTGGGCCGCCATCAATACGCCGATGCCGCGCGCATCCTGCGCGAGCTGCACAACGGCGAGCGGGCCGAGAGCGTGGTGCCGTTTGCCTCGGCCATGATGGCGCTGTGCCTGAACGCCCTGGGCGATCAGGAGTGGCATGTGTATGCCAATGAGGTGCTCGCCCGCAACGAAGACGCCGATTCCGTCGCGCTGGTGCGCACGCTGATCGGCGTGCAGGAAGAAATGGATGCCGGCACGTTCGGCACCACCGCCGCTGCCGCGCCGGCCGCAGAAAGCGTGGATCTAAGCGCTTACCACAGCGCGCACTACTTCACCCGCGCTTAACCATCCTCCCGGGAGTCCATCATGATCCAAGGTCCCACTGCCATTCCGCCGGTCACTGCCGGCACGCTGGGCGCCGGCATTGCCCCGGCTGAAACTGCCGCGCCCGCGCCCGAGCTTGTTGCACGCTTCGAATCGATGCTGCAGAACGCAAAGCACAGCCAGCACCACAGCAAGGGGCCTTCAGCCGTTGGCGAACTGGTCAAGAAAGAGGATGCCGCCGTGCAGGCGTCGATGGCGCGTGTGGAGGCCATGACCGAGGCCGAACGCGGTATGTCGGTGCAGGAAGTGGTGGCCGAAGGCGTGCGCGTGCAAATGGAGTGCGCGGCCACCATGACGAAGATCCACCTGGGCAGCACCATTGCGCATTCCGGCAAGAACGCCGTGCAGACCCTGATGCGGAACCAATGATGCGGACCGCGCTTCCATCCTGCCGCATGCGGCGCGGCGCACTCGCACTGCTGTTCGTGCTGACTGCGCTGCTGGCTGGCTGCAACAAGCAGCTCTTTGCCCAACTGAGCGAGGCCGACGCCAACGACATGCTCACCGTGCTGCTGCAGGCCGGCATCGACGCGCAGAAGAATTCGCCCGATGACGGCAAGACCTGGTCGGTGATGGTCGACCAGGATGCCTTTGCCCGCGCGATGGAAGTCCTGCACAGCCACGGCTTGCCGCATGAAAAGTACGCGAGCCTGGGCGACATCTTCAAGAAGGACGGGCTCATCTCTACGCCCACGGAAGAGCGGGTGCGCTTCATTTACGGCGTATCGCAGCAGCTTTCGCAAACGCTTTCGCGCATCGACGGCGTGTCCGTAGCCAATGTGCAGATCGTGCTGCCCAACAACGATCCGCTGGCCACCGTGGTCAAGCCATCCAGCGCATCGGTGTTCATCAAATACCGCCCGAGCGCCAATGTGTCTTCGCTGGTTCCGAGCATCAAGAACCTGGTTGTGCATAGCGTGGAGGGGCTTACCTACGAGAACGTCAGCGTCACGCTGGTGCCCGGCACCGTGGATGCGCCCACCGCCGATGTCGCCAGCCGCGCGCCGGCTGGTGTGTCGTGGGCCACGCTCGGCGCCGTGGTGGGCGCGCTGGGCGTGATCGTCCTGCTGTGGCGTGCCGCAACCCGGCTGTCCGCCGTCCGGACACGGCTTGACGCAGCGCGTGCGCGCCTGGAAGACAAGTTGCCGGCACGCTGGAAGAAGCGCGCAACAGCATGATCGAGAGGAGCGCCGCACCCGATCCGGCCGCCGCCATGATCCTGCGCATGTTGCACGCGTATCAAGAGCGGATGCGTGGGCTAGTGCATGTGTTCGATGCATCCGCATGCGCCGCGCAGGCTAACGGTGTACCGGCAGGCGCAACCAAAGACTGGCGCCAGGTCTGTATCGCGCTTGGCGTGGGTCAGGTGGGCTTGCCGACATTGCTTTCGCGCGGGCATCGCCTCGCCGTGCTCGATAAAGACGACCTCCAGCGCGTGCTGGCCGCCCGCATGCTGATCGGCAGGCGTGCCGCGCTGGCGCGATGCATCGACGGTGCTTACCTCGCCGGTCTTGCCGGTCTGTTGGGGGAGGCAGCGCTCACGGCGTTGACGCAACGCGAGCACTGGGCGCCAGACGCCAGTGGGCCGCTGCCTGCGCTCGACTTGGCGCAGCTTGCCGAGGCTGGCCTGCATGCGCTGATTGCCGACGGTACGGTGTCGGATCCGTCGCTCGCGCAATTGATGCGCCTGACGATCGGCATGCAAGCGCCGTTGCCGCCGGGTGCCGGCACTCCCTCAGATGGAACGCCAGCCGAATCCTTCATGGCTGCGTTGCCTGTTCTCTTTCCGGAGTTGGCATGGTTATTTGGTTGAGGCGCGATGCTCCGCTTGGCATTGGCTCGGACGTGATCCGTGCAGAAGACTACGGGCACGTGGTCGAACTGGATGCCGCATGGCGGGCCGCGGAGGAGGCGCGTGAGGCCGCAATGGCGCAGGCTCACGCCCAGGCTGAAGCCATCGTGGCGCAAGCCCAGGCCAATGCCGACGAGTTGCTCAGGCAAGCCGAGCAGCGCGCGCAGCGCAGCGCCAAGCTCGGTTATGCCGCTGGTCAGCGACGTGCGTTAGAGGATTTTCACGCGTCCATGGCCGCGCGCGCGTACGACGATGACGAAGCCACGCGCCGCGAGGAGGACCGCCTGATCGCCACGGTCATGCAGGCAGTCGAGCATGTGGTGCTGGAATCCGACCGCCAGGCGCTGTTTGCGCGTGTAGCCGCCACGCTCGGCCGCGTGCTGCAAAGCCAAGCGCGCTTGACGGTGCGTGTGTGTGCAGACGAGATCGAACCGGCCCGCGCCGCCTTCGCCAAGGCCGTGCAGACGGGGTCCCTCAACGCCGCCTTCGAGGTGCTGGCAGACGACCGCGCAGAGCCCGGACATTGCCAGTGCGAATGGGACCACGGCGTGGCCGATGCGAGCCTGCGTGTGCAATTGGCCGCGCTTCGACAGGCGCTTTCCGGTCGCAAGCGCAAGCCGGTTGAACATGCCGATCCGCACGAAGACTTCGCAGATGACGAGGGCGGCTTCGACGAGGATGCGGCATGACCAAAGCCGCGCTGATCGACGCCATGGACGAGGCAATTCGTAGCGTGGCACCCGTCCAGCGGCTGGGCAAGGTCGTGGAAGTGACGGGCACTCTGTTGCGGGTGGGCGGCGTGGACGTCAAGCTTGGCGAGCTTTGCACGTTGACCACGCCGGACGGCACGGAGCTTCAGCAAGGCGAGGTGGTCGGCTTTAGCGAGCACTTTGCGTTGCTGGCGCCCTTTGGCGGCGTGGTGGGCTTATCGCGATCGACCCGCGTGGTGCCGAGCGGGCGCACGCTTTCGGTCGGGATCGGGCCCGGGTTGCTCGGCCGCGTGTTGGATGGTCTGGGCAGACCCGCCGATGGTGGACCGCCGCTGGATGTGTACGACTACGTGCCGGTGTTTGCGCAGGCGCCTGACCCGATGTCGCGCCGCTTGGTGGAGCAGCCGCTAGCCACCGGTGTGCGCGTGATCGACGGATTGGCGACGCTGGCAGAGGGGCAACGCATGGGCATCTTCGCGCCGGCCGGTGTGGGCAAGAGCACGCTGCTCGGCATGCTGGCGCGCGGCACCGAATGCGACGTCAACGTGATCGTGCTGATTGGCGAGCGCGGCCGCGAGGTACGCGAGTTCATCGAACAGATTCTGGGTGAGGAAGGCATGCGCCGCTCCGTGCTGGTGTGTGCAACGTCCGATCGTTCGTCCGTGGAGCGCGCCAAGGCTGCGCACGTGGGTACGGCCATCGCCGAGTATTTCCGCGACCAAGGGCTGCGCGTGCTGCTGATGATGGATTCGCTCACGCGCTTTGCCCGTGCGCAGCGCGAGATCGGCCTTGCAGCGGGCGAGCCGCCCACGCGGCGTGGCTTTCCGCCGTCAGTGTTTGCTGAGCTGCCGCGCCTGCTCGAGCGGGCAGGCATGAGCGCCACGGGCTCCATCACCGCGCTGTACACCGTGCTGGCCGAAGACGAATCCGGCAACGACCCCGTGGCCGAAGAAGTACGCGGCATTCTGGATGGCCACCTGATCCTGTCGCGCGACATTGCCGCGCGCAATCGCTATCCGGCCATCGACATCCTGAATAGCCTGAGCCGTGTGATGACGCAAGTCGCGCCGGCCGACCACTGCGCAGCAGCCGGCCGCATGCGCCAATTGCTTGCCAAGTACAACGAGGTCGAGACGCTGCTGCAGATGGGCGAATACAAGGAAGGCAGCGATGCCGTGGCCGACACCGCCGTGCAATGGAACGGCTGGATGGAAGACTTCCTGCGCCAGCGCACCGACGAGTGGTGCAGCCCAGACGAGACGTATCGGCTGCTGAGCGAGGTGGGTCAGACATGAAGCGCAAGCGCTCCGCTGTCTGGCACACGCTGATCGAAGCCAAAACGCGCCAGCGCCGTCGTGTCGAAGCGGAGATTGCTGCCGCACAGCAAGCCGTGGCGGAAGCACAGGCCGCCGCGCAAGACAGCGAAGACGCGTGCGAGCGCGCGCATGAGCGGCTGCGCGGGCATATCGGCCGCATGGATCAACTGATTGCCGCCCCCGTGCTGCTGGCCGATGCGTACTTGCGCTACGACGCGTTTCGCGGCGAGCTGGATGATGCGGTCGTGCAGGCCGAGCACGACGTGGCGGCCGCGCACGCCGCCGTGGCCGAACGCGAGGCCGAACTCAAGGCGCGCCGCCAGGCACTGGCGCGGCTCGATGCCATGCTCGATCAATGCCGTAAGACTGCGGAGCGGATCGACCAGCAGGAAGCCACTGAGCGCGAGCTTGCCACCGAGGAAGAGGCCGTGGAGGCCATCCTGGCGCGTCCGCGCCCACGCGCAGCGGCTTGATGGCGAAACATTCTGACGACATTCACGCCCTCATATGGAAGCGATCGATACCGTTCTGCACGCCTGGTTTGATCTTGATGAAAGCGCGGAGGTCATCCTTGCGCTGCTCGCGCTGTCGTGCGTGCGCATCATGACCATCTTCGCGATCCTGCCGGCCACGAGTGACCAGTCCGTGCCCGGCACCGCGCGCAATGGCGTGGTCTACACGCTCGCCATCATCGTTGCAGCGGCGCAGCCGCCCGCCGTGGCGGAACACCTGAGCGCGGCCCGGTGGTTCCTGCTGGCCGGCAAGGAGATCTTTCTGGGCGCGTGCCTCGGCTACGCGGCGTCCACGGTGTTCTGGGTGGCGCAGACGGCGGGCACGATCGTCGACAACATGGCGGGTTTCAACAACGTGCAGATGAGCAACCCGTTGCAGGGCGACCAGAACACGCCGATCGGCAACACGTTGTTGAATCTGGCCGTCACCTTGTTCTATGCAGCGGGCGGCATGCTGTTCCTGCTGGGCGTGGTGTTCGAGTCGTTCCACTGGTGGCCGCTGGGTGCCACGCTGCCCGACATGAGCGCTGTTGCCGAGAGTTTTCTGCTGCAGCAAACCGATTCCATTTTCTCCACGGCCGTGAAGCTCGCAGCGCCGGTGATGATGACGCTGTTCCTCATCGATGCCGGCATCGGCCTGCTATCGCGTGCGGCAGACAAGCTCGAACCCGCTTCGCTTGGCCAGCCCATCAAGGGTGCGGTGGCCATCCTCATGGTCACGGCGCTGGTCGTGGCCATGTCCAGCCAGGTGCGGGATACGCTCACCTATAGCCAGTTGCTGCAGCGGGTCAAGAGCGGACTGGTGGGCGATGACACGTCGTCAAAACCGAAGAATATGCGGTGAGGATTGTTCAGCGCCTGACGAAGCTTTGTTGAGATTGTGGGTGCGGCGATTTCTTAGGATGTCCTTACGAAATCAAACACCAAGCGGCCCGCGCTTCGCGAGCCGCAATCTCTGACACGGGAGCGTCGACATGCTGGGAAACATCTACTTTGCCTTGGCCTCCGGATTGGCAGCGCGTGAGCGTCTGCCTGACTATGCGAAGGCCGTCTTCGCGGAGGATTTCGACCGCGCGTATCAACTGGTCGATGATCATGGCGGCCAGCAAGGCAAGGACGCTGGCGACTACGCTGGCGTGCTGGCCATGGCCGATGCATCGATGCTGCTGGAGTGCGATGAAGACGCCGAAGAAGCGTTCCGCACCGCGCAGCGTCTGATTCGCCATTCGGATGATCAACTGCGCGTGGTCTCGTGCCGCAACATGGGCTGGCAATCGCTGCTGCGCGATCGCTATTCGGCCGCGGCGGGCTGCTTTTCCCGCATGGCTGAAGACGATGGCGCGACGTGGCTGCAGCGCATCGAAGGCATGATGGGCCTGGCCCTCGTGCATCACCAGCTTGGTCAGCAGGACGCAGCAGACGAGGCGCTGCAATCGGCGCGCGCCATTGCAACGGAGCGCAATGACGCCGGCTGGCTCGCCACGCTCGATCTCGTCGTGTACGAGTTTGCGGTGCAGGCTGGCATCCGGTGCTCCAATCGCTTGCTCGAACACGCGTTCTGGCAGTCGGCCGAAGTGGGTGCTGCGATGCTGCACCACCATGGCGGCCGCGACGGATGGGCGCCCAACGGCAAGCACGATGCGAGTGTGCCCGCGATGATCCATCGCCGCGCCGAGTACCTGAGCCTGCTGCGCCGCATGGCCGATGGCGATCGCACGGCAATCGACCCGCTCATGGCGATCATGGGGCAGTCCCGCCGCATGGGTAGCCGCCTGTTGATGCAGACGAAGGTTGAGGTGGTGCTGGCAGCGCTCAGCGGCGAGCAGCACGACGTGGCCGGCAAGGTCTATGACCAGATCTGCAACCGCGATACGTCTTTCGGCGCACGCCGCTGGAATTTCGACTACCTCTACTGCCGCGCCAAGATGGCCGCGCAGCGCGGCGACGCAGCCGGTGCGCTCAAGTACTACACCGCCTACATGCAAGATGCCCTGCGCTGCCTGCGCACCGAATCGCCCGGCGTGCGCCGCGTCAGCCAGACCACGCCCGCCGCGTCACGCGCGTCCGATGATGTGAGCGCGCGGCTGTCTGCCAAGTACCGGCGCGCGTATCACTACATCCTGGACAACATTGAGCGCAGCGACCTGACCACGCGTGAGGTGGCCGCGCATATCAACGTGACTGAGCGTGCGCTGCAACTTGCGTTCAAGAGCGCGGTGGGCATGTCGCCCAGTTCGGTCATCCGCCGCCTGCGTCTTGAGGGCATCCGCTCTGACCTGCTGGACGAGGGGCGCGGGCCGTCGAACATCATCGATACGGCATCGCGCTGGGGCATCCGCAGCCGCTCGGCGCTGGTCAAGGGGTATCGCAAGCAGTTCAACGAAGCGCCGTCTGAAACCATCTGGCGTTAAGTCGCGGGCGCTGTATCGCGTGGCCGCGCGCTGGTGCGGTCTGTCTTCTTCATTCTCACGAGTGCAACCATGCATCTGACTCGAATTGCGGGCCGGAAGGGTCGCGTGCTGGCCGCGTGCCGGTGCCTGATGGCCGCGGCCATCGCGGTGCTGTCGCTGGCCGGAAGTGCCGCTGCGGCGGTGATCCCCTGGCAGTCGCAAAAATTTGAATACGTGGCCGACCGCAAAGACGTGAAGGATGTCTTGCGAGACCTCGGCGCCAGCCAGCACGTTATGACGTGGATTTCGCCGCAGGTCGAGGGCAGCGTGACGGGCAACTTCAATGAAACACCGCAGCGTTTTCTCGATCGCATGGCCGCCACCTTCGGCTTTGCGTGGTACTACGACGGCGCCGTGCTGCGCGTGACGGGCGCCAACGAGGCGCAGAGCGCGACCATTGCGCTGCAACGCGCGTCCACCGCGCAGGTCAAGCGTGCGCTGACGCGCCTGGGCGTGACCGACCCACGTTTTCCCGTGCTGTACGACGACGAAACCGGCAGCGTGGTCGTATCCGGGCCGCCGCGCCTGGTCGAACTCGTGCAGGACATCGCACGCCTGATCGATCGCGGCCGCGAGGACGCCAACCGCACCGTCGTACGTTCCTTCCCGCTGCGCTATGCCTGGGCCACGGACCACACCATGATGGTGGACGGCCAGTCCATCACCATCCGCGGTGTCGCGTCCATCCTGAACAGCATGTACGGCAACAACGCACCGAGCACGGAGAACCCCCCGCAGCGCGGCAGTGACCGTCGCGTCGACAGCGTCGCCCCCGGCGAGGCAAACGCAGGCCGTGGTGGCACGCGTGCGCTTTCTGGCCTGGGCGGCAATGATCGCAGTGGCGGCAAGGCGCCTCTGCCGCCTGGCGGTATCGGCCAATATGCCGGTGGTGGCGCTGTGGCACCGCTGCCCAGCGGCGAAGGCCGCAGCCGTACGGATGCATTCCAGGAAGACGGCGGCAGCGCCCCGATCATCCATGCAGACCCGCGCAGCAACTCGGTGCTCGTACGAGACCGCGCAGACCGCATGGCGGCCCACCAATCGTTGA
Organism: Ralstonia sp. 22111; assembly: GCF_052045895.1. NCBI lineage: Bacteria > Pseudomonadati > Pseudomonadota > Betaproteobacteria > Burkholderiales > Burkholderiaceae > Ralstonia > Ralstonia sp. 22111. The sequence continues at coordinate 32,765 of NZ_JBQEPR010000009.1, read as the reverse complement.
TTGAATCGCTGGACACACGCCCGGCTGTGCTGGAGATCAGCGCCAATATCATCGAGATCAGCGAGAGCGCATTGGAAGACCTCGGCGTTGACTGGCGTCTGCACAACAGCCACATCGACATGCAAACCGGTTCTGGCACGAACACGCAATTGTCCAATCCGGGCTCGCTCGATGCGGTTACCACCACGGCCAATGCCGCTGCGGCCATTGCCGCTACGCCAACGGGGGGTGTGTTGACCGCCGTGATCGGTGGGGCATCGCGTTACCTGATGGCGCGTATCAGCGCGTTGCAGCAGACCAACCAGGCGCACATTACCGCGAGCCCTAAGGTGGCCACGCTCGACAACACCGAGGCCATCATGGACAGCAAGCAGAATTTCTACGTGCCGGTGGCGGGGTATCAGTCGGCGGATCTGTACAGTATTTCGGCGGGCGTGTCGCTGCGCGTGTTGCCGATGGTGGTGACCGATGGAGGCACGTCGCGCATTCGGATGAACATCCATATTGAGGATGGCCAGATCACCAGTCAGATGGTCGGCAACCTGCCGGTGGTGAACAAGAGCGAGATCGACACCCAGGCACTCATCAACGAAGGCGAAAGCCTGCTGATCGCCGGTTACTCCGTCGACCAGCAGACCAAGGGTGTGGATGCTGTGCCCGGGCTTTCGAAGATCCCGTTGCTGGGGGCGCTGTTCCGGCATGACCAGACGACTGGCCAGCGGTTCCAGCGCTTGTTTTTGCTGACCCCGCGAGTGGTGGCGCTGTAAGGCCACTTGCCAATGCAGCAGAAAAAAAGCCTCCCGTCGGGAGGCTTTTCTGTTTGTGCTCGCCGGCAACGCGGTCAACGGCGGTTTGACGGCTCGGCGACGCCTTGCTGCGCAAGCGCATTCCAGTGGTGCTGGGCGATGGGAAGCAGTGCCAGCGCAAGGCCTTCCCGGCGTTCGTCTGCAGTGCCGTGTTGATCCTGCCGTGCCAGCCGGTGAAGGGCCTGCGCCTTCGGGTCGTGCGCAATCCGCGTGGCCAATTGCGGCAGAAGACGCCTGAGCGTGCTCGTTCCCTTGGCACCCTCGGCCACCTTGCTGAGGTCCAACACGAACTGGCGGCCAGCTTCTGAGGCCAGCAGCGGTTTCAGTTCAGTCTGCAATGGTTGTGCAAGCGCCGCGAGTGCGGCCTGGGCCTGCGTGGCGGTCCACAACTGCTGAACAATCGGTACCAGCTGTGCAGCCACCTGGTGCGCAGGGCTGGTTGACAGAGGACGCCTTGCCTGTTCGCGCAGACTCTGGATCTGCGCGTGGTTGGCAATCTTCTGCGCGAACGCCGGAAGCATCTGTTGCAGCCGGCTGGAGCCTCGCACGCCAAATGCGCCTTCGCCAATGGCGATCACCAGTTGACGCCCCGAGCTGGAGGCCACCAGATCGGCGAGTTCATGCTGCAGGGCGCGCGGCAATGCACGTGCAGCGGTATCCAAACGTGCGAACCCCTCGCGATCGGGCTCAACGTTGAACGCGTTGGCCAACGCCTGCCGCATGGCGGCAGACGCATCGGCCTGCAGGGCTGCCGGATTCCGCAGGGCCTGATTCCTCACTTCGGGCAACTTGTCATGGGCATGCTTCAGTCGAAACGCGACCGAGAACAACTGGCCGTCATTCATGTCGCTTGCCGAACCGAAGACGGCGTTTTCCATCTCTTCGTTCTTGCGCTCGATGTCGGCCTGCAGCAGTTGAAGGCGCGGCGCATTCTTCATCGCCCATTCTTCACGCACCTTGCCGATTTCGGTGCGCAGATGTTCCGGGAAGTGCACCTTGCGGCCGGGCATCGGAGTGATGAGCGATTTCGGCAGACCCTGCATGGTGAGGCCCGTGCAGCCACGCAGATCGATGGTCTTGATCTGGTGTAGTTTTCCGACCGACGCCGGCACGGCACGGAGCTGCGGACAGTCGGAGAGATCGAGCGCTTTCAGATGACGCAGTTGCCCAATGGAATCGGGTACCGAAGTCAGGCCTACGTTGTGTTGGAGGTTCAGTTCGGTGAGCTTCGACAGGTTGCCGATGCTGGCAGGTATTTCGCGCAGATAGGTATGCGCCAGAGACAGTGTTTTCAGCTTGCGTGCGTTGCCAATGTCGCGCGGCAGCCAGGTGAGCGGTGAATGCTGGATGGCAAGGTGCTCCAGGTTCGCCAGCCCGTGCATGGCCGGCAACTCGCGCACGCCACTTCCCACGATTTCCAGATGTTTCAGGCACGACAATTGCCCCAGCGTGTCGGGCACCGCAAGCAAGCGCTGGTTGTCGTGCAGCTTGAGCGTCTCCAGCAGGCCAAGGTTGCCCAGATCATGCGGCAACTCGCGCAAGTCGCAATCCGACAAGTGGAGCGTCTTGAGGTGTGCGATTTCGGAGACGAGATCCGGCAGATGGAGCACGGGCGTCGCTTTCAGTTCGATCTTGTCTGCGGGCTCTCGACGCCCTCGCGCTACGTCTTCGATGTGCGTCAGTGCAACGTTGAGCTGTCGTTCCGCATTGAAGTGGGCAGGCGGGTTTGCCGGGCGGTAGTCGGCAATCCGGGTAAGCATCTGCGCGTGCCACGCTTCCAGGGCCAGGCGGACACCGGAACCGGCGATGCGCGCATTCACGGCGGCGGCGCCGTGCAGTGGGCTTTCCAGCGCGGGGGGGTGTACATGGAGTGGGCTGTTTGGCGCCGTGCGCGATGGGCCAGTGGACGTGCCGGCACGGATGTTGGGGCGTGCAGCGGCAGGCCCGCCGGCATTGGCGGGCGAGCGGCGCAGCCCGAACAATCCGGCAATGCCGCTGCGCCGTGGCTGCCGTGCAGGCTCCTGCCGCGGGGGCGTGGCGTAGGCGGGGACGTTGCTGCGCGCTGGAGTGGAATCGGCGGCCTGAGCCTGCGAAGTGCGGCGGAATGGGTTGATCGAATGCATTGAAGTTCGCGTCGAGAGGTGCACCGCGGTGGCGTCGCACCGATGATGGAAAGCATCAGCCCCACGCAAACATCGCGTGGGGCCGACGTGAAGCACACGAAGGCGCTGGCTTACGCGGCCTTCTTATGCGTCGACGTGCTGACGTTGGCGCTAGCGCTCACTTGGCTCGAGCCGGAGGACTGCGGTGCCGAAGCGGGTGCCTTGGAGGTGACGTCGTCGCCGTCGTCATCGTCGTCGTCATCGCCGTTCGACTTGATGGCGTTCAGCATGCGTTGATGCGCAGACTGCTGTTGCAGGAGTTGCAGCTGCAGGAGCGCATCCTGCCCGGTGGGGTCCGCGCCGTTGGGTTGAGCGTTGTTGTTGCCGTTGCCCGTCTTGCTGGTGCCATTACCGTTGCCGTTGCCGGAGTCGACTTCGGCCTCGTGCTTCTTCTTGCCCTTGCGGCTTGCGCCTTCGTGGTCGTCCGCGACGGCTTGATGTTGCGTGCCGGTGTGGTGGGCTTCAGGCGGCGTGGCGTGACGGTTCTTGCGCGAGGCATGGAAGTCTCCTGCCACGCCAGCGCCCGCGGCAGCAGCGCCGAGCAGCATGTCGCCGTTGCCGTTGCCGTTGCCATTACCGCTCACCTTGTCGAACAGGTTCTGCGCCTGCACGCCGGCCTCCGCCTTGGTGCCTTCCTTGGCGGCAAGCTTGACTGCATCCTTCAGGCCGCTGCGGCCGCCCGTGAGCGCACCTTCCACCACGGAGTCGACCACCGTACCGCCCAGGTGCGTCTTCTGCAGCGTTGCCACGGCGGCGCTGGCGGCCAGACCTTCCGGCGTGAGGTCCGAGGCCAACTGTGCGGCGTTACCAGCGGCTGAGCCGATGTCGCCCAGCGCTTCACCGAAGTGACCATGCGCGGCGGCTTTGCCGGCTGCAATGGTGCTGTCTGCGAAACCGTTGACGCTATCGCCGATGCTCTTGACCGTGCGGTCGGCGATATCGTTGACGAAGCCCCGGGCCTTGTCGACCTTGCTCAGAGCCTTGTCCAGGCCCTTGCTTAGGTGGGCGTTTTCCAGCGATTTTTCGGCCACGTCAAAGGCGGCGGTATTCAGATCCCGCATGCCCTTGAAGGTGGCTTCGCCAACGCCTACCGCATCGTGCAGCGCTTTTTGAATACGCAGGTGCACCAGGTCGTTGGTCATGGCTGCCGTCTGCTTGGCAACGGCCTCCACATCGTGGACGAGGTTTTTGCCGACGCTCTCGGCGGCGTGGGCAATGCCCTTGCCGACCTTGGCGATGTCATTGCCCAAGTGCTGAAAGGCGTGCTTGATTTTGCTGAAGATACTCATGGTGAGTCTCCGTGCTTGAGATAGCAAAAATGACGACCGTTGCCGGCCGTCAGGTTAAGTGGCCTGGCGTTACGCGCCCTGCACCTGGGAGTGCTGCTGTTGCGTGCCGCCGGCCTTTTGGGCTTGCAGTTGCTCGAGCACCTTGATCATGTCTTTGAGTAGCGTTTCGAGCTGCGCCATGGGGCTGTTCGCTCCGTTTCCGGTGCCGTCTGCGCCGTTCGCGCCATCGGCCGTGGCGGTGTTCGGCGTGCCGGAGGCACCGGACGGGCCGTTTGCGCCACCGGCTGCCGTGCCGCCCGCTGCGCCACCCGCGCCTTGCGCACCACCTGCCGCGCCCGCGTTGCCTGCGCCACCCGCGCCAGCGCTGCCACCTTGCGTCTGGTCGCCGCCAAGCGCCTGTTGCTGTTGTTGCGCCAGCATCTTCACCAGGTCGTCCAACACCTTCAGCAGTTGTTCGATCATGGCGTCGTTGCTCTTTTGGCCGCTGGCCTCGGCACCGTTGGCGTTGTCCGCGCCCGATGCGGCACTGGCATCGCCTGTGGCGTCAGCACCGTTTGCGCCGCTGGTATCGCCCGAGTTGTCGGTGCCCTCTGCGCCGCTGGTGTCGCCCGAGTTGTCGGTGCCGTCTGCGCCGCCGGTGTCGCCCGTGCCGTCAGCACCGTTTGCGCCGCCTGCGTTGTCAGCACCGCCAACGTCGCCAGTGCCAGCGCCACCATCAGCGCCACCTGCACCGGCACCACCGTCAGCGCCACCTGCGCCGCCCGCACCACCGAAGGCGTTTGTCATCATCTGCTGCTGCATCAGTTGCAGCGCGTCGTCGAGCATCTGGAGCATGTCGTCCATGTTGAGGCCCTTGCCGCCGTTGGCACCGCCTGCGCCATCGACGCCCTTGGCGCCTTCGCCCGTGTCGAGCTTGTGCTGCATCTGCTCGCTGAGCGTCATGAACTTCAGCAGGTCTTCCAGCAGCTTCATGAGCGCTTGCATCGGGTCCTGGCTGCTGGAGTCGCCGCCGTTGTCATCGCCAACTTGCTGGCCCTTGCTGGCACCCTGCGCGCCTTGCGAACCCTGGGCGCCTTGTGCGCCTTGGCTGGCCGACGGGCCATGCGCAGCACCCGCGCCCGGGGCGCCACCGCCGGTTGCGCCACCCGAGCCACCGCCGGCACCTGCATTGGCGCCGCCTTGTGCTGTGGCGTTGCGCAGCATGGCTTCAAGCACCTTCAGGATGTCTTGCACGAGATGCTGCAGCGGGCTGTCGGCCTGGTTCTGTTTGCCGGGCTGATCCAGTTGGAGCTGGGTCGAGATATTCAGTGAAGCGTTGTCTTGGACCTTCATATTCATGTGTCACCTCAGTGGGCAGGCGTGATGCATGGCACCGCCCAGGCCGCTGACAGGGCGCATGCCGATACAGAGAGGAGAGAAGCCGCGCGACCGGCCTCTGCAGAGAAACGGCGGCACGGCAATCGCTTCCGATTCCGATTCCGGTTCGGGTCGCGGGGCCGGTATGGCCCTGCGCGTTCTGCCCGTGCCGGGCCGCGCAGCCCTGGGCAGCCGCGTGCCGGCACGCCGATCGCAGAGCGAAATGGCATGTCGGGCGACTTTGGTGGAACGTTAGGGAATGTCGGCCATCAGGCCATGCTGCGAGGCCGAAGCCCTGATCACCGAGACGAAATCGCAGGCCAGCGAGATGTGAGAGGAGGCAGGCTCACGCGCGCGCCGCCGTGTCAGGGCATGCGGCGGACCCATCGGGAGTGGGATTCAGAAGTTGTGCGTGACGCGCAGCGCCAGCGTGCGGCCGGGCAGGATCGGGATGTAGCTGCTGCTGAGCGTGTTGCCGTATGTGCGCACGTTGAAGAGGTTGCGGGCAAAGACATCGATGCGCCAACGCTTTTGGTGCCAGAAGAGGCTGCTGTCGACGCGCACGGCGCCGGGTACTCGAAAAGGGGCGTCACCATGGGCATCGGCTCGGCCCTGCGCGCTGATGCCAAGCCCCATGCCGGCGCCTGCGAGCACGCCGCTTTGTATGGTGTACGTCGTCCAGAGCGCGGCGTTTCGGGCTGGCACGCCGGGTGCGTAGCCGCCCGGCAGCCTTGCCGACATGCGAGAGGCCGACAACCACAACGAGGCCTCCCAGCCGCGCGCCACCGTGCCCTGCATCGACAGTTCCACGCCCTGGTTGGTTTGTTCGGCCAGTTGCGCGTAGTAGCCGGGGTGCGACACGTCGGCCAGGCTCACGTTCTTGGCATCAATGCGATAGAGCGCTGCCTGTGCCGTCAGCGTGTGGTGGGCGTTTTCCCATCGCAGGCCGGTTTCCACCTGGCGGCTGCGCTCGGGTTGCGTGCCGGTGCCGTCATAGAAGTAGCCGGTGTTGATCTGGAAGCCGCGCATGTAGTCGGCAAACCACGCCGTGCTGGGGGTGAGCTTGTAGAGCACGCCGACGGCGGGCGTCCAGGCCACGCCTCGCAATTGCGTATGGGGCAGCAGGGCGACGTAGTTGTTCGCGCGGATGGAACCGGACATCTCCCATCTGTCGCCAATGGCGACGTGGTCGCGCAGCCGAAAGATCGATTGCCGCAACGTTTGCGACAACCCGTTGCCCGGAACGAACGTTGCCTGCGGCAGCGGTACGGGCGCAAACGGGTCTTGCGTGACCTGGGCGATGGACCCCGGTTTGATCAGGTTCTGCCGTTCCTGGATCTCTTCCCAGCCGAGCGTGAATGCATGGCGCACGGCGTTGTGCGACCAGGTGCCCGTCAACTCGTTCGACATGGCCCACAAGTGGCTTTCTGTGTGGCGCAGCCCGCAGATCGTGTTGTTGGGCATGGCGCGATACGACGAGGCGGAGCCGAGGTCCCACTGGGCCGATTCCTCTCTCACGGATTCATAGCTCGCCCGCGAATGGATGGCCCAGTCATCGGTCAGGTTGTGCGAGGCCGTGTAGTAGACGCGCGTGCCGCTGCCTTCCACGCGATCGTCTACGTTGCCGAAGGGAAGCTGCGCGGGCACGCGGGCAGGTGCGCCGCCCAGTGCGAAGGTGGCGGGCGGCACGGGCTGCCGGCTGGTGAGCGATTCGATACCGGCGGTAATGCTTGTTGCGCTGTCGCTCCAGCCCAGCGCGGCGTGGGCGTAGCTGACGCGGTGGCCCGCGTATCCGGCGTCGCTGTCGGTCGTCGTGTCATTGAGCCCAACGAAGCGGTATGACAGCCCGTTGGCCCCGATGGCCCCGGCCAGGTCAGCGACCACCTTACGGCCGGCATGCGAGGCGACCTCCATGGCGATGCTGCGCTGCGCGGCAGCGGTCGGCGCTTTCAGGCTGGCATTGATGGCGCCGCCAGCCATGGTGACGCTCGCCACGTCGGCGTTCGGTCCTTTGATGACGTCGATCTCTTCAAGTGCATCCACGGGCCGCAAGGAGCCGAGCTTGTCCGGCAAGCCATCCACCGAAATTGTGTTGGTCAGGTAGCCGCGGATGGCATAGAGGGGCGGTGCTGTGGGGTCAGCCAATACCGATGCCACGCCGGCCTGCGCCAATGCGGCATTCAATGAGGTCGGCTGTTGGCTGGCCAAGAGACCGCGTGTGACCGTATTGACGGCGTGCGGCATGCTCGTCATCGGCATTTCAACGCGGGTGATGGCGCTGCTGGAGCCTACCGCGAATCCTATGTCGCCCGCGCCATGGACTTCCGATGGCGGTAGTGAGCCGATGTCACGCGGTGAGTCGGGCGCGCCGGCGTTGTCGGCCGCCACAACGGTGAGCGTGCCGTCAGGCAGCACGGAGAGCGCCAGCCCGCTGTTTTGCAGTGCCAACCGGGCCGCGTCTGCGGCCGTCATCTTGCCGTCGATCGGGCCTGCCCAGCGCTCCTTCACAAGGCTGGATGCGAACGACACCGGTTGACCGCTCAATCGCGTGATTTCCATCAGGACATGCTCGAGCGTCGAGCGCTCGATACGCACCTGCAGCGGCTCGTCAGCCGCCATGGCATGCGCGTGCTGTGCCATCGACAGTCCGATCAGCACGGCAGCCAGGCCAGGGAGGCGGAACCAGGTAAGAGGCAAGGGCGTCATGAGGGGCAGCGCTGTCACCGTGCGGTGAAGGTCTGGAAAGAACGGAGAACGCAGGACGTTCGCGCCCCCTGCGCCTGAAACTTCCGAGGCGCTCTGCCGCGTCGCAGAAACAGACGGATCTGCCTGCTAGGGGCACCCCCGGTCCAGACTGGCGCGATGGTCCAGTCCACACATGCCGAACTGGCGCCTGCCTTTCGCCAGCGCGATCGCCGGGATCCGCTTGTTGTTCATACCCCACCCGTATTTTTATTGGCGTGAAACGGGCGCCAATAACGCACGATCCATGCCACGTTTCCCCTCCGAAGAGGGGGGCGGTTCTTCTCGAGCCGCTTGACGCAGTCTCTCGGCGCACCGTAACGCAGTCTCTGATCTGTTGAGCGCTTCCTTTGGACGCACGTCATTGGATGATGGGCGCGACCTTGTTTCGCGCCGCAACAGTTCCTTTCGCGCTGTGGCGCTGCCGTGCGCCGGGCGGCCGCTATGGTTGTGGCCGTCCGTGACTCGTCCTGCTGCCGTGGTGTTTATGCTGTCATCAACGTCTTGCCTTGCCGATGCGCTGGCCGAGCGCATTCGTTCGTCGCTTCGAAGGGCCGCTGAAACGCGTGGACTTGCCGCGCGGCACGAGCGCTTCTATGCCACCGCTCAGGCGCTGCGCTCCGAAATTCTGGAATTGGTGTCCGAAGAGCCGGACGACCTCGCCGTGCTGAAGTGCGTTCAGGCCTTTCGAGAAGAGACGCAGGCATTCAAGCAGTCGCACGCCATTGCGCGACTCGCGTATTCGCCCGAGGTCGACCAGGGCTATCCGTTTCGCGACGAAATGGAGCAGCCCATTCTTATCGCCACGCTGGAGCCGACCGGTCGATCCAGAGACCGCTTCGAGCGTTACCCGGCAGACGCCGTATGGCCGTATCTGCAGGCCGATGTGGCGCCCCCCCTGCGTGGCGCGCTGTACCAACGCACGCTTGTGTGCCGGCGGATGCAGCGCGCTGACCTACGCGACGCGCGCGAGGAGGCACTCATTGGCGAGCGTGGTGTATTTGCTGCGCGGGACGTCGCCGTTGGCGAATGCCTCGGCGTCTACGGCGGCCGGCTCCTGACGCCCGCCACTTATTACACCTGTCTCGACGATTCCTTCGTGCTGAGCACCAGCGCTGGCGGCGTCGATTCCTGGGTCGACGGGGAAAACATCCTGGCGATGGCCAACACCATCTTTACCTACGAACGCGGCAAGGCGGATCGGCAGGCGGAGTCGGGCTACAACATGGAGGCTGCGGTGTTTGAGGCGACTTCACGTTGCGGACGACGCTTTGCCATCCGCGCCTTCTTTGCCACACAGCGCGTGGCCGCCGGTGTTGAGTTGCGCTGGAACTATCGCTATTCGCCAGAGCTGATTCGCCAGCGGTTTGGCGCGTACGCTGCAGTCTAAGGGTAGGACGCCGAATCTATCGCAGCGTCAGCGGCGTCGGTTTCACCAATGCGCTTGCCGACATCCTGTCCAGGAGCTGCGTGCCATATCACCCCAGGCGAATGGCAAGACCGCTCATTGAAATGGACATGAAAAAGGGCGCTCTACCAAATCAGAGCGCCCCAGCGTGCATCGATCAGCGACGAGCCATCACGGCTCGTGGCGCAGATACCCTTCCTTGCTCGGGTCGGGCATGAAGTACGTCACAACGAGAGACACCGCGCACAGCGCTGTCACATACCAGTAGAACGTCGATTCGGTGCCGGCCTGCTTGAACCACAGCGCCACGTATTCCGCCGAGCCCCCGAACACTGCGTTGGCGATCGCATACGACAGGCCAACGCCCATCGCGCGCACCTCGGGCGGGAACATCTCGGCCTTGATCAGCCCGCTGATGGACGTATAGAAGCTGACGATAGCCAGCGCCAGCGTGATGAGGCCGAAGGCCGCGAGCGGGCTCGACACCGTGGCCAGCGCCTTCATGAGCGGCACTGTACCCAGCACCGAAAGCGCGCCGAACAGCAGCATCGAATTGCGGCGGCCGATACGGTCGGACAGCGCGCCAAACACCGGCTGCAACACCATGTAGACGAACAAGGCGCCTGTCATCACGTTGGAGGCGGTCTTGGTCTCCATGTGCGCCGTGTTGACGAGGTACTTCTGCATGTACGTCGTGAACGTGTAGAAGATCAGCGAGCCGCCGGCGGTAAAGCCGATCACGCGCAGGAACGCGCCCTTGTGCTGCCACGCGCCGCGGATCGTGCCGGCGTGCTCCGCCTTGCGCGCCGAGGCGGTCTGCGTTTCGTGCAGTGACTTGCGCAGATACAGGGCGATCAGCGCCGTCAGCGCACCCACCACAAACGGAATGCGCCAGCCCCAGGCTTTCAGCTCGGCCGTCGTCAGCAGCTGCTGCAGGATCACCAGCACGAGCACCGCGCACAACTGGCCGCCGATCAGCGTCACATACTGGAATGAAGCAAAGAAGCCGCGCCGGCCCTGCAGCGCCACCTCGCTCATGTAGGTCGCGCTGGTGCCATATTCGCCACCCACTGACAGGCCCTGGAACAGCCGCGCGACGAGTAGCAGGAACGGGGCCAGAGCACCGATCTGCGCGTAGGTCGGCAGTACAGCAATGAGCAGCGAGCCGCCGCACATCATCAGCACGGAGATCATCATTGCCGTGCGCCGGCCGTGCCTGTCGGCAATGCGGCCGAACAGCCAGCCGCCAATCGGCCGCATCAGGAAGCCCGCCGCGAACACACCCGCCGTGTTCAGCAGTTGCGTCGTGCGGTCACCGCTGGGGAAGAACGCCGGCGCAAAGTACAGCGCGCTAAATGCGTAGACGTAAAAGTCGAACCATTCGACGAGGTTGCCCGACGACGCGCCGACGATGGCAAAGATGCGGCGGCGTGTGTCGTGCGGGTCAACCGCATGCGGGGTGGCAGTGCTATCCATGAGGGCGTCTCGGTGTGGTTGTTCTGTGGGCAGCCTAAGCTGACCCTCAGAATTGTAGCGACATGTCGCAGATTGTCGCGCCCCGGAATTGCCCCGATGGATGAGATAGTGTGTTGCGGGAGGCCTGCGGAGGTTACGCAGAAACGGGTACGCCCGGCCTCTTACACCGCGACCGCATGCAAGCGAATACCCAACGCCCGCATGACTTTGAGCACAGTGGCAAAGCTCGGGTTGCCTTCTTCGGACAAGGCCTTGTACAGCCCTTCGCGCGTCATGCCGGTGTCACGTGCGAGCTGCGTCATGCCGCGCGCTCGGGCCACCACGCCCAGCGCGTGGGTGATGAATGCGGGGTCGTCGGCCGCTTCCTCCAGGCACGCGTCCAGATATGCGGCCATGTCGGCCTCGGTCTTGAGATGCTCGGCGGAGTCCCACGGGCGGGTTTTGACGGGTTTGTCGTTAGGCATGGTCACTCCACGTCGAGATGGCGCGACAACTCAATCGCGCGTCGGATGTCGGCTTCCTGTGTCGACTTGTCACCGCCACATAACAGGATGATCAGTACTGCGCCACGCTGGGCGAAATACACCCGGTAGCCGGGGCCGTGATTGATACGTAGTTCACTGACACCAGCTCGGACAGGCTTCACATCACCTGGATGACCCAGTTGCAAGCGGTCGATGCGCACCTGGATACGGCGCTGCGCAGTCTTGTCACGCAGCCTCGAAAACCAGGTGTCGAAAGCGTTGGTGGTGCGGATCGTCAGCATGCGGGGATGCTAAGGGTCGCACTTCAACCTGTAAACTATAGTTCACAAATGGTCACAACCACAATGCCGAGCGGGCTTGTCAACGGGCCCCCTGCCGCACGTTGAACACTGCACGCAGCCCGAGCGCCACCAGGGCCGCCGCCGTACAGAACGTCATCAGTCCCGTCCAGCGCGCGCTCGTCCACGCCAGGCTCGCGCCATACGCGCCCACCGACATGCCGATGAACAGCGCCGTCATGAACACCGCGTTGATGCGGCTGCGCGCTTCGGGTGCCAATGCATAAATGATGGTCTGGTGCGAGACCAGTGCCGCCTGCACGCCCACGTCAAAGATGAGCGTGCCGATCACGATGGCGATCAGCGATTGCGGGAACAGCGCCATCGCGGCAAACGTCACTGCCATGAGCAACGCGCCACCCGCTGCGATGTGGCCGGGCGCAACGCGGCCCGACAATCGCCCGGCAATGCTCGCGCCCAGTGCGCCTGCGGCACCGGCAAAGCCAAGCAGCCCTGCTTGCCCGGTCGAGAGCCCGAGCGTACCCGTCAGGTGTAACGCCACAGTCGACCAGAAGCCCGAGAACGCAATGCCGATGAACGCTTGCGTGATGGCCGACGCGCGCAGCCGCGGATGCTGGGCGAACAGCGTGCCGAGCGAGCGCAGCAACACGAGGTAGGGCTGCCTCGTGGTGGCGGAGGGCGGCGCCACACCAAAGTGCGCGGCCCGTACGGCAATCGCCAGTCCGACAATCGCCACCGCTGAGACGCCGAATGCCGCGCGCCAGCCGAAATGGTCCGCCACGATGCCGCTGAACACGCGTGAGCTGACGATGCCGATCAACAGCCCCGTCATCACCGTGCCGATGTTGCGATTGCGGTTGTGGTCCGTGCTGATGGCGGCGGCGCTGGGCACGAAGTCCTGCGCCATGGTGGCTGACAGCCCCACCGCAAAGCCTGCCGCTGCCAGCAGGGGCAGGTTGGGCGCAAGGCAACTGGCGATGAGCGCCAGCGTGAGCAGCACCGCCTTCCACAGGATGACGATGCGGCGATCGTAGCGGTCGCCCAGCGGGCCGAAGAAAAAGATGCCGCTGGCGTAGCCCGCCGCCGTAAGCGTTGGCAGCACGCCCAAGGCCTGCGGCGCGATGGCGAGGTCGCGGCCGATCAGGCCCAGTAGCGGGTGGTTCAGGTAAATGCACGCCACGCTGATCCCCGCGCCGGCGGTGAGCAGGCGGATCAGCCCTTGGGTGTCAGGTGCGGCAGGTGCGGTGGTGGTATTGGCAGGCGTTGGGGACGCAGGCGAGGTCGACATGGGAACCTCATGGAGGAGATTGCTGCATCGCAGCGAAGCGGCGATCCTAACAACTTTCCTCTGGGCCTGCTGACGGCCAATAACCTTGCTGATGGTGGTGTCAGGCGCGCTGTCCGGCGGGGGCGGGCGCTGCGGCGGGGGTCTCTTCCACGTCTTCGCTATGGCCGCCCTGCACGTCGTGGCCAGCGTTGTCGATCCACAGACGAGCGCGATCTTCGCCCACGCGCGACAGCTCCATGCGGTATTCGTAGCGGTCGGGCCGGTAAAGGCCCTGCAGCAGTTGCACGGGTCGCCCGCTCATCTCGCGCACGATGCGCTGGACGGAAAGCAGCGGCGCGCCCACCGACACATCCAGATACTGCGCCGTCGCCACATCGGCCAATCGCGCGGAAACCACCTGCGACGCCCGGTCGATCCGCACGCCCGAGCCCTCAATCAGCCGCAGCAGCGACTGGTTCGCCAGGCGGTCCAGCGTGAGCTTGCTCGTCACGTCCAGCGGCAGCCACGTGGTGATGAGCGCCATGGGCGTGTCTTCCAGGTGGCGCACGCGCACGAGTTTCTTGATCGGCGTGCCGGGCGGGATTTCCAGGCACTTGGCCTCGTCGGGCGGGGCCAGCACGTCTTCAAATTCGACGACGACGGCGGAGGTGCGCTCGCCCACGTCGATGATGTTCTGCAGCAGCGTCTGGGCGCCGCCGCCCATCGTCACCGGGTCATCGGGTTTGACGACAAACGTGCCCATGCCGCGATGGCGGCGCACCAGCCCTTCCTTGACGAGGTAGTCGAACACGCGCCGCATCGTGACGCGCGACGCGCCGAACTGGCGGGCCAGCTCGATTTCGCCCGGCATCGGGCCGTCACTGAACCGGCCCTCAAGAATCTGTTGGCGCAGGACGACGTAGATCTGGTGGTAGAGCGGTACCACGGCATCAGGCATGGCAGTCGTGGTTCCGGGCGTGAGCAGCGAGGTCGAGGGCGAAGTCAGGAGGGGCAACCATCAGCCGATGGTGGGAAGGCGCGGGATGCGTTGGAAAGCCGGGTTGAACGCGGCCGTTTGCCCTTTCATTCGCGACGATAGGGCGTTTTTCCGGGCCTGTAAAGTTGTGTGTTACCCGTTGGCCGGAGGCGTATCCGCAGCCGTTGCAGCGGGATTTTCCCCCTGCCCATAACGGGGATTGCGCTCGCGTATCGAGTTCTTGGGCGCAACCGGCTCGCCCAGCGCATTGACCAGCGCCACGTGGATCGGCGTGCCGCTTTCGCGGTCGCGCAACAGGATCGGGCCTTCGCCGTCGGGCGTGAGGTAGCGGTCGCCCCATTGCATCAGCGCGACGATGGCGGGCAGCAGGTCGACGCCCGCCCGCGTGAGCCGATAGGCGTCGCGCACGCGGTCACCCGGCTCCTGGTATGGCACGCGCCGCAGGATGCCGTACGTCACCAGTGCCTTGAGCCGCGACGACAGGATCGCCGACGAGCACCCGGTGCGGCGCAAAAATTCATCAAACCGCGTCACGCCCGAAAAAGCCTCGCGCAGCACAAGCAGCGTCCATTTCTCGCCGACGATCGACACGGCGGCCGCGATGGAGCAAGGCTGTTCCATCGACGTCACAAGCTCCGACGCCGCTGGGACGGGGAAGGGTTCCGGAATTCTCATGGCAAAAGCATAGTCAATTCTGACTTTACTTGCAAAAGTCAGGGTTTCTGCTAATCTAGCTTCAAATTAGAAAGCCAGGCGGTGATCCCGTGCTGGCGGCCAATAACAACGATCCATCGCGTGAGGAGATCCCCATGCTTTACACCATCCACCGTTACCCCGCCGAATGGATCGACCGCTGGACCATGCACGACGGCTCCATCGCCACCGTGCGCCCGATTCTGCCGCAAGACGCCCCGCTTGAGGCCGCTCTGGTCGAGGGGCTGTCGTCCGAGTCCCGCTATGCGCGCTTTCTAGTGGGCGGTGGCCGCCTGACCGACGAGATGCTCGCCGCCTATACACAAATCGACTACGTGAACCACATGGCGCTGGTCGTGAGCGTGGCGCGCCCCGACGGCACCGGCGAAGACCTCATCGCCGACGGCCGCTTTGTGGTGGAAGACGGTGTAGCCGAGTTCGCCATGCTGGTGGCCGATGCGTGGCAGGGCAAGGGCGTCGGCCGGCGCCTGTTTGCCACGCTGGTCCGCGCTGCGCGGGTGTCCGGCGCGCGAGAGGTCTTCGGTGAAGTGCTGTCCATCAACCGCCGCATGATCAGCCTCGCGCGCGATGCGGGTTTCCGCGTGGCCAATGTGCCGGGCGACGCCACCGTCTGCACCGTGCGCCTGCCGCTGGCGGCCGCCGAAGCCGTCATGACGCCATTCGTTTTCGCCTGAACCGTCCCAGTTTCGCGTGCCTGCGCCCATGCAGGCGCGCTGACCGTGTGTCTCTTTCGCCGCCGTTGGGCGGCTTCTTTTTTGGCTGATTCATCGAATTCAGTGTTGCTCAGGGCAAAAAAACATCGCTTTTGTGGATGAATGGAGGCGCATAGACTCCTCTGCGTGGCCTGGTGCGTGGGTGCCCCCCACCTGCGTGCCGGTGCTGCCTTATGCAATCGCTACCCTCTTTGCCCCACACCATGAGCGACGTCACCCCCGTGCTTGCACCGTTTCACCTGGCTTTTCCTGTCCACGACATTGCCGCGGCGCGCGCCTTTTATGGCGGCATCCTCGGTTGCCCGGAGGGCCGCAGCTCGCCGGACTGGGTGGATTTCAATTTCTACGGCCACCAGATCGTCGCCCATCTCGCGCCCGACGAAATCGGCCACCGCAAGACCAGCGCCGTCGATGGCGACAACGTGCCCGTGCGCCACTTCGGCGTGGTGCTTTCCATGCCCGAGTGGGAAGCCGCCGCCGATAAGCTGCGCGCCGCCGGCATCGCGTTCATCGTCGAGCCGCACATCCGCTTCAAGGGCGAAGTGGGCGAGCAGGCCACGATGTTCTTCCTCGACCCGTCGGGCAATGCGATGGAGATGAAGGCGTTTGCCAACATGGCGTCTCTGTTTGCCAAGTAAGGCGGCGCGGCGCGCGTATCCTTGCGCTTCTCTTCTGATCCGCGCGCCTCATGCTTCGAGAACTCAAGACCTTCATCGCCGTCGCTCGGTACGGCACCTTTGCGGGCGCGGGCGAGCGCATCGGCCTGACGCAGTCGGCAGTGAGCGCGCAGATCCAGCGGCTAGAAGAATCGCTCGGCTTTCAATTGTTCGATCGCACGGGGCGCTCGGCCACGCTCAATGCCGCCGGGCGCGATGCGCTGGCGTTGGCCGAGCACATCGTCACGCTGTACGACCGTCTGGGCGACCAGGCCGGCGGCAACGAGCAGCGCGGCCTGGTGCGCATCGGCGCGATTGCCTCGGTGCAGACGTCGTTCCTGGTGGATGCGCTGGTACAGTTCCGCAGTGAATTTCCGCATTGCCGCGCACGCATCGTGCCGGGCGTCTCGCTTGATCTGCTCGGTTTGGTGGATGCCGGCGAGATCGACCTCGCCGTGCTGATCCGGCCCCCGTTTTCGGTGCCGGCTGATCTGGAATGGCGCACGCTGGTGGCCGAACCCTTCGTGCTGCTGGTGCCGGCCAGCGTGCCCGGCGACGACTGGCGCGCGCTGCTCGCGCATCAACCGTTCATCCGCTACGACCGCCGCTCGTTCGGCGGCCGCCGCGTCGACCAGTTCCTGCGCGACCAGCGCATCACCACGCACGACGTGATCGAACTCGACGAGCTGCAAGGCATGACGCAGCTCGTGGCGCGCGGGCAGGGCGTCGCACTCGCCCCGCAGACCGCCGCGCAAGTCGGGTGGCCGTCCGGCACACGTGCCATCAGCCTGGGCGACGCCACCTTCTACCGCGAGATCGGCCTGATCGAGCGCCCACGCCACAGCCGCCAGCCCATTGCGGGGCGGCTTGCCGATTGCATTGACGAAGCCGCGCGTCCGCATCAGTGATGCGGTGTGCCGCGGGCACTCAACCGATCAAAAGCTCAGGCTCTGTTCGATTTCCTGAACCTTGCGCCGCGCCAGCGCCAGGTTCGATTTGTTCTTGTCGAGCACGACGTAGAGGAACAACCCGGGCTTGCTCGCGACGGGGCGAATGATGTGGTACTGCTTGCTGAGCGTAATCAGGATGTCGTCAATGACGTCGTCGAGCTTGAGCGCCTGCATGGTCTTGAGCTTGGCGCGTACCACCTCGGTATTGCCCGCTGCGGCGAGTTCGAGATCGATGCCATCGCCTGCCGATGCGAGGATCATGCCGCTGGCGCTGTCGACCAGCATGGCGCACATCGCACCGTCGAAGGTGGCGAGATGGGTAATGGAACTGTTGAGATTGCTCATGATTGGACTCCCCCGATGGTGTGAGTAGGTTGTGGCGATGAAATCAGTGCGACCACGGCCAATGCGGCTAGGCGGGTCGGTGCAGCAAAGACATGGCGGGCAGCGCAGCGAGTTCTTCTGCGATGCGCTTGGCCTCCCACAGGGCGCGCCCGAGCACGGCATCGTGCCGGTTCGCCATGCACACCTGCACGATCGCGGACTGGCGCACGGGCTGGAACACCATGGTCCCCATGTCGGTTTCGAGCACCATGCGGTGGCAGGTGTTGAATTGCATCTCGCGCCCCAGCGCACGCACCACCGACATGACCGTGCTGGTCATGGCCGAGAGGCGTGCCGCGCTATAGCGCGTTGGGTCCAGCGCAGAGGCAATCGTGAAGCCGTCGAGCGTACAGAGCGTCGCGGCGGACAGGTCGGGTAGCGCATCGGCGTACCTCGTCAGCACCGCCGTGGCGGCGTGCGTGAGTTCGGTTGGAACGGGGGATACTGCTGCGTTCATGTTTGCAGGGTGTAGAGCATGATTTCGACGATATCGAGCATCTGTGCCGGCTCGCGGACATCGGCCATGACCACCGGAATGGCCCGCCCGAGCACCTGGCTGAGCCGGGCGGAAAATGCATCGACCTGGGCGGGCGTGGCCGGCCGCGCCACGAGCACCAGCGTGGATGGCTGTGTGGGTTCGGAGGCGATGCGACGCAGCAGCGGGATGCAACGCTCGCCGACGTCGGGAGCGTTGACGTCAACCATGACGATCGCGCCGGCGATGACGGAGATGAGCCAATCCCGCAGGAAATCGAAACGGTCCTGCCCGGGGCTGCCGTACACCTGCAGCAGTTCGCCATTGCCCAGGTCCACCTCGCCGAAGTCGACGCCAACGGTTGTGGTGGCCTTGGCGGACGCGTGGCGATCAAGATTGGGCACATCGCAATCGATGGTCACCTCACCGCATAGCGTGCGAATGGCTGTTGTCTTGCCGATGCCCATCGGGCCGAAAATACCAATGCGATGCATTCAGTGTCGGCCCTGTAGCTGATGGCGAGACGTCCGCAGCCAGCGTCCGACGACGTCGAAGAAGCGGCTGTGCGAAACACTTGCGTTTGCGGGCGTGGTTGCCACGGGAGCATCGCGGTGCACGTCGATCTGCAGGGCACCAAGCCGGTTTAGCGTGCGCAGCAGCAGGCGGGCTTCTTCCTGTTCGAGTCCGCCGTCCGTCGTCAGCCAACGCAGGCTGACCGCGCGATTGGTCATGGTTGCCATCGCCCGCCGGAAACGCAGCGCCTGCAGATGCATCTCGAGCGTGACCCAGCGCAGCAGGCGGTAGGTCGGCTCGGGGCTGGCCTCAGTTGTTTGCGTGGGGAGAGATTCGACGGGTGCGGTGCTCGGACGCGCGGGTTTGTCCATGAGACGCAGCGCGACGCGATCCAGCGTCACCCAGAGGTCCGGCAGGCTGAACCCGAGTGGCAAGTGGAACGCGTCGTCGCCGTGGCTGGATTGTGGTGTCTCGTCGAGCCAGATCTTGATGGGAGCTACAGCGACCGCATCGGCCGACTCGGGAGCGAGTACCACCACATCGGCCTGGCCGGGCAGGACTTCATCCCATTGATAGAGCGAGCGACCGACAAGCGCGCCGATGCCTGAGCGCAGCCGGCGCTGCAGACCTTCATCAAGATGCTGCAATGAGATGCGGCCACGTCGATGATCCACGCGCGCGTGGCTCGGTGCGAGCGGCTCCATGCCTGTTCCCCCCAATTCAGATATCCCGAACCACGAGAACGGCCGGCGCATTGCGCGGTACTTCTGCGTGGAGATGCGGCATGCATGCCGGGGCTTGATCAAGCCACTGGTGCGCTGCCTGCTGTTGTTTGTGTCTCGATTCCGGCGCCGTTCTGGCGCCCGTCAATCGGTGAGCGAGAGGCTAGCATCGTCATCGGCGCCTTTGGGCGGGCCTGAGGAATCTTGAGTTTTGCTTGTGAATCGCTGAGCAGTCCGGGAGGGGAGCGAAGTGACGAGACACAGGCCCGGCATCGGTGATACCGGACATACGCCGCGGCTCATTGACCGGGCGTTATATCGGCTCGTATATTACGGCCGGTCATCCATCCACTTTCCCGGGTCTGTCATGCAACGTTTCTTGCCGCGCGCGCACGTGCGCACCATTGGTCTGGTCGCTGCGTTGTCGCTGGGCTTGGCAGCGCCCGCGCATGCGGCGGACCTCGTTGTTTCAGCGGCCGCCAGCCTGACCAACGCCTTCAAGACGATTGCGCAGCAGTACGAAGTGCTGCATCCGGACACCAAGGTCGTGCTCAACTTTGGCGCGTCCGACGTGCTGATGCAGCAGATCGTGAAGGGTGCCCCCGCTGACGTGTTTGCCTCTGCCGATCAGGAAGCGATGAACAAGGCCGTGGCCGAGAAAGTCATCAAGGCTGAGACGCGCCACGACTTTGTCGCCAACCAGCTCGTGCTGATCGTGCCGGCCGCAGGCACGGTGCCCGTGCATGCCCTGACCGATCTCACGAGGCCCGACGTGAAGCGTGTGGCGATCGGCAATCCGGCGTCGGTGCCGGTGGGCCGCTATGCCAAGCGTGCGCTGGAAGCGGCCAAACTGTGGGAGCCGGTAGAGGCCAAGGCGGTGCTGGCGCAGAACGTGCGGCAGGCGCTGGACTATGTGTCCCGCGGCGAGGTCGAGGCCGGCCTGGTGTTTTCCACCGATGCCGCCATCGCCGCCGACAAGGTGAAGGTGGCGAGCCCCGTGCCGCTGAATGTGCCGCTCACGTACCCGATCGCCGTGACATCCGGCACGAAGCAGCCGCAGCCGGCGGCCGACTTTGTGGCGTATGTGCTGTCGCCGGCGGGCCAGTCGGTGCTGGCCCGGTACGGTTTTCTGAAACCTTGATTACGCGGTAGCCGGTTGACCCGCGCGCTCGGCATCCTGCTTGGGCGTGCGGTGAATGCGCAGCACCA
This sequence comes from Ralstonia sp. 22111, assembly GCF_052045895.1. Taxonomy (NCBI): domain Bacteria; kingdom Pseudomonadati; phylum Pseudomonadota; class Betaproteobacteria; order Burkholderiales; family Burkholderiaceae; genus Ralstonia; species Ralstonia sp. 22111. The sequence goes on along the minus strand of NZ_JBQEPR010000009.1, from coordinate 12,142 downwards.
GGAAGGCACCCGCCACGCACAGCCCGCCCGAGATCATGGAAGCGAGCGTGTAGTTGCCCAGCGAAGCGCGCATCATGCCCGCACCCAGCGTGGCGAATGCTGCGCCCAGCTGGTGCCCCGCGACGATCCAGCCGAACACGATGGGCGCGGCGGCCTTGCCGAACACATCGTTGGTCAGGCGCACGGTGGGCGGCACGGTGGCAATCCAATCCAGGCCGTAGAAGACGGCGAACACCGGCAGGCCGAAGAACTCGAAGCCGAACGCATACGGCAGGTAGATCAGCGACAGCCCGCGCAGGCCGTAGTACCAGAACAGCAGCACGCGGCTGTTGTAGCGGTCGGACAGCCAGCCCGACAGCGTGGTGCCCACCAAGTCGAAAATCCCCATTGCGGCGAGCAGGCTCGCGCCCTTCACTTCGGAGAACCCGTGGTCTGCGCACATGGCGATGAAGTGCGTGCCGATGTAGCCGTTGGTGCTCGCACCGCAAATGAAGAAGCTGGCAAACAGCAGCCAGAAATCGCGCTTGCGTGCCGCCTGCACGAGCGTCTGCATGGCCAGGGTGATCGGGTTGGCGCGCGGGCCTTGCGCGGCTTCCGGCGCATCGGCGGGTTCGCCATAGGTGCGCAGCCCGACGCTCTTGGGCGATTCCGGCAGCAGCAGCCACACGACCGGCAACAGCAGCGCCAGCGCGCCGGCCACGATCAGCACCACCGGGCGCCAGCCGTAGCTCTCGACCACCGCGGCCATCATCGGCAGGAACACGAGCTGGCCCGTGGCCGAACTGGCCGTCAGGATGCCCATGGCCAGCCCGCGATGCGAAGTGAACCAGCGGTTGACCACCGTCGCGCCCAGTGTGATGGCCGCCACGCCCGTGCCGCCGCCGACCATCACGCCCCACAGCAGCACCATCTGCCACGGCTCATGCATCATCGCCGAGAGTGCCGTGCCCGACACCAGCACCGCCAGCGCACCCAGCACCGTCGGGCGGATGCCGAAATACTGCATCGATGCCGCCGCAAAGGGCCCCGTCAGGCCGTACAGCGCAATACCGATGGAGATGGCCAGTGAGATCGTGCTGCGGCTCCAGCCGAATTCGTGTTCGAGCGGCAGCATCATGACGCTGGGCGTGGCGCGTGTGCCGGCCGCGCACAGCAGGATCAGGAACACCACCGCGAGCGCAAGCCAGCTGTAGTGGAAACGGGGGGCGATGAGGCGGGCAAGTCGCTGCATGGGGCGTCCGATTGTTCGATGCTTTTTCGATTCTTGTTGGGGCGACAATATCGCATTCGTTACCGGTCGGTAACAACGTGGTTGCGATAGTAGGTACCGATCGGTAACATGTCAAGCTGCATTCGAATGACACCGGCGTGGCTGGGGGTTTGCCTCCCACCGCGCTTGCAGGAGCATCACCATGGCCACGCTCAATCGTCGCGGACCTCGCGCACTTTCCACCACCGTTGATCAGCCCAAGCCGACGCCGCGTCGCATCAGCGGCGAAGACGCGCACGCCAGCCTGCTTGAAGCGGCTCGTCAACTGTTTTACTACGAAGGCGTGCGGGCCGTTGGTGTCGAAGCCGTGGTGGAGAAGGCCGGCGTCAACAAGATGAGCCTCTATCGCCAGTTCAAGTCGAAGGACGATCTCGTCATCGCCTACCTGGAGCGCAGCGACGAGAGCTTCTGGGGCTACTTCAACGCCAGCATGGCCAAGCACCCGGCCGACGCGCGCGCGCAACTGCTGCAGTTCTTCATCGATGTCTCCGAACGCGCCTCACGCCCCGGCTACCGGGGCTGCCCGTTCGTGAATGTGGCGGCGGAGTTTCCGGACCTGACGCATCCGGCGCGGCAGTTTGTCCAGCGCAACAAGGCGCTGCTGCTCGCTCGCCTGCGTGATCGCGCCCAGGCCGCCGGGGCGGCCGATCCCGATGCGCTGGCCGATGACCTGGCTTTCCTCATCGAAGGCGCCTATACCGCCAGCCAGACCTTCGGCACCGATGCGCCGCGCCTGATCAAGAGCCTGCCGCGCACGGCACGCGTGTTGCTCGATGCGGCTATCCCAGCGCGCAAACCGGACTGATGTTGTAGCGCGCTCACGCAGACAAGACATGGGCGCGCGGGTGTCGTGGGATGCCGCTACACTCGCTGGCATTGTTGCTTCGGCTGCACCTTGATGACGCCCAACCAAGCCCCGCTGTCTCCCGTTCGTACGACACCCGCCACGCCGCTCACGTTGCCGGCTGCGCTGTCGCAGGCGCAACGCGCGCTCGATCGCATCGTGCTCGGCAAGCCGCTGCAGATTCGTCTGGCGCTGGCGTGTCTGCTCGCACGCGGGCATCTGCTGCTGGAAGACCTACCCGGTGTGGGCAAGACCACGCTGGCGCATGCGCTGGCCCGCACGCTTGGCCTGCAATATCAGCGCGTGCAGTTCACGAGCGATCTGCTGCCCACCGACCTGATCGGCGTGTCGATCTACGTGAAAGAGAAGGGCGCATTCGAATTCCACCCGGGGCCGCTGTTCGCGCAGGTGGTGCTGGCCGATGAAATCAACCGCGCCACGCCCAAGGCGCAAAGCGCGCTACTCGAAGCGATGGCCGAAGGGCAGGTCACGCATGACGGGGCGACGTATCCGTTGCCCGAGCCGTTCTTCGTGATTGCTACGCAAAACCCGCTGAACCAGATCGGCACGCATCCGCTGCCGGAATCCCAACTGGATCGCTTCACGATGCGGCTGTCGCTGGGTTATCCCGATCAAAGTTCCGAACGTGCGCTGTACCTCGGCGGCGGTGCGCCGCAAGACATCGAGCCGGTGTTGAGCGCCGCGCAGGTCATCGCCTTGCAGACGGCTGCCGATGCCGTGCACGTGGCACCGGCGCTGGTCGACTACGTGCTCGCACTGGTGAATGCCACGCGCACCGATGCACAGGTGCAGATGGGCCTGTCGCCGCGCGCCGGGCTGGCGTTGCTGGCGGCTGCGCGTGCCTGGGCGCTCATTGATGACCGCGATGCCGTGCTGCCCGAAGACGTGCAAGCCGTATTCAAGGCTGTGGCGGCGCACCGGTTGCTGCCCACGGGCGGCACGCTGTCGGCAACCGCACTGGCGCAGCGGCTGCTCGATACGGTTGCCATTCCCTAAGTAGGCAGCGCCATGGCGCGATTGCGATCCCTGCTGCTCGCGCCGTTGCGTCTGCTCGGTACGGGCCTGGCGATGCTGCCCGGCATACGGTTTGTGCGGGCACGCGTGCAACGCTTTCTGCAGCGACCGCGCAAGCCGCGCGAAGGCCGCATCCGGCTGGACCGCAATCACGTCTACATCCTTCCCACAGCGGCCGGCGGCGGCTTTGCGCTGCTGCTGGTGGTGATGCTGCTCACCTCGCTCAACTACAACGTGAGCCTGGGCTTCCTACTGACGTTCGTGCTGGCTGGCGTGGCGGCGTCGGCCATGTGGCAGACCCATCGCAACCTCGTTGATCTGGAAGTGCGCGGCGCGGCGGGCGATGCCGTGTTTGCCGGGCATGCGTTGAATGTGGGCGTGGCATTGGCCAATGTCACGCCATGGGCGCGTGTGGGGGTGGACGTGAGCGCCGCGCAAGCCGCCGCGGTGGAAACGTCGCTCGACGCGCAGGACGCCGTGGTGGCCGCGTTGTCTTTCGCCGATCAGCCGCGCGGCTGGTTCAAGTTGCCGCGCCTGACGGTGTCGACGCGTTTTCCGCTTGGCCTGTTTCGCGCGTGGAGTTATGCCGATGCGCCGCTGACCGTGCTCGTCTATCCCGCGCCCGAACCGTCCGCGCCACCGCTGCCCGCGAGCTTTGCGCCCGACCCTGGCGACGAAGACGACACGCGCGCCGCGCGCACCCATGTCGAAGAAGCCGCAGACCAACTGCGCACATACCGCCCCGGCGACGCACTGCGCAGCATTGCCTGGAAACACAGCGCGCGGCTCGACACATGGATGAGCCGCACCGGCCAGCAAGTCCGTCACGCGCAATGCGTGCTTGCGTGGGAAGCATTGCCGCCCTCGATGAACGTGGAGCAACGCCTGTCGCGGCTGTGCGCCTGGGTGCTGGCCGCCGAGAACGCGCCCGCCGGTGATGAGCCCGAATACACGCTGAGCCTGCCGGGCGTTGTCATTGGTCCGGCGAGAGGTGCCGCGCATCGGGATGCATGTTTACGGGCGTTGGCGTTGTGGGGCAAGCCTGCGATGCCGGAAGGCGAAACCGCATGACGACGACCGCCACCATCGGCACCGAAGCGGCCGCCTTCGGCTCCGCCCGCGCGCTGACCCATCGCGAACATGGCTGGCTGATTGCGCAGCTTGCCGTCGTGCTCGCGCCGCTGCTGCGTGCGCTGCCGCTCGTCACGTGTGCGGTGTTCGGCGTGCTGCTGCTCTGGCGCGCGCTGCTGTGGGTGCGGGGCGCGCCATTGCCGGGCAAGTGGGTGCTGGGGCTGACGGGCGTGGCCACGCTTGTCGTAACACTGGCACTCGCCATGCGCACCGGCGGAAACATCGGCCGGGACTTGTCGGTGGCGCTGCTTGGCGCGTTTCTCGTGCTCAAGCTGATGGAATCGCACACCGTGCGCAACGGCGTGCTCGTCACGCAGCTGTGCTGCTTCCTGCTGCTCTCGCAGGTGCTGTTTGACCAGCCGCCCTGGCTGGCCGCCACCATGCTGGCGACCGTGGCGCTGCTGTTGCGCAACTGGCTGTTGCTGCTGCATCCGCAGGCGCGCGCGCGCGTGTCGCCTGCGCGTGTGCTTGCGCGCCTGGTGCTCATGGGTTTGCCGTGCGCGGCAGTGCTGTTCCTGTTGTTTCCGCGGCTGGATCATCCGCTGTGGCGCCTGCCGCAAACAGCCGACACCGCAGTCAGTGGCCTGTCTGATCGCATGGCGCCCGGCTCTGTCGGCCAGTTGATCCTGTCCGACGATCTTGCCTTCCGCGTTGACTTTGTCGGCGCGCCGCCACCGCTCGACACGCTCTACTGGCGCGGCATGGTGCTGTGGCGTTTCGATGGCCAGACATGGACGGCTGCATCGATGCGGCAACGTCCCGCACCGGAAAGCGTACCCAATTCTGCGGACGCAATCAGCGGCGCGCCGGGTGTGTTCGACTACAACATCACGCTGGAACCGACGCGCCAGCGCTGGCTGTTTGCGCTCGATCGTGGCCAGTCGATCGAGGCGCGCGACGGCACCGGCCGCAGCATCGACGGCGAGTTCCTCAGCACGCAACTGCTCGACCAGCGCGTGCGCTATCACGCGCGGTCGTGGTTGCCCGGGCGCAATCGCACGGATGACGCGGGTGCCCTCGACCCGCTCACGCAGCAGATGGCGCTGGCTTTGCCCCCGGGCAATCCACAAGCGCGTGCGTTGGCAGCGCAGTGGGCACCGCTGCCGCCGGCCGAGCGCGTATCGGCAGCCCTCAAGCTATTCGGCCGCGCACCGTTTGCCTACACGCTTGAACCGGAGCCGCTGCATGATCAGCAGATCGACGATTTCCTCTTCCGCACGCACCGTGGTTTCTGCGAGCACTACGCGGGCAGCTTCGTCTTTCTGATGCGCGCGGCGGGCGTGCCGGCGCGTGTGGTGGTCGGTTACCTCGGGGGCGAGGTGAACGCCATGAGCGGTGACATCATCGTGCGCCAGTCCGATGCACATGCTTGGGCTGAGGTGTGGCTCGACGGACGCGGCTGGGTGCGTGTGGACCCGACCGCCGCCGTTGCACCGCAACGCGTTGAACGCGGCTTGGCCGCCGCCGTGCCGGCGAGTGAATTCCGCTCGCGCCGTGCGGAAGAGCCGGGCTGGCTGCGCAGCGTGCGCTGGGGGCTGGATGGCCTCATCAGCGGCTGGAACAGTTGGGTACTCGGCTACGACCGCAATCGCCAGGCGCGCCTGTTTGCGTGGCTGGGGCTCGATGCGGCGGACCCCCGCGCGGTGCTGTGGGGCGTGTCGGGCCTCTTCCTGCTCGCGGCGCTGCCGCTTTTGTGGCAGCAGCGCAAGCCCAAGCCTGACCCGGTGCAAGCCCAGTGGCAGCGCTTGTGTGACAGGCTGGCGCGGCATGGTTGCACGCGTGGCGTTGCCGAAGGCCCGATGGTCTATGCCGAGCGCGCTGCCACGCAGTTTCCACAAGCGGCACAGGCGTTGCGCGATGCCGCGGCCGGCTATGTCGCCCTACGCTATGGGCGTGACGATGGCGATGCGCAAGCGCGTGCCCGGCGGTTCACGCAATGGCGCGAAGCCGTTGCGCAAGTTCGTCTGGGCTAACGCGCAAGCTGTTGATCGGCTTAGAAGATGTGCCCCAAATGCGGGCACCCGCTCGGTTGATCCAGCGCGCTGGTCATTCACCTGTGATGGAATATTTTCCGATCCAGGGATTAAATATTTCGGATAGATAACTCGGGCAGTGCAATAACTGCACGCAGTTTCCCGATTGCAGATAATCGGTGCGACACAGTCGCGCAGGGCATGCGCATTATCGGTGCATATTCGATTGGATTAGGCGTCGATACCCTCACTGGCACAGCGGGAACCTTTCTCATACGATGGTTTTCGTACCGCTTCCGCTGCACTGCAACGTTTGACGAGAACACCAGCCCAGCTGGGTTTCCGGGCAGCAGCGGTTTCGCAGATTCCGCAGGAGCCATACCAATGCATCGACCGAAACGCATGCTTGTCGAGAATGTCGCGTGGGCGCACGAAACAGCCGCGCGCGACCCCGAATTCTTTTCGCGTTTGGCCCAAGGCCAACAACCCCAGGTGTTATGGATTGGGTGTGCGGATAGCCGTGTGCCGGCTGAAACCATTACCCATTCCAACCCGGGCGATTTATTCGTCCACCGCAATATCGCCAATCTTGTTTGCCCGGCGGACGACAACACAATGAGCGTGCTGGAATATGCGGTGCGCGTGCTCAAGGTCGCGCACGTGATCGTGTGCGGGCATGATGGCTGCGGCGGCGTCCGTGCATCGCTGCTGCCGCCGCCCGACGGATTGCCACACGTGGCGCGCCGCATTGCGCCGCTGTGCGCGCTGGCAGGTCACCACCGTGCAGAACTCGATGCCGTGCCCGATCTGGACGCGCGCGTCAACCGCCTGGCTGAACTCAACGTACTCGAACAGGTGCGCTGCCTGCGCGAGAGCCCCATCGTGCGCGAGGCGGAACGCCCGCCGCGCATACATGGCTGGATCTTCGGCCTGGCCGATGGGCATATCCGCGTGCTGGCGTCGGGCGATCCCGATGCGGAACACGCCACCCGTGGTGACATCCTGATGCCCGCCGAGGCCATCGCTTAACCCGATCGGCGGTGGCTTTCGCGGCTGTCGCCCGTTCCCGACGTTTTCTCTCCTCACGCATGCCGGCGGTGCCCCCGCCCGCAGGCAGGCGTTTGCGCGTGCGCAGTTCCTACAACTCCCACAACCATGCAGACACCAACCTCACCGGCTTTCTTCCCGCGCGACATGCTCGCCGGGCTCATCGTGTTTTTTGTCGCCCTGCCGCTGTGCCTGGGTATTGCCAATGCATCGGGTGTTGACCCGCTTGCCGGGCTGCTCTCCGGCATGATCGGCGGCATGGTCGTGGCGCTGCTCAGCGGCTCGCAATTGAGCGTGAGCGGGCCGGCTGCCGGCCTCGTCGTGATCGTGGTGGATGGCATTGCCAAGCTGGGCGGCTTCTCGGCGTTTCTGGTGGCTGTGGCGCTGGCGGGCGCGCTGCAGTTTGTGTTCGGCATGCTGCGCGCTGGGCGCTTTGCGGCGTATGTGCCGTCGTCGGTCATCAAGGGCATGCTCGCGGCGATCGGGCTGCTGCTGATCATCAAGCAGATGCCGCTGGCGTTCGGGCTGGCAGGCGAGGACGGCGCTGCAGGCGTCGTGGGCGCGGGCATGATCGCCACGCCGTGGGGCTCGGTCTCGTTGCCGGCGTTGCTGGTGTCGCTGTTGTCAGCCGCCGTGCTCATCGGTTGGGACACGCCGATGCTGCGCCGTTTCACGTTGGTCCGCGCACTGCCTTCACCGCTGGTTGTGGTGGCACTCGGCATTGGCGTGACGTTGCTCCTGGAGGTGGTGGCGCCGGGCATTGCAGTACCGGCCGAGCATCGTGTCGATCTACCGTCGCTGGCGTCGTTTGGGGCGTTTCTCGATGCGCTTGAGTCGCCCACGCTCGGTGCACTGGGCAATCCCGATGTCTGGCGCGTAGCCATGGCATTGGCCATCGTGGCCAGCCTCGAGACGCTGCTGTGCCTGGAGGCGGTTGAGCAGATCGACCCAAAGAAACGTGCCGCATCGCCGGATCGCGAGCTGAAGGCGCAAGGCGTGGGCAACATGGTGGCGGGCCTGCTGGGCGGGTTGCCCATCACGTCCGTCATCGTTCGCAGTTCGGCCAACGTGCACGCCGGCGCGCAGAGCCGCTGGTCGGCGGTCGTGCATGGCGTGCTGCTGCTGGCGAGCGTGTTTGCGCTCACCGCCATCGTCAATCTGATTCCGCTGGCGTGCCTGGCCACCATCCTGATCTTCACCGGCTACAAGCTGGCCAAGCCGTCGCTGTTCGTGGCGGTGGCGCGGCAGGGGTGGGACCGCTTTGCACCGTTCATTGCAACCATCGTCGGCGTGCTGCTGACGGACTTGCTGATCGGCATCGTGATCGGCATTGCGCTGAGCATCGCGCTGGCGATTCGCGCCAACCTGCGCCGCACGATTGTCATGGCGCGCCATCACGACCACTTCCTGCTCTCGTTCCGCAAGGATGTGTCCTTCATGGGCAAGGTGCCGCTCAAGCGCTATCTGGCGCAAGTGCCGGATCACGCCACGCTCATCGTCGACGGTGCCCGCGCGGATTACATCGACCCCGACGTGCGCGAGATGGTCGAGCACTTCATCGAGGCAGCGCCGGCACGCGGCATCGTGATCGAGCGCCATCACTTTGATGCGACCGTGCCACAGCGTGCTCCTGGGCTTCGCATGCCGCGCCTGCCATTTGTGCGAACGGCTGCCCGATAACGTGGGCCTGGATTTAACTCAATTTGAGTAATTTGGAGGGCGTTGTTGCATAAATCCGCCCGCCACGCGGCGAGCTGATGTTTACGCACAACGGTGCGGACAGATAGAGCTGTAAACAATGCGGCTGGCTGCGTAGATTCTCGACTTTTGCCGGGAAGATGCACAGGGACACACAGGAGCGAGGCGAGCCCAAGGGCATATCGCGTCAAGAACTGGGCGGCGTACAACGCTGGCCTGATTGCCAGGGGAGACGTCACGAAGTGGATTGAACAAAGCGTGTTGGCGTCGTCCGACGTGGGCATGTCCAGGCGCGGTCGCCCGTGCGTCTATCCGGATGCTGTTATCCAGATGCTGCTTGGCCTCAAGCAGGTGTTCCGCCTGCCGCTGCGCGCGCTGCAAGGTTTCGCCATGAGCTTGCGCAAGCTTGCCTTCGCAGACCTTCCTGTGCCGAACTACACGATCTTGAGCAGGCGCGCGCAGGACTTGGCGGTCATCCTGCCTGCGCTGCGCACCGGCGAGCCTATGCACCTGGTGGTCGACAGCACCGGCCTGAAGGTGTTTGGTGAAGGCGAATGGAAAGTGCGCAAGCACGGTTATTCCAAGCGCCGCACTTGGCGCAACGTTCATCTGGCGATGGATGCCAAGAGCGGTCAGATATGCGCCGCATTGATGACGCATCAGGATGTCGGCGACGCCGACGTGTTGCCTGACTTGTTCGACCAGTTGCCGCCTGGCACGTCCATGGACGTCGTTGGCGGTGACGGCGCTTACGACACCAAGTCGTGTCATGCGGCGATTGCAGCCGCAGAGGCGCGACCCTCGATTCCACCGCGCGAGAGCGCGATGCCGTGGCCTGACGCTGCACCCGGCGCGGCATGGCGCAATGCGGCCATCGGCGCCATCGCAACGAGCAGCAGACGCGAATGGAAAAAGGCCAGCGGCTATCACCGCCGCTCGCTGGTCGAGAACCTGATGTATCGGCTCAAGACGCTCACGGGTCATTCCCTGTGGGCGCGCATTGTTGGCTCCCAGGCAACGGAGGTGGCCATCCGCGCAGGCGTGCCCAACCGCATGACCGCGCTCGCTCGCCCGCAGTCCGTCCGCGTCGCCCGAATTATGCCTCACAGGGAGAGCTCCGCCTTCAAATTCGATTTATGCAACAACGCCATTCGTACTGATAAACGCAATTCGCGCAAAGGCACCTTCGGGTGCCTTTTTTGTGGCAAATGTCAAGTGCCCGACATAATCGTTGAAAATCTGCTTGGCCAAGCTGTGGTATGCGTATACGCCCCAAGCAATCAACCGAGAGGTAAAGTGGAATGAGCAGCTACGAGTTTCCCTTTCTGGAGAAAGGACTCATTCGCCCACTATGGAAAACGTCAGAAGATACTTGCACTGCCATCGACGGAAATGAGTTCAGCCTGTCAATGGAAAAATCCCCTCCAAAGCTGAGTTATCTTGAACTGCCTCCGCCCAAGTCTCAACAAGATACGAAACCGTTCAGAGGGTTGTCTGTGGAGCTGCGAGAATGGATATTAACTCGGCCACCGCCTCCCCCGCCCCCACAACCCAAGCCAGCCCCGACAATAGCTCCTGCGACAAGGAAACCGAGGGTTAAGCCGTTTGACCTGCAAGACATTCCAGACGTAATGGACCGGATTGGCTGGCCCGTATCGGCTAAGCTACAACGCAGGTGGTTTGCTGGGGCACTGAACTATGCAAATACCGACGACGGTGCACGAGACGGTATCAATCAGGACGGCAAGCCATTTCCGCCCAGCATGATTGACACTACCATCATTAAATTGGACTGGCTATTTCGTTTTCCAAGAGCAAAAGAGGCGTTTGAATATCTTTCCAGAAAGGATGTGCTGTTCACGGCTCGCTCCAGGGATGTATTGGCGAGAAAATTTAAGAGACTTAGACCCACCAGTCGGTGCTTGAGCACATGGAAGTTATGTGATGGAAATATTCACGAATATCATAAAAACTTCCAGTTTCAGCTTGTCTCTGTTGACTCCGACTTTTATAGCAAACTAAAAATGTTCATGCGGGGCGTGGCTGTGCCGAATGGCATTTGGATGGATGATTTGTATGGGGCGCTTGGAGCATTCACATTTGACGCTGCCATTGATAGCTACTCATACATGGTCTACAGCAATGGTCGGGCTCGCCTGGAAATTTATGGGGTATCTATATACGCACGGGACGTTTTCACCTTCCATGACCGCTCTGATGAATGGGGTACGCAGTACCTTGGCCATTGGAACAAGACGGGGTTTATCATTATCCCAGCAGGAACCATTGCAGGAGAAATAACAAAATCTGATATTCTTTGGTATACGGTAACGAGAAATGCCTACATTTCAGAGAAGAACGTCTACTACCCCATTCGAAACAAAGATTATCGAAATTGGCAACTCAAACACGGTCAAGGCGGGGATTTTATTATCTACTCCGATAGGCGAAGCATTCCATTGGCTGGACCCATGGTCATTGAATTTAACATAGAGTGATCAGCATATGCGTCAAAGAATAGGAGTGGCAAAGGTCGCATTTGTTGCGGCAATTGCGGAGGCTTTTATATTAATTGCGATTAATGAATTGGCTATCACCCGGAACAGTTATGTTGAGGGGACTGGCATTGTTCCTAGTGGAGTGGCTTTTTTTTCCATAGCCTTGGTATTTATTATTTTTTCTAGTATTTTGTGGATATTGTTTCTTTTGGTCGCCCTTATTCAATGCAGAGACGCTAATTCTCAAGGCGGAAAATTGATGCTTGCTGGATCGTTTCTTGTTCGCATTTGCATGGTATCAGCGCAGCTTTATGTAATTTTTTCTACACCTCACTACCATTAGTTTGCTTTAAATCAATCAATTTTCGTGGCGCTTTTATTTTGTTTTTAATCCAATTAATTGGCCTCACCTCCCTTATTCAATATAATCCACATAATAACGAAAGGGGAATGCAATGAGGACGATATGGGAAATTGAAGAAGAAATGGACGCACAGAGCGAGCAAAGCAATATCGGTGCCGTCATGGATTTGGTGGACGAATTAGGGAATATGTCCGATTCGCTAGGCGTTGTTGCATAAATCCGCCCGCCACGCGGCGAGCTGATGTTTACGCACAACGGTGCGGACAGATAGAGCTGTAAACA
>NZ_JBQEPR010000008.1:0-232193 GCF_052045895.1 Ralstonia sp. 22111 | reverse complement strand
CGTTAATCCCACCTGCCAACCCAATCGGATCCTTCGATATGAACCGCCCACTGCTCGGGTCATAGTACCGATGCCGGTTGTAATGCAGCCCCGTCTCATGATCAAAGTACTGCCCCTGGAACCGAATCGGGTTCTGGATGCCCGCCTTCCTGGCTGCATCGCTAATGACTTCTTGCGCCGCTCCCCACGCCTTGTAATTTGCACTCCACGCAATCTCACCGGTTTGGTCAGTAAGCTCCTGCGGCGTGCCCAGGTGGTCGCACTGGTACCACGCCAAACTATCAAACGGTGTGGGCTGAATCTCGTACTGCCACAGCGGATCCTCATCGATGTCGTAGTCAGCCTCGGCATAGGCAGGCTGCTTGTGCAGGGGCAGCGTCCCGTGCGTGACGCCCTGGGCGATGGGGACGAAGCTGTTGGGTTCGTACAGATAGTGCGTGGTGCGGGTGCTGCCGGGTGACGGGTGGTAGGCGCCCTGGCGCATGATGTCGGCGTCGCGCCGGGCTTCCCAGGCGAGGGTGTCGCCGTCCCAGCCGTAGAGCGTGAGACCACACCCCAGTTCCTTGTTCACCCGTGCGCGTTCGTTGTGGATGTAGACGCTGCCAGCGCCGAGGGGCTCGAAGTAGACCGCCTGTGCGTGTTTGGTGATGCGCCGGCCGAGGGCATCGTATTGGTATCTCACGCTGAGGCGGTCGTCGCTGTAGCGGGTCAGGCGGTTGAAGAGATCCCAACTGAATTGGGCGGTCTGGCCGTTGACGGTGCGCTTGAGGAGGTTGCCGCGTGCGCTCCACTCGTAGTGCGTGCCGGCGTATTGCTTGAGCAGGTTGTCGACCAGGGCGGCTCGGCCCTGCAGGCGGCTGCTGGTTTCGGGTCTTCCCGTTGCGGGGTCTGCCGCGAAGGTACGCAGCGTGGGGTCGTCGAGCAGGTTGCCCGCGGGGTCGAAGTCGAACGTCTCTTGCCCGAGCGCGCTGTGGGCTTCGAGCAGCTTGCCGACTGGGTCATAGCGGTAGGTGAGGTTGCCGCGACGCGTGTCGTTGATGCCGGTGAGTTGCCCCACCGCGTCGTAGCGGTATTGGCGGCGGTTGACGTAGGCAGTGGTGCGGTCCAGATGCGAGAGCGTTTGCTCCAGCAGTCTTCCAGCGGTGTCGTACTTCTGCGTCTGGGTGAGGCGGTTGCCCTGGGTGCGTTGGGTTTCGCGGTGCAGGTCGTCGCGCTCGAAGCTGGCCAGTTCCTGACCGTCGAGCTGGATGCCGTGCACGTGGCCGCTGCCATAGGTGAGCAGGTCGATGCGGTGGCCATCGGGGCGGATGGTGGAGACGCGCTGGTTGAGTTCATCGTATGCATGGCGCCAGACCGCCACGCGCGGGCTGTCCAGTCCGCTGTAATGCTGGTGTTCTCGGATGACGTTGCCTGCGGCGTCATGGAACCATTGCAAGCGGCTGTGGGCGTTCTCAGCAAGGACGAGGCGGCCGTTGCCGTCGTAGGCGAAGGTTTCTGTTTGCTTGGTTTCGTATTTGTTGGTCTTGGGGTCGAGGATGCCAGCGCCGCGCTGGGTCAGTCTTCCCAGAGCGTCGAACGTGTAGCCGGTGGCGAGGGTTTCGGCGTCGACGGTGGTTTTGAGGACACCACTGGCAGCGTCGTAGTAGTACTGAGTCGCGTTGCCGTCGAAGCCGGTTTGTTTGAGCAGCCTGCCGACGGGGTCGTATTGGAAGCGAATCTGGCGGGCGTTCTCGTTGGTGAGGCCCGTTAAGCGGCCGAGCTTGTTCCACTGGTATTCGAGCACGCCGTGGGCGGCATCGGTACGGCGTGCAATCAGGCCGGCTTCGCTGTAGTCCCACGTCGTGCGACGGTGCAGTGCGTCGGTGTGAGCGAGCAGGCGGCCTTCGGCATCGCGCTCGAAACGCTCGGCGGTCTCATCGGGGTGGATGACCTTGGCGAGTTGCCCGGCTTCGTATTCGTAGCGGGTGACGCCGCCTGCGGCGTTGGTGACTTTCTCCAGGCGGCCACGCGGGTCGTATTGCCAGGTGGTGGTCTTGCCGGAGCAGTCGGTGTAGCTGGTGAGTTGGCTGGCTGCGTTGTAGCCGAGCTGCTTCTTCCCACCCTTGGCGTCGGTGATTTCGGTGAGCAGGCCGGCTTTGTTGTAGGCGTATTCGGTCTTGTTGCCGAGGGGGTCAACTTCTTCGGTAAGGTTGCCTTTCGTGTCGTAGTCGCGCTGCCACAGGCCGCCTTCGGCATCGCGGATCTTGATGAGCTGGTCGTGGTCGTCGTAGGCGTAATGGATGGCGCTGTCGTCGGCGCGGAGGTGTTCGACGAGGTTGCCGCGTTCGTCGTAGGTGAAGCGGTCGATGCTGCCGTCTGTGTGGATATGCTGAATGACGTTCTTGGCGTCGTCACGGAAGAGCCATTCTGAGCGGCCATCCGGGTGTTTGATGCGGTAGGTGTAGCCGAGGATGTCGTAGTAGTGCCGGGTCTCGTGGCCGAGCGCGTCGGTGACGTAGGTGAGGCGGATGTTCTCGTCCCATTCCAGGCGGGTGTCGAAGCTGCCGTCGTCGGCCCATTCGCGGATGGCTTTGGCGTGTCGGCCTTCGCCGTTCCACTGCAGGTTCATGCCCCGGCCAGTGCGGTCGGTGTAGCGGGTGACGAGGTGGTGCTGATAGGTGTAGTCCCAGTGCGCAGCGTTCTCGTCCTGCGCCATGACCAGATCACCCGCTTCGTCGTAGGTGTAGCGCGAGAGCTGGCGGACCAGTTGGCTATCCTTCAACTGCCAGAGCTCGGTGATACGGCCCGCTTCGTCAACGCGCGTGGCGATGTGCAGGTGGACGGTTTCGCCTTGGAGTGTGACCAGGTCCGAGAGCACGGTCTTGTCGCCCACGCGGTGCTCGTAATACAGCATCAGGGTGGCGCCGCTGCGCAGCCGGATGCCGGCTAGGCGGAAGGTGTCGCCGTGGCGGCGGTAAATCTCGGAGCGCTCGCGCCCATAACTCAGTACGAGTTCGGTGTCGGTGCGCCGGGTGAGCAGAACATCCTCAATTGCGTCGCGGTGTGATTGGCCGATGTCGGGCTGCGGGTAGGTGTGGCTGCGGCCGTCGGCGGCGTGGTAGCGCAGGCTGATCCGGCTGCCCTCGTGCGCCACGTCGAAGCGCGTGGTGTAGTCGGTCATCCAGCGCGCGCCCAGTGGCCCGTCATCGTAGGCCACGAGGCTGGAGCGGTAGGTGCGCGTCCATTCGATGTGAAACAGGCCGGGCAGGATGAAGTCGGTGTGGCTGAGCGTTTCGTCACCGGTAGCAAAGCTGATGCTACGGGAACTGCCTGCTGGCGCGGGGCAGTTCTTGCAGCCAGGGCTGCTTTTTGCCTTGCTTTCCTTGTTGTGGCTCTCCAACGGCTGGCCGGGTTGGGTCTTCTTGGCTTGGCCCGTCTTATTGGCGGGAACGTTGGTGGCCTGGTGCGCGCGGGCTTTTTTCCAGGCGGTGATAGCGGTGGCCAGGAGCGCAAGCATGGCCATAAGGCCTTGCTGGGTCTTAGGGGCGGCCAGCGTTTGCATGGCTTGGCGCACTTGGGGGGCGTAGGCGCGCAGCTTTGCGAGGGCGGCGGCGAAGCTGGCACGGGTGTCTTCCTTGACGGCAACCTTGCTGACGGTGTTGAGCACTTCCTTGCCGGCGGCCTTGTAGACCTGGTATTCGCCTTGGAGGAAGTTGACGATGGCGGTCTTGGGGTCGTGCAGCAGGGTCTTGCCGGCCACAGCCATGTGCTGCTGGGCGCTGCGCACGTTCACGCTGCTGTCGAGCTTGCCCGAGACGGCTCGCTCCAGACCGTTGGCCAGCTCCAGGAGCATCTTCTCGCCTTGCACACCGGCATCGGTGAGCAGTTCGGTGAGCTTCGCCTGGCTCTGTGTGACGAAGTTCTCGATGTCGCCAACGATGGTGGCGTTCAGGTGCGTGGCCAGGAGGGCGACGACAGCGTCCCCCAGGTTGGCCTTGAGCCGTTGCTCGGCCTGACGAATCATCTCCTCGCGCACGAGGGCGAGCATGGGGCGCAGGCTCATGCGCGCGGCGGCGGTGCCGGTCGGCAGTGGGAGAACGCCAATCAGGTTGATGCCGAGGCTCGCCCACATCAGGACGTCGGGGGCTTTGGGCGAGCGCATCATGGTGACGATGTCGTCCAGCACGTCGGTCAGGGCAATGATGTTGCCCACCACGGGCAAGCCGCCCGCGACGTTCTTGATGCGCTCCAATGTGACTTTGCTGCCGGTTTGTTCTTGCAGCCATGCATCGAAGCCATGTGCGCTGACTGCGAGGTCTTGCACGGTGATGGTGTTCAGCGGCGCGACGGCGACCGGGGAATATTGAGATGCGGTCATGTAGGGCGTGAATGCGGGGTCTGAAGGCGCGTGGACATCAGCCGATGCGCGCGGTGCGCAGGCCGGCGGGTGTGGAGGACGGTGCGCTTGACGCCGGCAAGGCGAGTGAGCCTAGCTGGCCCGTGCTCGCGTTGGCCAGCACCGCTGGCGCGGTGCGCACGGCCTGTGTGGCCTGCTGGACTAGTTGTGCGAATTGCTTGGCTTGGCCAATGGCCGATTGCGTGTCAGCCAGGAGCTTGGCGCTCGCTTCGGCACTGGCACCGGTTTGCGTGGGGATGGTCTGGGTCGCAATGTGACTGGAGACGGCCCAGGTGTCGGCCTTGTCCGCACTGAATGTCACTTTGGCCGGACCCGGAGATACGCCGCTGACCGACGCGAACCCCTTGGAGTTCAAGGTGCCTTTGACGACCTTGCCCAATGCGTCTTCAACGGTGAAGTCGCCTTGCACGCCGTGCTGGGCGGCGTACTCGTGGAACAGTTCCAGATTGCCCTTGCCGGGCTTCGGTTCACCCGGAAACTGCGCGGTCTGCCGGGCACCGGTGGTGACGGTGTAGCCACCAGCGTGAACGGTGTAGGCGGCTGGCGTTTTGTGCGTGATGCCCCCAGCGCTATACGTGGTCCCGCTGCCGCCCCCGCTGATGACGAGCTCTTGCTTGGCGCTGATGGTGATGCGGTTGGCGGTAGCCTTGATGTCAAGCTTGGCGAGCAGGTTGATGCTGTTCTGTAGCGCCCGCAGGTCGATGTCGCCGCTGAAGGCGATGAGCCGGTAGCCCAGGCTTTGAATGAAGATGCGCACGCCCCGGCTGACGCTGGCGATGAGCTTGTGGCCGACGGCGAGACTGGTGTGGCCAGTACTTGATAGCGCAAGGTGCTCGCCGGTGGCCAGGTGCATCGATTGCGCCGTGGTGGCTTCGATGCCGGCGGGGCTGGCCAGGACGAGGTGCGGTGCGCTGAGTTCGGGGAAGCTGCCGCTCCCGGCGTTGGCTGCACCGCTGCCCCGGATGTCGTCGTTCTGCGCCTTGATGGCGCGGGCGACCTCGGCTTGGTCCGTCGGGTCTTGTGCCTCATGTTCTTGCGCGAGTTCGGCAAAGGTCTCTTGCTGGTCGCGCGCAACGGTGAGGCGTTGGACGGTTTCCGCCAAGTCCTTGTGGTGGCCTTGGGCCTTGAGCCGCGCTTCGGTGGTGAGCAGCAGGCCATTGGCCCGCACGACGCCCTGGGCGTCGGTGCGCAACTCGAAGCCTTCACCGCGTTTGTCCTTGCGGCCCTGGCCGCGCAGGATGCGAGTGATGAACCCCAGGCTCAGGCTTGAGTTCTGGTGATCGCTTTGTAGTTGCGTCTGGATTTGGCCTTGGGTGTCGTCCTGGACAAAGGTGTTGGTCCTACCCCCGTGCAATTCCTTGCTGACGAAACCAGAGAGCGCATGGTGCCCTGGCATAGGCCACTGGGGCATGTTCTCCCGATTAGGGACGCGCCCGGTAATAATCGGGCAATCCGGATCGCCATTGAGGAAGTCGACAATGACTTCTTGCCCAATGCGTGGAATCTGGATGGCGCCGAAGCGCTCACCCTGCCAGGGAGACGACGCTCGCACCCAGCAGGAACTGTTTGCATTGCGTTGACCGATGCGGTCCCAGTGGAACTGCACCTTGACGCGGCCGTATTCGTCGCTCCAGACCTCCTGGTTCTCCGGACCTACGACGGTGGCCGTTTGGGGCCCGGTTGTCCTCGGCTTGGGCTGGGTGCGCTCGGGGCGGAAGAGCTCGTTGCTGGGCTGGGCGGTGAAGCTCACTTCGCAGCGCCACGCTGGATTGCCGCCAGAAGATTCGGGTACGTCCTCAATCAGAAGCTGGGCGCCAACGATGAGGTATTCGCGGTTGGCCTCGCTCTGGACGAAGTGCGTGAGGGTGAAGGTGCAGCCTGGGACCATCGCACGCACGTTACCGGCACCCCGGGCTCGGCGGCCGTGCTGGCGCAGGGCCTCCATGCGCATGCGGGCGATCTGGTCGCCTTCCTTCCAAGGGTCGTTTCCGGTAGTAGGCTGGCTGTGGTCACCGGGCCATTCGCGCACTTCGGCATTGGCGTGGGCCGTATCGAGCGGATCGGCGGCGCGGACGGTGAGGTCGGCGCTCGGCTTGACGAAGTCGTAGTCGGTGGCCGCCCATTGGCCCGAGACGACTTTGTCGTGCAGCTCGAAGGTGTGCAGGTGTTCTTCGTCGATGCGGTCGGAAGACGGCTGCCAGCGGATGGTCTGGTAGGCGGGGCTGGCGAATGGACCAAACGCGCCGTTGCCGTCGGTGAGCACCAAACGATGTTTGCCGCCCGAGTGCTCGATGTGCCAGGCGATGCCCCATTCCTGCGTCAGGCGCTGGAAGAACTCGAAGTCGCTTTCGTTGTATTGGACCTGGTAGTCGCGCCTGGGGTAGCGGGCGATGTCGAGCCGGCGTTCGACGGGGAAGATGTAGCCACCCAGCAGCGCATCCAGAATCTCCACCACGGTCTGCTGCTGAAAGATGCGTGTGTCGCGGTTGAGCGTGGCAAGCCAAAGCCAGGGGCGCAGCGTGAGACGATATTTGAGTTGGCGGCCACCATGGACCGGGATGGGACCGACGATGTCGGTGACGAGCCCGCTGATTTGACGGGTGCCGGCGCCAGTGCCGTCCAACGCGATGGTGACAGTGAGTTCCTGGCCGCGCAGGGCGTTGGTGTCGAGGTTGGCGCCAGGGCCGTAGAGGACGTTGCGTTCGTCGGGGGTCTTGAGTTCGACTTCGTACTCGAACAGTTCGCACAGCCGCTCGGTGCCGGAGAGCTTGGAGAACACCAGCGCCGGTTTGCCCAGAATTTCTGGCAGGCCGTGGCCCGTGACGGACACTGTGCGCGTATTCAGCAAAGCAAGACGGTTGCCCATGGGCGGCGTTCCAACAGAAGTCATGGAATCCGCGCTTGGCAATGAGCCAACCGGCAGCCAACGCGGGAGAACTGGCAAGGCTAGCTTGCGCGGTCTCCGACTTCTATCAACCCAACAAGAATTCACATGTTGATGGCGAGTCGACGGCCTCCTTGCGGTCGAACGTTCAATCCGCGGCGAGTATCGACGTTGCCTGCATTACGACCGAAGTCGTGGATGCGTGACGTGCTTCACAGCGGGCAAAGGGTGGGCGAGCCCAGGCAAGCCCCGGCACCGATGCTGCAACATCGGCACCAGCAGACCTCATGCGCCTGGGTCGCCCATGAAGTCAGCGTTGTTGCTGGAGGTGTTCCGGCGTATGGGCCGCGCTTGTTGCGCATGCGTTGCCGGCAGCGTTGCGGTTGAACACCGCGTGTGAGCTGGCGGCGTGGGAGATCGAGCGGGTCACGGCATTCCTCTTCATGTGATGAACGGAACCGCGCCCAACCCTTGGGAGGGGTGGGCGAGCACAGGCAGGTTTGGAACACCGAGACATAACGATCGGCACGGCCGAAGCCGTACAAGCCTGGCTCGCCCAATGAGGGAGACGAAGCCAAGCCATAGCGGTTGAGGACAAGCACCTATGCTCGGCGCTTGCCCGTTATGTCCGAGGGTTCCAAGCCTCGGTCGCTTTCTCTATGGCACGGAAAACGATGGCGCAGAGTGTACCGATGGCTGCTTCGTCTGAGCAGGGGCGAAACTATAAATCAGAATTGGCGTATGTCGGGCAGTCCGTCACCGACCCCGTCAGTCAGACATCTACCCTCACAGACTGCTCCAATGTCGCGGTCCCTCCGGCCATCAATCCAGCGATCGTGCCTTCCTGAATATCGAGAATCACTTTGATCGCACTCGGAGATGGCGGCAGCATCAGTTGTCCTTGTTCTATTGTCATCACCCGGTGCTTGACGCCCATTTTCTCGTATAGAAAGCAAGCCAAAGGGCCTGCTGCTGTGCCGGTTGCCGACTCTTCATGAATCCCGAATCTTGGTGCGAACATGCGCGCTCCTGCTTGACGATCAGCAGTCCGCGTTGATGTCGAAAAGAGGTAATAGCCGATCAGGTCGAGTTCCTCGCTA
Source organism: Ralstonia sp. 22111 (assembly GCF_052045895.1). NCBI lineage: Bacteria > Pseudomonadati > Pseudomonadota > Betaproteobacteria > Burkholderiales > Burkholderiaceae > Ralstonia > Ralstonia sp. 22111. The sequence continues at coordinate 223,813 of NZ_JBQEPR010000008.1, read as the reverse complement.
ATCGCTTCGATCGCCCGCTGATCCGGACGGATTGCAGCGACGGAGTATTCGTCGGGCAACCCAACGATAAGAAAGCTGTTGCCCGTGTTGACCACGGTCGGTTCTGCCATGCCATAGATGTCCTCCAGCTTCATCCCAATCGATCTTGCAATTCGCGCAGCGAGATCGGATTCCTGCTTGATTGGGTGATACCCGGGAGGCTGCTGTTGCATCAAGATAACGTCACCGTCAACGAGAACGGTCCTGCAGCCATCGATCGTCTCTTTTGACAGACTTCCATCGGCGACCCTACCGAGCTTCCTCAGCAGCGAGAAGGTCGCAATCGTCGCGTGTCCGCAGTGAGCAATCTGGCGCGTTGGCGTGAAGAACTCGAGTTTGATCGTCGCTATGCCCGACTTCGACACGAAGGCTGTTTCTGATAACCCGACTTGCCTGGCAACTTCCCGCTTCTGGTCAACGTCGAGCGCATCAGCGTCAATCACAACCCCCGCGGGGTTTCCCCCGCTCTCTCCGTCAGTCAACGACCTGACGATCTGTACATCGATTCGCATTGATTCTCCACATGCCAACGGCACGCAATAGCAGCCGAAATATCGCCCGGATTCTCAACGATATGGCCGGGGCCGTCGAGTGCCCGACATGCTTGATCGCCGCCACCATTTGCAAGTGAGCGGTGCCCGCGCATTCGATTGCTTTCTCTACGCGGCGTCTGGCATCTGCAACTATTGCCGCAGACCAAACAACCCTTGCCAGAACGACTCGAACGCGGTCGCGTGCCGCTGGGGCGAAGTCGCCTCATCGGGTTGGGGCGTCGCTTCGCTGTCGGGCGTGTCTGTGGTGGCCGCGGTGTCGCGTCGTGCTTCCTGCAAAGCCCACACGCTGTCGGCAATGCGCGCGGCAAGTTCTGCATCGCAGTCCCGGCCAAGCAGCACGCCGAAAAGGACGTCGCGATTGTGGCCTGCGTCGGCAAAGCGCATGGCGATGGCGACCATCTTTTCGTAATGCGCCTGCGCAAGGCGTTCGCGCTCGCGTTGCGCTTCCCGCTCCTGTGCTTCCTGTGCCTCTTGCTCGGCTTGCCAGCGCTGCATTTCCTGCGCGAATACCTCGTCGTAGACCCGGCGCTGTTCAGCATCGGAGAGGATCGCGTAGGCTTCGCGAATTTCCTGGAACGCCGCATAGGCCTCGGCTTCGCGGCCGGGGTTGCGGTCTGGGTGCCACTTCATTGCGGCGCGGCGGTAAGCGCGCTTGATTTCGTCCAGGGTCGCGTTCGGCTGCACGCCGAGGGTCGCGTAGATGGTGGTCATGTGCGGTGTGGCGGCTGCCGGGGGGGAAGGTCATCCTAGCATGGGAGTGTGTTCATGCTGACGGGCCACCCACGTCACAACGCGCTCTCGAGCCCTGTTGCATCAAAGCATTCTCACGTATATAGTTAGCCAAATGGATAACAATGGAATTGCGCTAGACGCGGTATTTCACGCGCTTTCGGACCCAACGCGCAGGGCGGTTATTCAACGGCTCGGCGAAGGGCCCGCGACGGTCAGTGAACTGGCGGGGCCATTCGACATGGCGCTGCCGTCGTTCATGAAGCACATGCGGGTGCTGGAAGGCGTCGGGCTGGTCCGCTCGGAAAAGAGCGGACGAATCCGGACGTGCATGCTCGAGCGCAAGAAGCTGGCTGCCGCCGAGCGCTGGTTTGAGCAACAGCACGCGATCTGGGCAAGCAGGTACGGCAATCTGGACAACCTCTTAGAGAAACTCCAAGGAGAAGGCAATGAAGGCTGATCTTCGGTTTGATTTCGTGGTCGACATGCAAAAGAGCAGCCTCACGGTGAGGCGAGAGTTCGCGGCGAAGCGCCAGCTTGTGTGGGATTGCCATACGAAGCGCGAACTGCTCGATCAGTGGTTTGCGCCCAAGCCGCTGACCACCAAGACCAAGCATATGGAATTCAAGGAGGGCGGCTACTGGCACTACGCCATGATCACCCCTGATGGACAGTCGTTCTGGAGCCGTCAGGACTATCAGAAGATCAACCCGATCGACGGCTATGCGGTTCTTGACGCCTTTTCTGATGAAACCGGCGCGGTGAATCCGGATCTGCCCCGCGCACGCTGGGATGTCACCTTTACCGATGCGAACGCACGCACCCTTGTGACCACTGTGGTGCTGTACAACTCGCCGGAGGATGTGCAGAAGGTCATCGACATGGGTATGAAGGAGGGCATGACCTCCACCCTGGAGCGCCTCGACGAACTGTTGCTGACCCTGGCGGCGCCAGGCGCGCTGGCCTGAAACAGCGCTCGCAGATGAAAACGCCCCGACCTGTTCGGGGCGTTTTGCGTTGAGTGTCGCGTGATGCGCTTCAGGTGACGGTCAACGTTCCATTCATCGTCTCGTGGCCCGAGCCGCAGAAGATGTCGCACAGGAAATCAAACGTGCCGGTCTTGTCGGGCGTGAGCGCCAGCCGCACGGTTTGACCCGGCACCACGTCGGCCCGTACGTTGAAATCCGGAATCGAAAAACCCATCAGGATGTCCTGCCCGGTCAGTTCGAAGACCACCGGCACACCGCGCTTGAGCGTGATCTTGTCTGGCGTGAACGTGAACTTGCGCGCGTGTACGCGGATGACCGTCGGGCCCTCGCCGTGCGCAACACAGGCGAGCGCCGCACCCGCTGCGAGCACGGTGAACTGGCGCAGCGCCAGCCGGCGCTTGGGGTTGTGTGCAATGAGAGGGCGCATGTCAGGTGGTCTCCGGCGTCTTGGTGATGGTGTTGGCTTTGCTGTTCGCCTGGATTGGCTGTTCGGCGAGCGCCCAGGTGGCGGCGTCCTGCTTGCCGTGCTCGGTGATGCTGCGCCAGCCGAGGCCGCGATACGGCGCGGCGGCATCCCACGGGATCGGGTTCCGTTTGGCCTGCGAGCCCGGGGCGGGCGGTGCAGGCAGCGGGAACATCAGCGAGCGCGCCGAGTGGTGCGCAATGTGCCCAGTCATGTGGTGATGCTCCTGGTGGATGTGGCCGTAGAACACCGTCACGTTGGGGTGCGGCATCAGCAAGTCGATGACCTGCTGGCCGTCGCGTGTGGCCCAGTCCCATTGCGGGTACAGATCGAACAGCGGCCGGTGCGTGAACACGACGATGGGTGTGTGCTCAGGCACGGAATGCACATCGGCCGCCAGCCACGCGAGCTGTGCCTCGCCCACGCGCGCGGACGGGTCCGACACGTTGTCGATGGCGATGAAGTGCACGCCCTTGTGATCGAACGAATAGTGCGTGCGGCCGAAGAGTTCGATATAGGCCTCGCCGTTGTCGAGCGAGGCATCGTGCTCGCCCGGCATGTAGTGCACCACCGGCACCTTGATCTGCGCGGCAATGTCGCGAAACTCGGCCAGGCGTTTGCGGCGCTCGGCGGGGTCGTCGCTGATGTGGCTGAGGTCGCCCGTGAAGATGACGAAATCTGGCGCCGGCGACAGCGCATTCACCGCCGCAATCGCCTTGGGCAGCGTGCCTTGCGAATCCGGATTGGGCGCGCCCTTGAAGCCCCAGTGGGTGTCGGATAACTGCACGAAATAGAAATCGTCCTGCTTGGTGCCGGCGGCGCGCGTGGTGGCCGCCATCGCCTGCCAGCCGGGCAGGCCCGATGCGTACACCAGACCGCCGACCGCGGCCAGTTGCATGAACTGGCGTCGTCCGGGTTGCTTGCTCATGGGTGTCCCCTGCAATAGATGACTGAGTTGGGTAGCAGTCCAGCGCGAGGGCAATGACGGAAGCGCCGGTCCTGTCTGTCATACCGGCAGGGGTGCCCACGTATTCCACAAGATTGGCCTTTTCACAAAATTTCTTCGGTGCGGGAATAAACTGGATTGCACCTCGGTATACGAAGGTCAACGTCCCCCAGGCCGCCATGCCCGACCTGCCAGACCCCACGCTCGATCTGCCCACCGACGCCCAGCGCTTTGCGCAGGCGGTGTTGCCGCATGTCGATGCCGCCTACAACCTGGCGCGCTGGCTCTCGGGCGACGCGCAAGACGCCGACGACATCGTCCAGGAAGCCTGCCTGCGCGCATTCCGGCTGTTTGGCGGGTTTCGCGGCGGCGATGGCCGCCCGTGGCTGCTGGCCATCGTGCGCAACACGTGGTTCTCGGAATGTGCCCGCCGCAAACAGGCCCCGGCCCAGCCGTGGGATGACGACGCGGCCGCCTGCCAGAGCAACGACGACAGCACCAGCTACGGCGTCGACCCGGCCGCGCTGCTTGCCCGCATCGACGACGTGCGCCGCGTGCATGCCGCGCTGGCGCAGTTGCCGGTGCCGTATCGCGAGGTGCTCGTGCTGCGCGAACTGGAGGACCTGCCGTACCGCGACATTGCCGCCGTGGTCGACGCGCCCATCGGCACGGTGATGTCACGGCTGGCGCGTGCTCGGCAGCAACTCGCCCGCCTGCTCACGGAAGACAACGCGCCGCTGCGCACCAATGTGACGCCCATCCGCGCATCGGGCGGCCTGGGAAACAGCACCAAGGAGTTCCGCCATGAACTGTGACGACATCCGCGCGCTGCTGGCTGCCCGCGCCGATGGCGAACTCGGTGCGGCCGACAGCCTGCGCATCGAGGCGCATCTGGCCACATGCGCCGCTTGCACCGACATCGCCGCGCGTCACGATGGCGTGGTGCGTGCACTGCGCCAGGGGCTGCGCGCGCCGGCGTTGTACACGAAGGCGCCCGCAGGTTTGAGCCAGCGTGTATTGCAGGCCGTGCGAGCGGAGGCTGGCGTGCAGGCCGAATCGACTCGCGCGCGCGCGCCGCGCCGCATGGAATCACCATGGCAGCGCATGGCCAACTGGTTGGTCACGCCATCTCGCGGGCTCGGCTTGGGACTGGGCGCAGGCGCGCTCGCAGCGGTAGCACTTGGTGTGGGCGTGCTGGTTGGCCGGCCCGATGCGGCGGCGCTCACAGCGCACGACATCACCGCCAGCCATGTGCGGGCGCTCCTGGGGGCGCGGGAGACCGATGTACTGTCGTCCGATCGCCACACGGTCAAGCCGTGGTTCAACGGCCGTATTGACTATGCGCCGCCGGTCGTCGACCTCGCCGCTCGGGGTTTCCCGCTGATCGGCGGCCGGTTGGACTACATCGACGGGCGTCCGGTGGCGGTGCTGGTCTACCGCTCCGCGAAGCATCCCGTCGACCTGTATGTACGCCCCGAGGCCGGCAGCGACACCGAGCCCACGCTGCGCACCGAACGCGGCTACCAGTTGATGATCTGGCGCACTGCCGGCATGGGCTACTGGGCCATCACCGACGCCTCTGCCGACGTGGTGCAAGCGTTTGCGCAGGCCCTGCGGGGCGGTTGAGACCACCGCGCAGACACCGCCCATGTGCGCGCCTGTGCTCAATGGGGCGGTGCGTCAATCTTGTCCCGGCACGGGCTTCCCCTTGTATTGACGCGGAATCACAAAGGTTTCGGTTCCGGTGACCGATACGTTCCTTTACCATTCCAAACAGTCCTGTGTGGCGCGCTCCGTGCCGCTGTCACGTCTTTTTCGCCACGGCTTTCTTGTCGGTTTCTTCTAGGTTTCAAACATGGTCTCTGCGACGCCCCGCATCAGCAACGCAACCCTGTCAGGCATGCTTCGCGGCGGCCGCTTCTCACTCGGCAACCGCATCGTCTTGAGCTTCGGTGCGCTGTTCGTTTTGATGGTCATCATGGCGGCGGTGTCGTACACGCGGCTTCGCGCGATTGACGAAGAGGCGATGAGCCTGGAGCGCGACTCGGTACCGGGTTTGTATTTGTCGACATCGCTGCGCGCGGCCACGCGCAACAGCCAGGCGATGCTCGAACGTGCATTGTTTGTCGATACCGATGCAGATGCCGTGCGGCGCGACCTGGACCGTGCGGCCAAAAGCGTGCGGGAGCTGGATCAATACGCGACCGCCTACGAGGCCACCATCTTCCGCGAGGATGACCGCCAGCGGTTTGGCGTGTATCGCGCCGCCATCGACAAATACCTGGCCATGTTCAACGACGCTGTGCAACAGGCCGCCAAATCCAGGCCAGCTGCACAGGTTGTGGCGCAACGTGCCATTCCTGCCTGGGAAGAGGCCGTGAAGGTTGCCGAGCAGCTTGTGACGGACAACCGTGCGGCGGCCGACCAATCGGCGCAGCAGATTCGCAGCTCCGTACAGAGCACCGAGGTGACGCTGGCCGTGGCGCTTGGCGTGGTGTTGCTCGCCGCGCTGGTGTTGGGCTATGCGCTGTTCAAGGCGATTACGGTGCCGATGGCCCGTGTGGTGGATGCGCACGATGACATGCGCACCGGTAACCTGTCTGGCCGGCTCGATCTGCGCCGCAACGATGAATTCGGCACACTGGAAGAAGGCTTCAACCGCATGGCCGAAGAGCTGGCGAGCCTGGTGTCGCAGGCCCAGAAATCTTCCCTGCAGGTGACGACGTCCGTGGCCGAGATTGCCGCCACGTCCAAGGAGCAGCAGGCCACAGCCGCCGAGACTGCCGCCACCACCACCGAGATCGGCGCCACGTCGCGCGAGATCTTTGCCACCTCGCGTGACCTGCTGCGCACGATGAACGAGGTATCGAGCGTGGCCGAGCAATCCGCCACGCTGGCCGGCGCCAGCCAGAGCGGCCTCACGCGCATGGAAGACACCATGCGCGGCGTGATGGAAGCTGCAGGTTCGGTCAACGCCAAGCTGGCGATCCTCAATGAAAAGGCGACCAACATCAACCAGGTGGTCTCGACCATCACCAAGGTGGCCGACCAGACGAACCTGCTGTCGTTGAACGCGGCCATCGAGGCGGAGAAGGCCGGCGAATACGGCCGCGGCTTTGCGGTGGTGGCCACGGAAATCCGCCGACTGGCCGACCAGACAGCAGTTGCCACCTACGACATCGAGCAGACGGTCAAGGAAATCCAGTCGGCCGTGTCGGCCGGCGTGATGGGTATGGACAAGTTCTCGGAAGAGGTGCGGCGCGGCATGCGTGATGTGCAGCAGGTCGGCACACAGCTCTCGCAGATCATTACCGAAGTGCAGACGCTCGCGCCGCGCTTCCAGATGGTGAACGAAGGCATGCAGACGCAGGCCACTGGCGCCGAGCAGATTACGCAGGCGCTGTCGCAGTTGTCCGAAGCCGCGCAGCAGACGGCGGAGTCGCTGCGCCAATCGTCGCAGGCGATTGATGACCTGACGCTGGTGGCCAACCAGCTTCGTACCGGCGTGTCGCGTTTCAAGATCGAAGCCTGATCCGAAACGCATCCGCATTGAGGTGTTTTTGCTGTAGCGAGAATCGCCATGCTTTATCTCCTGTTCCAGCTCGATGGCGACCGCTATGCGCTCAACGTGGCGCAGATTGCCGAAGTGCTGCCCTTGGCGGCCACCAAGTCGATTCCGGGTGCGCCAGATTGGGTGGCGGGCGTGATCGAACGGCATGGCGCGCCCGTGCCGGTGATCGACGTGCCTCAGCTTGCCTTGGGCCGCCCCGCGCGGCCATTGCGCTCCACGCGGCTGGTGCTCGTGCGCTATGAATCCGGCATCCGTGGCGACGAGGCGCCGCTGCTGGGCCTGATGCTTGAGCACGCAACGCACACGCGACGTATCGACGAAGTGCACTTTGCCGACAGCGGTGTCGCCACGCCCAATGCGCGCTGGCTCGGTCCCGTGGCAAGCCTGGACGACGGCCTGGTGCAGCGGGTCGATATCGAGGCGATGCTCGACGCGCACGTGCGTGCGTTGCTGTTTCCGGCAGCCGTTGGCTGAGCATCATGGTGGCCGTTGATCCCCGCTTTGAAGCCTGGCTTTCGCACGAGACGGGCATTGACGCGCCGTCGCTCGGTGCGAACACGCTGGAGCGCGCGGTGCTGGACCGCACGCGCGCAATGCTGGCCACGCGCGGCATGCCGAACACCGTGGACGCAGCGGCGCTGGACGCGTACTGGCTGCGCCTGAACACTGTGCCCGAAGAACGGCAGGCCCTGATCGAAGCGCTGGTGGTGCCCGAGACGTGGTTCTTCCGAGACCGCGAGGCCTTTGTCACGCTTGCCCGCGTGGTGGGCGAAAAACTTGCGCGCGAGCCGATGCGCGTACTGCGCATCCTGAGTGCGCCGTGCTCGACGGGGGAAGAGCCGTACTCTGCAGCGATGGCGCTGCTCGATGCAGGCATCGACCCCGCACGCTTCACCATTGAGGCGATCGACATCAGCGTGCGCGCCATTGAACAGGCACGGCGTGGGGTGTACGGGCGCAATGCATTCCGAGGCCATCCGCTGACCTTTCGCGACCGGCATTTCACTGAAGCCGCCGGCGGCTGGCAGTTGAGCGATACCGTGCGCGGGCTGGTGCGTTTTGCACAAGCCAACCTGTCGGACGCACCGGCCGATGACACGCGCTACGACTTCATCTTCTGCCGCAACGTGCTGATCTACTTTCACCGCGATGCGCAGGATCAGGCGATTCGCCGGCTCGATTCACAACTGGCGGAAGACGGCATGATCTTCGTCGGCCCGGCGGAAACGGGCCTGATGATGCGTCATGCGATGAGCTCTGCGCGCATTCCGCTGGCGTTTGCGTTTCAACGCATGGCAGCCGGTGAAACTGGCGTGCGGACGCCGTTGCCGTTTCGCTTGCCACTGCCGCCCGAACATGCGGTTCCGGTGGTGGGATTGCCCGGCGTGGCATTGCCATCCGTACCGGTGCGTCCCGTGGCGGCGCGCGTGTCTGCGCCACCCAGACCGAACCCGGCGCCGAGCCTCGCCGCACGCCCGTTACTGCCCGCCATTCCAGAGATTGAGGCTGTGCTGCGCGAGCCGCCCACCGTGGCCGACGCACGGCGGCTGGCCGACGCCGGCAATCTTGATGAAGCCGAACGTGTGGCGCTGGAGATCGCCAACCTGCGTGCCCCCGAGGCCGATACGTTCTACCTGCTCGGCCTGATTGCCGATGCGCGCGGGCGCCAGGCGGATGCAGGGGATTTCTACCGCAAGGCGCTGTACCTGGAACCCGCGCATTACGAGGCGCTGACCCACCTGGCCGCGCTGCTCGACGTTGCCGGCGATACGGTGGGCGCACGCCAGCTCATGCTGCGTGCGGAACGCGCCCTGGCGCGCCAGGACAAGACCCCATCTGCACTCTCCGGAGCCCCGGAGCACTCACGAGGAAAACATGGCGCACGCCGTCCATGACCACGCGGGCGTTACCACGCTCGTAGATGACTGCTGGAACCGCATCGGCACGCGTGGCGATCAATCCTGCCCGCGCCTGCCTGAGTACGCGCGCTGCCTGAACTGCCCCATCTTTGAAGAGGGGGCCGCCGCTCTGCTGGATCGCGCGCTGAGCGATGCCGACCTGGAAGCCGCGGCGCTGGCGCATCGCACGGCCGCGCCGCTGCGTACGCTGGAGCAGGCAGGCGCGGAGTTGGCCGTACTCGTATTCCGTATCGCCGATGAATGGCTCGCGCTGCCGGCCACCGCACTGCGGCAGATCGATACGCCGCGCGCGATCCACACGTTGCCGCATCGGCGCAACCGGGTGGTGCTGGGGCTGGTCAACATTCGCGGGGCACTGACGGTGGCGGTGTCGCTGGGTGAGCTGCTGGGGCTGGATCAAGCGGGCAGCAAGCATGCCGGGCGCAATGGTTATGCGCGGCTCTTGGTGGCTGCGCACCGCGATGAACCGGCCGTCTTCCCGGTGGATGAAGTGGAAGGCGTGCTGCGCTTTCCGGCCACCGCGCTGCTGCCGGTGCCGTCCACCCTCACGCACGCGACCACGGCCCACGCACGCGGCGTACTGGCGTGGCGCGATGCCACCATTGGCTTGCTTGATACCGACCGCGTGTTCGACTCGATTGCCCGGAGCCTGCGATGAGCATGGATGACGATCTGGGCCGCCAATCGTTGCTCGCGCTGTTCCATGAAGAAGCGCAGACGCAGACACGTGTGCTGTCCACCGGACTGCTGACGCTGGAGCGTACGCCCGCCGATGCCGCCGCGCTCGAAGCCTGCATGCGTGCGGCACATTCGCTCAAGGGCGCGGCGCGCATCGTCGGCCTGCAGGACGGTGTAGACGTTGCACACCGCATGGAAGAGTGGTTCGTGGCAGCGCAGAACGGCACGCTGGTACTAAGCGCTGCGCATATCGACGTGCTGCTGCGTGGCACCGATCTGCTGCTGCGTGTGGGCCTGCCTGCTACGGGCGGGCAGGTGCCGCGAGCGGAGGTCGATGCCGTTCTGGCTGCGTTTTCCGCGCCGGAGGGCGCCGCCGTCGCACGCGCAGCTACAACGTTTGCCGAACCGGAGCCCGCCACCGAAGACGCCACGCTGCAGGCCGCGATGGCGCTGCTCAATGCCGAGGTGGCGGCGCTCTCCGCGCCTGCGGTGCCGCCGCCCGAGCCCGCTGCACCCGCACCGCAACGTGCGCCCATCGGCAGCACAAGCGATCCGCATCGCATGCTGCGCGTGCGCGCCGACAACCTTGACCGTCTGCTGAGCCTGTCGGGTGAATCGCTGGTGGAGTCTCGTTGGCTCAAGCCGTTTGGCGAATCGATGTTGCGCGTCAAACGCACGCACCGTGCGGCAGCGCTGGCGCTCGACACGCTTTACGAAACGCTGGTCGAGCGGCTCGACCGGCATGCTGACGCCGACATGCACGCTGCGCTGAACGACGTGCGCCAGATGCTCAGCCACATGCAGCAGACGCTGGGCGAGCACATCGACGATCTCGACCGCTTCGATCGTCGCAGCACACACCTTGCTCAGCAGCTGTACGACGAGGCATTGCAATGCCGCATGCGGCCGTTCGGCGACGCGACGCATGCCTATCCGCGCGTGGTGCGCGACCTGGCGCGCTCACTGGGCAAGCAGGTGCGCTTGACCATCGTCGGTGAGGCCACGCAGGTCGATCGAGACATTCTCGACATGCTTGACGCACCGCTTGGCCACCTCCTGCGCAATGCCGTCGACCATGGCGTGGAAACGCCCGCAACCCGCGAGGCACAAGGCAAGCCAGCGGAAGCCGGCATCACGCTGGAAGCGCGCCACAGCGCCGGCAAACTGCTGATTACCGTGGCCGATGATGGTGCCGGTATCGACCTGGAGGCGGTGCGCGCAGCAGTGGTGCGGCGCGGGCTGTCCGATGCCGACACCGCCAGCCGCCTGTCGGATCACGAGTTGCTCGACTTCCTGCTGCTGCCGGGTTTCTCGATGCGCGAGCAGGTCACGGATGTGTCCGGACGTGGTGTCGGGCTCGATGCCGTGCACGAGATGGTCAAGGCGGTGCGCGGCACCGTCCGCATCCACAACGAGCCGGGGCGCGGCACGCGCTTCATGCTGCAGTTGCCGCTCACGCTGTCCGTCATCCGCAGCCTGCTGGTGGACGTGGGCGGCGAGGCGTATGCGTTTCCGCTGGCCTACGTGCGGCGCACGCTTGAGCTGGCCCGCACCGAGATCGACATGCTCGAAGGCCAGCAGCATTTCCGATTCGAGGGCCGCCCGACAGGATTGGTGACGGCGCACCAGTTGCTCGGTACGCAACCCCCGGGCGAAGCGCGCGAGAGCGTGCCGGTGGTCGTGATTGGCGAGGGCGCTGAGACATACGGCATTGCTGTCGACCGCTTCCTGGGTGAGCGCATGCTGGTGGTCCAGCCACTGGATGCTCGGCTTGGCAAGGTGCGTGATATTGCCGCCGGTGCGCTGATGGAAAACGGCGATGCGGTGCTGATCGTCGATGTTGACGACCTGCTGCGTTCAGTCGACAAGCTCGTGCGCGGCGGCCAGCTCGATAAGGTCCAGCGCGGGCAGGGCGTGACCGTGCAGCAGCGCAAGCATGTGCTGGTGGTGGACGATTCGCTCACGGTGCGCGAGCTGGAACGCAAGCTGTTGGAAAAACGCGGCTACGCCGTCACCGTGGCCGTAGACGGCATGGACGGTTGGAACGCCTTGCGCGGCGCAGACTTCGACCTTGTCGTTACCGACATCGACATGCCGCGCATGGATGGCATCGAATTGGTCACGCTCATCAAGCGCGACGCCGCGCTCAAGGCGCTGCCCGTGATGGTGGTGTCCTACAAGGACCGCGAGGAAGACCGCCGCCGCGGCCTGGATGCCGGCGCGGATTATTACCTGGCCAAAGGCAGTTTCCACGATGAAGCGCTGCTCGACGCAGTGCGCGACCTGATTGGAGAAGCGCGGACATGAATATCGGTATCGTCAACGATATGCCGCTGGCCGTTGAAGCCATGCGCCGCACGATCGCACGCCGGCCCGAGCACCGCGTGCTGTGGGTGGCGACCGATGGGGCGCAGGCCGTTGAATTTTGTGCCGCGCAGCCGCCCGACGTGGTGCTGATGGATCTGATCATGCCCCGCTTTGATGGCGTGGAAGCCACCCGTCGGATCATGGCGTCGCGCAACCCGTGCGCGATCCTGGTGGTGACCAGCAGCGTGGGTGCCAACGCGTGGCGCGTGTACGAGGCGATGGGCGCCGGCGCGCTGGACGCCGTGGATACGCCCACGCTTGGCGGCGGCGCGGATGCCGAGGCCAACCACCCGTTGCTCACCAAGATCGACCAGATCGGCCGCCTCCTGGATAAACCCGTGGCGCCGAGGCCGTGTGTGGGCACCCCCGCGCGTGACGGCGCGGTGCCTTTGGTGGCCATCGGCGCCTCTGCCGGAGGGCCCACCGCGCTGGCTGCCGTGCTCGGCAAACTGCCAGCGGAGTTTGCCGCGGGCATTGCGGTGGTTCAGCACGTTGACCAGGCCTTCGCAGCCGGGATGGCCGAATGGCTGAACGGCCAGACCGCCCTGAAGGTGCGCGTGGCCGTGGAAGGCGATCGCCCGCATGCAGGCGAGGTGCTGCTCGCGGCCACCAATGACCACATGCATGTGCTGCCCGGCGGTACCTTCGGCTACACGCGTGAGCCGGCCAGCACGCCCTATCGGCCGTCGGTCGACGTGTTCTTCCACAGCGTGGTCGAGCACTGGCGGGGCAGCGCCATCGGTGTACTGCTTACGGGCATGGGCCGGGACGGCGCCATCGGCTTGAAGGCAATGCGCGCCAAGGGTTACCACACCATCGCGCAGGACGCCGCCACCAGCGCGGTGTATGGCATGCCCAAGGCTGCGGCTGCGCTGGATGCGGCGCGCGCCATCCTGCCGCTTGACCGCATCGCCGACGAACTCATCGCGCTCGTGCGCGCCTGAAGCACGCACGAGCCATCGCCATGACACACATAACCAGAAACGGGGAGCATCACATGACCAACCAACCACCCGAGATTCCGGATCATCCGGATGGAGCTGACCAGAATAAGCCCATGCCTGCAGCGGAAGCCGCATTGGAGGCCGCACGCGCGCTGTTGCGTACGCCGGCAGCTGCCGATGTACCGGTGATGGTGCTGCTGGTGGACGATCAGGCCATCGTGGCCGAGGCCATCCGTCAGGCGCTGAGCAGTGAAGATCGTATTGATTTCCACTACTGCGCGCGCTCCGACGAGGCGATGATCGCCGCCATCCAGACGCGCCCCACGGTCATCCTGCAGGACCTGGTGATGCCGGGCACCGACGGTCTGACGCTGGTGCGCGACTATCGCGCCAACCCGGTGCTGCGCGACGTGCCGATCATCGTGCTGTCGACCAAGGAGGAGCCGGTCATCAAGAGCGCTGCCTTTGCAGCGGGCGCCAACGATTACCTTGTCAAATTGCCCGACCGCATCGAATTGCTGGCGCGCATCCGTTACCACTCGCGCTCGTACGTCAACCTGCTGCAGCGTGACGAGGCGTACCGCGCGCTGCGCCAGTCGCAGCAGCAGTTGCTCGAAGCCAATCTGGAACTGCGCCGCCTGACCAACTCCGATGGCCTGACGGGGCTGGCCAACCGCCGCTATCTCGACGAATACCTGAGCGCGGAATGGCGGCGCGGCGCACGCGAGGGCACGACGCTGTCGTTCCTGATGATCGATGTCGACAACTTCAAGCTCTACAACGATACCTACGGCCATGTGGCCGGGGACGAGGTGCTCAAGCGTATCGGCAGCACGGTGGAAGCGTGCCTGGGCCGCCCCGGTGATCTGGCAGCGCGTTTTGGCGGAGAGGAGTTTGCCGTCGTGCTCCCCGGCAATAGTGCCGAGGGGTTGAAGCTGCTGGCAGAGAAGATCCGCGGTGCGATCGAGACCCTGCGGGTGCCGCACCTGCATTCGTCCACCGGCGACTACGTAACGGTCAGCATCGGCGGCGCGCTGGTGAATCCGGTGCACGACGTGCCGACCACCACGCTGATCGAAGCCGCCGACCTTGCGCTGTATCAGGCCAAGCACGAAGGCAAGAACCGCACGGTGGTCGGCGCGGGTTCACATGCGGCCCGGGGCGTCTAGGGGCTGCAAGCCATGCGGGCCGAATGATCGAAGCGGCGCGCGCCGTGGTACCTAGGTTTCGGCAAGCTGGCTTTTGGCCACAAAGGCTTCAAACGCGGCGGGCGGCACCGGCGGGCAGAAGAGGTGGCCCTGGCCGTAGTCACAGCCTGCCGCCACCAGGATCGCCTTCTGCTCCTCGGTCTCAATCCCTTCGGCAATGACCTTGATGCGCAGCGCGTGCGCCATGCTCACGATGGCGCTGCACAGTGCGATGTCTTTTGGGTCGTGCGCGAGGCTGCGCACGAACGACTGGTCGATCTTGATGTAGTCGATATCAAAGCGCTTCAGGTACGAGAGCGACGAATACCCCGTGCCGAAATCGTCGAGTGCGATGTCCACACCCGCGCGCCGGAATTCGTGCAGGTGCTCGATCACCTCCGCGCTGTCTGCCATCAACGAGCCTTCGGTTATTTCAACGACCAGACTGTGCGGCGGGAGCCCCCGGCGCTCCACCACCTTGGGCCACGATTCGGTGCCCGACTGGTGCGCGCGGAACTCCAGCGGCGACTTGTTCACCGACACCTGCATCGTGGTGTCGAGCGTGGCCTGCCAGTGCGTGAGCTGGTCCAGCGCCTTGTTCAGCACCCATTTGCCGATCTCGACGATCAGCCCGGTGTCCTCGGCCACCGGAATGAAATCTCCCGGATCGATCTCGCCTCGCACGGGGTGGGTCCAGCGGATCAGCGCCTCTGCCTTGTGGACCTTGCCCGTGAGCAGATCGACGATGGGCTGGTAGTGCACCGCAAGCTGCCCGTGCGCGAGCGCCACGCGCAAGTCGCTGGTCACGCGCAGGCGTTCCTGTTCGGCACGCTGCAAGGCCGGGGTAAAGACGGCCCATTGATTGCGCCCCGCGCTCTTGGCCGCAAACATGGCTTGGTCGGCGCGCACGAGCAGCGATTCCGCGGTGTCGGCGTCGCGCGGGTACAGCGCCACCCCGATGCTGGCCGACACTTCCACGCTTTCCTGGCCAAGCGGCAGCGGTGCGGCAATGCGCGCAAGCAGGCTGCGAATGATGGGCGTGACCGCCCCGTCATCGGACAGGTCCGGCAGGATGATGGTGAACTCGTCGCCCGCCAGCCGCGCGACCGTATCGGTGCCGCGCACGATGGCCGAGATGCGCCGGGCAATCTCCTTGAGCAGAACGTCGCCCTGGTCATGGCCGAGCGTGTCGTTCACTTCCTTGAAACGGTCCAGATCGATGAACAGCAACGCCAATTGTGTGGACGTCTGACGCGCCCGCGCAATCTCCTGGCGCAGGCGGTTGTAGAACATATGCCGGTTGGGCAGATCGGTGAGCGCATCGAAGTTGGCCTGCCGCCAGATGACCTCTTCGGCGCGCTTCTTCTCCGTCATGTCGTGGATGAGCGCAACCCGGCGCGGCTCACCCAGCGTGCTGTCGGCAAAGGTGTCGATCGTGAGCAGGGCGGGGAACTCGCTGCCGTCCTTGCGGCGGATCAGGTATTCGCCGCTCCACGACCCCTTGGTTGCAACGCCCTCGCGCATGGCTTCGATCACGGCCCGCTCGTTGCATTCGGAACGGATGGTGTCGCTGGACTGGCCCTTGAACTCCTGCGCCGAATAGCCCGTGGTGACGGTAAACGCCGGGTTCACGTCGATCACGCGGCCGTCGAGCGTCATCACCATCATCGCTTCGCTGCTCGATGCATAGACCATGGAGGCCAGGCGCATCTCTTCGATGTGCCGCTTGCGCTCGGCACCTTGGTGGCGCAGCGTGAAATACAGCAGCGCGAGCAGCAGGGTGGAGCCGGCTGCCTCCACCAGCGAAGTGCGCCGATAGCCGTCGTAAGGCGCGAGCACCGAGGCCACCGACTCGCCCACCAGGAAGTACAGCCCGATCTCCGGCACATGGTGATAGCCGATGATGCGCTCCACGCCGTCGGTGCCCGACACCACGCGGTAGTTGCCTGTTCCCAGCGCACCCGGCTTGTTGAACTGCCGGGCGCGCGGCGGCTTTTCGATACCCGCGGTCGGATTGGGCACGCGTGCCAGGACCTGCCCTGACTCGCGGATGATCGTGGCAGCCCCGTCCTTGCCAATCGCAAGCGTATTGGCAAAGCTGGCGAACTGTTCCGGGCTGACCGACACCACCACGACACCGGCAAACTGCCCAGCCCTGAGGATCGGGCGTGTGAACTGGATCGACCACTTTTTCGAGACCTTGCCCTGCACCGGGTCGCTGATGAACAGCACGTCGCGTCCGCCGGATTCCTTGTGCACGCGAAAGTGCTCGCGCTGGCTCAGGTCGAGGCGTTCTGTCGTGGGGCCGATGCTGGAGTAGACCAGCATGCCGTTCTCGTCGATCACGGCCACCTGGAAGGTCAGATCGCGCACGGCTTCCTGCCGCTCGTGGATGACGTGCTCGAACACGTCGCGACCCGACAGCCAGCTCGCGCGCAGATCGAGCAGGAACTCCGACACGCGCCGCACGCTGCCGAGTGAGTACTCACCAAATGCCCGTGCTTCAACCTGCGTGCGCGCCTGCGCATCGCGGATCAGCCTGTCGTGCTCCAGGGTGAGCTGATGGAATGTGAACGTCCAGATGAACAGCAAGACCACCGCCGCACCAACATTCAGCGGCGACAGCAGCCTCTGCCCCCATCTTTGCCCGGGCGTGTTACCGGTCGTGCCATCAGAAGAAGCCTTCGATTGCTCTGCGGGCATCCCCACTCCAGCGTTTGCGTGTCCAGTTGTCTCGGGCACGCGCGCAGCGTGCCTGACGTCGGCAATTTTATGTGCCTTCCACTCTATATCGGAGCGAAGCACATGTGTCTTAAGCCGAACGGTCAGACGGGCGCATGGATGCGCAATCGTTTGCTTATGGGTGGGCAACCCCGGGCGGCACCCGGGTTGGTGCTTGGGCGCAACGCTTGCCGAGTGAGGCGCCGCGCGATCTGGGTTTGCGCGGCGCGGGAGAGGTCAGCGTTCGTAAAACGCGGTGCCTTTGTCTGCCATGTCACGCAGCAGGGCGGGCGGCGCGAAGCGGCGGCCGTGCTCTGCAGCCAGCCGGTCGCACAGCTGGACAAAGGCGCCCACCCCCACGCGATGGATGTGCGACACCGGCCCACCCCGGAATGCAGGGAATCCCCAACCGAGCAGCGCACCCACATCGGCATCGCGCGGGTCGGTCACCACGCCTTCATCCAGGCAGCGTGCGGTTTCCACGGCCTGCACGGTGATGAGGCGATCGACCAGCGTCAGGACGTCGGGCTGCGTGGCGGCCTTGGGGTATTCGGTCGCCAACCCGGGCCATAGCGCCTTCTTGCCGTTCTCCGGATAGTCGTAAAAACCTTTTCCCGCCTTGCGGCCGATGCGGCCCAGGGCCACCATGCGCTCGGCCACGGCTTCGCCTGGGCGCTCGATGTAGGCGACACCCAGGTCGGTGCGGGTTTGCTGGTTGACCTTGTGGATCAGTTCGCTCGAGACTTCGTCGATCAGCGCGAGCGGCCCGACCGGCATGCCGGCCTGCAGCCCGGCATTCTCGATCAATGCGGGTGCCACGCCTTCGGCGAGCATCGCCAGGCCTTCGAGCACGTAGGTCGAGAACACGCGGCTCGTATAGAACCCTCGGCTGTCATTGACGACGATGGGCGTCATGCCGATGGCCTTCACGTAATCGAGCGCCTGCGCCAGCGTGGCCCGCGTGGTCTGCCTTGCGACGATCACCTCCACCAGCGGCATCTTGTCGACCGGCGAGAAGAAATGCAGCCCGATGAAGTTGCCCGGCCGCTGGCTCGCCTCCGCCAGCCCCGTAATCGGCAGCGTCGATGTGTTGGACGCGAAGATGGCGTCCGGCGAGATCACGGCCTCGGCCATGCGCGTGACGTCGGCCTTGATCTCGCGCTGCTCGAATACGGCCTCGACAATGAGGCCCGCGCCGTCGAGGTCCGCGTATGAGGTGGTCGGTTTAATGCGGGCGAGCAGCGCTTCGGCCTGCTCGGCATGCAGGCGGCCGCGCTGTACCTGTTTCTCGACGAGCTTGCGTGAATAGTCTTTACCGCGTTCGGCAGCTTCTTGCGTGGTGTCGAGTAGCACGACGGGCAACCCCGCCTTGGCGGTGACATAGGCAATGCCCGCACCCATCATGCCGGCACCGACCACGCCCACCTTGGCGTAGCGCCGCACCGGCACATCGGCCGGGCGCGCGGCCAGCTTGTTGGCGGCGTTCAGGCTGAAGAAAAGCGTACGGATCATCGCGCGGGCTTCCGGAGACAGCACCGCCTGCACGAAGTAGCGCGCCTCGGTCTTGAGGCCCGTATCGAGATCAGTGATAAGCCCTTCGTACACGCACGACAGGATGCTGGCCGCTGCCGGATAGTTGCCGTAGGTCTTCTGCCGCAGCATGGCGTTGGCCGCCGTGAATAGCTGCTGCACGGCCGGGCTGGCGATGCCGCCCCCGGGCACCTTGTAGCCCTTGATGTCCCACGGCTGCTGCGCGCGGGTCGGGCCGTCGCCCAGCAGCCACGTGCGCGCGGCATCGGCTTCCTCGCCCGCATTGACGACCGCATCGACAATGCCGAGCTTGAGCGCGTCGGCCGCCTTGATGCGCTTGCCTTCCAGCAGCATCGGCAACGCTTTCTGCACACCAATCAAGCGCGGCAGACGCTGCGTGCCGCCGCCACCCGGCAAGAGGCCCAGCGTGACTTCCGGCAGGCCAAAGCGCGCGCGGGCGTTGTCCGCCGCCACGCGGTAGTGGCAGGCGAGCGCAATCTCCAACCCGCCGCCCAGCGTGGAGCCCGGCAGTGCGGCGGCCACGGGTTTGCCGCAGGTTTCCAGCTTGCGCAGCATGCGATGCAGTTCGCACGTGCGATCAAACAACGTGGCTGCGTCGTCGCTGGCCTGCAGCCATTCGAGGTCGCCGCCGGCAATGAAATCCGCCTTGGCGGAGGTGACGAGAATGCCCTTGACGCTGGCATCGGCGCATACGTGGTCGATGGCGGCAAAGAAGGCGGCGCAGGTGTCGCCGTTGAGCACGTTCTGCGCGCGGCCCGGCTGGTTCCACGTGAGCGTGGCGATGCCGTCGGTGTCGATGGTGATGTCGATCATGTCAGCACGCTCCTTAAACGCGTTCGATGATGGTGGCGGTGCCCATGCCGGCACCGACGCACAGCGTGGCCAGGCCCGTGCTTGCGCCACGCCGCTCCAGCTCGTCGAGCAGCGTGCCGAGAATCATGGCGCCCGTTGCACCGAGCGGATGGCCCATCGCAATGGCGCCGCCGTTGACGTTGATGCGGTCATGCGGCACGGCCAGCACCTCCATGAAGCGCAGCACGACCGAGGCGAAGGCTTCGTTGAGTTCGTACAGGTCGATGTCGGATGCCGACATGCCGGCGCGCTTGAGTGCCTTCTCTGCTGCATACGATGGCCCCGTCAACATGATCGACGGCTCCGAACCGATGCTCGCAAAGCTGCGGATGCGCGCACGCGGTTTGAGGCCCGCGCGCTTGCCGGCCTCGCGGCTGCCGATCAGCACGGCCGCGGCGCCATCGACGATGCCCGAGCTGTTGCCCGCGTGGTGCACGTGTTCGATGCGTTCCAGTTCCGGATAGCGCTGGCGGATCACCGCGTCAAAGCCGTATTGCTCACCCAATTCCGCGAACGAGGGTTTGAGCTGCGCGAGTGTGTCCACGGTGGTCTGCGGGCGGATCATCTCGTCGCGGTCGAGGATGGTCAGGCCGTTCTGGTCGCGCACCGGCACGATCGAACCTGTGAACCAGCCCGCCGTGCTGGCCGCATGGGCGCGGCGGTGGCTCTCCGCGGCATAGGCGTCGACGTCATGGCGGCTGTAGCCCCACTTGGTGGCGATGGTGTCGGCCGACACGCCCTGCGGCACGAAATACAGCGGGATGGCGGCGGCCGGGTCGACCGGCCATGCGCCACCGCTGGCGCCCATCGGCACGCGCGACATGCTCTCTACGCCGCCGCCGATGGCGAAGTCGCTTTGCCCGGCCATGACCTGTGCGGTAGCCATGTTGCAGGCCTCCAGGCCCGAAGCGCAGAAGCGGTTGATCTGCACCCCGGCCGTCGTCTCGGCATAGCCGGCGGACAGCACTGCCACGCGGCCGATGCACGCGCCTTGCTCGCCCACGGGTTCAACACAGCCGAGCACCACGTCGTCCACGAGTGCCGTGTCGAGCTGATTGCGATCGCGGATGGCGCGCAGTGCGGTCGCGGCCAGGCGCAGCGGCGTCACGCCGTGCAGGCTGCCGTCTTTCTTGCCCTTGCCGCGCGGGGTGCGCACGGCGTCGTAGATATAGGCTTCCATAGCGTTGCGTCCTGAAGGTCGTGCTCGTTAAAGGGTGCGGGCGATCAGCTCTTTCATGATCTCGTTGGTGCCGCCGTAGATCTGCTGCACGCGCGAATCGGCCCACGCGCGGGCGATGGGGTATTCCCACATGTAGCCGTAGCCGCCGTGCAGCTGCACGCAGCGGTCCATTACCTTGAACTGCAGGTCGGTGGTCCAGTACTTGGCCATGGACGCCGTGGCGGCATCGAGCTTGCCGGCCAGCTTGAGCGCGATGCACTGGTCGACGAACACGCGGCCGATCTGGACTTCGGTTTTCAGTTCCGCCAGTGCGTGCCGTGCGGTCTGAAAATCGAGGATGGATTTGCCGAAGGCCTGGCGTTCGCGCACGTAGCGCAGGGTCCATTCAAGCGCGCCTTCGGCCGAAGCGATGGCGCCGATGGCGATCTGCAGGCGCTCCCACGGCAGTTCCTGCATCAGGTAGGCAAAACCGCGATGCTCCTCGCCGAGCAGGTTGGCGGCAGGCACGCGCACGTTGTCGAAGAACAGCTCGGCGGTGTCCTGCGCCTTCATGCCGACCTTCTTCAGTCGCTTGCCTTTGCTGAAGCCGTCCATGCTGGTGTCGACGACAAAGAGGCTCGTGCCCTTGGCGCCGCCTTCCGGCGTGGTGCGCGCCACGACGATCACCACATCCGCGTGCCAGCCGTTGGTGATGAAGATCTTCGAGCCGTTGAGCACGTAGTGGCTGCCGTCGCTGCTGCGCGTGGCGGTGGTGCGCACGCCTTGCAGGTCCGAGCCCGCGCCGGGTTCTGTCATGGCAATCGCGCCGATCATCTCTGCGCTCGCCAGCTTGGGCAGGTAGTACTGTTTCAGCGCCTCGCTGCCGTAGTGCAGCAGATACGGCGCGACGATTTCCGAGTGCAGGCCGAAGCCCAGGCCCGTTGCGCCTGCCCGCGCGATCTCTTCCATCAGAACGGTGCTGTAGCGGATGTCGGCACCTGCGCCGCCATACGCTTCGGGCATGCTGGCGCAGTGATAGCCGGCGGCGGCCGCCTTTTCCCAGATGGCGCGGTCGACGTAGCCCTGGTCTTCCCAGCGCTCGTGGTGGGGCAGGACTTCGGCCTCGATGAAGCGGCGGACGGAGTCTCGGAAGGTGTCGTGTTCAGCGTCGAACAGCGTGCGGGCAATCATGGCGGCTCAGGATCGGTGGCAGCGGGGTTGCCGTATTTCAACAAGGCCGTGACAATTCCGGTTGATCTGGATCGCCACTTTATTGATATGAAGCGCCAGCCGAAAGCAGCCTCCAAACGCCACGGTGTGCACGCGCGGGCGCGCATCGCGATCCTGCTGCCGCCTCGCTTGTTTGCCGGTTACGTGTTTCTCACTCAAGAGATGCTGCTCATTGCCGGCACCATGCAGGCGCGCAGCGTGGATGTGATGGGCAGCCGGCTTTTCGACATCGATCTGCTGTCCACCGATGGTGGCGCCGTATCGAGCTTTGGTGATATGCCTGTGCCCGCCACCGCTGCGTTGATCGAGACGGCCTACGACGTCGTGATCGTGCCCGCGCAGTTCGCCCCGGAGGCGGCATTGGATGCGGAAGAGGCGCGTATCGCCGATTGGCTGCGCAGGCGCTATGAGGCTGGCGCCCTGGTCGTTGGCATGAACGCGGCGCCGCTGTTCGCCAAGGCGGGGCTGCTTGATGGCTGCCGGGCGACGGGGCTGGCGAGCGAGCGCGCCTGGTTTGCCCGGCATTTTCCCGGCGTGCGTTACACGCCGGATCAGCCACTTGCGGTGGATGGACGGATCATCACCGTCAGCGGTATCAACCCCGCCGTGGACGCTTGCGCGTACGTCATCGATCACTGCTGCGGGGCGGGTGCATCGCGGCGGATGCTGCGCACGGCGCTCACGCAATCGCTGCCGTCATACGAACACATGGCCGTGTGGACCGCGCAGTTCAAGCGCCACGGCGATGCGGCCATCCTGGCCATCCAGGACATCGTGGAGCGGGAACTGGCAGCGCCCCCAGCACTTGCAGAACTGGCGGCCCAGGCAGCGATGAGCGAGCGGACCTTGACGCGCCGTTTTGCCGCCGCCACCGGCAGCAACCTGAGGCGTTACGTGGCGGCGCTCCGTGGGGAGCTCGCGGCGTTTTTGCTGCGCACCGGCCGCCAGCCGCTCGACCACATTGCCGATGAATGCGGCTATGGCAGCGTCAGCGCACTGAGCCGCGCGTTCTTCGCGGGCCACGGCTGCAGCCCCTTGCAATACCGGGCGCAGCACCGCACCCACTGAAGTTTCACGGACGCAGCAGATCGAAGCCAGCGAGCAACACCACACCCGACAGCGCGGTCAACGGCAACGAATGTTGGCCAAAGTACAGCAACGCGGCGGCCAGCCAACTGGCCGCGAAGAATGCGCTCATGCGGTTCATGCTTTCACCTGATCGTTGTTGGGGTGGGGAGCGACGCGGCCGGCATATTTACGCGTGCTGGTAGCGGTATTCCTGCGTCTTGCCGCCGTAGCCGTAAGCTGCGGCGCGAACGTCCTGCACATAGATATAGCTCTCTTCATGCAGATTGCCGAGTAGCTCAGCAAACGCCGCGAACGCCTCGGCGATGTACTGCGCCTTCTCCGCCTTGGTATTCGTTTCGTCCGTTACCTTGATGTCGAAATAGACGCTGTTCTTACCTTGCGCGGCCAGCGTCTGCCCGCCGACGATCCAGTCTTCCGGGTCGACATAGTCGATGGCAATGGCCGTGACCTTCGGGTCCTTGCCCAGGATGCGGGAGGTAAGGTCCAGCAAGGTGCTGGCAATCTTCTGCGTCATTTCTGCAGAACGTTGGGCGCTGACTTTGACGTTGAGAATAGGCATGATGGTTTCTCCTGTTAGTTAGCAATGCAACTACTTGGTCAAAAAAAATGGACGCTTATGTCAGCGTGGAGCGCACACCGCGGATCTTCGTCACCGTATCGGTGAATTCGGTACTGCCCAGCACGCGCTTCAACCTTGCGGTCACGGCGCCGCTCGCCTCGTTCAACGCGGCGCCGATCTTGACCGCTTCCCGCGTCGGGAAGATGGCGGTCTCGCGGCCGTCGGCTTCCGTTTTGCGGCGTTCGATCAAGCCCTTGGCCTCCAGCCCATCCAGTGCGCGCGTTGCCGTGGGGCGCGTGACGGACATCGCTTCCGACAACTCGCTTTGCAGCATGCCAGGGCGGTCGACGATTGCGCGGAGCATGAAGCCTTGCGGCGGCGTGAGGTCGAACGGCGCGAAGGCGTCTGCCCAGACGCGGTCCAGCTTGCGGGCCAGGGCGGTGGTGTTGAAGTAGAGGCAGTGGTCGAACATGGTGAGGTGGATGGTAGGGGACGATGGTTAGATATGCAACTTGTTTTTTATGCTGGTGGTCCACCCCTGTTTCGTTCCCTGCCGGGCACGACCTACTTTTCTTTGTCTTGCCAAAGAAAAGTAGGCAAAAGAAAGGCGCGCCCGAGATGGCGACCCCCTCCTTGGATTTGTGTCGCGGGAAGGGAGGGGAGGCAAACTCGCTGCGCTCAGACAGGCCTCCCCTCTTTATCCTTCCCGCAACAAAAATCCAAGGCGCCATCAAGGGCCTAACGTCAAAAGAAAAAGGCTAACCCGTCGTGAGGTTGGCCTTGTCGTTTGGGCCTGCGCTTAGATGGTTTGGCCTTTGACTTCCCCTGCCCTAGATGGCGCCTTGAATTTCTGTAAGCGGGCGGAAAAAGGAAGGAGGCTTGTCTGAGCGCAGCGAGTTTGCCTCCTTCCCCGCACGGTTACAGAAATTCAAGGAATGGGTCGCCATCTCGGGCGCGCATTTCTTTGCTTACTTTCTTTGGGCAAGACCAAAGAAAGTGAGTCAGCCCCGGCAGGGGATGAAACAAGGGGCGTACCAACAACACCAAACAAAAGCAAAACAGAAAAATCAAAAATAAACCGTAGCACTAGCCCTAAACGTCCGCGGCGCCCCCTGCACCAGAATGAACCCCCAGCTCGGCAGCCAGTACTTCTCATTCGTCAGGTTGTCGACGTTGAACCGCAGTGTGACCGGCTTGCCGCCCACCTTGGTCGAATACCGTGCCCCCACGTCAAACGTGTGATACCCCGGCACGATGTTGCTGTTGTTTGCTTCCAGCGCCGAGTTGCCAACGTATTGGCCGCCCGCCGACAACACGAGCCCCGGCACCGGCGGCACGGCATATTCCACATAGGCCGTCGCCTTGAAGCGCGGCGACCCGTAGGCGCGCTTGCCCAGCACGGACGCATCGGACTCCGTGTTCTCTGAGTTCATGAACAGCACCCCGCCCAGCAGCGTCCAGTCACGCGCGAGCTTGCCGCGTGCACTCAACTCCAGCCCGCGATAGCGCGTCATGCCGTCTTGCGTATAGACGTTATCCGGTCGCAAATACGCCAGCCCGCGCTGCACCTGGAACAGCGCCGCGCCGAATGTCCAGTCGTGGAGTTCAGCCTTGGCGCCCACCTCAATTTGCTTGCTCTTGAGCGGCCCGAATACCGTGCCCGCGTTGAGTGCCGTGATGGGTGCGGTGGCGCCGGCCTCCAGCGATTCCACATAGCTCGTGTAGAGCGTCACCGGCTGCACGGGTTTGAACATCACCGCCAGGGTGGGCGTGATCGGCTCGCGCGTGTATTTGGCCGAGGTGCTGCCGTCGGCGTTGTAGCCGGTCTGGTTGAAACGCGTATAGCGCAACCCGCCCAGCACCGACCAGTGCTCGTTGAACTTGGCTGTATCGCTCGTAAACACGGATGTCTGGTCGATCCGGGATGTGCGCGCCAGACCGTCTGACGAGGGCACCCGCATCGGCGTCGCCCCGGACGACACGAACGCCGACGTGTCGTACAAGTTGCCCGTGCCGAGTAGCGTGGAAGCAAAGCCGCCCGTGGCTTGCGTGAGACTCTGCCACGAGGTGCCGAAGACGAGTTCATGCTCGATCGAACCCGTGCGCACTTTGCCGTTGGCCATCACCTGCGCCTGGCTGTACTGGTAGCGCTGGTACGAGCTGTACTGCAATTCGCTGAAGTTGCCAGCGTTGTCCGTCAGCTGGATCGCGCTGTCGGCATTGCCTCGGTTCTGCTGCGTGTAGCGATAGGCGGCGCGCACATTCCAATCCGGCGAGGCGGCCCAGTTCAGTTCGGTACCGACGGATTTGATCTCGGTCTCGTAATACGACCCGCGCGACGACACGCGCTGGCTGCCGTCAATGGCGCGCGGCGTGCGCACGAACTCAGTGACCGGTACACCATAATCCTGGCCGGGGATGATGCCGTAATAGGCACCCTGCACGTTGCGCTGCATGTACAGGCCGTCAAACGACCACTGCAGATCGGGCGTGATGCGCGCATCGAGCGCGAGCGATGCGGAGTCGCGCTTGATATGGCCTCCGTCGACAAAGGTGTCGCCTTCTTCATGCACCACACCCAGGCGCGCGCCGAGCGCTTTGGTCGGACCGAAGCGCCCGCCCACATCGACCGATTCCTTGAGCGCGCCGCCGCTGGTAAAGCCGAACGTGGCGCTTCCTCCAAAGGTGTTGGTCGGGCGTTTGGTTACGAAATTGGCGATGCCGCCCGGGGTGCCGAAGCCATACATGAAGCCCGACAGGCCCTTGAGCAGTTCCACGCGCTCGAAGTGTTCGAGCGGCACATCGCTGCCCCAGTTTGGCACGGCCAGGCCGTCGACCTTGTAGCCCTCCAGTAAGTCGAGCTGCAAGCCGCGGATGGTGATGTTCGACGCCTCGCCGATGTAGCCGTCGTTGTTGGCAGTGACTGCCGGATCGCCTTTGAACACCTCGCCGATGGTCTGTGCCTGACGGTTCTGAATCAGCTCCTGCGTGGCAACGTTGATGGTGAACGGCGTGTCGAGCACAGCCTTGTCGCCCAGTGCGCCGGTGCTGGCCTGCTTTGCGCCATAGGCAGCAGGTTTGCCGGCCGTGACTTGCGTGGCGGGCAGGTCGACCTGCGTGGTGGTCTGCTGCGCGTACGCTGACGCACCTGCACCCATGGTGACGAACGCCAGCGCGAGGCGGCGTGCCAGCGGCGTTGGGCGAAGGCGGTTGATGGAACGACGTGAAGCGGGTGGTAAAGCAACGGCTCGCATGATCAAGCTCCCCTGGATCAATGTTGTGGACAGGCGTGCGCAGTCACGCGCGAGCCGACGTTCGGCATGCGCGGAGTTCTGTGCGGGTGTTGTGGTTTCTTGGTGCGGAGCGTGTGGAGCTATGGCTCTCTGGCGACGCTCGGACGCAGGTCATTGCCGATGCGCGCTTCACGCACCGGTGTGGCCCAGACAGAATCGGACGCACCGTGGCGCGCCCGGCGCAGCGTCGCACGCGCAAGGCCGACAAAGCCGCACGCGAGCGCCAGTGCACCCAGGTCGAAACCGGCCACCATCCAATCGCCACGCGCCATCGTGCGCAGCAGGTGGTCGCCGGTGACGACCGCATTGGTGATGGGCGCTAGCACTGCTGCAATGGCCGCAGCGCTCAGCAGTTCGACGGCGCCGCGTGCAGGCGGTCGCAGCATCGCCCACGCAATCGCCGCGAAGAACACGGTGTAGTACGTCACGCCCGCCGAACGCTCCGGCCACAGCAACGCCGCCGGGAATGTCGCCATCACGCCGACGCAGCATCCGATGCACACGCCCACCGTGGCGCGGGCCAGCAGTTGATGCAGACGCGGTTGTTCTGCCTTGCGCTGCTTGCGGCGCGATTCGATCCACAGCAGGTTGCCCGAGTAGAAGACAAAGGCCCCCGCGAGGCCCATCACCAGATAGGCGAAACGCAAGGCGATGTCGCCGTACGTGCCGAAGTGCAATCCGTAGACCAAGCTGTAGAGGGCATGGTTGGTGTCCCGCGCATCGGCCGTCTGGTTGCCGACGAGCTTGCCGCTGTTGGGCTGGTCGGCCGTTGCGTGAATTGCCACCGAGCCGTAGTCGCCGACCGCGCGCGTGCTGCTGCCGCGTAGTTCCGCCACGGCATTCGCATCGCCAATGTGCTGGTAGTGAATCGACTTGATGGTGAAGTTCGGGTCGGTCAACTCGCGTGCACGGGCCAGCAGTTGCTCGGCTGGCAGCATCGGCGCTGCGCGGTTGGCCGCAACCACCGTGCCGGCCGCTGTTGTCACACGCGGCACCGCATCGAACAGCTTGCCGTTCAGCGCCACCGTGTTGAACACGGTCATCAGCACGATGCTCAGACACAGCACCGGCGCTGTGATCGCGAAGATCAGGTGGAAGGGCAGGCTGAACAGACCCAGCACGTTGTGCATGTCCATCCAGAAGCGCTTGAGATTGCGCCCTGGGCGCACGGCCAGAAAATCCTTCTTCAGGCGCGGCAGGTGCAGCAGCACGCCTGAGATGAGCGCCACACCGTAGAGCACCGAGATCACGCCCATGAAGTACATGCCCGGCGCGTCCAGACCCAGCGAGTAGTGCAGCCGGTTCAGGAAATTGGCCAGCTCGCCCTTCGATGGCTCGATCGACAGGTCTTTCGGCGAGGTCTTGCCAGCCGCCAGCCCACTGCCGGTCGTCATTTGCCAATCGCCCTTGCTGTTCTGCCAATACGCTGAGAATTCCGGTTCGCCCTCGTTCGGGAAGATGACGTACGCGCTGGCCGCAGCGGCCGGATGCGTGCGCACCAGCGCGTTTACGAAGTGGTCGATATCGGCAGGGGTGGTGGCGACGGCCGCATGGTTGGCGCGCAGCGGGTTCTGCCACGCATGCAGTTCTTCATGGAACACGGTGAGCGCCCCCGCAAAGAACGCGATGAATAGCGCCCAACCCGCTATCAGGCCCACCCAGGTATGCAGCGTCTGATACAGACGCAAGGTCGTCGATTTCATGGCGAGGTCAGGTCACCATCAGGCGCGGTAGCCAGAGCACGCCGAACGAAACCGCGTTGGCGGCCGCCAGCACGCTCCACGCGCGGGCGCTGGTTGAAAACAGCACGCTCACGCTGATGATTACGGCCCACAGCGGCAGGCACGCGAGCAGCGCGCCGATGACGCCGCTTTCCCAGCCGCCCGGCAGCCACAGAATCGACAGCGTGCACAGCGCGACCGACAGCGGCAGCCCCAGAACGGTACCGGCCAGCCACTTGGTGCCCATGCCGTTCATGACCGCGCCTCAACGCCTGCACGCCGTAGCTGCATCCACGCACCCACCATGGGCCACAGCGACAACGCACCCGTGACCACCAGCACCACCGCGATAACAGCCCCCGCCCAGCCGAGCACGTCGTTCCACAGCACCACGGCGATGACCGACAACGCAACGGCAACGCTACACAGGACGCGCCTGCGCAGGCGCGAAGCGGGCGCGAGCAACACCTGGTTGGGCACGGCCGCATACAGGCAGCCCGCCGCCAGCAGCCCGAGCAGGAGGGCAATACCGTGCATGGCAGTGTTCAATTTATTTGAGAACACAAATGATAATGATTCGTATTAAATTTAACAAGCCAGCCTTGTTCGCGCGTTGCCATTGGGGGAATTGACGTGCAGCGGGGAGGGAAGGTTGGCCATGCCGCGCCCGCACCAAGGTGGCGGGCACGGCGGGCGAGAAAGGGGTTACTGCTGCAGGACCTTGTATTCGATCTTCTTGAGCACGCCGTCGGCATCGTCGAAGTAGAACGAGGCGATCTTCTTCGAACCAATCGGAATCCCGACAAACACGACGCCGATCGCCGCGTTTCGCGCGTAACGATAGTTCCAGATGTCGAGACCGCCGGCCGCCGCCTTGTCGCTCGGCGCGCCCAGCTCGAGCGCTACGTCCTCACGTTTGGCGACGCCTGGGACGAATTGCTTTTGCAACGATTCCTGCGTGGCGTCGGCAATCTTGTCAACGCCCGTTCCACTGCCGACGCTGACCGCGCAACCAGACAGGGCAAGAGAAAGGGCAATACCGGATACGAAAATGCGAAACATGAAAGTCCTTCTTATTGATGGAGTTTGGAAAGCCGCTTCGATGCCACAGCGCATATGGCTGACGCGCTGCCCCCGCATCGAAAGCGCGCCCGCATCGTAGAGAGGGCGCGCAGAAAGCGCATCCCCCAGAACGGCCCGTTCTCCAACAATCTGAGGTGAAACTTTCTAATGTCTCGTCTGACCGATGCTTAATTCGGCGCCAGGGAGCGTCTAGGCAAGTGCCGCGCGCGTGGCTGCTCAGCGCCGATGGAGGAAGCGCGCTACTGCAGGTTGCCCCAGCGCGGCACGGCGGGCTCGGCGTTGGCCCATTGCCATGTGCTGCCGTTCTGGCATGCATAGATCGTGTAACCGGCACCGGGCGCATTCTTGGGCGCTTGGGCTTCCTGAACGGTCAGCACGGCTTCGCGGCAGGTGGCCAGCGGTGTCGTGAACGTGCGCACCAACACGACCTGGCCGTGCGCCTTGGTCAGGCCCATCATGCGTTCGAGCGACCAGTTGAGCGAAGGCGTGCTGTCACTCAACCGCCCGACTGCCATGGCCAGCGCATCCTGTTCGCTGGCGGCCCATTTGCGCGTTGCGTATTTGATCGACGCATCGGTCGCGGCGTTGACCGACACGGCCACGCCATAAGCCACCGCCGGGTTTCCCGTGACGGTGCCGGTGGCCACGCCCGCCGCGGCGCCGGTCAACGGCCCGACCGACGAGCAGCCAGTCATCAGGCCCGCACACGCTGCGGCAAACCAGCGCGCGCGGCTCATTGCAGCGATCCCCATCGCGCCGTGGCCGGTTCTGCCGTCGCCCACTTCCATTGCTTGCCGTCATGGCAGATCGACGCGACGAAGAAGTCGACCTTTGCGGCGCCGTCTTCAACTCCGTCCACGGTGAAGAGGATTTCCTTGCAGTTGACGAGCGGCCCGTTGATCGAACGCGTGACCACCACGCGGCCGTGTTCGTCGGGCTCCAAGGGAATGCGGTGCTTGACCAGCCAGTTGCCGACAGTGTTGTCGGCCAGCGCCCCGGCAATCTGCGCGATGTGGTCTTGCGTTTCGGTGTGGACAACGCGCTGACTGTGCTGCAACGCGGCCCGTGCGCCGGCCTGTACGCCCAGCCCGATGCCGGTGGCCACCGCGGCGTTGTCGGTCACCTTGGCGGCGAGGGCTGCCCCCCCGATACCGGCCGCCGTGGTCGTGCCTTCCGACATCAGTGAACTGCAGCCGCTGAGTGCCAACGTGCTCAGGGTGAGCGCGCTGCCCAGCATCCGGGCAGATGCGAACCGTGGTGTGCGCATGTGTGGACTTCCAAATCTGCAACAGAGCGAATTCTAAAGGACATGGCGGCCCGCAAACGGCGACGCGGCGCGGTTTCTCACAATTGTTTTGAGTTGTTGCAGCGAAGTGTTGCCAGTGCCCAGCCTGGGCAAAGCCCCTTCAACTGCGTGGCCAACGCATTAAAACCCTCCGTACCCGTGCCGATACCGGGCCCATTCGCTTGCGGTTCGAACCGTCGCAGCGCGCGCATGATGCCACGCGCTTCGGCACCTTGATGCCGATGGCCTATGCGCCGGGGCATTCGGTCTCGCCGCACATCTGCCGGCGATAGCGCTCGGGCGAAAACCCCACCTGCTTGCGGAACATCGCAATAAACGCCGAGGGTGTTCCATAGCCGAGCGCGAGCGCAATGTCCTGCACTGGGCGGTCTTCCTTGAGCCACACCAGCGCCCGCAGCAGGCGCACGCGGTTGCGCCATTGCACGAAGCTCATGCCCAGTTCGGTCTGGAAGCGGCGCGCCAGGGTGCGTTCGGTGCTGTGCACGCGTTCGGCCCATTGCTGCAGCGTGGTGGCCTCGGCCGGGTCCAGGCGGATGGCGTGCAGGATGGGCTCGAGCTGGCGATCGGTGCTGTCGGGCAGGTAGCTGTCGGCGTGGCCGGCGCGCACCAACGTTTCAACCAGAAGCTCGAACTGGCGCAGATCCCATTCGTCGGTCATGGTGGTGACGCGGCGCGTGGCGAAGTCTTCGAAGAGCGCGCGCACCAGCGGCGTCTGCGGAATCAGGCAGGCCATGGGCGGCAGCCGCTGCGCAAGGGGTTCGGCCATGTACACAGAGAGGAAGTCCGTCGCCTGCCGGATCGACGCCGAATGGGGCTGGTTGGCCGGCACCCAGATCACGTATTCGGCGGGTGCCGTCAGCCGGCGGCCATCGACCACCACCTCCATCAACCCGAGGCTGATGCGGTTGATCTGGCCCCACGGGTGCGTGTGCGGCTCGATATCGGTTTCGGGCTCGAAATGGTCGTAGCGAAAGTAGAACGGGGCTCCTTGCGGCACCCGTCGATCGGCATCGCGGTAGGCGGTGTACAGAGTGTCAGCCACGGTTGTCGCTTTCGAGGGGTGATGTTGTCCGGTTTGAAGTATATGTTTTGAACCGGACATTACTACACTGCCGTCTTCCAGTGTTCGAGGAGGCCGTCGTGCCTGTGCTGTATCCCTTGATGGCGGTGCTGATCTGGGCCGCCAACACGATCGTGTCGAAGGCCGCGGCCGGGGTAGTGGACCCGGCGGCCATTTCGTTCTACCGGTGGTTGTTGGCGGCCATCGTGCTCACGCCGTTCTGCGCGCGGCCGCTGTGGCGTCAACGTCGGGCTGTGCTGGCGCAGTGGCGGCGCTTTGCGGTGCTCGCGCTGCTGGGCATGGTGATGTACCAATGCCTGGCGTATTACGCGGCGCACAGCACGAGCGCGACCAACATGGGCGTGATCGGGGCGCTGGTCCCGATGCTGGGGCTGATGCTGAATGTGGTGGTATTCCGCCAGCCGGTCGGGGCCCAAGCCGTGATGGGCGTGGTGGTGTCGCTCCTGGGCGTCCTGTATCTGCTGGGGCGCGGAGAGCCGGCCAACCTGTTCGATGGCGGCATCAATCACGGCGACGTGCTGGTGCTTGCCGGCGCCACGGCATATGCGCTCTACAACATCCTCTATCGTCGTTGGGCGCTGCCGTTCGGGCAGTGGCTCAACCTGTACGTGCAGGTACTGATGGCCGTCGTGATGCTCGTGCCACTGGCCATGACGGCGCATAGCCTGGCCGTGCCGGCCAAGGGCATCGGGCTGGTGGTCTATGCCGGCATTGCTTCGTCGATCGCCGCGTCGTATCTGTGGATGCAGGGGCTCAAGCGCATCGGCAGCGAGCGTACGGCGGTGTTGATGAACCTGATGCCGGTCTTCACGGCCGGTATGGCTGCCGTGATGCTGGGTGAGACGGTGCACGGGTATCACTGGATCGGGGGCGGCCTCGTTCTGCTGGGCGTGAGCCTGGCGCAAGGCATCGTCCGGTTGCCGATCGGCCGTTCGGGATTGAGCGCCCGTTAGTTTTTTTTCGGCCGCGCCGCGCGGGGGTTGGCGGTAAAATCGAACACATAGACGGGCGCGTGATGGCGCCCGTTCCGTGTTCCAGAACCACTCTCGCCAGACCATCGTCAGACCATGAAGCGCAACGCAGGAGCTGTCACCGTCGATGATGTTGCCGCGCATGCGGGCGTGTCCATCAAGACCGTCTCGCGCGTGCTGAATCACGAGCCCAACATCAGCGAGAAGACGCGCGCGAAGGTGGTCGAGGCGATGCAGGCGCTCGACTACCGGCCCAACCCGGCTGCCCGGCGACTGGCCAGCAAGCGCGCCGACATCATCGCGCTGGTCTACGACAACCCCTCCGACAACTACATCGTCAACATTCAGCATGGCGCGCTCGAAGCCTGCCAGGCGCTCGACTACAGCCTGCTGCTCACGCCGTGCAACTACCGCGACCCGAACCTCGCCGAGCAGATCATCCAGAGTGCGCGCCAGCGTGCCCTGGCCGGCATCATCCTGACGCCGCCGGTGTCGGACGTGCCGTCGCTCATTACGGCACTGGATGAAGCCGGCATCGACTACGTGCGCCTGGCCCCCGCCGACCGCGAGCACAAGGGGCTGTCCGTCAACACCGAAGACCGCGCTGCCGCGCGCGACATGACGCTGCACCTGATCGGGCTGGGCCACCGCCGCATCGGCTTCGTGGTGTGCGACCCGGCCCATGGCGCGGCGTATCAGCGCGTATTTGGCTATCGCGACGCGATGGCGCAGGCCGGCATCGAAGTCGACGAACGATTGGTCGAGCAGGGCGAGCACTCGTTCGAGTCTGGCGTGGCCTGCGCTGAGCGGTTGCTGTCCTGCGAGCCACGTCCCACCGCCATCTTTGCCGGCAACGACGACATGGCCGCCGGCGTGCTGCGGGTGGCCCAGGCGCGCGGCATCAAGGTGCCCGAAGAACTCTCCATTTGCGGCTACGACGACACGCCGCTCTCACGCCAGCTCTGGCCAGCGCTCACCACCGTGCGCCAGCCGATCCAGGCGATGGCGCATGCGGCTGTGGAACAGCTCATTGCGATTCATCGTCCGCATCTGCCTGGGCTGAAGCCGCATTCGGTGCACGAAAACTTGCAGTATGAGCTGGTGATTCGGGAATCGACTTGCGCGCCGGCGTAAGGCGCGGCGCTACCACTGTCGCTTGGAAGACATGCCGGCTTTCCATAGGGATGCATTTGCGTTCCTTATGCAAGTCACGCATTAGTCAACCCACACGTTGGAGGGTACTGGCCAAAAGCCTAAGCCATTATCGTTTCGTGCCCGAATTTTGTCTCGTCACGCAGCTGCGGACCTTGAAGTCGGGTGCAAAACTGCCGAGAATCACCTACGTTGACTGGGCAACCATTAGAAGCAGGGCGTGTGTATTTGATTTCGTCCATTTCTCATTCCGATTGTCCAGTTCGTCACTAAGCTGTAACGGTTCTTACAGCTTCATAGTGGGCAGCGGGGCTGCGACCCACTGCGCTGAGCAGAAGCCGACGCAATAAGAATGCGTCAAGTGACTCCTAGTGCACGTGCCTGCAAGCAATTGGAAATTTTTAGGACGGTAGAGGTAATGAAGAAGATTAATCCTGCGGCGTATGACGATGGCGATTCATTCGATGTTGATTTGCAAGCCTTCATTGCGCGCTGCTGGGAACTACGACAACAGATCATTCTGTTTGCGACCGTATTCTCCTTACTGATTTTTGCGCTCTCATTTTGGGTTGGCCGTCAGTACTCCAGCGAAGGGTTCATGCGCGCACCCCGCAAGTTTGCGGAATACAACGTCCAGAAGGCTGCGTTCTGGGATCGCGAGACGCTACAGCGCTATCTCGAAGACAACAAGAAAATTGGCGATGTCAACGGTCAGTATTTGTTGGGAAGTCTGAGCGAACGCTTCGTCCAGGCGCACGTGCAGGCGGTTCTGCCGCTATCGAAAGAGGACCTGCGTTACCTCACCGACGCGAAAGGGATGCTCGACGCCGTCGGGATCCTGGGGTTCTCGATTACGTTCAAGGATCGGTCGGCAGAGAACGCGCAAGCGCGTGTCCAACTGATGGGGGACTACATCAAGGACACCATGCTGAGTGAAGATCTCCTGGATACCATTTACACCAAAGCTGGCGAAGCCAAGGCGAAAAAGCAACAGATCGACAACCTGATCATCCAGAAGAGGCTGGCCCTGACCCAGGCATCCAGCCGGCTCGAAGCGGCCCGCTTGATCGCGGGCAAGTACCCTGAAGCATCGAAGATGGAAGCGCGTCAATTGCTTTCGACCGGCAGTGACGCCAACGCGTCGCGCTATCTGTCTCCCGTTGCGCAGCTCGTTGGCATTGAAACCGAAATTGCTGACCTGAAATCGCAACTCACATTGCTGGAACGCGACGCCGAGCAGAACGCTCTGCGCAATGAATTCTACGAACGTATCGACCAAGGTACCCGCCAAGCTAAGACCGGTAGCGCGTTGCTGACCGAGTTTGTAAAGACGGCTCAAGCTGTGTTCACGGGCAAAGATCTTAAAGACGACAAAACCCGCGAGATTTATAACCAGCTCATGGTGATTGCCGAGCAGATGCGCAACAAGCACATCACAGAGGCGCGCTTTGTTTCGGGCCCGACTTTGCCGGAATACCGTTCGGGGCCAAGTTCGCTTGCGCTGGCGCTGCTGTCGCTCATCGGTGGTGTCGCGCTCGGGACTCTGAGCGCGCTGCTACTGGAGAAGCTGCGTGCTTTTAAGGGTGGTCGTGGCAATGCCGCACTCGATGAAGAGCCTGAATCGGAAGGAGAGAGTCTGCGGCCGGTTCAAGTCGCCTGATTTTCCTACGCTCCACGCAAAAGCCCGGCTCATTGCCGGGCTTTTGCGTGGAGCGCTATTGCCTTACGCCAATCAACCCATACAAATCATCCTGCGGGTCATACCCCAGCAACTCGCGCCCGGTCTCCAGGCCCCAATCCATTCCTCTGTTATTCGACACGCCATTCACGACGATGGCCGGTGCTGGCCAGCGCGCCGGGTCGGCCGTGATGGAGCACAGGAAAAGCCGGCGCAAATCCCCATTCGAGAGCCACATGTTGCGGAACCAGCGCAGTGCGACGCGGCTGGCCTCATCGGGCAACTCGGTCGGCACGGGTGTGCCGGCGGTGCCGGAATAGTTGATGTCGTTGGGGTCGTTCTCGTCGGGTAGCGCCCAGCCGATGCGCAGCGACACGATCGACAGCTTGCCGCCGTTGGCTGCGCAGACGGCGCCCACTGCCTTGCAGAGCCGTTCGCCCATTGCCTTGGACGTTCCGTAGGCGAGTGAGTAGACGTCTTCAGTGCCGTTATTCCAGCGCGTGCCTGGGGCGGGCGGTAGCTCGGCGGTGAGTTTACCGGGGCCGATGGTGCCGGCCAGGGGTTGGTCCTTGTATGCGCCCATCGCGTGGTTGGACGAGGCGAACACGAAGCGGCGCACGCCGTGCGTGGCGGCGGCCTGCAGCACATTGAGCGTCATTCCGTAGGAGGCCAGCGCCTGCTCCCACGTGGCGTCTGGCGTGGAGTGGATGGCAGCCAGGTGGATGACCGCATCGACGTTGCTCAGCAGATCCGTCCATGCACCATCGGCTTGCGTCAGGTCGGCCTTGACCCATTGGAAACGTTGGGCCGCTTGCGGAGAGAACTCGATGTTCTGTGCAACCCAGTCGACGCCGATGATGGAGGTGCACCACGGGGCGGAGGCCAGTGCCTCGACGACCTTGCGGCCTAGGTTGCCAGCGACGCCGGTCACAAGAACGCGAGCAGGGGTTTGGTAGTCAGCCACGATGTGGAATTCCGTTCGGGATGAAGGAAAGAAAGGCGCGACCGGCGGCTGGCGCTGCAACACCATCGCGCGCCGCCGTGTCGTTCGAGATCAGGAGGGGGCCTAGACGGGCCCAGGAGTTGTGTGGCGTCTGCCGACGTCAGCCGCCGAGGTCAGCCGCGATTGGAGCCCGACAGCACGTCGATCAGCACTGCGACCACCAGCACCACACCCTTGACGATCATCTGCCACGAGGCGTCGACGTTCATCTGCTGCATGCCATTGTCGAGGCTGGCCATGACGAGCGCGCCAATCAGCGCGCCGTACACCGTACCCGAGCCGCCGCGCATCGACGTGCCGCCGATGAAGCAGGCCGAGATGGCATCCAGTTCGCCGCCCACACCGGCGGAGGGCGAACCTGCGGCCGAACGGGCCGTGGTGATGATGCCCGCGAACGCGCACATCAGGCCCATCAGCACGAACACCAGCAGCTTGACGCGGCCGACGTTCACGCCGGACAGGCGCGTGGCTTCCATGTTGCCGCCCACTGCATAGACGTGACGGCCGAACACGGTTTGCGTAGCGACGTACGAGAAGATGGCCAGCAGCACCAGCAGGATCAGCACGGGCAGCGGCACGCCGCTGGCGTCGTTGAGCACTGCGACAAAGCCAAACGATGCTGCGGCGATGGCCAGCAGCTTCAGCCCGTCCGCCCAGATCGGCGTGAGCGAGAGCGATAGGCGAGCGCGCTCGCGACGGCGGCGCACGGTCAGCACAACCGAACCCACCACGATGACGGCAGCCAGCGACCACGACAACCATGCCGGCACGAAGCCCTGCGCGAGGTTGCCGAGGTCATCAGGCACCGGGGCAATCGTCACGCTGTCGGTGCTCCATTGCAGCAAGCCACGGAAGGCCAGCATCCCGCCCAGGCCAACGATGAACGACGGCACACGCAGCTTGGTCGTGATGAAACCGTTGACCACGCCGATGGCCGCGCCCGCCACGAGCACCGTGCCCACAGCCAGCCAGGTGTTCCATCCGAGGTTGACGGTGAGGATGGCGACCAGCCCGCCCAGCAGGCCCAGCAGCGAGCCGACTGAAAGATCGATCTCACCCGCGATGATGACGAACACCATGCCGCAGGCCAGCATGCCCGTCACCGACATCTGCAGGAACAGGTTGGAGATGCTGTTGGGCTTGAGGAACGTGCCGTTGGTCTGGAAGTAGAAGAAGATCCAGATGAGTGCGACGGCCAGCAGCAGCGCCAGCACCTTGTAGCGCACGAACAGTTGCTGGATGGCGCGGCCATCCAGGCGCGGGCCGCCATTGCCGCCGTTTTGGCGGGCGAGTTGGGATTGCAGGATATTGGACATGGCAATTCAAGCCGCTTGGCGGCCGGGTTCAGCGTTGATTGCAGCAGCCAGGATGCGCTCCTGGGTCAAGCCTTGATTGACGAAGTCGCCGCGCAACTGGCCTTCGCCGATGACCAGGACACGATCGCTCATGCCAAGGATTTCCGGCATCTCGGAAGAAACCATGATGATCGCCACGCCGCTGGCGGCCAGGTCGACAATCATTTTGTAGATGTCGTATTTGGAGCCGACGTCGACACCGCGCGTGGGCTCATCGAGGATGAGCACCTTCGGCATCGCCAGCACCATCTTCGTGACCACGGCCTTCTGCTGGTTGCCGCCGGAGAGGCTGGCAATCGCCAGTGCGGGGCTTGCGGTCTTGATGCGCAGGCGTTTGATTTCGCGGTCGACGGTGGTGAGTTCGGCGCCCTTGTCGACACGCAAACCGCGTGCGTGCTGAGCCAGCGTGGCGAGCGTGATGTTCTCGCCCACGGCCATCAGCGGGACGATGCCGTGGCGCTTGCGGTCTTCGGGCACCAGGCAGATGCCGTTGGCAATCGCCTGCGCGGGTGTGCTGACCTTGACCGGCTTGCCTTCGATGATGATCTCGGCGCTGGAGCGGCCAGGGTAGGCGCCGAACAGCGCCGATACCATCTCCGTACGCCCGGCGCCCACCAGACCGGCAACGCCGAGAATCTCGCCGCGGCGTACGGCAAAACTCACGTTGTCGGTGCGCTTGCGGTTCGGGTTGGTGACATCCCAGCAGGTGACGTTGCGCGCTTCCATCACGACTTCGCCCACGGTGTGTTCCACCTTGGGGAAGAGCGATGTCATTTCGCGACCGACCATCATCGTGATGATGTTGTCGATGGTCATTTCGGCGGCGGGGCGCGTGCCGATGTGCTTGCCGTCGCGGATGACGGTGACGGTGTCGCACACGCGCTTGACCTCATCGAGCTTGTGCGAGATGTACACGCACGCCACGCCGCTGCGCTTGAGGTCGTCGATGATGGACAGCAGCACCTCGATTTCCTTGGCGGACAGCGAAGACGTCGGCTCGTCCAGGATCAACAGCCGCGCGTTCTTGGCCAGCGCCTTGGCAATCTCAAAGAGCTGCTGGTGGCCGCTACCGTAGTTCATCACGGGCGCGGCCACGTTCACGTCGGTCAGGCGCAGGCGGGCGAGCAGCTCTTCCGCCTTGGCGTGCATGGCGTCGTAGTCCATGCGGCCCCCCGGCTTGGTGATCTCGTTGCCGAGGAAGATGTTCTCCGTGACGGAGAGCTGCTGCACCAACATCAGCTCCTGATGGATGATGACGATGCCGGCGCGCTCGCTGTCACGCACGGAATGCGCGTGCAGCGGCTCACCTTCCCACAGGATCTCGCCTTCGAAGGTGCCGTAGGGGTAGACCCCCGACAGCACCTTCATGAGGGTCGATTTCCCGGCGCCGTTCTCCCCGCACAATCCGACGCACTCGCCCGGCTTGACTGCCAGGCTGACGCCGTCGAGCGCACGCACACCGGAGAACGACTTCACGATGTTGCGCATCTCGAACAGGGTGCCGTTACTGCTCATGGCGTTCTCCTACTGACTACGACTGACCACTGGCCGCCGATGACCGACGACCGACTGCTGCACCGGCTGCTTACTTGCCGAAGATCTGCTGATGCGTATAGAAGCCGTCCTTGACGACGGTGCTATCCAGGTTGTCCTTGGTCAGCAGCGTCGGGGTCAGCAGCACGGTATCGACGTCCTTCTTTCCGTTGTTCAGCTTGGTGTTGAACTTGGGCGTGGTGCCCTTGACGAAGTCGACGGCCATCTCGGCGGCGGTGGCGGCAATTTCCTTGATCGGCTTGTAGACCGTCATGGCTTGCGTGCCTTCAGCCACGCGGCGCACGGCGGCCAGGTCGGCATCTTGACCCGACACCGGCACCTTGCCTGCCAGCTTCTGGCGTGCCAGCGCCTGGATGGCGCCGCCGGCCGTGCCGTCGTTGGAGGCAACGATGCCCTGGATGTTGTTGTTGTTTGCGGTCAACGCATTCTCAACAATGTTCTGCGCCTTCGAGGGGTCCCACTCCGGCGTCCACTGCTCGCCGACGATCTTGATGTCGCCCTTGTCGACGTACGGCTTGAGGACCTTCATCTGGCCTTCGCGCAGCAGGCGGGCGTTGTTGTCGGTGGCGGCGCCGCCCAGCAGGAAATAGTTGCCCTTCGGTGCCAGCTTGACTACGCCCTGCGCCTGCAGCTCGCCCACCTTCACGTTGTCGAAGGTCACGTAGCCGTCGATGTCGGCATTCAGGATCAGGCGGTCATACGACACCACCTTGATGCCCTTCTTCTTGGCGCTGGCGATGGCGTTGCCCAGCACCTTGGAGTTGAACGGCACGATCACGAGCACGTCGACATTCTGGGCGATCAGGTTTTCGATCTGGGCGATCTGCTTGGCTTCGTTGGCGTTGGCCGACTGCACGTTCACGGTCGCGCCCAGCTTCTTGGCCGATTCGACAAAGTAGTCGCGGTCGTGCGTCCAGCGCTCCACGCGCAGGTCGTCGATCGAGAAGCCGATCACCGGGGCTTCCTTGCTGGCGTGGGCCGAGGTGGCTGCGAAAGTGAGGACCGCGGCAGCGGCAATGGTGTTCAGTACGCGGGAAAGCATGAATGTCTCCTTCTTCATTGATGTTGTCGTTCAGAACGCTATGCCGGCTGTCAGCCTGATCACGAACGCGTTCTTGTTCTGGCTGGTGCCGTCCGGATGCAAGATGTACTGCAGATTAGGACGGAAGTACATCGACGGCTCTGTGGCCAGCCGCAGGACGGCTCGCGCACATGGAGATTCGTCGCCATCACGCGCAAGGGCGTTTTGGCCGGCACCGGC
This sequence comes from Ralstonia sp. 22111, assembly GCF_052045895.1. Classification (NCBI taxonomy): domain Bacteria; kingdom Pseudomonadati; phylum Pseudomonadota; class Betaproteobacteria; order Burkholderiales; family Burkholderiaceae; genus Ralstonia; species Ralstonia sp. 22111. The sequence goes on along the minus strand of NZ_JBQEPR010000008.1, from coordinate 182,808 downwards.
ATCCGGTTCACGGGCCGGTTGGGACTGGAGAATGGTCAAAATTGACAGCGCTGTCAATCTCGGGATTTGCCCTAGGTCCGAGGCACCACACGCGATTGTCTCCAACGCCTTGCAGTGACGTGCCTTGGCAAAGAACTAGGGCAACTCCCTACATTGACAGCGCTGTCAATTCTCCTCATTCTCCTGTCCGGGCCCGCCAAGAGACTCGGCTCGAACGAACAAAGACAACGCCAAATTGAGGAGACGAAAGCTATGCGTATCAAGAACCCATCCCAGCGGATTGCCATCGCGGCCGCTGCAGCCCTGCTGGCAGCGACCAGCGGCCTAGCTGCCGCGCAGAGCAGTGTCACGCTGTATGGCCGCGTCGGCGGCGGCATCGACTACACGAACAAGATCGCGACAGCAAACGGCACCGCCAGCAACCTGCAGTACGGCGGCAACCAATGGGGGACCAGCATGTGGGGCCTCAAGGGTTCCGAGGATCTGGGTGGCGGGCTGTCTGCCGTGATGAACCTCGAGAACGGCTTCAACTCGGGTTCCGGTTCGTCGGATGCGCTGTTCAATCGTTTTGCGGTCGTCGGGCTGTCGAGCAAGACGTACGGCACGCTGTTGCTGGGCCGCGCCATGGGCATCCCCGATGGCGAGACATGGTCGATTGACCCGATGGGTCTGCAGAACATGGGCGCCGAGACGCTGCAAGCCAACCGCACCTGGGGCTCGCGCCAGAAGGCGATCACCTACAACTCGCCGACCTGGGGCGGCTTCTCGTTCCGCGCCCAGGCGGGCCTGAACGGAACCGCAGGGCATTTCAATGCCGGCAGGCAGCTTGCCGGTGCGTTGGCCTACCAGAGCGGCCCGCTGATGCTCAAGGCGTTCTACGAAGAAATTCGCGACACCAACGGCGAGTTCACCAACCTCTATACGGCTTCCCGCCTGTTCACGGCAGGTGGCACCTATCAGATCGGTGACGTCAAGCTGTTCGGCGGCTACAGCCGTATCCAGTCGGGCGGCGCCACTGTTGCGGATGCGGACAACCCGACCGGCGCGACCCACCAGCAAACCTACTGGCTGGGGGCCAACTATCAGATCACACCGGCTTTGACGCTGATCGGCGGTGCATACCGGGCGAACCGCAACCAGGGCGGCGGAAATGGCACGCTGCTGACGGTGGGCGCCAACTACTACTTCTCGAAGCGCACGTTGCTGTACGGCACCATCGGTACCGTGATGAACGGCAGCAATGCGTCTTTCTCGGTTGAGGCGGGCGGCGGCAAGCCGTCGCCGGGTTCGGGCCAGCAAGGCGTGTACACCGGGATCATGCACTGGTTCTGACGCGCTTCGCGTCACGCCTCAAAGCGCGATGGCGGCATGGCCGTCATCTGCGCAACCTCCGCAAAGCAGGCGCGGCGGTCCCTGGTTGGCATTGACCTTGCTCATGTCGCGGGCTGCACTTTCTCAGCCAACCCAGGGAGCCGCCATGCAACGCGAATACGTAACGGATCTGATCGTCCTGCAGAAGATCAAAAAGAAACTGACGTGGACGCAGTTGGCTGAGGTGATCGGCCACAGCAAGGAATGGAGCACCGCAGCGCTGCTCGGCCAGATGACGCTGACCGAAGCGCAGGCAAAGGCCGTTGGCGCGGCGCTGGATCTGCCTGAAGAGGCCATCGCGCTGCTGCAGGTGCCACCGTACAAGGGGTCGCTGCCCACGGCAGTGCCGACCGATCCGCTGATCTACCGCTTCTACGAACTCGTCAGCGTGTACGGCACAACGTTCAAGGCGCTGATCCACGAGGAGTTTGGCGACGGCATCATGAGCGCGATCGATTTCAACATGGACCTCACCCGCGAGCCCGACCCCAAGGGCGATCGCGTGCGCATCGTCATGAGCGGCAAGTTCCTGCCGTACAAAACCTACTGAGCGATCAGTCTTCGTGGCCGCTGTCGTCGTGTTCGTCGAGCACGGGACGATGGCGGCGCGGCATCTCGGAGTCGAGCACGAGGCGGCCGTGCACCCGGCCTTTCATGCGCGTGACGTGATGGGTGCAGTCTTCCATGTGCGTGCTCATGAGTTCGCGTACGGTCTCGGCGTCGCGCGCGCGTGCCGCATCCAGAATCTGCCGGTGGAACTTGACGTTGGACGCGCCGAACTTGGCGTGGTCCTTCGGTGACGTTTCGTTGCCGAACACCACAAGCTGCCGAATCATTTCGTTGATCAGCTCGCAGCAGAACCGCAGCATCGGGTTGGGATTGGCTGCGGCCAGGATGTCGTGAAAGCTCAGGTCTTCCTGACGCTGGTCGAGCGGCGCAGCGGCCTTGGCAGAAGCCGGGTCGCACAGGTCGATGGTGTGTTCAAGCGCGCGGAAGTCGTCGTCCGTCAGATGCGGCACCGCCCCGGCGGCCAGCTCTGGCTCAAGCAGCCGGCGCACGGTGTAGACGTCTGCAATCCCGATGTCTTTGAAAAACAGATAGTTCTGCATGAGCTGGAACGTGCGGTCCAGCGGCACCTCGACGATGGTGCCGCCGCCGGCGGGCCCCGTGCTCACACTCACCAGGCCCTGCACCTCCAAAGACTTGAGCGCCTCGCGAATCGTGCCCTTGCTCACCCCGAAGGTTTCCTGCAGCTTGATCTCCTGCGGGAGCTTGTCGCCGGGCTTGAGGTTGCGCTGCGTGATCAGCCGCTTCAGTTCTTCTGCAACGAGGTCGGCGCGCTTCTGCTTGCGGATGCCGATTGACGCCGTCTTGCCTGCTCCGAGTGTGGCCATGAATGTCCGTTCCTAGTTGCGCGCATTCTAACTGCCGGGTTGTGCTGCACGGGCTGCCCGACGTGGTGCATGCATGCCCTTCGATCGTGCGCACGCACCGCGTTTCCGCATCGTCGCCCGGCACCTCCATCGCACACACCTTGGCGTAAACACCGACCTCGTCGTCGTTGACGCGGCGTGGACGCGGCTTCTATGATGATTTCGCCTATTTATCATAACAAATATAAGAAACTGGTCTGGTTCTTGCTCGACGTGATGGTCGGCGAAAACCTCGCCGGTCAAGGCTAGGAGGAAGCTGCCGTCGGTGGTGGCTCCGAGCGCTGTTCTGTCATCCACATGAACCCAAGGAGTGCGCTTTGAATCGTCGAGACTTGCTCAAACTGGCGGCGCTGTCCGCCGTGCCCGCCTCGCTGCTGCAGGCCCGTTCTGCGTGGGCGGCCGATGCCATCGAACTGGGCTGCCCGGTGCCGATGTCCGGTCCGTTTGCCGCCAACGGCAAGTTTGCCGACCTCGGCATGAAGCTGGCCGTGGAGCAATACGGCAAGGTGCTTGGCCGGCCGCTGGCGTATAGCGTGCTCGACACCGAAGGCAAGCCGGCCACGGCCGTGCGCAAGGTGCAGGAACTCGCGCAGCAGAAGAATGCGCGCTACTTCGCGGGCGGCATCCTGTCGTCCGAATCGCTGGCGATGGGCAAGGAGGCGGAGAAGTTTGGCGGCGTGTTCATCACCACCGCAGGGGCCGATGAAATTACCGGCAAGGACTGCAACCGCGCGACCTTCCGCTGGTCGGTGCCCACATACGGCGCCATCGAGCGCACCGTGCGCCCGCTGATCGAATCGATGCCCAAGGCCAAGCGCTGGTACACCATCACGCCGCAATACGTGTTTGGCGACGGGTTGCTCTCGGCGGCCAAGAACATCTTCAAGGAAAAGGGGATCGAGCATGTGGGCAACAGCTACCACGCGCTCACCGAGAAGGAGTTCAGCGGTTACCTGACCAACGCGATGGCCGCCAAGCCCGACGTGCTGCTGATCCTGAACTTCGGCTCGCAATCGTCCGACACGCTGCGCCAGGCGGTGAGCTTCGGCATGAAGAAGAACACGACGATCCTGGTGGCGTGGGCGTCTGGCCTGGAGCAGTTCGAATCGCTCGGCGCCGACCTGTGCGATGGCGTGTACTTTGGCGCGCAGTACTGGCACGACGTGGATACGCCCGCCAACCACGATCTGGTGAAGCGCACGCAGGCTGCGTTCAAGTCCAACCCGAACTACAGCCTCGCGGGCTCCTACACCTGCACCAAGATCCTGCTCGACGCGATGATCAAGGCCGGCAGCGCCGATCCGAAGGCCGTGATTGCCGCGCTGCAGGGCATGAAGTACGACGGCCTGACGGGCCCCGAAGAGATTCGCGCGGCTGACCACCAGGTGCTCAAGAACTACTACCTGCTCAAGGGCAAGCCCAAGAACCGCATGAAGGACAAGGACGACTTTGCCGAAGTGGTGTCGGTGGGCAAGGCCTTCCTGCCGGTCGAACAGACGCAGTGCAAGCTGACCTGATGCGTCATACGCCCGCACTCAACGTAGGGTGCGGGTGCTCGTCTCTCCACCTGCGATTCCAATGAACGTCTACCTGCTCCAGGTCGTCAACGGCGTGGGGATCGGCATGCTCTACTTCCTGCTGGCGGTGGGGCTGTCGATCATCTTCGGGCTGTTGCGCTTCGTCAATTTTGCCCACGGCGCGTTCTATGCGCTCGGTGCGTATCTCTGCTTCCAGGCCCTGCAGATGGGCATGGATTTCTGGTTGGCGCTTGTGCTCGCGCCCATCGTCATCGGCGCGCTTGCCTGGGTGACGGAGAAGGTGCTGCTGCGCCACGTGTATGCGCAGGCGCACGAGTTCCACATCGTCGTCACCGTGGGGCTGGCGCTGGTGGTGCAGGAACTCATCATCGTGGCGTGGGGGCCGCTGGGCGTGGATGTGCCGGCGCCCGATGCGCTGCAGGGCGTGGTGATGTGGGGCGATTTCGTCTATCCGAAATATCGCCTCTTCGTGATCGGTTTTACTGCCGTGCTGGCGCTCGGGCTGTGGTGGCTGCTGGAGGGCACGCGCCTGGGCAGCGCGGTGCGCGCAGGCAGTGAATCGACCGAGATGGTCTCGCTGCTCGGCATCAACGTGTTTCGCCTGTTTAGCCTGATGTTTGCCCTGGGTGCGGCGACGGCGGCGGTGGCCGGTGTGCTGGCTGCGCCCATTCGCGGCGCGGAACCCTTCATGGGCGTGGAGGCCCTCGGCGTTGCCTTCGTGGTGGTGGTGGTGGGCGGCATGGGCAGCTTTGCGGGGGCACTGGTCGGCGGCCTGCTGGTCGGCATCGTGCAGAGCCTGATGAGCACGCTGTGGCCCGAGGGCGCGCGGCTGATGATCTACGTGGCGATGGCGGCCGTGCTGCTGCTGCGCCCACACGGCCTGCTGGGGAGGGGATGATGCAAGCCGCATTCCAGGGATTGTTGCGTCACCGCTTCTGGTGGCTGGCGCTGGGCGTGACGCTGTTGCTGCCGCTGGTGCTGACGTCCGGCACGTTGGCCACCGAAGTGCTCGTCTATGCGATGGCCGTGATGGCCTGCAACCTGCTGCTCGGCTACACGGGGCTGCTGTCGTTCGGGCAGGGCATCTTCTTCGGACTGGGCAGCTATGCCGTGGGCATCGGCCTCACGCAACTGGCGCTGCCGATGCCGGTGGCGCTTGTTCTGGCCGTAGTTGTCGGCGCAATCGTGGCGGCGGTGGTTGGGTGGTTCGCCATCCGGCAGCGCGGCACGTACTTCGTCATGCTCACGCTGGCCTTCTCGCAGATGTTCTATTTCCTGGCCTACACCACGCCATCGCTCACGGGCGGAGACAACGGCCTGCTCGACATTCCGCGCCCGGCGTTTGCGGCGTCGCCGTGGGCGTTCTACGCGTTCGTCGCGGTGCTGTTCCTTGTCGTGTTTTTCCTCGTGCAGCGCGTGACGGAATCGGTATTCGGCCGCACGCTGCTGGCGATCCGCGACAACGAAGAACGTGCGCTCGCCGTCGGCTACAACGTGCGCGCATTCAAGCTGCTGGCGTTTGTCATTTCCGGTGCCGTTACTGGGTTGGCCGGCGCGCTGCACGCCATGCTCACGGGCATCGCGCCGCTGGCCAATATCGACTACCACGTCAGCGAGATGATTCTGGTGATGACCGTCATCGGCGGCACGGGCAACGTGTTTGCCTCGGTGTTGGGCGCAGCGTTCTATGTGTTGCTGTCAGACTGGCTCTCCAGCCTGTGGCCGCGCTGGCTCATGTTGCTCGGCTTCCTGTTGATTGCGGTGAGCCTGTTCATGCAGCGCGGGCTGTTCGGGCTCGGGCAGAAGCTGTGGCAGCGCGTGCGTACACCGCGTAACGCACCGGCGGTGCAGGAGGAAAGCGCATGACCACCACGCCCATCCTGCAAGCCACGGGCATCGTCAAGCAGTACGGCAAGTTCACCGCACTGGGCGGCGTCGATTTGCGTGTGATGCCCGGCACGGTCCACTCCGTCATCGGCCCCAACGGCGCGGGCAAGACCACGCTGTTCCACATGCTCACGGGCACACGCATGATCACCAGCGGCACCATCGTCTTCGATGGCCATGACGTGACGCGCGAGGCAGACTTCCAGCGCGTGCAGCGCGGCATCGCGCGTTCGTTCCAGGTGACGAGCCTGTTCCCGAGTCTTTCCGTGCGCGAGAACCTGCGCCTGGCGGCACTCGGCACCACGCCACGCCGCGCCATGCACGGCTGGCGCCTGCCGCAGGGCGATCTGGCCTGCACCGATACGGTCGACCGAGTGCTGGATCGGCTTGAGTTGCCGCGCCTGGCCGACACGCCGGCCGCTGCCCTTTCGCACGGCCAGCAGCGTCGGCTGGAAGTCGGCATGGTACTGGCCGCCAACCCGCGCGCGATCTTCCTCGACGAACCGACTTCCGGCATGGGCGTAGACGATTTGCCCGCCATGAAGACGCTCATTCGCGGCCTGGCGCAGGACCACACCGTCGTGCTGATCGAACACAACATGGACATCGTGATGGACATCTCCGACACGATCACCGTCATGCAGCAGGGCAAGGTGCTCATGGAGGGCACGCCCGACGCCGTGCGGTCGGACCCGCGCGTGCGCGCCGCGTACCTCGGCAACATGATCACGGGAGGCAAGAAATGACGACGACGGCGATTCTCGACGTTGCAGACCTCCACGGCTATTACGGCAAGAGCCACGTGCTGCAGGGCGTGGCGCTATCGGTGGGCGAGGGTGAACTCGTGACGCTGCTCGGCCGCAATGGCGCGGGCAAGTCGACCACGCTCAAGGCGATCGCCGGTGTGGTGACGCCGCGTGGGCAGGTGCGCTTTCGGGGCAAGGACATTGCCGGACAGCCGGCGCATCGCATTGCCGCGCAGGGTTTGTGCCTCGTGCCCGAGCATCGCGGCATCTTCAAGCTGCTGACGGTGGAAGAGAATCTGAAGCTCGGCGCGCGGCGGGATTCTCCGTGGCAACTGGCCGACATCTATCGCATCTTCCCGCGCCTGCATGAGCGGCGGCGCAACGGCGGCGCCAACCTATCCGGTGGCGAGCAGCAGATGCTGGCCATTGGCCGCGCGCTGATGAACCACCCGCGCCTGCTGATGTTGGACGAGCCGGTGGAGGGCTTGGCGCCCGTCATCGTGGAAGAGATCGTCGCGCAGTTGAAGATGATCAAGCAGGCGGGCGTGTCCATCCTGCTGGTCGAGCAGAACCTGGAGGTCTGCACGCAGCTCGCTGACCGCCACGTGATCATTGAACAGGGCCGTGTGGTCTACACCGGCAGCAACGAAGCCTTCCGCGCCGACGACGCCATCAAGGACCGCTACCTTGGTGTCGGCCTGGCTGCATGAACTTGCGAGAAATGATGACGACAGAGACTCAACTCCGTATCAACGGCGCGCGCCTGTGGGACACGCTCATGCAGCAGGCCAGCATTGGCGCGACACCCAAGGGTGGCGTGCGGCGCCTGGCGCTGACGGATCTCGACCGCCAGGGGCGTGATTTCTTTGTCGCGCAGGCAAAGGCTGCTGGGTGCACCGTGCGCGTCGATGCCATCGGCAACCTGTTCGCGCGCCGGCCGGGACGCAACAACGCGCTGCCGCCCGTCATGACGGGCAGCCACATCGATACGCAGCCGACCGGCGGCAAGTTCGATGGCAACTACGGCGTGTTTGCCGGCATCGAGGTCGTGCGCACGCTCAACGACGCGGGCATCGAAACGGAAGCGCCCATCGAAGTGGCTGTGTGGACCAACGAAGAAGGTTCGCGCTTCGTGCCGGTGATGATGGGCTCCGGCGCGTTCATCGGCGAGTTTGCGCTGGACGCCGTGCTGGCCGCACAAGACCGCGACGGCGTGGCCGTGGGCGAGGCGCTGAACAGCATCGGCTACGCGGGCGCCGAGCCAGTTGGCGGCAGGCAGGTTGGCGCCTACTTTGAAGCGCATATCGAGCAAGGGCCGGTGCTGGAAGCGCACGCCACGACGATTGGCGTGGTGACGGGCGCGCTTGGCCAGCGCTGGTACGACGTGGTCCTGACCGGCATGGAGGCGCACGCCGGCCCCACGCCGATGGAGCTGCGCCGCGATGCGTTGCTGCCCGCCGCAGAACTGGTCGGCATTGCCAACCGCATCGCGCTCGAGCGCCCGCCGCATGCGCGCGCCACGGTGGGCTGTCTGAGCGTGCATCCGGATTCGCGCAACGTGATTCCGGGCCAAGTATCGATGACGATCGATTTTCGTGCCGCCGACGATGCGATGTTGTCCGACATGGACGCGGCACTGCATGAGGCAGTGGCCGAACTGCGCGCACGCAGCGGCATCGATATCGCCTTGCGCCAGGTCGTCTACTTCCCGCCGCAGCCGTTTGACGCCACGCTTGTGAACGCAGTGCGCAGCGGAGCCCGCAAGCTGGGCTTGTCAGAGATGGATGTGATCAGCGGCGCAGGCCACGACGCGGTCTACCTTGCCCGCGTGGCCCCCACCGCGATGATCTTCGTGCCGTGCAAGGACGGCATCAGCCACAACGAGATCGAAGACGCCCGCCCCGAACATCTGGAAGCCGGGGCCAACGTGCTGCTGCACGCGATGCTGCAGGCCGCCGGCCGCGTTTGACACCACCACCCGACCGCCCATGCGTATCCTGATCGCCCGCTTCAATCACGAGACCAATACGTTCTCGCCGGTGCCGACGCCGTTGGCATCGTTCCATCCGCACTACGGCGATGACGCTTATCGCGCCGCCAAGGGCACGCGCACGGCGGCCGGTGCGTTCATCGATCTGGCCGAGGCGGCCGGTGCGGAAATCGTCGTGCCCGTCGTTGCCGGTGCGAACCCCAGCGGGCGCGTGGCAGCCGACGCGTACACCACGTTGTGCGACGCCATCGTCTCGGCGGCGCCCGGGTGCGATGCGCTGTTGCTCGACCTGCACGGCGCGATGGTCGCGGAGAACAGCGACGACGGTGAAGGTGACCTGCTCGAACGCCTGCGCGCGGTCGTGCCCGATGTGCCGATTGCCGTCGCGCTGGACCTGCACGGCAACCTCACGCAAACGTTCATCGACTTGGCCGACATCGCCGTCAGTTTCAAGACGTATCCGCACGTCGACATGTACGAGACCGGCGAGCACGCCGGCCGCTTGCTGTTCGACAAGCTGGCCGGGCGTGCGAACCCTGTGCTGGCATGGCGCCGCTTGCCGCTGGTCACGCACACGCTGCGCAGCTGCACCGATGAAGGCGCGATGCACCGTGCCGTGGCGCTGGCCAGGCAGGCAGAGAAAGACGGCATGCTGGCCGTGTCAATCCTGGCCGGGTTTGGGCTGGCGGACATAGCCGCCCCGTGCCTTTCCATCGTGGTGGTCGGCAACGGCGACAAGCACGCTGCCGACGCGACTGCGCAACGCATTGCAGACGCCATCTGGGCCGACCGCGAAGGGTTCGTCTACCGCTCAGAACCGCTGACCGAATCGATCACGCGCGCGGCCAAGTTGGCCGACGCCCCGGTCAGCGGCCCCGTGCTGCTGCTCGACCACGGCGACAACTGCATGTCTGGCGGCACGTGCGACGACATGCACGTCCTGCACGAAGCGTTGAAGCAAGGCTTGAGCGGCATCGCTGTCGGGCCGGTGTGCGATCCGGAAGCCGTCGCGGCCATGATCGAGGCGGGCGAGGGTGCCACGGTCACGCTGCCCATAGGCGACAAGGTGCCGCTCACCCAACTGGGCATCTACCCGGTGCCGCGCGCGCTGACGGGCAAGGTCGTCGCCATCAGCGACGGCGAATACACGATCACGGGGCCCACCTATACCGGGCAACGTATCCGCATGGGCCGCACGGCGCTGCTCGACATCGGCGCGGCGCAGATTGTCGTCACCGAGACGCCGCAGGAGCATTGGGACCTCGGCATCTTCACGCACATCGGTGTGGACCCACGTGCCGCGCGCTTCGTGCTGCTGAAGTCGCGCATGTACTGCCGGCCCGTCTTTGTTCCGATTGCCAAGGCCGTGGTGGAGTGCGACGGCGGCGGCGTAACGAGTTCAGACTACGCGCGCTTTCCGTTTGCGAAGGTGCAGCGGCCCGTGTTTCCGCTCGATGCGGATGCGGCGACTGCCTGAGCGCTACGCGCTGTCGCGCTCAACGAGCGTGAAACCCACATCGACCGTGCGGCGTTCTTCGTCGCCGTGTTCGATGCGATCGATCAGCAACGTTGCCGCCAGCTTGCCGATGCCCGTTCCGTCGATGCGGATGGTCGTGAGCGCAGGCGTGGTGTCCTTGGCGAACACCTGGTCGCCGTAGCCGACCACGCGAAGTTGGCCGGGCACGGCAATGCCCCGATGTTCCGCTTCCATCAGCACACCGAGCGCAAGGATGTCGGCGCCACAGAAGATGGCATCGGTGCCCGGATGCTGCGCAAGCAATGTGCCCAGCGCACGCCGGCCGTCGCCCAGGTTGGCGGGGGATTCGGCGGCAATCATGGGAATGTCGGCCCCTGAGCCGAAGGCCTTCACGAAAGCTTGCGCGCGTGCCTGCGCGCGGCGGTCGTTCGGCGTGATGACGGCGGCGTGCTTTGCGCCGCGCTGCTTCAGATAGCGCGCCGCCGCTTGCCCCACCTTCTGGTGTGAGAAGCCCACCAGCATGTCCAGCGGGTTGCGCGTGATGTCCCACGTTTCCACCACCGGCACGCCGGCAGCCTGCAGCTTCTGCCGCACGCTGGCCGAGTGCACCACGCCGGTCAGCACGATGCCCGCAGGGCGCCGTCCGACGATGGCATCGAGCAGCGCATCTTCGCGTGATTCGTCATAGCCGCTCTGGCCGATCAGCAACTGATAGCCCGCCGCAGCCAGTTCTGTGGTGAGCGCGGCCACCGTTTCCTGAAACACGCTGCCCGCAATCGTCGGGATGAGCGCAACGACCAACCGGCTGCGGTTGGATGCCAATGATCCCGCCACAAGGTCCGGTGTGTAGCCCGTCTGCCGCACCGCTTCGCGCACGCGTGCCAGCGTGTCGCCCGACACCAGCTCCGGCGTGTTCAGCGCGCGGGACACCGTCACCTTGGTCACACCCACCAGCTTGGCAAGGTCGCTCAATGTGACGCGCCCGGTGCTCTTGCGCGCGCGGCGTGTGACGGGGGGCGCGGTATCTACGAGGGACACGGTGGTGGGCTTGGTCACGTGATCGATGGGCCGATTAGGGAAACACAGGAAAAAAGGGGCTAGCAATTATCGCAAAACGCGTCTACGATTGCGCCAATGTTACCGGTTACATAAACCGGTAACATGAAAACTGACGATAAACGACGGCTGCACCAGAAGACAGCCCGGAGGAGCAAAGGATGTTGCAGGCAACCCCAACGTACGCTGGGCCGCTGATTCAGTTGAACGCGGCAGACAACGTGCTGATTGCGCGCGAAGGGCTGTCGCTTGGGGCGAACCTGTCGATCAACGGCACGACGGTGCGCCTGCGCGCGCAGGTGCCGGCCGGTCACAAGATCGCCGCGCGGCGGATCGCGCAGGGCGAAGCCATCCGCAAGTACGACACGATCATTGGCCGGGCCGCACGCGACATCGAAGCCGGCGAGCACGTTCATACGCACAACGTCGAGCTGATCGATTACGCACGCGACCCCGGCTTTGGCCTGGATGTGCGCCCGGTCGATTACATCCCGGAGGCGCAGCGCGCAACGTTCAATGGCATCGTCCGGCACGATGGCCGTGTGGCCACGCGCAACTTCATCGGCATCCTGGCGTCGGTCAATTGCTCATCCACCGTCATCAAGAACATTGCGGCGTGGTTCACGCCCGAGCGCCTGGCGCCGTTTCCCAATGTGGATGGCGTGGTGGCGTTTGCACAGACGAGCGGTTGCGGGATGTCGTCGCCATCGGAGCATTTCGATGTGCTGCGCCGCACGCTGGCGGGCTATGCGCGGCATCCGAACCTGGCGGGTGTGCTGATCGTCGGCTTGGGCTGCGAGCGCAACCAGGTGGCGGATTTGATGACGAGCCAAGACCTGGAAGCCGGCAAGCTGATGCACACGCTGGTGATGCAGGACACGGGCGGCACGCGCGCCACCATCGAGGCGGGCATCAGCGCCATCCAGAAGATGCTGCCGGTGGCCAACGACATCGTTCGCCGCCCGGTATCGGCCAGTCATATCAAGATCGGCCTGGAGTGCGGCGGTTCCGATGGTTTCTCGGGCATTACCGCCAACCCGGCGCTCGGCGCGGCGATGGATCTGCTGGTGCGCCATGGCGGTACGGCCATCCTGTCGGAAACGCCGGAGATTCACGGCGTAGAAACCATGCTCACGCGCCGTGCGGTATCGCCGGAAGTCGGCCAGAAGCTGCTCGATCGGCTCGCCTGGTGGGAGAACTACACCCGCGGCCACAACGGCCAGTTCAACGGCGTGGTGGGCCCCGGCAACCAGCAGGGCGGTCTGGCCAACATCTTCGAAAAGTCGCTCGGCTCGGCCATGAAGGGCGGCACTACGCCGCTGCAGGCCGTGTACGAATACGCCGAGCCCATCGACCGCGCGGGCTTTGTCTTCATGGATTCGCCCGGCTACGACCCGGTCGCCGTGACGGGCCAGATTGCCAGCGGCGCCAACCTCATCTGCTTCACCACGGGGCGTGGCTCGATGTTCGGCTCCAAGCCCGCACCGACGATCAAGCTCGCCAGCAACACGCCCATGTTCCGCAGGCTTGAAGAAGACATGGACATCAACTGCGGCCGCATTCTCGACGGCGAACGTTCGGTGGAAGAGATGGGCCAGGACATCTTCGAGCACATCCTGCGCACCGCCGCGGGCGAGCGCACCAAGAGCGAACTGCTTGGCCTGGGCGACCATGAATTCGTGCCCTGGCACATGGGCATCGTGAGTTAACGCCTCGACTCGAAGGCACGCATCACCTATTACAAAACAGGAGACAAACCATGCAGGACATATCACAGGGCGGCCCGCGCTCGAAAGTGCGCTGGGTCGTCGCCGGCCTCATGTGGGCGGCGATTGCCATCAACTACATCGACCGTACCGTGCTGTCGGCCGCCGCGCCGCACATCCAGAAGGAGTTCCACCTGAGCGCGGTGGAGATGGGCGTCGTCATGTCCGCGTTCTTCTGGTCGTATGCGCTGTTGCAGTTGCCGGCGGGCATTCTGGCCGACCGCTTCGGGCAGAAGAAGGTGCTGGGCTTTGCGGTGCTGTGGTGGTCCGTTGCGACGGCGTTGACGGGCCTGGCAAACGGCTTCAAGTCGCTCGTGGGCCTGCGTGTGGCGTTGGGCATCGGCGAGGCGGGTGCGTACCCGAGCAGCGCAGGCATCACTGGGCGCTGGTTCCCCAAGCAGGAACGTGCCACGGTGGCCGCTATTTTCGATAGCGGCTCCAAGCTGGGCAGCGCTGTCGCCTTGCCGCTCATCGCGTGGCTGCTGGTGATGTTCGATTGGAAGATCACCTTTGCGGTGACGGGCGCCCTAGGCATTGTGTGGGCGGTGGTGTGGTGGGCGGTGTTCAAGGAAACGCCCGAAGCGCACAAGGGCGTGAACGCCGCCGAGTTGGCCCACATCCAGCGCGGCCTGCCGCCAGCTCGTAGCAAGGATGAACCCAAGGTGCCCTGGACGAAGCTGCTGACGCACCGGAACATCTGGGCGATGTGCATCGGCTTCTTCATGATCAACTACAACTCATACTTCTTCATCACGTGGCTGCCGACGTACCTCGTCAAGGAGCGCGGCATGGGCCTGATGCAGATGGGCCTCATGGCGTCGCTGCCGCTGTTCGTGTCGATGTTCGTGGAGGTGTTTGCGGGCTGGGCGTCGGACCGGGTGTATGCCTCGGGCAAGCTGTCACTCACGGCCACACGCAAGCTGTTCCTCATCATCGGCCTGGTGATGGCGTCGAGCATCGGGCTGGCTGCGTTCGCGCAATCGGCGGTGGCGGCGGTCATCCTGCTGTGCATCGCCAAGTCGGGCACGACGGTGGCGGCGTCGCAAGTGTGGGCGCTGCCGGCCGATGTGGCACCGGGCAACAACGTGTCGATGGTGGCGGGCCTGCAGAACAGCGTGTCGAACATGGGCGGCGTGGTCGGCCCGATCGTCACCGGCGCCATCGTGGGCGCCACGGGTTCGTTCATTCCGGCGCTGGTATTTTCCGCCGCGCTGATCGGCCTCGCGATCCTGAATTACCTCTTCCTGCTCGGCAAGGTGGAACCCATCAGCTTCGAGCCCATTTCTGAAACACTCCATTCGCATGACCAACGCAATGCAAACGCCCGCGCTTAACCGCCCGAACAGTTTCAAGGCCGCGCTGGCCGCCAAGCAACGCCAGATCGGCTTCTGGCTGGCGATGAGCGATCCGTACCTGGCGGAGGTGAGTGCCACTGCCGGCTTCGACTGGCTGCTGATCGACAGCGAGCACGCCCCGAATGATGTACGCACGATCCTCGCGCAACTGCAGGCGGTGGCGCCGTACCGCGCCGAGCCCATCGTGCGCCCGTACAACGGCGATCCATCGCTCATCAAGCGCTTGCTCGACATCGGCGCGCGCACGCTGCTCGTGCCGATGGTCGATACGGCGGAAGAGGCGCGCGAGCTGGTGCGCGCGGTGCGCTATCCCCCGCACGGCATGCGTGGCGTGGGCAGTGCCGTGGGCCGTGCATCGCGCTGGAGCGCCCGCACCGATTACCTGCAGAGTGCCGATGACGAAGCCTGCCTGCTCGTCCAGGCGGAGACCGTCACCGCGCTGCAAAACCTCGAAGCCATCTGCGATGTGGATGGCGTGGACGGCGTGTTCATCGGCCCGGCGGATCTGGCAGCGTCGATGGGCCACCGTGGCAATGCAGGCCACCCGGATGTGCAGGCGGCCATCGACAACGCCGTGCGCACGATTGTTGCGTCGGGCAAGGCCGCCGGCACGTTGACGTCCGATGCGGCGCTTGCACGTCACTATCTGGAGCTGGGCTGCACTTTCGTCGCCACCGGTGTTGATATCCTGATGTTCGCCAACGGCGCCCGTAAGCTCGCCCGCGAGTTCATCGCGCCGCAAGGTGCCTGATTCTTTTTCCTCTTCCTACCAGATCTGACATGACCCGCAAGACTTACCGGATCGCCGTGATCCCAGGCGACGGCATCGGCCGCGAAGTGATGCCCGAAGGCCTGCGCGTGCTCGAAGCCGCCGCGCGCCGTTTCGGCATCAGCATCGAAACCCAGCACATCGACTGGGCCAGTTGTGATTACTACCAGCAGCACGGCACGATGATGCCGGACGACTGGAAGCAGCAACTGCAAGGCATGGACGCCATCCTGTTCGGCGCGGTCGGCTGGCCGGCTACGGTGCCCGATCACGTCTCGCTGTGGGGCTCGCTGCTCAAGTTCCGCCGCGAGTTCGATCAATACATCAACCTGCGCCCGGTGCGTTTGTTTGAAGGCGTGCCGTGCCCGCTCGCCAATCGCAAGCCGGGCGACATCGACTACTACGTCGTGCGCGAAAACACCGAGGGCGAATACACATCGCTCGGCGGCATCATGTACGAAGGCACCGACCGCGAGATCGTCATCCAGGAATCGGTCTATTCGCGCAAGGGTGCTGAGCGGCTGCTCAAGTTCGCCTTCGACCTCGCGCAGAGCCGCGAGCGCAAGCACGTGACGCTCGCCACCAAGAGCAACGGCATCGCCATCAGCATGCCGTGGTGGGACAAGCGCGCGGATGAAGTCGCGCAAAACTATCCGGACGTCACGCTCGACAAGCAGCACATCGACATCCTCACCGCGCGCTTCGTGCTGCAGCCGGGCCGCTTCGATGTGGTGGCCGCCACCAACCTGTTTGGCGACATCCTGTCCGATCTTGGCCCCGCAACGACGGGCACGATCGGCCTGGCACCTTCCGCCAACCTGAACCCCGATCGCACGTTCCCCTCGCTGTTCGAGCCGGTGCACGGCTCGGCGCCGGACATTTACGGCAAGAACATCGCCAACCCGATCGCGATGATCTGGTCGGCGGCGCTGATGCTGGACTTCCTGACCGAAAGCCAGGGCGAAGGCCGTGCCGCGCACGACGCCATCGTCGCGGCCATCGAAGCTGTGCTCAAGGACGGCCCGCGCACGCCTGACCTGGGCGGCACCGCCAATACCACGCAGTTGGGCGAGGCGATTGCCGCGCACCTCGGTTGAGCGGATTGAAGGAATCGACGATGGCTTTCAGCTTTGACCAACTCCGCCAGACGGGGCTCGTCCGCACCGACAACCTGATCGACGGCCAGTGGGTTGCCGGCACCGACGGCGCACGCTTTGCCGTGACGGACCCTGCCACCGGCAGCCTCATCGCCAACGTGCCCGACAGCAGCGCCGCTGATGCGCGTGCCGCCACCGATGCGGCAGCACGCGCCTTTCCCGCATGGCGCGACACGCTGCCGGCAGAGCGTGCTGCCATCTTGCGCCGCTGGCACGCGGCCATCGTTGCCAATGCCGATGCGCTGGGGAGGCTGATTTCGCTGGAGCAGGGCAAGCCGTTTGCCGAAGGGCGCGGCGAGGTCATGTACGGCGCGTCGTACGTTGCGTGGTTTGCTGACGAGGCTACGCGCATCTACGGCGACCTCATCCCGCAGCAGCAGCGCGGCAAACGCATGAGCGCCGTCAAGGAGCCCGTGGGTATCGTGGCGGCCATCACGCCGTGGAATTTCCCGCTGGCGATGATTGCGCGCAAGATCGCGCCGGCGCTGGCGGCGGGCTGCACCGTGGTCGCCAAGCCGGCGGAAGACACGCCGCTCACGGCGCTGGCACTGGCGCAGCTCGCGCAGGAAGCGGGGCTGCCCCCGGGCGTGCTGAACATGATTTCCGCCTCGCGTGAGCGCGGCATCAAGGCCGTGGCCGATTGGCTGCAAGACAGCCGCGTGCGCAAAATCACCTTCACGGGCTCGACGCCGGTGGGCAAGTATCTGGCGCGCGAGTCGGCGGGCACGCTGAAGAAGCTGTCGCTGGAGCTGGGCGGCAACGCGCCGTTCATCGTGTTTGACGACGCAGACCTCGATGCGGCCATCACGGGTTTGCTGGCGGCCAAGTTCCGCAACGGCGGCCAGACCTGCGTGTGCCCGAATCGCGTCTACGTGCAGGCCGGCGTGTACGAGCGCTTCGGCGCCATGCTGGCCGAGCGGGTTTCCGCGCTGAAAGTCGCGCCGGCCACCGATCCGGATGTGCAGATCGGCCCGATGATCAACGCCCGCGCCGTCGACAAGATCGAACGCCACGTGCACGACGCCGTTGCCAACGGTGCGCGCGTGCTGGCCGGTGGCAAGCGCCTGCCAGAAGTTGGCGAACACTTCTATGCGCCCACCGTGCTGGCCGATGCCAAAAGCGGCATGGCCCTGTGCGGCGAAGAAACGTTCGGCCCCGTTGCGCCGCTGTTCCGCTTCGTCGATGAAGCCGAAGCCGTGCAGGCCGCCAACGACACGCCGTTCGGGCTGGCCTCGTACTTCTACACGCAAGACATCCGCCGCATCGAGCGTGTATCACGCGCGCTGGAAGCGGGCATCGTCGGCATCAACGAAGGCGCGCTCGCCAGCGAGGCGGCGCCCTTTGGCGGCGTGAAGGAGTCGGGCTACGGCCGCGAGGGCTCCAAGTACGGGCTCGACGACTATCTGTCGATCAAGTACCTGTGCCAGGGCGGGTTGAACTAGCGCGCTGAATCCCAGAAGCGTTGCGCACGGAACGGGCGAACATCCACGGTGGATGTCTCGCCCGTCATCATTTCCGCAATTAATCGCCCGGTAATGGGCCCCAACGTCAGGCCGTGGTGTGCATGGCCGAACGCGAACCACAGGCTTGGATGGTGCGGCGCCGGCCCAATGATCGGCAACATGTCGGGCGTGCAGGGGCGGGCGCCCATCCACGGTTCTGTATCCACCCGCTCGGCCAGGGGAAACAGCTTACGGGCGACGGGCTCCACCGCGTTGAGCTGCACGGGCGTCTTTGGCGCATCGCGGTGCGCGAGTTCTGCGCCGGTGGTCAGGCGGATGCCGCGTGCCATCGGTGCCAGCACATAACCGCCGTCCGCATCGAGCACAGGATGGTTCAACTGCGCACCTGGCGCGGGCGCATAGTGCATGTGGTATCCGCGCTTGACGGCCAGCGGCAGGCTGTAGCCCAGGCGCGAGGTAATGACGTCCGCCCACGGGCCCATGGCGATGACGACATTGTCCGCGCGCAGCTCGCCTTCCTTGGTTTGCAGCAGCCACGGTGCGTTGGGCGTGAGCGTGTTGGCATCCGCTTCAAACAGGCGGCCGCCGAGTTGCTCGAAGTACTTTGCGTAGGCCGTGACCAGCGCGTTGGGGTCGCTCACGGAATCCGCTTCCGTATAGCGCAGGCCGCCTAGCAGCGATGTGTCCAGATGAGGCTCCGCCACGTGGAGGCGCGCCGGGTCGAGCGCTTCGAACGCGACACCGTATTCGCGCTGCCAACGCTCGACGTTGCGGGTTTCCTTGTCCTGCGTGGCGGTATTGCGGAACACCTTGATCCAGCCGCTGGGGCGGATCAGATGCGTGGCGCCGGCGGCTTCGGCCAGCGCGCGGTGCTCGCTCACGCTGTGCGCAATGAGCGGCGCATACGCACGCGCAATCGCCGCGTGGCGCGCGGGGTGCGAGTTGCGCCAGTATTGCCACAGAAACGGCAGCAGCCGGGGCAGATCGCCCGGGTGGTAGTGCACGTCCGCCGACGTGTTGCTCGCATAACGCAACAACGTCGACAGGTCGCGCGGGAACGCATACGGATACACACCCTCGCGCTGGATCAGCCCGGCATTGCCAAACGACGTCTCAAAGCCCGGCGCACGGCGGTCCACCAGGGCGACGGCGCGTCCGCGTTTTTGCAGATGCACCGCCACCGATACGCCGACAATGCCGGCGCCCAGCACAAGGGTGTCAAAGCGCATGGCGGCCGGCTCCTTAACCCTTGGCCAGCGCCGTGACGGCGATTTCCACATCGATGCCCGGGCGCATCAGGCCCGACTGCACGCAGGCGCGCGTGGGCGCGTGGCCGGCCGGCACCCAGGCTTCCCACGCGGCGTTCAGCTCGGCAAAGTGTTTGGCGTCGGTCAGCCAGATGTTGGCGGAAATCAATCGCGTCTTGTCGACACCTGCTTCGGCCAGCAGGGCATCGATGCGCTCGAGGATGTTGTTGGTCTGCTCGGTGACCGACTTGAAGTCGATGTCGGGCACTTGCCCGGCCAGATGCACGATGCCGTTGGCGATCACGATCTGGCTCATGCGGGCGTTGGTGTGGAGGCGTTGGATGTCGGTCATGTCGGGAAGAGGTCCGTTGTAGGTTCAGACGGCCGAGGTGCCCATGCCGCTTGTGGCGGCATCGAACACCGGCGGCGCGGTGACGATGGATTGCAGCGCCGGCGTCGGCTGCGCAAGCTTGGCTAGGTCCGGACGCGGCCGCCGCAGCGTAGCAGACGCGTCGAAAGCCTGCTCAAGCGCATGCGCCACGGCAAGCGTCTTGCGGTCGTCGTGGAAGGGCCCGACGATCTGCAGGCCGAACGGCATGCCGGCGTGGTCAACGCCGCACGGCAGTGACAGCGCGGGGTGCGTGGTCAGCGTGACCACGTAGGTCAGCGCCAGCCAGCGGTAATAGTTCTCCTGCGCGCGGCCATCGATGTGTGTCGCGTACAGCTCGCTCCACGGAAACGGCGACACCGGCGTTGTGGGCGACAGGATCACGTCGAACTGACTGAATGCCGCCTGAAAGCGTTTGAGGATGCGCGTCTGTTCAGCCTGCGCCCACGCACAATCGGCAAGCGTCATCGCGGCGCCCAGCTCGTAGTTGGCGCGCGAGTTGGGGCCAATCGATGCCGGGTCGCGCGCATAAGCATCGTGCAGGCCGGCGACGAAGCTCTCTGCGCGGATCACATCAAAGCAGCGGTGCACTGCGCCCAGGTCGAACTGCACGGGTTCACATGAGCGGAACATCGGCGCGATGGCGGCAATGCGTTCGCGGAAGACCGCGCGGATGCGGGCGTCGACATCGCAGCAGCCGAAGTCTTCCGTCCAGCCGACGCGCAGTGTGGACAGATCGATCGGCGCGGGCGTGAGAAAGCTCCGTGGATCGACGTCGAAGCTGAGCGGATCGCTTGCCGACAGGCCCGCCGATGCGGCCAGTTGCAGGCAGGCTTCGGCCACCGTGCGCCCCATCGGGCCGACCACCGAAATGGGCGTCCAGCCGAGTTTCTTGCGTGAATTCGGCACCAGCCCCGGCGATGGCCGAAAGCCCACCACGCCGCATTTGGATGCGGGAATGCGCAGCGAGCCGCCGGTGTCGGAGCCCGTGCAGACGGGCAGCATGTCGCACGCCAGCGCCGCCGCCGCGCCGCCCGACGAACCACCGGCATTGAGCATCGGGTTGAACGGGTTGCCTGTCGCGCCCCACACGGGGTTGCGCGTGTTGGCACCGGCACCGAACTCCGGCACGTTGGTCTTGGCCACCAGCACGGCGCCGGCAGCGCGCAGGCGTTCGACCAGCAAGACGTCTTGCGTCGGCACGTTGCTGCGCGCGGTGGGCGAGCCGTAGGTCGTCAGTAAGCCCGCTGTGTCTTCCAGATCCTTCACGCCCAGCGGCAGGCCATGCAGCAGGCCGAGCGGTTCGCCATTGAGCACGGCGCGCTCTGCGGCTTTTGCGGCTTCGCGCGCCTGCGGAAAGCACGTCGCCGTGACGGCATTGACGGCAGGATTGATGGCTTCGATGCGGGCGATGCAGGCGTCGAGCAACTCGACGGGCGAGATTTCCTTGGCACCGATCAGCCGGCGCAGTTCCACCGCAGACAGGCTGACAAGTTGTTCGTTGTGCGACATAAGCATTCCCTTTAAAGCGCTTCGCCCGTGCGGTCCCGCAGCCAGATCACCGGCACCAGTGACACCAGGCACGCCGCCGCCACATACCACGCCGGCGCCAGCGGGTTGCCAGTGCGCTCCACCAGCCAGCTCGCGATGAACGGTGAGAACCCGCCGAAGAACGATGCGCTCACCACATACGTGAGTGCAATGCCGGTGGCGCGTACGTGCTTGGGAAACAGCTCCGGAATCATCACCAGCACGGGCACGATCTGCGCGGCCACGAATATCGCCAGCAATGCAGATACCGCGTACAGCGCCAGCGGCGTTGGATGCACGCTCAGGAAGGCAAACGCTGGGTACACCGCCAGCAGCATGATGATGCGCGAGGTGACCAACAGGCGCTTGCGGGTGTAGCGATCGGCCAGGCGTCCGGCAATCGGTGCGGCGACAAACAGCACCAGCGAGCTGACCACGCCGGAAGCCACCGCCGCCGTTGGCGACATATGCAGCGTGCGCACCGCGTGGCTCGGCAGGAAAAACGCGGTGATGTACACCGAGACCGAGCCGCCCAGCTCAGCAAAGGTGCCGAGAATGGTCAGCTTCAGGTGCGTGGTCAGCGCGGCCTTGAGCGCGCCTTGCGGCTTGGCGTGGCTGGGTGCCGCATCGCGGCGGTCGAGCGTTTCTTCCAGCCGGCGGCGGATCAGCATGCCGGCCGGGGCCGCAAAAATGCCCAGCAGGAACGGCAGCCGCCAGCCCCAGGCGAGCACCGCTTCCTTGGGCAGCGTCACGTTGATGAGCGTGGCGACTGCCGCGCCCAGCGCGAGGCCCAACGCGGTTGCCGCAAAGTTCCAGCTCGCAAAGAACGCCCGCGTGCGGTCGCTTGCGTATTCGACCAGCAGCGTGGTGCCGGGCCCAAATTCACCGCCTGCTGCAAAGCCTTGCATCAGGCGCGCGGCCAGCACGATCATCGGCGCGAAGATGCCGGCCGTGGCGTAAGTGGGCGCCGTGGCGATGAGCGCGCACGACAGCGCCATCATCATGATGGTCAGCACCATCGCCTTCTTGCGGCCGACGCGGTCAGCATAGGCACCGATGATGACGCCGCCCAGCGGCCGCACCACAAAGCCCACGCCAAACACTCCGATCGACAGGAGGAACTGGTTCACCGGCGATGCCGATGGAAAGAACAGTTGCCCGATCTGGATGGCGAAGTAGCTATAGATCGTGAAGTCGTAGAACTCCAGCGCAGTGCCGATGGTGGTAGCGGCAATGACTTGCGTGCGTGACAGCGCGGGGCGGCTGTCGAGGGCGAGTGTCGACACGGGCTGCTCTCCTAGGTTGGAGGCTGGGGAGGGTTTGAGTTATCGTATACGAGAAAAATCAAATTCTCGTATACGAGAAAACCCGGAGACGTGCGTGGCATCCAGCGCAAAAGCGGCTATCCAGGCCCATCCATCCATTGACGAGGCACCGGCGCAGCTCAATCACCAGGAGGTGGGGGCGCGCATTCGCGAGGCACGCAAGGCGCGCAGGCTGACGCTGCAGGAGCTGTCGGAGCGCTCTGGTGTGGCGTTGTCGACCATCTCCAAGGCCGAGCGCGGCGACATTGCACTGACATATGAGAAGTTTGCCGGCCTGGCGCAGGCATTGGGGCTGGAGTTCGAGCAACTGCTGGGCCGCCGCCGCACGCCGGATGCCGGACCATTACGCCCGACGTTTACGCCGTCGGGCGGCCAGGTCATCTATGACACGCCGAATTACGAATACGGCATGCTGGCCGACGCGCTGACCGGCAAACGCATGCTGCCGATGCGTGCACACATCCGCGCGCGCTCGGTCGACGACTTTCCCGATTACATCCGCCACCCCGGCGAGGAATTCGTCTTCGTGCTGGGCGGCGAGATCGAACTGCGCTTCGAGAACGGCGACGCCTTTCGCCTGGCGCCCGGCGACAGCCTGTACTTCGACAGCGCAGTCGGCCACGTCTATCTGTCAGTCAGCAAGGAAGACGCCGAGATACTCGCGTGCTGCACCGGCACCGACGTGCGCGAACTCGGCGACGTGATCTGAGCTTCGTCACCGCGCGCGCCGCGTGACTGACTCACTTGCGCAGCGCCCGCCCCGCCAGAACATCCGGCACCGCCTTGCCGTCGGCCACGGCCACCGCGCCGTTGACGAGCACCCAGCGCACGCCCACAGGCGGCAGCCCCGGCTGTTCATAGCTCGCGCGGTCGGCATAAGTGGCCGGGTCGAAGACGACCAGATCGGCAAACTTGCCCGCCTGCACCGTGCCGCGGTCCTTGATGCCGAAGATCTCAGCGGTGCGGGCGCTCGCCTGGCGAACGGCGAACGGCAGCGTCATCACGTGCTTGCGCGTGACGTATTCACCGATGCGGCGTGCAAAGGTGCCGGCCTCGCGCGGGTGTCCGGCAATGCCGTCGGAGCCGCCCACCACGAAGTCCTGCTTCATGAAGGCTTCCAGGTCGGTGTCGCTCATGTTGAACGACACGATGTTCGTGCCTCCATGCAGGATCACGCTGATGGCCGCATCGACGGGGCTCACGCCCAGCTTCTTCCCCAGCGCTTCGAGCGATTGCCCGTTGTACTCGGGCTTGGTGGAAATCAGCACCTGCGCCGCCGGCCCATTGCGCTGTTGCATGGCCTTTTCCATGTCGGTGGCAATGCGCGCACGCGTGGCCGGGTCTTCCAGGCGCTTGAGCAGCGCGTCGTTGCCGCCGTCGCGTGCCCAGCCCGGCACCAGCGCCGGAATGATGTGCGTGCTCGACGCCGTGTACGGATACTGGCTTGCCGATACGTTGATGCCGCTGGCTTGCGCCTCACGTATCAAGCCGATGACCTCCGCGCTCTTGCCCCACGAATCCACGCCCAGCGCCTTGATGTGCGAGATATGGATCGGGATGCCCGACTGCCGGCCGATGTCCAGCGCCTCTTTCACAGCGTTGATGAGGCCAGTCCGGAAGTTGCCCTCATCGCGCAGGTGCGTGTCGTAGATGCCGCCACGCGCGGCCACCGTCTTGGCCAGCGCCACCACCTCGTCCGTTTTGGCGAACACGCCGGGCGTGTACACGAGGCCCGTCGACATGCCAAATGCGCCGTCGCGCATGCCGTCTTCCATCAGGCTCTGCATGGCTTTGAGTTCGTCAGCGGTGGGGGCGCGGTCCACGTCGCCCATCACGCGGTGGCGCACGGCGTTGTGGCCCACCAGCATGGCCACGTTGGTGCCGATGCGATTGGCTTCCAGTGCCTTGAGCGTCGGCCCGATGCGATCGAGGTCCGGCCCGTCGGCTTCGAGCACGATGCCATCATTACCGATCACCACCGTCGTCACGCCCTGCAGCAGATAGGGCAAGTTCTGGTGACGGTCTTTGGAGACGAGGTTGTGATAGGCGTGCGTATGCGGATCAATAAAGCCCGGCGCCACCACCAGCCCGCGCGCATCGAGCACCGTCTTCGCCTGCACGCCCGCGGCGGAGGGCTGCACCAGCACGATGCGGTCGTGGCGGATGCCTACGTCAGCCACGAACGGCGCGCCACCGCTACCATCGACCACGGTGCCGTTGCGGATCAGGATGTCGACCGGTTCAGGCCCCGGCGCGGCACTGGCGGCGCCGGCGAGCGCAAGGCTCAGGGTGAGGGCGAACAGCAAGCACTGCGGCAGACGGTGTGGGCGCATATCGGCTTCCTTGTGGTTTGCAGCGAGTGTAAGGAGCCTTGTTGCCCACATCGCATGCAAATGGTTCGGCCCGGTATGCGGAACGGACATGCAGGGGTTCGCGGTGCCGGATCGCTTGCGCGCAGACGCCAATACAACACTCAGCGTTTTCAATATCTGAGTTAAGAACAACTAATCACCCGCAAAGCCTTGCCAGCATTGGATGTGGCCAGACATTGGCGACAATGTGCGGCTGTCCCCACTTTGGAGGGGGGCAACTGACTTGCCCCGGTGACACAATCGCGAAAATTCAGAAGTCATGCTGCGCCACATGCGACGCATGGCAGACCCGGTCGGGGAGCTTCATGCAAGAGAGTTGGATGGCAATTTCGGCGGCGCGCGCACGGGCGCATCGCCTGTACGGCGTGCGCGGCTGGCTCGTGACGCTGCTGTGGCTGAACACGCTGCCAGCGCTGGCGATCGTGCTGGCGATGGGCATGATGCTCACGCTCGGCGAGGCCAACGGTGGGCCAGCCCGGGCGGCGCCGGCACTGGCTGGGCTCGTCTTCCCGCTGGGGCTCGTTACCCTGGCCTTCCTGCGCCTGCGCTGGTTTCCGATGGTGTGGCTCGGATACGGCCTGCTCCAGTTGCTGGCTACGCTGGCCATGAGCGGCGGCATTCATGCGTGGACGACACAAGCCTCCGGCGGCACGGCAGGGCGCATGCCGATCATGCTGCTGCTGGCAGCGGAGGCGCTGCTGCTCATCGGCACGGCAGCGTACATCTGGTTTTCGCGCCGCGTGCGCGTGACCTATCGGCATGAGGTGCGGCTGACCGATCCTGCCGCCGCCCCGGCCGTGTTCGACAAGCCCGCCCCCAATGAAACGCCCTCTGACGCCACCGACCACGCACGCGAACGCGCGGCGCTACGGCGCGTTGCACAAGAACTGAGTTCGGGTGTGCTCGACACCCGAACCTGGATGCACGTGATGCGGCATCACGCCGATGCCACCGACGGCACCCGCACGGCGGCCTACGTGCGTGCGCGCATGTCTGAGCTATGTCCGCCGGCGCATGTCCATCCGCCGGTCGTGCGCACGTTGTCGACCGGGCTGGGCGCGCTGCTTGTGAGCGTGCTGGCCGCGGGCGTGCTGATGGCTGCGGTGATTGCGCTGGCGCTGCGCGTGCCTGGCGACGGCACCGATCTGCTTGAACTGCTCGTTGCCGTGGCGCTCACGCTGAGCTGGCTGGGCGGCCTCTTTGTTGGCGCAGGTTTCCTGCGCCGCGTTGCCTGATGCCTACCGCGTGGCCGCCGGCGCGGCTGCGACGTGGTTCCAGTCGCCGCCCGCCGCCTTGACGAGGAACACGCTCGTCGTCATCTGCTGGCCGAGAATCTGCACGGCCGTGCGCTGGTTGTTCAGCAGCGATTGCTGCGCGGTGATCACGTCCAACGAGGTTGCGAGCCCGCCCTCGTAGCGCACGCTCGCAATGTCATAGACCTTGCGGGCGCTTTCCACGGCATGGCGCGCCTGGTTTGCCGCACGGTCCAGCGATTGCAGCCCCGCAAGACCGTCCTCGACTTCCTGCAACGCGCCCAGCACCGTCTGCCGGTAGTTGGCGATCGCGCCCTGGTAGGCCGCATTGGCAATGTCCACGCGCCCCCGCGTGCGGCCGGCGTCGAACACCGTCTGGGCGATCTGCGTGCCGAACGACCACAGCAGCGTGGGCGCAGAAAACAGCAGGGCGAGATCGCGGCTTTCCCAACCGGCACCGCCGTTGAGCATCACGCTCGGGAAGAACGCCGCGCGTGCCACGCCAACTTGTGCGTTCGCGGCAGCGGCACCGCGTTCAGCGGCGGCCACGTCGGGGCGGCGCTCGATCACGTCAGACGGCAGCGCCACCGGAATCTGCGGTGCCGTGCCCTTGAGCGGCGTCGGGTCGATATGGAAGGCGGGTGCGGGTGTGCCGACCAGCGTCGCCAGCGCGTGTTCATACTGCGCGCGTTGCTTGGTCAGCAGTTCGGCCTGCGTGGCGGTGCTGTCGACGAGCGCCTGTTGCTGCGCGAGGTCGAGGCCCGAAGCCACGCCATCCTGATGCCGTGAGGTGACGAAGTCCAGCGCCTTGCGCTGCAACGCCAGCCCTTCCTGCACCACGGCGATTTCCGCATCGGTCTCGCGCAGGTTGTACCAGGTGGTGGCGACCTGCGCGGCCAGCAGCAGGCGGAAGTTCTCGAAATTGGCGCCGGCCTGTTCTTCGCTCGCCGCCGCGTTGGCGACGGTGTTGCGCACGCGGCCGAACAGGTCGGCTTCGTAACTCGCGTCGGCGCGCAGCACGAAATCGCTCTGGATGGTCGACATGGTCGGACTGGTGTACGACGAGAGCGGCCGTTCCGACGACGTGCGCGTACGCGAGTCGTTGTTGTTGGCCGTGATGGTCGGCAGCAGGCTGGCACGCGCCACGCGCGTCTGCGCCTGCGCCTGCTCCAGGTTCGACAGCGCGACCTTGAGCGATTGGTTATGCGCCAGCGCCTGCGTGACCAGCTTGTCGAGCTGCGGATCGTTGAAGCGCTGCCACCACGGGCCTTTGGGCGCGGCGTCGGCGGGTTGCGCGGCACGCCACGGTGCTTCGGTTTGCCAGTGCGCCGGCACGTCCATGGCGGGGCGCTCGTAGGTCGGCGCGAGCGAGCAGCCGGCCAGCGAGACGATCAACGAGGCCGCCAGCGCGGTGGTGCGCAGCCGCGGTCGGCGGATCATGATGCGTGCGGCGCGGAGGCCGCGGGCGCCGATGCCGGGGCCGGCGTGACGATGGTCACTGCTTCGCCCTGCTCGATGGAATCGGCCGGGTTGAGGATCAGCGCGTCCGTCGCCTTCAGGCCGGAGATGATTTCCACCGTGCGGCCGTAGTCGCGTCCGATGGTGACGGGGCGCAGGTCGACGTGGCCGTTTTCTGCCACGGCGATGCGCGGGCCTTCCTTGCGGAAGAGGAGCGTGTTGGTCGGCACCGTGAATGCAACCGGTGCATCTGCCTTCGCGCTGGCGCCGGCTGCGTCGCCGCCGGCTGTGCCCTTGATGGCGACCTGCACATAGGCGCCGGGCAGCAGGCGCCCGTCCTTGTTGGGCAACTGTACTTCCACCTGCATGGTGCGCGTGGTGGCATCGATGGCGCCGGAGGCGCGCGCAATGGTGCCGTGGAAGGTCTGGCCCGGCAGCTCGGCCAGCGTCACGGCCACGTCCTGCCCGACCTTCACCTGTTGCGAGTACGCCTGCGGCACATAGAGGTAGATGCGCAGCGGATCGGTCTGCGCAAGCGTGAACAGCTCGCGGTTGGCGCCCGCATTACCGGCATTGACCAACGCGCCGACATCGACATTGCGCTTGGTCACCACGCCCGCAAACGGCGCCACCACCCGGCGAAAGCCTTGCAGCTCCTGCAGGCGGCGCACGTTGGCTTCCGCAGCAGCCAGGTCGGCCTGGGCCTGGTTGGCGGCGCTGGTGCGCTCATCCAGTTCCTGTTGAGAGACGGCGTCTTTTTGGCGCAGGTTCTGCCAGCGCGTGAGCGAGGTCTGCGCCAGCGCCTTGCGGGCGGCGGCCTGGTTGCGCGTGGCCTGTGCTTGGTTCAGTTCCTGGTCGACTTCCGGCGTGTCGAGCAGCGCCAGCACTTCGCCCTTGTCGACGTGGGCGCCGATGTCCTTGAACCAGCGCAGCACGTAACCGCTGGTGCGCGCATAGATGGGCGATTCAACGTAGCCCTGCAGGGTGCCCGGCAGCGTCAGGTCGCGATTGGCGCTGGCCGGTTTGGGGGCGATGGTGGTGACGTAGCGGCTGGTCTGCGCGTTCACCTGCCGCTCCAGGGCGTGCGCGTTGTAGTAGCGGCCGACCAGCGTGCGCGCAGCGCCCAGCGCAAGGAGCACCCCCACGACCATCACGACCCAGCGTGCGCGGCGCATGGCAGGGCCGCGGTCTACCTGTTCGATCGGGTCTACCGTGACGACGTGGTGGGGCGGGCCGTCCGCCAAGTGTCCAGAGTGCGCCCCGGAATGGGCACCGGATGTTTGCTCAGACATGTCCTTCGCTTCCCCGCAAATCGTGACTACGCCGGGCGGCGCGCCGCTGCAATCTGTTGTGCACGCTGGCAAACACCACCGGAACAAAGAAGAGGGTCGAGACGGTCGCAAACAGCAGACCGCCGATCACCGCGCGCCCCAGCGGCGCGTTCTGTTCTGCGCCTTCGCCCAGGCCCAACGCCATGGGCACCATGCCGATGATCATCGCCAGGGCCGTCATCAGCACCGGGCGCAGGCGCGTGGCCCCCGCTTCCAGCGCGGCCTGCACAGGCGCAATGCCTTCGGCCAATCGCTCACGCGCAAACGAGATCAACAGAATCGAGTTGGCCGTCGCCACGCCCATCGTCATGATTGCGCCTGTGAGGGACGGCACCGACAGCGTTGTCCCCGTGACGAACAGCATCCAGGCGATGCCCGCCAGTGCGGCCGGCAGGGCCGTCACGATGATGAGCGGGTCGATCCACGACTGGAAGTTCACGACGATCAGCAGGTACACCAGCACGATCGCCATCACCAGCCCCACACCCAGGCCGATGAAGGACGATTCCATCGTCTTCACCTGACCGCGCACCGTGACCTGCGCGCCGCGCGGCAGCTTGGGGCGGATGTCATCGACGGCCTTCTGCACCTCCTTGGCGACGGCGCCCAGGTCGCGGCCCTGCACGGCGGCATACACGTCCACCACGGGGGTGATGTTGAAATGCGAGACGACCTGCGGCTGCACGGCAGGGCTCACCTGCACAAGATTGCCCAGCAGTTGCGGCCCGCCCGCCTGTGCAGCGCCACCGCGCGAGCCGGCCACCGGCGTGCGCAGCAGTGCGTCAAGGGAATCGACGCGGTACTGCGGGCTTGTGACGGCCACCTGGTACACCACGCCGTTGATCGGGTTCAGCCAGAACGTGGGCGAGGTCTGGAAGCTCGAGCTGAGCGAGACCAGCAGGTTCTGCGCCACGTCGCGCCCTTCGAGGCCCACCTGCTGGATGCGCATGCGGTCCATGTTCAGGGCCAGCGTGGGCTGGTCGAAGCGCTGGTGCACGTGTGTATCGACTGCCCCCGGAATCTGCTTGATGCGGTTGGCCAGCATGCCCGCGAGCTGCTTGTTGGTGGCCACGTCGGCGCCCGAGAACTGCACGTCGATGGCCGATGGCAGGCCGAAGTTCAGGATCTGGCTGACGATGTCCGCAGGCTGGAAGGCGAACTCCACGCCCGGGAAGCGCTTGGGCAGTTCTTCTCGCAGGCGGCGGACGTACTGAGCACTGGGCTTGCGCTCGCCTTCCTGCAGCGCGATCAGGATTTCGCCGTCGAGCGTGCCGATGGTGCCGGCGTTGCTGTACGACAGGTTGATCCCGGAGTTCGGCACGCCCAGGTTGTCGAGGATGGTCGACAGTTCCTTTTTCGGAATGATTTCGCGGATGGCGGTTTCGACCTCGTCGGCCAGGCGTGCGGTTTCTTCAATGCGCATGCCCGACGGTGCCCGCATGTGCAGGCGGATTTGCCCGGCATCCACATCGGGGAAGAAATCCCGGCCTAGCACCAGGAACAGCGCGCACGACGCCACGCAGAAGCCCAGGAACGACAGTGCGAACACGCGGCGGCGCTCCAGCAACCCGCCCAGGATGGCGGCGTAGTTGCCGCGCATGTGCTCGAACTGCGTGTTGAACGCCCGGTAGATGCGGCCGAATGTGCCTGGTTTTGCGTCGGCTTTCGTGGCGTCTTGCGTGTGGCCGGTCATGAGCATCATCACCAGCGTCGGCACCAGCGTGCGCGACAGCACATACGACGCCAGCATGGCGAAGATCACCGCTTCGGCCATTGGCACGAACAGGTAACGCGCCACGCCCGTGAGGAAGAACATCGGCACGAACACGATGCAGATACACAGGGTCGACACGAAGGCCGGCACGGCAATCTCGGCGGCGCCGTCCAGGATGGCCGTCACCGGCTCCTTGCCCTCGTGCAGATGGCGCTCGATGTTCTCGATGGTGACGGTGGCATCGTCCACCAGAATCCCCACCGCGAGCGCCAGGCCGCCGAGCGTCATCAGGTTGATGGTCTCGCCCAGCAGATGCAGCACGATGATCGACGACAGGATCGACAGCGGAATCGACACGGCAATGATGGCCGTGCTGCGCCAGTTGCCGAGGAACAGCAGGATCATGGCGGCCGTCAGGCACGCGGCGATCAGCGCCTCGCGGATGACCCCTTCAATGGCCGCCTTCACGAACAGCGACTGATCGAACAGCGGCGTGATCTTGATGTCTTGCGGAAGCGCCGCCGCGGCGGTGGGCAGCAGCTTGTAGATGTTGCTGACGATATCCAGCGTCGACGCACCGCCGTTCTTCAGGATGGACAGCAGCACGCCGCGCTGGCCGTCCTGGCGCACCACGTTGGTCTGCGGCGAGAAACCGTCGCGCACATGGGCCACGTCGCCCAGGTACAGCGTGGCGCCGTTGCTGGTCTTGACCGGAATGGCGTTGAGTGCGGCGATGCTGCCCGGCGTGCCATTGAGCGTGACGCCGTATTCGGTAGCGTCGATCTTTTGCGTACCGGCCGGCAGGATCAGGTTCTGTGCGCCCACCGCGTTGACGATGTCTACGGGGGTCAGGCCCTGCGCCAGCAGCTTCTGCGTGTCGAGATCGACCGTGATCTGCCGGCTCTTGCCGCCATACGGGAACGGCACGGCGATGCCGGGCACCGTGATCAGGCGCGGGCGCAGGAAGTTCAGCGCCGCATCATTGAGTTCCTGCTCCGACAGCGTGTTGCTCGACAGGCCCAACTGCAGGATCGGAATGCTCGACGCCGAATACTTGATGATCAGCGGCGGCGTGGTGCCCGGTGGCAACTGCCGCACCTGCGCCTGCGACACCGAAACGATCTGCGCCAGCGCGGTCTGGATGTTGGCCGTCGGCTGGAAGAACACCTTGACGATCGAGATGCCGTTCAACGATTGCGACTCGATGTGCTCGATGTCGTTGACGGTGGTCGTCAGGCTGCGCTCCGTGACAGACACGATGCGGTCGGCCATCTCCTTGGCAGGCAGGCCGTTGTAGTTCCAGATGATGCTGACGACCGGAATGTCGATTTCCGGAAAGATGTCCGTGGGCGTACGCATCAGCGTAAACGGCGTCGCCAGCAGGATCAGCAGGGCGAGGACGATGAACGTCAGCGGCCTTCGCAGCGCGAGTTGGACAATCCACATGGAGGCGTTTCAGAACCGCGGTGCGTTGAAGGGGGGGCGAAGGCCGCTCGAACGGCGGCGACCAGCCATTCTATCGCCGAGGGGTGTCGATCAGAATGTTCCTATGATCAGACTTTATTACATTGAATAACGGCGACTGCCGGGGCAACTGAAGGCGCCCGCTCAGCGCAGATTCCGCCCACATTGCAGCAGCAGATCGTGCAGCAATGCCGCGTGCGCGACGTCGATTCCCTGCAGCATTTCCTTCTCCAACCGGCTGACGGCCTCGTCGCACAGCGCCAGCAGCGCGAGCGCTTCGTCGGTCAGGCCCAGCATGACGATGCGGCCGTGCGTCGGATCGGGCGTGCGCGTCACCCAGCCCCGCGCTTCCATCGTCTTCACCACTTCATTGGCCGATTGCGGCGACATGAACGAGCGTTCCGCCAGTTGCGCGTTCGACAGGCTGCCGCGCGCGTGCAGCACGGACAGCGCCGTGAATTGCGGCACCGTCAGCCCGTGCGGGGCCAGCGCTTCGCCCAGGCGCCGCTTGACGATGCGGTCAGTGCGGCCGATCAGGTAGGGCAGTCGGGCAGACGTTGCCGGGGCCCCCTCTTGCGCGGGCTGAGGTGGGTTGCGTTTGGTTCGTGTGGCCGCCATGGATGTGAGTGGGTGTGCACCTATGCAGATGCGCACATTCTGCTACGTGTCGTTCGGATCAGGGTTTACGGCAATGATAATCTCCTTGTTATATCAGGTGACCTGATATTAAATGGGCACCAAGCTGAGACACGCCGCACACACAAGGCGGCGGGTGTCTCAAGCAGCCGACAGATCAAGGAGATGGAAATGGCTGATTACCAAGGGCGCTGGCAGACCGTGGACGTGAAGGTGGACCAGGGCATTGCATGGGTGACGTTCAACCGCCCCGAGAAGCGCAACGCCATGAGCCCGACGCTCAACTCGGAAATGATCCAGGTGCTCGAAGCGCTGGAGCTGGACGCCGATGCCAAGGTGCTGGTGCTGACCGGCGCGGGCGATGCCTGGACGGCGGGCATGGACCTGAAGGAATACTTCCGCGAAGTGGACGCGGGCCCGGAGATCCTGCAAGAGAAGATCCGCCGCGATGCCTGCCAGTGGCAATGGAAGCTGCTGCGCATGTATGCCAAGCCGACCATCGCGATGGTCAACGGCTGGTGCTTCGGTGGCGGGTTCTCGCCGCTGGTGGCGTGCGATCTGGCGATTGCCGCGGACGAGGCCACCTTCGGCCTGTCGGAAATCAACTGGGGCATCCCGCCGGGCAACCTCGTCAGCAAGGCCATGGCCGATACCGTTGGCCATCGCCAGGCGCTTTACTACATCATGACCGGCGAAACCTTCACCGGCCAGCAGGCTGCCGCCATGGGCCTCGTCAACGAGAGCGTGCCGCGTGCCCACCTGCGCGCCCGCACCGTGGCGCTGGCCGAGAAGCTGCTGGAAAAGAACCCGGTGGTGCTGCGTGCCGCCAAGCACGGCTTCAAGCGCAGCCGCGAGCTGACGTGGGAGCAGAACGAGGATTACCTGTACGCCAAGCTCGACCAGGCCACGCTGCGGGACCCGGAGGGCGGTCGCGAGCAGGGCCTCAAGCAGTTCCTGGATGACAAGTCGATCAAGCCGGGCCTGCAGGCGTACAAGCGCGCCTGATCCGCTCCCTCCAACGCCCCCGGAGACGAACCCATGCCTGACGTGACTCAGCTTGTGACCCTGCTGATCGGCGGACAAAGCCGGCCGGCCGCCAACGGTGCCACCTTCGAGCGTCGCAACCCCGTCAACGACGCGGTCGCATCGCGCGCGGCGGCGGCCACGCTGGAGGATGCCGACGCCGCTGTCCAGGCTGCCGCCGATGCCTTTCCCGCGTGGGCAGCGCTACCGCCGGGCGAGCGCCGCAAGCGCCTGCTCAAGGCGGCCGACTTGATGGACCAGCACACCGACGCCTTCATCCGCGCCGGCGCGGCCGAAACCGGCGCCAGCCCCAACTGGATCGGCTTCAACGTCATGCTGGCGGCCAACATGCTGCGCGAAGCCGCATCCATGACCACGCAGATCGACGGCAGCGTCATTCCCTCGGATGTGCCGGGCAACTTTGCGATGGCCGTGCGCCAGCCGTGCGGCGTGGTGCTCGGCATTGCACCGTGGAACGCGCCGGTGATCCTGGGCACGCGTGCGCTGGCAATGCCGCTGGCATGCGGCAACACCGTCGTGCTCAAGGCATCGGAGCTGTGCCCGGGCGTGCACCGGCTGATCGGCACCGTGCTGCAGGAGGCCGGTCTGGGCGATGGTGTGGTCAACGTGGTGACCAACGCGCCGGCCGATGCCGCCCAGGTGGTCGAACGCCTGATCGCGCATCCGGCCGTGCGCCGTGTGAACTTTACCGGTTCGACGCACGTGGGGCGCATCATTGCGCAGCATGCGGCGCGGCATCTGAAGCCTGCGCTGTTGGAACTGGGCGGCAAGGCGCCGGTGCTGGTGTTGGACGACGCCGACCTGGATGCCGCGGTGGAAGCGATTGCGTTTGGCGCATTCTTCAACCAGGGACAGATCTGCATGTCGACCGAACGCGTCATCGCCGATCGCAAGATTGCCGATGCCCTTGTCGACAAGCTGGCCGCCAAGGCACGCACGCTTCGCGCGGGTGACCCGACCGATGCCACCGCGCAACTGGGCGCGATGGTGAGCGTGGATGCGGCCAAGCGCGTGCAGGCGCTGGTGGAAGATGCCCGTGCGCACGGCGCTGCGCTGCCCGTCGGCCTGCATATGGATGGCGCCATCGTGCAGCCCGCCATCGTGGATGGCGTGACACCCGCCATGCGGCTGTACAACGAGGAATCGTTTGGCCCTGTCGTGACGGTGGCGCGCGTGGACGGCGATGAAGAGGCGATCCGCCTGGCCAACGACAGCGAATACGGCTTGTCGGCCGCCGTGTTCAGCCGCGATGTGTCGCGCGCCATGCGAGTCGCGCAGCGTATCGAATCGGGCATCTGCCACATCAACGGCCCCACCGTGCACGACGAGGCACAGATGCCGTTTGGCGGCGTGAAGAGCAGCGGTTACGGCCGTTTTGGCGGCAAGGCGTCGATTGCGGAATTTACGGAGCTGCGCTGGATCACCTTGCAGAATACGCCGCGCCACTATCCGATTTAACCGATCTGAAGTTCGGCAGCCGCCCACCACAACCATAAAACGGGCGGCGCATTCAGGAGACAAGACGTGAATCACGTCGCAATGCAGGCTCAGGGCCCGCAGGTTCAAACCGGGCATCACTCGCCGCCCCCGGCAGGTGTGCCAAATCACCCCTACAGGCAGGTTGCCGTGAGCGATGCGCCTGCGCGTTGCGAGATGGACGCGCGCGACCGCGGTGTCTGGTACGTGCGCAATACCGAAGCGCTGGCCGAGCATCCGCCGCGCATGACCGACTGCCTGGTCGCGGGCGCGCAGCGTCACCCGGATCGCGTGCTGGCTGCACGCCGTGGAGCCGACGGCGCGTGGATCAAGCTGACGTATCGCGAGATGCTGGAGCGCGCCCGCGCCATCGGCCAGGCGCTGCTGGATCGCGGTGTCAGCACCGAGCGCCCGCTGGCGATTCTGTCCGGCAATGATCTTGAGCACTTGCAGCTGGCGCTGGGCGCCATGTGGGCGGGTGTGCCGTATGCGCCGGTGTCGCCGCCGTATGCATTGGTGTCGACGGATTTCGGCAAGCTGCGGCATGTGTTCGACGTGCTCACACCGGGGCTCGTCTATGCAGCAGATGGCGCAGCGTTCGCCAAAGCCATCGATGCGGTGGTGCCGGAGGGCGTGGAGGTCATCACGCGCGACGGCGTACTGCGGGGGCGCAGCGCTACAGCCTTCGACACGCTGCTGCAGACGCCCGTAACGACCGCAGACGCCGCACAGGCCGCGACCGGTCCCGATACGCTGGTCAAGGTGCTCTTCACCTCCGGCTCGACGCGCGTGCCCAAAGCAGTGCCGACCACGCACCGCATGCTGTGCAGCAACCAGCAGATGCTGCGCCAGACCATTCCCGAATTTGCCAAGGAGCCGCCGGTGCTGGTGGACTGGTTGCCCTGGAACCACACCTTTGGCGGCAGCCACAACGTCGGCATCGTGCTTTACAACGGCGGCACGCTTTACATCGATGACGGCCGCCCGTTGCCCGGCAAATTCGACGAGACCCTGCGCAACCTGCACGAGATCGCGCCCACGGCGTATTTCAACGTGCCCAAGGGGTGGGAAGAACTCGCGCTGGCGCTGGAACGGGACCCGGCCCTGCGCGAGACTTTCTTCTCCCGCGTGAAGCTGTACTTCTTTGGCGGTGCCGGGCTGTCGCAAGAGTCATGGGACAGGCTGGAGCGCGTCACCGGCCAGCACTGTGGCGAGCGCATCCGCATCATGGCCGGCCTGGGCATGACCGAGACCTCGCCGTGCTGCCTGTTCACCACAGCGCCGATCATGCGCTCGGGCTATGTCGGCACCCCGGCGCCGGGCTGCGAACTCAAGCTCGTGCCCGTGGGCGACAAGCTGGAGGCGCGCTTTCGCGGCCCGCACGTCATGCGTGGCTACTGGCGCCTGGGCGAAGAGCCTGCCGCGCCGGTCTTCGATGAAGACGGCTACTACTGCAGCGGCGACGCGCTGCGTTTCTACGATCCGGAGCACCCCGAGAAAGGCCTCGTCTTCGATGGCCGCATCGCGGAGGACTTCAAGCTCAGCTCCGGCACCTTCGTGAGCGTGGGGCCATTGCGCGCCCGCGTGATTGCAGCGGGCGCGCCGTATGTGCAGGACGTGGTGATTGCCGGCATGAACCGTGACGACATCGGCTTGCTGGTGTTTCCGCAAATGGAGCGATGCCGCGGCCTGTCTGGCCTGCCGCCCGCCGCGAGCACAGCCGAAGTGCTGGCCGCCCCCGCCGTGCGCGCCGCATTTGCCGCGCTGCTGCACGAGCTGAACGCCACGGCCACCGGCAGTGCGACGCGCGTGGCGCGGCTGCTGTTGCTTGACGCTCCCCCATCGCTGGACCGGGGCGAGATCACCGACAAGGGCACGCTCAACCAGCGCGCCGTGCTGGCCCACCGTGCCGAGCAGGTCGACACGCTGTATCGCGATGGCGATCCCGCTGTCATCCGCGCGGGCTGATTCCAACGCAGCAATCCGACCAACCGGCAAAGACCGGTTCATCCACCCAGGAGAAGACACATGAAGACCGTCATGTCACGGGGCATGGCGCTGGCCGCGCTCGCCCTCGCGCTGAGCTGCGCCGGCTGCAACGACGACAGCACAGGCGACGCATCAACGTCGCAGGCATCGCAACTGCCACAGCTCACGCCCGCTACGGGGTTGAATCTCGCCAGCGCGTGCGAGAGTTTTGCCGGCAAGCTCAGTTTTGCCAACACCAGCATCACCGCCATCTCGACCGTGGCGGCAGGCACGTTGAGCGTGGGCGGCAACGCCGTGCCCGAGCACTGCCTGATCACCGGCACCATGAACACGCGGGTGAGCCCGGTGGATGGCAAGACCTACGCCATCGGTTTTGAAATGCGCCTGCCCAAGGCGTGGAACGGCCGGTTCTACTACCAGGCCAACGGCGGGCTGGATGGCTCGGTGGTTACTGCGCTCGGCACGCTCGGCGGCGGTCCCATCAGCAGTGCGCTGGGCTCCGGGTTTGCCGTCATCAGTTCGGACGCGGGGCATAACGGCAGCCAGGTGCCGCTGTTCGGGCGCGATCCGCAGGCCCGCCTCGACTACGGCTACAACGCCGTCGCCACACTTACGCCGATGGCCAAGTCGATGATCGCGCAGGTGTACGGCAAGGCGCCCGACCGCAGCTACTTTGGCGGGTGCTCCAACGGCGGGCGTCACGCGATGGTGGCCGCTGCACGTTCGGCCAATGCGTATGACGGCATCGTGGCCGGCGATCCGGGCTTCCATCTGCCCAAGGCGGCCATCAACGAGGTGTACAGCGCGCAGCAGCTCGCGACGGTGGCGACAGCCAACACCAGTGCCGGTTACCCGGATATCACCACATCGCTCAGCCCCACGGAGCGCGCCATGGTGGCCAGCCACGTGCTCGCGAAGTGCGATGCATTGGATGGCACGACCGACGGCATGATCAACAACCTCAAGGCCTGCCAGACCGCCTTCAGCCTCGCCAACGATGTGCCGACCTGCACCGGCGCACGTGACGGCACCTGCCTCACCGCCGCGCAGAAGACCGTGATGGCCAATCTGTTTGCCGGCGCGCACAACAGCGCAGGGCAGGCGTTGTACTCGGGCTTTTCATTTGACGCCGGCATCAGCGGCAGCAACTGGGCGGCCTGGAAGCAGGGCAACTCGATTCAGCTCGACCCCGCCGCCCTGGCGTTCGTGTTTACGACCACGCCGCAGCCGGCGTCGGCCATCACGTCGCTCACCGCGTATGGCCTGGCGTTCAACATGGATACCGACGCGCCGAAGATCTTCGCCACCGACGCCACGTACACAGAATCCGCTTGGTCGTTCATGACGCCGCCCGATGAGACCAACCTGGGCACGCTCAAGGGGCGCGGCGCCAAGCTGATGGTCTATCACGGCACGAGCGACCCGGTGTTCTCGTCCGACGACACGACCGACTGGTACCAGCGCTTGGCTGCTGCCAACGGCGGCGATGCCAGCAACTTCGCGCGCTTCTATCCGGTGCCTGGCATGAACCACTGCGCGGGCGGGCCGACCGCCGACCAGTTCGACATGCTCACGCCGCTAGTGGCCTGGGTGGAACACGGCGTGGCGCCCGACAGCGTGGTCGCCACGGCGCGCGGCCCAGCCAACGCCGTGCCCAATGCCGAAGTGCCCAGCGACTGGAATGCAGCCGGCCACGACCGCACGCGCCCGCTGTGCGCCTACCCGAAGAACGCCCGCTATACGGGCACCGGCAACATCAACGATGCCTCGAGCTTCAGTTGCCAATGACGGCCGCCCAACATCCGGAAGGAGACGCCATGCAAACCACCACCACGACGTTGAGCCGGGAGAACGTTGGCCCCGGTGTCGCCATGACACTAGCGCTGTGCTTCATCGTTGCGCTGCTTGAGGGGCTTGATCTGCAATCCATCGGCGTGGCTGCGCCGCGCATGGCGCGTGAGTTCGGCCTGTCGGTCGGGCAGATGGGCCTGGCATTCAGCGCCGGCACGTTCGGCCTGTTGCCGGGGGCCATGCTGGGTGGCCGCCTGGCCGATCGCATCGGCCGCAAGCGCGTGCTGATCCTGGCGACGGCGCTGTTCGGCATCTTTTCGATCGCCACCGCGCACGTGTGGGATTTCAACAGCCTGTTGATGATCCGCGTGGCAACCGGCATCGGCCTGGGTGCCGCCATGCCCAACCTGATCGCGCTGTGTGCTGAGGCAGTACCCACACGCCTGCGCAACACCGCCGTGAGCGTCATGTATTGCGGCATCCCGTTTGGCGGCGCCATCGCCGCGGTGGTCGGCATGTTGAGCGCGGGCGATTCCGGCTGGCGCCACATCTTTTACGTGGGCGGCTTCGGCCCGCTGGTGGTGGTGCCGCTGCTGCTGACGCTGCAGGAATCGCGCCGGTTCGACAGCGCACAGCGTGGCGCCATCCAACCGCCGCCCGTGTCATGGGCGCTGTTTGGCGAGCGCCGCACGGCCGCCACGCTGTTCCTGTGGGTCAGCTATTTCTTCACGCTGATCGTGCTGTATTTCCTGCTCAACTGGCTGCCTTCGCTGATGGCCGCGCAGGGGCTGAGCCGGCCGCAGGTGGGCATGGTGCAGATCCTGTTCAACATCGGCGGTGGCGCAGGTGCGTTGGGCATCGGCATGCTGATGGACGCGGCGCGCCCACGCTGGGTGGTGTCGGGCATGTATGTCGGCATCATCGCGGCGCTGTCGTTGCTGGCCGCGGCGGGCGGTATGGCGTCGATGTCGGCCGGTGCCTTCATGGCCGGGCTGTTCGTGATTGGCGCGCAGTCGGTGCTGTATGCGCTGGCAGCGGCGTACTACCCGACCGTCGTGCGCGGCACCGGCGTGGGCGCGGCGGTGGCGGTGGGCCGGCTCGGCTCGATCGCAGGGCCGCTGCTGGCGGGCCAGTTGCTGGCGATGGGGCAGCACGCCACCACCATCATCGGCGCCAGCATCCCGGTCACCATCATCGCGGCGCTGGCCGCGCTGCTGCTGCTCAAGCGGCCGCGCGTGCAGGACTGACACAGCGATTCATTTTCCGCGCCGTCCGCCCGGATGGCGCCTTCCCACGTATTCCAAACTGCCGGCTCGCCAGACATGGGGGGCGGGACCGGCTCGACCCTAGGAGGGGCCCCACATGCAAACCACCACCTTGCGCACGCACTGTCTCGCACTGGCAGCGGCCACGAGCGCACTCGCCAGCGGCGCGGCCAACGCGCAGAGCGTCACGCTCTACGGCCTGATTGATACCGGCATCGAATACGTGAGCCACGCCAATGCCAACGGCAACGGCCTCACGCGCATCCCGTCGGTGACGGGCACGCTGCCCTCGCGCTGGGGCCTGCGCGGCGCTGAAGACCTGGGCAACGGCATGAAGGCCGTGTTCACGCTGGAAAGCGGTTTCAACACCGACACCGGCACCTCCGGCCAGGGCGGCCGCCTGTTCGGTCGGCAGGCATGGGTCGGGCTCGCAAGCGATTACGGCACCGTCACGCTGGGGCGGCAGTACAGCATGGTGTTTCTGTCGCTGGCCGATGCCGACATCCTCGGCCCCAGCCAATACGCCATCGGCTCACTGGACGCGTACATTCCCAACGCCCGCACAGACAACACCATCGCTTACAAAGGCACCTTCAGCGGCCTGACAGTGGG
Source organism: Ralstonia sp. 22111 (assembly GCF_052045895.1). NCBI lineage: Bacteria > Pseudomonadati > Pseudomonadota > Betaproteobacteria > Burkholderiales > Burkholderiaceae > Ralstonia > Ralstonia sp. 22111. The sequence goes on along the minus strand of NZ_JBQEPR010000008.1, from coordinate 141,905 downwards.
CGCTACGTATTCGTTCGGGCGTGATGCGGCGGGCGGTGTGCCGGCCTCCGGCACCTGCGCGGGGGAGGTGGCGGGCAATGCATCGGCGTGCCGTGCCATGTCGGCCATGGTGAAGTACGACGCGGCCACCTTTGGCGTGGCCGGCGCTTATGAAGAGCAGCGCGGCGGCACCGGCGCCACCGCATCGTTCTTCAACGGCAGCGCGCCCATCGCGCTTACCGATGCGGGTGACAAAGACCGCCGCATCGTCGCCAACGGCTACGTGAAACTCGGTAACGCCAAGCTTGGCGTCGGCTGGATCGGTCGCCACGTGCAGGCCGTTGCCGGCGACGTGCGCTCGAACCTGTATTTCGTCAACGGCAGCTATCCACTCACGGGCGCGCTCACGCTGGATGCCGGCCTGATCCGCCTCGTCAATGCTGATCAGAGCCGCAGCGCGACGATGGCTGTGGTGCGCGGCGTTTATGCGTTGTCCAAGCGGACCGCGTTGTACGCGCAGACGGGCTATCTCTGGAACAGCGCTAACGCGCAATATTCCGTCAGCGGCGGAGGCGGCGGCACCACGCCTGCCAAGGGCGTGAACCAGCTCGGCGCGATGGTGGGAATGCGGACGGCGTTTTGATGAAGGGCGGGGAGGCGCTCCGTCACCCATTGACGATCTCCCCCCCATTCGGATGCAGCGTCTGCCCCGTCATGTAGCTCGCATCGGCAGACGCCAGAAAGATGTAGCAGGGTGCCACTTCATCCGGCTGACCGGCCCGGCCTAGTGGCTCCTTGCTGCCGAATTTGGCGACGTGCTCGGCATCGAAGGTGGACGGAATCAACGGTGTCCAGATCGGCCCCGGCGCCACGGCGTTCACCAGGATGCCCTTGTCCGCCAATTGCTGCGCCAGTGAGCGCGTGAACGCCACGATCGCGCCCTTGGTGGCGGCGTAGTCCACCAGATGGCCGCTGCCGCGGAACGCCGTCACAGACGTGGTCGTGATGATGCGCGCGCCTTCATGCAGGTGCGGCAACGCGGCACGGATCAAATAGAACATCGCAAAGACGTTGGTGCGGAACGTGCGCTCCAGTTGAGCGGCATCGATGTCGGCCAGGCTTTGCTGCGGGTGCTGTTCTGCGGCATTGCTGACCACGAGGTCGATCTTGCCGAACATGGCCACCGCCTGCGTGACTACCGCACGGGCATGCGCTTCGTCGCCCAGGTCGCCGGCAATGGCTTCGCAGCGGCGGCCGGTCGCGCGGACGAGGCGGCAGGTCTGGTTGGCGTCGTCGTGTTCGTCCAGGTAGGCGATCAGCACGTCGGCGCCTTCCTTGGCGAAGCCGATGGCCACCGCGCGCCCGATGCCGCTGTCGCCGCCGGTGACGATGGCCACCTTGTCTGCCAGCTTGCCGCTGCCGATGTAGTTCTCCATTTCGGCGCGCGGGCGTGGCGTCATGTCGCTCTCGGCGCCGGGCTGGCGGTCTTGATGCTGTGGCGGTTGCTGCTGTGGCTGGTCTGGCATGGCGGGCTCGCTATGAGAGGGTGGATACACCGGCTTTCAGCACACGGCATGCCATTGCGCCCTGAACGCGGCGTGAGATGCACTCGCGTGCGCATGCCGCGCGGCACGCCGCTTGCTCTGCTGGTGGAACAGACTCCACATCGACCACGGGAGGCGCCATGGACACGCTGCTGTTCCTGTTTGGCGAAGGCAAGGATCTCAACCCGCTGCAAACCGCGATGCGCGCGGTGGTCGTGTTCGCCATTGGGCTGGCGCTGGTGCGCCTGTCGGGCCGGCGCTCTTTCGGGCAGCGTGCGCCGTTCGACTTCGTTGTCGCCGTGTTGTTGGGGGCGACGCTGAGTCGCGCGATTGTCGGCGCGTCGCCGTTTGTGGCCACGGTGTCGGCGTCGCTCGCACTGGTGGCGTTGCACCGCCTGCTGGGCTGGGCGTGCGTGCGGCTGCCGAAGCTCGACCGGCTCATCGCGGGCCGCGAACGCGAGATCTATCGGGAAGGGCGCTTCGACCAAGGCCAGATGGATGCCGCGCTCATCACCGTGGGCGATTTGCAGGAGAGCGTGCGCCAGACCCTGGGCTCACGCACGCTGGAGGATGTGGAGGCCGCCATTCTGGAGCGCAACGGACAGGTCAGCCTGATCCGCAAACGCCGCTGATTTTGCACACCCGCACACCCACACTGGAGCCAACCATGCGAGACAAGCAACAGCAGGAAAACCGAGACGCCGAACAACGCAAGGCTGATTGGGAACAGGCTGATTCGCACCGCAAGCCGGGGGACCGGCCGGCCAATGCGGAGGTGGGCCGCACCGGCAGCACGGCACCCAAGCCGCAGAGCCCGCACGACACGCTGCGGCGCATGCGCCAGGGCGAGGTGCCGCCTGGCATTACGCGCGACAAGCTGCACGACCCCGGAGACCAGACGCCCGGCGCTTCGCCCACAGATAACCGCAGCTGAGCGCAACGTGCCCGCCGCAGACGACGCCCCGTGGTACCGCCGGCTGGGGCCCGGCCTTATCACGGGCGCCGCGGATGACGACCCGAGCGGGATCGCCACCTATGCGCAAGCCGGTGCGCAAATGGGTACCGGCATGCTGTGGACGCTGTTGCTGACGCTGCCCCTGATGATTTCCATCCAGCTCGTCAGCGCGCGCTTGGGGCGTGTGTCGGGCCGGGGCGTGGTTGCAAACATCCGGCGGCATCAGTCGCCGTGGCTTGCCTATGCGTTTGTCGCGCTGGTGACGCTTGCCAACATCATCAATGTGGGCGCCGACATCGCGGCCATGGGCGACAGCGTGCGCCTGCTACTGGGGGGCTCGACAGCGTGGTATGCGTGCCTGTTTGCCGTCTTCACGCTCGTGCTGCAAGTGTGGATGCCGTACCGCCGCTATGCGCGCTATCTGCAATGGACCGCGCTGTCGCTGCTGGCATACGTGGCCACGGCGTTTGTCGTGAAGGTGGACTGGGCGCACGCGTTGCACGACACCGTGGTCCCCCGGCTGCATTGGTCGAAAGACTATGCAATGACGCTCGTCGCCGTGTTCGGCACCACCATCAGCCCCTATCTGTTTGTGTGGCAGGCCGCAGGCGAAGTGGAAGAGACGCGGCTGGCCGAAGACGAAGCACCGCTCAAGAAAGCGCCGTGGCAGGCGAAGGACCAGCTCGCACGCATCCGCATCGACACAACGGTCGGGATGGTGGTGTCGGCGCTGATCGCCTTCTGCATCATGTTGACGGCCGCCTACGCGCTGCACACGCACGGCGTGACGCAGATCGAGACCTGCGCCCAGGCCGCTGAAGCGCTCAAGCCCGTGGCCGGCCGCTTTGCGCAGGCATTGTTTGCCCTGGGCGTGATCGGCACGGGGCTGCTGGCTGTGCCGGTGCTGGCGGGCTCCGCCGCCTATGCCGCCGCCGAGGCTTTCCAGTGGCACAGCAGCCTGGAGGCCAAGGTGCACCGTGCGCCCAAGTTCTACCTGTTCCTGGCGCTTGTGATGGCGGTGGCCACGGTGATGGTGTTCCTGCCCATCGAGCCGTTCAAGCTGCTGTATTGGGCTGCGGTGCTCAATGGCGTGGCGGCTACGCCCGTCATGGTGATGCTGCAGTTGATGTCGCGCCGCAAAGGCGTGATGGGGCCGTTCCCCAGCTCACGGCTGCTGCATGGCACCGCTTGGGTGGCGACCCTGTGCATGTGCGCCAGTACCTTGCTGTTCTTTGCGCTGGCTGTGCAGGGGTCGTAAAAAGGGCAGTCGGCCTGCGCAGGCACCGGGGTTGCGTGTCTTGGGCAAAACCGCGCAACAGGCGCGGTGTCCTGTTCACCAACCAGGGGTCAATCATGAAAGCTGTCGTATTTCACGGCATCGGTGACATCCGTCTGGAAGACGTGCCCGAGCCGACACGGCGCGAACCAACCAACGCCATCTGCGGCACGAATCCGCACTTCGTGCGCGGCACATACCGCGTCTTCGACACGCGCCAGCCCGGCTGGTTGAAGGTCAAGCTGGGCCCGCAAGCCACTGACGGCGCTCGCACGCCCCGCGCCTCACGGGCATGAGCCGCGAGCTGCACGATCGTGTCGCCCGCCTTGGGCCGGTGCTGGTGATCTCGCCGCACTTTGACGACGCGATCTTCTCGTGCGGCGCCCTGCTGGCTGCGCATCACGGCAGTCGCACCGTCACCGTGTTTGGCGGCGCACCTGCCACGCCCGTGTCGACGGTGTGGGATCGCGACGCGGGCTTTGCCGATTCCAACGAAGCGGTGGCCGCGCGCCGGCAGGAAGACGCACAGGCCCACGCGCAGGTGAGCGCCACCGTTCACCATCTCGGCTTCTGCGACAGCCAGTACGGGCAGACGCCTACCGTAACGGAGCTGGAGCGCGCGCTGTACCGCCTGGTGGAAAAGCGCACGGCAGATGCGGTATTCGTGCCGCTGGGGCTGTTTCACAGCGATCACGTGCTTGTGCACGAAGCGGCCCTGATGCTGATGCACAAGCTGCCGGAGCGCCTCTGGATCGGCTACGAAGATGCGCTGTACCGGCGCGGGCGCGGCGTCGTGCAGGAACGCATCGTTGCGCTGGCGGCCCAGGGCATTGTTGCCACGCCCGTGTCGCCCACCACGGCGGCCGATGGCCGTCAGAAGCGCCGCGCCGTCGCCTGTTACGCCAGTCAGTTGCGCGCCTTTGGGCCAGGTGGTGTGGAAGATCTGCACCAGCCTGAACGCTTCTGGCTGCTGGAATCCAAGCAAGGAGAATCCGATCATGCAACCGTTGGATGACGCCCGTCGGGCCCAGGCACCGTGTTCCATCGTCGTGCTCACATATAACCGGGCGGCCACTGTGCTGGAGACGCTGGAGAAGTTGGCCGCCCTGGATGAACCCTGGCCCATCGTGGCGGTCGACAACGGCTCGACCGACGGCACCGCCGACCAGATCGCCGCGCGCTTTCCTGACGTCGCCATCGTGCGTGCGCCGCGCAACTACGGCGCGGCTGGCCGCAACTTTGGCGTCGCCTCGGTCGATACACCGTACGTTGCCTTCTGCGACGACGACACCGCGTGGCTCCCGGGCTCCGTGGCACGCGCGGTCGATGTGCTGCAGCGGTATCCGTCGGTGGGCGTGGTGGCGGCGCACGTGGTGGTCGGCCCTACGCGCCGCGACGACACCGCGTGCGAACCCATGGCCACCAGCACACTGCCTGCCGACGGTCTGCCGGGCCCCGCGCTGCTCGGCTTCATGGCCGGGGCGTGCGTGGCGCGCACGCGCGCATTTACCGAGGCGGGCGGCTACCGGCGCGACCTCTTTATCGGCGGCGAAGAAAGCGTGCTGGCGCTCGACCTGGTCGACGCAGGCTGGCGCATCGTCTACTGCCGGGAGGTGGTCACGCACCACAACCCCTCGCCGGTGCGAGACGTGATGCAGCGACGGGCGCTGCTCACGCGCAACGAGTTGCTGAGCGCCTGGCTTCGGTTGCCGCTGGACCTCGCGTGGCGGGTCACCGGCCGGGCGATACGTGCGATGGCCGAACAAGGCGTGCTTGCGGAGGCATTGCCCGCCGCGTTGGTCCGCCTGCCGCGCACCTTGTTGCGCCGGCATACCGTGCAGCCCACCACCGTGGCGCTGTGGCGGCAGATGGACGCAGACCGCCAGCGACGCCGCGCCATCCCCACGCTGTCGGTCGGCTAACGCGGGCTGGCGGCGCGAACATCAGGCAAGCACCGGCATCGGCGCGAGGAAGAACTGCTGCCGGAAATACTCCACCGTGCGCGCCAGCCCTACTTCAAGCGCAGTGCGGGGTTCCCACCCGAGCACATCGCGGGCCAGCGTGATGTCGGGGCAACGCTGCGTCGGGTCGTCCTGCGGCAGCGGGTGGAATACGAGTTCCGATGTCGAGCGTGTGCAAGCCACAATCTGCCGCGCAATATCGAGCATGCTCAATTCCACCGGGTTTCCTACGTTGACCGGTCCTGCAAATTCCGCCGGCGTGTTCATCAGCCGCACCATTGCGTCAATCAAATCGTCCACATAGCAGAAGGCCCGTGTCTGGCGGCCATCGCCATAGAGCGTAATGGGCTCGCCGGCCAGCGCCTGCATGATGAAGTTGGAGACCACGCGCCCATCGTTCGGGTGCATGCGCGGGCCATACGTGTTGAAGATGCGCGCTACCTTGACGTCGAGGCCATGCTGGCGGCGGTAGTCCATGAAGAGAGTCTCGGCGCAACGCTTGCCCTCGTCGTAGCACGAGCGCACGCCGATGGGGTTGACGTTGCCCCAGTACTTTTCGGTTTGCGGATGTTCATGCGGGTCGCCGTACACCTCGCTGGTGGATGCCTGCAGAATGCGCGCACCTACCCGCTTCGCCAGCCCCAGCATGTTGATCGCACCATGCACGCTCGTCTTGGTGGTCTGCACCGGATCGTGCTGGTAATGGATGGGTGAGGCGGGGCAGGCCAGGTTGTAGATGTCGTCCACTTCCACATACAGCGGGAAGGTCACGTCATGGCGCAGCACTTCGAAGCGCGGGTGCCCCAGCAGGTGAGCGATATTGCGCTTGGTGCCGGTGTAGAAATTGTCGACGCACAGCACATCGTGCCCGTCGCGCAGCAGGCGGTCGCACAGGTGCGAGCCGAGAAAGCCCGCGCCGCCCGTGACCAGCACGCGGCGTTGGTCGCGCCAGTGGTGGTGCGGTTCGGGGTGGCCGGGGTGATGTGCATCTCCGTGGTGTCTCATGCCGCCTCCCTTCTGTTTTCCATGACGGTGGCAAATGCGTTCAGCCAATCGGCGACAAAGCGGTCTATGCCGAAACGTGTGCGCGCCGTCTCGCGTGCGGCGTCGCCCCAGCGGCGGGCAAGTGCCGGGTCGCGCAACAGCGTCTGCATGACGCCGGCCAGCGCATCGGGGCTGGTATCGACGTAGCCGTTGTCGCCGTTGCGGATGACGGTGCTCATCTCCGTGGTGGCCAGCCCGACGATTGGCATGCCGATCGTCATGGCTTCCACCACGGCCAGTCCCAGGCTGGTGTAGCGGATCGGGTTGAAGAAGAAGCGGTAGCGCGCGCAGAAGGCGGGCAGGGCGAGATTGCCCACTTCACCGATGCCCCCTGCCTCTTCCGCGCCCATGCCGACCAGATCGAGCCGCACGCGCTGGCGCAGTGAGTGGAACACGTCTGCACCCAGCCGGCGCCCGCGCTTGTGCAGATGATTGACGACGACGATGCCGCGCTCCAGTTCGCCGCTGTAGCGCGCCGGCACGGGCAGGTGCACACCGTGTTCGATCACGCGCGTTGGCGTGATGCCGCTGTCCCACATCAGCGCGTTGAATGGCGTCACGTGCACCAGCAGCACATTGGGGTCTTGCACCCAGTGCCGGGTGTTGGTCGGGTGTTCCTGGGGCGGATCGTGTTCGAGATAGATCGTCGGCAACGCGCGCTGCGCGGCACTCAGCACCGACAGCCGATCGCTTTCCCATTGCGCGCGGGATTGGTACAGCACCGCATCGAAGTGCTGCCCCGCAACGGCGTCGAACGGCACCTCGTGCACGTTGTCACCCCAGGGCAGCGCGCCCACCTTGCCCGCATAACCCGGCGGCACCCGCCCTGAGGCGTCGGGCGGGCGCGTAACAAGATAGAAGTCGTGCGGCACCTGCGACAGGTAATACAGGTAGTTGCCGTGCACGTGCCACGTCAGGATACGCAGGCGTTGTCGCGTCGGGTGGTTCATGAGGTCGAATTCTCGATCGTGTGCGATGCGGTGGGAGTGTCGGCTGGCTGCGGCGCGTGCGACGCGCGCAGGTGCACATCGGGGTCGAACAGCGCGGCATACGCCGCATCCAGCACCTGGTGCACCGTCACATCGCGCGCGCATTCGTGGCCCGTGGGGCAGGTCCAGTGCATGCAGGGGCGGCAGGGCGGGTGTGCCGCCAGCACGCGGTGCAGCGTACGGTCCGCCGGCGCCCAGCGCTCCACGTCGCTGCCGCAGGCAATGACAAGGCTGGGCGCACGGACGGCTGCCGCCACGTGCGAGACGCCGGTGTCGTTGCAGATCAGCAGGCGCGCCAGACGCAACAGCGCCGCGAGCCCACCGAGCGAGGTCTGCCCCACCACCGACGCCGAACGCTGGCGCATGTGGCCGCGAACCTCTTCAACAAGCGCCGCTTCCGATGGCGCACCCGTGAACGCCACATGGAAACCGCTGACGATGAGCGTGTCGGCTACCGCCGCAAAGCGCTCCGGCCACCAGCGCCGCGTGGGCATGCGGGCGCCGGGGTGCAAGCAGACAAGGCGATCGCGGTCCAGGGCTTGATGGCGCAGCAGTGCCAGCGCTTCGGCATAGTCGTCGCGCCCAAGCGGAAAATCCGGTGTGGCCGGCACCGCTGGTGCCCCCAGGTGATTGAGCAACGCCAGCAGGCGTTGCGCCTCGGGCAACTGCGTCGGCCAAGGGAGCAACCCTGCGTTGGCGTGCCGTGCGATCACGCCACTGGGCTGAAACCCGAACACATGGTGCGCGCCAAACTGGCGGACCACTTCGGTGGATTGCGGCCCGCTGCCGTGCAACTGGACGGCGACATCCAGGCAGCGGGCCCGCATCCCGGCATAGAACGCGTGTGTGGCATCCGCATCGGCGGGCCCGGCTTCCGGAAAGCCCTCGCCGCCCGGAAAGGCGACAAAGTCGTCGAGCAGATCGGCATAGCGCTGTTGAAACTGGCACGCCCACGGCAGACCGACCAGCGTGATATGCGCCTGTGGCGCAGCGGCCCGCAACGCATGCAGCGCTGGCACGGCGCACAGCATGTCGCCCAGTTGCAAGGCGCGGAAGACGGCAATGCGGCGTGCGCCGCGCAGGAGTTCAGCAGCGGGCGTCATAGGAACCAGACCCGGAAATGCCATGCACCGCGAATGCGCCAGTACAGCGCCAGCGGCGGAATGGCGATGGATGTCCAAAACATTTCAAGCACATGCCGCGCGGTGTGTGCGGTACCGCGCAGCCGCATGGCGGTGAAGCGCAGCGTGAGCGCCAGCCAGACCATGGCGGCTGCAGCAGCCACCCAAGGCAGATGCGCAGCCAGCGCAGCGAGCGCAATCACCGCGGCGGCGCCCATGGCGTAGTAATGCCATGGCGGCACCGGGCGGATGCGTGAGCGGTAGCGCTGCGGATGCTTCTTGTAGAGCAGCGCGTCGTAAAACACCTTGCGCTGCTGAGACACGCTTACGCCCCACGGCGCAGGCCGCACCGGGTGGTGCATCAATGCACGCGGTGCCTGCACGATGCGCCCGCCCGCATCCAGGATGCGGAACTGCAGATCGGAGTCTTCACGCCACGCCAGCCGAAAGCGTTCATCAAAGCCACCGATGCGTTCGAGCATCGTGCGCCGCACGAAGCAGTTGGCGGTGACGAATTCGGCGCGGGTGAGGCCGCTGGCGTCGCGTTCGTAATCGGTGGGGCGTGTGGGCAACGGCATGCGTACAGCGCCGGTCGCGGCGTCAGGCGGTGCGCTTCCGTCGGCACCGCCAGCGCATTCGGGCGTGGTCATGATGCGCCAGCCTTCGGCTAGCCATGTGGGCGCGGGAATGGTGTCGTCGTCGGTAAAGGCGATGATGTCGCCCGTGGCGGCGCGCCAGCCGCGGTTGCGTGCGGCGGCGGGGCCCTGCGTTTCGCGCACGGGCACGTACCGCACACGCCAGCCGGGGGCCGCTGCGGCAAAGCCGTCCACGACGGCGCGGGTGGCGTCGTCGGGGCCATCGTCAGCCACCACCAACTCCAGCCGGCGCGCGTCGAACGTCTGGGCCAGCAGGCCGTCCAGGCAGCGTTGCAGCATCTGCGGCCGCCGCCATGTGGCAATGACGATCGACATGGCTGGCGCTGCCTGCGTCGGCGTCAAGGACGACACGTCAAACGGCATCGGCTGGTTCATGCGACCCCCGCCAGGCCGGGAACGCGCCGCAAGCCGTCGACATTGCGCACGGCGCCGTCTTCCTGTGTTTGCGTTTGGTCCGGGCGCACGGCCGTCTTGCGCAGCAGGAACGGCCCGATGACCAGCGCATCGAGCGGCGACGTCCAGAACGATTCCACCGCATCGCGTGGGCTGCAGACCATCGGCTCGCCGCGCGTATTGAACGATGTGTTCACCAGGATCGGCACGCCGGTGCGACGCTCGAACGCAGCCAGCAGGTCGTAGTACAGCGGAAGCTGCCTGCGGTTGACGGTCTGCACGCGCGCGGTGCCGTCAACATGGCGCACGGCCGGGATCTGCGTGGCGCGGTCTTCCCGCACGTCAAAGATGAACAGCATGAACGGCGCGGATTGCGCTCCGACAAACCAGTCGGCGGCGCGCTCTTCCATCACCACCGGGGCGACGGGGCGGAAGTCCTCGCGGTCCTTGATCTCGTTGAGCCGCGCCTGCATGTCGGCGGGGATGGGCGAGGCAAGGATCGAACGCGCACCCAGGGCGCGCGGGCCGAACTCCATGCGCCCCTGGAACCAGCCGATCACCTGCCCTTGCGCCAGCAGCTCGGCGGTCTGCTCGGCAATGTTGTCCAGGCGCTCGAACGGCAGTTTGGACCATCTGAGGAATTGCTCGATCTCTTCATCGGCATACGACGGGCCGAGATAGGCGTGGTCCATCTTCCACAGGCGCTGCTTGTTGCCGCGTGTCTGATAGTCCGTCCATAGCGCTGCGCCAAGCGACGTGCCGGCATCGCCTGCCGCCGGTTGTACCCAGACGTTTTCGAACGGGCCGCGGTCGCGGATGCGCGCATTCATCACGCAGTTGAGCGCCACGCCGCCGGCCATGGCCAGGTTGCGCGCGCCCGTGGCCTGATGCAGCCACTGGCTCATCGTCAGCACGGTCTCTTCCAGCACCTGCTGGAGCGAACGGGCGATGTCAAAGTGGCGCGGTTCCATCGGGCCGCCACGTTGGCGCGGCGGGCCGAAGCGCTCTTCCAGGCGCAGCGGTGCCACGGTGTAGCGGCCGTCCGTCTCGACCCGCACCATCTCGTGAAATGCGTCGACATAGCGCGGCTCCCCGTACGAGGCCAGCGCCATCACCTTGTACTCGTCGGACGAGCGTAGAAAGCCCAGGTAGTCCGTCACCTCTTCATAGAGCAGGCCCAGCGAGTGTGGCAAGTCCACCTGCTGCAGGCGCGTGTATTCGCCGTTGCGGAAGAGGCCATAGGAGGTCGTTGCGCGCTCGCCGCGTCCATCCATGGTGAGCACGGCACAGTCGTCGAACGGGGCTGCCAGGAATGCACTGGCCTCGTGCGCCAGGTGGTGCTCGACAAACGACCAGCGGAACGGCCCCGTGTGCTTCACGTTGGCGAAGCGCGCCTGCAGGTGATGCGGTGCACCGTCGGCAAGCTGGCGGGGGGCGTTCAGCACGTACGAGAGAAACAGCGGGTCCCACGGCGCGGCGCCGGCCGGCAGATCCATCTGCGCCGACGGCTGCAGCGGCAGCGCGATATGGGTCTGCGCCTGCAGGTCGGTCAGCAGGGCAGGGTCCAGCGAATAGGCGACCTGGTCCACGCGCGCGAGGTCGATACCGGCTTCGGCCAGGCAGTAATCGATGGCGTGATACGGCAGCTGCCAAGTGGAAAAGGGTACCGGCCGCTTGGCGTGCTTGACGTGCGTGAAGCGTTCGTCTTCAGCGGCGGCGATCACCACACCGTCACGCACCAGCGTAGCGGAAGAATCGTGATACGCCGCGTTGATGCCGAGGGTGTAGCGCGGTTTGGCTTCCATGCGGGGGCTCCGTCAATCGGTTCAGTCAGGTGAAGTCATGCGCAACGCTCAGGCGACCGGCGTTGGCGCGTTCGATTCAGGCAACGCAGACATGGCGGGGGCAGGCCATAACGCCCGCGCCACGCGCGACGACTGCCATAGCGGGTGCGCGGCGGCCACCACTTCCTCTTCCGTCACGCCGGTCAGGCAAGCCTGATGGCCGAGCGGGCACACGCTGCGGTAGCAATAGCGGCAAGGCACCTGGTGCGAGAGCACCGCGTGCGGCACGGCCCATGGCGTGTGCTGCGGATTGGTCAGCGCGTAGAGATCGACCACCGGTGTCTGCGTGGCGGCGGCCAAGTGCACGGGGCCGCTGTTGTTGGACACCAGCAGCGCCGCACCTTCGATGAGAGCGGCCAGCTCGCCCAGCGTGAGCGCGCCGGCCAGGTTCAGCACGCGCTGCCCGGCAATCAGCCCCGGCAGGCATACCTGCTGCACCAGTTCCGCTTCGGTGGGCGCACCGGTCACCAGCACCGGGCAGCCATAGCGGTTTGCCAGCGTGCAGGCGATATGCGCAAAGCGATCGGGCGGATAGCGCCGTGAGGCCGCGGTCGCGCCCGGGTGCAGAACGATCCACGGCGTATCCGTGGTCACGCCCCGCTCGGCCAGCTTGGCGCGCACGGCGTCGCGGTCCGCCGCGGGTACGTTGAAGCGCAGCCGATGCGGCAGATGCGCAGCCACGTCGGTCACGTGCTGCACGAGGTCCAGTTGGCGGCGCACCTCGTGGCGCACGTCGCCAGGGGCGGTGGCGGCAATGCGTGCATCGGGGTCGGCAATCCAGTCGGTCAGCAACGCGTACGGGTTCTCGCGGCAATGCGCGAGACGCAGCGGAATGCCCGCCAGAAAGCACAGCATGGCGGCCGGCAACGGATTCTGCGTGTGCACGGTAAAAATGACTGCCGCGTCGAACGCGCCGTCGTGCAAGGTGTCGACCAGTGCGCGCGTCTGGTCGGCGTCGGCCGCGGTGGCATGCTTGGCCCACGGCACGTCGCAGATGATCACATCGTCGATGTCGGACAGGTGCGGTGCGGCCGTGGCGCCCGAGCGCGATGTCAGCAACGTGAGATGACGGCTCGCGTGGCGCGTTTGCTGGTCGGCCTTGAGCGCGTGGAAGGCGGGCGTGGTCATCACCACGTCGCCCAGGTTGTCGGGCCGCACACACAGGATGCGGCTCGCGTTGGCCCACACGGCGCGGCGCTCGGGAATGCCGGCTGGGATCATGCGACCGCCCTCAGGTGTTGCGTGTGGGCCGCGTGCCAGCCCTGCTGTGCAATCACGATGGCAGCCGCCTCGTCAAAGCGCCCGACGATGTAGTCCGGTACGCGCAGCGGCCCCGGCTGCCACAGCGTCTCGTTGCCATTGGCGATCAGGATGGTCTGGCACCCCGCGCGCCGGCCGGCCTCCACGTCGTTGAGGATGTCGCCGATCATCCACGAGCCTTCCAGCGTGAGGCTGTGTGCGGCCGCTGCCTGGCGCAACAGGCCATCGGCCGGCTTGCGGCAGGCGCAATTGACGCTGCCATCGTCTGCCGGCACGTGCGGGCAGAAGTAGAAGCCGCTGAGCGTGGCACCGTGCAGCGCGAACAGCTCGCCCAGCCGCAGGGCTACGGCGTCGAGCGCCTCCTCGGAAAAGTAGCCCAGCGCCACGCCGGGCTGGTTGCTGACCACGATGAGCGGCAGGCCGGTGGCGGCCAGCATGCGCAGACCTTCTCCCGCCCCGGGTGCCAATGCGATGCGCGCGGGGTCGACGTTGTAGGGCACGTCTTCGAGCAGCGTGCCGTCCTTGTCGAGAAAGACGGCGGGGCTTGGTCGCAGCCGCAACGGCGCGCGCATCAGGGCCATGACGTCTCCCGCATCGGCAGCACCATCACTTCCGGGATGACCGTCTCGGGCGGCTGCAGCAGCACGAAGCGCACGGCGGCGGCCACGTTGGCCGGGTCCTGCAGATTGTTCACATCAATATCGGGAAAGCGGTCGAGCAGGAACGGCGTGCGCATGCCGCCGGCAATCACGGCAGAGACCTTGATGCCGTGCGGGCGCAGCTCGGCATGCAGCGCATGCGACAACCCCAGCAGCCCCCATTTGGTGGCGTGGTAGACCGACGCATTCGGCCACGCACGGCGCGATGCGGTCGAGGCAATGTTGACGATGGCGCCGCTCGCGCGTTTGCGCATCAGCACGCTGGCGTGCTTGGCCAGCAGGAACGGGCCGCGCAGGTTGGTGCGCACCACGCGGTCCCAGTCTTCGACGTTCAGTTCATCAATGGGCAGCGTGATATCGATGGCCGCATTGTTGATGACGGCATCCAAGCGGCCAAAGCGATCGACCACTTCATCGAGCGCGCCGCGTACGGCCGCTTCGTCGCCCACGTCCAGCGCAATGGCATGCGACTGGCTGCCCTCGGCGATCAGCTCGGCGGCGGTGCGGTCCGCGGTGCCGGCATCGTGATCGGTGGCCACCACCGTGGCGCCTTCGGCAGAGAGCACGCGGCTGATGGCGGCGCCCAGCCCGCGCCCCGCGCCGGTCACGATGATGACCTGGTCGCGCAGTGTGGGTGTGGTGTTGGGATTGGAATTCAAATCAGTCTGGGTCATGGCGGCGTGAAGATGGAACGGTGGGAAAGAAGATCAGGTCAGGCTGCGAGCCCCGCCAGCGCGGCAGCGTTGGCACTGGGCGCGGCGTCGGTCATGCGGCCCACGGAGCGCGCGTGGGTGTCGATGGCTTTGAGGTAGGCGCGTTCAAGCTGTCCGGCCACACCCAGCCACGTGTAGAGCATGCGGGCGCGCACCAGTCCGGCCTGCCCTAGCTCGCGGCACAGCTCGGGTCGCTGTATCAGTTGCAGCAGGCGTGCGGCCAGGGCTTGCGGGTCCTTGGGCGGCACAAGGAAGCCGGTGCGCTCATGCCGAACGGTCGATCGGATGCCGCCCACGTCGGCACCAATGACGGCGCGCCCGCACGCCATGGCCTCTACCGGCGTGATGCCGAACGGCTCGTACCACGGCGTGCTCACAAACACATCGCAGGCGCTGTACCAGGCGCGCAGATCGGCGCGGCCGCGCTTGCCGACAAAGGTGGTCTGCGCGCTCACGCCGGCGCGCTCGGCAATGGCTTGCAGGCGGCCGAGTTCGGGCGTGGCGGCCACGTCCGGCGCGACGGTGTTGCCGCCCACCACATACAGGCGCACGCGCTTGCGGGCATCGGGCGGCAGCTTGCCGATGGCCTCGATGACGTTGTCCACGCCCTTGCGCGCCACCATGCGGCCGAGTTGCAGCACGACAAACGCGTCGGCCGGCACGCCCAGCCGGCGTCGCGCTTGCGCGCGGTCAATCGGAGCAAACTCGCTCGCGTCGAAGCCGCACGGCACCACGTCGATCTGCTCGGGCCGCGCGCGGTAGAGCGTTTCCAGATCAGCCTGATCCTGCGGGCATTCGGCAATGACGCGATCGGCGCGTTGCACCAGCGTTTCTTCAATCGCGAAGCGCGCATCAGGAAAGCCATCGGCGCTGCCCTGGTGCAACCGGCGCACGCGGCCGAGCGCGTGGAAGGTCATGACCAACGGCAGGTGCAACCGCGCGGACGCTGCCAGCGATGCGAGGCCCGACATGAAGAAGTTGGCGTGGATGACGTCGTAGGCGTCGCCGCTGGCCTGGGCGCGCGCGCAATGGTTGAGCAGGTAGCGGCCAAAGGCATGCATGTGCGGCAGCAGCGCTTCCTTGGGCAGCACGGCAGCCGGCCCGGCCGGTACGTGGACGACACGGCATCCGCTATCGAACGGCACCACCTCTGGGTCCCACGGGCGCTCGCGGCGCGTGAAGACATCGACACGGTGGCCCAGCCGTGCAAGCTGGCGCGCGACATGGCGCACGTAGACGTTTTGTCCGCCGCAGTCGACACCGCCCAGGTCGGCGAGTGGCGATGCGTGTTCACTGACCATGGCGATGCGCATGTCGTTTCTCCTCTTATCGTCGCGGCCTGTGGTGGTGAGGTGTTTGGAAGCCACGTGCGAAGACCTACAGCAGCCGGCGTGCCATGGCGCGCGACCTGATGCGGCGGGGGTATTCCGGCAGTGCGCGTGGAGCGCCTGCGGAGAAGCGTCTCTCGCTTGTCCGGACAAGCGTTTGCGGGAGATTGGCGAGGACATGGCGTGCGACCTGTGCGCGCCGTCGGCCGCCATGGCGACACTCGGCTGGCACGAGCTGCCGCCGAAGTGACCGCGCAATTCTTACGTGGAGGGCAAGGAGAAACGGCGCGGCGACGGCATCACGCCCGTCGTGCCGCGCGCGGAAGGGAGGGCGTCAGGCGAGCCGCAGCATACCGCTCGTGGCGGCCGCGGCCTGTTTGGCGATGGCGCGCAGGCACGCGGCCACCACATGTGCAAAGGCTTCGTCATAGAACGGCAGTGCGCCGCTCACGCCGATCACGATGCCGTCGAGCACGGCGCTGCCCCACAGGTTGGTGTCGCCCGCACGCAGCACGTGCGGGCGCAGTGCCTGCAGTGCATGTGTGCTCATGCCGTGCTGCCACGCCAGCCGCGCCTTGGCGCGCGCGTAAGCGGCGTAGTCCGCATCCCATTGCGTGCGATCGCCCACCGAGTATTCGTAGAGCACCGCCTCGTCGAAGGCGCATTCGCCGAGCGAGCGTGCCGGGTCCATCACCACGATGTGCAGAAAACCGCTGTCGCCCACCTCCTGCGGACGCGTCATCGCTTGCGTGATGAGCGGCAGTGCCATTTCGACAGCACGGCGCGCGGCGTCTGCGCTGGCAAAGTGCGATGTGCTCTGTTGCGGTGGTTTCTGCGTCGCCTGCGTTGGCTCTGCTTGGGCGGAAGGATCGAAATCGGCCAGCATGCTTATGGAGACTCCTGGGCTGATTGGAAGGAAACGGATGCGTGCGATTCACGTGCGGGCGCATGCCGTGCGCGAATGACGCTCAGGATGGCGGTGACCAGCTCGCCGTGTTCGGTCGGCTTGGCCAGGTGCAGCTGGAAGCCGGCCAGCAGCGCGCGCGTGCGGTCTTCGGCTCTGTCATAGCCGGATAGCGCGACGGCGGGCAGGCGGGCATCGAGCGGCATGTCGCGTTCGCTCTCCAGCATGCGCACGTTGCGCAGCAGCGCGTAGCCGTCTTCGTCGTCACCCAGGGCAATGTCGGAGACCAGCACATCGGGCCAGGAATTGCCCGGCGCCGCGCGCAACGCAGCAAGTGCAGGCTTGGCCGCGCCGTAAGCGGTGACGGTGGCGCCGTAGTCTTCCAGCAGCAGTTGGAGTATCTCGCGGGCGTCTTCCTGGTCATCGACGATGAGCACGTGCACACCGGATAGCGCATCCGGCGGCGCAAGCGTGGTGCGTTCGCCTCGTGGCGCCTGCTGCGCGGTGGCGGGCACGGGCTCGCCGGGCGCGGTCGCAAGCGGCGCCACGGCGCGGATCGGGAAGTCCATCACATACGTTGTGCCCTCGCCATGGGGCAGCGGCACGACGGCAAAGCGCCCGCCGTGCTGTTCGACGACAGAGCGAATCCACAACGGGTCAAGCGTGGCTGCGGGTGTCGGGGCCGTGTCTTGCGCGGTGGCCACGAGCGCGGTGTCGAACGCGCGCGGCTCTTGCCGCAGCGGCGCCAGCGGTTCCACCGGGTCCAGCACGTCGAACGGCGCGGGCGCCGGCGGGGTTGCCGTCGGCCCAAAGGCTGACAATGCGGCGTCGGGCTCCATCTCGGCAGGCGTGTGCGAGGCGGTGGGAATGGCGGCAGCGGCCGAAGCCGGTATGGCAATCGTGTCAGTCACACGCAACTGCGCCATGCCTTCCACGCGCTCCAGCACGATCTCGATGCGGCTGCCTGGGTGGCTGGCGAGCACGGCGTGGCTCAGCACGTCGCCCACGATGCCTTGCAGGCGGCTCGGGTCACCCGTGATGCTTGGCGTTTCTGATCGGATGACGGAATACACCGTGATACGGCGTGCATCGATTGCCTCGCGCAAGCCGTCGAGCACGCTCACCACCAGTGCCACGAGGTTGATCGGCTGCTGTGCAAGCCGGTGCTGGGCCTGTTCCAGGTCGGACTGCTGACGCTGCAGCGTCCAGAGCTGGGCGTAGACGCCGTTGGACGCTAGCAGATCGACATGGCGGCCGCGCTCGACGATGCGGCCCTTTTCCAGCACGACGATTTCGTGGGCGTCCACCACCGTGGAAAGCCGGTGTGCAATCACCAGCGTCGTGCGGTGTGCCGAGAGCCGGTCCAGCTCGCGCTGGATGGCGCGTTCCGAACGGGTATCCAGGGCGGAGGTCGCCTCGTCGAAGATCAGGATCGACGGGTTCTTCAGCAGCGCCCGCGCAATGGCAATGCGCTGCTTTTCACCGCCCGAGAGTTTCAGGCCGCGCTCGCCGACCATGGTCTGGTAGCCCTCGGGCAGCGCGGCGATGAAGTCGTGCACATAGGCCGCGCGGGCGGCCTCGATCACCTCGGCCATCGTTGCGCCTTCGCGCCCGTAGGCGATGTTGTAGGCGATGGTGTCGTTGAAGAGGATCGTGTCTTGCGGGACGATGCCGATCGCGCGCCGCACGCTGTCTTGCGTGACCACGCGCAGGTCTTGCCCGTCGATGGACACGCGCCCCGCCCAGGGGTCGTAAAAGCGCAACAGCAGCCGCGCCAGCGTCGACTTGCCTGAGCCGCTGCCCCCCACCACGGCCACCGTGTGCCCGGCCGGAATATGCAGCGACAGGTCGTGCAGGATGGGTCGCGTGTTCTCGTAGCCGAAATCCACGTGGTCGAACTGCACCTCGCCCTGCGTCACGCGCAGCGGTGCGCCGTTGGGCAGGTCCACCACATCGGCCCGCTGTTCAAGCAACTGGAACAGGCGCTCGGCATTGATGGCGGCGTCTTTCGCCTCGCGGAACATGAAGCCCAGCGCGTTGAGCGGCAGGCACACCTGGATGATGTACGCGTTGATCAGCACAAGGTCGCCGACCGACAGCACGCCGCGCGTCACGTCCTGCCCGGCCAGCAGCATGACGGTCGCTACACCGCCGGCAATGACGCCGCTTTGCGACACGTGCAGCAATGACAAAGCACGCTGGTTGGCGACCGCCGTCTCGATGCGCTGGCGCAGGATGTCGCGGTAGCGGTGGGCCTCGAAGCGCTCGCTCGTGTAGACCTTCACGGCTTCGTGGTTGAGCATGCTGTCGAGCAGCCGGCTGCCGGCCATCGAGTCGAACTCGTTCATCTGCCGCTGCAGGCGTACGCGGCGTCGCGTGAGGAGCACGGTGGCGGTGCAGTAGGCGGCAAACGTGGCCAGGATGGTGACGAGATACCACCCGCTGTAGCGGCTCATCATGATGATGAGCACGGAGCCGATCTCCACCATGGTCGGCAGGATCGTGAACAGCGCGACACCCAGCAGGAACTCGATGCCGGTCGTGCCGCGTTCCACATCGCGGATCAGCCCGCCGGTCTGCCGACTTGCATGAAAGCGCGGCCCGAGCTGGTGCAGGTGCTCGAACGCCTGCGCCATGAAGCCCGCCACCGTGGGCTGCGACACGCGCGAGAACACCATGTCGCGCAGCTCGCCGAACAGCGTGCCGCCAAAGCGCAGCACGGCATAGGCCAGCAGTAGGAAGGCGGGAAAGACACGCGCCCGCGTGGCATCGCCAAAGCCATCGACAATCCACTTGAGCACGATCGGCACGCCCACCGCGCACAGCTTGGCCAGCACCAGCAGCCCCACGGCCACCAGCACGCGCTTGCGGTAGCGCCAGATGGCGCGCCACAACGCGCCCACGATCCGCTGCTGCAGGCTCGATGCCTCAGCAGGATGGGGAGGAGGGGAGGATGCAGGAGATGGGCTCGTCACCAGGCGTGGAATCCGGTCGGTCTTGCAACGCGAGGGTGCGACGCAAGCCATGTTCCACGCCCGCTCCGGTTGGACCGCCCAGGTGGCCCCGGAATCGCGCGATAATGCAGGACTTTCCTGCTGTTTCCTGCCTTTCTGCTGCCCCCGCCATGACCGGACTGACCACCGCCCTCCTGCACGCCGACCGCGAAGCCGGCGTCGAGCACTACGCCATCCACAAGCCGCTGCACACGTCCACCACGTACGGTTATACCGATACGCGCGAGCTGATCGACGTGTTCCAGGGCAAGCCCGGCTACACCTACGCGCGCCAGGGCAACCCGACCACGGCCGCACTCGAAGCCAAGATCACGATGATGGAAGCCGGCGTGGCCACCGCATGCTTTGCGACCGGCATGGCGGCCATCATGGCGGTGTTTTCGACCATGCTGCGCGCCGGCGACCACGTGGTCTCCAGCGCGTTCCTGTTCGGCAACACCAACAGCGTGTTCGAAACGCTGCGCAACCTGGGCGTGGAAGTGACGTTTGTCGATGCCACGTCGGCCCAGGCCGTGGTCGATGCGGTGCAGCCGAACACACGCCTCGTCTTTGTGGAAACCATTGCCAACCCGCGCACCCAGGTGGCGGATCTGAAGGGCATTGGCGACATCTGCAAGGCACGCGGGCTGATCTACGTGGTCGACAGCACGATGACGTCACCATGGCTGTTCCGCGCGCGTGATGCGCAGGCGAGCCTCGTGGTGCATTCGCTGTCCAAGTACATCGGCGGGCACGGTAACGCGCTGGGCGGCGCGGTGGTGGATACGGGCCTGTTCGACTGGACGGCGTATCCGAACATCTACCCGGCATACCGCAAGGCCAAGCCGGAAATGCAGGGCATCCAGCAGATCCGCAAGAAGGGCCTGCGCGATCAGGGCGCGACGTTGATTGCCGATGCCGCGCACCGTATTGCCGTGGGCGCCGAAACGATGGCGCTGCGCGTGGACCGCACCTGCAGCAACGCGCTGGCGCTGGCCCGCACGCTGGCCGCGCACCCGAAGGTGGCACGCGTGTATTACCCCGGCCTGCCGGAACACCCCGAACACGCCCGCGCCACCGAGCTGTTCCGTCACTACGGCGGCCTGCTGAGCTTCGAACTGGTGGACGGCGCTGACTACGTCGACATGCTCGATCACCTGCGCTACGCCGTGCGCGCCACGCACCTGGGCGACACGCGCACGCTGGTGATTCCGGTCGCCCCAACCATCTACTGGGAAATGGGCGCCGAGCGCCGCGCGTCGATGGGCATTGCCGATTCGCTGGTTCGCGTATCGGTCGGCATTGAAGACGAAGCTGACCTGCTGGCCGATTTCACGCAGGCGCTGGACGCTACGGCCGTCGGCTAAGCCGACATCGATGCGGTTTTGAAGGCCCGCACACTCGCACAGAGTGGCGGGCCTTTTTCATGGCACGTCAGAACACGTGCCGGATACCAACCATCGTGCCGAGCTGGTTTCCGCCAGCGGCAGGTGCGGCGCCCGTGGCGGCACTGTCCACTGACAGCGCCAGGCTGCCGCGGTTGTCGATATAGCCCACCGTGGCATATACCGACGAGCGCTTGCTGAACGCGTAGCTGGCGCGCACCGCCCCCAGCCATGCCTTGTTGGCGCTGTTGTGGAACCGCAGATGGAACACCTCGCCAGTCAACATCAGGGCCGGTGTCAGATCGTATGCGGCGCCGGCGTAAAAGAGATCACTGCGCGGCGTGGCCGATGCGCCATTGCGTCGGCCAATCCAGCCCAGGCCGACCTTTGCGCGATCGAATAGCGCATAGCCGCCCAACGCCATGCGCTCATCCTTGAGCGAGCTTGACGTCAACCCGGCAAATGCGCCGGGCCCGCCGCGTTGCGAATCGTACGCGGCCGACACGCCCCACTTGCCGGTCTCGTACATCAGCATGGCCGACCACTCGCGGCAGGCCAGTCTGTCAGCGGGGTTCTCGCCTGCGCAGTTGGTGCCGGATGGGCTGGGCCCGGCGTTGACGGCATCGCGGCCAAAGCTGTAGGTGGCACCCACCGTGAAGCCGCCGAACTTGCCCTTGTAGGCAACGGCGTTGTCGGCGCGGGCGTTGGGCAGATACGTGTCGAGCGAGCTGGAGCCGTAGGCGTTGGGGCCGAGCAGATCGGTATCGAGCGTGGCCCAGAACAGCATCGTGTATTGACGGCCGAGGCTGATTTGCCCCCAGTTGTTGGACAGGCCCACCCACGCCTGCCGGCCAAACAGGCGGCCGCCCTGGTTGCTCGTGCCGCTGTCGGGCGCAAAGCCCGATTCCAGCGTGAACAGCGCCTTGGCGCCGCCGCCCAGATCCTCGGTGCCGCGCAGGCCCCAGCGCGAGGGCACCGTGCCGCTCAGGTTGGGCATGCGCACGACGCTATTGCCGGTCGAGCCGATGCGGTTGACGTATTCGACGCCGGTATCGATCACGCCATACAGCGTCACGGATTGGGCTGCTGATTGTGCGGCGGCAAGCGCGGGCGCCGCCAGCAGCAGGGGGAACGCCAGGTGGCGCAGGTTCATGATGTCTCCTCCGTTGTGGTTGTTTTTTCAGCAATGCGTGACGTGCATCAGGCGGTGAAATCCGGTTGCTGTGCCGGGGCAGCCGCCTTGAAGGCCGGATGCGCACTGGCGTGTTCGTAGACGGCCATCGCCCGTTCGTACCGTTCCAGCGAACACCCCATGCGCAGCGCGTTGGCCATCTGCGGCACGAGCGTCACGTCGGCCAGCGTGGGCGATTCACCAAAGCACCAGGGGCCTGCGCCGTACCGCGCGAGCAAGCGTTCCACGGTGGACATGCCTTCGTCGATCCAGTGGCGGTACCAGGCGTCTTTCTGCTCGGGTGAGACCTCCAGCACGTCCTGCAGATAGCGCAGCACGCGCAGGTTGTTGACGGGGTGGATATCGCAGGCAATGGCGTTGGCCAGTTCCAGCACGCGTGCGCGCCGCAACGGTTCGCGCGGAATGAGCCGTGTTGCGGGGTGGCACGCGTCGAGGTAATCGATGATCGCGAGCGACTGGCTCAAGTGCATCTCACCGTCGATGAGCGCCGGTACGCCCGCCGACGGGTTGATGTGCTCCACATAACCCGCCGCGCGATGCTCGTCGGTGCGGATGTTGACCGGCAAGGTCTCGTAAGGCAGCCCTTTGAGTGCCAGCGCAATGCGCACCCGATAGGACGTCGAGCTGTTGAAGAAGCTGTAGAGCTGCATGGCCGGCGCGCTCAGACGATGCGAGCCTTCAGCTCGCCCAGGCCGTCGACTCCCATCACGATGCTGTCGCTGGGATTCACGGCACCCACACCCTCCGGCGTGCCGGTAAAGATCACGTCGCCCGGTTCCAGCCGGAAGAACTGCGAGAGGTACGCCACCGTTTCCGCCACCGACCAGATCAGGTGCGATACGTCGCTGCGTTGCTTGGTCTCGCCATTGACGGTCAGCCAGATGCCGGCCCGCTGCGGGTGGCCGATCTTGGTGGCCGGGTGGATTGGCCCCATCGGCGCGGACACATCGAACGCCTTGCCGATCTCCCAGGGGCGGCCCATCTCTCGCATCTTCATCTGCAGATCACGGCGCGTCATATCCAGCCCGACGGCGTAGCCCCACACATGATCGAGCGCGTTGTCCACCGAGATGTCGGCGCCGGATTTTCCGATCACGGCCACCAGCTCGGCTTCGTAGTGGTAGTTCTGCGTTTGCGACGGATACGGCAGTTCAAGCGTCTGCCCATCAGCCACCGGCACGATGGCATCGGCGGGCTTGCAGAAGAAGAACGGCGGTTCGCGGTCAGGGTCATAGCCCATTTCACGGGCGTGGGCGGCGTAGTTGCGGCCGACGCAATAGACGCGGCGGACAACAAACTCCTCGTTGCTGCCCGCAACGGGCACGGCGGTAAGGGCTGGGGGCGTGAAGACGTAGTTCATGGTCGGCTCAGTGTGGTCAGTCAAAACGCAGGGGTGAATGGGTCCGGCGGCGGTGCCAGCTGGCACCCCGCAAGAGCAATGGAGTGGGGTCTCGTCAGGTACGCGCTTCGCGGAGCAGATTCAGTGCAGACAGCACGGGCCGGTCGGAATAGCTGAACAGCACCGCATCCTCCGATGCATGGAGCTGCACCGGCGCCCACGACGGCGCGACAAAGACGTCGCGCGGCTCGAACTCGAATTGCATGTCGCCAATGCGAGCCGTGCCGCGGCCTTCCACCACGCTGTAGACGGTGGCATCGGTGCTGCGGTAGGCCTTGCCCGCAAAGCCCTTGGGCAGGAACTGCATGAAGGTGGCGATGGTCGGCATCGGCCAGCCGCCGGTGGCGGGATTGACGTAGCGCAGCTTCACGCCGTCCCAGGGGTCCAGTTCACCGTGGCGGTACAACGTGTCCAGCGCGTCGCGCGTGCGCTCATATGGGTAGCTGAAGATGGGCGAGGTGGGGTCGGTCACGCGATGGCGGACCGGCACCATGTTGTGGCCGAAGCGCGCGTAGCTGTCGCCTTCCGGGCGCATCACGGGTTGCTGGGCTTGCGCGTAGTTCTCGGCAAAGCCGCAGTCGAACTGTTGCACCAGCGGAATGTCGAGGCCGTCCAGCCAGACGACGGGTTCGCCGCCATCCTCAAGCGTCGGGCAGCCGTGGTCGTGCCACGTCCACGAAGGCGTGATGATGAAATCGCCGGGGTGCATCGTCGTGCGTTCGCCATTCACCGCCGTCCATGCGCCACGGCCTTCGACGATGAAACGCAGCGCCGACTGCGTATGCCGGTGGCTCGGCGCGATCTCGCCGGGCAGGATCAGCTGCAGCCCTGCATACAGCGTGGACGTAACGCTGGCCTTGCCTGGCAGCCCCGGGTTCTCCAGGATCAGAACGCGGCGCACGGCCTCTTCCGCGCTGATGACGGCGCCGGCCTGCATGACCAGCGGGCGCACCTCGTTGTACTTCCAGATGGCAGGCACGATGCGCGGCTTGGGCTCACGCGGCACCAGCGAATGCAGCGACTCCCACAGCGGCGCCAGTTGCTTGCCATCGAGTTGCGCGTAGTACGCACTGCGCTCCGTTTGCAGCGTGGTGGATGTCATGACGGCTCCTTACAGCTCGACGAAGACGTGGCCGTCTTCGATCTTGATCGGGAACGTGCGCACGTCGGTGGTCAGCGGTTCGCACATCGCCTTGCCCGAGCGCACGTCGAACTTGCCCTGATGCAGCGGGCATTCGATTTCGTAGCCGTCGAGAAAGCCGTCGCACAGGCGCGCATGACCATGCGTGCAGACGTTGTCGGTGGCAAAGACCTCGCCGTCAACGCGGTACACCGCGATCTCCGCATCGCCGGCAGCGACTGCGATCACGTCGTCGTCCGGCAGGTCGTCAACGCTGATGAGCTTGAGCCAGGTGGTGGTTGATGTGTTGCTCATGGGCAGACCTCAGATCGGGTAGATGATCGAGTTGGGGATCATTTCGCTGTCGAACACGCAGGTGCGCGACTTCAGCTTCAATCCCGTTTCGGTGCGGACGATGGTGTCGATATAACGGCCGACGTTGAACACCGTCGACAGCTCGTCGGGCTTGGTGCGGAACACGGCGTAGTTGGCCTGCGCCTCTATGCGGTCGCCCTCCACGTGCGTCACCTCGGGCAGGCCGACCACATGGCGCTGGTAGTACGGGTCGTGGAAGATCGTCTCGGTGATGCCGTAGATGCGATCCTTCAACATGCCCTTGCTTTCGAACGACAGCGTGGCGAGCGGAAAGCCGCGTTCGTAGTTTTCGCGGGGCTGGACCTTGTAGGTGCAGTCGTCGACGAAGAGGTCGGTCCATTGATCCCACGCAGCGTTGTCCACGGCGCTGGCGTAGCGGGTGTAGAGCGCCAGCAGTTGCTGGTAGGTCGGGAAATCGAGCGTGTGAGCGACGTCAGCCATGTCAGATCTCCATCACCTTGCGCCAGTATTCGTACATGCCCCGGATGAGCGTTTCCGTGACCATGTGGTCGGTGTCGCCCACTTCGCGGCCGCCCAGTTCGACCACGGTGCGGTGGCCGGGCTTCTGCTCGAAGCCTTCCTGCGAGAACTCGATGACCTCGCCGTCGTCTGCCGAGACAAAGCCGGCGGGCCCGAACAGGTTGGCCTGGCGCAGGCGGCGCTGCGTCATCTCTTCGGTGTCGTCTTCAAAACCGAAGTGGGTCCAGACGAAATCGAACGAGCCGTGACCGTTGGGCTGGATATGCCGCGTGGACACCGAATTGACCTGCTGCTGGATGATCACGCTCGGGAAGACGGTCATCATCACGGCCGTCGGGCCGTCCCACCAGGGTTCCTGCACCACGTCGAGAAAGCGGTCATCGTGCAGCGTCATCTTCTCTTTGAAGCTGGTGACGCCGCTGGTGACGGCGCTTTTGCCGCCGGTGCCGCGCGTGGAGATCATCGCGGCATGGCGATGCAGCGCATCCATCTTCAGCTCGGACTTGTTGTCGGCACGCCAGAGCCCGAAGGTGACGAACCACGTATGCAGGAGGCCCGGGTGATACGGGTCTTTGATGTTCTCCTGCATCAGCTTCCAGTTGCCCGGAATGCGCTGCTTGTTGTAGCCCAAGATCTTCAGCTTGCGGCCGTCGAATACGCGGTCGAAGTAACCGAGGATGGTGGGCCCCAGAAAGTCTTCCAATGACGGCAGGTCGTGGTCGAACGAGGCAAAGATGACCCCATTGCGCACGGCGACGTTGAGCTGCGTGAGGCCGTGTTCCTTCGGGTCAAAGTCGGCGGGCATGCCGCCCTGCACCTTGCCTTCCGACTTCACACCACGCCGGAACGGCACGCCGATCAGGTTGCCTTTCAGGTCGTAGTTCCACTGGTGGTATGGGCAGGTGAAGTCTTTGCGGTTGCCGGATTTCTCGCGGCAGAAGCGCACGCCGCGGTGCGCGCAGACGTTTTCCACTACGGCAATCGAGCCGTCCGGCGTGCGCGTGACGATCACCGAGCGTTCACCCACCACCGTGCGCTTGAAATCGCCCGCGTTGGGGATCTCCGCTTCCAGGCCGACGTAGCACCAGTGGCCGTTGTAGAACAGGCGTTCGAGCTCGCGCTGGTGGATCTCGTCGTCGGTGTACGCGCGGAATGGAATCCGGCTGCAGCCGTCGTCTTTCCAGACGGGTCTGGAAAACGTGAGGGTCGACTCTTTCATGGGCGTCTCCGAGGTTTGTAATGCGTGCTGCTTCAGACGCCAACGGCGTAGAAGGCATCCGCGTAGATGTGTTCGGGCAGCACGCCGCGCTGGCGCAGCAGCAGGCTCGCGGCGTCCACCATGACGGGCGCGCCAGCCAGATAGGCGCGCCAGCCGGTGAGGCTCGGCCAGTCGCTCGCCACGGCATCGGTGACGACGCCCGAGCGGTAGCGGCGGTCCGTATTCGATGTGGTGATGACGACGTGCGTGTGCAGGTTTGGAAGACGCTCGCGCAGCGCGTCCAGCCAATGCGTGCCGTACACGTCGATGGGCGAGCGCACGCCGAAGTACACGTGCACCGGGTTCGTCATGCGCGCATCGGCCATGCCGCGCAGGATGGACAGGATGGGCGCGAGACCCGTGCCGCCGGCCACGCAAAGGATCGGGTCTGCATTGCGGCGGCGCAGATACGCCGTGCCCAGTGGGCCGCTTACGCGTACATCGTCGCCAACCTTGAGTTCGCTTGCGATATACGAGGTGACGCGGCCATCCGGCACCACACGCACATGGAACTCCAGCGTGTTCCCTTCGTTGGCGACGGCCATGGAATACGGCCGCACATGCTTGGGCGTGAACTGCAGCGTGGCGTACTGGCCGGGCGAGTATTCGAGTGGCTTGGCGAGGTCCAGCCGGATGCGCTTGATGTCGTGGGTCATGTCCTCGATGGACACCACCTTCGACTTGACGATCCTGGCCGCGTGCACAACCACTTCATCGATTTCCGGCAGCTCGATCGCGCAGTCTTCCACCAGCGTGGTCTGGCACGCCAGCACAATCTGGCCGGAAGTCGAGGGGCCGTTCATATCTGCGCCGCCGGTCACGGCCACATTGCCGGACACGACCCGGCAGCGGCACGTACCGCAGCGGCCCGCCATACAGCTGTACGAGATGGGCACTTCGTTGGTGCGAAGGACTTCGAGCAGGTTATCGCCCGAGCGCGCGCTCACGATGCGCTGCAGAGGGGTGACGGTGACGTCCATGCCGTGTCTCCGGGCTAGTCGTTTTTCTGTGTGAACGCATCATGGCTCGCTTGACGACATACATAAATAGAAGCAACCTGATGTGTCATATCACCCGCAGTGATAATGCAAAAACGAGAGGAGACACGCGGTGGAACTACAGGACATCGACCTCAACCTGTTGGTCGTCTTCAATGAGTTGCTTCGGCAACGTCGTGTCTCTGCCGTGGCGGAAACACTGGGCATCTCGCAACCCGCCATCAGCAATGCGCTGAACCGCATGCGCAAGTTGTTTGGGGACGAGTTGTTCATCCGCACATCGAAAGGCATGGTGCCGACACCGTTTGCCGAGACGCTGGCTGAACCCATCGCTTACGCACTCGGGGCGATCTACAACTCGCTCAACGCCACGACCAAGTTCGACCCCAAGACGAGCACACGCGCCTTCACCATCGCGATGACGGACATTGGCGAGATCTACTTTCTGCCCAGTCTGATGCGCCGCCTGGAGAAGGACGCGCCTGGGGTCACCATCAGTACGGTGCGCAACCATGCCGACACGCTGCGCGATGAAATGGAGGCCGGCCGCGTGGACCTCGCCATTGGCTTTCTGCCGGATCTGAAAGCGGGGTTCTTCCAGCGCAGGCTGTTCAAGCAGCGCTATGTGTGCCTCTTCCGCAAGGGCCATCCGCTCGCCAGGAACGGCATGACAATGAAGAGCTTCCTGGAAGCCGAGCACGTGTCGATCGTCGCCGAGGGAACGGGCCACGGCATGGTGGATTCAACGATCCTGCGGGCAGGGATGTCGCGGCGCGTGAGCCTGCGTGTGCCGCACTTCGTGGCGCTGGGGCACATCCTGCAGTCGACCGACATGATTGCGGTGGTGCCCGAGGCCTATGCCACGCGTACGCTCAAACCGTTTGACCTGGCCACGGCGCCGTGCCCGGCCAAGATCCCGGATATCACCATCAATGTGCTGTGGCACGGGCGCAATCACCGCGAGCCGGCCAATCAATGGCTGCGGCAGCTGTTGTTCGAGATGTTTGCCATCTAGGCGGGCCGGCAACGCGTCGGCTTCGTCGTCGGTGAGTATTGGAGCCTCGCGCCTCACCGCCTAACACTCGAATTCCACCTTTGGATCGTGACGCTTCAAGCTCGAACACTGGCGCCCCACCGTCCGAGGGTCGAGCGTCCGGCTCGAACGCTCGAACTTGGCGCTCTGAGGGTCGAACTCCACCGCCAGAGGGTCGTGCTTCACCCTCGAACACTCGACTGCCACGCTCGGGGGCTGAAGTTTCAGTCTCGAACGCTCGAAGGCGACTATCCGAGGCTCGCGCTCCGCTCTAAAACATCCGACCCATCCGTGCTCCGAGGCCTGCATTTCGTTCTGGGATCGGCGAAGTTGTCGCGTTGAGGCTGGCGTTCCGCTCCCGGACGGTCGAGCGCCGCAGTTGGAGGTCGAGATTTTCGACCTCAGACAGTGGAGCTTCACTGTTTGAGGTCCGCAATCCGCTCTCGACGGGCCGGATGCTTAGGTGCCTTCCGACGCCATGGGCAACGCCTGCCCAGCGGCGGAGCGTTTGGCTTGGCTGCCGCATAGGAACATGGCCACCGCCGCAATTGCTGCCGGCACCGCCACGATCAGGAACAGCAGCTGGAACCCGATGTTTGCCGTCAGCAAGACGCCACCCACCAGCGCACCGCACACCGAACCGAGGCGGCCCACGCCCAGTGCCCAGCTGATGCCCGTTACACGGTTGGCAGTGGGATAGAACTGCGCTGCGAACGCATTCGCGCCGATTTGCGAGCCGCTGATGCAGAAACCGACGCCCGTGACGGCAAAGGCGAGCATCGTGCCTTGCGTCACGCCGGTCAGAGCAAGGAATATGGCGCCCAGGCCGTAGGTGCCGCACAGCACGATCGTCGCGGGGTGCCGATCCATCAACCGTCCGATGATGAGCGCGCCGATGGTGCCGCCCACCTGGTACATCACCGCAATGCGCGACGCCAGCGCGAGCGACACGCCACCCGCGTGAATCAGCGTCGGCAGCCAGTTCGTCAACAGATAGACGATCAGCAGGCTCATGAAGAACACCGTCCACAGCAGCAGCGTGCCCGTGCGGAAAGCCGGCAGGAAGAGCTGCCGCACCGGCGACCCCGGCGCCTTGGCTTCATGCAGCGCGAAGCGGGTGTCGGGCGTGACGTCCAATGGCGCAATCCGGTTGAGCAGCTTGCCGACCGCTGTGTTGCTTGCGCCACTGGACACTAAATAGCGCACCGACTCCGGCAATGCAAAGGCCATCACCGGCACCAGCACCAGCGGCACGACGCCGCCGAACAGCAGCACGCTGCGCCAGCCAAAATCGGGCACCAGTTGCGCGGCAACGATGCCACCAAAGCCCGACCCCAATGTGAAGCCGCAGAACATGACGGTGGTGAGGAAGGAGCGCCGCCGCTCTGGGCAGTATTCAGACGTGAGGGCGATGGCGTTGGGCATGGCGCCGCCCAGGCCGAGGCCCGTCAGGAATCGCAACGCAATCAGCGCGCTGACGTTTGGTGCAAACGCCGATGCCACCGTGGCAACGCCAAACGCCGAGACCGTAATCAGCAGCGTGCGCTTGCGCCCGATGCGGTCGGCCAATGGGCCAAAGGCGAGCGCCCCAACCATCAGCCCCGCCAGGCCGGCACTGAACACGGTGCCCAACACGCCGGGGGTGACGTGCCAGTCCTGCACGAGCGCCGGTGCGATGAAGCCGACGCATGCGGTATCAAAGCCGTCAATGGCGACGATGAAAAAGCACAGCGCGACGACGCGCCATTGGAACGCGGAAAAGCGCTGGCCATCGAGCCACGCGCGTACGTCGATGGTTGCAGGGTGGGGCAGCATGGTGTCTCCTCAGTTTTTTGTAGGTGTGCGCTGAAGGTAGCGGGCACCGAGGAGGCACGCCAGTCAGCTGGTGAATGCGCGACATTCACCAGATTGATACTGGACGGAAAAGGTAGGCGTGGCCGGACTGGGCGGCCCGTCAAACGACAGCCGAGAGGCGGCTCAGTGGAAGAACAACATGCGCATCCCGAACGTGTGATGCGCCTCCGCCGCCATCAACACCATCAGCACCAGCAGCGCGAGCGGCGGCATCAGGATCGCGTACACCAGGGCCAGCCGCTCCCACATCATGTGCATGAACACGGAGACGATCAGCCCAGCCTTGGCGATCATCAGCACGACGATCAGCACCCAGCGCGTGAGGCCTTCCACGCGAAAGTAATCGACCAAGTACGACAGCGTGCTGAGCACGAACAGCAGGCCCCAGATTTTCAGGTAGACGCTGATGCTGTGCTGCTGGCCGTGGGTGTCGGGCACTGCTGGCGTGGGAGATGGGTCGGTGTGGTTCATGGCTGCCTCACCACAGGTAGAACAACGCAAAGATGAATACCCAGACGAGATCGACGAAGTGCCAGTAGAGGCCCGCGATCTCCACGATCTGGAAGTTGCCGTGTTCGGCAAAGCCCGGCTGCCGGATCTTGCGTGCGACCAGCAACAGGTAGATCACGCCGCAGGTCACGTGAAAGCCGTGGAAGCCGGTGATCATGAAAAAGCACGCGCCAAACTGCGCCGCACCCAGCGGATTGCCCCAGGGCCGCACGCCTTCGAGCACGATCAGCTTGGTCCACTCGAATGCCTGCAGGCTGACGAAGCAGACGCCGAGCAATGCCGTGGCCAGCATGAGCGCGGCGGCGCGCCTGGCGTTGCGCCGGTAGCCGAAGTTGACGGCCATGGCCATGGTTCCGCTGCTGCTGATGAGCACAAAGGTCATGATGGCGATCAGCAGCAATGGCACCTCCACGCCGCCGATCTTCATGCCGAACACTTCGGCCGTGTTGGGCCACGGCACCGTGGTCGACATGCGCACTGTCATGTAGCCGATCAGGAAACTGCTGAAGACGAAGGTGTCCGACAGCAGGAAGATCCACATCATGGCCTTGCCCCACGGCACCTTGAAGGCTTCGCGGTCGCCAGACCAGTCGCTGACGACGCCAGGCCAACCTTCGGGCAAGGCGTTGGCCGGGTCGGTTGGAAGCGTGGAGTGGCTCATGGCGTGGCTCCGTACAACGGCCCGCAGATGGCGCTGACGAAGGCGGGCGTGATCCACCACATCGCGGCCAGCAGCACGAGCCACACGGCCAGCAGAAAGTGCCAGTACGTCGCGCAGAGGGCAACGGCACGTTGCGTGCGATCGGCGTTGCTGTGCAGGCGCACGACCGTCACCGCCCAGACGACGAGCCCACCGATGACATGCGCGGCGTGCAGGCCGGTGAACACATATAAAAAGCTGTTGGATGGGTTGACCGACACGCCTTGCCCCGTGGCCGACAGTTGTTGCCATGCTGCCCATTGCCCGAACACGAACAGTGCGGCAAGCGCGCCACCCGCGAGCAGCCAGATCGTGCGGCGCGCGTCGGTTCGCCGTGCCAGTTCCGTGGCCACGCTGGCCAGCGCCAGCGCGCCGGTGTTCCACCAAAGCAGGACCGGGTGCGGAACCGGCATCCAATCCGGCTCGCGCATGCGCATGGCATAAGCCAGGATCAGCAGCGAGAACAGCGCCGTCACCACGGCCATGAACACGCGCAGGCCGATGCGCCCGGCGTGCGGCAGTATAGGCGCGGTATCGGGAACAAAGTGGCGGGGAAGGGTCGTCATGTGCGCACCCCGCTGGTGTGGAGGATGTCGGTGCCCGGCGCTGCTTCCGTTCCCATGTGGGGTGCGCCGGTGGGTGGTTCGTTCTGCGGTACGAAGTCATCGGCACGGCCGGGCGGGCTGTACTCGTATGCCCACCGATAGACCACCGGCAGCGTCGGCCCCCAGTTGCCGTGCACGGGTGGCGTCTGCGGCGTCTGCCATTCGAGCGTGGTGGCGCGCCACGGGTTGGCCTCGGCCTTTTTGCCGCGCACGAGGCTCCAAGCCAGGTTGAAGAGGAACAGCAACTGCGCCACGCCCACGATGATGGCGATGACGGTGATGAACGTATTCAGCGTCTGCGCGGAGGGCGGGATGAAGCTGTAGCCCTCATACGCGTAATACCGGCGCGGCATGCCGAGCAAGCCCAGGTAGTGCATCGGGAAGTAGATGAGGTACGTGCCGATGAAGGTGATCCAGAAATGCGCGCGGCCCAGCGTGTCGTTCAGCATGCGGCCCGTCACCTTCGGGTACCAGTGATAGAGCCCGCCGAACACCACCAGGATCGGCGACACGCCCATCACCATGTGGAAGTGCGCAACCACGAAGTACGTGTTGGACAGCGGAATGTCCACGCTGACGTTGCCGAGGAACAGCCCCGTCAAGCCGCCGATCAGGAACGTGCTGATGAAGCCGATGGCAAACAGCATCGGCACGGTCAGGTGGATGTTGCCGCGCCACAGCGTGAGCACCCAGTTGTAGACCTTCAGCGCCGTCGGGATGGCGATGATGAGCGTGGTGGTGGCAAAGAAGAACCCGAAGTACGGGTTCATGCCCGAGACGAACATGTGGTGTGCCCAGACGACGAACGACAACACACCGATGATGACGATGGCCCACACCATCATCCGGTAGCCGAAGATGTTCTTGCGCGCGTGCGTGCTGATGAGGTCCGACACGATGCCGAAGGCGGGCAGCGCCACGATGTACACCTCGGGGTGCCCGAAGAACCAGAACAGGTGCTGGAACAGCAACGGGCTGCCCCCGCTGTGCTTGAGCTGCTGCCCCATCGACACCACAGCCGGTACGAAGAAGCTGGTGCCCAGCGTCTTGTCGAGCAGCATCATGATGGCCGACACGAACAGCGCCGGAAACGCCAGCAGCGCCAGCACGGTCGCCGTAAAGATGCCCCACACCGTGAGCGGCATGCGCATGAGCGTCATGCCGCGCGTGCGCGCCTGCAGCGTGGTGGTCACGTAGTTCAGACCGCCCATCGTTGCCGCCACGATGAAGATCGCCAGCGACACCAGCATCAGCACGATGCCCCATTCGGTGCCGGGCGTGCCGGGCAGGATCGCCTGCGGCGGATACAGCGTCCAGCCTGCGCCGGTGGGCCCGCCCGGTACGAAGAAGCTCGCCACCAGCACCAGCACGGCCAGCAGATACACCCAGTAGCTAAGCATGTTCAGGAACGGAAACACCATGTCGCGCGCGCCCAGCATCAGCGGGATCAGGTAGTTGCCGAAGCCGCCCAGGAACAGCGCCGTGAGCAGGTAGACCACCATGATCATTCCGTGCATGGTGACGAACTGGTAGTAGTGGTTGGCGTCGATAAAGGCGAACTTGCCCGGAAACCCCAGCTGCAGCCGCATCAGGTTCGACAGCACGAGCCCCACCAGCCCGATGGCGATGGCCGTGAGCGAATACTGCACGGCGATGACCTTGTGGTCCTGGCTCCAGACGTAGCGTGTCCAGAAGCTTTGCGGTGCGTGATCCTGGCCGTGGTCGGCGTGTGCGTAGGACATGGTTTCTCCTCGCTACGGTTTTGCAGCGGTCGCCGCAGCGTCGGCACCTTGCGCCTTGATGTACGCCACCAGCGCTGCGAGCTCCTGCTCGCTCAGGTCGAAGTTCGGCATGATGGGCGCGAAGCCTTTGACCACACGCGCTTTCGGATCGCGGATGAAGGCGCGCAGATAGGCTTCATCGGCCACCGCGGTCGAGCCGTCGGCCATGGTCTGGGTGGAGCCGTACAAACCCTTCCATGTCGGGCCGACGCCTGGGCTGCCATTGACCGAGTGGCAGGCGACGCAGCCCTTGGCCTGCGCGAGCGTGTGGCCTTGTTCGGCCAATGCCTGCGCGCTGCCGCCGGCAGCGGCGGAGGCGGCCTGCACCTTGGCCTTCTGGCTCTGCTCGAAGGTGGTCTGCTGTGCGAGCCAGCGTGCAAACGATGCCTCGTCTTCCACGACCACCACACCGCGCATGTTGGAGTGCCCGATACCGCAGAGCTGCGCGCACAGAATGTCGTAACGCCCCGCCTTGGTGGGCGTGAACCAGAACGTGGTGATCATGCCCGGCACCATGTTCATGCGCGCGCGGAACGGCGGCACATAAAAGTCGTGCAGCACATCGCGCGAGCGCGCCAGCACCTGGATCGGGCGGTTGATCGGCAGGTGCAGTTCGGGGGTTTCGATCAGGTAGTTGTCGCGCCCGTTCGGGTCGGCCGGGTTCATGCCGAACGGGTTGTCGTTGCTGATGTAGCGCACGTCGGTCGTGCCGAGCTTGCCGCCGGGGCCGGCAAAGCGGAAGCGCCATTGCCATTGCTGGCCGAGCACTTCCATCTGCAGGGCGTTCGATGGCGGGCGCACGTAATCGGCATAGACGAACAGGCCGGGCGCCAGTAGCGCCGCCACACCCACCGTGGTGACGCCGATCAGCCACCATTCCAGTCGCGTGTTGTGCGGCTCGTAGGCGGCGCGCTGGTTGGGTTGGCCATCGCGATGGCGATAGCGCAGGAGCGCTGCAACGACGAAGAGGTTGATGGCGACAAACAACACGCCGGTAATGACGATGGTGATCGTCAGCGTGTCGTCTATGCGCACCCAGTTGGAGGCGATCGGGGTGATCCACCACGGACTGGCAAAGTGAAACCCCACCGCCAGCACGACGATCAGCACGAGCGCAATCGCAAGGGCCATGGGCACCTCCCGGCGAGGGATTCCCTCAACACGCTAAAGACAGGCTAGGTCGCGCACCCGGATCGTGCAAGGCAACGTAAGGACGAGGCGCACCGCGCGTGCGGATCGCGCCAATGCGGCATCTGCGTGCTGCGCCGCAATGCAAAGCGGCCGCCTCCGGCATGGGTTGCCAGAGGCGGCCGCCTCCTGATGGCGCCGCTCAGCTTGCGGCGCCGCAGGAAAAAGGTCGAGGGATCAGTGCATCGGTTCGCCCACGCGCCGCTCCAGCATGCCGTAGGTGATGGCCGCCGCCACCCCGAACAGCAGGTTGGCCAGTAGCGGCCCCGAGCCGCGCTCCGACACAAACCAAGGAAACACGGCCGTCATGCCGTAGAAGTTCACCACGTACGCCACGATCCCGAAGACCACGCCAACGGCTGCGAGCATGCCGGGGCTCGAGTCGAAGTGGAACGGTGCGATGATGGCCCCAAGGATCATCCCCATGATCGCGCCCAGCACGAAGTGCAGCACGAGCGCCGTCGCCACGATGCTGTAGCTGAACAGGGACATCTCTTCCAGCGCGCCCCGGCCCATGACCATGGCGGCGATCTTGTGGGTCGGGCGCCATGGGCTTTCATTGAGCACCATGGTTGACCAGAAGAACTCCAGCACGATGACCAGTGCGCCGCCCACGAGGCCTGCCACGCTGGCGGCGAGCCAGTCCGGCATGCGGCGCTCCCAATGATGCGATTGCATGTGCAGTTCCATACAAACCTCCTGCTGATGTATCCACGCAAGCACTTAGGAATCGGAAGCGCCACTTAGGGTGCTGCAAAGCGCTGTCTGCCAAGTGCCCTGTGCAAAATCAGTCTGGCAGATACGGGTGCCAACGCAAGGTACAAAATCCGTGCGCATCGCACAGCACTACGGCGTTCTGCTCGAACGTGAGCATCAGGGTGTCGGCGACGGCCTCGTCTTCAATGAACAGCAGCAGGCTCGGCTCGGGCGGCCACGGGTTTGCCGGGGAATCTTCCGGTGGCCCGCCTTCGCCATCGAGCCACGGCATGCCGCGCGCGATGGCCCAGGCGAGCAGTTCTGCCTGGCGCGCAGCGTTTTCATCGGCAGACACCGGGTGGGAGAACGGCTGATGCGCCGTCACGAAGACGGCCCACGGTGCGTTGGCTTGCGCAAGCAGAGCCGCCACGCATGGGTTGACGGCATCGACGCGCAGCAGCACGTCGCCTTCCGGCGTGCTGACGCGATACCGCGCGCTGCGGTAAGCAGCAATCAACTCGGGCGGAGGGGCGGGCGGATGGCGGTGCATTGTTGCGTCGCATGGTCGCGGCCATCTGATCTGGCGCAACGCAAAAGGGCCGTGGATGTCACAGAATAGTGCGTAGGCGGCCATGTTGCTGCCCCGGCACAGTATTCCGACAACCACTCCCCTGCGAGGCTTGAACCATGTACAAGAAGATCCTGGTCGCCATTGATGGCAGCGAAACCAGCAAGCTGGCCCTGGCCGAGGCCGTGCGCCTGGCCAAGGCATTCCAGAGCACTGTCCGCGCGGTCTATATCGTCGACAGCCCTGCCATGCTGTTCGACGTCGGCTATTACGACCCGACCGAGCTGCGCAAGTCGTTTATCCAGGCCGGCACCGCGTTGTTGGCCGACACCGCCGCAACGCTGACCTCTGCCGGTTTGCAGCAGGAAACGGTGCTGGTGGAAACGCAGAACGTGGGGGAAGATGTGGCCGCCGCTCTGCAAGGCGAAGCGGTGCGCAGTGGCGCCGATGTGGTGGTGATCGGCACGCACGGCCGCCGTGGGCTGGCGCATGCGATGCTGGGCAGCGTGGCCGAGAAGTTCATCCGCCAGGCGACCACGCCGGTGTTGTTGGTGCGCGGTCCGGCCAAGGGCTGAGTTTCGCTTGCTGTTGCGCAGGCAGGGTCGCTTGCCTGCGCGTGGCGGATATGATGCTGGGATCCGATTTGCCCCAACCCACAGCGTATCCGTCGCCGTCCCATCATGAACATCCATTCCGACGCTCCACAGCGTCGCGCCATCCGCACCCTGACCGCACTTGAAGGACGCGTGCTCGGCGTTCTGGTCGAGAAGCAGCACACGGTGCCCGACACCTACCCGCTAACGCTCAACGCGCTGGCGGCCGGCTGCAACCAGAAGACCGCACGTGCGCCCGTCATGTCCGTGACCGAAGCCGAGATACTCACGGCCATCGACGGGCTGAAATCGATGAGTCTGGTCATGGAAGGCAGCAGCAGCCGCGTGCCGCGCTTCGAGCACAACATGAACCGCGTGCTGGCTGTGCCGAGCCAATCGGTCGCGTTGCTCACGGTGCTGCTGCTGCGCGGCCCGCAGACCGCAGCCGAGCTGCGGCTGAACGCAGCGCGGTTCCACGCCTTTGCCGATATTTCATCCGTTGAAGCGTTTCTGGACGAACTGGCCGAGCACGATCCGCCCTATGTGGTGAAGCTGCAGCGTATGCCGGGGGAGCGCGAAAGCCGCTGGATGCACCTGCTGTGCGGTGAAGTTGCGCAGGCCGATATGCGGCAAGGCGGCGTTGACGAGTCCATCGCGCCGTCCGAGTTCGAGGCGCTGAAGGCGGAGCAGAAGGCGTTGGCCGACAAGGTGGCCAGGCTGCAGGCGCTCGTCGAACAGATGGCCGGTGAACTGGGCATCTCGATCGACAAGTCGATGCTGTAGATGTAACTAGCCGGCCGAGGCATCGGGCCTCGACCGGTAGATCGTCTTCGGCTTATGCGCCTGCCGATACGAACAACGTGCAGGCACCTTCTTCCGCCGCCGACACATTGCGGCGGAAGCCCGAGAACAAGTCCCGTCCAACGCCGGCGTGGTAGTGCGAGAGATCCGGCGTGCTGACCTGGCGGGCTTTCCACTCCGCCTCCGGCACGCGCACTTGCAGCGTGCCCGCTTCCGCATCCAGCACGACGATGTCGCCATCGCGCACACGCGCCAGCGGCCCACCGTTGAGCGCTTCCGGCGTGATGTGGATGGCGGCCGGCACCTTGCCCGACGCGCCCGACATGCGGCCGTCCGTCACCAGTGCGACCTTGAAACCGCGCTCCTGCAGCACCGACAGCGTTGGCGTGAGCTTGTGCAGCTCGGGCATGCCGTTGGCGGCCGGGCCCTGATACGGCAGCACAGCCACGAAATCGCGCTCCAGTTCACCGGCCTTGAATGCATTGATCAGATCGTCCTGCGCGAGGAACACGCGTGCCGGCGCTTCCACAAAGCGATGTTCCGGCTTGACCGCCGACACCTTGATGACCGAGCGCCCGATATTGCCGTCGAGCACGCGCAGGCCGCCGTCGGGCGAGAACGGCTCGGCCACGCCGCGCACGATGTTGGTATCGAGCGAGGCGGCGGCGCCATCGCGCCACACGAGTTTGTCACCGTCCAGGAAAGGTTCTTGCGCATGGCGGCGCAGGCCCTTGCCCATGATCGTCGTCACGTCGTCGTGCAGCAGGCCGGCATCGATCAACTCGCGAATCACGATGGACAGGCCGCCCGCCGCCTGGAATTCGTTCACATCGGCCTTGCCGTTGGGGTACACACGCGCCAGCAGCGGAATCACGCCCGACAGATCGTTGAAGTCGTCCCACGTGAGCAGGATGCCGGCCGCGCGCGCCATCGCCACCAGGTGCAGCGTGTGGTTGGTCGAGCCGCCCGTGGCCAGCAGGCCGACGATGCCGTTGACGAAGGCGCGCTCATCCAGCACGTCGGCGATGGGGGTGTATTGGTCGCCACTGAAGACGAGCTTGAGCGCCTGGCGCGCCGATTCACGCGTGAGCGCCTCGCGCAGCGGCGTGTTCGGGTTGATGAAGGCGGTACCCGGCAGGTGCAGGCCCATCACCTCCATCAGCATCTGGTTGGAGTTGGCCGTGCCGTAGAACGTGCAGGTGCCGGCACCGTGGTACGACTTGGATTCGGCTTCCAGCAGGTCGGCGCGCGATAGCTTGCCCTCGGCGTAGAGCTGGCGCGTGCGGGCTTTTTCATCGTTGCTGATGCCGGTGGTCATCGGGCCGGCCGGCACGAACACGGCGGGCAGGTGGCCGAACGACAGCGCGCCGATCACCAGTCCCGGCACGATCTTGTCGCACACGCCCAGGTACAGCGCCGCATCGAACATCTGGTGCGACAGCGCTACTGCTGTCGACAAGGCAATCGTGTCACGCGAGAACAGCGACAGCTCCATCCCGTCCTGCCCCTGCGTCACGCCATCGCACATGGCCGGCACGCCGCCGGCAAACTGTGCGGTGCCGCCAGCGTCCAGCGCGGCCTGCTTGAGCCACGCGGGAAATGCCTCCAGCGGCTGGTGGGCAGAGAGCATGTCGTTGTACGCCGAGACAATGCCGAGGTTCGGCCGCTCCAGCGCTTTCAGGCGGATCTTCGCTTCACCCGGCATGGCCGCAAAACCGTGGGCGAGGTTCGTACACGAGAGGAGCGTACGCTCGACCCTGCGGCCGGCATTCTTGCGGGTGACGTCCAGATAGGCCTGGCGGGGGCCGCGGCTGCGGTCGATGATGCGCTGGGTGACGGCGGCCAAAGTGCGGTGCAGGGCCATGCGGGTTCTCCTGGGGGGTAGGTCCGGGCAGGACGGAATGCTGTAATTTTCCTACAAATGCGCCGAATGTGGTGCAGGGTTTTCCACAGGTACCGCATCCGATGCAGCGCCCTTAACACGGGCGAGCACGCGAATTGCGTGCCAGAAGGCGCGCCAAAGCAGGTGCCCCGCGGCAAAAGTTTCGCCGGAAACGCTTGCCGGGGCAGTTTCATGAATGCCTTGCCCGCGATGTAGTAATACTACAAAATGAGCTAAAAACACGTGTTGTCTTGCTAGTCAGCTAGGCTAGCCTAATCGATGGCTCACACACAGGAGATGACGATGTCGGTGCCCGCATTCGACATGGTGTTGTTCGGCGGTACGGGCGATCTTGCCCGCCGCAAGCTGATTCCGGCCTTGTTCGATGCGCATCAGGGCGGCGAACTGCACCCGCGCGGGCGGATCTTCGCCATCGGCACGCAGCCGCTGGAGACCGCCGGCTACCTTGCCCTGCTGGAGCGTGAAACGCGCCCGACCATGCGCCTGTACTCCGGGGCGCCCGTCTCAGACGACGCCTGGGCTTCGTTTGCCGAGCGCATCGTTTATCAGCAGGTCGACGCCCGCAAGCCCGAGCAGTTCGACGGGCTGGCCGCCGCGCTGGGCGAGGACCGCGCTCCGGTAACCGTGTGCTACTTGGCCACCGCCCC
This sequence comes from Ralstonia sp. 22111, assembly GCF_052045895.1. Taxonomy (NCBI): domain Bacteria; kingdom Pseudomonadati; phylum Pseudomonadota; class Betaproteobacteria; order Burkholderiales; family Burkholderiaceae; genus Ralstonia; species Ralstonia sp. 22111. Next base: position 101,200 of record NZ_JBQEPR010000008.1, on the reverse strand, counting down.
TGGCTTCTTCATCGACATCTGCGCGCAGCTCGCCCGTGTCGGGCTGAATACGCCGAATGTGCGGCTGGTGCTGGAAAAGCCCCTGGGCACCGATCTCGCGTCGAACGAGCGCATCAACTCCGCCGTGGCGCAATTCTTTGCCGAAGACCAGATCTACCGGATCGACCACTACTTGGGTAAAGAATCCGTCCAGAACCTGATGGCGATCCGCTTTGGCAACGCGCTGTTCGAGCCGCTGTGGCGCCGCGAATGGATCAAGGACGTGCAGATCACCATTGCCGAGCAGTTGGGCGTGGAAAAGCGCGGTGACTTCTACGATGGCGTCGGCGCGCTGCGCGACATGGTGCAGAACCACCTGCTGCAACTCCTGTGTATCGTCGCCATGGAGCCGCCGTCGAGCCTGTCGCAAGACGCCATCCGCGACGAAAAGCTGAAGATTCTCAAGGCGCTCAAGCCGATTCCGCTGCAGGAGGTGCCGGAAAAGACCGTGCGGGGCCAGTATCAGGAAGGCGCCATCGCCGGGCAGCCGGTGCAGGGCTATCTGCACGAGCAGGGCATTCCGCCCGACAGCCGAACCGAAACGTTCGTCTCGATCAAGGCGGAGATTGCCAATTGGCGCTGGGCCGGCGTGCCGTTCTACCTGCGCACGGGCAAGCGCATGCCGCAGCGCCTCGCGGAGATCGTGGTGCGTTTTCACGATGTGCCGCACGCGCTGTTTCCCAAGCCGCTGATCCAGTTCCCGGAAAACCGTCTGGTCATCCGCCTGCAGCCGGAAGAAAGCATCCGCCTGCAGTTCCTGACCAAGACGCCGGGCGCGGCGCTGGGCTTGCAGCCGTCCACGCTGGATCTGGACTTTACCGACCACGGCGGCGTGCGCCATGCCGGCGCGTATGAGCGTCTGCTGATGGACGCTGTCAACGGCAAGCTCGGCCTGTTCGTGCGCCGCGATGAGCAGGCCGAAGCCTGGCGCTGGGTCGAGCCGATCATTGAAGCGTGGAACGAAGCGCGCATTGCGCCCAAGGGTTACACCGCTGGCAGTTGGGGGCCGGCGGCATCGAGCGCGCTGCTCTCGCGCGACAACGCCGCCTGGCACGAGGAGATGTAATGGCGATGCGCTGGCACGCAGTTCCGGACGCCGCTGCGCAGGTGCAAGCGCTGGCAGCGGCCGTTGCCAACACGCTCACGCATGTGATCGAGGAACAGGGCAGCGCGTGCCTGGCTGTCTCTGGCGGGCGTTCGCCCATCGCGCTGTTTGCCGCACTGCGCGTGTTGCCGCTGCGCTGGGCTGATGTGTCGATCACGCTGGTAGACGAGCGTGCCGTGCCGCCCGGGCATGCCGACAGCAACGCGCGCCTTGTCCGCGAGCACCTGTTGCAGGATGCCGCGGCTGCGGCGCGCTTTTTTCCGCTGGTGTTGTCACCGCATGTGCATGGCGAATCGGTGGACGTGGATGCATGCGTGGCAACTGCCAATGATCCGTTTCAGCAACCCGACGTAGTGATTCTCGGCATGGGCGACGACGGGCATACCGCATCGTTGTTTCCCGACGCGCCCGAATTGAACGAGGGCATCGATCGCACGCAGGCGCCGGCCTATCTGCCGGTGCGCCCGGGCACAGCGCCGCATCGGCGTATCAGCCTGAATCTGTCTGCGCTGTGTGCGGCGCGGCGGTTGTTCCTTTCGATCTCCGGGCCGGTCAAGCGCGGTGTGTTCGACGATGCCGCGCGAGGCGTGGCCCAGCGCGCGCTGCCGGTGAGCTACGTCATTCATCAGCGGGAGGTGCCGCTCGATGTCTATTGGACTACATGAGGTGAACGCGGGCACGGGGGCCGACCAATTGGCCGATGCGCTGGCCTACCCGCGGCTGGTGGCCGACGTGGGCGGCACCAACGTGCGCTTTGCGCTGGAGATGGCGCCCATGCGCCTGGCCCACATCGGTGTGCTGGCCGGCGATGACTATCCGTCGCTGGAAGCAGCCATGCGCGCGTACCTGGCATCGCTGCCGCCGGAAATCGCAACCGCTGGCGTGCGCCATGCGGCCATCGGCATCGCCAATCCGGTGCTGGGTGACCAGATCCGCATGACCAACCGCGACTGGGCGTTCTCAATCGAGGCGATGCGCCAGTCGCTGGGCTTCGACACCTTCGTCGTGCTCAACGACTTTGCCGCGCTGGCGCACGCGTTGCCGTATCTGCCCGCAGACGAGCTGGAACAGGTGGGCGGCGGCGCGAGCCTGGCCGATGCACCGCGGGCGCTGCTCGGCGCCGGCACGGGCCTGGGTGTCGCATCGCTGCTGCCGACGGCCGAGGGCCGCTACATCGCCGTGGCAGGCGAGGGCGGCCATGTCGCCTTTCCGCCGATGAACGACGAGGAAGCCGTCATTTGGCGCTTCGCACGCGAGCGCTTCGGCCATGTGTCGGCCGAGCGGCTGATTTCGGGCATGGGTCTGGAGCTGATCTACGAGGCGCTGGGTGCGTGCTTCGATCTCTGGCAGCAAGGCCCAACGTTGCGCCGCGCGGCCGACATCACCGCCATCGCGCTGGGCGAGATGGAAGATGCCGCTGGCGACCACGCGCGCTGCCGTTATGCCGTCGATACGTTCTGTGCGTTTCTCGGCACCATCGCGGCCAACCTGGCGGTCACGCTGGGTGCGCGCGGGGGCGTGTACATCGGCGGCGGCATCGTCCCGCGTCTGGGGCCGGCGTTTGCCAACTCACCGTTCCGGCGCCGCTTTGAAGACAAGGGCCGCTTCTCGGCCTATGTGGCGTCGATGCCGGTGTACGTGATTCATTCCCCGTACCCGGGGCTGATCGGCCTCTGTGCTGCCATGGACCACGCGGTGGCGCAGGGACACTGACGCTGCGTTGGCGTTGGTGTTACTCGGGTTGATCGGCGTGCTGGAGTGCGCTGCCCTTGCGCAGCGCCACCTCCAGCACCAGCGCATCGAGCAGCGCCAGGTGCAACAGGCGCGCGACCATCGAGCGGTCGGCCACGGCATCGTCCACGTCTGCGGGCAGCACCACATCGGCGAGTGCCGCGAGCGGGCTGCCGGGCGCAGTCACGGCAATCACGCGCACGCCCAGTTCACGCACGCGCTCCACCGCCGTCTGCAGTTCGGGCAACGCGCCCGATTTGGAAATGGCGATCACCACGTCGCGCGCCTGCAGCACGTTCAACGACATCGACACGAGATACGGATCGCTATACGCATTCGCGGGAATGCCGTAGCGGAAGAACTTCGTCTGCGCATCGAGCGCCACGACGCCTGAACTGCCGAAGCCGTACAGGTCGATGCGGTGGGCGCTGTCGACCAGCGCAACCGCCGCATCGAGCGTGCGCGGGTCGAAGCGGTCTTGCAGCGTGGTGAGCGAATCGATGGCGTTTTGCAGGACGCGCGTGCCGGAGGGAGACGCGATGCGCGCCGGTGCAGCATCGCGGGCGACGTTGCCTTGCGCGAGCCGCAGCTTGAAATCCGACAGGCCATGGCAGCCCATCGAGCGGCAGAAGCGGATAACCGTGGGCTGACTGACACCGGCCTCGCGCGCGATGGCGGCCACCGGCAGGCTCAGCACCGTACCGGGCTGGCGCAGCACCCAGTCGGCCACCTGGCGTTCGGCCGGAGAGAGCGACGGGCGCGCCGCGCGGATGCGCTCGCGCAGGTCGGTCGGTGCTTCAGGTTTGGCGGAGGAAGTGGCTTGCTGGGCGCTCATCTGCGCGCGGGTTCGAATGGTGGACCGCATCACGATAAAGGCAAGCGCAGCCGTACGCAACCGCCCGGCGAGGGGTTGCTAGATGCAGCGCGCTCCGAGTGCAACTGCCTGTTTTTGCACTGTTGCGAGGGCAGCGGGTTGGATACGGTGAACGACGCCCACGTCGTCACAAGCGGCGTGGTCCTGCAACGTCGTACTCCTCAAAAGGACATCCGATGCTCCGTACTGCTCTCCCCATGCAGCGTTTCTCCAACCTGTGCCGCCATCTGCCGTATGCATGGCCGCTGGTGTTTGCGGCCGGGCCGCTGCATGCTGCCACCGATTGGGTCGACACCCACACCAAGGCGTTCGTGACCGGCCCGCAGCTCATGGCGCGCGGTGCCGCTAACGAGGTCGCACCGGGCCAGGCGACCGACGTGCTGATCAGCCTCAAGCTGCGCAACGAGGCCACGCTGAAGACGCTTGCCCACGACGTCAACGACCCGCGCAGCCCGCGCTACCGCAAGTACCTGACGAGCGAGCAGTTCCTGGCCGACCACGCGCCCACGCAGGCGCAGGTGGATGCCGTGGTGCGCTATCTGCGGCAGAACGGTTTTATCGATATTGACGTTGCGCCCAACCGGTTGCTGGTGTCGGCGCGCGGTACGGCCGGCACGGTCAAGGCGGCATTCAACACGCCGCTGGTGCATTACCAGCTGACCGGCCGCAGCGGGTTTGCGAACAGCGGCAAGGCGCAGGTGCCGCGCGCCCTGGGCGGTATCGTCGGCTCGGTGCTGGGCCTGCAGAACGTGGCGCGCGCGCGTCCGTTGCTGCGCGTGGGCGATGTGGCCGAAGCGCGCACGCTGGCGGCCGGCACCGCAACGGGCCACTACCCGAAGGAATTCCCGGCGCTGTATGGCGCGACCGGCGTGCCGACGGCGGCGGGCACCACCGTTGGTGTCATCACCATCGGCGGTGTATCGCAAACGCTGCGTGACTTGCGGACGTTTACGAGCAACAACGGCTACGCCACGGTGTCCACCACCACGATCAAGACGAACGGCACCAGCGGCAACTACACCGATGACCAGGAAGGCCAGGGTGAGTGGAACCTCGACAGCCAGTCCATCGTGGGTGCGGCCGGCGGCGCGGTCGGCAAGCTCGCCTTCTACATGGCCGACCTGAATGCGCCGGGCAACACGGGCTTGACCAAGGCTTTCAACAAGGCGGTGACCGACAACACCGCCAAGATCATCAACGTGTCGCTCGGCTGGTGCGAGAACGACGCCAGCGCCGATGGCACGCTCGACGCCGAAGAGGCCATCTTCACCACGGCCGCCGCGCAGGGGCAGACGTTCTCCGTGTCTTCGGGCGACGAGGGCGTCTACGAGTGCAACAACCGCGGCTATCCGGATGACGGCAACTACAGCGTATCGTGGCCGGCATCGTCACCGCACGTGCTCGCCATTGGCGGCACCACGCTCTACACGAGCGGATCGAGCTTCGCCAGCGAGAGCGTGTGGAACGAGGGGCTCGACGGCAACGGCAAGCTCTGGGCCACGGGCGGCGGCATCAGCCAGATCCTGCCGGCGCCGAGCTGGCAGGGCGGCAATGCGCGCCTATTGCCCGATGTGTCGTTCGATGCGGCGCAGAGCACCGGCGCCTACATCTACAACTACGGGCGACTGCAGCAGATTGGCGGTACGAGTCTCGCATCGCCCATCTTCGTCGGCTTCTGGGCACGGCTGCTGGCGGCCAACGGCAACCTGGGCTTCCCGGCGGCGCGCCTGTACAGCGCCATTCCGGCCAACGCGTCGCTGCTGCGCTATGACGTGGTCTCGGGCAACAACGGCTACCAGGGCTACGGTTACAACGCCGCGCAAGGCTGGGACTACCCGACGGGTTGGGGCAGCCTGAACATCGGCGCGTTGAATCAACTGATCAAATCGGGCGGATTCTGACGCGGGAGTGAGTTTGCGGGCGGTTTTGCACAAAGCGCGAGCCGCCCGCCCAGCCGTACTGCTACAGATGCTTGCGGACATCGGACTGGCTCATGTTGGCGAACTGCCGGAAGGCATCGGTGGGCACTTTCGTGACTTCGCGTATCAGGTTCAGTAGGTCAGTGCTGACGTTCCATGACGTTTTTCCCATTGTGTACGGCGTTTTCTTCGTATCGGCGGTGCGCGGCAAAACCCCCATCCAGCCGAGCACCGAGGAGCATTTGACGCAACACGGCTTGTCGGTGCAGTCGAGCGTGAGGTTGCGCGAATAGGTCAGGAATGTATTCAGGTCCTTGTTGCAGACGTCGGCCCACAACTGGTGCAGGGCGTCCATTTCTGCGTGCCCGTGGCCGTTGCCAGTCTTGCCCTCGATAGAGCCGCCGCTGTAATGCAACGTGACTGTGCACTCTTCTGAGCCATCACCCGGGTCATTGGTTTTGACTGCCTGGAAGTTGCCGAAGCCTTCTTGCAGGAAGGTGATTGCGATTTCCCCATTGCCTTTCTTCAGAGTTTGGTCCGAGAGTCTGCGTGGCATCTTCGTTCTCCATTGACGTTAAGGCGCATGACGCTGCAGTACGCCTACGACGTCATCGTGGCACTCGCCTCTGGACGCAAACAGGTGCCAAGCGTCACGACATTGGCACGGGCCGGCTTCCATGGGGCGGGTGCACCGACAGCGCTATGATGCGTTCGGCGGTGAGGGCGGGTGGCATGGATGCATGCCAGGGCGTAGGCTTCAGCGTAGGTTTCTCGAATACCCCAGGTAGACAGTGATGCGTGTGCTTCTCGTAGAAGACGACGACATGATCGGCGACAGCGTGCGCAAGGGTTTGCGCCACGACGGTTTCGCCATCGATTGGGTGCGCGACGGCGAGGCTGCCGTGCACGCCGTGACCGCCCCCGGCGCTGCCGGTGCAGAATCCGGCACCACCATGTTCGATCTCATGCTGCTCGACCTCGGCCTGCCCAAGCGCGACGGGCTCGACGTGGTGCGCGAGGTGCGCCAGCGCGGTATCGCCATCCCCATCCTGATCCTCACCGCGCGCGACGCCGTGGCCGACCGCGTGGCCGGTCTCAATGCCGGCGCAGACGACTACCTGGTCAAGCCCTTCGACCTGCAGGAACTGGCTGCCCGCATGCATGCGCTGTTGCGCAGGCAAGGCGGCCGTGCCGATCCGCTCATGCGCCACGGCGAGGTGCTGCTCAACCCCGTCACCCGCGAGGTGCTGCGCGCGGGGGTGCCGGTCAAGCTGTCGGGCCGCGAGTTTGCGGTGCTGCATGCGCTGCTGGCGCGGCCGGGCAAGGTGTGGTCGATCGCACAACTGCAGGACAACCTCTACGGCTGGGATGAAGAGGTCGGCAGCAACACGGTCGAGGTCTACATCCATGCGCTGCGCAAGAAGCTCGGCAGCCATTTCATCCAGAACATCCGCGGCGTGGGGTATGTGATTCCACGTGAGGCGGCAACGTCGCCTGTGGAACCTGCCGGCGACGACGCGCACCAATAACCCATGCAATCGATTCGTAAAACCCTGCTGTGGTGGCTGGCCGGCGGCCTGCTGGCGGGCATTGTCATCGCCACCGGCCTGATCTACGCGCAGGCGCGCCAGGAGGCCAACGCGCTGTTCGACTACCAGATGCAGCAGGTGGCCGCCGCCTTGCCGAGCCAGTGGATCGACCCGCCGCCGCCGGCGCTGGCCGGCATTGCGCGTGACGACGATGTCGTGATCCGCATCTGGGACGGCACCGGGCGCAGCCTGTATCTCTCGCACGCGCGTCCCGATCTGCCGGACCAGGCGGAGCTGGGTTTCTCAGACGCGAATACGCCGGAAGGCCCATGGCGCATCTACAGCGTTGCGTTCGGGCCCGCCGTGGTGCAGATCGCCCAGCCATACAGCGCGCGGCACGAGGTGGCGGCGCGCATGGCGCTGCGCACGGCGGCGCCGCTGCTGATCCTGTTGCCGCTGCTGGGCTGGATCGTGTGGCTTGCCGTCGGGCGTGGGCTGGCGCCGCTGGGCTCTGTGGCCAAGCAGGTGCAGGCGCGTGATGCGGCCGCGCTGTCGCCGTTGCCCACGCAGGGCCTGCCTGACGAGATCCGCCCGCTGACGAACGCATTGAACGATCTGCTTGCGCGACTCGGCACCGCGCTCGCGCACCAGCGCGCGTTCGTTGCCGACGCCGCCCACGCGCTGCGTACACCGTTGGCCGCCCTCAAGCTGCAGTTGCAGGTGGCCGACCGCGCCGAGAACGAAGACGAACGCCGCGCCGCACATGCTGATCTGCATCGGGGTGTGGAACGCATGATCCGTCTCGTCGGCCAGTTGCTCACGCTCGCGCGGCAGGAGCCTGGCGCCGCCGATACGCAACGCGCATCCGTTGCGCTAGACGCCGTGGCGGCCGACGTGGTTGCCGAGTTGTCGCCGGCGGCAGTGCACAAGGGCATTGATTTGGGGATTGCGGTGGAGTCGCAGCCGGCTTCGGTCATGGGCAATACCGATGCGCTGCGTGTGCTGCTTGTGAACCTTGTCGACAACGCGTTGAAATACTGTCCGGCCGGGGCGCGCGTCGATGTGTCGACGGCACATACGCCAGACGGTGGCGCGCAGCTCGTGGTGGAGGACAACGGCCCCGGCATCCCTGCGGAAGAACGCGAACGCGTGCTCGATCGCTTCTATCGGCCTGCGCAGGCGCCCACGGGCGGCAGCGGCCTGGGGCTCGCCATCGTCCGCGAAATTGCGCAGGCGCACGACGCCGCCCTTGCGCTGGAAGCGCGCGAGGGTGGCGGCTTGCGCGTGGTGCTGCGCTTTCCATTCAAGGCCAGCGCGTAGAAACATTTTGTTTCGTGTGATGCGCGCGTGCGCCTTGCACCTTTAAGTCTCGTTTAAGTCTGCCCGCCTACGATGCCTTCAACCGATGGGCACGACAGGCGACTCCGCAGGCCGTGACCCTCGTGCTCAGCAAGAGAGGACACGACAATGACGCGTCAAACCCTGGCACGCAGTGCGGCTGGCCTGGCCGCTGTGGTCGCCGTTGCAGGCGGCTATGCCTATCTTCAAAAAGACATGATTTCGCGCGCGGTGGCAGCACCCGTGGCCACCGCAGCGGCAACCACCGCGCCCGCTCCTGGCGCAGCTGCGGTGGCTGTTGCGGCGCCCATGGATTTCTCCGGCATCGTCGATCGCTACGGCCCGGCGGTGGTCAACATCAGCACCACCGCGCATGCGCAGCGCACCAGCATGCAGGGTCTGCCGCCCGGCATGAGCCCGGATGATCCGTTCTCCGAATTCTTCAAGCACTTCATGCCGCAGATGCCGCAGCAGCGCGGCGACCAGATCGTGCGCGGTCTGGGCTCGGGCTTCATCGTCTCGGCCGATGGGCTGATCCTGACCAACGCCCACGTGGTGGATGGCGCGCAAGAGGTCAACGTCAAGCTGACCGACCGCCGCGAGTTCAAGGCCAAGGTGCTGGGCGTCGACAAGCAATCCGACGTGGCAGTGCTGCGCATCTCGGCCAAGAACCTGCCGGTGGTGCAAATTGGGAGCCCAGCCAATACCAAGGTGGGTGAGCCCGTGCTGGCCATCGGTTCGCCGTACGGTTTCGAGAACACCGTCACGGCGGGCATCGTGAGCGCCAAGTCGCGCTCGCTGCCGGACGATACCTATGTGCCGTTCATCCAGACCGATGTGGCCGTGAACCCCGGCAACTCGGGTGGCCCGCTGTTCAACCAGCGCGGCGAGGTGATCGGCATCAACTCGCAGATCTACAGCCAGACCGGCGGCTACCAGGGCTTGTCGTTTGCCGTGCCGATCGATGTGGCGATGAAGGTGGAGCAGCAGCTCGTGTCGACCGGCAAGGTCACGCGTGGCCGCCTGGGCGTGGCGGTGCAGGAGGTCGACCAGTCGCTTGCCGACTCCTTCAAGCTGCCCAAGCCCGAAGGCGCATTGGTCAACTCGGTCGAAGACGGCGGCCCCGCAGCCAAGGCAGGCCTGCAACCAGGCGACGTGATCCTGCAGATTGGCGATGCACGTATCGACCGGTCGGGTGATCTGCCCGAACAGGTGGCCGACATCAAGCCTGGGACCACCGTCCCGCTGCAGATCATCCGCCAGGGCAAGCAGACCACGCTGACTGTGACCGTGGGTGCCGCCAAGGACGCCAAGGTGGCGTCCAGTGAAAAGGCTGCGCCCGACCAAGGCCGTCTGGGCTTGGCGGTGCGTCCGCTGCAACCGGAAGAGAAGCGGCAGAACGGCCTGCCTGGCGGCCTCGTGGTGATGGACGTAACCGGCCCGGCGGCCAAGGTCGGCATCCAGCCCGGCGACGTGATCCTGTCGCTCAACGGCACGCCGGTGTCATCGGTGCAGGAGTTGCGCACGCTGGTGGATCGCGCCGGCAAGCATGTCGCGCTGTTGGTGCAGCGTGACGATACGAAGATCTTCGTGCCGGTGGATCTCGGTTGACGTAGACCTCGGCGCTGCATCTCCTCGAATAGCCGGTCCCAAGGGGCCGGCTTTTTTTTGTCTTGCCGGCCCTACGCCTTTGCCGGGAAAACCCTGCCTTGACTTCTAATATATCAATTAATAGATTTTGATATATCAGAAATTGGCTCCCTGCGGACATGCCTGCTCGCAACGATGCAGTCCTCCGGTAGATGCCAATACAAAAAGCAGAGAGGAGACGCATGCAATACCCCCGCCACCGGCGGTGGGCGCCAACACGCGCCCATACGCTTTTCGCGTCTTCACGACGCACATTGCAGCGCAACACCGGCGCGTGCTGATCCGCCCATTCGGCGTTCGTATTCCCACGCGCGCCTGCCTCCGCCAAACGCGTGCGGTTCCGTCTGCGAGCGGCTTGCACGCGCGCTGAATTCACACCCATACGAAGCAAACGAGGAGAACAACACGATGACCCATTCAATAGCGGTGCGGCCAGCGCGTGCCTGCATCGGCCTGATCTGCCTATCTGTCAGCCTTGCTTTGGCCGGCTGCGGGGGTGGTGATGGCAGCAGCAACATCGCCAGCAGCGGCGGTGGTGTCGCCACCAGCCCTGGAACCGGCCCTGGAGTCGGCACCGGTACATCTACGACAACTTCCTCTGCGCTCTGGCCGGCCACGGCGCTTTCGGATCCGGCCGTGCAGGGCAAGGAGCCGTCGCTACCGACTACGGTGTGCGCGACCTTGAGCGCCACCTTGACCAAGAACAGCAAGGGGCTGCTCGACGCGTCGGTGGATGCGCCGCCGGCCAACTCTGAGCCCGACACCGCCAACATTCAGGCGGCCATCAACGGTTGTCCTGCCGGACAAGCGGTGAAGCTGGTCAAGGGAAGCCAAGGCCAAAATGCTTTCCTCAGTGGCCCGATCGTCTTGCCGGGGTCAGTCACGCTGTGGGTCGATGCGGGGGTGACACTGTTCGCCTCACGTAAGCCGTCTGACTACCAGATCAGCGGTAAGAACAATTGCGGCGAAACCGCCAGCAGCGATAACGGCTGCAACGCGCTCATCACCACGACGCCCAATGGTAACGGTGTGGTCGGCGACGGCGTGATCGACGGCCGCGGCGGCGAGGTGCTCACCTCCGGCCTGTATGCCAACAAGCTCACGTGGTGGGATGTCGGCGCGCTGACCAAAACCATGAGCAACGCCAGTCAGAACAACCCGCGCCTGATCCAGGTGAATGGCGGGAGCAACTTCAGCCTCTATCGGATTACGTTGCAGAACGCGCCGAAGTTCCACGTTGTCACGAGCGGCGTCAGTGGGGTGACCGCCTGGGGCACCAAGATCCTGACGCCCTCGCTCGAATACTCCGTGGCAGGCTACCAATGCGCAGCCAATACGATGCCGGTCGTCTCAGGTTCGCCCAATACCACCACGCCCAGCACGTGCTTTACGCCTGCCACCGTCAAAAACACAGACGGCATCGACCCGGGTCAATCGCAGAACGTGCTCATCGCGTTCAACCACATCAGCAATGGCGACGACGGTATCGCCATCAAGTCGCACGCCAGTACCACGGGCCCCGTTTCCAACGTGCAGATCCTGCACAACCGCTTCTATTTCACGCATGGCATGTCGCTCGGCAGCGAAACCGACAGCGGCATGAATAGCATCACGATCCGCGACCTGACTATCGACGGTTTCGACATGGGCGCCACCAGCGGCTTTCGCATCAAGACCGACGATAGCCGTGGCGGTGAAGTCAAGAATGTGACGGTTGACGGTGTGTGCGCACGGCGTCTGCAACAGCCGATTGTGATGGACCCGTACTACGGCGACGCTTCCGGCTCGGCCAAGGCGCTCTACCCGAACCTTCATGACATCACGGTGCGCAATTTCCGCTACCTGGATGTGGCCGGCTCCGTCTATGACGGCGCCAACGCAGCCTTACTGCTGCGCGGCTACCAGTCGCAGGGCCAGTTCAACTATCTCTACAACGTCGTCTTCGACAACGTGGTCTTTGATTCTCTGCCGGGTTGGGCAACGACCAAGCTGACGAATTCCGTGCCGTCCTATGCGGAGTTGACGATGGGTTCGGGGCCGGTGTCGTTTGCCAGCCTGCTGCTCGCGGGGCAGGACATCAACCACGTCCACATCTTCGACAACCGGGCGGCAACCCCGGCGCCCTATGACTGCTCGGCCGCGTTTGTGGACTTCCCCGCAGTGAATGCGCCGATGTCGATTCATTGAGCGCAACTGGGTTCCGCTCATCCAAAAAGAAGAAGAGGAGACAACAATGACAAGAACGTTCCAGCGCGCAATTGTGGTTGCAGCCCTGCCGGCACTGCTGTTGGCGGGCTGCGGCGGAGATGGTGGCGCCGACACTGCCAGCGCCACCACCGGAGGAAGCGGTGGCTCGGCGACAACGGCCAGCCTCGCTTCTGTGAATGTGTCCGAGACCTCCAGCCAGACGAGCGCCGCCGTTGGGGACAGGGTGATCTGGACGATCACCGCCGTGAACAACGGAAGCGGCGCCACCGGGGATACCGTTTCGCTGGTGGTCAGCGTGCCAGGCAACGTCGGTGGTATCGCGGTGAACGCGCAGGGTGCAACATGCGGGCCGGCAGTCAGCACGCTCACGTGCACGATCCCGCCCGGGCTCGCAGCCGGAGCCGCCGCGACCGTCACCCTGACGGCCACGGCCACAACCGCCGGTAGCCTCACCAGTTCTGTCTCGACATCCGGCGAAGGGGTGTCGGGCTGTGCGGCCCAGGGCAGTTGCAGTACGTCAGTGACGGTTGCGCCGGCTGCCGGCGGAGCGGGGTCTTCTGGTGGTTCGTCGTCAGGCTCGACGAACGCGGTCGGGTTGGTTCCCGCCAACGGAGAAACCGCCGCCTATGTCGACACGCGGCTGCAACTCAGCTTTGATGGCACCCCCATCTTGGGTGCGACCGGCTTGATCAAGGTTTTTAACGCCACGACGGGTGCGCAGGTCGACCAGATCGATATCAGCGGTGCACCGGTCACCGCCGGCGGCGAAACGCAGACCTATATGCCGGCCGCCAACACCGAGATCGACACGCTGGGCAACAACACCGGGCTGACCCAGTGGCGGTATGTGTACTACACGCCGGTCACGATTTCCGGTAACACGGCCACCATCCGCCTGCACGACAACATGCTCAGCAACGGCACCAAGTACTACGTCACCATCGACAACGGTGTACTGGCCGGCAAGATGAACGGTATCCCCTTTGCGGGCATCACCTCGCCTACCGCGTGGACCTTCACGACCAAGGCGGCCCCGGCATCCCAGACGGCCGTGACCGTCGCCAGCACCGGCACGGCGGACTTCCGCACCGTACAGGGTGCGCTCGACTGGATCATGCGCAACAGCAGCGCGAACGCGTCGGCCAGCAAGACGATCACGATCCAGGATGGCAGCTACAACGAGCAGCTGTTCCTGCGCAACGTGAATAACCTGACGATCTCGGGCCAGAGCCAGGCGGGCACCATCGTCTATCAGGACAATTCAGAGTCTTACAACCCAGGCACCGGCGGCAGCAAGGCGGCACCGGCCACAACGCTGACGACGGAAGGCAGCGGCACCCGGCGCGCCCTGGGAGGCGGAAGATCCGTCCTTCTGGTGGAAGGTTCCGACCTGCTCAAGCTCACCAACTTCACGTTGCAGAACTCGCACGTCAGACAGTCGAACTTCAACAACCAGGCCGAAGCGCTTTACTACAACACCTCGACCCTGACCGCCAGCCGCATGGTGGCAAGTTTCATGAACTTCCTTAGCGCGCAGGATACGATCCAGACCAAGGGCTGGGTCTGGTACTACAAGTCCTACATTGCCGGAAACGTTGATTTCATCTGGGGCTCGCCCTATGCAGCACTGTTCGAGCAGAGCGAGCTGCATACGACGTTTGACCCGATCGCCGGGTCGGGCGGCAGCTACAGCGCCAACGCCATCATTCAGGCACGTGCGGCCACGGGTTACCCGGGATTCGTGGTGCTCAACAGCGCCTTGACCGCGGATGCTACGGTGCCTGCCGCGACCACCTATCTCGCCCGATCCCTGACCGGTGCCACCCAGGCCGCGAACAGCTACTGCACCCAGCAGTACACCGGCACCGGCAGTTTGGGCAATGCTCAACTGTATTGCGACACAGCGGCGTACATCAGCACGAAGATGGGCACACACATTGCAAGCGGCGGCTGGCAAGATCCGAACACCAACGGCGCCATGGCACCCTACCCCGGAACACCAACCGCCACCGCGGGATGGCGTGAATGGCTGAGCATGGACGCGGCCGGCAATGCGTTGAGCATGTCGGGTCGGGATACCCAATACGCCACCAGCGCCATTGATTTGAGTGGGCTCAACACCACCGCCAAGGTGTTCGCCAGCTTCAAGGATGGCAACGGCGCGAGCTGGACGCCCACGCCCTGATTTCTCAGATAAGCGTGACGGATGCTGCGGCGCGTGCCCTTTCAGGACCGCGCCGTTTTTTTCAGGGGCTCAGCGGGTGGTGCAGAGCCTTGCCGTTGCACGGTCTAGAGCGATCCTATGCAGGGTGTCGAGCGATTCCTCCTGCGACACTCTGCCGATCTCCTTCGCTACCTGTACGGGGCAATCCGCCTGCCGGCGCGCCGGCGCAGCATCGTGCAACGTTTGCAGAATGGATTTCTGCAGCCCATCGAGCTTGGGGCGAATCACATCCGGCAGGCTCTGCCGCTGCGCGGTGGGCGCGGCACCGGCCCGGCGCCAGTCGTTCAGCAGGGCGTACTGCACTTCCTTGTTCGCCTCGATCTGGTCTGTGAAGACATCGCTCACGTCCGCGGCCGCCAGGCCGTAGGCGGGCGCCTGCGCCGAGGCATTGGCGATGACCTTGGCTTCGCGCGCCGGGTCGTAGACCGACTGGCCACTGTCCCATTTGCTCAGCGCAACCTGATCGGCGGTGACCAGGCGATCCGCCAGATGGCGGAGCAGCGGTGCGAACGCGCCTTCCTGAGCGTGAGCCTGGGTGGCGAAGCTCGCCGCCAACAGCAGGGTGCAGGCAATTCGGGGTGTCATCAACGTGTTAAAGGCGTTCTTCATGCTAAGTACCGGTCGATAGCTGCGTGTCATGAGACTGGGAGCGGCAATCATACCGAAGCGCTGACCGGCCGGCGTGCGCAACGTTGTTCCGATGCCCGCCGTTAGGCCGTTTGCACGTGCTGTCTGCCACAAACCCAGGTATCATGCGGGCTACGCGCCGTGTTTGTCCGCAAAGCCTGCGGCGGCGCGGCTAGCTGAGCATACGACGATGGATTTCTACCCCGATCTGGAAGGTTTGCCGCTGTTCGCCAAACCCGCTTTCGGCTGGGAGGAACCGGCGTCGGCATCGCCAGCCGACACTTCCCCCACCAAACCCCGCCGCTTGCGCCGATGGCGCGGCCCAATCACCCATTGGGAACGCGGCTACCGCTCCCACTACTACCGCGACAAGCGCGGCAAGAAGCTCGGTGAAATCCACCTGAGCCCGCGCGGTCAGGCACCGCTGCTCTACCGCTGGCTCGCCGGTACGCTCTCGGGCATCGAGGGGTCGCTCACGCACGCACGCATGCGGGTCGAGGAGGCGATCGGGTTTGGGATGCGGCAGATGGCGTTGTTCTGAACGCCCTCGTCCGGCGTGTCGATGGGCACGGCCGATGCGTCAACTTTGGGTTCACCACGACGAGGAGAACCCCCATGCCAACCATCGTCCGCATCTTCACAGACCATGTCGCTGCTGAGGCGGCCCGCGAAGCCGTATTGAATACCGGCCTCACCCTGGAGCGCGTCTCGCTGTCGCATCAGGGTGACGAGGCAGGTGCCTTGTGCGGCAACTTCCTTTGCGGCGACTACGAGCCCGGCGGCGAGAACGCCGAGACCTACGAGCGCAAATTCCAGAACGTCGTGATCGGCGGGCGCTTTCTGCTGACCATCGATGCCGAGCCCACCCAGGTTGATGCCGCCGAAGCTGCGTTACAGCCCGCTGGCGGACATGCCGTGGACGATCTTGGGCCGAAGCGTTGATCGTCCTGTGCGGTGTTTCCGGAAAGCACGTCTTGCAGCCCTGACCCGTCGGGCGCGCAAGGGAACGGCAATCCGAACGACGTAGCATTTCGCTCCTGACTATCAACGGGAGGCGACATGTCGAAAACGCAGTACTACGCCGCGGCGACCCTGGACGGCTTCATCGCCACGACGGATCACTCGCTCGATTGGCTGATGCAGTTTGGTTCGCTGGAAGGCACGAGCTACGACAGCTTCATTCGCGACGTGGGCGCGCTGGCGATGGGTGCGTCCACGTACGAATGGCTGCTTCGCGAACTGGCCAAGCCCGGCCCCGAGGGGCAAGCCCAGCCATGGCCTTACGTGCAGCCTGCGTGGGTCTTCACATCGCGCACGCTGCCGGCGGTGCAAGGCGCAGACGTCCGCTTCGTGCATGGTGAAGTGGCGCCCGTGCACCGCGACATGCTCGCCGCAGCCGGCGGGCGCAATCTGTGGATCGTTGGCGGCGGTGAACTCGCCGGCAAATTTCTCGATACAGGGCTGTTAGACGAACTGATCGTGCAGGTGATGCCTGTCACGCTGGGCACCGGGCTGCCGCTGTTGCCACGCCGCATCGTACAGCCCGCGCTCAAGCTCACTTCCGCCGTGCCCTACAAGAACACCTTCGTCGAGATGCGCTACGAGGTCGTGCACGCATAGCGCTCTCTGGCAACGCGTGCTCGAATGAGCGATCGAGGCATCGCCGCCCATCAGCAAATTGCTTGCCCGCAGAGCCTGATACGGCGCCATTCCTGCCGCTTGGGCACGCCGCCGTTTTGCGCAAAACCTGTCGATTTGACAACGCTGTCGGTGTCTCCTTTTCTGGACTGGCTTTCCGTCAACCAGGCAGGAGATGACGATGCATCGACAGGCTCACTTTTTGATCCGGCGCCGTGTGGCGAACGTTGCCGCATGGCTGGCGTTTGGTTTGGCGGCCTCGTCCGCGTTGGCCGATGTGGGCGTGGGTGCCGCACTGCCGCCGTCGCCCGACAAGCTCTATGGCGAGTTGTTCGTGGCGGTGCAGACGGCGCAGGTGTATCCGGATCAGAAGACGTTCGTCGATGCGGTGCCCAAGGCCGCGCCGGCCGTCATCCTCCAGGCGTATCAGGCACAGAAGGGCGTGCCGGGCTTCTCGCTCAAGGCGTTCGTCGACCAGTACTTCACGCCACCGGTGGATACGCCGGTGACGCCGCCCGCGGGGCAATCCTTGCGCGCGCATATCGATTGGCTGTGGCCGGCCCTCACACGCACAACGACCAGCGCGCCTGACAACAGCTCGCTCATTCCTCTACCCAAGCCATACGTGGTGCCCGGCGGCCGCTTTCGCGAGGGCTATTACTGGGATACCTACTTCACCATGCTTGGCCTGCAGGAGGCCGGCCGCGAAGACCTAGTCGACAACATGCTCGACAACTTCGCCTATGCCATCGACCAGTTCGGCCACATCCCGAACGGTAATCGCACCTACTACCTGAGCCGCTCCCAGCCGCCGTTCTTTGCGTTGATGGTGGAGCTGGCCGCGCAGCAGGAAGGCGACGCGGCGCTCAAGCGCTACCTCCCGCAACTGCGCAAGGAATATGCGTACTGGATGCGCGGCGCCACCACCACGCCTGCCGGGCAGGCAAGCAGCAACGTCGTCGTCATGCGCGACGGCACTGTGCTCAATCGCTACTGGGACGACCAGGACACCCCGCGCCCCGAGTCGTATCTGCAAGACGTGACCACCGCGCAGCAAACACCCGCACGCCCCGCCAACGAAGTCTGGCGCGACCTGCGTGCGGCGGCAGAAAGCGGATGGGATTTCAGTTCGCGCTGGTTTGGCGACAACGCCACGCTGGGCACCATCCGTACGACGTCCATCGTGCCGGTGGATCTGAACAGCCTGATGTTCCAGCTTGAGAAGACGATTGCGCGCGGCTGTACAGCGGCGCGCGATTTTGCGTGCACGGTGGAATACTCCGTGCGCGCCGGAAAACGTGCCGTCGCCATCGAGCGCTACCTGTGGCACCCGGCCGGTTACTACGCCGATTACGACTGGCAGCTCGGCCGCATTCGCGACAACAAGTCCGCCGCGATGACCTATCCGCTGTTTGTGGGCGCTGCACGCCCAGACCGCGCGTGGAAGACATTGCAATGGACCCAGCAGGCGCTGCTGCAGGTGGGCGGGTTGTCGACCACGACCTTCAAGACCGGCCAGCAATGGGATGCCCCCAACGGCTGGGCGCCGCTGCAATGGATCGCACTGCGCGGGGCGCAGCGATACGGTTGGCAGCCGCTTGCGCAGGCGATCGGTGAGCGCTTTCTCGGCAGCGTGGAGCAGCTCTATGCCAGCCAGCAGAAGCTCGTCGAGAAATACATCGTCGATGGAACGGGCACGGGTGGCGGCGGGGGTGAGTATCCGTTGCAGGACGGCTTCGGCTGGACCAACGGTGTCACGCTCAAGCTGCTGGATGCGTATGGCCGCGGGCAGTAAGCTGGCGGTTTCATCCGCCACCACCGGCCCCTCGCATGCCCATCGAACTTGACCGCGACGTCCGCGAAGAAGCCGTTCGATCCATCCAGCGCTACTTCAACGAGCAGATGGACGAGCGCATCGGCAACATCCAGGCCGGTGCGCTGCTGAGTTTCTTTCTGGAAGAGATCGGCCCGGTGGTCTACAACCTTGCCGTGCAGGAGGCGCAGGAACGCCTGCACACGCGCGTGGCCGAGCTGGATTACGAGTGCCACCAGGAGCCGTTCGGATACTGGCAGAAATTCGACAAGCGCCGATAGTTCCCGGCTACCATGCCCGGATTCCATCGGGCTGCTTCGTTTCCATGTCTTCCTTGCGTGCATTCTTCAGCACCGCCTTTCGCTGGCAGCGCGGCCGCCAGGGCACCGGCTACGACAAGATGCTGCTGGCTACCGCGCCGTGGCCCATCCCGTTTGACAGCTACCTGATCCGCTATCCGGACGGTTCGGAAATTCCGCCGCATACCGACCCCGTCACCAACGGCCGGCACTATCGGCTGAACATCGTGCTGAAGTCGCCGCGGGCCGGCGGCGAGTTCGTTTGCGCCAGCCCGATCTTCCAGTCGCGGCGTATCAAGCTGTTCCGCCCCGATGCGTGCGAGCACAGCGTGACGCGCGTGGTGGGTGGCAGCCGCTATGTGCTGTCGGTTGGGTGGGTGTTAGGGCGCCGGCGCTGAGCGGCGGAAACTGAATCGTGATGAACGCATTTGCCGCCAACCCCTGGTTCCGGAGCCTCCCTCCGCACGTTGCCGACGCGCTACTCGAAGCCACGGTGCCCCTGCACATCGCCGCCGGTGCATTTCTCTTTCGCCAGGGCGATCCGATGGACGCCAGTTCGCACGCATTCTTTGGCGTGGCCAGTGGCGCGCTCAAGCTCTCCATCTTCAATGCCGACGGAGACGAGGCCATCCTCACGTTGGTGGAGCCAGGCAACTGGTTTGGTGGGGTGTCAACGCTTGATCAACAACCGCGCGGCCATTGCGCAATCGCGCTGGAAGATTCGGACGTGCTGGGGGTGAGCGTGGCGCGCTTTGAAGCATTGATGCGCGACGCTGCATTTGCCGGAGCGATTGCGCGACTGGTGGCGACGCGCTTGCGCCTGGCGTATGGCTCGCTGGCGAGTGCGGCGTTGCACGGCACGCGGGCGCGCGTGGCGCGGCGTATTGCTTCGCTCGCGCACGGCGACGTGTCGCAATCGGCAGAAGGCCGCGCGAGCATCTCCACCTCGCAAGACGCGCTGGCGATGATGCTGGGCATCAGCCGGCAGACGCTCAGCAAGGAGCTGCAGGCGCTGGTCAAGCTCGGTGCGATCCGCCTGCGCTATGGGCACATCGAGATTCAGGACATGGCGCTGTTGCTTGGCGCCAGCGAAGCCGGCGCCGACTAACCCGCCGCCCCTAGCTCGACGCCCCCAAGGCCGCCAGCAGATCGTTGCCCGACCAGCTCGGGCGCGTGGCGGCCGATTCGGCAGCATGCACCATCGCACACAGTTGCGCATTCACC
This sequence comes from Ralstonia sp. 22111, assembly GCF_052045895.1. Lineage (NCBI taxonomy): Bacteria > Pseudomonadati > Pseudomonadota > Betaproteobacteria > Burkholderiales > Burkholderiaceae > Ralstonia > Ralstonia sp. 22111. Next base: position 80,982 of record NZ_JBQEPR010000008.1, on the reverse strand, counting down.
GGCGCGCGTTGCCCGAGGCGCTCCGCCAAGCGCACGACTTCGCCGTTGATCCAGTCGACTTCGGTCTTGCGCCCGGCGGCCAGATCGTCGGACATGGACGAACGCGCGAGCGGATCGATGGCGAGCATCTTGCCGGCCAGCCGCGCAAACACCGCGTCGGGCGTGGCGAGCAGGCGTGGAATCCACGTCGGCGGTATCGGCGTCAGTTTGGCGGGCTGGATGCCCGCGCGGGACAGCAGCCGGAGCGCTTCCATCTGCGCCAGCGCGAGGCAGCGCCGGTACACACGCTGCGACAGCTCTTCCTTCAGCGGCCGGTTGGCCAGTGCGTTGATGGCGTTGTTCAGGTTGAGCAGCAGCTTGGCCCACTGCACAGCCGTCATGTCGGTGCGTTCCGTGAGCGGCAGACCCGCGCGGAGGAAATCGCCGAGAAACGGCTGCAGCAAGGGCGACGCTGCCACTTCCAGCTCGCCGCCCGTGCCTTGATGGAAAGCGCCCGGGCCAGGCTGCATCACATTGAAGGGCACCATGCCTGCTAGCACAGTGTGCTGCGGCAGAGTGGCCCGCAGCACGTCGGCATTGCCAAGCCCGTTTTGGAAGCTGACGACGATGGCGCCCGCGCGTAGCACGGGCTTCAGTTCATCGGCGACGGATTGCGTGGCGGCAGATTTGACCGTGACGAGCACGAGATCGGCATCGGCGGGAGCGCCGGGATCCGTCACGTAGCGCACGTCAGCCGGCGGTACTTGCCAGCGGCCGTTGCGATAGTCCGTCAAGGTGAGACCGTGCGCGCGCAGCTCGTTGCCGATGCGCGCGCGGCCGACCAGCGAAACATCGGCGCCGGCCGCCAGCAGACGGCCACCCAGATAGCAGCCGATCGAGCCGGCCCCCACGATGCAGATCTTCGCCATGCGTCTCCTTGTTGTTGCGCTGGCACCTCAAGCCAGGCGCGGCACCTCGTACACCAGGGCCGGCTGCAGTGTATCGATGGCTTCCACCGGCTCGGGCGGGCGCCACATGAACAGCGAGAAGGTCATCTTCTCGGGCGTCACGTCGATGATGGTAAAGCCGTTTTTCTCGGTTGGGCGCAGCGCCTCCTGCATGGCGACGGACAGTGCCGGCGTGGTCTCGATGCTGCGGAATGCCGACGGGAAGGCGAGGTCGCCGGTGCCCAGCGTGCCTGTCATGACTGTATGCACTGGATGGGCGAATGCCAGATCGCCCGAGCGCGACATCGACCCGGCTGCCGATGCATGGAAGTCGCCCTGCACGATCACGGCCGCGCGCTGCTTCTGCTCGGCCAGCGCCGCCACCAGGCGCTGGTGCTGCGTGTGCCAGCCGGCCTGCCAACCGGGCTTGGGCTGGTTGGCAACGAGGCGGCCGGTCTTCCTGTCGAGCAGGTCCGGGTACCAGTCCCCCAGCTTGCCCGAGGAATACGCAAATGGCAGCGAAGGCACGTGGAAAAAATGCGCGGTGTCTTCGGCGCGCGTACGTGCCACGAGCCAGTCTTCCACCCACTGAGGTACCACGCGTGCGTGGATGCCCTTGTTGTCGAGAAAGCGCCGGCAGTCGTACAGCACGGCTTCGAGCAGCGCACCGTAGCGCAGCGTGCCGAAGGCGCTGTTGGTGTCGGCGGGCATGCCGGCCTTGTCACCGCCGGGCAGCCACACGGGGCGGTTCGCGTCGGGCAGAAATTCGGGGTAGTAGCGATGTTGCGTCAACTCTGCACCGACCAGGCCGTACGGCTCCGGCGGCAGGGTGGCGACCTTGTCGTCAAACTCGTCGTTTTCGAAGGTATCGTGGTCGTCGGTCAGGAAGTACGCGGGCGTGGAGCGCAGCGTGGTGCCGTACAGCCCGCTGATCTGGTAGTCGCACACGCGCGTGAAGATGGCTTCGTTCTTCGGGTGCGACATCGGCACCGATGTGTCGAGCGCGCCGCCAAACTTCGCCCACATCAGTTCGCGCACCTGGCGGGCGAACGGCTTGTTCTGCGAGGTCTGCAGATCCCAGTAGATGTGGTCGCCGTTGGCGATGACGGTGTCGGGCGCGAACGACATGCCGCGCGCGAGCAGGCGGCGGCGCGCTGTCATGTCCAGCCACGCGGTCTTGCCGGCCACCGGCGGGCCATCGTAGCCGCCTGCGCAGGTGTAGGCCAGGATGCGCAGACGTGCGGGGGTGGCATCGGGCGCGGGAAAGGTGCGCAGCGGCCACGCGTCGGCCAGCGGCTTGCCGGCCGCATCGACAATGCGCAGCGTGTATTGCGTGGCGGGCTGCAGGCCACGCGCATCGAAGCGCCAGAAGCGGCCGGCGGTATCGGTTTGCTCGCCGGCGACGCGCTTGCCGTTGACCATTAGCCACGGCGCACGTGCAAGTGGCGCCTGGAACGAAGCCTTGATGAGAAAGCGGTCGTGGCTGGCCGCGGGAATCAGATGCGCGAGCTGGCCGGCATGCCAGTTGGCGTCGGCGGCACGTGCGGCGGCTTGTGCGCCTTCCGGCAGGCTCAGGCCCAGCGCGCCGAGGCCCGCGGCGGCGGTGCCTAGCGTCAGGAAATCGCGCCGGCTCATACCGTGCGCAGGCGTCTTCGGGGGTGTGCGGGAGGGCATCATGATCCTCTGGCGTGGTGCGGAGACGCCATCGTGCCGAGTCGTACCCATGCTGAATGTTCAGCTTTTGACAATCTAGGGGTAGGTCCCAATGCGGGCCGCTCGTCGACTCCATGACCAATGACAAACGCCCCGATGGCCGAAGCCAGCGGGGCGTTTGTCATGTCAGACGATGCTGATGCGGGGGCTGCGGCTTAGTAGCCCCACACCTGCATCTCATCCAGCGAGTAACCCCACTGCGTGGCGCGCTGCGTGCCGTACATGCGCACATAGCGGCCGCTGCCCTTGAGGTTGGCCAGCGAAGTGTGGCCCCACGAAGCGCCGCTCGACGTCGAGTAGATGTTCGTCCACGTCACGCCGTCGTTGGAGGTCTGGATGTAGTACACCTTGGCGCCAGCGTCCCAGTAGAGGTCGACGCCGGTGATGGTGCGGGTCGAGCCCAGATCGACCATCAGCCATTGCGCGCCGGCCACGCCTTCCACCGAATCCCAGCGTGTGTTGGTGGTGTTGCCGTCGAACGCGTAGGCCGGGCCGAAGCTGGCGCTGTAGCTGGTGGACGCGCTGGCCGGCTTGCCCTGCGAGAGCAGGGTGACAGCCTGTGCAGCGGCCGTCGGCGTGCCCGGGTAGTAGTTCGAACCGAGCTTGGCTTTGGTCGTGTCCGAGTTCACCCCGAACTGCGACAGGCTCCAGCGCTGGCCGTTGCTCGCGTCGCCCAGGTAGAGCTGGTAGCCGCCCGCACTCGTCGACGAGAAGAACACGTAGTTCGTGCCGTTCACGGGCGACGGATCAGAGTTGTTGCTGTTGCAGTCGTTGAGCGTGAGCTGGTTGGGTGTGTCGCTCGGGTTGACCTTGGTGTAGATCTGGTCGGCCTGGCTCGTGGCGTCATGCCAGCGGGCATAGAAGACGGTGCCGTCGGCGCGCACGATCGGGTAGTACGTCGCCAGGCCGGTGGGCGTGTCGAACGCCACCTTGGTGGTGCTGCCCACGGTCTGCTTGTAAAGGCCCATGCCCGAGCCCGTGCCCGTGGTGTAGTAGACGGCCGTGCCGTCCGGCGTCGCAAACGGCATCGAGTTTTCCAGCGTCGGTGCGGTGCGCGTCAAATTCACCGTCGAGGTGAAGACGGGGCCCGAGCTGGTGTACGACAGCGCAGCCTGCATGACATCGCCGTTCTGTTTGAAGAACAGCGATTTTCCGTCGGTGCTGAACTTCGGATCTTCATTGCGCGTCTGGCCGGTGCTGTTGGTCAGGTTGATCGGCATGTTGGTCGAACCGACTTGCCAGAAGAACACGTTCCACGCGTTGTTGGTGATGCCCATGAAGGCGATCCACTTGCCGTCGGGGCTGAACACCGCATTCATCGGGTCCTGGATGCCCCAGGCCGCCTTCGACACCTGCTGCAGCGTGCGTGCCGAAAAATCGTAGATGAAGATCTGGCTGGTGCCGTCGCCGTAGCTGACGTAGCTGTGATACGCGAGCTTGCCGGTCAGGCTGGCGGGGAAGCTCGTGTTGGACTGCGTGGGCGGATTGGCAACGCAGTTGGCCTGGGCGCCAGCAGAGAACAGACCGAGGGCTGCGGTGGCGACAAGGCCAAGAGAAATCAGAGTGGAGCGCATGAAACGGGACTTCCTATGCAAATGGGTCAGTGGGGCGGGGATAACCGCCGCATTCAGTCCGCGTCACTTTTATGAATTTGGGCAAAGCTCCGCCAATTCCGGGAAATCCGGATTTGAAAAAAGCGCCACAAACCGGGGGAGTGACGAAGATAAAGACGCGCCAGAAAACCCTGTTGCTTCGTACCGTCGTGTTTCTTGTCGGGGCCTCGACTACATCGAGAGGGCGAGTCGCGGACCAGACTGTAAGGGTTTCACTGACACTGTGAAACCCCAATAAGAATGCCGTTCTTGCCCTAATTCGCTGCCGTGGTAGCGAATCGCCACACGCACGTGTAAATCTGACACGTCAAATTTTCCGGACGTCGGTCAAACTGCACGTGCGAAGGCGTTATTGTTATTTTTACTGCGGCGTTTTGCCGCGCCTCCGCGGTGCAAACCTTGCTGGGTGTCGCGTTTGCGCACCATCCGGAAGTGGCGTCGGCGCCCGCTTTGCGGCGTTTTCAATACGGCAAGCGTGTCATGCGCTGCGAGGCGCACCTATGCCGCCCGCAACCTGCATTGGCGGAAGCCGACGGTACGAATTCGGCCTACCCCGGCGTTGTAAAAAAAGCTGGCCCCTGTAGCCAGCTTGCAATGTCGAGGGCGGGTATGCCGTATATAAAAAGCAGATTTAAATAATGAATGTTGTTTTGCGCAAAAGTGTTTGGCAATCAATTCATTTATTTCTGTATTGCGCTATTCCTGTATTCGAGAAAATCTACTAATTGCATTGGCTATGCGTGGTCTGCAATTCGTTTCGGATTAGGTATAGTTTCAGCACGCCAATGATTGCCCTTGGTAAAACGCAAGACTGACCACGCTCTCCGCCCGTTTGAAATAACGAAAGCCGATAAGCGGGAATGGGCGCGGGCATGGCGATTTAGGGGGGGGCTCTGGAGGCCGAGGGAATGGGCGTTTACAACCAAGTGCCGCATGGCTGCGCAATATCCTGGCGGGCGGCATTGCTGCGCGAGTTGACTGCCCCGCGCGATGCCGATGCAGTCATCCGCTGCCTGCAAAAGGCGGTGGTTCTGCTCGGCTTCGACTATTGCGCCTACGCCCTGCGTGCAGCGATTCCGATCACGCGCTTCAACACCATCTGCTGGAGCACCTATCCGGAGCCCTGGTGCGAGCATTACCGGTTGCGCGGCTATTTGGCCGTCGACCCGGTCTTGCAGTTCGGGCAGCGCTGCATCAAGCCAACGCTGTGGTCCAGCATCGCCACCGCAGACGCGCCGTTCTGGATCGACGCGCGCCGCCATGGGTTGAACCACGGTTGGTCGCACACCATACGAGATCACACCGGCATCTTCGGTACCTTCAGCCTGGTGCGCCGCGCCACGCCCATCACCGAAGATGAGCTGGCCGCGAGCGAGCCCGAAATGATCTGGCTGAGCCAGCGCGCGCACGCCAGCCTCAGCACGCTGATGGCCGAAAAAGTCTTGCCCGATGCCGCCACGCGTTTGAAAGAGGTGGAGCGCCAGACGCTGCACTGGACGGCCGAAGGCAAGACGGCGGCCGAAGTCGCGGCCATCCTGGAGATGACCGAGCGCAACGTGAACTTCCACATCCGCAACGCCATCATCAAGCTCAACGCCGCCAACAAGACGCATGCCGTGGTGAAGGCCGCGCTGATGGGGCTGATTCCGGCGATGGCGTAGCGTGGGCTCAGCGGTGTCATGCGATGGCCCGCACGGCAGGGGCAGGGCGCATGGCTTCCAGATGGAAGCCGTTTTCGCTTTGCTTGGCACGCCGCTTGGCCAGGGCTGCGGCGGTGCCGATGTCATCGCTGTTGTGTGCCGCACCGGGATATACGTGCAGCGCGCCCACCGCGATGGTCACAAAGCGGAAGAACGTGGGCAGGCCCTTGCGGTCTTCTGCATGGATGCCGCCCGCCGCGCGGTCCGCTGGCGTGTACATGGCGAGCGCGTTGGCGTTGAACGCTGCCATGGCTTGCGTGATGCGCGCCTGCCAGTCGGCGCTCTGAAACAGGATCAGGAAATCGTCGCCGCCCACGTGGCCGAGAAAATCCCGTGTGGGCTCGCATGCGTTAGCCAACACCGCGGCGGCCATCTTCAGCATTTCGTCACCTTGCCAATAGCCGTACTGGTCGTTGAAGGGCTTGAAGTGGTTGAGGTCCACATAACAGGCGTAGAACTCCGCGCGCGCTTCCAGCAAACGTTCAATGTGCAGGTTCAACGGAATGTTGCCTGGCAGGAACGTGAGCGGGTTGGCGTAGCGCGCGGCCTCGATGCGGATTTCCGTCACGGTGCGGACAAGCTCTTCACCGGTGCCCAGGCCCAGGTAGCGGCCATGTTCGGTGATGATGAAACCGTCGGTCAGGTAGCGCTGGTCTTCGCTCATCAGCAGCGCCGACATGTCTTCCAGCGAAGCGGATTTTTCCACCAGCACCGGCTGCCGGTTGGCAAACGCCAGCGCTGGCTTTTTGCCGTACAGCTCGCGGTGATACGGCATCGCATAGCGGTCGATAAAGGCGCGGCGCGCAATGAGCGCCAGCGGGCGCTCGTCTTCATCGAGCAGCGCCATGGCGTGCAGATCAGGGTGGCGGTTGAACAGATGCAGCACGTCGTCATTGCTGCTGCGCAAGGGCAGCGTGGGCGCGACGCGAAGCAGCTTGCTGGCCGTGATGGCGCGCCAGCCCACGCGCACGGCCTGCGGAAACACCGCAATCTGCGAAGACTGCAGCACGCGCGCGGCGTGGCTCGACATGTCGCTCGCCGGCTTGTCCTGTGGACGCGCCAGGAAGAACCCCTGCCCGAAGCGGATGCCCAGGTCGCGCACCACGCCCAGTTCGTCTTCAGTTTCCAGCCCTTCGGCAATGATGCTGGTGGCGCCGCCCTTGAGCGTCTGTTGCAGTGTGCGTGCCATGTCCAGCTTGGCCGGGTGCTTGGCAATGTCACGCAGGAAATACTTGTCGAGCTTGATGAAGTCGGGCGTGAGTTCGATCAGCAGGTTCAGGTTGGCATTGCCCGTGCCGAAATCGTCAAGCGCGCATTGCAGGCCAAAGTCGCGTGCTACCGACAGTGCCTCGGCAAAGCTGGTCAGATCGTCGATGGGCGTCTGCTCGGTCAGTTCGATGACAATGCGCGAGGGGTGCAGGTCGTGGTCGGCAATGGCATGCAGCAGGCGGGCATGGTCTTCCAGTAACTGGCGTACGCCCAGCGCGCTGAAGTTCAGGAACAGCTTGCCCGGCAGCCGCATCGTCGAGAAATTGGCGATGGCCAGACGCGCGGCAGTGGTCTCCAGGGCAATCGTGCCCGCGGTGTCCGACGCTGCGCCAAACAGCGCTGCGGGTGACTCCATGGCCGAACCCACCGGCCCGCGCAGCAGCGCTTCGTAGCCGAGCACCTCGGTGGTGGATAGGCGGAAGATCGGTTGGAACACCGTGCGCAGCATCTCGGGCGCAATGCCCGCGGGCAAGGGAAGCGGTGAGAAAGTCATGACGTTGGCGGCAGACGCAAGATCGGACATTCCGCTAAACGACCCGCTGAACACAGAGTTGAATGAACTTTTTGTGACGCACGCAGCGGCGCGGGTTCGCGGCGCATGGTCCCCACCACAGAGGGGACTGGTCCAGAATGCTGGACCCGCCTGCGTCTTCCCGGGGGCGCCGTTCATTGCGATCCATTCACGCCGTGCTTGACCCTCACATTGTGTGAGGTCCTAGCCTGTGTCCAAGCCAGAAGACAGGAGCCACCATGTTGTTGAAAGTGGGCGATCTCGCCAAACGCTGCGGCCTCTCGGTGCGCATGCTGCACCACTACGACACCATCGGCCTGCTCACGCCTTCGGCCCGCTCCGACAGCGGCTACCGGCTATACGACAAGGCCGACGTCGCGCGCCTGCACCAGATCCAGGCGTTGCGGCGCTTCGGCATGTCGCTGGCCGATGTCGGAGCTTTCCTGGCCAATCCGGATATTCCCCTCACCACGATCGTGGAACGGCAGATTGCGATGCTCGATCAGCAGATCACGCAAGCCAGCGTACTGCGCGATCGGTTGTCGCGGCTGCACGGCCAGCTCGTGCGCCAAGAGGAGCCCGAATTGACCGAGTGGCTCACAACCTTGGAATGGATGACCATGTACGACAAATATCTTTCGCAGGAAGAACGTGCCCGTGCCGAACGCATCGATGCCGATACGGCCCGTCATGAGCGGTGGGCGGCGCTGGTGTCGATCGTGCAGGATGCAATGACGCGCCAGGTGCCTTCACGCAGCAGCGAGGCGCAGGCGCTCGCCAAGCAGTGGATGGCGTTGCTCGCGCAGGATGCGGCGCTCGACCCGATCCTCTCGGCCAAGCTGCACAAAATGCACATCAACGAGCCGGCGTTGCAGGAGCGCACCGGCATCAGCCTGGAAATGCTCGACTTCATCATGGAGGCGGCCAACGAAACCAAGCTGGCGATCTATGCGAAGTATCTGTCGGCGCAAGAGCTGCAGTTCATGCGCGAGAACTTCGGCAAGCGCGCCAACGAGTGGCCGACCTTGATTGCAGAGGTGCGCCAGCATCTGGCCAAGGGCACGCCGGCGCATGCGCCTGCCATGCAGCAGCTCGCGCGCCATTGGATCGAATTGTTCCGTTCGTATGCGGGGGACGATCCGCAAACGCAAGCCAAGGTGCGACTGGCAATGGAGCGCGAGCCCGAGCTATCCGCCAGCCCGTGGATGGGCCCGGACCTGATCGCCTATGTGCGCGAGGCGATGGAAGGGCTGATGAAGGCGGCGTAGCAGCGGCGCAGACGGCGGGTACCGATCGCGTTCGATGATGACCGAAGGGCCCGTTGGTCGTTTGCACAAAATCAGGCGGCCTCGTCCGTGGAAAGCGCGACGGCGTCGAGGTCGCGCATCGCATCTTCCGGCAACGTTATCGTCGCCGCGCCCAGGTTCTCACGCAGATGGGCGACCGACGAGGTGCCCGGAATCACCAGGATGTTCGGCGACCGGTGCAGCAGCCAGGCGAGTGCCGTCTGCATCGGTGTTGCACCGAGCCGCGCTGCCACAGCGTTGAGCGTGGATGATTGCAGCGGGCTGAACCCGCCCAGCGGAAAGAACGGGACATACGCGATGCCGTCGGCGGCCAGCGTGTCGATCAGCCCGTCGTCGCTTCGGTGGGCGAGGTTGTAGTGGTTCTGCACGCAGACGATCTCGCAGATCCGGCGCCCTTGTGCGATCTGGTTGGCCGTGACGTTGCTCAGCCCGATATGCCGCACGAGTCCCTGCCGTTGCAGCTCGGCCAAGGCCGAGAGGGGCGCCTCGATCGATCCTTCGGCCGGGCCGTGCGTGTCGAACATGATCCGCAAGTTCACCACGTCCAGAACATCCACGCCCAGGTTACGCAGGTTGTCGTGCACGGCTTCGGTCAGCGCCTGCGCTGAAAATGCCGGCAGCCATGCGCCTTGGGCGTCGCGCCTGGCACCGATCTTGGTGACGATGAGCAGATCGTCGCGATACGGATGCAAGGCTTCGCGGATCAACTGGTTCGTGATGTGGGGGCCGTAGAAGTCGCTCGTGTCGATATGGTTGACGCCCGAGGCAACGGCTTCGCGCAATACGGCAAGCGCGGCGTCGCGGTTCTTGGGCGGCCCAAAAACGCCTGGGCCAGCGAGCTGCATGGCGCCATAGCCGAGACGGTGCACCTGGTGGCCGCCGATGGAAAACGTGCCGGATTGAAGGATGGGAGACATGGTCACACTCCTGTGTGAAAGACGAGGTGACGGCAGGTTAGGCGCAAGCTCGCTGCTCGATAAGTGGGCATAATCCGCACGGGTTGTGCGAGAGGGCGAACAATGCAAGTCGATCTGGGTGACCTGAATGCCTTCGTGGCGGTGGCGCAGGCCAAGGGCTTTCGCGAAGGTGCAAGGCTGATGGGCGCGAGCGCATCCGGGCTGAGCGAGGCCGTGCGGCGGCTGGAATCGCAGCTTGGTGTGCGCCTGCTGAACCGCACGACGCGCAGTGTTTCACCCACCGAAGCGGGGCAGCGCCTGCTGACCCGCCTGCGGCCCGCCTTGAGCGAGGTGGAAGCCGCGCTGGACGTGGTCAACAATTTCCGCGAAAGACCTGCCGGCACGCTGAAGCTCAATGTGCCGATGAGCGCCGCGCGGCTTGTGCTGCCTGCCGTCATCCCCGGATTCCTCGAAGCCTATCCTGAGATCCGGCTTGAGGTCGTGGCCGAAGAAAGCTTTGTCGACATTCTGGCCGCCGGCTGCGATGCAGGCATCCGTTATGACGAGCGGCTCGAACAGGACATGATCGCCGTTCCGATCGGGCCGCGAACGCAGCGGTTCGCGACGGCAGCCGCACCCGGCTATCTCGATCGACGCGGTCGCCCCACGCATCCGCGCGACCTGCTCGGCCACGCCTGCATGCGCGGCCGGTTTGCGAGCGGCGCCATGCCGCCGTGGGAATTCGAGCGTGATGGTGAAGTGGTCAACGTGGACCCATCTGGCCCGCTGCTCGTCCGTATTGGTGGCGCGACCGATCTTGTCGTGGATGCCGCCGTCGCCGGCGTCGGCATCGTCCACCTCTACGAAGACTGGCTGCGCCCGCATCTTGTGAGCGGGGCGCTCGAGCCCGTGCTCGAGGATTGGTGGCGGCCGTTCCCTGGGCCGTATCTCTACTACCCGGGACGGCGGCTCGTTCCGGCGCCGCTCCGGGCGTTCATCGATTTCATCAAGGCCGGGTCAGGCCAAGGCGCCGTCTGAACCTTAGCAGCTGAGGTTCTCGCTACGGCATCACTGCTCCAACGAAAAAAACGCCCGCCGGCAGAACCGGTCGGGCGTTTTTTCTTACGAGCAAAGCGGTATCAGGCGCGTTGCGGCACGGCGCGCGGCGCACGCTTGGTGTCGTGCGCTTGCACGTCGTCATGTACGTGTTCGACTTCATCCAGATAGCGCGTGTGCCAGCCGCTGGCCACGCCCCAGTGGTAGAAGAACAGCGAGAGCACCGCCACGATGCCCATGTCCCAGCCGTAGGGGATGTAGCCGTGGCCGCCGAACTCCGTGCTGCCGCAGTAGGACAGCGCGGCGATGGTCGGCAGGTAGGCGATCATCCACCACGCGCCCTTGAGTTCCGTCTTGAAGTCGGGCCAGCCGGCCTTGGCCTGGTAGTAGAAGTACACGGGCAGCGCCACCAGCATCAGCACGATGATCTCGCCCGTCAGCGGCCACTTGGCCCAGTACAGGATGAGCGATGCGCACACAAACGCGAACGGCGCGATGAGCGAGAGCCCCGGCAGACGCAGCGGGCGATGCAGTTGCGGCGACGTGCGGCGAAGCGACATCACGCTGATCGGCCCCGTCAGGTACGAAATGACCGTCGCCACCGAGATGACAGCCGCCAGCGCACCCCAGCCACGGAAGAAGAACAGGAAGATGAACGACACCGCCAGGTTGAACCACATGGCCGGACGCGACACGCCAAACAGCGGATGCACGCGGCCGAAGATGGCCGGCATGGTGTTGTTGCGCTCCATCGCGTAGATCATGCGCGTGGTGGTGGCCATGTACGTGCTGCCGGTGCCCGACGGGCTGACGAACGCATCGATGTACAGCACGATGGCCAGCCAGTTCAGGTTCAGCGCAATCGCCAGTTGGGCGAACGGCGAGTGGTAATCAATGCCGTGCCAGCCATTGACGAGCGACTCAGGCGGCACCGCACCGAGGAAGGCCACCTGCAGCGCCACGTAGATCACCGCGGCCAGCAGGATCGAACCGATCACCGCGATAGGCACGTTGCGGCCCGGGTTGCGCGCCTCGCCCGCAAGGTTGATCGGGCTCTGGAAACCGTTGAACGCAAACACGATGCCGCTGGTGGCAATGGCGGTCAGCACCGCAGACCAGCCGTACGGGGCGAAGCCCTGTCCCGCCACATTCGCGGCCGAGCTGCCACCAAAGTTGCCCGGGTGGAAACCGGCTGCAACCAGCGCCACCGCTGTCGCGGCCGGAATGATGAACTTGAAGATCGTGATGGCGTTGTTCGCCTTGGCAAACACCTTCACGCCCCAGTAGTTCAGCAGGAAGTACACGACCACGAGCACGGCCGACAGCACCAGCCCAGGCGGCGTCAGCTCACCGTGCTGGAAGAGCGACTGCGCCCAGGGCCACGGCCAACTGCTCATGTACTGGATGGAGGCTTCGGCCTCGATGGGGATGACGGTGACGATGGCGATCCAGTTTGCCCAGGCCGCCACGAAGCCCACCAGTGAGCCATGCGAGTAGCGCGCATAGCGCACCATGCCGCCCGATTCCGGGAACATCGCGCCCAGTTCGGAATACGTCAGGGCAATGGCCAGGATGACGACGGCGCCGATGATCCAGGTGAAGATGGCAGCGGGGCCCGCCACCTTTGCAGCGTGGCCGGCGCCGAACAGCCAGCCGGAGCCGATGATCGAGCCCAGCCCGGTCAGCATCAATGCCCAGGCGCCCAGATTGCGTTGTACGTTTTTTTCCAAGAGGAGTCTCCGCCCCGGCGAGTCGGAAGTTCGACAGGGCATCGCGGTTGCTTACCAGTCCGCTTAGTTCTACCGAGGCGACGCTGTTTGGGCGTCGCCCGCCGTCCCGTGTGGTGGGTGTCACCAGCCTAGGACATGCGTGTGCCGGATGATGCGTAGCATCAACCGCACCCGTCCGGCCGCGATGAAAGGCAAAACACGGTGTCTGCCTTCCGGGGGGATTCGCGTATAGTCATCGACGACGTTGTGCGGGGTGCCGCACTTGCCGCCCGATTTCCGGAGCCCGCAATGGGGCGCAATGATAGCGAAATCGTGAACGGTTGCACCGCCTTTTTCATCGTTCCTCGCAGTTTTTTCTCCCCATGGAGTCCTCTTTCGCCACTTCGGTTGCACCTGCGTCACCTGCGCAGTGGCACCGGCGCGTGCTGACGCTGGCGTTTCCCATCGTGCTGGCCAACCTGACGCAGCCGATCCTCTCGGCGGTGGATACCGCCGTGGCCGGGCATCTGCCGGGGCCGGAATACATTGGCGGCGTGGCGCTGGGCGGGGTCTTCTTCAATTTTGTGTTCTGGGGCTTTGGCTTCCTGCGCATGGGCACCACGGGGCTGGTGTCGCAGGCACACGGCGCGGGCGACACGCAGGCGTTGCGGGCGAGCGTGGTGCGCGCGCTGCTGCTGGCCTTTGCCATTGGAGCGGCATTGCTGGTGCTGCAGGTGCCGGCGATCCGCATCACGCTGGCGCTGCTCGGTGCGAGCGAATCCGTCACCCGCATGGCCGAGGTGTATTGCCACGCGCGCATCTGGTCGGCGCCGTTTGCGCTGGCCAACTACGTGGTGCTCGGCACGCTGCTCGGGCGTCAGCAGGTGCGGCGGGCGCTGCTGCTGCAGGTGTTCATCAACACCGTCAACATGGCGGCAGTGCTGGCCCTGGTGCTTGGGGCCGGCATGGGCGTGGGCGGTATTGGCGCGGCAACGGCGCTGGCCGACATTGCGGGGTTTGGGCTCGGCATGCTGCTGCTCTGGCTGCAACGGCCCACTGGTCTGCCGACGCTCACGCTCGCTGACTTGCTGGCCCGCGACGCCTGGCGTCGCCTGATGGGCCTGAACACCGACATCTTCCTGCGCACGCTTTGCCTCCTGGCCGCCTTCGGCTGGTTTGCCCACGCGGGCGCCAAGCAGGGCGATGTGGTGCTGGCTGCCAACGCGCTGCTGCTCAATTTCCTGACCTTCATGGCCTACGGGTTGGACGGCTTCGCACACGCGGCCGAAGCGCTGGTGGGCGCCGCCATGGGTGCGCGGGACCGCGCTGCGCTGCGCATGGCGATTCGCGTGTCGACGTTCTGGTCGGTGCTTGGCGCTGGGCTTTTTGCCGCCGTGTATGCGCTGGCCGGCGCCGGCATCATCGGCGTGCTGACCGATCAGCCTGCCGTGCGCGAAGCCGCGCGCCACTATCTGGTGTGGGCGGCGTTGCTGCCGATCGTGTCGGTATGGGGCTTCCAGTTTGACGGCGTGTTCATCGGCGCGACGCGCACCCGTGAACTGCTGGTGACGATGGCCGCGGCGGCTGCCGCGTTCTGGGGCCTGTCGGTCACGCTGCAGCCGCTGTGGGGCAACCACGGGCTGTGGTTGTCGATGCTGGGGTTCATGGCTGTGCGCGGGCTGATGCTTGGGGTGCTGCTGCCGCGCGTGTGGCGCGCGCCCGAACTGCAGGCGGCCTAGGCGGCGCCAATCTGCAGCGCCTACTGCTGCGCGTATTCCACCACCAGCAACGCCGTCGCCACCGTCTTGCCGGCGTTCGAGATGGCGTGCTGCACATCCCCCGGATAGCGCGCCGATTCCCCGTGCCGCACCTTCTTCTCACTCGGGCCGGATTGCACCGTCACCGTGCCGCTGAGCACCGAGATGTGCTCCTTCGAGCCCAGCTCGTGCGGCTCTGACGCCAGCACGCCGCCGGGCTGGATTGCCAGTTCATACCATTCAAAGCGCGCGGCAAGGTCCACCGGGCCAAGAATCTTCAATTCGCACTTGCCATCCGGGCTTTTGATGACTGGGATGGAGTGAGCGGGAATGACCGTCACGGAGGGCGCCGCATCGGCCGCGCCTTCAGGCGAGAGGAAATCCGCCAGCCCGACGCCGAGCGCGGTGGCCAGGCGCCACAGCACGGCGACGGTCGGGTTGGCGAGGTTGCGCTCGACCTGCGAGAGCATGGATTTGGACACGCCCGCGCGCCGCGACAGTTCATCGAGCGACAGCTTGCGCGCCTGGCGCAGCGCTTGCAGCTTGGCGCCAACGGCGGGCGGGCCGTCGGCGAGGACATCGGTGGCGGGGGCTTGTGCCATCGGTTGGTATCTTGTAAATTGAACAAATTATTCGATATATCGAACATGTTCGATTTATCGATCAACGCAGTCTACAGGAGCAGCACCATGGGGACAACGCAAGCTAACGCTTCCACCGACGCTTTCTACGCGTACATCCGCCGCGAACTGGAGGCGATCGAGGAAGCCGGTCTCTACAAGACCGAGCGCATCATCACCTCGCCGCAGGGCGCCGTGATCCGCACGGCTGATGGCAAGGAGGTCATCAACCTCTGCGCCAACAACTACCTCGGCTTGTCGTCGCACCCGGAGGTGCTGAAGGCGGCGCACGAGGCGCTCGACACGCATGGCTTTGGCCTGAGCTCGGTGCGCTTCATCTGCGGCACGCAAGACCTGCACAAGACGCTGGAAGCGCGGCTGGCGAAGTTTCTCGGCACGGAAGACACCATCCTCTACGGCTCGGCATTCGATGCCAACGGTGGCTTGTTCGAAACGCTGCTTGGGGCCGAAGACGCCGTCATCAGCGACGAGTTGAACCATGCGTCCATCATTGATGGCATCCGCCTGTGCAAGGCGCAACGCTATCGCTACAAGCACAACGACCTGGAGGATCTGCGCGCGCAATTGCAGGCAGCCGATGCGGCGGGCGCGCGCTTCAAGCTTGTGTTTACTGACGGCGTGTTCTCGATGGACGGCACCATCGCGCGGCTGGATGAAATCCGCGCCATCTGCGATGAATTCGGCGCGCTGCTCGGCATTGACGAATGCCATGCCACGGGCTTCCTTGGCAAGCGCGGCCGCGGCTCGCACGAGCACCGCGGCGTGTTCGGCAAGATCGACATCATTACCGGCACGCTGGGCAAGGGCCTGGGCGGCGCGTCGGGTGGCTTCACGAGTGCGCGCAAGGAAGTGGTGGCGCTGCTGCGCCAGCGTTCGCGGCCGTATCTGTTCTCGAACACGGTGGCGCCGTCCATTGTCGGGGCCACCATCAAGGTGCTCGATCTGCTGGAAGCCGACACCGCGCTGCGTGACAAGCTGGAAGACAGCGCGCTGTATTTCCGCCGCAAGATCGTCGAGCTGGGTTTCGATATCAAGCCGGGCGACCACCCGATCGTGCCGATCATGGTGTATGACGCGCAGAAGGCGCAGGCGCTGTCCAAACGCCTGCTGGAGCTTGGCGTGTATGTGGTTGGCTTCTTCTACCCGGTGGTGCCCAAGGGGCAGGCGCGCATCCGCGTGCAGATCAGCGCGGTGCACGAGCGCGCGCAACTCGACGCGGCGCTCAAGGCGTTTGAAACCGCCGGCAAGGAACTGGGGATCATCTGATGAGCACCGGTACGAGCGCGAATTTTGGAACGGCGCCGCGCATCCTCATCATCGGCGCCAATGGGCAATTGGGGACGGAGCTGGCCGCCGCGCTGGCCGAGCGCTATGGCACTGGCAACGTCGTGACGAGCGACATGGTGCCCCGTGGCCGCCACCCGCAGATCCGTCACGAAACGCTGGATGTGACCGATCGCGGCCAGTTGCGCGAGATCATCGAGCGCCACGGCATCACGCAGATCTATCACCTGGCTGCAGCGCTGTCGGCCGCGGCAGAGCAGTCGCCCACGTGGGGCTGGGCGCTCAATATGAATGGCCTGCTGAATGTGCTGGAGGCGGCGCGCAATCATCAGCTTGAGCGCATCTTCTGGCCCAGTTCGATTGCCGCGTTCGGGCCCACCACGCCTGCGGACAACACGCCGCAGAGCACGATCATGGAGCCCAAGACCGTCTATGGCATTTCCAAGCTGGCGGGCGAAGGCTGGTGCCGCTGGTATTTCGAGCACCACGGCGTCGATGTGCGCAGCCTGCGTTATCCGGGGCTGATCTCGTACAAGACCGCACCGGGCGGCGGCACGACGGACTACGCGATCGACATCTTCCATTCGGCCGTGAAGGGCGAGCGCTATACGTGCTTCCTGGAGCACGATGAGGCGCTTCCCATGATGTATATGCCGGACGCCGTGCGCGCCACCATCGAGTTGATGGAGGCCCCGGCCGAGCGCATCAGCCAGCGCGGCAGCTACAACCTCGCAGGCGTGAGCTTTACGCCCGAGCAGCTGGCGGCCGAGATCCGCCGGCATCGTCCATCGTTCGAGGTGGCGTATGCGCCGGATTTCCGCCAGGCCATCGCGGCCAGTTGGCCGAATTCCATCGACGATTCGGTTGCCCGGCGCGACTGGGGCTGGAAGCCCGAATACGGTGTGGCGGAGATGACGACCGACATGCTGCAGAACCTCGCCCACCTGGCTGCGCATCCAGCCTAGGCAGCTTCAGTTAGGGGAATTGCGGGCATTGCAGGGCGCTGTTTTGTGTTTCGCTTCGATCGGTTGTGTTCAACAATGCAGCATGGCCATCACTTCTCGTCCCTGCCGCATGCCTTGTTCGACACCCGACCCCGCGCCGCGCCATCGCGACGATCCGCAGCCCGCCAAGCGCACCTGGTGGGTGCCGGTGTTGCGCATGTCGGTGGCCGCGGGCGCGGTGGCGGCCATTCCACACACGTCGATCCAACTGCCCTTTTCCGACGGTGCCTGGATGCTGCATACGGCTGCGGGCATCATCTTCATGGTGGGCGCCATCGACAGCCTCTTCCTCTTTGCCATGCGCCATAAGCCCTGAAGGGGGCGCATCGGTCATCTATCCACCGCCGGCATGCCTGTGATGTGGCGTCTGCCGCGCTCGCTCGGTAAGTTTTAAAACAGGTTGTAAAAACGTTCAGTGGACAACCGGCGGCATGATCGGGCCGGTCGTCACACGTCGCGAATTCGTAACTGAATCGTTACAGAAATGAAGTGAATTTGCGGCATCGCACCAACCGATGCCGCGGCCCGCCAATCCTTTGCCACAGCGGGTTTCGCCCGCCTTCTGCACGTCATCATTTGTGCCGCAAGTGTAAGCAGATGTTGCGCTGCACGGAGGTGGCCCGATGCTTGCTCTATGTCGTGCGGTCACTCTGCATGTGCAAGGCAATTCCGCCACCTGCAGAACAGGTTTTTCCCATAAGCGGATCCGGAACCGGATTGGTCCCCACGGCCCCACGGTCCCCACGGCATTCGCACTTCGCTTCTCCAGAGCCGGCGCATCGCTGGCGGCAGGGCGCTTTCTCTCGGACGGTCCCGGGGTTTCGACGGTCATATGCGTGCTCGCCCGCAGCGGCTGGCTTGTGCGCGCCTGACCGGAATCGCTTCACAAGAAAACGAGGAAACCATGAAAGCAGTCCTGCTGGAGAATCATCCCTTGCTACGGGCCGGACTTGCGCAGTTGCTGGCGCATCCCACCCTCGGCCTGGAGGTCGTCGCCCCGGCATTGCCTGCGGGCATCCCTGGCGAACTGCACGCGTTCGATGAGCGAGCCGATCTGCTCGTCATCGGGCTGGACGAGGCCGAGGGCCCGTTCAACGCTGGTCAATTCGCTGCCCAATTGCGCGAAGCGATGGACGCCAGCGAGGCCAGCCGCGTGGTGCTGCTGGCCGCCAGCCTGTCTGCTCAAGAAGCGCACGCTGCCATGACGTGCGGTGTCGATGCCTACTGCGCCAAATCGCAATCGCCGGAAGTCTTGCTGGCCACGCTGCGGCTTGTGCTGGCCGGCGGCCAGTCGTATCCGGCCCTGATACCGCGTGCAGACGATGCAGCCATGCCGATGCTCTCGCTGGATGCGTCCGAAGCGGCGCAGCGGCTGAATGTGTCGCTACGGCAGTACGAAGTGCTGGTGCTGCTGTCGCGCGGCCACTCCGTCAAGGGTGTCGGCCGCCTGCTGGGCATCTCGGAAGCCACTGTCAAAACGCATGCGTGCACGCTGTATCGACGCCTGAACGTGCGCAACAAGAGCGAAGCGGTGTATGCCGCCATGCGCTTGGGTATTCCGCTGGAACTGCAGGGCGGGGCTGCCGCCACCATTAGCGCTGCATCCGCACAGACATCGGTCCAGGTGTCTGGAGATGCGCAAGACGCAGACGTGTTCGTGCAAACCGCTGCACGCACATCGACTCCGCTCCAGGCCGGCGTACCGGCCCGAGATGCGGTGATGGCGTCTTCCTCCCCCCAGCCGGGGGCGTCCGAACGGACCACCACGTCGGTGACCGCATCGGGCGCTGAACTGGGCGCCGAATCGCGCTGGGCTGCCATGACGCGAGCCTTTGGCGGCGTGACGCCTGCCAAGCCGATGCGCGCCCCGGTGCGCGCCGCCAACGGTACGGCCCGCCTCGGCTGACTCAGCCCCGGCAGCCCTTCATGCAATGCGGATGGCGTGCGCCCGCACGCGCCGCCCACTGGACATGACAACAATGACAACCCACGAGCCACTCTCCTGGAGCCTGCCGGCCGAGCGCACCAGCGCGGCCGCGGCATGGCATCCCCGCCGCTGCGCTATTGCTGCTGCCACCGTTGTGGTGGTCGGCACGGTGCCGATGATCGCGCACGCCGCGACCGACGATGCTTCCAACGCGGCCACGCGCCGCTTGATCGATTCGCAACTGACCGACGCCGCCGCCAAGGGCCCGGCCACGTTTGCATCCACGACCGTCATCGCCGGAGGTGACGACGTGCCGGCGTCTCCGGCCAACACGCTGCTCGTTGCGCAACAGGCGGTGCCGCCGGCAGACTCGTCCGTCAAGACATCGCCCGCGGCAACCGCACCGGCCGCCGCCTCGCCAATGCCTGCTGTTGAGGCAGCGCCGCCCGCACCTCGGCCCGCATCGCCGTCACCCACGGTGATCCTGCCGCCGGGCACGCCTGCACCGGATACGTCTGCACAGGCGCCGGCCATGCCTTCAGGCCCGAGCGCTCAAGGGCCCGGCGCGCTCGAACCGCTGCAGGTGTCGCCGGAAGCGGCCAATGCGGCGGCCACCCATGCCGCTGGCAATGCGCCCGACAACGCGCCCGTAGGCGCGATGCCAACCGACCGTCAGGCGTTCCACGACGAGGTCATGCGGGAGTCGCGCGAGGGCGCGGCCACGCTTGCGCAAGAAAACCTGCGCCAGCATCCGGACTGGTTCAAGGAAAGCGAATCGTGGCACGTCGACCATGCCGCCGCCGCGCAGCGCATCCGCTGGGGGCGTCAGCAGTTGAAGGTCATCAATGGGCCGGAGCGCTTCGTCATCATCGATCAGGCGGTGGCCGAAATCGAGGCGCTGCTCAAGAAGGTGCCCGACACGCCGGAAAACGCAGAGTTCCGCCAGCAGATCGTGGCCGATGAAGTGGTGGCACTGGCTTCGCGCGGGCGCATGAAAGACGCCGTCAAGCGCTACGAAGCCATGTCGCAGACGGGCAAGGTTCCGGCCTACACACGCGTGGCCGCGGGCGATGCCTATGCGTATCTCGATACGCCGGACAAGGTCGCCGACGCCTACGCCCGCGCGCTCAAGGATGCGAGCCCTGGCGAGATCGAAACGGGCGACGTTCAGGAAGGCCTGTTCTACGCCATGCTCGACACCGGCCGCTTTGAAGAGGCCCGCGCGCTGCTCGACAAGATGAAGGCCGACAACCCGGAATACGTGCGCCTGGCGCCGGAAGCCGGTACCCCCAATCCCGATTACTCGCGCATCAAGCGTCTGGAAGCGCAGTACCTGATCCTGACGGGCCGCACGCACCAGGGCATTGCCGAGCTGGACAAGTGGCGGCACGAAGCGCCGTTCGCCGCCTCGCTCGTCAGCGCACGTGCCGACGGCGCGATGGTGCAGACCGAGCCGTATCGCTCGCGTGACATGTACAAGACGGCGCTTGCAGAGCACCCGGATGACCTGAGCGTGGTGGCCGGCTATGGCCGCGCGTCGCTGGCGGTGGACGATCTGAAGACCGCCAAGAACGTCGCCAACGGGCTGGACGAACGCTTTCCGGAGAATGGCTCGGTGCGTGCGCTGCGCAAGGATCTGGACGTCTACCAGAGCCCGCAGCTCATCATCCAGTCGACGGCGGACAAGGGCAATTCGGCGTTCGCCAACAACGAGTACGGTATCGACACCAAGGCATACAGCGGGCCGTTTGCAGACCACTATCGGCTGTTCTTCCACAACTTTGCGGGCCGTGCGCAGTTTGACGGCGCATCGGAGAGCCGCGTGCGCAACGGCGCGGGCCTGCAGTGGTTCGACACCGGCGTCGAGGTGAACGGCGAGGTGCACCAGTCTGTCGGCGCGGCTGGCAAGACCGGCGGCACCCTGGATGCCACGTGGATACCCAGTGACCACTGGAAGGTGTCGGGCATGGTCACCAACGATGACCTGGAAGTGCCCTACAAGGCGTACCAGGTGGGCGTGACCGGCAAGAGCGCCAGCGGCAACGTTCGCTACACCTGGGACGAAACGCGCTACGCATCGCTCACGTACGGCGTGTCGCGCTACACCGACGACAACCTGCGCCAGCGCGTGGCAGCGAACTTCTACCAGCAGGTGTTCACCTCGCCGCGGCACACCATCGGCGTGTTGTTCGGGGCCGATACCAGCCGCAACACGATGACGGGCCTGAACTACTTCAGCCCGTCGCGCGACTACAGCGGCCAGGCCACGGCCATCTGGTCGTGGACGCCCTGGCGCTACGCCGACAAGTCGTTCACGCAGCGCGTGTACCTGACCGGTGGCATGTACAACCAGCAGTCGTTCGGCAGCAGCCCGATGGTCGAAGCGCGGCTGGAGCACGTGTGGCAAATCAATCGCAAGACGCAGGTGTCCTACGGCATCGGCTTTGGTCGCCATCGCTACGACGGCCAGCCCGAGAACCGCAAGTTCCTGTACCTGAACCTCAACATTCCGCTGTGATGCCCATGCAAGCTCTCCGACAACCGTCATTGCGACGATTCTTCGCCTGGATGGCACCGAGACTGGCGCTGGCCCTGACGTTGGCTTTCCTTGCCGCCGTTCGACCGGCCGCCGCCGTTCAGGTGGACTTCCTGCCCAAGCCCGATCCGGATGACGGCAAGACGTTCCGCGTGCTGTGCTTTCACGACATCCGCGACAACCTGCGTGCCAGTTTCGAGAAGCTGCCCGATGGGTTTGCCGTCGATACCAAGATGCTGACGAACATGTTCAGCTGGATCCAGGCCAACGGCTACCACCCGGTCACCCTCGCGCAGATCGACGCCGCGCGCCACGGCGGCAAGCCGCTGCCCAAGCGCCCGATCCTGCTGACGTTCGATGACGGCTATGAAAGCCACTACACGAAGGTCTTCCCGCTGCTCAAGCAGTTCCGGTTCCCCGCCGTGTTCGGGCTGGTCACGGAGTGGACCAACGCACCTGCGGGCGCGAAGATCAAGCTGTCGGACAAGCAGATCGTGCCACGTGACTTTTTCATGAACTGGAACCAGATCCGCGAGATGCAGGCCTCGGGGCTGGCCGAGTTCGCCACCCACACGGCGGACATGCACCACGGTGCGCTGGGCAACCCGCAGGGCAACGAGATGCCGGCGGCTACCACGCACGAATATCTGCGCAATCTGGGCCGTTATGAAACCGACGACGAGTACCGCAAGCGTGTGCATGACGACCTGCAGCGCAGCATCGACCTGATCCAGAAGAACGTGGGCACCAAGGTGCAGACGGTGGTGTGGCCGTATGGCGCCCACAACCAGATGCTCGACCAGGAAGCCGCCAACGTGGGCCTGAAGTACATGCTGACGCTGGAGCCGGGTCCGAACACGCCGGACGTGCCGCTCACCGCCATCCGCCGCAGCCTGATGGGCTACGACACCGACACCGGTGATCTGGAGCGTTCGCTGCGCGAGCCTGTGACGCACCACGGTGAGATCAACCCCGTGCAGCGCGTGGTTCAGGTCGACATGGATTACATCTACGACCCGGACCCGAAGCAGCAGGAAGCCAACCTCGGCAAGCTGATCGACCGCATCAAGGACCTCGCGCCGCGTGTGGTGTATCTGCAGGCTTTCGCCGACCCGAAGGGCAACGGCGCAGTGGACGCCGTGTACTTCCCGAACCGGCACATGCCGATGCGTGCAGACCTGTTCTCGCGCGTGTCGTGGCAGTTGAAGACGCGTGCAAAGGTAGAGGTATACGCGTGGCTGCCGATGCTGTCGTACAAACTGCCGGCCAACAATCCGGCGGCCACGCACCTGGTGCAGTCGCTGCCGGGCGCGCCGCAAAAGCCGGGCACCGTCAAGCCGCCGCGCCTGTCGCCGTTCGATCCGCAGGCGCGCCAGATGATTCGGGACATCTATGAGGACCTGGCCAAGAACTCGATCATCGACGGCGTGCTGTTCCACGACGACGGCGTGCTCGACGACTACGAAGATGCCAGCCCCGCCGCGCTCAAGGCCTACGAGGCCATGGGCCTGCCCGGCGATATCAACAAGATCCGCCAGTCGCCCGAGCTGATGCAGAAGTGGTCGCGCGCCAAGACCGCTGCGTTGATCTCGTTCTCGAAAGAGCTGATCGCGGTGGCGCAGGGCTATCAGAACGGCCGCGACATGCTGACCGCGCGCAATATCTTTTCGGGGCCGGTGCTCGATCCGAAGGCTGAAACTTGGACGGCGCAGAACTATGACGACTTCCTGGAGGCGTACGACTACGTTGCGCTCGAAGCCATGCCGTACATGGAAGAAGCCAAGGACCCGAAGGATTGGATGAAGAAGCTGACCGCCGCCGTGGCCAAGCACAAGGATGGCCTGAAGAAGACCATCTTCGAGCTGCAGGCGGTGGACTGGCGCAATCAGGACAAACCGATCCCCACGACCGAGTTGCGTGACCAGATGCGCGCCCTGCGCTCGGCAGGGGCTCTCAACTATGGCTACTACCCGGATGACTTCATTGCCGGCCGGCCCGATACCGAGGTGCTGCGCGATGTGATGTCGCTCAAGACGTATATCGAGACGCGCAAGCCGCCCGGCGGCAATAAGGCCAGCGTTGAGAAGCTCGAGAGCAGCGCCGCACCGCAGAGCCCGTCGCCCAATGGCAACGCCGGGGGTGCAGACAAGAAGCCCGCGACCACCGAAGCGGCAGCGCCGTCCCACGCAAACAAGGCGGGAGGCTGAGATGGTGGACGCACTCACCGCCAAGCGCTGGATCTCCGGCTTTGTCTTCTACTACCCGTTCTTCATGTCGTATTTCTGGATGATCGGAGGGTTGCTGCACTACTTCCTGCTCGAGCGCGGCACGCAGAATGTGCGGCATCCGCTGGCACTCCTTGGGGTGAAGAGCTACCCCAAGGTGTCGATCATCGTGCCTTGCTACAACGAAGAGGCCAATGTGCGCGAGGTGATCAGCCACCTCGCACGCATGCGGTATCCGAACTACGACATCATCGCCGTGAACGACGGCAGCTCCGACCGCACCGGTGAACGCCTGAACGAACTGGCTGCGGAATACCCGCAACTGGTGGTGATCCACCAGTCGTCGAACCAGGGCAAGGCAATTGGCCTCACCACCGCCGCGCAGGTGACAGACGCCGAATACCTGATGTGCATCGATGGCGATTCGATCCTGGACGTGGATGCCATTGCCTGGATGATTCGCCACCTGATGGAGAACCCGACCATTGGCGCGGTGACGGGCAACCCGCGCATCCGCACGCGTTCCACCCTGCTGGGGCGCATGCAGGTGGGCGAGTTCTCGTCGATCGTGGGGCTCATCAAGCGCACGCAGCAGGTCTATGGCCGGCTGCTGACGGTGTCGGGCGTGGTCGTGATGTTCCGCAAGCACGCCATCGAGGATGTCGGCTACTGGAGCAATGACATGCTCACCGAGGACATCGACATCAGCTGGAAGCTGCAGGTGGGCGGCTGGATGATCCGCTACGAGCCGCGCGCGCTGTCGTGGATCCTGATGCCCGAGACCTTCCGCGGCCTCTACAAGCAGCGCCTGCGATGGGCCAAGGGCGGCATCCAGGCGCTCATCAAGTACGCGCCGGCCATGGCGAGCCTGCGGCAATCGATGATGTGGCCGATCTTCTTCGAGTACGCACTGTCGGTGGTGTGGGCGTACAACATGCTGATCGTCATCACGTGGTCGATGGTCGGCTTCTTCGTCGAGTTGCCTCCCGAATGGCGCATGGAAGCACTCCCGCGCTGGCACGGCACGCTGCTCTTCATCACCTGCGTGCTGCAGTTGCTGATCGGCTGCTTTATCGATCGCCGCTACGACGACAACATCCTGCGCTACTTCATCGACACCGTCTGGTATCCGGTTGCGTTCTGGATACTGAACCTTGTCACCACGGTGGTCGGCTTTCCGGCCGTCGCCTTCCAGCGTACCCGTGCCCGTGCCCGCTGGACGAGCCCCGACCGGGGCATCCAACAACAACAGGGGAATTCGCCATGACCATGCTCGTCATTGATGTTTCGCGAAACTCGATCCGACAGTCGTTCTCGGACAAGGGTGTCGTCGGGACCTTGCACCATGTGCTGTGGTTCCGCATCTTCCGTCCGGTGCTCGTGATCTCGATCTGGGGCCTGCTGGGCCTGTACGTGGGCTACTCCATCAGCAGTGTGGGCCCCAGCGGCCTGCCATTCGAGCAACTGCGCATGTACGGCAACATCATCGCCGGCATGGGTGGGGTGCTCGTGGTGTGGATGGTTCTGTCGCGGCTGGATCGTGCCATTCGCCGCAGGCTCGTGCGTGCGCCGGCAATGCCGGCTCCATCCGCCGGGGCCGCCGCTCGCGCGTCGCGCGGGGCGTTGCATGCGCAGCAGCCCGCGTGGCAGCGTCCGCGCAACACGCGCCTGCTGGTGGTCGATCACGACGACGACGGCGATATCACCCATGTGCGCTCATGGCAGGAGTGGGCGGGCCGCCCTGCACCTGCCGGCACCGCCACGCCGCCCACACCCTTCACCCGCAGCCCGGAATACGACCCGGAAGAGCCGGTACTGGGCGCCCGCCCCGTCAGCGAGGCGATCGTGCTGGAGAACCTCGATCGGGAAGAGCCTTCGCTGGCGCGCGTTGATGCACCTGCACAACAACCGCGCGACGTGGTGAAGGCCGTGGAGGCGGTGACAGCAGAGGCCTCGGGCTTCCATCGCTTCGGCTACCGCGGGCGTCTGGGCCGCAACGATTGGGTCGAGCCGCAAGCGCCCGAATCGGCTGCGTCCCCTGTGCAGACGTACGCGATGCGGCCCGGCATGGCCCGCCATTACGGCAGCGTGACCGCAGTGGTGCACGGCCGTGCTGCAGTGCACGCAGCGGACCGAGCCACAGAACGCCATCGCGCGCTGCATGCATTTGGTGCGCATGCACAACTGGACGATCCTTACGCGCGACTCCAACGCGTCGAACGCATTGACCCGCTGCACGGCTTTGGCCGACGCGCCAACATCGTCGCCGACGACGTGTAAGGTCAACGCTCCAGCGCAGCGTGCAGCGCCCCGGTGATGCGAGTCACCGGGGCGCATTCTTTTGTGCAATTGACTTAGCGCAAACGGAGGAGGGCGGCGTTCCCTGCACTGCGCAATCGTTACCGCCCGTGCGCTGTACTGCACGGCAAACGGTTGGTGCCCCATCATCGACCATTGGGTGACATGCCTCCAGTGGGCAACGCACCGATTTGCACTCTTGAATGCGGCTGCGCGCGTGCCTATGCTGGCTTCTCCTGCAAGCCCAGCTGCTCTCTCCCGGTGTTCTTGGCGGCTCTTGCAGTGCTCATGGTGTCAGTGAAAACCAAGCCCACCCCAGTCACGCGTCGCATGCCGTGACCAATAGACAAGCTGGAGACAACTGTGCTGAGTCCCCATGAATTTGCCGTTTTGCTTCTCGTCAACGACGGCGCTGAATCCGACGACCTGGATCGTGCGGATGTCGAAGCGCTCATCGAGCGACAGCTCGTTACGCTGGAGCGCCGTGGCCCCGATCACTGCTATGCCCGGGTAACCCTCCAGGGCTACGTCCTGCTCAAGGCTTCCGGACACGTTCGCACCAACGGCCGCCGTTCGATGGCCGTGTCCCACTAAGCGCACCTTTCTTCATTGCATGCAGCCAGTCGTTGCCTGGGCCTGAGTCCAGGGGCGAGTGACGTGTCTGCGATGTCCCCGCCCGGCGGCTAGCGCGGAACGCGGGGCGCATCAGCCTCCACCAATCCCTTGAATGATCTTGCCGCTGCCCTCGCACATGGGGCAGGGGCTGCCATCGTCGCGCTGACCGGTGCCGTTGCACACAGGGCAGACTGCCTCGCCGCTGCTGGGTGCCCCGGGCGCCGCTTCGTCGCCGGGTGCGACGGGCGCAGGAGGCGTGCCAGGGATGGGGTTTTCGTTGTTCATGAGGTGCTCCTGAATGCGCGCGAGTCGGTATGTGTTGCTTCAAGGGTGCGTGGCCGGAATGTTCGGCGGGGTCGCGGGCGGACGCTCGCGGCCGTGCGGGCTGCCGCCGATTGATCTGTCCTTGACCACGTTGCCGTTTTTGTCCTGATGCGAACTGGAACCCGTTCGCGGCACGTACTCGCCGGAAGGATTGGCCCTGTCGGTACGAGTCCGGTTGCGCG
Organism: Ralstonia sp. 22111; assembly: GCF_052045895.1. Lineage (NCBI taxonomy): Bacteria > Pseudomonadati > Pseudomonadota > Betaproteobacteria > Burkholderiales > Burkholderiaceae > Ralstonia > Ralstonia sp. 22111. Next base: position 53,489 of record NZ_JBQEPR010000008.1, on the reverse strand, counting down.
TGGCGTCACGCCCGGTGGGGCGATCGGTGCGGCTTGTGGTGCCCGTTGCGGTCGTGCTGTTTGCATTGGCGGCGGGTGCGTTGTCGCTGCTGCCGGACTGTGCACCTGTTGCTTGCGCGAACGCGTTGCCGCTGCCCAGGGCAACGAACAGTGCTGCCGCTGCGCAGAACGTGCGTGCGGGATGTTGCGTGCGAATCATCATCTGCTCCGGTGAAGTGTCCGTGTCGGTTCCACCGACGCAACTCGCGCGCCCGCGCAGCTACTTGCCGGCAGCAAGCCGCCGCGCATGTTTGAGTGCGGTCACGATGTCGAGATAGGCGCTCTCACGCGCCGCCTGCTCTGGCGCGCGCAGCGCATATGACGGGTGCCATGTCGCCAACACCGTACGGCCTTCATGGCGCAGCGGCTGATTGAAATGCTCTTGCAGGCGCGCATGCGCATCGTCGAGCAACGCCTTCAACGCAGTCGCACCCAACGCCACCACCACCGCCGGCGCTTCCTGCTGCAGCTCGCGCTCCAGCCAGTACATGCAGGCTTGCACCTCGCGCTGGCCAGGCGTCTTGTGCAGACGCCGCTTGCCGCGCAGTTCCCATTTGAAGTGCTTGACCGCGTTGGTGATGAACACCTCGTCACGCGGGATGCCGGCGTCTTCCAGCGCGCGGTCGAGCAGTTTCCCGGCAGGGCCCATAAACGGCTTGCCGGCCAGGTCTTCGCCGTCACCGGGCTGCTCGCCAACGAGCATGATGCGGGCGCGCCGCTTGCCCTCCCCCGGTACGGCCTGCGTGGCATGCCGCCATAGATCGCAACGGCGGCACGCGTCGAGCGAGTCCGGCTGTTGGTCGGGGTCGGTCTCGCTGCTGGCGGGCGGGGAGGCGGGAGGGGGCTTCTTCATGGGCAGGCAAATGAGAACAGCAACGACAAAGCAACCCGAATGCCACTGCGCCCATGTGGAACGCACGTTGCTTGGCCTCCCCGCATGGATGAGGAGACCACTTTGGAAGCTGCATCGAATGTTCCGTTGGACCGGCGCCGCCGGCTCGGCAACTGGCTGCCGGAAGGCGAGGCACAACTTGCAGCGTTTCGCACCGAGCTGGTTGCGCAAGCGCTGTCTCGTCCGTCAAAGACTCCCTCAGTGGCTGCCGTGCGTGCGCTCGCCAATCTCATTGATGGCGAGCCCGCACTGCGCATGCACCTCGCGCGCGCCATCGACGAAGCGAAGGAGCGCGGATACGAACTCGGCTACCAGGACAGCGCAGAACTGCTGCTCGCCATCGACCATGTCGTCACGTGCGCGCCGCGTTTTAGCGAGAAGGCGCTGGTGGTCTGTCCGCTCAATGCATTGCTCGATTGGCCGATGTGCATGCCATCGGGCTACGCGCTGTTTCGTGACCGCCGCTTCAACGATGCGCTCGAGGCCGTGCTCAATGGCTGGAGCGCATTTCTCAGCGGCCCGCATTCGCGTGCCTATCTGAACACGCGCGAGCCCGACGGCTGGTTCAGCCCCGAAGCGACACGGCGTATCGGCATGGAGCAGTTCTTGTGCGATCCGTCGCAACCGTACTGGGGCTTTACCTCTTGGAATGACTTCTTTACGCGCCGCTTTCGTGCCGGCATGCGACCCGTCGCGGGCGAGGACGACAACAAGTTGATCGTCAGCGCTTGCGAGGCCGCCCCCTACAACATCAGCCACGATGCGCGCGATGAAGACGCGTTCTGGATCAAGGCGCAGCCCTATTCATTGCGCGACATCTTCGGACCGGGCAAGACGCACCTCGCCGAGCTGTTTTCGGGCGGCAGTGTCTACCAGGCCTTCCTGAGTGCCTACAACTACCACCGCTGGCATGCGCCCGTCGCCGGCACCATCGTCGATACCTTTCACGTAGATGGCACGTACTACTCGTGCGTGGAATCGGAAGGCGCTGACCCGGAAGGGCTGAACGATTCGCAAGGCTACAGCGCAGCCATGGCCGCACGCGCGGTCATCACCATTGCTTGCGACGATCCTGCCGTGGGCACCGTGGGTTGCGTGTTCATCGGCATGGCAGAGGTGTCTTCGTGCATGGTCGACGTGACACCGGGCCAGCACGTTTGCAAGGGCGAGGAGCTTGGCTACTTCCAGTACGGAGGCTCGACGTACTGCATGTTCTTTCAGCCAGGCGTGGTGGATGCCTTCGTCGTGCAGCCGCCGTTCTCGCACGATACGCTGCCAGTGCGCGTCAACGCCGCACTGGCGCGCGCCAGGGAGCGGCGTTGATCAAGCGTCGACCTCGGCCAGCGCGTTGAGGCCCACCGACAGCATCGCCAGATCGGCCGAGCCGGCGGCGACCTGATCGGCAATCACGCGGTTGTAGCGCGCCAGCGCTTCCTGTCGCGTACCGCGCCATGTGTCGATGAGGGCTTCCGCGCTCGCGCCAGGGGCTGCATTTTGCAACACCGACTGCGTGAGCCGACGCCGCAATTGCCCCAGTTCTTCGAGCAGCGTCGCGCGCGCCAGCATCTGCCAATGCGTTTGTGTGGGCAGGCCGAGAATGCCGCCTTGCAGCCACCCGTAACCCAGTGGCTGGTCGAGGGCAAAGTACACGCGTGCGGCGAGCCGCGCATCGCAGCCGCTGGCCGTAGCGACCTCCGCAATGTCGAGCAACGACACACGCGCCGGCACGCCAGTTGCCACGCGCGCCAGTCCTTCCGGCACACCGGCTTCGGTAAAGACCTGCCGCTGCTGAGCGGCGGCTTGCGCAGATTCCTCCGGTTGCAGCGCGTCAATCTCGGGTGCGAGCGCATCCACCGCAGACCGGAAGTGCTCGACCGCTGCCGGCACGTCCCCCACGCGCCGCCGCAGGAACCACAGCGTCGCGCGCTCGTGCAACTGCGCGAGCGCTGTGAACAGGGCGGTTTGCGTTTCGTGCGGCACCTGCGCATCCAGGGCATCGACCTGTTGCCAGAGCGCGTCGAGCCGGTAGACCGCGCGCGCGACGAGGCTCGCCCACACCACGGCAATCGGTTCTGCGCCGGTTTCTTCTGCCATCCGGTGCACGAAGGTCACGCCGGCACGGTTGACGAGCGCGTTGGCGTGCATCGTCGCCAGAATCTCGCGACGCAGCGTGTGCCGCGGGATCGAGGTCGCGCAACGCGTGTGCAGCGGTTGCGGGAAATACGCCGGCAGACCGTCGGCCACGAAAGGCTGGTCGGGCAGATCGCTACCGAGCAGCACGTCGTACAGCCACATCTTGCTGTAGGCCATCAGCACGGCGCGTTCGGGGGTGGTCAGGCCGCCGCCACTTGCCCGGCGGGCGTCGATCTCTTCATCGGCGGGCAGGAATTCGATCGCGCGGTTCAGGCGCCCGCCACGTTCCAGATAACGCATCAGCCGCGCCTCTGGGTCGAGCCACAACGCCGTGCGCGTGCGCGCCAGTGACAGCGCCTGCGTCTGGAAGTAGTTGTCGCGCAGCACCAGTTCGCCCACCTCGTCAGTCATCTCGGCCAGCAGCGTGTTGCGCTGCTTGAGCGTCATCTCGCCGTCGGCCACGACCAGCCCCAGCAGGATCTTGATGTTGACCTCGTGGTCGGAGCAATCCACGCCGGCGGAGTTGTCGATGGCATCGGTGTTGATGCGTCCGCCATGCTGCGCGTATTCGATGCGGCCGAGCTGCGTGCAGCCCAGGTTGCCACCCTCGGCCACGACCTTGCAGCGCAGCTCTGCGCCGTTCACGCGCAGGCCATCGTTGGCGCGGTCACCCACCTGGGCATGCGTTTCGGTACTGGCCTTGATGTAGGTGCCGATGCCGCCGTTGTAGAGCAGATCGGCGGGCGCCTTGAGGATGGCGTGCAGCAGGTCGTTTGGCGCCATCTCGGTGGCCGTCACATCAAGCATGGCGCGCACCTCTGGCGTGAGCGGGATCGACTTGACCGTGCGCGGGAAGATGCCGCCGCCAGGGCTGATCAGCGCCCGGTCGTAATCGGCCCAGCTTGAACGCGGCAGGTTGAACAGGCGCTCGCGCTCCGCAAAGCTCGTGGCCGCATCGGGCGACGGGTCAAGAAAGATGTGCCGATGGTCGAACGCCGCCAGCAGACGGATATGGCGCGAGAGCAGCATGCCGTTGCCGAACACATCGCCTGACATGTCGCCCACGCCCACGACGGTGAAATCCTGCGTTTGCGTGTCGACGCCCATCTCGCTGAAGTGCCGCTTGACCGATTCCCAGGCGCCGCGCGCGGTGATGGCCATCTTCTTGTGGTCGTAGCCCACCGAGCCGCCGGAGGCGAATGCATCGCCGAGCCAGAAGCCGTATTCGGCCGAGATGGCGTTGGCGTAGTCAGAGAATGTGGCCGTGCCCTTGTCGGCGGCAACGACCAGGTAGGGGTCGTCTTCGTCATAGCGCACGACATCGGGGGGCGGCACGACGCGGCCGTCGACGTAGTTATCGGTCAGGTCGAGCAGCCCGCGAAGGAAGGTCTGGTAGCACGCCACGCCTTCGGCCAGGTACGCATCGCGGTCGCTGGCCGGTGGCGGTTGCTTGACGACAAAGCCGCCCTTGGAGCCCACCGGGACGATGACCGTGTTCTTGACCATCTGCGCCTTGACCAGGCCCAGCACCTCCGTACGGAAATCCTCGCGCCGGTCAGACCAGCGCAAGCCCCCCCGCGCAACCTTGCCACCGCGCAGGTGTACGCCCTCCACGCGCGGCGAATACACCCAGATCTCGAACATCGGCTTGGGTTCGGGCAGGCCGGGCACGCGCGCCGGGTCGAACTTGAACGACAGATAGGGCTTGGGCTGCTCCTGCCCGGCATCCGGCAGGCTCTGGAAATAGTTCGTGCGTAGTGTGGCTTCCACCACACCCAGGAACTGCCGCAGGATGCGGTCTTCATCCAGGTTGGGCACGTCTTCGAGTGCCTCGTCGATCTGCTTGCGCAGCGTTTCGCTTGCGCGCGAACGCTCGGCCTCGGCAAGGGCGGGGTCGAATCGCACCAGGAACAGCCGCACCAGCGCCCGCGCAATCGACGGGTTGCCGTTCAGCGCGCTCTCCATATACGTGTTGCTGAAGGTCGAACCGATCTGGCGGATGTAGCGCGCATACGCACGCAGGATGCGCACCTCGCGCCAGGTCAGGCCAGCCTGCAGCACGAGGCGGTTGAGATCGTCGTTCTCCAGCTCGCCGCTCCAGATGCGCGCGAAAGCGTCTTCAAAGCGCGCACGGGCTTCGTCCAGATCGACCTCGCTGCCGTCGATGGTCTCCATGCCGAAGTCGTGCATCCAGATGGGGGCGGCATCTGCGGGTTCGATGCAGTAGGGGCGCTCTTCGTTGACGCGCACGCCCAGGTGTTCAAGCATCGGCAGGCTGTGCGACAGCGATGTCGGCTGCCCCGCGCGGTAGATCTTGAAACGCAGCGCCCCGGGCGGCGCTTCGAGCGGCCGGTAGAGCTGCATGGTCAGCACGTTGTCCGCGGCGTTTGCGGCGAGCAGCGGCTCCATCAGTTCGATGTCGCGCACGGCAAGGCGGGCGGCGTAGTCCTCGCGAAAACCCGCTGGAAAGGCGCCCGCATAGCGGCGCAGCAGACGGTTGCCGCGCTCTTCGCCGCCGCGTTCGAGCAGCGCGTCGGCCAGGTCGTCCTGCCAGCGCCGCGCCGCCTGCACGATGCGGTCTTCGAGTTCGGCAACGTCCACGTCGGGCACGTTGCCCGGCTGCGTGCGCACGGTGATATGGATGCGCGCGAGCATTGATTCCGACAACTGCGGCGTGAACTCCACGGCGGTGCCGTGATACGCGGCCTGCAGCAGGCTCTGGATGCGCACGCGCAGGTCGGTGTTGAATTTTTCGCGCGGCACGAACACGAGGCACGACACGAAACGGTCAAACGGATCACGGCGCACGAACAGGCGCGTGCGCTGGCGCTCCTGCAACCGCAGGATGCCGAGTGCGATGTCGTGCAGCGCTTCGGCATCCATCTGGAACAGCTCATCGCGCGGGTATTGCTCCAGGATCGTGACCAGCGTCTTGGCCAGATGCCCGTCGGGAAGGAAGCCTGTGCGCCGGATCACGTCAGCCACCTTGCGGCGCACAAGCGGAATGTCTTCGGCCGGCACCATGTAGACGTTCGACGTGTACATCCCCAGGAAGCGCCGCTGCCCACAGACGCGGCCCTCGGCGTCGAACAGCTTGATGCCGACGTAGTCGAGATATCCGGGTCGGTGCACAGTGGCGCGCGAATTGGCCTTGGTGAGGAAGATGGGCTCGGGGGCGCCGATGAACTTGGCCGCGCCCGGTGCCAGGCGCGTCGTGTCCGGCGTGGAGGTGTCGCGCAGCGCTTCACGCAGCACGCCCAGGCCGGTGCCGGGTATGCCGCGCAGGTAATGGCCGTCGTCTTGCGTGATCAGTTCGTAATCACGATAGCCGAGGAAGGTGAAATGCCGCTCAAGCATCCAGCTGAGGAAGGCCTGTGTTTCGGTGATCTCGGCGCGTTCCACGTCACCGGTGGAGGGCTGTGCGGCGCGTACGGCCAGTGCGTCGATGGCGGCGTGGGCTGCGGCCTGCATCGGCTTCCAGTCTTCCACCGTGGCGCGCACGTCGCCCAACACTCGCATCAGGCCGTCGTGCAATGCCTGTAGGCGTTCGGGCTCGGAGAACCGATCGACTTCGATGTGGATGGTTGATTCGAAGCGCGCAACGCCGTGTGTTTCCCTGTCGGCATCGGCGGGTGTGTCGGGCATGTCGCCCGCGAGTGCCGCCGGGCGCTGGACGCCGCCGCCCGCCGAAACCGCTACGCGCATGCCGGCTGCGTCGCGCTGTACGCGGTAGACCGGGTGGAAGGCGGAATGCAGCGCCAGCCCTTGCCGGTTGATCTCCATGGTCACGGAGTCGAACAGGAACGGCATGTCGTCGTTGACGATTTCAACGACCGTGTGGCCGCAGTACCAGCCGTGCTGTTCGAGGCTTGGGTTGTAGACGCGTACGCGCGGTTGCCCCGACACGAATTTCTGGCCCAGTTGCCAGTGCGCCATGGCCGCGCCGTAGAGGTCGGCAACGCTGCGCGAGATCACGTCTTCGGGGTCTGCCAGACCGTAGTAATGCCGCAGGAACGGCTCGAACAGGTCGGCAATATCGGGCGCACGTTCGCGCGCCAGGGCCACTGCATCCGCCATGTGCTGGCGGACCTTGTCTTCGTGCTGGGCAGACATGAGGCGGCTCCCGAAGAAGGGCTGCCTCATGCTACGCCGCGTGCCCATGGCTGGCAATCAGCGTGCGCCGTGCACAGTTTTCCTGATACCGGTGTGTGCAGTGCAGCGAGAGAACAGGTGGTTCACTCGCTACTTGCTGCGCGCATCAGCGAGGCGTCATCAAGCCTTGACGACGTTGATGCGCAGTGCCGGCTCACCTGCCGCGATGGCCAGCAGGCGGTCTACATTCGGATGGGCGCCGGGGCGGTTGCGTGCGTCGATGGTGTGCTCGGCAAACACGGCCAGGCCGTGCTCGGCGGCCGTGGCGTCGAGCTGGCCGAACGTCTGCTGCAGGTAGTGATACACCGCCACCGAACCTTGCTTGCCGGGCTTGTTTTCGATGTCGGCCACCACGGCGCCCTGGCCATCGACCAGATCGATGCGCTCGATGCCGTCAATGGCGGGCAGTTGGGCGAGGTTGTCCTTGAATACGCTGGTCGGTTGAATCACTGCGGTTGCTCCGTTGGTTGATCAGGCGGGCCGTATGTTAACGGCTCCGGCCCTGCCCACGCGAGCTTGTGCGTTCTTCAGCGTTTGGCGCCAGCCTTGTTCACGGCAATGGCCGCCTGGATGAGCGCCTTCAGCGCTTTCTCGTTCACCTTGTCGCCCTCACGGAAATCGATGGCGCGGCGCGTGTTGCCGTCCAGGCTCGAATTGAAGAGACCGGCGGGGTCGGGCACAGAGGCGCCCTTGGCAAACGTCATCTTCACCGTCTGCTTGTAGGCCTCGCCGGTGCAGATCAGGCCATGGTGCGACCACACGGGCACGCTCCATTTCCATTCCTCCACTACGTCGGGGTCGGCCGCCCGGACGATGGCGCGCAGGCGGGCGAGCATGTCGCCGCGCCAGTCGTCCAGCTCTGCAATGCGTGCGTCGATCAGCTCGGACGCGGGTGCGGCGGTGTCCTGCGTGCTCTTCTTCATGTGTCTGCCTCCGTGGTGGGCCCAAGCAGAACATTCTGGCAGGAACATGGGCCGGTAGCCACTTGGCAACGGTGGGCGAGATACGCCATCAGGTTGCGCCGGGAAAATGAGAAACGCCTTTTTTCTGCTATTGGAATCAAGGCGAAAAATAATGCCCGAAATAAAAGAGAAAACAAGAAGGCGCTGAGTTAACGGCGACAAGAAAAATAACTTTAGCGCTTTCGTGCAATTCCCCTACTTGAGTGGGGGAGCCAAACGATTTCGCCGGAAACCCAAGTGCCGCGCGGGTATGCGGTGCAATGCCTGCGCACGAAAATTCAATACCGCAATGCCCGGATGGTTGATGCGACGGTCATCGATTGGTCATCTTTCGGCTTCAATAATTGCGCCTCCGGTGTTCAGGAAAACATATTGAAGCACCCCTTCTTTCAGGGGGGCTGAATCGAGAGAATTTCAAATGACCATTCGTCATCGCATTACATTGCTCGTGGTGCTGATGTTTGCCGCATTGGCGGCCATCGGCGGATACGCGGTCTACCAGACCCGCGGCAGCGCTGCGGAGGTCCGCCAGGTGACGGAGGGCGTGGTGCCGAGTGCTCTGGCGTCGGCTGACCTCGTATCGCTCGTCAAGGACGTGCAGCTTGCGACGATGGTGCTGGTGTATGCGCCAGACGGCAACATCGTTGCACAGGCCCGAGACGACCTGAAGGCCAAGGAAGCGGCGCTTCGCACTGCATTGGATGTACAGGCCAAGCGCGCCAACAGCCAAGCACAGAAAGGCCTGGTCGCGCAGGCCAAGGAGACCATCGACAGCTACGTCGAGGCCATCCAGCAGACCACCGACATGAAGCTGGCGGGCAAGGATGAACTGGCGCAGGCTTTCCTGTTTGCCAACGTCGCCAGCTACCGCGACGTGCTGGAAAAGATTGTCGAGACGTTGCGCATCGAGAAGAACCGCGAGAAGGACGAAGCCATTGCCGGCCTGAACGGCAAGCTTGCGAGCACAGCCACCACCATTGGCGTGGTGAGCGGCGTGGCCATCGTGCTGCTCACGGCCATCGGCATGCTGCTCTATCGGCAGATCACCCGGCCGCTGACGCGTATGCAGGCCGAGATGAGCGAGATCGCCACCAGCCAGGACTTTACGCGCCGTGTGCCGGTGGGCCGCATGGACGAGATTGGCCACTCGGTCGTCGCGTTCAACCGGATGATCGAGAAGATCCAGGAGAACGCCGCGCTGCTCAAACAGAAGACGGCCGACATCCAGGCGATGCTGCAGAACATGCAGCAGGGCATCCTGACCGTGGTCGATGGCGGCGTGGTGCACGAGGAATATTCGGTCTACCTCGAATCGATCTTTGAGACGCAGGAGATTGCAGGCCGCAAGTTCATGGAGCTGATCTTTGCCGATACCAGCCTGGGCGCCGATGCGCTGTCGCAGGTGGATGCGGCGGTCGATGCATGCCTGGGGCAGGACATCATCAACTTCGCGTTCAACCAGCATCTGCTTGCGAGCGAGGTGGAGAAGCGCATGCCGGATGGGCGCGTGAAGACGCTCGACCTGTCGTGGTCGGCCATTACCGACGAGAGCGACACGATCCTGCGCCTGATGCTGTGCGTGCGCGATGTGACCGAACTGCGCAAGCTGGCGGCCGAGGCCAGCGAGCAGCGCCGCAACCTGGAGATGATCGGCGAGATCCTGGCGGTGAGCCAGGAGAAGTTCCAGCACTTCATCGACAGCTCCACGACCTTTGTGCACGAGAACGAGCGGATCATCCGCCAGTATTCGCAGGCCGACAGCGCGGCCATTGCGGCGCTGTTCCGCAACATGCACACCATCAAGGGCAATGCGCGCACGTACAACCTGCAGCATTTGACCAACGTGGTGCACGAGACCGAGCAGACCTACCACGCGCTGCGCGAGCCCGACAGCGAGCACACGTGGGACCAGGACTGGCTGATGGAAGAGCTGACGCGCGTGCGCGAGGCCATCGAGAACTACGCCCGCATCAACGAGGTGAAGCTTGGCCGCAAGGGCGATGCGGTATCGGGCAATACCATACAGGCCGCCCCTGATGTGATGGCAGGCATTCAGGAAAGCTTGCGCCTGCTAGAGAGGGTCAACCCAGGCAGCCTGCACGAACTGGTTGCGATGCGCGATTCCATTTATGAGCAGTTGCGCCTGCTAGGCAGCGAGACGGTGGACGCGCTGTTGTCCGGCGCATTGCAATCGCTGCCGTCGCTGGCGCAGGAACTGGGCAAGGAGCCCGTTGCCGTGCGCATCGACGACAACGGCTACCGCGTGCGCACGGAGGCCCGAGGCATCCTGCAGAACGTGTTCATGCACCTGCTGCGCAACTCGATCGACCACGGCATTGAACCCGCTGCTGAGCGCATTGCACACGGCAAGCCTGCAGCCGGCACGATCGACATCGAAGTGGGCGTTGATCAGGGCATGCTGCAGATCACGCTGTGCGACGACGGCCGAGGCCTGGCGCTCGACCGCATCCGCAGCATCGCGGCGGAGCGCGGCTGGATCGGCGCCGACCAACCCGCCAGTGACGAAGACATCGCGCAGTGCATTTTCCGCCCCGGCTTCTCGACTGCCGACAAGGTGACGGCAGTGTCCGGACGCGGCGTCGGCATGGATGCCGTGCAGGAGTTCCTCAAGCGTGAGCATGGCCGCATCGAACTGCGCTTTACCGACGACAACAAGGGTGCTGCGTTTCGCCAGTTCCAGACGGTGGTGTGCCTGCCCGAACGTCTTGCGGTCGACAGCGTGAACGCCGCGCTCGGCGCGCAACGGGCAGTGCGCATGGACTTGGATAAGGAAGCATCGTGATGGGGACGATTGTTCTGGCCGTCATCACGGGCGGCTTGGTGGCCGGTGTGCTGGTGTGGCTGATCCGGCAACGGAAGGTGAATGCGATGGCGCGCACCTTGGGCGATGCCGATGGCCGCATCGCCGATCTGTCGGCTGATCTGGCGAAGCACGCTGCGCTGGTGGATACGGGCATGCGCGAGGTGGCCGCAATGGAAACCACTGTCGCCCAGATGCGCGATGCCGCTGCCGACCAACTGGAAGTGATCGAGCAACTGCGGACCGAGTTGCAGTCGGCCACGGCAGCCAAGGAACAGTGGGCGAGCCGCGCCAGACAGATTGCCGAAGAAGCCGCACGCCTGCGCGGCCTGGCACTGACGTTCGAGCGCTGGCATGAGCAGATGATCTCGCTCATGGAGCAGAACCACGACATGCACACGAAGAACCAGGAGCTGCAGTCCATCGTGAGGCATGTGGTGATCGTCTCGCTCAATGCGTCCATCGAGGCGGCGCGTGCGGGCACGGCGGGCCGGGGTTTTGCCGTGGTGGCCAGCGAGGTGCGCGCGCTGGCAGCACGTTCCGAAGAACTGTCGAAAAGCTATCGCAACAGCCTGCACCTGAACGACCTGACCACCACCGCCACGTTCCAGGACATCCAGGCGGGCGGCAAGATGATCACCGCGTCGCTGTCGAGCGTTGAGGCGCTGGCGAGCCAGTTTCAACACCAGCTTCACTAGGCAGGCCTGACGTGATCCGCAGCAACGCAAAAGAGAGTTTCGATCGCATCTTCCGCAAGGCCGCCCGTACGCGGCTTGCGCGGCAGCCGGAAGACACCTGCCACATCAGCACCGAGGCCGAAGGCGACACCATCAGCGGTGAGGAGGCCTTGATCCTCACCATCTCGTCCATCGCCTTCCGCTTGCTGCTGGTGCTGCGCTTTGATGAGTCCGACGCCACGCGCGCCTACTTCACTGGTGAAGGTACGGGGCGATCGTTTGAAGAAGCGCGTCTGGAAATCGGCAACCTGTGCTGCGGCGCGCTCAACCAGGAGCTGCTGCAGGTGTTTCCCGACCTTGGCATGTCCACGCCCTATGTGGTGAGCGCGCGCTGCCTGCCGTATCTGGACGTGCTCAAGCCGGGCTACGTGGCCGCCTACACGGTCACCATCAACGACACCGTGCGCGTGAGCGCCGCCGTGTGCGTGTGTACCCACGCCCCGCTGGATTTCGTGGCCGATGTGAGCGACGAAGTGGAATCCGGCGGGGAGTTGGAATTGTTTTGATTGGAAAGATTGAGAGCGAGGAAAGCGCTATGAGCAAGATTCTGGTTGTCGACGATTCGAGCACCGTCCGCAATGAGGTGGCCGGTTTCCTGAAGAAGCATGGTCTGGCGGTGGAAACCGCCGTGGACGGCAAGGACGGCCTGGCGAAGATCAAGGCCAACCCCGGCGTCAGACTCGTCATCAGTGATGTGAACATGCCCATCATGGACGGCCTGACCATGGTCGAAAAGGTGCGCGGCGAGCTGGGCAACAAGACGGTCAACGTCATCATGCTCACCACCGAAAGCAGCCCTGCCATGAAAGACCGCGGCAAGGCCGCGGGGGTCAAGGGCTGGATCGTCAAACCGTTCAAGGGCGACGCAGTGCTTGAAACCTTCAAGAAGCTGGCAGGCTGAAAGACGAAGCAGCGCAGCCGGGTGCGCCATGATCAACCCGGCGCTGCAGGGCATGGCGCCCGCGCGATTTTGGAGCCAAACTTGCTCGCTTGAAGGCTGGTTTGACCGAGGGAGCCATCATGCAAGAGCTCGCCTTTCGCACGCTGCTGTACCGCTACTTCTTCTTCGGCTGGCTGTTCAAGGATGCCAGCCGGGGCAACCTGTTCGAGCGGTCTGCCGCGTGGCGTTTCAACCAGGCGCATGCGCACTGGTTGCTCGCTTATATGCGCCGCTGGCTCTGGTGCGGGTTGCTTTGCTACGCACTGGGCGGCGTGTTGGAACTGGGGCTCAACACGCCGGGCCTGTCGGTACTGTTCTACGTGCCCAGCGCGTTGAGCGTACCCGTCAACGTGGTCATCGGTGTGTTGTGGATTGGCCTGAAGGCACTGCCCGGGCCGCTGCGCGAGCGGTAGGCGGGCGCGCGGCTAGACCGTCGCCACCAGCAGCTCTTCGGCATTGCGGGGCGGACGCAGCCCATCGGTGCGGCCAGCGAAATAGCGCTCCGTCAACATGTCTGCCGAGATGTGCTGGGCGTCGCGAAAGCCGTTTTCGCGGGCGAGTGCAAGCATGTCGGGCGGCGTGAAGAAGCTGATGAACGGGGAGCCGCTCGCGCGTGCACCTTTCTCCGCCATCTCAAGGCCGGGCCGGACGTCCGGGTCCGCCATCTCCAGCGGCAGCAGGAACGTCATCGCCAGCATCGAGCCCGGTGCAAGTGACGCCACCTGCCGTAGCGTGGCCGCATTCGCTTCTTTCGACAGATACATGCTCACGCCCGTGGACACCACGATGGCCGGTTGGCTCACATCAAACCCGGCCGCGACCAGCGCATCCTGCCAGGATTCGCGCGCCTCGAAATCCACCGGCACGAAGCGCAACCAATGTGGAATGCCGAAGCCCACCGCTTCCAGACGCTGGCGCTTCCAGGCTTGCGGGCTGGGCTGATCGACTTCAAACACCGTCATGCGCGATGCCACATCAGGCCGGCGTTGCGCAAAGCTGTCGAGCCCCGCCCCGAGAATCACATACTGGCTCAAGCCACGGCCCGCTTGTTCGATGACGAGGTCTTCGATAAAGCGTGCGCGGGCCACAATGGACGCACGAAACGGACGCGTGAACTGCGGGTCCATGTCGCCGCGTTGTTGCCAGTCGGGTTGGGGGTCGAGCAGCTTGAGGCCCACTTCGTCTTCCAGCACGTGCGGCGGTGCATCGCTGTGCACATGCAAGGCGCGCCACAACGCGACGCGCGCCGCGGTGCTGTCGGGGGATGCTGTCTGTGGTTCGTTCATTGCACACACGCCTCCATCGGTAGACCAGCCAGTCAATTGGGATGCTGATACTCGGGAAACACGGCAACGGCCTGCACGGGCTGCTTCGTCATGCAGACCTCGAACAGGCGGCTGGAGAGCCACTCGGCAAGCCAGGCCTGCACAGCGGGCAGCGGCTGGCCGGCAAACCAGTCCGGCTCCACCGCTGCAAACTGCCGCACGAACGGGAAGATCGCCAAGTCCGTCGCGCACGGCGTCGAGCCGCCAAGATAGCGTTGATCCAGCAAGCGTGATTCCAGCGGTATCAGCAGGGTTTCTGTTGCCCGGGCACGGGCTGTCTCACGCGGCGTGGTCTCTTGCGGATAGCGGTCGGGGTATTTGTAGCGATCGAGCTGGCGCTTGAACTCGCCATCGTTGGCGCGCAGCAGGGCGAGGTTGTCGTCGGATTGCGCGCGGCGCCACCAGCCTTCCGGGTCGCGAGCTTCAAATGCCCAGCGCATGATGTCGAGGCTCTCTTCCAGCACGCCGCCGTCTGTCAGATGCAAGACAGGAACGGTGCCCTTGGGAGACAGCGCCAACAGTTCGGCAGGCTTGTCGCGCATGACGATCTCAAACGTTTGGAAGCGGCGATGGGCTTGCAGCATCGCCAGGCGCGCGCGCATGGCATAGGGGCAGCGGCGATAGCTGTAGAGCAGGGGCAGGGCTGGTGTGTCGGACATCGGTACGAATGCGGGGCTACGGATTTCAGGCGCGTGAGGGTAGCGGATTCACGGGCGCGGCGGGCTGGACCACCAGGCGTGTGTGCCCGGATCGGCCCGAGCGCCGCACCGATTGCGGCGGCTGCCCGAACACGCGGATGAACGCGCGCCGCATGCGTTCGGGGTCAGCAAAGCCCACGGCGCGCGCGACTTGTTCCAGCGATTCATCACCGGCTTCCACGCGTGGCCGGGCGATTTCGGCACGGAGTTTTTCGATGGCCTTGGCGGGCGTCTGGCCCGTCTCGGCCACAAAGGCGCGGTCAAACTGGCGGCGGCTCAGGTGCGCGACTTCGGCCAGGCGGTCGACGTCCAGCGCTTCGTGCAGGTGCTCGCGCGCATAGCCCAGCGCACGCGCGATGCGGCTCGATGCCGGGTCCAGTTCCAGCAAGGTCGAGAACTGCGATTGCCCGCCGGGCCGCCGGTGATAGACCACCAGTTCGCGAGCCACGGCGCGCGACACGTCGACGCCCAGGTCTTCCTCGATGAGCGCCAGCGCCAGATCGATGCCTGACGAGATGCCGGCCGACGTCCACACCGGCCCGTCGTGGATGAAGATGTGGTCGCTCTGTACCTGTACGCGCGGATACCGCCGCTGCAGCAGTGCCGCCATGCGCCAGTGCGTGGTGGCGCGGCGGCCATCGAGCAGGCCCGCCGCCGCCAGCGCAAAGGCGCCGGAACATACGCTCGTCATTCGCCGTGAATGCTGCGCCGCTTCCCGCACGAAGGCGATCAGTCGGGGCGAGAATGCATCTTCACGCGGGCCGTTGCCGCCCGAGATGATCAACGTATCAAAGGCCGGATCGTCCAGGCCTTGCGTCTGCATGACGAGGCCCGGCGCGCTTTGGACCAGCGTGCCGCCTTCGGACAGCACGTCGATGCGATACGCCGGCTGGCGCATGAGCCGGTTCGCCACGTCAAAGGCCGTCAGCGGGCCGGTGAAATCGAGCAGGCTGCAGCCCGGAAACACCAAGAAGCCGATTCTGCGCATGATGTCTTGAAATGAGGGATTAACGTCATTTAGGCCTGATGTTGCTCCGCCAGACTGCTGCTGTCAAACGCATTTCTGGAGAGACGATCATGACAACCGCGATGGGCCTGCCGGCCACTTCAATGCCCCTGTCGCGCCATCACCGCTGGAAGGTGCTGGGCGTGGGTGTGGCGGCCAATGCGAGTTTTTCGGCAGCGTTCTCGGGCATCCCGACGACCGCCGTGTTCATCCGCTCGGCGTATCACCTGGGCAATGCGGAGCTGGGCGTGGCGCTGGGCGCGCTGGGGCTGGGCATCGCCATCAGCGAATTGCCGTGGGGCTTGCTGACTGATCGCTGGGGCGATCGCACCGTGCTGCTGACGGGGCTTGGTCTGACCGCACTGGCCCTGTTTGTGATGGCATGTTGCGTGGTGCCGCTGCATGGCAATGTGCCGCCGCTCGCGTGGCTGGTCGGCGGCATGCTGAGCGTCGGCCTGCTGGGCGGTAGCGTGAATGGTTCGAGCGGCCGCGCGGTCATGGGCTGGTTTCGCGAAGGCGAGCGCGGATTGGCCATGAGCATCCGCCAGACCGCCGTACCGCTGGGCGGCGGCGTTGGTGCGCTCGTGCTGCCGAGCCTGGCCGCGCACGCCGGGTTTGCCGCCGTGTATGGGGTGCTGGCGGCAGCGTGTGCGTTGACTGCGGCGCTCACGTGGCTGTGGGTGCATGACGCGCCGGCCACAGTGAATGCGGCAGCACAAACCGTAGCGCCTGGCGGTACGGGCCCGCTGCGCGATCCGACGCTGTTGCGCATGGCCCTGGCCATTGGGCTGCTGTGCGTGCCGCAAGGCGCGGTGGTGGCCTTCGCCACGGTGTTCCTGCGCGACTTTGCACACGCCAATGTGCTCACGCTCAGCCTGACCATGGCAGCGGTGCAGGGCGGGGCGGCCGTCATGCGCGTGTGGAGCGGCCGCTGGACCGACCGTCACGGCAATCGCCGCGCTTATCTGCTCGCGTGTGCACGGTTGAGCGTTGCGCTGTTCGTCGTGCTGGCCGGCGTGGCATGGATGACGTCGGCGCTGTCGATCGATCTGTCGATCATGCGCGTGGCGCTGGTGGCGGCCGTGGTGGCCGGCGGTATCTGCGTATCGGCGTGGCATGGCGTGGGCTACACCGAGCTGGCGACGCTGGCCGGTGCGCAGCGTGCCGGCACGGCGCTGGGTTTGGGCAACACGGGCGCGTTTGCGGCGCTGGGGCTGACATCGCTGTGTTTGCCGCAGGTGCTGGCCTGGTCGTCATGGCCGGTGGTGTGGCTCGTGGCGGCAGGCAGCGCGCTGATTGCGTGGCGTGTGCTGCCGGCGGCCCGTCCGTAGCCGCACGCAACGCCAATCCCCTTGTTTCTTCCTATAGTGAGCCGCAGGCGCCGCCCGGTGCGGCTCCGTAAAACGAAGCAGCGCAACGAAACGAGGGGGCCACCATGGCAGGCTTGGGCGCAATCGAGCACGTGGTCGTGCTGATGTTGGAGAACCGGTCGTTCGACAACCTGTTCGGCACGCTGTATTCAAAGAGCGCGGAGTTCGACGGCCTGTCGGGCGAAGAAACCAACCCCGACGGCGGCGGCCAGCCCATCCGCGTGTGGACGACGCCCGCGCCGGCCAACGTGATGACGCTGCCCAATCCCGACCCGGGCGAACTCTTTACCGACATCAACCAGCAGCTCTTCGGCCAGCAGATGCCGCTGGGGCAGACGCCCACCATGCAGGGCTTCACCACCAACTACGCCAAGAACGGTGGCGACCCGCGCGACATCATGCATTTCTTCACGCCGGACCAAGTGCCCGCGCTCAGCACGCTGGCGCGCAATTACGCCGTGTGCGATGCGTGGTTTGCCTCGGCGCCGTGCCAGACGTGGCCCAACCGGTTTTTCGTGCACACCGGCACCGCGCACGGTTATCCGAACAACTCGCCGGTGCACTTTCCGTACTTGATGCCGACGCTGTTCAATGTGCTCGACGGCGTGGCGCCCAACGACTGGGCCGTCTATTACCACGACTTCGCGCAGTCGCTCACGCTCACGCGGCTGTGGCTGCATCTGGACCACTTCCACCTGTTCGACGGTTTTCTCGACGATGCGTCCAGCGGCAAGCTGCCCTCGTACAGCTTTATCGAGCCGCGCTACTTTGCCGACCTCGACTGGCCCAACGATATGCACCCGCCGCATGACGTCGGCTACGGCGACGCGCTCGTCGCGCAGGTGTACAACGCGCTGCGCAGTTCGCCGCAGTGGCACCAGACCATGCTCATCATCACCTTCGATGAGCACGGCGGCTGTTTCGACCACGTGCCGCCGCCTGCCGTGGTGCCGCCGAGCCCGCCGCAGCCCGGGCAGCTCTTCGCATTTGACCGGTTGGGTGTGCGCGTGCCGGCGGTGGTGGTGTCGCCATGGATTCCCAAGGGCACGATCTTCCGCTCGACCGTGGCGCAGCCGTACGATCACACCGCCATCATCAAGACGCTGCGCATGCGCTACAACATCCGGACGCCGCTCACTGCGCGCGATGCCAGCGCACCCGACCTGGGGCAGGTCTTGGAATTGATTGCGCCAGATGACAACCGCGACCCAGTCGCCGCCCGCGCCATGGCGGCGAACCCAGCCGGTTTGCAGGCCGCCCGCAACGCGCCGCTCAATGACTTCCAGTGGGCCATGCACGAATCGGCGGCGATGCTCGCGCCACTCGGCACCGGCATCAGCATTGATGACCACGTGCGCAACCTGTCGACCGATCAACAGCCGCCTGTGCCCGCCGCGCAGAACGCCCAGCAGGCCGCGCAGCACATCAAGGATGTGCTTGCGTCGATGGACCTGCCGCATGCGGGGCAATGATCATGAACGCACCGCTTGAACAATCGACCGTTGTCATCCGCGCCTTCAGACCCGGTGACGAGCCCCTGTTGCATGCGGTCTTCCATTCCGCCGTGCACGGTCTGGCCGCCGCGCAATATACGTCGCAGCAGTGCGAAGCGTGGGCCCCGACCCACTACGACGTCGCACAATGGAATGAGCGCATCCGCCGCATCCAGCCCTTCGTGGCGGAACGCAACGGGCAGCCCGTGGCCTATGCCGATTTGCAGACCAACGGCTATATCGATCACTTCTTCGTATCGGCCGTGCACGCGCGAAGAGGTGTCGGGCAACAGCTCATGAGTCACATCCTCGAGTTGGCAGCGCAGCGTGACGTGCCGAGCGTGCAGGCGCATGTGAGTTTGAGCGCAGAACCCTTCTTTGCTCGCAACGGGTTTGGAGTGCTTGCACGCCAACGCGTCACGGTGCGCGGTGTCCTGCTCGATAACGCGCTGATGGCGCGAACTCAGGCCGCGTGTTTCACACGTTGAACGCATGGATGTGCAGCGTGTGAAGCGCGTTTAACTAAGTGTGGTACGCGCCGTATATTCAGTACAAACCATTAGATCTTGATTAAAGATTACGGACTATCTGTCGTTACTTTGGCTAACGTCGGCGCCCCCACGGGCAGTCGCGACGTTTCGTCCTTAGCAATCCACGGCAGATATGAAGACGCTCTCCATCAAGGCTCGGCTGGCGCTGGTCCTGTTTGTTCTGGCTGTATTCCTTGCGGGCGTCGGCGCGCTGGGGCTGTACGGCAACATGCGCTCCAACAAGGCGCTGAAGGAAACCTATTCGAATCAGCTCGCCTCCACGCGCGCACTGGGTCAGGCCATTTCGAGGCTGGTGCAGGTCCGTACGGCGCTGGATCGTGCCGTCTATGAAACGGACGACGCCAAGATCGCAGACTTGGTGAAGGCCGCCCGCGAGCAGGTCAAGGCCAGCGACGATGGCTGGAATGCCTACAACGCGCTGCCGTTCGCCACGCCTGAAGAAGAGCAGACCGCTGGCGAGGCCAAGCGCCTGCGCGATGCGTTCTTCAACGATGGTTTGAAGCCGGCTCTGGCAGCGTTTGACCGTCACGACTACGCAGCCGCGCGTCCGTTGGTGCTCGACAAGCTGTACGAACTGTTCGTGCCTTACGCCATCAAGGCCGATCGCCTGAACGCCATTCAAGCAGAAATTGCCGCGTCGGCTTACAGCAAGGCGCAGTCGTTCTTCGACGGTCTGGTTTGGGCGTTCATCATCGTGATTGCCGTGGGTATTGCGCTGGCCGCCGCCTGCTACCTGGTGCTGTCGCGCGCGATCTCTCGCCCACTCGCAGAGATGCTCGTGCACTTCCATGAAATTTCGGGCGGTAACCTGACCACCGACGTGCGCATCCACTCGCGTGACGAGATGGGCCTGCTGATGGAAGGCCTGCAGCAGATGCAAGCCAAGCTGAAGGAGACCGTGGTGACGGTGCGTCGCGGCAGCGAGTCGATTGCGTCCGCCACGCAGCAGATCGCCGCGGGCAACACCAATCTGTCGCAACGCACCGAAGAGCAGGCCAGCTCGCTGGAGGAAACCGCATCCAGCATGGAAGAGCTGACGAGCATCGTGAAGCAGAACGCCGACAACGCCCGTCAGGCAAGCACGCTGGCAGTGAACGCCTCCGACATTGCCGTGCAGGGCGGTGCCGTGGTGCAAGACGTGGTGACCACGATGGGCGAAATCAGCGAATCGTCGCGCAAGATCACCGACATCATCGCTGTCATCGAAGGCATTGCGTTCCAGACCAACATCCTGGCGCTCAACGCCGCGGTGGAAGCGGCGCGTGCCGGTGAACAGGGCCGCGGCTTCGCCGTGGTGGCCGGTGAAGTGCGCACGCTGGCACAGCGCAGCGCGGGTGCCGCCAAGGAGATCAAATCGTTGATCGAAGACTCCGCCGCGCGTGTGGAATCCGGTTCGACGCTGGTGGCGCGTGCGGGCAAGACGATGGAAGAGATCGTTGTGGCCGTGAAGCGCGTGACGGACATCATGGGCGAGATCAGCGCGGGCTCGGCTGAGCAAAGTACCGGCATCGAGCAGATCAACGAAGCCGTCACGCAGATGGACGACGTGACGCAGCAGAACGCCGCGCTGGTGGAAGAAGCGGCTGCCGCTGCGCAGGCGCTGGAGGAACAAGCGGACGAACTGCGCCGCGCTGTGGCGGTGTTCCGCGTGGCGATGTAAAGCACGTTTCCTGATGGGTTGCCGTGGCAGCTAAATGGCTGCCGCGGCGCTACACTGCGGGGTCGGCCTTCGGGTCGGCCCCGCTTTGCTTTATGCGGTGCATCCAGAAGCCGCTCATGGTCCTGCCACGCCCCCCGAGCCACTCGCTACGAGCCATGAGCCGGTTCACATAACGATTATCCGGAGGTGTCATGCGTTTCCAGTGTCGTCGTGTTTCCGTTCGCGTCTTGGTGTCTGCCGCCGTGTTGGCATGCAGCGCCGGCGCATTCGCCCAGACCATCCCCGCCAGCAAGCCCGCGCCCACCACGCTCACGCCCGAGCAGCAGCGCTACCACGACATCTATAAGGAGCTGGTCGAGATCAACACGACGCATTCGGCGGGTGATACGACCAAAGCCGCGCATGCAATGGAAAAGCGCCTGCGCGACGCGGGCTTTGCCGCAGCCGACATGCAGGTGCTGGAGCCCTTTCCGAAAAAGGGCAATCTGGTGCTGCGCTTCAAGGGCACGGGCGCCAAGAAGCCGATGCTGCTGCTTGCGCACATTGACGTGGTGGAAGCCAAGCGTGAAGACTGGAAGACCGACCCCTTCAAGCTGCAGGAGACGGATGGCTACTTCACCGCGCGCGGTGCGATTGACGACAAGGCGATGGCCTCGGCCTTCGTGTCCGTGCTGGGTCAACTCAAACAGGAAGGCTTCAAGCCGTCGCGCGACATCATCCTGGCGTTGACCACCGACGAGGAACGCGGCGATGTGCCGACCAACGGCGCGTACTGGATCGTCAACAACAAGCCTGAGCTGGTGAAGGCCGAGTTCGGCATCAACGAAGGTGGCGGTGGCGAGTTGCGCAACGGCAAGCCGGTGCTCCACCGCATTCAGGTGGCCGAGAAGATGTACACGACGTACGAGCTGGAAGTGCGCGACGTGGGCGGCCACAGTTCGGTGCCGACGAAGACGAACCCGATCTATGCGTTATCAGCCGCGCTGGATCGGCTGGGGGCGTATCAGTTTCCCGTCAAGCTGGCCGACGTGACGCAAACTTACTTCGCGCGCAGCGCACCGCTGGCCACGGGGCAACTGGCCGACGACATGCGTTCGGTCGGCACCGGCAAGCCGGACCAAGCTGCGATTGATCGGCTTTCGGCCATCCCGTTCTACAACGCGCAGTTGCGCACGACGTGCGTGGCCACCATGGTCAACGCCGGCCATGCCGAAAATGCGCTGCCGCAATCGGCCAAGGCCACCGTCAATTGCCGCATCCTGCCGCACGATGATCCGGCCGATATCGATCGCCAGTTGAAGCAGGTGATCGGCAACGAGAAGATCAGCGTGCGCTACGTCAACAAGCCGCTGGCGAGCCCCGCGTCGCCGCTCAATGGCGATCTGGTGAAAACGGTGGAGGCGCTGACGCAGCAGATGTGGAATGTGCCGGTGATTCCGGCGATGAGCACCGGGGCGACCGACAGCCGGTTCATGCGCAATGCCGGTATTCCGATGTATGGCGTGTCGGGGTTGTTTACCGAGCCGGCAGACCTGCGCACGCATGGTCTGGATGAGCGTATCGAGATTGCGCGGTTGTATGACGGGCGGGAGTTTCTTTATCGGCTTGTGAAGCAGTTGGCTGAGTAAATTGTTGGGCGCTGCGCTCGTGTTTGTCATCGGGCGCGGCTTGTTGGTGCTGGTTTTTTTGTTGGGTTTCGGCCCCTGGCGGGGCCGACTTACTTTCTTTGTCTTGCCAAAGAAAGGTAAGCAAAGAAAGGCGCGCCCGATGCGGCGACCCCTTCCTTGAATTTCCGTGACCGTGCGGGGAAGGAGGCAAACTCGCTGCGCTCAGACAGCCTCCTTCCTTTTTCCGCCCGCTCACAAAAATTCAAGGCGCCGCATAGGGCAGGGTACTGCCACACCGTCCGTGTACCTGGGTTGGCGGCGCGGCACGCGGTTTTTAGGCGGTTTCCTCTCAGATGAAGCCGCCGTCGGTCATCAGCGTGCGGCCCGTAATCCAGCGGGCGTCGTCGGAGGCCAGGAAGGCGATGGCGTCGGCGATGTCGTCCGGCTCTGCCAGCCGGCCCATCGGTGTCGATTCGCGCATGCGCGCCTTGACTTCATCGGGGATCGGCGCGGTCATGTCGGTGCGCGTGAGGGCGGGTGCCACGGCGTTGACCGTGATGTTGCGCGCGCCCAGTTCCACCGCAAATGCGTGGGTGAGGGCGCTGACGGCGGCCTTGCTTGCTGCATACACCGCCAACCCTGCGCGTGGGCGGTACACCAGGCTCGACGACACGTTCACGATATGCCCGCCGCGTGCCGGCACATGCGGCAGCACCGCTTGCGTCACGAGAATCGTGGAGAAGGCATTGGTGCGGAACTGCGCGTCGAACGATGCGAGATCGATGCGGCCCACCGGCTGGTTTTCCAGGATGCCGGCGTTGTTGACGAGGATGTCGATGGCGCCGAAGGCCTCTCGCACGGTGCTCACCATTGCGTCAACGGACACGACATCGCTCACATCGGCTTGCACGGCAATGGCTTGCGCGCCGGTGCTGCGGATGGTGTTGACCACCGCGTCGGCTTCTGCGGCATTGCTGCGATAGACCACGGCCACGCGCGCGCCGTCAGCGGCCAGCCGATGCGCCACGGCGGCGCCGATGCCGCGCGAGCCGCCGGTGACGATGGCGGTGCGGCCTGCGAGGCGTTGCGTGATCGTGGATGGGGTGGCTTGCGTTGTGGACATGCTGTTCTCCTGATTGGGTGCGATGTTTCGGGAGAACAGCTTACGAACCAGCAGACGTGCGCGCAGCCCGTTTGGCCGCGACGCGGCGTTCCAGCATTGGAACGACGGAAGGCCGATCAGCCCTGCTGGCGCTTGCGGTATTCCGCCACCTTGTGCCGGTTGCCGCAGACGGCCATGCTGCACCAGCGGCGCTTGTGCGACTTGGTGCGGTCGTAAAACCACAGCGTGCATTCGGGGTGTTCGCACACGCGCACGAGCTGGAAATCGCCTTCGGCGAGCAGATGCGCGGCGGCTTCGGCCAGCGGCGCCAGGCATTGCTCGACCGAATCGGTGGGGCGCAGGCGTTCGACGCGCGGGGTGCCGTTTTCCCAGACCAATACGGGATGGCTGGGCGCTTGCCGCAGGAACACATTGAGCGCATCGGCGCTGGCAGCACGGCCCGACTTGCGCGCCTCCACCAATGTGCGAATCACTTCGCGCAGGTGCCGCGCCACCGCCAGCAGCACGCCGGGCGGATAGCGGCCTGCCACGGGCTCCGCAAGCCAGCCGGCGCGAACCAGCCAATCGGAGACATCGGCGTCGTTCTGCCAGAAATCGTGCGGCTCGCCGTTGACGTTGGCGACGGTGTTGAGCATGTCCAGCACCGGATCGTCGGCGATCAGCAGGGGAGCATCGGCGGTAGCAGCGGGGGCGGGCATGGTGGTGTTCAAAAAGAGGTAGCTTGAATTGTAACCAATTTAATGGTCTATGCCAGTTACTTGTTGCGCATGCGTTTCAATGGATCAATCCGGTGAAAAGTCCGCCGCATTACCATGTGTCATCCAAGTAACTTGCCGGAGACGATCATGAGCGCATGGCCCGATGCACGCGTGCTGGAACTGTTCAATATCGAGGTGCCCATCGTGCTGGGGCCGATGGCGGGGGTGGCCGGCGTGGAGCTGGCGATTGCCGTGGCGCGCGGCGGTGGCCTCGGCTCGTTGCCGTGCGCAATGCTGAATGTCGAGCAGATTCGCCAGCAGGTCGAGCAGTTTCGGGCGGCCGTGCGCGGCCCCATCAACTTGAATTTCTTCTGCCACACGCCGCCGCGCCCGGACCCCGAGCGCGATGCCAAATGGCGTGCCCATCTGGCCCCGTACTACGCCGAGTTCGGTATCGATTTGAACGCGCAAGCGCCGGCCGTCAACCGCGCCCCGTTCGACGAAGCGACCTGCGCGCTGGTGGAGGAACTGAAGCCGGAGGTGGTGAGCTTCCACTTCGGATTGCCCGCGCCGGAATTGCAGGCCCGCGTGGAGGCCGCGGGGGCGAAAGTCATCTCCGCCGCCACCACGGTGGAAGAGGCGCGGTGGCTGGAAGCACGCGGGGTCGACGCCATCATCGCCATGGGGAACGAGGCGGGCGGCCATCGCGGCATGTTCCTCGCCAAGACGATCGAATCGCAGGTCGGCACGTTCGCGCTGGTGCCCCAGGTGGCCGATGCGGTGAAGCTGCCGATCATTGCAGCCGGCGGCATTGGCGATGCACGCGGTGTGGTGGCGGCGTTGGCGCTGGGGGCATCGGCGGTGCAGATCGGCACGGCCTACATGTTGTCGCCGGAGGCCAAGACCTCGGCCATTCATCGCGCAGCGCTCAAGCAGGCAACCGATGCCGACACCGCGCTCACCAACCTGTTCACCGGCCGACCGGCGCGCGGCATCGTCAACCGGCTGATGCGCGAGATCGGCCCCATGAGCCCGTTTGCACCGGCCTTTCCGACAGCCGGCGGCGCGTTGGCGCCGCTGCGCGCCAAGACGGAGCCGACTGGCTCGGGTGATTTCATCAACCTGTGGTCAGGTCAGGCCAGCCGGCTGGCCACCGAAGAGTCGGCCGAAACCATCACGCGGCGCATTGCCGCCCAGGCGCTCGAGCGGCTCACCTGAGTTTTCCTGCTGCATCGTTTCCCGCGCGGGCACGCCAGACGGCGTGCCCGTTTTGTTTCGCATCACAAATCGGCATGCGAGCAATGGGAAAATTTTATGTAACTTGAAAAACATTGTTTATGGGGTTACTATGGTTTCGCTGCTTTCTCGAAACCCATCCGGAGTCTTGCCATGAACGCGCCTGTCCGCGCCGCTGATCTGGTTGTCGATGCGTATGCCCCCACCGCTGTACGTCATCGCACGGTGGATGTCGAAGGTGCGCGCGTGTTCTATCGGGAGGCCGGCTCGGCCGATGCGCCGACCGTGCTGTTGCTGCACGGCTTTCCCAGCGCATCGCATATGTTCCGCAACCTGATTCCGCAGTTGGCTGCGCGCTATCACGTGGTGGCACCGGACTTTCCCGGCTTTGGCCTGACGCAGGTGCCGAGCGGCTTCCGCTACACGTTCGACAACCTCGCGCATGTGGTCGACGGCTTCACGCAGGCGATCGGCCTGTCGCGGTATGCGATCTACGTGTTCGACTACGGCGCGCCGGTTGGCTGGCGCCTGGCGATGGCCCATCCGGAGCGCATCAGCGCCATCGTCACGCAGAACGGCAACGGCTATGAGGAAGGCCTGGGCGAAGGTCCGTGGGCGCCAATCAAGGCGTATTGGAACAACCCGGACGAAGCGCATCGTCGCGAGCTGCATGCGATCGTGTCGGATGAGATGACGCAGTGGCAATACCTGGATGGCGTGCCAGACCCGACGCGCGTCGCGCCGGATGGCTACCTGCTGGATCAGTATTTTCTGAGCCGTCCGGGCCAGCTCGACATTCAGATGGATCTGTTCCTGGATTACGCGAGCAATGTGGCGCTGTATCCGGCGCTGCATGCGTACTTCCGCACGCATCGCCCGCCGCTGCTGGCGGTGTGGGGTCGCAATGACACCATCTTCATTCCGTCGGGTGCGGAGGCTTTCAAGCGCGACCTGCCGGATGCGGAGATCCACTTTGTCGACAGCGGCCACTTTGCGCTGGAGACGCACCATGCGGAAATTGGTGCGCGCATGCTCGACTTTCTTGGCCGCGTGGTGAAGTAGCGCGCGGCGTCAGGGCATCGGCTGCATGGTGGCTTCGGCGACAAAGCGCTCCCGCAGGAACGCCACCAGCGCCTTCACCGAAGGCGGCACGCCTGCGCGCGACGGATAGAGTGCGTGCAGGTCTGCCGGCTCGGGGGTCCAGCCTGGCAGCACCGTACGCAGGCGGCCGCTGACAAGCGCCGCATGACAGCAGTGCAGCGGCAGGATAGCTAGCCCGAGCCCTGCGATGGCCGCTTCGCGCAGGGCGATGATGTTGTCGCTGGCAAAGCGCGGGCGAATCGGCAGCGAGATCCGGTGCCTACGCGCATCCTGCAGCACCCAATCGCGGCTGCGGGTGAGCGAGCCTTGCCCCAGGCAAGGGAAATCTTCCAGCGCGGCGGGGGTGTCCGGCTCGCCCACACGGGCAATCAATGCGGGGCTGGCCACCAGAACGCGCGGCGAGACAGCCAGATGCCGCGCCACCACATCGCGCGAGGGCAGTGGCCCCGTGGCCGCTCGGATCGCCACGTCAATGCGCTGCTCGATCAGATCGACGTACGTATTGGACAAATCCAGCTCGATGCGCAGCTTCGGATGCGCATCGGCAAACTCGGCCAGCCAGCCGGCGACCAGCGTTTCCGCCAGCAACGGCGATGTGCCGACGCGCAGCACGCCGGCCGGTTCGCTGCGTGCTGCGCCGGCCAGCGCTTCAATGGCGGCAGATGCGTCGGCCATGTCGCGGGCATGCCGGTAGACCGCTTCACCCACGGGCGTGACCGATACGCGATGGCTCGATCGCTGCAGCAGCCGCGTGCCGAGCTGAACCTCCAGTTCGGCAATGCGCCGGCTCAAACGCGACTTGGGAATGCCCGTGGCGCGCTCGGCGGCGGAAAAGCCACCGGCTTCCACCACGCGTGTGAAGAGGTACAGGTCGTCGAAGCGCTTCATATTCGGTCGGGGTTGCGGTCGAACCGCATTGAAGCATAGGCGCGGGCCGGACATTGTCGCGTGCAATGGATCAGCGCTGTACAGTGTCGCAGGGCCGGTTTGCGCGCGTCGGAATACCGTGCAGACCGGATCGGAGTCTGGCACGCCTGCGCCGCTCGCGCGGGCATCAATGCAAGGAGAAGGCATGGACAGGCAAGGCACGCAAACGCAGGGGATGTCCCGTGATCGGCTGGAACGGGTCGAGCGCTTCATCGATGACGCCTACATTGCGACCGGCAAGCTACCCGGCGCGCTCGTCCAGGTGTGGCGGCGCGGCGAACTGGCCTTGAACTCCGTGCTGGGCTTGGCCGACCGCGAGCGCCAGGTGCCGCTGGCTGAAGATTCGATCTTCCGCATCTACTCGATGACCAAGCCCATCACGTCGGTGGCGTTCATGATGCTGGTGGAGGAATGCAAGGTTGCGCTGGACGATCCGGTCAGCAAGTTCATCCCCGCGTGGGCGAACCTGGGCGTGCACGCCGGCGGCTTCATGGAGGGCTTCCAGTCGCGCCCGGTCAAGCGCCCCATGCGCATGGTCGACCTGCTGCGCCACACCTCCGGGCTGACCTATGGCTTCCACCAGAACACGAATGTCGACGCAGCGTACCGCCGGCTCAAGCTGGGCGACATTGCCACCGACGGCACGCTCGACGAGATGATCGAAAAGCTGGCCGGCGTGCCGCTGGAGTTCTCGCCGGGCGACGCGTGGAACTACTCCGTTTCCACCGATGTGCTCGGCTACCTGGTCGGCAAGATCAGCGGCATGCCGTTCGAGACGTTCCTGAAGGAACGGATTTTCGATCCGTTGGGCATGGTCGATACGGCCTTTCATGTGCCGGAAGAGAAGGCGTCTCGCTTCTGTGCGTGCTATGCCGTGGGCGCGATGGGCTCTAAGGTGGTGTCCGACCGTGGGCCGGTCTTGCAGGACGATCCGCGCGCGAGCCCCTATCTGAAGCCGCCCAGCTTCATTTCTGGTGGCGGTGGTTTGGTTTCTACTGCGGCGGATTACCTGCGCTTTTCACGCATGCTCCTGCAGGGTGGCGAGCTGGACGGCGTGCGCCTGCTGGGGCCCAAAACGCTGGCGCTGATGACGGCCAACCATCTGCCGTGCGGGCGGGACATGTCGAGCCTTTCGTCGCCTTCGATGTTCAGCGAGGCCGCGTATGACGGCGTCGGATTTGGGTTGGGTTTCGCGACCACGATCTCGCAAGCCGCTACGTTGATTCCCGGCAGCACGGGAGACTTCTTCTGGGGCGGCGCGGCCGGCACGTTCTTCTGGGTGGATCCGCAGGAAGACCTGATCGGCCTGTTCCTGACGCAGGTGCTGCCTTCGTCCGCCTACCCCGTGCGCCGGCAGTTGCGCACGCTGGTCTACAGCGCGATCACGGATGTGGGTGGCGCGGCGCGTTGAGCGTGTGTTGACCATCAAGGCGGCGGAGCATCGCGCGCCGCCGCCCTGATCAACACGTGGATCAAGTGCGATCAAACGTCGAACCGGACGCCCTGCGCCAGCGGCAGCGCGCCGCTGTAGTTGACAGTGTTGGTGGCGCGGCGCATGTAGCCCTTCCATGCGTCCGAGCCGGATTCCCGCCCGCCGCCGGTTTCCTTCTCGCCGCCGAATGCGCCGCCGATCTCGGCGCCCGACGTGCCGATGTTGACGTTGGCGATGCCGCAGTCGCTGCCTGCTGACGACATGAAGCGTTCGGCATCGCTCAGGTTGGCCGTGAAGATCGCAGACGACAGGCCCTGCGGCACGCCGTTCTGGATCGCGATGGCCTGCTCGGTGTCGCCGTCATACGTCACGACATAGAGGATGGGCGCGAAGGTCTCGCTTTCCATTACCTTCGTCGGCTTCGGCATCTTGACCAGCGCAGGGCGCACGTACCAGGCATCGGCGCCCAGGTCTTCACGCACGCGCTCGCCACCCAGCACTTCGCCGCCTTCAGCGCGCGCCTGCGCGAGTGCCTGCTGCATGCCGTCGAAGGCAGCCTGGTCGATCAACGGGCCGACCAGCGTGCCGTCGGCCAGCGGGTCGCCAATCGCAATGCTCTGATAAATCTTTTCCAGACGAGCCAGCAGCGTGTCGGCCACCGAGCGGTGCACGATCAGGCGGCGCAACGACGTGCAGCGTTGGCCCGCGGTGCCGACGGCCGCAAACGTGATGGCGCGCGCCGCCAATTCCAGGTCCGCCGAGGGCGTGACGATCATCGCGTTGTTGCCGCCCAGCTCCAGGATCGAGCGGCCGAAGCGCTCCGCCACCTTCACGCCCACCTGGCGGCCCATGCGCGTCGAGCCCGTGGCGCTGACCACCGGCACAAGGTGGCTGGCCACCAGCGCTTCGCCCACGTCGCGCCCGCCGATCAGCAACTGGCTCAGACCAGCAGGAATCGCCCCCGGCTTTTCGGCATTGAACGCGTCGACCACCTGTTGCATCAGATGCTGACAAGCGATGGCGGTGAGCGGCGTTTTCTCCGACGGCTTCCACACGATGGCGTTGCCGCACACGAGGGCGAGCGCGGCGTTCCACGACCACACCGCCACCGGAAAGTTGAACGCCGAAATAATGCCCACCACGCCCATCGGATGCCACGTTTCCATCATCCGGTGCCCAGGGCGCTCGCTGGCGATGGTCAGGCCATGCAGTTGCCGCGACAGGCCGACGGCAAAGTCGCAGATGTCGATCATCTCCTGTACTTCGCCCAGGCCTTCGGAGGTGATCTTGCCGGCCTCCAACGACACCAGTTCGCCAAGCGCCGCTTTGTGCGTGCGCAGAACCTCGCCCAGGCGGCGCACGAGTTCGCCGCGCACGGGCGCCGGCACGATGCGCCATGCCAGATACGCCTGATGCGCGTTCTGGATGGCAGCCTCGGCCTCGCTGGCGGTATGCGATTTCACGGTCGCCAGTACCGCTCCGTCGCGCGGGGCGCGGCTTGTCCAGTCCGGCCCTTCGTATGCCTTCAGGTCCAGGCCGAGGGCCTTCAGTACGGTCTGCAATCGTGTTCGTGAATCTGACATGGCGTGAATCCTTGCTCTTCTCTCGTGTTCAATCGAAAAACTGTTGCGGTGCGGTGATGTGTAACGCTCAACGCTCGACGACGCGGTTCCAGCGCTTGCTCCACTCGGGGCGCTCGGCGTTGATCACATCCCAGTCCAGCGCAACGGCCGTCTTCAGGATGGTGTTCATCTTGTTCTGCTCTTCGGCCGCCTTGCCCTTGAGCGGGGCCTTGGGGTTGACTGGATTGTAGGAGCCGTTTTCCATGGCGAGCGCCTGTGCCTCGGGGCTGATCAGGTAATCCACGAGCTTCTGCGCCAGGTCGGCATCTGGGTTGTTGGCCAGCACGCATTGCGCCGTCAGCAGGACCACAGCGCCTTCCTTGGGCGCGACGAATTCCATCGGGATGCCCTTGGACTTCATCAGCTCCACCTGCGTGAGCGTGTACGGGAACAGCG
The DNA here is from genome assembly GCF_052045895.1 of Ralstonia sp. 22111. NCBI lineage: Bacteria > Pseudomonadati > Pseudomonadota > Betaproteobacteria > Burkholderiales > Burkholderiaceae > Ralstonia > Ralstonia sp. 22111. The sequence continues at coordinate 22,568 of NZ_JBQEPR010000008.1, read as the reverse complement.
CTGCATCGCCGGCCTGCATCATCTCCACCACCTTCGACGAGTTGGGGATGTACTCGACCACGTTCGGGCCGATGGTGGTCGGCCATGCCTTGAAGGCCGGTTCGACGTTCTTTTCCGTGCCGCCCTTGAGGCGGTTGAACATCAGGAAGGCGTCCAGCCCGAACGACGAAGCCGGCATGGATTGCACGACCACCTTGCCCTTGTATTTCGGGTCAGCCAGGTCGCCCCACGAGGTGGGCGGCGTCCAGCCCTTGTCGGCAAAGATCTTGGTGCTGTAGGCCAGGCCCGTCAGGCCCATCGACAAGCCCACCGCGTAGTCACCCTTGAGGTGCGCAATGGCCGGCACGGTCGACAGGTTGGCAGAGGGCTTGAGCTTTTCGCACAGCCCCATGCCGATAGCGCGGAACATCACGCCGTCGTCCAGCGTCATCACGTGCATCTGTGCGCGGCCCTTGGTGGCCTGCGCCTTGGCGAGGATGTCGGTCGAGGTGCCGGGCACGACAACGACCTTGACGTTGTTGGCCTTCTCGAACGGCGGGAATACGAACTGCGTGTAGGTGCGTTCCATGTTGCCGCCGTTCATGCCGATGTACAGCGTCTTGGTGTCGGCGTGGGCGGTGCCCGCGGCGAGCAGCGCCATACCGGCAGCCGCAGCAATGACGGACGTGAACGATGTTTTCGCGTGTTTCACAAGCATGGTGGTCTCCTGGGGCATCAAGTGCATCAAGCTGCGGGTGGCAGAAAGCGTTGGATGGAAAAGGGTTCGATCGGTGTGGTGGTGCGGCCTTCGGCAATCAGTTCGGCCATGACATCGCCCACACCGGGGCCGAGCTGGAATCCCGCGCCGGCAAAGCCGAACGCGTGGAACAGGCCGGGGCGGCGGGCACTGGGGCCAATCACGGGTTGGTCGTCGGGCAGGTTGCCTTCGGTGCCGCTCCAGGTGCGGATGATGTGCGCGCCCGTGAGTTGCGGCAGCAGGGCCGCCAATTGCGGCAGCTGGCGCAGGATCGCCACGTGCGACGAGCGTGCGCGCTGGTCGTCGAGCACGTAGCCGCGCCCGCCGCCGAACACCACATTGCCGCGCCGCACCTGGCGGCAATAGATGCCGCCGCCTTCCACGCCCAGGCTCCAGGGCAGGAAGAACGGCAGCGGCTCGGTCACGCCCATGGTGGGCGGGATGGTGAACATGGGCACGGGCTCGCCCCATTGCGCGGCAAACTGGGCGGCCCACGCCCCGGCACAGTTGACCAGCGCAGAGGCTTTGACCTCCAGATCGCGGTCATGCTGCCGTGCATGGACAACAAAGCGTGCGCCATCGTGTTCGACCGATTGCACCGGCGCGTGCTCGCGCACATCGGCACCGGCAGCCTGCGCGGCGCGTGCAAATGCGGGCGACAGCAGGCGCGGATTGGCCTGTCCGTCTTCCGGGCACAGCGAGCCGCCGACGATCTGATCGCCGCCCATCGGAAAATACTTCTGCAGCGCAGCCCGGCCCTCGATGAGCTGCAGCCCCAGGCCAAAGCCCTCGCTGCGCGCGGCGTAGCCGGCCAGCGATTCCATGTCGGCCACGCTGCGCGCGATCTTGAAGTGCCCGCTGCGCTCGTACTCGGCCTCGGTGCCGATCAGCTCGGTCAGGCGCCCCCAGATCTGGTGCGAACGCTGCGCTAGCGGCAATTGCTCAATGGACCGCCCCTGGCGGCGCACACCGCCAAAGTTGACGCCGCTGGAGCGCGATCCGCACAGGTCGCGCTCGAGCAAGGTGACGGCCAGCCCGCGCCGTCGCAAGAACAGCGCCGTGGCGCTGCCCATGATGCCGCCGCCGATGATGGCCACGTCGCATGCAAGCTGCTCACGCATGGTGGCCCTCCGGTTCGATCACCTCGGTCACATCCAGCGGCAGCGGCTTGATCGGTGCCTGCCCGCGCAATCGGCCCACCTGTTCCAGCGGCACGGACTGCGCGTGCGCCAAAATTTCCGCCGCCGCCGCGCCGCACATCCGGCCCTGGCAGCGGCCCATGCCGACCCGGCACAGCGCCTTGAGCCGGTTCAGCTCGTGCACGCCGCATTCGGCTGCCGTCTGGCGCAGGGTGCCCGCGGTGACGTTTTCGCAGCGGCACACCACCAGGTCGTCGCTGGCGTGCACGGCCCAGTCATCTGGAAACGGGAAGGCGACTTCCAGCGCGTGGCGGAACCGCTCGATCTTCTGCAGGCGCTGGCGTAGCGCAGCCAAGCGATCGTCTTCGACGGTGATTTGCCGGTCCTGCAACAAGGCGAGCGCGGCCAATTCACCGGAGCACTCGGCTGCATCGGCGCCCATGATGCCCGCGCCATCGCCTGCCAGATAGACGCCAGCGACCGAGCTGCGCCGCATGGCGTCGATGCGCGGCACGTGGCAGCGGTGCAGTGCAGAAAACTCGAACGCGCAGCTCAGCAGATCGGCGAGCTGTGTTTCCGGCCGCAGCGCGTAACCCATGCCCACGGCGGAACATGCAGTGTGCTGCTCGCGGCCGGCGCTGTCTTGCCACACGAGTTGTTCCACCGCCGCATCGCCTTCGGCGCGCAGCAATCGCACGCCGTGGTGCATCGGAATGCCATGTAGCTTGAGCCAGCCGACCAGTGCCAACCCCTTGGCCATGACGGCGGGCTGGCCCAGCATGGCAGGCGCCGCCTTGTAGCGCGCGGAGGCAGGCGCGCTGTCGAGCACCGCCACAACGTTCGCGCCGGCCTTGGCGTACTGGCAGGCCACCAGATACAGCAGCGGGCCGGTGCCGGCAAACACGACGGCATCGCCAATCGCGCAGCCCTGGTACTTGAGCGCGACTTGCGCGCCGCCCAGCGTATAGACGCCAGGCAGCGTCCAACCCGGGATGGGCAGCACGCGGTCGGTGGCGCCGGTGGCGACGATCACATCGCGCCAGGGCAGGCTGCTGACCGCGCGCGTTGGCACATGCAGCAGGTCGAGCAGATCGGGCTGGGCATTCCAGACCAGGGTCTGCGGGTGGTAATCGATCTGCAGTTGGAGCTGGTCGAAGGTGCGGTGTATGGCCTGAGCGCGCTCGGCTTCGGTGCCGTACAGATCAGCGGCGCTGCGGCTAAAGCCATCCGGCTGGCGGCGATAGATCTGGCCGCCCGAGCGCGGCGCCTCATCCAGCACGATGGGTTTGAGGCCATGTGCCAGCAAGGTTTGCGCCGCGCGCACGCCTGCCGGGCCGGCACCGATGATGACGGGCTGCAGGTCCTGTTGCGATTGCCGCTGCAGTGTGGGGGCGGGTTGCGTCATCACGCGGCGCCCTCACTGCCGGCCGGTTGCGTGCAGATGTGCATGCCCGGTTCGATCATGGTCTGGCAGGCGCGCAGCGATCTGCCGTCGGCCAGGCGCACCCAGCAGTCCTGGCACGCGCCCATCAGGCAGAAGCCGGCGCGCGGCTGCTGGCTGAATTCGTTGATTCGCAACTGGCGTGTGTGCGTGAGCACGGCCGTCAGAACGGTATCGCCGGCCAGCGCTTCGGCGGGGTGGCCGTCCAGCACAAAGGCCACCGTGGGGCGATTGCGCTCTTTGAGGCGCTGGAGCTGCGCGCGGGCAGAGCGGTTTGCAGGAGCATTCATCGTGATCTCTGTCTCAATGCTTGCCGATCAGAATTCGGTCCAGGCCATAGACCTTGTCCAGCAGCAGCATCAGCGCGAGCGTGAGGAAGACGATCAGCGCCGAGACGGCGGCCATCATCGGGTCGAGCGATTCCGTGGCGTACATGTACATGCGCACCGGCAGCGTGACGGTGGCGGGCGACACCACGAAGATCGACATCGTCAGCTCATCAAAGCTGTTGATGAAGGCCAGCAGCCAGCCGCCCGTGATGCCCGGCAGGATCATCGGCAGCGTCATGCGGCGGAACACCGTAAAGCTGCTTGCGCCCAGCGAATAAGCAGCATGCTCGACCGAGTGGTCAAAGCCCACCAGCGCCGCCATCACCAGCCGCATCGTGTACGGCGTGACGATCAGCGCGTGCGCGAAGATCAACCAGCCGAAGCTGCCTTGGCCACCCACCAGCGAGAACATGCGCAGCAGCGCCACGCCCAGCACAAGGTGCGGAATGATCAGCGGCGACAGAAACACGCCTTGCAGATACTGCAGCCCCGGCGCGCGGTAGCGCACGATGGCCATGGCAGCCGGCACCGCCAGCGCGGTCGACAGCGTGGCCGCCGCGAGGCCCAGCCAAAGGCTGTTCCAGAACGACTGCACGAAGTCGGGGTGATGCAGCACCTGGTCGAACCAGCGCAGCGAGAAATGGTGGGTCGGCAGCGTGAGCGTTTCTTCGGGCGTGAAGGCGACGATGCACACGATCACCAGCGGTGCCACCATGAAGGTGATGACGAGCGCGTTGAAGATGAGCGCGAGCGGTCCGTTCTTTTGCATGTGCGCTCCTTCAGCCCAACGTCTTCTTGTAGCGGCCTTCGATCATGCGGTTCCAGCCCAGCATGATGACGAGGTTGGCCGCCAGCAGAATCAGCGCGATGGCTGCGCCCAGCGGCCAGTTCAGTTCGTTCAGGTATTCGTCGTAGATGAGCGTGGCGACCATCTTCACGCGGCGCCCGCCGAGCAGGCCCGGAATGGCGAATGAGCTGGCCGCCAGCCCAAACACGATCAGGCTGCCCGACAGAATGCCCGGCATGACTTGCGGCAGCACCACGCGGCGCAACGTGGTGAAGTGCGACGCGGACAACGACAGCGCGGCGTTTTCCACCCACGGGTCGAGCTTTTGCAGTGAGGTCCACACAGGAATCACCATGAACGGCAGCATCACGTGCACCAGCGCAATCACCACGGCCGTCTCGTTGTACAGCAGCTTGACCGGGCCGATGCCGACCGCCTTGAACACGGCGTTGACCAAGCCTTCGGGCCCGAGCAGCATGCTCCAGCCGAATGCGCGCACCACAACGGAGATCAGCAGCGGCGCCAGGATGATGAGCAGGAAAATCGAGCGCCAGGGTTTGCGCATCCGGCTCAGGATGTAGGCCTCCGGCGCGCCGATCAGGATGCAGATCAGCGTCACGAGCGCCGAGACGCGCAGCGTGCGCCAGAAGATTTCGTAGTAGTACGGGTCTTGCACCACATGCAGGTAGTGCGCAAACGTGAAGGTGCCCGCAATCGGGCCCTTGTCGGCGTCGAACGCGTTGAACGACAGCATCACACTCAGCGCGAGCGGCACGAACAGCATCACGCCGAAGAGCGCCAGCGCCGGGCCGGTCATGCTCCACGGCACCCAGATCGGTCTGCGGCTCATGCTGCGGCCCCCTCGGTACCGATCACGCGCACATAGCGGTCTTGCCAATCCACGCCGACGGTCTGGCCCACGTCGCATGGGGCGTCGCCATCGTTGACGGCAGAGACCAGCATCGCGCCAAGCGGCGTGTCGACGGTGTACATCCACTGGTTGCCGAGAAAGAAGCGTTCGGTCACGCGGCCTTCGCAGCGGCCGCCACCGTCGGCGGTGCACGTCATCTTTTCGGGGCGCAGCGCCAGCACAACTTTGCTGCCCACCGGCGTGCCCGGCGGCAGCGCGAGTTGCACGGACCCGACCGATGCACGAAGCTCGCCGTCAGCGCCGGACACCACTGCCGCATGCAGCAGGTTGGCCTTGCCGACAAAGGTGGAGATGAACGCATTGCGCGGGTGCTCGTACACCGCCAGCGGCGTATCCACCTGCGTGATGCGGCCGGCTTCCATGACGACCACGCGGTCGCTGATCGACATGGCTTCGGCTTGGTCGTGGGTGACCATGATGGTGGTCGTGCCCACCTTGCGCTGGATCTCACGCAGCTCGAACTGCATCTCTTCGCGCAGCTTGGCGTCCAGGTTCGACAGCGGCTCGTCCAGCAGAAGCACCGGCGGCTTGATGACCAGCGCGCGTGCCAGGGCGACGCGCTGGCGCTGGCCGCCCGACAGCTCGCGCGGGTAGCGGTCAACGTGCTTGTCCAGATGCACGAGCGCCAGCGTCTGCAGGGCGCGCTCGCGGCGTTCGGCCGGCGGGCACTTGCGCATCTCCAGCCCGAACTCCACGTTCTCGCGCACCGTCATGTGCGGAAACAGCGCGTAGGTCTGGAACACGATGCCCAGGCCGCGCGCGTTGGCTTTCGCACGGGTTATGTCCTTGCCGTCCAGCTCGATCGAACCCTCGGTCACCTCCGCGAAGCCCGCAATCATCTGCAGCGTCGTCGTCTTGCCGCAGCCCGACGGACCCAGCAGCGAGACAAACTCGCCCTTGTGCACGTTCAGGTTGAAGTCCTGTACGACCCGTAGGTCGCCGTACTGCTTGGAGACATGGTTCAGGCGCAGAAAACTCATCGGTGATCCTTTGCGATCGGGGGCGTCGCCAGACTCTTCCAATTGAACAATATGGCTATGCTATTGCAACAGGTGTGCCAAAACATCGATCAATCCTAGGTGTATACGCTGTGATTGGAATTTTTATCGTATTTATTCCGTCTGGCGGAATACAATCGATCCACCAAATTCAGTCCATTCCAGCTTTATGTCCGTAGATTCCGACGACGATGCGCATCAGCGCAGCGCCATGCACCGCACTTTCCAGATCCTGCGCACCATGGCGGAGCAGCAGCACCAAGGTGTGCGCGTCACCTACCTGGCCAAGACGCTGGGCATGACGCCCGCCACCACACACCGCCTGCTGCAGGGGCTGACGCAGGAGGGCATGGTCGAGCAGGATCAGCAGAACAAGCTGTACCGGCTCAGCCTGGATCTTTTCTGCCTGGCGGCCCAGGCGGGCGCGGTGAACGACTTGCGCTCCGTCGCCCGGCCGGCGCTCTTGCGCCTGAACGCCAGCCTGGGCGACACCGTGCTGCTGCTGGTGCGCTCGGGTTTCGACGCCGTGTGTCTGGATCGCGTGGAAGGGCAGTACCCAATTCGCACCTTCACCGGCGATGTGGGCGGACGCATCGAACTCGGTGTCGGCCAGGGCGCGCTGGTGATCCTCGCGCACCTGCCCGACGCCGAGCAGGAGGAGGTGCTGCGCTACAACCTGCCGCGCATCCGGCACTACAGCGTCTACGACGAGGTCTATCTGCGCTCCGAGGTCAGGAAGGCACGCGAGCGCGGCTACAGCGCCAAGACGGACGGGCTGCTCGAAGGCATGGCGGGCATTGCGGTGCCCGTGTTCGATCGCAATGGCAACGTCGTCGCCGCGCTTTCCGTCGGCACGCTCGCCAACCGCCTGAGCCCCGAGCGCCTGCCCATCGTCTACGACATGCTGCTGCGCGAAGCGAATCGCCTGACCACGCAGATCAACCCGTTCGATCCGACGCTGCGTCGCCCGATGCAATCGATGGCCGTGAGCGATACCTATCGCGCCATCTGACCCGGCGGCCGTTCGAGCACGCGTCCCGGGTTCAGCAGGCATTTCGGGTCGAGCGCCTGTTTGATGGTGCGCATCAAGTGCAGGGCCACCGGCGCCTTGTAGTGCGGAAGGTGGTCGCGCTTGAGCGCGCCGATGCCATGCTCAGCCGAGATCGAGCCGCCAAAGCGGTGGACGGACTGGTACACCGCATCGCCAATCGCAGCCTCATGCGCGGCAACGAACGCAGCCGCGTCCGCACCCGCTGGCGGCTGCACGTTGTAGTGCAGGTTCCCATCGCCCAGGTGCCCGAAGTTGATGAGCCTCAGCCCGGGCGCAAGCGCCTGCAGTTGTGCATCGGTCTGCGCCACAAACTCGGGAATGCGTGAGATCGGCACCGAGACATCGTGTTTGATGTTGGGACCTTCGGCGGCCTGGGCCAGGGTGATGCTCTCGCGGATGTGCCACAAGTCGTGCGCCTGCCGCATGTTCTCGGCGATGATCGCGTCGGTCACGATGCCGTCTTCCATCGCGGTTTCCAGCAAGTGCTCAAACTGCGCCCGGGCGTGCGCTTCGGATTCACTGTCGGACGCTTCCAGCAGCACGCACCACATCGTTTCGCGCCACATCGGCACGCGCAACTGCGGATAATGCGTGTCGACCAGCCTGAGCCCTTCCTGGCTCATGACCTCAAAACCCGTGAGCGCCGCAGACAGATGCCGGTGCGACAAGGCCAGCAACGCCGTGGCGGCTTGCAGCGAAGGCACGGCGGCCCACGCCGTCAATTGCGCGGCCGGTTGCGGATACAGCCGCAGCGTGGCCGCCGTGATGATGCCCAGCGTGCCCTCGCTGCCGATGAACAGATTGCGCAGGTCATAGCCGGTGTTGTCCTTGCGCAGGCCTTGCAGGCTCTCCCAGATTTGCCCGTCGGCCAGCACGACTTCGAGCCCCAGGCACAGCTCGCGCGCATTGCCATAGCGCAGCACCTGCGTGCCGCCGGCATTGGTCGCCAGATTGCCGCCGATGGTGCAACTGCCTTCCGCACCCAGACTCAGCGGGAACAGCATGCCGGCTTCGCGCGCAACGTCCTGCAGCGATTGGAGTACGCAACCGGCTTCCACCGTCATCGTCAAGTTGGCGGTGTCGATGGCGCGCACGGCTTGCATGCGGCGCAGGCTCACGATGATCTGCTCGCCGCTGGCATCGGGCACCGAGCCTTCCACCAGGCCCGTATTGCCACCCTGCGGCACGATGGATGCACCCGCTTGAGCGCACGCACGCACGACCGCGGCCACCTCCGCCGTGCGGCCCGGCCGCACCACGCACAGCGCCTTGCCGCGCACGCGTTGGCGCCAGTCGGATTCGTATTCGGCGCAGTCATCGCCGGTCAGAACATGGGCGGGCCCCACGATGTCGCGCAAGGCCGGAATCAGGTTGTCGGGTGTCATGGCGATTGCGATGAAGGTTGTCTCTATCAGAGGCGGCGTCAACGCATGGCCAGCGCCACGGCGGCCGCCAGCCGCTGCACGGCCTGCTCGATTTGCGGCACCTCGGGCGCGGCAAACGACAGGCGCATGGTGTTGAGTTGCGCGTTGTCCGGGTAGAACGCCTTGCCCGGCACATAGAGCACCTGCTGCGACACGGCGGCCTCGAAAAGCGCCTGCGGGTCGATCGACGGCGCGAACGTGGCCCAGACAAACATGCCGCCCGCCGGCGTGGCGCACTGCACATAGCCATTCAACTGCGTAGCGATACCTTGCACCAGGGCCTGCATGCGCCGCTGATACTCGATGCGTGCGCGCCGCACCGTGGCCGGATAGCGGCCGCTTTCCAGATAGCGCGCGGCCACCATCTGCGCCAGCGGAGACGTACACAAATCCACCGTCTGCTTGGCGATGGCGCAGCGGCGCAGCAGGCTGCTGTCGGCCAGCATCCAGCCGATCCGCAGTGCAGGCGCGACGGTCTTGGATAGGCTGGAGAGATACACCACCGGGTTCATGCCGCCTGCGGCAAGCCGATCACCCACTGCGCGCAGCGTGGGTGGCATGGCAGAGGCGTCGCCCCCTGCCGTATCAAAGCGCAGCTCGCCGTAGGGATCGTCTTCCACCACCCGAAAGCCGTGCGTGCAGGCCAACTGCACCAGGGCTTCGCGCCGCTGGGCAGCGAGCAGCGTGCCGCGCGGGTTGGAAAAATTCGGGACGGTGTAGAGCAGCTTGGGGCGCTGCGTGGCGGGCAACTGATGCAGCAGGTCGGCCAGCGCATCGGTTTGCAGGCCGTGTTCGTCCATCGGCACGGGCACGATGCGGGCCTGCGCCAGGCGCAAGGCTTGCAGCGTGGCAGGGTAGGCGGGCACCTCCACCAGCACCGTATCCCCCGGTTCGATCAACGTACGCACCAGCAGGTCGAACGCTTGCTGCGAGCCTGTGGTGACCATCATCTGTTCAGCGCTGGCCTGGATGCCGCGCGCATCCATCAATGCCGCGAGCGCCGAGCGCAGGATAGGCAGTCCTTCAGTCGCGCCGTACTGCAAGGCCTGGGCGTCGCCCGCCATGGCTTGGGCGGTGGCGTGCGCCAGCCCTTCGGCGTCGAACAGGCTGGGCGACGGGTAACCGCCCGCCAGCGAGATCATCCCCGGCTGGCTGAGGTACGGAAACAGTTCACGGATGGGAGAGCCGGCGGGGTTTGCAAACGGGGCGGCAAAGCCCGGCATGGCGGCTGGTGTGTGCAGGCCGGTCATACGGCATCCACCACGGGCGTGCCGCGCAGCACGGCGCGCACCTGATCGATGGAGCGTTGCTGCGCCGCTTCGTACAGCGCGATTTCGTCGTGCACGCGCGCGCCCAGTGCGGCCTCGAAGGCCTGCTGCGCGGCGTGCGCCTGATATTGCTTCTGCTCCTCGCCGCCCAGGTTGGACTGGAAGATGCCGGCCGCGCTGACCGGCAAGAAATCTTCATAGGTGATGGGGTCCGCTTGCACCCAGCCCTTGGCCAGCAGTTCATCCAATGACGCTTCGGCCGCCGCTGCGGTGTCGGCGTGTGCCTGGCCCAATGGCGTGAGGGTGTATCGATAGAACGCCAGCCCTTGCGCACGCAGCACGTCATGGCTGTCGGGAAAGGCGCGGAATGCCTGGGCCAACCGGCTTCCGTAGTCGGGTGCGGCACTGCCGGCATTGCCCATGTTGCGCACTTCGGCGAGCAGTTGGTCGTATAGCGCGCGACCCTTGCGCGTCAGGGCCACGCCGCGCTGCTCGATTTCGCCAAAGCGCGCCGTGTGGGCGCCTGCATCGTCAGTAAAGCGCACCGCTTCTTGCAGTGCCTTGAAGCTGGTCTGGCGCAGCAGGATGGGGCAGTCGCGGCGCGGCGGACCTTCCACCACATCCTTGGCGTCCATGCCGCGTGTGGGCATCGCGGCCTGGGCGGCGTCGATGTCGAGCGTGCGTGGTGTGAGGTGGTTGATGTGAGGGCCGCGGAAGCACACCACGTCGGCCACCAAGCGGTGGGCGGCTTGCAGCGCGCGATACGTCTCGGCGTCGACCGTGGCGGTGCTGTGCCAGCGGAAGGTCTCCAGCGCCTCGCGTACGAACGCGTCAGCATCTGCGTCGGCAAGGCCGCCGTCGGCTTCGCATTGGGCCATCAGTTCCAGCACGCGCGGCGTAAAGATCTGCCGACGCGCCAGGATGGCAGCGGCCTTCTCGCGCAGGGCAGCGTCGGCAATCAGCTCAAGCCGCAGCAACGACGTGAACACGCGGAACGGGTTGGCCAGCAACGCGGCATCGCCCACCGGGCGGAACGCCGTCGAATGCACTGGCACCCCAGCCACCGACAGATCGTAGTAGCCCACCGGTTCCATGCCCATGACGGCAAACAGCCGGCGCAGCGTGGCCAGCTCGGCGGCCGTGCCGACGCGGATGGCGCCGTGGCGCTCGACGTCCAGCCGCTCCAACTCGCCGGACTGCGCCATCTGCGCGCGCTGTGCGGGCTGGGCGTCCAGCGTGCGAGCGTTGATGTCAGCCACCAACTCGACCAGGGTGCCGTACTGCGGCACCTCCTCGCGATACATGGCGGACATGGCACGCGAAAAGCGCGAGCGTATTTCGTTGGCGTTGACGAAGTGGAACGCCGAAGGTTGATGCAAAGCACTCATGACTGGGTTCAGTTTGGCAGGGGCAAAGCGATGCTAGGGTGGCCAATGAAGCCCGGTCAAACGATAATCCGGGCGTAGGTCATTCCAATCGAGAATGACTTGGCGACTTTCGCATCGCACAATTTCTGCGCTCCCATGTTCCTGTCCCGCCGCTTTCTGCCGCCGATGTCCCTGCTATGCGCGTTTGAGGCCGCCGCGCGGCACCAGAGCTTCACGGCTGCCGCCGCTGAACTGCATCTCACGCAAAGTGCCGTCAGTCGCCAGATCCGCGCGCTGGAAGACCGCCTGGGTGCAGAACTGTTCGTGCGCGAACGCCAGACCGTGCGCCTGAGCGCGGCGGGTCAGGCGTATGCGGAGGAAATACGCGCCGCGTTGATGCGCATCTCCAGCGCCACGGTTGGGTTCCGAGCCAATCCGCAGGGCGGCAGCTTGAATCTGGCCATCCTGCCGACGTTCGGCACCCGCTGGCTGGCACCGCGCCTGCCGGCTTTTTTCGACGAGCACCCCGGCATCACCATCAATTTGACGACGCGGCTGTCGCAGTTCGACTTTCAACTGGAAGCGGTGGATGCGGCCATTCACTTCGGTACGCCGCACTGGCCGGGGGCAGAACTGGCCTTGCTGATGAGCGAAACCGTCGTACCCGCTTGCAGCCCGGCGCTGCTGGCCCGCTACGACTTTGCGCAGCCGCGCGATCTGCTGCACGCGCCGCTGTTGCACCTGGCCTCGCGCCCCGATGCCTGGCCGCGCTGGCTGGCCAGTCATCAGGTAACAGGGGCAGAACCCCAGGGCATGCTGTTCGACCAATTTGCCACCGCCGCGCAAGCTGCCGTTGCGGGCCTGGGCGTGGCGTTACTGCCGCGTTTTCTGATCACCCACGAGCTGCAGCAAGGCGACCTGGTGCAGGCGTTGCCGCATGTACCCGAGATGGAGAGCGCGGAGCGTTACTACCTCGCCTGGCCCACGAGCCGCGCTGACTATCCGCCGCTCCAGGCGCTGCGGACATGGTTGGTCAAGGCGGCACAGGATTTCATGCCAACGCAGGGCGCCGAGTGAGGTGCGGTGTTTTCGCGAAGGGGTAGAAACGCGTTGGCGCTTATTTCCCCGCCGAGTAGTTGACCGGAATCCAGCGGAAGCCATGCTTATCCGGCTGCAAGCGTCCCAGTCCCGGAAAAGGCACATGCGCGGCGGCGAAGAGCATCTTGTCCTTGGCGATGCGGTTGAATTCCTTGATGCGTTCCTGTTCAGCCAACTGGCTGTCGCTATCGAACGAAACGGTAACTGTCGGATCCTCAAACTGGACGGCCGCGACATGAACGATGTCGCCTACCACCATCAAGCGATTTCCCTGGCTCTCGATCATGTAGCCCACGTGCCCGGGTGTATGTCCGGCGCTCTGGTACGCATGGATGCCGGGGCTCAGCTCTTGCTCGCCATCAAAGGGCTGTACGCGGCCCGCTTTGATGTAGGGCTCCATGATCGTCATGGCGCGACGATAGGTGCCCTTTTGGTCGCCGCGATTGCCCTCCGGCGCCTTGGCCATGTTCGCTTCGCTCAGCCAGTAATCCAGTTCACGACGATTGATGCGGATGATCGCATTGGGAAAGCGCATCTCTCCATCCGTTGTCAGCCCGCCAATGTGGTCTGCGTGCATATGCGTGATGTAGATTTCATCGACCTGCGACGGCGTGTAACCGGAGGTCTTCATGTTGGCTGACAGCCGCCCCAGTTGCGGGCCGAAGATGTTGCCTGCGCCGGTATCGACCAGAAGCAGTTTGGCGCCAGTATTGATGAGGAACGCGTTGTAGGACGTTTCGAGCGGACTTTGCAGGTCATTCTGGGCCAGCGCTTCGTTGACCTTTTGCGATGTGGTGTTCGTTAGAAACTGGTCAACGGGCAAGTCCAGTGTGCCGTCATTGAGTGCGGTGATTTCATAACCACCCAACATGAAACGGTAGAAGCCTGGTGCTGAGGTACGTGCAAAAGGTGCGGCAGCGTGGGCTGCGCACTGCAGCAGCAGGGACATTGCCAGAAGGCTACAGAGCGCAAACAGCTTGGTCATTGGATGTCGATATCTCATGGTTGTCTCTTCTGTATCGGTGTGTCTGTCTCGGCGTCGGTACGGCGCTGCAGGAGTGCAGTCCGGCTTGATGACGCCCCAGCCGTTGTCCCTGGCCATCACGAGCGCGTACCACTCGGGCTAGATGCGCGAGGCGCTCGGCTTGTGCCAGGCACGGCGGGCGCTCGTGCGAGCGAGATGCCAAGCGCGGCGCCGGCGGCGAGGAACAACGACATCGAGAAAAGCGCGACGACGAACGCGTGCGCAATGGCGGCCGGATCCTGGCGCGTCCCGAGGACCGTATAGAAAATTCCGCCGATGATCGCGACGCTGAGCGACGTGCTGACCTGCAGGGTCGAACTGGCGATGCCGGCGATCATGCCGGACAGCGCCGGTGCGACGCGCCCCGTCACCATGCGCATCAGCGTGGGCAGCGCGAGCCCCTGCCCGAACCCGATGATGAACAGTGCTGCGGCGAGCGGCACGGCTGCGAGCGGCATCTCGATCGGCGTAGCATCGATTAACCATGCGAGGCTGACGAGCCCCACGACCTCCAACCCAATGCCGAACGGGTTGACGTAGGCGCCGATGAGCCGCGCACAGAACGGAGTCGACAACGGCCCGAGCAGGAACCCCACGCCGAACGGCAAGAACACGAGGCCTGCGCTCAGCGCGTCAACGTGCAATGCATTCTGCAGATACACCGAGAACAGCAGGAAGAATGCGCCGATCGCGTATAGCAGCAGCGCGATCAGCAAGGCTCGTCCCAGCCCCGGCGCACGCAGCGCGGCCGGATCGAGCAGCGGGGCGCCTCCGCGGCTGCCTAGCCTGCGCTCGTAGCGCCAGAAGAACCCAGCGAGCACCGGCACCGCGATCAACGACAACCATGCCCATACGGGCCAGCCGGCTTCGCGCCCCTCGATGAGCGGCACGATCAGCGCGCCCAGCGTCAGCATCGATAGCGCGGTGCCCCCGAGGTCGAGCTTGCGCGCATGCTGCGCACGTGTTTCCTTCAGCAGAGGAACGCCGAACAGCACGACCAGAACTGCCAGCGGCAGGTTGACGAGGAAGATCGTGCGCCAACCCAGATTGAACAGGTTCAGCGAGATCAAGACCCCGCCCAGCGCCTGGCCGACCACGGCGGCGAGGCCGAACACGGCGCCATACAAGCTGAGCGCGCGCGGCTTTTCCGCTTCCGGGAAGATCGCCTGGATCGAAGCGAGCGCCTGCGGCGCCATGATCGCGGCGGTCACGCCCTGCAACGCGCGACCGACGATGAGCGTCCATGGCGAGTTCGCAAAGCCGCATAGCATCGAGGCTGTCGCAAATCCGATCAGCCCGAGAAAGAACATGCGGCCTCGGCCGAACAGGTCGCCCAACCGCCCGCCGGTGATCAGCGTCACTGCGTACAGGCCGGCATATGACGAAATGACGAGTTGCTCGGCCGATGACGAGGCCCCAAGGTCCGTGCGGATCGACGGCAGCGCGACGTTGATGATGAAGAAGTCGAGCGGTGGCAAGAAGGCGCCGACGAGCAGGATGGAAAACATGGCCCAGCGACGTGGGTCGGGTGAGACGGGATCATTTCGTAGCATGGACCTCTCCAATACGGAACCAAGCAGTTCCAAATTGAGTAAAAAAATTTAGTCGAGGAGGCGCATCGTGCGGTCGACCAGCGCGAGCATGTCGCGCTCTGGCACACCGGTTTTCCCCAGCACGCGCATGCCTTCGACTTGGCACACAAGCAAACGCGCCAGCACCTGCTCGTCCTGCTCGGAAATTTCGCCGCTCGCTTGCCCGCGGACGATCGCGCCCGCATAGAGCTGCTGCAGGCGCCGGAACATGCGCCCAGTGCGCTCTGCGACATCCGCGTCGCGCGCGGCCAGTTCGGTGGTCATCGCGACTGCGAGGCACCCGCGCCGGCCCTCTTCGCCGACGGACAGGCGCGCATAGCGCAGCAGCGAGTCGCGAATTGCATCCTTTACGGGGCCAGGTTGCGAGAGGATGTCCGCTGTCGCCTTGAGCCCGTCGGCCATGTACAGGTCGAGCGCCGCCAGCAGCAGCGTCTTCTTGTCGCCAAATGCCTTGTAGAGACTGCCGCGCGACAAGCCGGTGCCGGCTATCAAATCCGGCAGGGACGCGCCTTCATATCCGCGGTCCCAAAAAACATCCATGGCGTCGCGCACGGCATCGCCGAGTTCGAATTCGCGGGGGCGACCCACGCCAGCCGAATTTGCCATCGATCTGTTTCGCAAACGATGCATGCTTGAAAGTGCGGTCGATTATATGGACTGATCGGTTCCGATGTCAACGCGCGTAAACGATATGCACTTCATCACCCGCCTTGCGCGTCAGTACGGCGCGACGGCCACGGTCAACGGCGGCTGCCTCATTCGGCGCCAACCACGACATCGCCACCGTGCAACTGCATTGCGCGCTGGCGGTGGCGGGGCTGTGGGTCACGTACATCATAAAAAAAAGGCAACGCCAATGAACTTCGCAACCGTCCGGCTCCTGGCAGTGGCAGCGGTGGCTGCAGCAGCGGCGTGGGGCTGGCAGGCCAACCGCTACGAAACCGCCATCGCGCAGATCCAGCGCGACCACGCCATCGAGCGCCAGACCGCCGTCGATACGGTCGTGACCGCGCTGCAGGCTGGCATCGCCAAACACCAGCAGCTTACCGACCAGCTCGACGCGCTCGACCGTACCCATTTCTCGGAGATGCAACGTGCCACCGCTGAAAACACGCGCCTGCAGCGCGCCCTTGCTGCTGGCGATGTACGGATGTCAGTGCGCGCCCGTTGCCAGCCCGACGCCCGTGCCGGCGCAGGTGAAGATCAGCCCGGCGCCGGCATGGGCGATGGAGCCCCCGGCCGATGTGAGCTATCTGGAGAGGATGCAGCGGATCTTGTCGATCTCTTCGCCGGGGCAGAGCGGGATGGGGAGAAACTGAGGTATTTGCAGGGGAGGGAGCGGATGCTGGAGGTGGCGGGTGTTTGTGTTTTGCCGTGATGGGCTGCTGTCGAAAATAGGGGAATGCACGGACGGGCCGGCCCCCTTCCTTACTGCCTTACTGAAAACGACGTACTTGTGCCCGAGTTCTTTACACCTGCATGCCGGTATTATTTTGTGTCACTATTTAGCGCTATCGAGAGCGCCCGGTCGCAGTGGTCTAACAACAAACACGGCCGGGCAGGTAAATGAGCGTCCACCGAGCGGGGGTGTAACGTGGCAGAGGAAAAGAAGCGCAGCTATCCGAAGATCGCAAAAAACAATTGGTTTGGGCTTCGTGAAAAGTTCAAGCAGAAGGTGCCAGCGGAAGTCTCACCAAACTATCTGGCATCGGCGATGAATATGAGCCCCGCCTCAGCGAGTTCGAACGTTATCACGCCGTTGAGGACGTTTGGGCTCGTGGATGACGGCGGCAAGCCCACAGACTTGGCATACGAGTGGCGCGATGACGCGAAATACTCCGAAGTCTGCGCAATCATTTTGCAGAATACTTATCCTCAAGAGCTTCGCGACCTATTCCACACGCCGGAGGCCGAGCCCAACAAGGTTACGTCATGGTTCGCGCGCGACGTGAAGGTCGGCGAGGCTGCGGCAAGAATGTACGCGACGACGTATTTGATGTTGCTTGAGGCGAATCTGGAAAATGCTAAGGGAGGCACGAATCCCAAGAGAAAGCCGGCATCTAAGTCGTCACCTTCGCCGGCCAGTGCTGTATCGGCGAAACGCAGCCAATCGTCAGCTCCGGTTGTGGCCAACGGCTTTGAGAGCGCCGCGCCTCTGTCACAGCAGCGGCCAGAAGGAGAAAAAGGCCATACCTTTTCGCCCAAGCTGCACATCGATGTTCAGATTCATATTTCGCCTGAAAGTAGTCCCGAGCAAATCGACAAGATTTTTGAAAGCATGGCGAAGCACCTCAAGGACTTCCGCTCCTGAGCAAGAGTATGGATATTGCCAAGACGCTCCAAGTTGCGAAGCAACTGCGTGACGCGGTGCGGGAGAAAAACCCGCCTGCAGAGGAAGGAGAGCCGAGCTCAGCCGAACCCGTGGTCTATTTTTCGCTGGTGAGGGGGACGCGGCCTTACTTGGAAAAGATTGTTCACCAGATAAACGGCTCATATGAGGGCGGTTGGTATGACGCTTCGGCGGTCATGACCCGTCGTCTTGTTGAAACGCTGATCATCGAGCTATTTGAGGCGCGCGGGATCGCGGGGAAAATCAAGAATCCCAAAGGCGACTTTCTTTATCTGCGAGATCTGATTAGCGCGCTGATCGCCGAACCGAGCTGGAATCTTACGCGCAACACCAAGGCGGCGCTTCCTCGGTTGAAGGATGTAGGCGACCAATCAGCCCATAGCCGCTATTTCGTCGCCCACCGGCAGGACATTGACAAGCTAATTGATGATCTACGGGTCGTGATTCAGGAGCTCGTGACGCTGGCAAACCTGAAAAAACCATAATGAGCGCTGGATCTTGTCAGCGTCCTTGGCACTGCGTCGAGCCGTTAGACCCCTTCGAATGCAACTACAGATAAAGCCAGTTTGGACCGACGATGACGGCCTCATGCGGGTGCGCGTGTCTTTGGTGAGCAACGAGCGCCAGTCCTGGGGCGAAGCCTACTGCTATCCAGAGGCCGTCTCAGAGTTCGGGCAGGCGCTAATAGGCTTCCCGACCTCGACCTCCGATGAAGTCAAGCTGGAGTTGGGTTCAATGGACCCAATGTACGTTGACTACTTGCTAGTGCGAGCGTTCGTCTACGACGGCGTGGGCCATTGCGCAATTGAGTTCAAGGCGGAATCGCGAGGCGATGCTCTGACTTCTTCGTCCGTCCGGTTTGCGGTTCCAACGGAGGCCGCGTCACTGAACGAGTTGGGCAGAAGGATCATGGCTTGGTCCCTTTCGCCAATCGAACCCTTTGCCTTTGAAGGGGCGGGCCCGTGACATGGTGATCGCGCGCACCACCGCCAACCCGGCCGGCGATGCGAGTCCCATCCCACCCGCTCTACACACCCGCCTCAATCAAATCCGAAATCTGCACCGACGCCCGCGCGAAGTCAGTCAGCGCGCGGGCGCGCTTGTGCCGATAGCTGCCGGCGGAGATGACGACGGGTTCCTTGGCTTCGTCGTCCTGCAGGACGATGAGCATGCCGGTGTAGCGGTCTGCCTGGTAGATGTGTTTGTTGAGCAGTTGCAGCGCGCGCTCGACGTCGGCGGGGTAGAGGCTGGCGAGGTCGGCGGGTGTGCGGGCGGTGGCGGGCGCGGCGTCGATGCACGGTTGTGCCGTGAACTGGCCGGTCTTGCGGATGGCCGGCAGGACGATGGACGTGACCCACTTGCGGAAGCGGTGTGGCACGGTGCCGGGTTTCATGGCGTCGCGGCAGCGCAGGACGAGGGTGTACATGCCGGATTCGCTGACGATATGGGCTGCGCCCTGACGACCTATGTTGAACATAGACCGTTCATCTTGATCAAGCCGGGCAATGACTTGGGAGGCGTTTTGAATGTTGAGCGCGTCGCAGATGTCGGTCGCGACAAACCACGGCTCGTCGTCGCGCATGACAACGCGCACCGCGTGCGATTCGAAATTAAAGGTGTTTGGGGTGAAGGCGAGCGCGGACGCGCTGCTGAGATTTCCAGTCATAGCAGATCCCTGAGTTGCGGTGAGTAGACCGCCGCCTCGCCGCCAAGCGAGGTGGGGCGGAACCGAACAGGTTGGCGGACCGGAACTCAGGAACCGGCAGGGCCGAAGCCCTCCTATCCGGCCCGCCCATGGGAGTGCCAGACGTGCGCAAACAAAAAGCCGCGCGTGAAAGCAAGCGCGGCTAATGTGCGCCCGAGTATCCCGGGCCGCCAAGCCCGTGTGCCGGTGTTTCCGGCGACCGGCCGAGTATACGGCGGGCTGCAGTTACGTGCAAACCGGCGGCTTACCGACCAGCTCGACGCGCTCGACCGTACCCATTTCTCGGAGGTGCCGCGCCGTTTCTGCTGATAATGTGCGGATACGCTGACGCCGCAAAGAAAGGGGGAGCCGTTGTCATGACCGACGTCCGAGGCAGGGAGTTCGACTGGTTCTGCACCGATCAGAAGGGCCGTATTGCACTTGTTGCAACGGGTGGGGAAGGCCCAGTTCCGCCTGAGGCTCTCGCGTCCGTGGATGTTCACGACGCATTGGGCAGTCACATCGAAGTTGCAAATTGGGGAACGAACGAGGTCTGGCAGAGCTACGCTGCCGTGGGGCTCTATGTTTACGACTGGGACGATAGTCGGCGGGCTTATGTTCGGATTGCCACGCCCGCGGCGCCTGCTTCTGTAGACTTGGTGGCATCCATTCGTAGCGCAGCTGGGATCCCCAAGCTGAATGCCGACTTCGAGCGCGACGTGTGCATTTTCACTGCATAGATTGAACGTCCATTTGGACACCCTAATTCGATCGACCTCAACCGGCGGTTGACTTCCATGAGCGGCGATTGACATAGCGGCGACATGTCATGCTATCGACTATCAGATTGCGCGAGACCTCTATCGTGAATTTTCCGCCTGTACTGAATTTGTCAAAGGTCGGCGAATATCCTGCCGGGGCCAAGGCCGGCGGTGGATTCGTTTGGGACGCCGTCCTTGAATATCGGGTGTGGTGTCATCCGGAACGTGGTGCGCCAGACGAGGCGGATGGGTCGGATTACTACTACGCTTTCGGTAGTTATGAAGACGCGGAAGCGTTTTTTCGCACAAGCGTCGGCGCGGAAGAGCCGCTGGCCCTCGTTCTGCAACGAGAATATATCGACGAGCCCGAACCTGGAAAGTACGTACATGTTCGTGAGGAGCGCATCACCGAGTGGCCGGTCGCCTTTCTACGGAGACCGAAGCGTGACCCACACACTATTCCTGCTTTCCTTGCGGAGGATGCCCCTGCGAACCGCCTCGATATCATTCGCGGCCTTGCCCCGAGAAGCGGCCGTACTGGATAGCCTCTGGGTGCTGGAGCTGTAACCATCCGCGCTAGTCGAACTGCCTCATAGTCGGCGCGAATGGTTGTTTCGTAGAAGTTTGACTGGCCACTACCGGCCACAACCGGCCATTGATGATTGGTCGCGATAGCGGACGTCCCAGGCGATTTCCCGGCGTCCATCTAATAACTGTTAGCACTCAGTTTCCATTAGAAAAATGGCTCGCTTGCTATTCAAATTGAATTGCGGCACGATGCCCGCCAGATAGAAATTTCCCCACTTCAAAATTCTTCTGCGCCCCAAAGTGATGCCATCGAATCCGAGCGCTTGTCCTCATTGCGGTGAATCTATTCATTACTTTCGCCGCCTCCTCATGCCTGCTCGCATTTGCTGCCCCGCATGCGGCGGCCTATGTTTCGTGAAAATTCCGAGAAGATTTTTAATTGGCGTCACGACACTTTTGATTGCTATTGTTATATTGCTCGCATGGGCCGCGCGCTACAATCATATGGTTTTATTTTCAGCGCTATTTGTTTTATTTTTTTCTGTATGCTTTATTAGTCAGTCCACCGGGAAGCTAATCCCTCGGAAAGCCGTAACTATTTCCACAACGACTCAGGGATTTCGCGGCGCGTGGAGCCTGGGCTTCAAAATAGCCGTAACAATTTTAGTCATCCTCACTGGATTGCTTATCTTCAGTGCAAGATAATGCGCAAAATAGCTCGACGGCAAAATCTGCCCAACAATCCACTTAGGCGAACCTGCCGAACACCCACCTCAGCTTCCTCCGCCGCTTGGGTGTGGCAGTCCACTTACCTAGTTTCTGACTGTCCGCTTTCCATTGCGGCTAGTGCCGCTGCGAGTCGACAGCAACCGGTGGATAGCGAAACCTCCATCGTCCGTTTCCGGCCAGTAGCGGACGCTCGGCGCCCCGATATGAGTCATGGGAGGTGAACGTGACCAACCCAAAAAGGCGCCAGGTAGCGAAGCGCCAGGCCCACAACCACGGCAATGGAATAGCCGAGCGCACCTGCCTGAAGATGTACTGCGACAAGAACGCAGCCAAGCATCGAGAAGAAAATCTGCCAAAGCCGTGGGAATCGAAACAACTTTGGCTCAATTTCTGGCGCGCCGATTGCACCCAGAAAGAATCCGGCGGAGCCGAGAAAGAGCACGTTTCGAAGGGCGTATCCGTACACCAGCCCCCCAAACAGAATGAAGATATTTGCGAACCCAAACGTCAACAACGAGACGAGTATCGCGAAGTGCTTCCAGCCTGCCATATCACCTAAGGCTCCATGTTTGAGTACTGCACCCCACTTCGCAAGTGTGGCATCCGCCACGGTCCGATGCTACGGTGAAGCCGATCGCGCGCGTCTCGGCCGCACTCTCCCACACAGCGCTGCATTGAGGCTTCAGGAGGAGGTCTAGTGTCAACTCACGTTTTGGCTTCCGCCATCAAGTGGCTCGTTTGGGTCGTGGGCATGGCTTTGGTGATGGGCTGGGTATCTCGCAGCCGCTCCCGTGCGCGCCCGCCATATCAAGCAGGCGTTCTCGTTCAACCAACTTCAATCCTTATTATCGGGGTTGTGTCTGCCGTCTTCTTTTTTGGCCTTGCGGTCGTCTCCATTACAGTAGGAAAGAACAGCACAAGCACTCTCGGAACGACGCTGCTCTTTTGCGCATTTGCCATCGCTTCGATGCCCTTGATTTTGGGCTTCTACTTGAGCCGCCACCGTGTTTCCCACTCCGGCATGGACTACGGGGAAATGTTCGGGGCGCGCCGCACCTTTGCTTGGTCTGAAGTGAGGACCGTGCGCTACTCGCGAGACATGGGGTGGTTCAAACTTGAGCTCGGCTCCGGATATGTCGCGCGCATTTCGACCATGTTGATGGGCCTGCCCGAGTTTGCCCGCCTGGTGCTCGTACACGTCCCGCGCGAAAGGTGCTCAGATGAAGCATATGCGCTTCTTCAAGGCGCGCGTGGCGGCAAGCTCCCGAACCTAATCGGCGGCGGGGGGCGGCGTGCTTAGGCTTAAGCGGTCAATCGAAACGGACACCTTA